>JACRJB010000036.1 GCA_016215605.1 Rhodopseudomonas palustris
CCGGGCGTCTCGAAGGATGGGGCAACGCATTCGCTGCGGCCCATGGTTCGAGACGGCGCTACGCGCCTCCTCACCATGAGGTTGTGCGCGTGGCAGACGGTGTCGATCAGCTCTGATTCGATGAAAAACAGAACTGCTCTAGGGGCCAATGAGTCTCAGGCCGTGATGCCCGGGCTTGTCCCGGGCATCCACGTCTTTCAGCGTCGGTTGTCAGCAAGGCGTGGATGGCCCGGACAAGCCCGGCCATGACGAAACGTAGGCGCTGTGTACCAAGACGAAGGAGCCGCGCAGCGGCCGCCTCAGTCGACCACGATCTTGACCAGATCGCGCGGCTTCACCGTGGCGGTGGCGTCGAGCCCGTTCAGCACGCGGAAGCGGTCGAGCGGGCGGTCGACGCCCGACATCCGGTGCGACAGCGACTCCACCGTATCGCCGGGCTGCACGGTGATCACCTTGATCCGCAGCGGCCGCGCCGCCTGGATCTCGTCGAGTGTCAGCCGGCGAAAGGAATTCACGGTGTCTCGCGCGTTGCGCTCGCTCTCGGCCGATTTCTGCCGGGTCGCGAAGATGAAGCGATAGACGTCGCTGCCGAACCGCAGCGCGTAGACCTTGAACTGCCACTGATCGCCGCGGGCCGTCACCGACGCGGTCGGAAAGCCGTTGATGCTCAGATCCTCGGTCGAGCTCTTGTCGACGTTCTCCATCCAGCCGGAATTCAGATAGTCGCCGAGCGATTGCTCGGCCGGCACCCGCACCACGTCGAACCGCATCGCCTGGTTGCCGCCCTCGCGCACGCCGATCACCGCCTGCGCGGTGTTGTCGAGCGTGAAGCTCTCAGGCACCTGGAAGGTGAAGCCGAGCTTGGGATGCAGGAAGCGCCGGCCGCGGACGAAGCCTTCGCTCGGGTCCTCGCCGTAGACGATGTTGTCGATCGCGTTGAGATAGGTCTCGCGGTCGCGTTCGCCCTTGGCGGTCTGCTCGGCCGACGCGTATTGCCGCGCGTTGTTCTGCGCGTTGCGCACCCGCTCCGGCGTCGCCGGATGCGAGGCGAGAAAGTCCTGCGATCGCGCATCGCCGCGGCTCGCCTTCAGCGCGGCGTTGCGCTCCATCGCGGTGAGGAAGCGCGAGGCGCCGTAGGGATCGAACTGGGCCCGCGCCGAAATGCCGACGCCGATGCCGTCGGCCTCGAGCTCCTGCTGGCGCGAGAAGCTCGCCATCGACAGTTTGGTCTTGGCCAGCGCCAGCGCGGTCATTTCCGGATCGTTGCCCATGTCGGTGACGACGCGGGTGACCAGCGCCGCCTGGCGCGCCTGGTCCTCGCGGATCGCGGCGTGCTTGGCGAGCACGTGCGCCATCTCGTGCGACAGCACCGACGACAATTCCGAGGTGTCGCTGGCGAGCGCCACCAGCCCGCGGGTGACGTAGAGTTGCCCGGTCGGCAGTGCGAAGGCGTTGACCGCGCCGGAATTCAGAATCGTCACCTTGTAGGTGAGGTCGGGCCGGTCCGACGCCGCCACCAGCCGGTCCACCGTCGCGGTGATCAGCGCTTCCAGCCTGGGATCGTCATAGGCGCCGCCATAGGTGGCGAGGATGCGCTCGTGCTCGCGCTCGGCGGCGGGCGATTGCGCCGGCGGACGTGGCGGCTTGGCGGCGGGCGTGCTGGTGGGGATCGAGGCGGTCTCGAACCGGCGGAAATCGCCGCAGCCGGCCAGCGCCAGCGCGCCGGCCAGAACCGGCACGGCCAGCCAGCGGCGGCCCGTCCAGAAGCTGCGCCGTCCCTTCGATCCGATCACGTGAAGGCTCTCTGCGGGCGCTATCGCGCGCCCGGCATTTCGATCTGTCCCACCTCGCGAACCCCAAGCTGCGGGCCGGAGCGCCGCTCGACCCAGCCGCGAACCCGGATTCGCTTGTTTTCCAAGGACTTGGGCGAGATGCCCGCCGCCTCGAAAGACCCCAATATGCGCCTTGAAATAGTCACCGCAAAGTCCCGAGTCCAGCGCCGGCCGAAGTTCAGATAGATCGTGCCGCCGGTTTCCCGGACGGACAAAATTCTGCCTTCGATCACCGTGAATCGCCCGACCCGGGCCAAGATATCGCCGGGATTTCCGGCGTTTTTGAGGGCCGCCGGATCGGCCCACAGCCCGCGGCCCGCAGTTCGCGCGGCGGTCTCCGCGGCCAGCAGTTCGGCGCGGCAGTCGGTCTGCGCGATGCCGAGCCCGACCAGCGCATCGCCGGTCTCGAGCAGCCGGCCTTGCGCCGAGATCAGCGCGGCGTCGACGAACACATAGGCCGGCTGCCGGCCGTAACGGTCCGGCGCATCGTCGGCACCGCGCAGCGTGATGCGACGGCCGTTCGCCAGCGATGTGAGGGCGGCCTTCGCCTCCGCGCGGCGCTCCGCGTCGATCTCGATTCCGGCGAGCCGAACCTCGCGGCCGTCCTGTAGCCGCAGACTGCGTTCGTCGACGATCGTCGCGACCACGCCTTCGCCCTGCTCCGGCAGATCCGCGCACCCCGCATGCGCCGCGCCATCGACGCTCAGCAGAGCGCCGGCGATCAGCACGATGCATTGTCCGCGCTTGCGCGCTGTCGTCGTCATCGAAGTCATCGCCTGCGCTCGCCGTTGCGCCGCCACCAGCCGATCGATGCTCGCGTCTCCGATGCGTGCGGTCTTCCGCTTACTAAGCGTGTTGCGATCGCGCAAGCGCATTCCATCGAGCGGAAATCGCGCGCGCTTGCCGCTGAACTTGCGATGCGGCATGATCGCACCGCGACTAGAAGCGCCGCGATGAAATCGGCGCCGGTCAGGGAGGACCACGTGAAGCCAATCCGCACCACACTACTCGCATGTCTGTCGATCGCCGCGCTCTCGGCGGCACACGCGCAATCGCAACCGCCACTCAAGCTCGGCGCGATCCTCGACATGTCCGGACTCTACGCCGACATCACCGGCAGCGGCAGCGAAACCGCCGCCAAGATGGCGGCCGAGGATTTCGGCGGCACCGTGCTCGGCCGCAAGATCGAGATCATCGCCGCCGATCATCTCAACAAGGCCGATCTCTCCGCCAGCATCGCGCGCGACATGCTCGACAATCAGGGCGTCGAGGCGATCATCGACGTCGCCGCCTCCGCCACCGCACTCGCCGCCGGTGAGATCGCCAAAGCGCGCAATAAGATCATCATGTTCTCCGGCCCCGGCTCGATTCGCCTCAGCAACGAAGCCTGCGGCCCCTATACGGTGCACTACGTGTTCGACACCTTCGCGCAGGCCAACACCACCGGTCTCGCCGCGGTGAAGCAGGGGCTCGACACCTGGTTCTTCCTGTCCGCGGACTACGCCTTCGGTCAGGATCTCGAGCGCGACACCACCAACGTCATCAAGGCGTCGGGAGGCAAGGTGCTGGGCAACGTCAAGCACCCGCTCAACACCTCGGACTTCTCGTCCTTCCTGCTGCAGGCGCAGAGTTCGAAGGCCAAGGTGATCGGCCTCGCCAATGCCGGCGGCGACACCATCAACGCGATCAAGCAGGCATCCGAATTCGGCATCGCCAATGGCGGCCAGAAGCTGTCGCCGCTGCTCGCCTTCATCTCCGACATCGACAGCGTCGGGCTGGAAACCGCCAAAGGGCTGATTCTCGCCGAAGCGTTCTACTGGGATCTCAACGACGAGACCCGTGCGTTCAGCAAGCGCTTCATGGAACGTACCAAGCGGGTGCCAACCTCGGCGCAGGCGGGGCTCTACTCCGAGACGATGCATTATCTGCAGGCGGTGAAGGCCGCCGGCACCACCGACGCCGCGGCGGTGACCAGGAAGATGAAGGAAATGCCGATCAACGATTTCTTCGCCCGCAACGGCAAGATCCGCGAAGACGGCCGCATGGTGCACGACATGTATCTGTTCGAGGTGAAGAAGCCGTCGGAATCCAAGGGCCGCTGGGACTACTACAAGCTGCTCGCCACCGTGCCCGGCGACCAGGCGTTCCAGCCGCTGTCGGAATCGCGCTGCCCGCTGGTGAAGAAGTAGCACACGACAGTATCCGTCATTGCGAGGAGCGAAGCGACGAAGCAATCCAGTGCGGTGCACTGAGCTCTGGATTGCTTCGCTTCGCTCGCAATGACGGAAACCCTCATGGTTCGAGACGGCGCTGCGCGCCTCCTCACCATGAGGGCGCGGTGGTCGGCTCGGGTTCGATGACCACAAGAACAACAACAACAACAGGGAAACGCGAATGACCGACATCGTCCTGCAGCACCTCGATCAGGGCCTGCTGACCATCACCATGAACCGGCCGGAGCGGCGCAATGCGCTGAATCAGGACATGATCCGCGGGCTGGTCGAAGCGGCGCATCGGGCCAAGGACGATCCGGAGGTGCGCGCGGTGCTGCTCAAGGGCGCCGGCGGCACGTTCTGCGTCGGCGGCGACGTCAAGTCGATGGCGGCGGCCGGCGCGCCGCCGCCGCTGGAGCAGAAGGTCGCCAATCTGCGCCGCGGCATGGAAGTCTCGCGGATCCTGCATCAGATGCCCAAGCCCGTGGTGGCGCAGATCGACGGCGCGGCAGCCGGCGCCGGCCTGTCGATGGCGCTGGCCTGCGACCTGCGGGTGGCAGGCGCTTCCGCCAAGATCACCACCGCGTTCGCCAAGGTCGGGTTGTCCGGCGATTTCGGCGGCACCTATTTTCTCACCCATCTGATCGGCGCCGCGAAGGCGCGCGAATTGTATCTGACCTCGCCGGTGCTGACCGCCGCGGAAGCGCAGGCGCTCGGCATCGTCACCAAGGTGGTGCCCGACGCCGAGGTCGAGAGCGCAACGCGCGAGCTGGCGCTGTCGCTGGCGCAGGGGCCGACGGTGACGCTCGGCTACATCAAGACCAACATCACCAATGCCGAGAGCCTGTCGCTCGAAGCCTGCTTCGACGCCGAGGCGCTGCATCACTCGCGCTGCGCCGAAACCGCCGACCACAAGGAAGCGGCCGCCGCCTTCGTCGAGAAGCGCGCCGCCGTGTATCAGGGACGCTGACGATGGCGCCGTTTCTCCGCCTGCGCCAGATCTGCCTCGTCACCGAGCCGATCGAACCCGCCGCGTCGCAGCTCGCCGCGATTATGGGGCTGACGATTTGCTACCGGGATCCGCATGTCGGCAAATACGGCCTCGAAAACGTGCTGCTGCCGGTCGACACCACGCTACTGGAAATCGTCGCGCCGACCCAGCCGGGCACCGCGGCCGGTCGCTTCCTCGACAAGACCCAGGGCCGCGGCGGCTACATGGCGATCTTCTGCTGCGACGATCCCGACGCCCGCGGCCGCCACGCCGCCAGCCTCGGCGTGCGCACCGCCAACGTGATCGACCACGCGCCGTATCACGGCGTCCAGCTCCATCCGCGCGACTGCCGCGCCGCCTTCATCGAGCTCAACCACACGGCGGGCAGCGACAACATTCGCGGCCCGTATCCGCCGGCCGGGCCGGATTGGGATAAGGCGATCAGGACCGATGTAACGCAGGCCTTGACCGCGGTCGAAATGCAAAGCCCAGACCCGGCGGATCTCGCGGCGCATTGGGGCCGGATTCTCGATCTGCCGGTGAGCAAGGGCGCGGACGGCGTGCCGGAGCTGAGGCTGCCGAACGCGACGTTCCGATTCGTGCAAGGTGCCAGCGAAGCGATGACGGCGCTGACGTTCAAGGTGGCGGACGTCGGCAAGGTCCTCGAAGCGGCGAAGGCACAGGGTGTTAGTTGCACTGCCGAGGGCTTCAGCCTGGCGGGCGTTGAATTCAAACTCGTTACCTAACCGCCTCCACAACCTCATCCTGAGGAGCCCGGCGTAGCCGGACGTCTCGAAGGATGGGGCGCGGGCCGGCGGTGCTCTACACGCTCATGGTTCGAGACGGCGCTACGCGCCTCCTCACCATGAGGGCCTGCTCTCGGGCACCGTCATTCCGGGGCGCTCCGCGAAGCGGAGCGAACCCGGAATCTCGTAGTTGTGGAAACGATTGAGTCGCAAAACACCTCTGGATTCCGGGCTCACGCGCTCCGCGCGTGCCCCGGAATGACCGCTTGGGGCCGAAGAGCCCTCGCGCCGTCAGCGCCCCTTGAAATTCGCCGCGCGGCGTTCTTCGGTGGCTTTGACGCCTTCCTTGAAGTCCTCGGTGGCGCGCAGCCTCGTCTGTTCGGCGAGTTCGTGCTTGGTGGCTTCCATGACGCGGTCGGCCAGCTTGGCGCGCATCGTGGCGCGGGTCGAGAGCAGGCCGAGCGGCGCGCATTCGGCGATCTCGCGGGCGAGCTTCAAGGCCGCGCTGCGCACTTCATTCAGCGGCACCAGCTCGTTGGCGAGGCCCATCTTCACCGCGTCCTCGCCGGTGACGCGGCGAGAGGTGTAGAACATCAGCTCGGCGTTGTTCCTGCCGATCAGCTCCGGCAGCGTCACGGTGAGGCCGAAGCCCGGGTGGAAGCCGAGCTTGGTGAAGTTCGCCGAGAACCGCGCTTCTGCGCAGGTGACGCGGAAATCCGCCGACACCGCGAGGCCGAGGCCGCCGCCGATCGCGGCGCCGTGCACCGCGGCGACGATCGGCTTCTTGGCGCGGAAGATCCGCACCGCTTCGTAGTACAGATGCCCGATCTGGCCGAGGCTGTCGGCGGGATCGCCCTGGGCCGCCTTGGCGTCGACTTCCTGCCGCTTCGGGTCGCCGAAATTGGCGCCGGCGCAGAACGCCTTGCCCTGTGCGGCCAGCACGGTGGCGCGGATCTCCGGATTGGCGTCGATGGCGTCGAGCGCGTTGGCGATCTGCTGGATCAGCGAGATGTCGAAGAAATTCAGCGGCGGGCGCTGGATTTCGATCAGGGCGACGTGGCCCGTGGTTTCGACGGCGATGTCCGTGGTGCTGGTCATGGTGATCCTCGATCGATGTGTGTTGGTGTGCCGGGTGGCCGCGCCTCAGCGCAGGCCGAGGCCGCGCGCGATGATGCCGCGCAGCACCTCGGTGGTGCCGCCCTGGATGGTGAGTTTCGGCGCCAGCTTGGTGGCGAACGCGGTGAGTTCGCCCAGCGTGGCGTGGTTGGAGTTTTCCGCATCGACGAACGCGGACAGTTCGCGGACGCGGTGCGGCAGCTGCTGCTCCCACAGCGTGCCGATGTCCTTGACGATCGAGGCCTCGACCACCGGCTCCTTGCCGGCCTGCAGCATGCCGGCGACCGAGACCGACATCCGCCGCATGGTGTGGAGCTGCGCCACCAGCCGGCCGATGCCCTCGGCGCCGCGCGTGTCCGGCTCCGGCCCGAGTGCGCGCACCAGTTCGGTGAGCACGTAGTAGGTCTCGAGGAAGCGCTCCGGCCCCGACCGCTCGTAGGCCAGTTCGGAGGTCGCCTGCTTCCAGGCGCCGTCGATCTCGCCGAGCAGATGATCGTCCGGCACAAAGGCGTCGGTGAACACCACCTCGTTGAATTCGTGCTGGCCGGTGATCTGCGCGATCGGGTTCACCTTGATGCCCGGCGTCTTCATGTTCACCAGGAACTGCGTCAGGCCGTGCCGGCGATTCTCTTTCGTGGGTGGCGAGGTGCGGAAGATCGCGATCATGTAGTCGGCGATGTGCGCAGAAGTCGTCCAGATCTTGGCGCCGTTGATCAGATAGCCGCCGTCGGTCTTGGTCGCCTTGGTCTTGGCGGCGAACAGGTCGGAGCCGGAATTCGGCTCGCTCATGCCGATCGCGAAGCACAATTCGCCGCGGCAGATCCGCGGCAGGATGTCCATCTTGATGTGTTCGGGCGCGTATTTCAGCAGCACCGGGCCGCTCTGCCGGTCGGCGACGAAGAACCGCCGGGTCGGCGCGTTGGCGACGCGCATTTCTTCGGTGACGACGTAGCGCTCCAGGAAGCTGCGCTCGTGGCCGCCATATTGCTTCGGCCAGGTCATGCCGAGCCAGCCGCGCGCGCCGACGCGGCGGGAGAATTCCGGGGCATCGGAATCCTCGCGCTGCGGCTTGTGCGGGTCGAAGGTGCCGGCGGCGATTTCGTCGGCCAGAAAGGCGCGGACTTCCTTGCGCAGCTCCTCGCAGACGGGCGGCAGGCGGATCGGATCGAAACGGAGGGCAGCGGTCATCGCGTGTCTCGTCAGGTTGAAGCGGTCAGCGCGAGGCGACCAGCGGCCACAGATCGTCGGCGCCGCGCTTCGCCACCATGCGGCCGAGCTCGACGGCCCAATGACTTTCGTTGCCGAAATCGTCGCGCCAGGCGAGCGCGCGCAGCGAGTAGCGATGCAGAATGTGCTCGGACGTGAAGCCGATCGCGCCGTGCACCTGATGGGCGATCGCCGCGCCCTTTTCGGCGGCCTCGGCGCAGCGGATCTTGGCGGCGGCGGCTTCGAGGAACACCGCATCGTCGAACGCGGCGGCGTTACTGATCGCATCGGCCGCGGAGGTCGCCGCCGCCAGCGCCGCGGAGGTCTCGCCGGCGAGCCTGGCGAGATTGTGCTGCACCGCCTGGAATTTGCTGATCTGCTTTTCGAATGCGACGCGCTGATTGGCGTAAGCGACGCTGATGTCCAGCAGCGTCTCCAGCGCGCCGGCGATCTGCAGGCTGCGCGCGACCGAGCCCATCAGCAGCAGCGTGGTCTGATCGAAGCCTTGCGGTGCGACCGCGAAGGTCAGCGGCGTCGCGCCGTCGAATGTCACCGCGTCCGACGGATCGCCTCCGAGTCCGAGGCCATGCTCGATCCGGCAGGCGGCGGCCTCGACCAACGCGATGACGACGACGTCCTTGCTGTGCGCCAGCACGGCGATGTGGTCGGCGCCTTGCGCGAACGGCACACCGCGGGCGCGGCCGATGAGCGTGCCGTCGGCGGCGAGGGTGACGCGATCCTTCGGATGAGAAGGTGCGATCGTCATCGCGCCTTCGGGCGAGGCGATCTTCGCCTGCGCCAGCAGCCAGCCCGCCAGCATGGTCTCGGCGAGCGGCGCCGCGAGTCCTGCGCGCCCGGCCGCGTTCAGCACCGCGAAACCCTCGGCGAGGCTGGCGCCCGAGCCGTCGCAATCTTCCGGCACCCAGGACAGCGGCAGGCCGGACTCGCTGAGCGCGCGCCACAGCGGCGCTATCCATTGTCCGGTCTTGTCGGCGTTGATGGTCTGCGGGTCGGCGAGGTCGGCGAAGATCTTCTCGGCGGTCTCGACGACGATGGTGTCGGTGGTGTCCGTCACAAGTTCTCCCCGGTGTGCCGCACACGTCCTTCGCCATGGCGATCGCCGGCCGGGGTGCTGCGTGTTGTTGCGCGGCATGATGCGGAAAAGCGTGTGCGATGACAAGCGCCGCCGCCGCGGAGCGGCCTGCGGCGGCGGCATGGAGTTATTCCGCGAAGCGGGTATTGGGTGCTTGCCCAAGGCCTCGCAACTTATATGGTGCTGCCCGCGGCGCGGCGCGCGCAAGCCGAACAAGGGGAGAGACGATGGCGACGAACGGACTGAATGTGATCGTGACGGGCTCGGCTTCCGGCCTCGGCGCCGCCACGGCGAAGATCCTGGCGCGGGACGGCGCGCGGCTCGTGATCAACTATTCGTCCAGCCAGGCGGATGCCGAGGCGACCGCCGAGGAATGCCGCAAGCTCGGCGCCGCCGACGTCGTGGTGGCGCAGGGTGACGTCGCCAAGGACGACGACTGCAAGCGCATCGTCGAAGCCGCCGCCAAATGGGGCGGGCTCGACGCGCTGATCAACAATGCCGGCACCACCAAGCACGTCGCGCATCATCTGCTCGATCAATTGTCGGCGGAGGATTTCCAGCGGCTCTATTCGGTCAACACCATCGGCCCGTACCAGATGGTCCGCGCCGCGCGGGCGCTGCTGCAGGCCGGCGCCAAGGCCGCGGGCCGCGCCTCGGCGGTCGTCAACGTCTCGTCGGTCGCCGGCATCAGCGGCATCGGCTCGTCGATCGCCTATGCGGCCAGCAAGGGCGCACTCAACACCATGACGCTGTCGCTGTCGCGCGCGCTGGCGCCGAACATCCGCGTCAACGCGATCTGCCCCGGCTACATCGACACGCCGTGGTTCACCAAGGGCCGCGGCGCCGAAGAGGCCAAGCAGGTGCGCGACATGGTGGTGGCCAAGGTGCCGCTGAAGATCGCTTCGTCGCCGGAAGACATCGCCGAGCTGGTGTGTTTCCTGGCGACGCCGAAATCCGCCAGCATGACTGGCGAACTGGTGCGGATGGACGCCGGCATGCATCTCGGCTGAGCCGATCGCGTTGTAGATAGAGAAACGGCCCGGTGATGAGCCGGGCCGTTTGCGTGTCAGCGGTCGAACCATAGCGTTTTCGAGCGAAGTGGAGACCGGTTCGCGTGAAGAAAACGCGTCAAAATAAGAATCTAGAGCGTTTCATGTTTTGATAGAACCGTATCCAGCGTTGCTGAAATAGTTGCTGCATTCGGCGGCGGGAATTGTGCCGACGAGGTAGCCGATGTAGTCGCAAGCAGCATCGATGGTGCGCTTCTGGGCGACGCGCATCC
>JACRJB010000004.1 GCA_016215605.1 Rhodopseudomonas palustris
AATCGAGACTCATTTGGCGCCTCCATCTGCCAAAATCTGAATCTCAATAGATACTTGAGTCCCGCCTCACAGGCCCGCGACCTTGTGACTCAGTACAATTAGCGCGCAGCGCGTAACCCATCGCAGCAAGCCGCTGCCTGCGAGTGATGGGTTACGGCGCCAGTGCGCCTAACCCATCCTACGGGTCCGGGTTTACAGCCGCCGCCTCACCACCAACATGCGACTCATGCGTGAAAGACCGCGGGTACTTCGTGCCACCGCCTTGCCACACTCACTCCCGTCATGCGCGGGCTTGACCCGCGCATCCATCGCGCGCGTCAGCGCGCTGCGACGAGTCTTTGCGAATAGGATGGATTGCCGGGTCAAGCCCGGCAATGACGATGGAGCTGTTTAGGGGCGGGCGGAGCTAACTCTAACGCGGCTGATTACTTCGCCTTCTCGGCCAAAAACGCCTCGACTTCGTCCCGGCTCGGGCACGCAAACGCGCCGCCTGGCCTCGTGCATTTCAGCGCTGCGGCGGCGGAGGCGAAGCGCAGGGCGCTCGGGATGTCCTGGCCCTCGCTGAACGCCACCGCGAAGCCGCCGTGGAAGATGTCGCCGGCGCCGAGCGTGTCGACGACGTGAACCGGAAACGCCGGGGTCTGCTGGAATTGCTGCTGGGCGTCGAGCCACAGCGTGCCCTTCGGGCCGCGGGTGACGGCGACGAAGGCATGGGTCAGCTTCGCCACCTTCTTCAGCGCGGCTTCGTCGTCCTCGATCCCGGCGGTGGCGTGCAGCGCCTCGGCCGAAAAGATCAGATGCGACGCCGCCGTCAGCAGGCCTTCGGTCAGCGCCATCGCGCTGTCGATATCGACCACGACCGGAAGGCCGCGCTTGGTCGCTTCGGCGCACAGCGGCGTGGCGAAACCGGCGCAGCGGCTCTCGATCATGATCGCGTCGCAGTCCTTGAGCAGCGTGTCGGCCTTCGGCAACTCGACGTTCCACAGCTTCGGATCGCGGAAGGTGACGATGGTGCGTTCGCCGGTCGGATCGACCAGCACCGCGGAGATCGGCGTCACCAGGCCGGGCATGTGGATCAGGCCGGAGGTCGCGATGCCTTCTTCGCCGAGCTTGTCGAAGATGAAATTCGCCGCGACTTCATTCGCGTCGCCCATCGGTCCGCACATCGTCGCGGTGCCGCCGAGTCGCGCGATGCCGATCCCGGCGTTCAGCGCGTTGCCGCCGCAGATCTCCACATAGGCGCTGGCCGGAACCTTGTTGCCGCGTCCCGGGACCGCTTCGACGCGGAAGGTGAGGTCGCGCACCGGAATGCCGACGCAGAGAATGCGCGGCTTGCGTTTGGTGTCGTTCGTCATGATTGCTGCTCCAGCCAGCGGCCGACCAGGTGATGCGCGATCGCGAACGGGTGCGGTCCGGCCAATCCGTCCGGATGCTCGCGCTTCATCATCAGCGCCGCCTCGTCGCGCGAGAACCAGCGCGCATCTTCGAGTTCGGTCAAATCGACGGTGATGTCCTCGGTGGTGGCGACCGCGGTACAACCGATCATCAGCGAAGATGGATAAGGCCAGGGCTGCGTCATGTAGTAGCGCACGTCGCTGCAGCGGATACCCGACTCCTCGAGAATTTCGCGGCGCACCGCGTCCTCGATCGTCTCCGCCGCTTCGACGAAGCCGGCGAGGCACGAATACATCCCGGCCGGGAACTGCTTCTGGCGGCCGAGCAGGCACTTCTCGCCCGAGGTCACCAGCATGATCACCACCGGGTCGGTGCGCGGGAAATGCTCGGCCTTGCAGGTCGGGCAGTCGCGCTTCCAGCCGCCCTGCGACATCGCGGTGCGGGTGCCGCAATTGGCGCAATAGCCGTGGCGCTGATGCCAATTGACCAGCGACTTCGCCTGCGCAATGGCCGAGAGTTGCTCCGGCGGCAGCTGGCCCTGCATCGCCATGCCGCGCAGTTCGGCGAGGCCGGCGTCGCTGCGGGTCACCAGCGTCTCGACAGCCGCGGCCCCGATGCCCATGCCGAACACCGCGGCGCCGTCGCGCAGGCCGAGAAAGATCGTGCCGGGATTGGCGCCGAGCGCCAGCGCCTCCTTGATCGACAGCAGCGCGCGCGGGCCGCCGTCCTCGTGCTTCACCACCAGCGAATCGCGATGCACCACATAGGCGCGGGTGTCGCTCTTGTCCTCCATCGCCATCAGCTTGGCGTCGTCGCCGCGCAGATGCGCGGCGCGATCGAGGATGTTGCTGACGAAGGCCGGGCGGCCGAGTGGAAACGCGCTGCTCATCGGTTCAACCCAGCCAGACCTTGCGCCGCAGCGCGTTGATGAATTGCTGCACTTCCGCCGGATCGTGCGCCAGGGCTGGCATCACGCCCCAGACCGGGCGCGGCCAGGCGGCGTCGTTGGAGCGGCGCGCGATGATGTGCACGTGGAGTTGCGGCACGACGTTGCCGAGCGCGGCGATGTTCAGCTTGTCGCATTTGGTGATCTCCTTCAGCGCGCGTCCGACCCGGGAGATCTCGGTCATCAATTGCGCCTGTTCGACCTCGTCGAGGTCGATGATCTCGACCGCGTCGGCGCGGCGCGGCACCAGCAGCAGCCAGGGATAATTCGCGTCCTTGATCACCACCACGCGGCAGAGCGGCAGGTCGCCGACGTTGATGGTGTCTTTTTCGAGCTGTGGGCTGAGCGACCAATCGGAGGGCATATCGGTTCCATCGGCCCGTTGGCAAAAGCGGGCTCTTGCGTGGTTGCGGGTACGGGCCCCGATCCATCCATATCAAGCCGGCCTGAGCGACGAAAGCGGCGGGACGCGCCGGTCCCCTCACGCCCTGCATGGCGACATCCCGCGCTTGCCTAGCCGAAGGTTCAAGGCCGGGTCCGCCCGCTTGCATTCGGGCGGTTTTGGCTCCAAATAGGGACCGGGAGATTGGCGGTGGACGAGCCACTCGCCAACCGGGTCAGGTCCGGAAGGAAGCAGCCCTAACGAGGTCCGGATCGGGTCGCTCGTCAGTCTCCTACCTGTTTTTCCGGCCGTTGCGCGCGCCGGTCGATCCAAGGTGACGTATCCGGCCCGGCCTGCCGGGCGTCTGTCGGGTGCCGGGCGAGCCAAGTCCCCCGCCGGACAGCCTCGTCCGTTCCGCAATCCGGCCCCGAGAGAGAACACATTGCGGAACGACCGATGACCGACGCAGGCCCTCCCGCGACCCCTTCGGACGATTCGGATCGGACCGGCCCCGGCCTGGATGCAGGTGGCTCGGGTGCTGGCGCATTAGGCGCCGCGCCCGCCGGCGCCTATCGGGTGCTGGCGCGCAAATATCGCCCCAACAGTTTCGAGGATCTGATCGGCCAGGAGGCGGTAGTGCGCACCGTCTCGAATGCGTTCGACACCGGACGGATCCCGCAGGCCTGGATCCTCACCGGTGTCCGCGGCGTCGGCAAGACCACCACCGCACGCATCCTGGCGCGGGCGCTGAATTACGAATTGCCGGACGGCTCGGTGAAGGGACCGACCATCCACATGCCGGTGCACGGCGTGCACTGCAAGGCGATCATGGAAAGCCGGCACATGGACGTGCTGGAGATGGACGCCGCCTCGCACACCGGCGTCGACGATGTCCGCCAGATCAACGACAGCGTGCGCTATGCGCCGGCGAGCGCGCGCTACAAGGTCTACATCATCGACGAAGTCCACATGCTGTCGACGGCGGCGTTCAACGCCTTTCTGAAGACGCTGGAGGAGCCGCCGGAGCACGCCAAATTCGTGTTCGCCACCACCGAAATCCGCAAGGTGCCGGTGACGGTGCTGTCGCGCTGCCAGCGTTTCGATCTGCGCCGCGTCGAGGCCGACGTACTGATGAAGCACCTCGGCGGCATCGCCGAAAAGGAAGGCGTCGAGGTCGAGGCCGAAGCGCTCGGCATTATCGCCCGCGCTGCCGAAGGCTCGGTGCGCGATTCGCTGTCGCTGTTCGACCAGGCGATCGCTCACGCCGCGGGCCTGGTCCGCGCCGATCAGGTCCGGCAGATGCTCGGCCTCGCCGACCGGACGCGCGTGATCGAACTGTTCGATGCGCTGGCGCGGGGCGACATCGCCGCCGCTTTTGCCGAATTCCGCGATCAATACGACACCGGCGCCGATCCGGTGGTGGTGCTCAGCGATCTCGCCGAATTCGTGAACTTCGTGACGCGGGTCAAGATCGTGCCGGCGACCGCCGACAATGTCGCGTTCGGCGAGACCGAGCGGCTGCGCGGGCGCGAATTCGCCACCAAGCTGTCGATGCGGGTACTGTCGCGGATGTGGCAGATGCTGCTGAAAGGCATCGCCGAGGTGCAGGGCGCCACGCGTCCCGCCGCGGCCGCCGAGATGGTGCTGGTGCGGATCGCCTATGCGGCCGATCTGCCGACCCCGGACGAAGCGATCCGGATGATCGAGCAGGGCGGAGGCGGTACGCCGCTGCCGTCCGGTGGCGGCGCGGCGCCGCGCGGCGTGTCGTCCGGGCCGTCATCGACCGCGTCGAGCTATGCCCCTCCTGCAGCCGTGCCGCGCAGCGCGACCACCATGAGCCAGCCGACCGCAATGCGCGGCGGCGCCGAGAGCATGGCCCGGCCGCAGATCAGTGCGCCGGCCGCAGCACCGCAGCCCGAACTGCAGGCGCTGAAGATCACCAGCTTCCCGCAGCTCGTCGCGCTGGCGTCCGAGAAGCGCGATGTGATGACCCGAATGGCGCTGGAAGCCGACGTCCGCCTGGTGCGGATCGAGGACGGTCGGCTCGAACTGGCGCTGGAGCGCACGGCGTCGCGCGCCCTCGTCAACGAACTCGGCCGCAAGCTCGAACAATGGACCGGCCGGCGCTGGACCGTGATCGTGTCGAACGAGCCCGGCCAGCCGACGCTGCGCTCGCAGAACGAGGCGCAGAAGAACGAACGCGAACGCGCCGCGGAAAGCGATCCGCGGGTGCAGGAAGTGCTGGCGCGGTTTCCCGGCGCCAAGCTGATCGAGGTGCGGCGGCTCGCCACCGAGCCGGTCGAAACCGATGCTGGTATCGAAGACCCCGTCGAGCCGATCGACGACGACGACGATTCTTGAGAATTCTGGCTCTTTCGAGAAGGAACCGATCATGGCTGATTTCCTCGGCATGATGAAACAGGCGGCGCAGCTGCAGTCGAAGATGAAGGCGATGCAGGCCGAGCTCGACCAGATCGAGGTCGAGGGCCTGTCGGGCGGCGGCCTCGTCAAGGTGCGGATGAGCGCGAAGATGGAAGTGCGCGGCGTCTCGATCGATCCGTCGCTGCTGAAGCCCGACGAGGGCGAAGTGCTCGAAGACCTGCTGGTCGCGGCACACGGCGATGCGCACCGCAAGGCCGAAGCGGCGATGCAGGAGAAGATGCAGGCGCTGACCGGCGGGCTCGGCCTGCCGCCCGGCCTCGGCCTGGGCTAGGCTTGCCGAAACACCGATTCGCAATGTCTTGCCGAGATGCCGGCAGGCGTCGTCCAACGCCTGCCGCCAATCCGATTCACCGACACGGATACAGCTGTCCCGATGGCCACCGCGGTCGCAGGCCCCGAGATCGAACGTTTGATTCAGTTGCTGGCGCGGCTGCCGGGCCTCGGCCCGCGCTCGGCGCGGCGTGCCGCGCTGCATCTGATCAAGAAGCGCGATGCGCTGATGACGCCGCTCGCCTCGGCGCTGCAGGTCGCGATCGACAAGATCCAGGTCTGCAAGACCTGCGGCAACATCGATACGCAGAGCCCCTGCACGGTGTGCACCGATCCGCGCCGCGATCCGTCGATCATCGTGGTGGTGGCCGATGTCGCTGATCTATGGGCGCTCGAACGCGCTTCCGCCACGAACGGCCGCTACCACGTGCTCGGCGCGACGTTGTCGCCGCTCGACGGCGTCGGCCCCGACGATCTGACGATCGACGCGCTGGTGGCGCGCGCACATGATCCCGCCGTCAGCGAGATCATTCTCGCCCTCAACGCCACGGTCGACGGCCAGACCACGGCGCACTACGTCACCGACCTGCTGCAGGATGCGGGCGTCAAGGTGACTCGGCTCGCCCATGGCGTGCCGGTCGGCGGCGAACTCGACTATCTCGACGAAGGCACGCTGTCCGCCGCGATGCGGCAGCGAACTCTGTTCTGAACCACCGGAAGTGGACCTGATGATCGAACGACTGCTGAAACCCTCGTTGATGCTCGCAGCCCTGCTGGCGCTGTCCGCCACGCCTGCGCTGTCGCAGCCGGCCGCGACCCCGGAGGCGCTGCCGAAGCCGACCGCGATGAAGGCGGGCGACGTGCTCAGCGGCCAGCTCAATGCGATGCGGTCGCGCGCCAAGGGCAAAGGCAAGAAGGCGGCGGTGTATCAACTTGTCAGCGAGCCGCGCCGGCTGCCGCCGCCGGCCGGCCTGTGCAATCTCGAGAACGGCCCCGAAACCTTCCAGATCGTCCCCGCCGGCGACGCCCAGGCCGCGCAGCTCAAATCGCATCTCGGCAAGCAGGTGTCGCTGAAGGTCGAGGCGGTCGCCTGCGCCGAAGAAGCCGGGCAGTACAGCGAAGCGGTGGTGACGAAGTGGAGCCTGGTGAACTGAGCAGGCGCTTCATGCCGCCGAAATTCTCGCCGTCATGCCCGGGCGTGTTCCGGGCATCCACGAACAGGCGCCTGCGTCGAAGTACGCGCGTGGATGGCCGGGACCAGCCCGGCCATGACAACGATTGCGCAAGAAGAGAGCGGCGGGTCTAAACTCTCACCGGCCCGAGCGCGGTGAAATGGCCGCGGCGCTGCAGCCAGGCGAGCAGCACGAGGCTCGGCGCGGCGACCGCGACGCTGATGATGAAGAACAGCGGCCAGCCGGTCGCCTGCGCCACGTAGCCGGCGCCGGCCGACAGATAGGTCCGCCCGACCGCGGACAGTGCGGTCAGCAACGCGTACTGCGTGGCGGTGTGCAGTGGGTTCTGGCACAGCGCCGAGAGGTACGCGACGAAGATCACGGTGCCGATCGCGCCGGTGAAGTTCTCGACCGAGATCGCCAGCGCCAGCGCCCATTGATTGACGCCGACGGTCGCCAGCCAGGCGAACGCCAGATTCGACAGCGCCTGCAGCACCGCGCCGATCCACAGGCTGGCGACCAGCGAGTAACGTCGCGCCAAGAAGCCGCCGGCGAAGCCGCCGATCAGCGTGGCGGCGAGGCCGACGCCCTTGACGATCGCGGCGTAGTCGTTGCGCGAGAAGCCGAGGTCGATCACGAACGGCGCCGTCATCGTGCCTGAAAACGCGTCGGTGAATTTGAACAGCACCACGAAGGCAAGCGCCGCCAGCGCATCCTTGCGGCCGAGAAATTCCGAGAATGCGCCGATCGCCGCCTGCGTCACCCGGGTGAAGGCGCTCTCGCCGCTGGTCGCGGCTTCGGCGAGGGCCGACTGCCCGGGCTCGGTCGCGAGCAGCGCCGTCACGGTGCCGATCAGCACCATGCCTGCCATCGTCACATAACCCCACATCCAGGCCGCGGAACGCGTCAGTCCGGTGCCCTCATAGGCGCTGACCAGGAACAGCACGCCCGCGGTCGAGATCAGCATGCCGATCCGGTAGGCCGCCACATAGGACGCCATGCCGGCGGCCTGCTCGTTCTCCGGCAGGCTCTCGACGCGGAAGGCGTCGACCACGATGTCCTGCGTCGCCGATGCGGCCGCTACCAGCAGCGCGCCGAGCGCGACGAACACCGGCGCGCGCGCCGGATCGGTCAGCGCCAACAGCAGGATCGCGGCGATCAGCAGCAGTTGCGTGGCGACCAGCCAGCCGCGGCGGCGGCCGAACAGCCGCGACAGCAGGGGCACGTGCAGTGCATCGACCAGCGGCGCCCAGATGAATTTCAGCGTGTAGGGCGTGCCGACCAGCGCGAACAACCCGATGGTGCCGAGATCGACGCCCGACTCCCGCATCCACACCAGAAGCGTCGACCCCGACAGCGCCAGCGGCAGCCCGGACGAGAAGCCGAGAAACAGGACGATCAGCACGCGTGGCTGCAGATATACGGCAAACGCCTCGCGCCAGTTCGGCTTGGCCGCGTCGCTGGATGTGACCGGAGGGGTGGGCGGGTTCTCTGCAGAGGCCATGCCGCGTCGTAGCAGATTCGAGGCCAGCCGGTCATTTGGCGTCGGCGTTGGGGTCGCCATCTGCGTCCACGTCCGCGTCTGCTTCTCGCGGGCATGTTGCCCGAAGCCGTCACCGCATCATCACCCGTCATCGTCCGCGAAGGCGGGCGACCCAGTAACCCGTGCTTTCATTGGGACGCGAAGAGAATCCCCGGGGCGGCTGCGTCGCGAAGCCAAGCAGCGCTCTGGGATACTGGATCACCCGCATTCGCGGGTGATGACGGTGTTGTTGGGGAGAGGTTTCAGGTCGACGCGACCTCGTCGATCTTGAAGGCGCGGGAGCCGAACAGTTCGGTGCGGTCCGGTGCCAGCGGCGCCTCGTGGCTCGATGCCGAGGCGGGCGCTTCGGACGGTGCCATCGGTGCGGCGGCTTCGGGCGCTGCAAAATCCAGTTCCTCGATCCGCGCGGCGCGGCGTTCGATCTTGTCGGCCGAGACCAGGATCTGGCGGACGTCGTCGTTCGCCTGGCTGAAATGGGTCTGCAGCTTGGTGACGCGCTCGCGCAGACGCGACAGGTCGTCGCCGAGATTCAGCACCTCGGTGCGGATCTGGTCGGCGGCGTCGCGCATCCGCGCGTCCTTCAGGATCTGCTGCATCACCTGGATCGCCAGCATCAGCAGGGACGGGGACACCAGCACGATGCGGGCTCGATAGGCCTTCTGGATGACATCGTCGAAGCCGTCGTGGATTTCGGCGTAGACCGATTCCGACGGCACGAACATCAGCGCGGTGTCCTGGGTCTCGCCGGGGATCAGGTACTTCTCGGCGATGTCGCCGACATGGCGCATCACGTCGATCCGCAGCCGCTGTGACGCCGCCTTCTTCTCGTCGTCGCCGCGCGCTTCGCGCAGCGCAGTGACCGCCTCGAGCGGAAATTTGGCGTCGATGCACAGCGGCCGCTGATCCGGCAGGAACACCACGCAATCCGGCCGCTTGCCGGTCGAGAGCGTGTACTGGAACGCATAGGCCCCTTTCGGCATGCCGTCCTGGACGATCGATTCCATCCGCGCCTGGCCGAATGCGCCGCGCGCCTGCTTGTTGGCGAGCACGTCGCGCAGCGTCGTGACCTGATCGGTCAGCTCGGTGAGGTTCTCGTGCGCCCTGTCGATGATGCCGAGCCGTTCGTGCAGCGCCTGCAGGCTCTCCATCGTGTGCCGCGTCGATTGCGTCATCGACTGGCCGAAGCGGTGGGTGACCGTATCCAGCCGCTCGCTGACGGCGCGCGCCATTTCGGCCTGCCGCCCCGCCAGCGCCCGGCCCATCGCGTCGACCCGGCCATTGGCTTCGCTCTGGAACCGGATCAGATCGGACAGCCGCTGCTCCAGGTCCGAGGCGCGGCGGGCCTGCGCCAGCGCCGCGGCGCTGCCGCTTTGCAGCCCGCGGGCGATCACCAGCACGATCGCCAGCAGCAGAACCAGCGCCAGCGCGCTGGCGCCGACAAGCGCGGCGCCGACGCTGATCGGAGCATCGCCCAGCGTGAAGAGAATCTCGTTCATGTCCAAACCGTAGCAGATTGCACAGCGCTTGCGAACGAAGAGGGAACATCACGCTGAACAGATCTTTAAGCCCGGCCTGTTCGAAAGTGGCAGATCCTCCGGTCGGTCCCGGATTGACCGCAAAGCCCGCGCCGCTTAAATCGCCGCCATGGCCCTGCGCGAAATCATCATCCTGCCCGACAAGCGGCTGCGTGAAATCTCCAAGCCCGTCGCCGAGGTGACGAGCGAGATCCGCAAGCTCGCGGACGACATGTTCGAGAGCATGTACGAGGCGCCCGGCATCGGGCTCGCGGCGATTCAGATCGCTGAGCCGGTGCGGCTGATCACGATGGACATCGTGCGCAAGGAGGGCAACGGCAAGAGCGATCCGCGCGCCTTCATCAATCCGGAAATCGTCGGCGCCTCGACGGAATTGAACGTCTACGAGGAAGGCTGCCTGTCGATCCCGGAATATTACGCCGAGGTCGAGCGCCCGAAGACGGTGCGGATCCGCTACACCGATCTCGACGGCCAAGTGAAGGAAGAGGACGCCGACGGCCTGTTCGCGACCTGCATCCAGCACGAGATCGACCACCTAAACGGCGTGCTGTTCGTCGACCATCTGTCGAAGCTGAAGCGCGCCATGGTGGTCCGCAAGTTCGAGAAGGCCGCCAAGCGCGGTATCAAATACGTCTGAGCGCCCGCGCAGATGACCGGCCGGCGCGCTACGGCGCTCGGCCTTCCGTCGGCCCAGACCTGTCCGGGACCCTCACGCCATGCCGCTTCGCCTCGTCTTCATGGGCACGCCCGAGTTCGCGGTGCCGACGCTGCTGGCGCTGTCGGCCTATGGGCACGACATCGCGGCTGTCTATACCCGCGAGCCGAAGCCGGCCGGGCGCGGCATGAAGCTGCAGGACAGCCCGGTGGCGCAGGAGGCGAAGCGGCTCGGGATTCCGGTGCTGACGCCGAAGACGCTGAAGACCGACGAGGCGCTGGCCGAATTCCGCAGCCACAAGGCCGACGCCGCGGTGGTGGTCGCCTATGGGATGATCCTGCCGCAGCCGATCCTCGATGCGCCGCCGCTCGGTTGCTACAATCTGCACGGTTCGCTGCTGCCGCGCTGGCGCGGCGCGGCGCCGCTCAATCGCGCCATCATGGCCGGCGACGCCGAGTCGGGTGTGATGGTGATGAAGATGGACGCCGGCCTCGACACCGGCGACGTCGCGATGGCCGAGCGGGTCGCGATCACCGACGCGATGACGGTCACCGATCTGCACGATTCGCTGGCGCGGCTCGGCGCCGACCTGATGGTGCGGGCGATATCGGCGCTGGAGCGCGGCGGCTTGCAGCTCACCAAGCAATCCGAAGACGGCGTCACCTACGCGGCCAAGATCGACAAGGCGGAAGCGCGGATTGATTTCGCCCGGCCGGCGCAGGCGGTGCTCCGGCACATCCACGGCCTGTCGCCGTTCCCCGGCGCGTGGTGCGAGCTGCCGATCGAGGGCGAGGCGGTGCGGGTGAAGATCCTGCGCTGTGCGCTGGCGGGCGGCAGCGGTCCGCCGGGCGAGGTGCAGGATGATCAGCTCACCATCGCCTGCGGCGACGGCGCGATCCGCGTCCTCCAAGCCCAGCGTGCCGGCAAGCAACCGATGACGGCCGAAGAGTTTTTACGCGGCACGCCGATCGCGAAGGGCGTGCGGGTCGGGTAGTTGAGCGTTGCACGGCGTCATGCGCGGGCTTGACCCGCGCATCCATCCTCGAAACAAATCCCTCTTGAATGATGGATTGCCGGGGCAAGCCCGGCAATGACACCGAAAAGGGTCATGCCCCGCTACAAGCTCACCATCGAATATGACGGCGCGCCGTTCTGCGGCTGGCAGTTGCAGCCGAAGCTGCCGTCGGTGCAGGGCGCGCTGGAAGCGGCGGCGCTGGCGACCTGCGGCGAGGCGGTGCGTGTGCACGGCGCCGGGCGCACCGATTCCGGTGTGCACGCGCTCGGGCAGGTAGCGCATGTCGATATTCCAAAACCGTTCCGCGCCGACAAGCTGCGCGACGCGCTGAACGCGCATGTGCGGCCGCATCCGATTGCCATCCTGTCGGCCGAGCTGGTGCCTGATCATTTCGAAGCCCGGTTCTCGGCGATCCGGCGGCACTATCGCTACCGCATCGCCAACCGTCGTTCGAATCTCGCGCTCGATCTCGGCAAGGTCTGGCGCGTTCCCAAGCCGCTCGACACCGACGCGATGCACCACGCCGCCCAGGTGCTGATCGGCAAGCACGACTTCACGACGTTTCGCGACACCGAGTGCCAGGCAGCCTCGCCGGAGAAGACACTCGACGTGCTCGACGTGATCCGCGACGGCGACGCCGTCGATATCGTCACCAATGCGCGCTCCTATCTGCACAGCCAGGTCCGCTCGATGGTCGGCTCGCTGGTGTGGGTCGGCGAAGGCCGCTGGACCGCGGACGATCTCGCCGCCGCGCTGGCCGCACGCAAACGCTCCGCCTGCGGCCCGGTGGCGCCGCCGGAGGGTTTGTATCTGGTGCGGGTGGATTACTGAGCCACGCGGCCGTCATTCCGGGGCGCGCGTGAAACGCGCGAACCCGGAATCTCGAAGCGTTCTGTGACTCTGTCGTTTCCACAACTGCGAGATTCCGGGTTCGCGAGCTGCGCTCGCGCCCCGGAATGACCGTCGTGAATGATTACTTGAAATATCTCTCCAGCACGCCGCGATAGATCGCGGTCAGCTTGTCGAGGTCACTCACCGGGGTGCGCTCGTCGATCTGGTGCATGGTCTGGCCGACCAGGCCGAACTCCACCACCGGGCAATACTTGGCGATGAAGCGCGCATCCGATGTGCCGCCGCCGGTGTTGAGCTCGGGGGTGCGGCCGGTCACGTCGGCGATCGCGCCGCTGACGACGTCCGTGAACGCGCCGGGCTTGGTGACGAACACGTCGGCGTTCGACGGCAGCCATTCGATCCGGGCGCGGATGCGGTTGCCGCAGGCGGCCGCGAGCCGCTGCTCGACCAGCGCCTTCAGCGTCTCCTGCGTGTGGTGATCGTTGAAGCGGATGTTGAACTTGGCACGCGCTTGCGCGGGGATCACGTTGGTGGCCGGATTGCCGACATCCACCGAGGTGAATTCGAGATTGGACGGCTGAAACTGCGCTGAGCCGGCGTCGAGCGGTTCGTCGTTCAGCGCGGTGATCAGCGCGGCGATGTCGGGCACCGGGTTGGCGGCGCGGTGCGGATAGGCGACGTGGCCCTGCGTGCCGTCGACGATCAGCACGCCGGACTGCGAGCCGCGCCGGCCGATCTTGATGGTGTCGCCGATCGCCTCGACATTGCTCGGCTCGCCGACGATGCAGTGATCGAATGTCTCGCCACGCTCCGCCGCCCATTGCAGCAGCTTGACGGTGCCGTTGACGGCGACGTCTTCCTCGTCGCCGGTGATCAGGAACGAGATCGAGCCTTTTGGTTTGCCCTCGTTCGCCGCCAGATAGTCCAGCGTCGCTGCGACCGCGCAGGCGATGCCGCCCTTCATGTCGACCGCGCCGCGGCCGTACAGCAGGCCGTCCGCGACGTCGCCCGAGAACGCGCCGTGAGTCCATGCGCCGGCTTCGCCCGGCGGCACCACGTCGGTATGGCCGGCGAAGCAGAGATGCGGCGTGGCGTCGCCGATCCGGGCATAGAGATTGTCGATGTCGGCAGTGCCGGGCTCGCTGAAGGTGACGCGATGCACGGCGAAGCCGGCGCCTTTGAGCAGCGCCTCCAGCACGCCGAGCGCGCCGGCATCGGCCGGCGTCACCGAGGGGCAGCGCAGCAGATCCTGCGCGATTGCGAGCGCGGTGGGCGTCGAGGTCATGCGGAGGGGGTGCCTTGCGGCTCCAGCGGATCGGGGCCGTATTGATTCGGCCCGCGCGTGCCGCGCAGGCAGCCGAGCTCGACGAAGCCCCAGATCGCGATGCCCGCGCCGATCAGCGACAGCACCAGACTGGTGCCGCCGCCGTCCTGCATCGCCGATGTCGAGCCGCCGCCGAGGCTGGGCCCGAGCCAGAACAGCAGGATCCACCAGCCGCTCTTGCCGCGGTCGTGCAGCCGCTTCACGCCAGTGGCGAAGCCCGACCAGGTGCCAGCGACGACCAGCGCGATGGCGACCAGCCAGATCAGCACCGCGCCGCCGGCAAACCGGAACAATTGATCAGGATCGACGCCGCCGAGCCAGACAATGGCGAGGATGCCGAAGACGATCCAGACGGCGATGTAGAGCAGGCCGACCAGCCAGTATTTGGCCCGATTGATCCGGCCCTGAAAGCTGAACAGCAGCGTGGTCCAGTCCATCGTCGCCTCCCGTGGCTGCGATCAGTCCCGCAGCAATTCGTTGATGCTGGTCTTCGAGCGGGTGCGCTCGTCGACGCGCTTGACGATCACCGCGCAGGCGGTCGCCGGGCCGGGATTGCCGTTCTTCAGCGGCTTGCCCGGCAGCGTGCCGGGCACCAGCACGGCATATTCGGGTACTTCGCCGATGAAGGTCTCGCCGGTTTCGCGGTCGACGATCTTGGTCGAGGCGCCGAGGAACACGCCCATCGCCAGCACCGCGCCCTTGCGGACGATGACGCCCTCGGCGACTTCGGAGCGGGCGCCGATGAAGCAGTCGTCCTCGATGATCACCGGACCTGCCTGCAGCGGCTCCAGCACGCCGCCGATGCCGACGCCGCCGGAGATGTGGACGCGCTTGCCGATCTGGGCGCAGGAGCCGACCGTCGACCAGGTGTCGACCATGGTGGCTTCGTCGACATAGGCACCGAGATTGACGAAGGACGGCATCAGCACGGCGTTCCTGGCGATGAAGGCCGAGCGGCGCACGATCGCGCCCGGCACCGCGCGGAAGCCGGCTTCACGGAAGCGGTTCTCGCCCCAGCCCTCGAACTTCGACGGCACCTTGTCCCACCAATTGGCGCCGCCGGGGCCGCCCGCGATGGTGCTCATGTCGTTGAGCCGGAACGACAGCAGCACCGCCTTCTTCAGCCACTGATTGACCTTCCAGCTGCCCGTCGCCTCGCGCTCGGCGACGCGGGCCTCGCCCTTGTCGAGCAGATCGAGCGCCTGCTCGACCGCATCCCGAACCTCGCCCTTGGTCGCGGCGCTGACCGTGTCGCGCGCGTCGAAAGCGGTATTGATGGTGGTTTCGAGAGCGGAGAGCGACATCGGGAGGTCCTTGCGGCGAGATTCGGGAGGATTTGCCCGGTGTTGTCCGGATTCGGCCGGGGAGAGTCAAGGCGCTGGGCGACCCGGCTGTAGGATGGGTTAGGCGCCCTTGCGCCGTAACCCATCATGTGCCGCTCGCAACTGATGGGTTACGCGCTTCGCGCTAACCCATCCTACGGGCTGAGGCTTGGGGCGGACTCCTGCCTCACTTCGGCGTACATAGTCCCGCCAAGAATCCCGTCAGATCCTCCGTCACGTAGTCGACATGCACCGCGTCGCGGCCTTCGAGTTCCCAGTCTTCGCGGACGACTTCCTGGCTGCCGTCGGGCACCACCAGCACGGTGGTCATGCCGAGCTGGTGCGGCACCGCGAGGTTGCGGGCGAGGTCTTCGAACATCGCGGCCTTGGACGGGTCGACGCCGTGCAGCGTCAGGAAGCGGTGATAGGTCTGCGGCGCGGGCTTCGGCTCGAGTTCGGCCGCGACGATGTCGAACACCGCTTCGAAGTGATGGCCGATACCGAGCCGTTCCAGCACCTTGCCAGCGTGGGCGACCGAGCCGTTGGTCAGGATCAGCTTGCGGCCGGGCAGCCGCGCGATCGCTCCGCCCATCGCCGGGTTCGGCTCCAGCGGCGAATGGTCGATGGCATGGACGTAAGCCAGATAATCGTCGGCGCTGACGCCGTGCTCGGTCATCATGCCGCGCATCGTGGTGCCGTAGCGCTTGTAGTAGTCCTTCTGGATGCGGAAGGCCTCGTCGGGCGTCACCTTCAACCAGTCGGCGACGAAGTCGCGGATGCGGACGTCGACCTGCTGCCACAGGTTGACGTGGTGCGGATACAGCGTGTTGTCGAGGTCGAACACCCAGGTGTCGACGTGATCGAAGCCGCGTTGGCCGAGCTGCGTCATGGGGTGCTGAACCTTATGGTCTGTCCGCCGCGGCCGAGGTCGACCGGCACAAAGCCGACGGCATTCAGCCCGCGCGCCGAGCAGTCGCCCTGCTCGCTGATTTCGAACTTGCTGTCGCGCGTGCACAGCAGCGTCGCGCCGCCCCAGTTCAGCGCCTTGCCTTTGATCAGCACCGGGCGGGCATTGTCGTCGACCGCCTCGGCGAAGCTGAAGACGCGCTTCGGCTGCGCCGAGAGATCGGGCCGCAGGCATTTGCCGGCTTCGATCCGATACCAGCCGCGGCTGGTGACGGTCCTGCCGTCGTCTTCGGCGACCGCCGCCATGATCCTGTTCTTTGTGTCGTTGCACCAGGTCAGCCCGGTCGCCGACGGCGACTCGACGGCCTTGATCATGGTGTCGAAGAAATCCGCCGCGTTGACCGCGTCGGATTTCAGCCCACTCTTGCGCAGGAACGTCGCGAGCGCGGCCTGCGTCTTCGGCCCGTCGACGCCGTCGATCGGCGAGGCGTCGTAGCCCGCGATCACCAACAGCCGCTGAATCGCGGCGAGCTTGGCCTGCTCGTCGTCGTACTCGCTGTCTTCGGCGAGATACGCGACCATCGTGCCGTCCTCGGTCTGGGTCGGCTTGATCTCGGTGAACGCGGCGAGGGTCTGGCCGCTGCGGCACTGCCGCGCGGCGGCGATGACGAAATTGTCGGAGGCGACGCACAGCCGGTCGGTGCCGTTCTGCGGCACCGGCGATGCGCCGTAAACCGGCAGCGAGCGCGCATGCAGCATCACGCGCTCGGCCGTCAGCGCGCCCTGCAACACGACGCGGCATTGCGCCGGATCGATCCGAAACCAGCCGCGCGTCGCGGTGGTCGCCTTGTCGTCAATTCCGATCGCGGCCTCGATCACGTAGCTCATGCGGTTGCAGAGCTTGAGGTCGGCGCGGGCGGCTGTGTTGCCAGCCAATGATGCGAGTAGTGTTGTGACGATAAGACAAGCGTGCCCCGGATGCAGCGCAGCGCGCCGCCCTTCGCGGCGTGGTGCGCTGCTGATCCGGGGTCCCGGTTTGTGTGGCTCAGCCGAACCGGGGTCCCGGGTCTGCGGTGCAGCACTTCGTGCTGCGCCGCGCCCGGGACACCAACTGGTGGCCTTTGTGCCCGCCATCACTTGTGGATCAGCGTGCCGGTGCCCTGGTTGGTGAACAGTTCGAGCAGCACGGCGTGCGGGACCTTGCCGTCGAGGATGACGACGCCTTCGACGCCCTGTTCGAGCGCGTAGATGCAGGTCTCGACCTTGGGGATCATGCCGCCCGAGATGGTGCCGTCGGCGATCAGCTTGCGGGCGTCCTTGATCGACAGTTCGGGGATCAGCTTCTTGTTCTGATCGAGCACGCCGGGCACGTCGGTGAGCAGCAGCAGGCGCTTGGCCTTCAGCGCGCCGGCGACGGCGCCCGCGAAAGTGTCGGCGTTGACGTTGAAGGTCTGGCCGCTCGACGAGGTCGCGAGCGGCGCCAGCACCGGGATCAGCTCGTGGCCGATCAGCTGGTTGAGCAGCGTCAGGTCGACCTTCTCGGGTTCGCCGACGAAGCCGAGATCGATCACTTCCTCGATCCGCGAATCCGGATCGACCATGGTCCGTGTCGCCTTGCTGGCGGTGACCATGTTGCCGTCCTTGCCGCACAGGCCGACCGCCTTGCCGCCGGCTTCGTTGATGTAGCCGACCAGCTGCTTGTTGATCGAGCCGGCCAGCACCATCTCGACGATCTCGATGGTGGCGCCGTCGGTGATGCGCAGGCCGGCGGCGAATTCGGACTTGATGCCGAGCCGCTTCAGCATGGTGGCGATCTGCGGGCCGCCGCCATGCACCACCACCGGGTTCACCGCGGTCTGCTCGAGCAGCACGATGTCGCGGGCGAACGCTTTGGCGGTGTCCTCGGCGCCCATGGCGTGGCCGCCATATTTGATGACGATGGTTTCCTCGTCGTAGCGCTGCATATGCGGCAGCGCCTCGGACAGGATCCGGGCCTGATCGAGCGGGCTGATGACGGGCGCGTCGGTCATGAAGCGGGTCTTTCGCTGGGTCTGACGATGGGTCTCGAAAGTCTTGGGGCAGGTCTGGCGGGACAAACCGCTAGCATTTCGGCGCGGCCGATCAAAGGGGCGGAATCCGCAGCCTGTGGTTGCCGTTAGAGCTTTTCCGGTTCTGATAGAATCAGAACCGGAGCTCTAGATTCTTGTTTTGACGCGTTTTCTTCACGCGAACCGGTTTCCACTTCGCTCGAAAACGCTCTAACGCCGCGCCAGCAGCGCCGCGACCGCCAGCAGCAGCCAGCTGCCGATCAGCAGCATGCCGCCGGTCGGCGCCGCCATCGGAAACAGCGAATGGCCGCTGAACTGCCGCAGCGACAGGTCGCCGGCGAACAGCGCTGTGCCGAGCACGAAGCCGAAGGTGGCGGCGAGGCCGGGGATGCGGTGGACGAGGCCGCGCTCGCCGAGCAGGGCGGCGGCAAGGATCGCGCTGGCGTGGAACAGCAGCATCGACGACGCCGGACCGAGCCGCGCGGCGTCCGGGACGTGGGCGGCGGCGGCCGCCAGCGCGACACCGGCGGCGCCGTACAGGCCGGCGATGACGATCAGCAGACGGAGCAGGCCGGCCATCAGCGGCGCTCGTCGAGCAGGCGAATCATCGCGGCGCGCAGCTCCGGCATGCCGTCGCCGGTGCGGGAGGAGGTGGTCAGCACCTCGGGGAACGCTGCCGGATGTTTTGCCAACGCCAGCTTGGTGGTCTCGAGGCGGCCGGCGAGTTCGGCGGCCTTGACCTGGTCGGCCTTGGTCAGGACGATCTGGTAGCTGACGGCGGCCTTGTCGAGCGTCTTCAGAATGTCGAGGTCGACGTCCTTGAGGCCGTGGCGGCCGTCGATCAGCACGTAGACCCGCGCCAGCGTGGCGCGGCCCTGCAGGAAT
This sequence comes from Rhodopseudomonas palustris, assembly GCA_016215605.1. Lineage (GTDB taxonomy): Bacteria > Pseudomonadota > Alphaproteobacteria > Rhizobiales > Xanthobacteraceae > Rhodopseudomonas > Rhodopseudomonas palustris_L. The sequence continues at coordinate 18,693 of JACRJB010000004.1, forward strand.
CTGTGGATCAGCGTCGTCCACGACGCCACCTTGGCCTTGGAGGCGGCGGCGTAGCCGTAGCCCGGCATGTCGACGAGGCGCAGCCCGGCATTGGGCGGGCCCTCGAAGAAGATCAGCTCCTGGGTGCGGCCCGGCGTGTGCGAGGTCCGGGCCAGCGCGTTGCGGCCGGTCAGGGCGTTGATCAGGCTGGACTTGCCGACATTGGAGCGGCCCGCGAAGGCGATCTCGACGCTGCCCATCGGCGGCAGCGTCTCGATCGACGGCGACGCCCAGATGAAATGCCAGTCGCCCGCGAACATCTTGCGGCCGCGTTCGATCAGGTCGGGATCGATGGTGTCGGTCATCGGGCTTCCAAGTCCGAGTATGGCGCGGACATGCACCCAGTGTGGTGGTCATTCCGGGGCGCGCGCCCTTGGCGCGCGAACCCGGAATCTCTCGTCGTAGCAACTGCGGGATTCCGGGTTCGCGAGCTACGCTCGCGCCCCGGAATGACGGCCCGTGGTGGAGGTCAGGCCGTCCTTTTCTTCTTACTGAACGACGATTTGAGATTGTCGAACAGCTCCACCTTCACGCCGTTGCGGCGCATGATGTAGGCCTGCTGGGCCACCGACAGCGTGTTGTTCCAGGCCCAGTAGATCACCAGACCGGCCGGGAAGTGCGCCAGCATGAAGGTGAAGATCACCGGCATCCAGGCGAAGATCATCTGCTGGGTCGGATCCGGCGGCTGCGGATTGAGCTTCATCTGGAACCACATGGTGAAGCCCATCACCAGCGGCCAGGCGCCGAGCACCAGATAGTGGCCGAGCACCGGGATCGAAGTCGGATCGAACGGGATCAGGCCGAACAGATTGAACACGTTAGTCGGATCCGGCGCGGAAAGATCGTGGATCCAGCCGATGAACGGGGCGTGGCGCATCTCGATGGTGACGAACAGCACCTTGTACAGCGAGAAGAACACCGGGATCTGCAGCAGCACAGGCAGACAGCCGGCGACCGGATTGATCTTCTCCTTGCGGTAGATCTCCATCATCTCCTGCTGCTGCTTCACCTTGTCGTCCGGATGACGCTCCTTCAGCGCAGCGAGCTGCGGCTGGATCGCTTTCATCTTCGCCATCGAGGCGTAGGACTTGTTGGCGAGCGGCAGGAAGATCAGCTTGACCAGCACCGTCACGGCAAGAATCGCGAAACCGAAATTGCCGATCAGGTGGAAGAAGAAGTCGAGCGCCAGGAACATCGGCTTGGTGATGAAGTAGAACCAGCCCCAGTCGATCAGCAGGTCGAAATGGTTGAGCCCGAGCTGCTGATTGTAGCCGCCGAGGCCGGCGAACGGAAAGTTGATGCCGACCACGCGCGCTTCCTTGGCGCCGGCGAACAGCCGGGCGGTGGCGGTGGCGGTGCCGCCGATCGGCACGGTCTTGGCGTCTTCGAGGTAGTCGGTCTGGTAGGTGCGGGTGGTGCCGACCTGGTTCGAGGAGAACCGCGCCTGCAACTGCGCCGCGGGGTCGGGCAGCAGCGCCGAAGCCCAGTATTTGTCGGTGATGCCCATCCAGGCATTGGTGGCCTTGAAGCCGATCGTCTTGGCTTCGTCGATCTTGGCGTAGCCGTATTCCTGCAGGCCGTGCTCGCCGAGATAGCCGATCAGGCCTTCATGCAGGATGTAGTAGCCTTCGACATGCGGCGTGCCGTGGCGCGAGATCAGCGCGAACGGGTACAACGTCAGCGGGCCGCCGCCGACATTGGTGACGTCGTCCTTGATGGTGAACAGGTAGCGGTCGTCGACGGCGATCTGGCGGCGGAAGGTCAGGCCTTCGCCGTTGTCCCATTTCAGCGTGACCGGGTTGGCCGGCGTCAGCGCGCCCGAGCCTTCCTGCTCCCACAGCGTGTTCTGGTCGGGCAGTTTGACGTTGGAGCCCGCGGCGCCGACCCAGCCGAATTCGGCGTAGTAGGGATTGGCGCTGCCGGACGGCGAGAACAAATGGATCGGGGGCGACTTCGGATCGACGGTCTCGCGGAACTGGCTCAGCGACAGGTCGTCGATTCGCGCGCCTTTCAGCGAAATGGTGCCGTCGAGACGCGGGGTCTCGACCTTGATCCGTGGCGACGCGGCGATCGCGGCTTCGCGGCTGACCACCGGGGCGTTGGCGGCCTGCCGGTTGGCCGGCGCGTTGGCGGTCGGCGCACCCGGGGCCGCCGGCGCGTTCGGGGCGCCAGGCGTCGCTGCGGCCGGCGGGGTCTGGGTCGGAGCCTGCTGCTTCGCGGTTTCCTGCTGCGCCTGCTGGATGGCGCGCTGCTTCTCCATCTGCGGGATGTTGAAGAAGTACTGCCAGCCGAGCAACACGAGGCCCGACAGAATCACGGCGAGGATGGTGTTGCGATTGTCGCTCATCGGGTCAGGTCTCGCTTCAATCCGGTTTCGACGATCGCCGCGCAATGCGGTCGAGCGCGGAGCGGAGATCGCCGAGCATGACAGCAAAGTCGCGGCTCAGCGCCGCGCGGCGGCCGACCAGCACATAGTCGCTGTTGGGCAGCATGGAACCGCGGTCCGCGCGCTTCACCAATTCGCGCAATCTGCGGCGAATTCGATTGCGTTCGGTCGCGGTGCCGATCTTCTTGGTCACGGTAAAGCCGACGCGGACCGGACCCTGGTCGTCGCGGCGACGGCCCTGCAGCACGAAGGCCGGCCCACTGATCCGCGGCCCGTTGGCAACGGCGATGAAGTCCGCCCGCTGCCGTAACCGGTCCATGGTCTGTTCTCGGGAGGGCCCGCTCAGGCGCTCAGACGCTTGCGTCCGCGGGCGCGGCGCGCCGCGAGCACCTTGCGGCCACCGGCGGTTGCAAGACGGGCGCGAAAGCCGTGACGGCGCTTGCGCACCAGTTTGCTCGGTTGATAAGTCCGCTTCACGGGTCGTTTCTCCGCTGACCGGGTAAGTGCTTCAGAAGGTTGAGGTAAGCCCGATGATGAGGCTCACAGATGAGCCGTAAGCAGCCCAAAATGAACCGCCCCGGTCGAACCGGGCCATCGCGGACAGTTGGCGCGGCTTATACGGGACCGACCTGTTCTCGTCAATTGCGCCGGCCGCCGCTTTTGCCGCACCGGACCGCCGATCTGCGAGCGGCGTCGGGCAGCGTCGCCTTGAAACGTCCGGCTTGCAGAAACCGTAAATGATCGAACGGTAATTTGACCTGGCGCGGTCCAGGGCGCATCTTGACTTTTATTCTTTGTGCCGAATCCAGGCGAAACGCAAAGTCGGGACAACAATCGGGACCACTGGGGTGCAGGCAGCGGATCAACAGCCCGAAACGCGTGCATGGCGGCGAGGCCTGGAGCCGAAGATCGGCTTGTCCGGGAAGCTGCTGCTGCTGACGATTCCGCTGATCCTGATCGCGGAAATCCTGATCTATGTGCCGTCCATCGCCAATTTCCGCCTGAACCGGCTCAACGACCGGCTCGCGGCCGCCAATACCGCGGCGCTGGTGCTGGACGCGTCGCCGTCCGGGACGGTGCCCGACACGCTGGCGCGGCAGGTGCTCGACAGCATCGACGCCCGCGCGGTGGCGATCAAGATGGGCCAGCAGCGCCGCCTGCTGGCGAGTTCCAACCTGCCGACCACGATCGACCACGTCGTCGACATGCGCAACGTCACGCCGTGGGGTGCGATCATCGACGCCTTCGTGGTGATGCTCGAAAGCGGCAACCAGACCATCCGGGTGATCGGGCCGGCCGAAGGAGGCGCCCAGTTCATCGAAGTCGTGATCGACGAGGCGCCGCTGCGGATCGCGATGTATCGGTTCTCCAGCAATCTGTTGCTGGTGTCGCTGACCATCACCAGCCTGACTACGGCGCTGATCTATCTGGCGCTGCATTTCCTGTTCGTGCGGCCGATGCGGCGGCTGACCGCCAACATGGTGAATTTCCGTCGCGATCCGGAAAGCCCCGCCTCGATCGTGGTGCCCGGCCCGCGCGGCGACGAGATCGGCCTTGCCGAGCGCGAATTGTCCGACATGCAGCGCGATCTGGTGTCGATGCTGCATCAGAAGAGCCGGCTCGCCGCGCTCGGCCTCGCGGTGTCGAAGATCAACCACGATCTGCGCAACCTGCTGGCGTCGTCGCAGCTGTTGTCCGACCAGCTCTCCAGTGTGCCCGACCCGCGGGTGCAGCGATTCGCGCCGAAGCTGGTGCGCTCGCTGGAGCGCGCGATCGCGTTCTGCCAGTCGACGCTGTCCTACGGCCGTGCGCAGGAGGCGGCGCCGGATCGCCGGATGGTGCTGATCGAGCCGGTGGTCAATGAGGTGCGCGAGACCGCCGGGCTCGCCACCGACGCCGCCCTCAGCTCGATCACCTGGGTTTCCGCGATCGAACGCGGCCTGACCATGGACGCCGATCCGGACCAGCTGTTCCGGGTGCTGCTCAATCTGGTGCGCAATGCCGCGCAGGCGCTGGAAAGCCAGCCGCGCAGCGACGCCGCCTTGCAGCAGATCCGGATCACCGGCCGCCGTGAGGGCTCGGTGACCATTCTGGAAGTGTCCGATACCGGCCCCGGCGTGCCGCAGAAAGCCCGCGACCATTTGTTCGAGGCGTTTCACGGCTCGGTGCGGGCCGGCGGCTCCGGGCTTGGCCTCGCGATCGCCGCGGAGCTGGTCCGCGCCCATGGCGGCGACATCAAACTGGTCGAGGGCACGCTGGGCGCGACCTTCCGGATCTCGATTCCGGACCGGCCGATCGATCTGCACAGCCTGCGCAACGAGCGCGCCCGGGCCTGAGCCGGGCCCGCAAGAAAGCTCGCGCTCGGCGCTTGCCAAGCCCGACCTGAGCCGCTAGCTATGGCGGCCTTCGCAGCGCCTGCCGCTGCGGAACGCCAGCGGCTCCGGGCGATCCCGGAAGACCCGCGGCAGACGCGCCCGTAGCTCAGCTGGATAGAGCACCAGACTACGAATCTGGGGGTCAGAGGTTCGAATCCTTTCGGGCGCGCCATTTTCTCCGCGGACTGAGCATTCCACAGCTCGTCAAGTCACGCGGTCATGCGTCTTTAACGACTTACCTCGCATGAGCTGTTCGCCGGATACTGCGGTGGCTTGCCCCATTCATTCGATGGCACGGTTGCGAAAGCGCCCGCGAAAACCTGCCTGCGGACCTCGACGCTGACCGGTCGGTCCGAACCTTTCGCAAAATTGACGATCCAGAAGTAATCGAAATTGTCGCCGCTCCAGGTATCCGGCAACGACGTGTCGACGTCGAGGTTGAGCAGCTGTCGCAGCGTAACCTTCACGCCCGCAAACTGCCGTTCCAAGGCCATGTTGGCAATGTGATGATGTTCCCAGACCATCACCACGACCTTGCCGTCCCAGGCCGGATTCGTCATGACGTCGCGAGCGGCTTGTTGCGTGCGCGTGTTGAGGATCGTCGTCGTCTGCGCGGCAGTCTGCCCGGTCATCGGGAGTGCCGAATACACGTCGACCGGCATGTCCCAGCTGCTCGCCGCAGGGCTTACGAGCTCGAGTGTATGCAGGGTTATCGCAAGGAAGGCGGCCGGTGGACTCTCCGCCGTGAACAGCGACTGCTCTGCTCCCTTGCCAAGATATTGCGCCGCGAGCGCCAGCGATCTTTTTACGCCGACCTGGCAAAGACGATAGGCGTCCTGCTTCTCGCCGTGGCGCAGGATGATGATCTGCCGGGGCGCTGCGACGGCACCGACTGATAGGCACCCTGCAAGGACGGCAGCCAAGCCTAGTTTGGCGAGCGATTGATGTCGCATGCAAGACCCTCGAAATGGTCCGACTGACTGATGTTGCGCGGCTGCTCGCTAACATCGGCTTAAAGTGCGCCAATCAAAGCAGAGAGCGAAGTATGAGCTTGCAGAACGAAAGAGTGGACACAGGGATAGCGGTGCCTGGTTCATCTCGTCGGGTGCGCTATTCACATCGTCGGTATCATGCTGGAAATTCTTGCGCACCCGGGCGTGACGACGGATCCGTCGCCGGATCATCGTCGTGTCATGGCCGGCGGCTTCCTCTTCGCCACCCCGGACGCGGCTTGCGCGTCTATCTCGTCACCCGCACGCCCTTGGTGGTGAAGCGCTGCGTCCGGACCGGGCCGTGGGGTGACGGTCGCGTGCCGTTGCCGGGCGGCTGATGCGCCGGCACCAGCTGGTCGGGGCGCGGGCCGATCAAATCGGCGCGGCCCATCCGGCGCAGCGCCTCGCGCAGCACCGGCCAGTTGTCGGGGTCGTGATAGCGCAGGAACGCCTTGTGCAGCCGGCGCTGCTTCAGCCCCTTGATCGCCGTGACGGTGTCGCTCGCGCCGTGCCGCACGCCGCGCAGCGGATTGACCTCGGTGTGATACATCGCGGTCGCGGTCGCCATCGGCGAGGGCAGGAAGGTCTGCACCTGGTCGGCGCGGTAGCGGTTCTTCTTCAGCCACAGCGCGAGGTTCATCATGTCCTCGTCGGTCGTGCCCGGATGCGCCGCGATGAAATACGGGATCAAATAGTACTTCTTGCCGGCCTGCTCTGAGGCGGCGTCGAACATCTGCTTGAAGCGATGATAGGTGCCGATGCCGGGCTTCATCATCTTGTCGAGCGGCCCGCGCTCGGTGTGCTCGGGCGCGATCTTCAGATAGCCGCCGACGTGGTGGGTGACGAGCTCCTTGATGTATTGAGGGCTCTTCACCGCCAGATCGTAGCGCACGCCGGAAGCGACCATCACCCGTTTGATGCCCTTCACCTCGCGCACCTTGCGATACAGCCGGATCAGGTCGTCGTGCGAGGTGTTCAGGTTCGGGCAGATCTCGGGAAACACGCAGGACGGCCGTCGGCACGCGGCTTCGATCTTCGGATCGTTGCAGGCCATCCGATACATGTTGGCAGTCGGGCCGCCGATGTCGGAGATCACGCCGGTGAAGCCCGGCGTCTTGTCGCGGATCTTCTCGATCTCGCGCAGGATCGAGCCCTCCGACCGGTTCTGGATGATGCGGCCCTCGTGCTCGGTGATCGAGCAGAAGGTGCAGCCGCCGAAGCAGCCGCGCATGATCGTCACCGACGCCTTGATCATGTCCCAGGCCGGGATCTTGGCGTCGCCATAGGACGGATGCGGGGCGCGCGCGTAGGGCAGATCGTAGACCGCATCCATCTCGGCGGTGGTCAGCGGGATCGGCGGCGGGTTCAGCCACAGATCGCGATCGCCGTGGCGTTGCACCAGCGGCCGCGCGTTGCCGGGATTGCTCTCGCGGTGCAGCACGCGCGAGGCGCGGGCGTAGGCTTCCTTGTCCTGCTCGACCTGCTCGCAGGAGGGCAGCCGGATCACCACGTCGCCGCGCACCTGCCGGGCGCCTTCGTCGGCAGCGTCGAGATCATCGGCGTGCAGCTCCGTGGTGGTCTCCGGCACCCGGCGGAACAGCGCGACGCCGCGGATGTCGTCGAGCGCGCGCGGCGCTTCGCCCGCCTTGAGGCGATGCGCGACGTCCACCACGGCGCGTTCGGCGTTGCCATAGAGCAGCAGATCCGCCTTGGCGTCGGCCAGCACCGAACGGCGCACCTTGTCGGACCAGTAGTCGTAATGCGCGATGCGCCGCAGCGACGCCTCGATGCCGCCGAGCACGACCGGGACGTCCTTGAACGCCTCACGGCAGCGCTGGGCGTAGACCAGAGTGCAGCGGTCCGGCCGCTTGCCGCCTTCGCCGTGCGGCGTGTAGGCGTCGTCGTGGCGCAGCCGACGGTCCGACGTGTAGCGGTTGACCATCGAATCCATGTTGCCGCCGGTGACGCCGAAGAACACGCGCGGCTTGCCCAGCGCCTTGAACGGTTCGGCCGACTGCCAGTCGGGCTGCGCGATGATCCCGACCCGGAAGCCCTGCGCCTCCAGCAGCCGGCCGATGATCGCCATGCCGAAGCTCGGATGGTCGACATAGGCATCGCCGGTCACCAGCACGACGTCGCAGGCGTCCCAGCCGAGCTTGTCCATCTCGGCGCGGCTCATCGGCAGGAACGGTGCCGCCCTTGCGGGGTCGGTCCAAGGGCGGAACCCGGAGGTCAGCGAGCGTTCGGTGGCGGTATGACTATCCATGGCCTCGACGCATAGGCCGCCGGGGCAGCGAGTTCAACCGAGCCGTCGTGATCGTGATCGGCGGATCGACGATTGCTCGACTTCGGTCACAGTGCCGCTGTCACCGACCCGGCAGCGATAGCCACGCCGGCCAATGCCGAGCCCGCGCTAGAATGGAGCCAGACGGCGCCGGGAGAACCGATCGAGTCCGGCGACCGTCAGCCTGCCTTGCGGGCCCTGCCGCCGGCCGTGCTGCGCGCTGGCTTCTTCGCCCTGCCGGCTTCCTGCTTCGCGGCGGCGGTCTTGGCGCCGCTGAACGGCAGCAGCATTTCCTTCTGCCCCGGCGCCGTCTTGCGCTTCTTCGGCTTGCTGGATTTCGTCGCCGGCTTTTGCGCAGGCGCAGCCTTGGCGGCCGGAGCGTCCTTGGTGCCGCCGAGGCTCTTGCGCAGGGCGTCCATCAGATCGACGACGTTGTCGCCGCGCGGCCGCGCCTTGGCGGAAAGCGGCTGGCCGCTGACCTTGTTGTTGATCAGCTCGGTCAGCGCCGCTTCGTAGTGATCCTCGAATTTGTCCGGCTCGAAATGTCCGGACTTCTGCTCGACAATGTGGCGCGCCAGGTCGAGCATGTCTTTGGTGATCTTGACGTCCTGAATGTCGTCGAAATAGTCCGCGGTATCGCGGACCTCATAGGGATAGCGCAGCAGCATCCCCATCAGGCCGTTGTCGCGCGCCTCCAGGGCGATGACGTGCTCGCGATTGGTGAGTACCACCCGCGCCAGCGCGACCCGGTCCATCGACCGGATGGTCTCGCGGATCACCGCATAGGCGTCGTGGCCGACCTTGCCGTCGGGGACGATGTAGTAGGGGCGGACCAGATAAAGGTCGTCGATCTCGGATTTCGGGACAAATTGATCGATCTCGATGGTCTTCGTCGATTCCAGCGCGAGCGCGTCGAGTTCGTCCTTGGTGACCTCGATGTAGCTGTCGGTATCGACCTTGTAGCCCTTCATGATGTCGTCGGAGGCGACCTCCTCGCCGGTTTCGGCGTCGACTTTGATGTATTTGATACGATGGCCGGTCTTGCGGTTGATCTGGTTGAAGCTGATCTTGTCCGCGTCCGAGGTCGCGGGAAACAGCGCTACCGGGCAGGTGACCAGCGACAGCCGCAAAAAGCCCTTCCAATTGGCACGCGGGGCCATTGACGCATACTCCACTGACACACGACACTACACGGAACCGGACAAGCTGGACTCAAGCCCAGGGACTCGGATTCGTTCCCTGCTACTCTTATATTGCCGGTAGTAGCGTAGCGGAGTTTGAAAGATGGTCAATCGCCAGCACAACCGGCCCCGTGATCTGGCGGACCGGATGGCGCGGCGCAACACGCCGCCGGACGGCTTCCTGCGCGAAACCTTCGTGCTGCCGCGGCTCGACGCCCGCGCCAAGGCCCGGGAATTCCTCGAGGCCTGGCCGAAGGCAGCCTATATGAGCGGCGTCGAGAGCTGGCGCGAACTGCCGGGTGATACCATCGAATTCACCATGCGGCGGTTGCCGACGGCCGATTGAGGCGTCGCGCCGCCGGCTTGGGACAGCCGCCAATTGCCGGTTGCAAAAGGCGCGGCGCGCGGCATGGTTGTGGCGATCAGCAAATCCGGCTCCGACATGCCAGCAGACAGCAGCGAGCGATTGGAACAGCCGGGCTTTGCCGAGGCGCCGCATTATCACGGCCATCGCGAGCGGCTGCGCGAGCGGTTTCGCGACGCCGGCGCCGACGCGCTCAGCGACTACGAACTACTGGAGCTGGTGCTGTTCCGCGCGCTGCCGCGCCGCGACGTCAAGCCGCTGGCCAAGGCGCTGATCGCACGGTTCGGCTCGTTCGCCGAAACGATGCACGCGCCCGAGGCGCGGCTGCGCGAAGTCGCGGGGCTGGGCGAGGCGGCGATCACCGAAATCAAATTGATCGCTGCGGCAGCGGCGCGGGTCACCAAGGGGCAGGTGAAGAGCCGCACCGTGTTGTCGTCCTGGTCGGCAGTGATCGATTACTGCCGCACCACCATGGCGTTTTCCGACAAGGAGCAGTTCCGCATTCTGTTTCTCGACAAGCGCAATCAGCTGATCGCCGACGAATTGCAGCAGGTCGGCACCGTCGATCACACCCCGGTGTATCCACGCGAGATCGTCAAGCGCGCGCTCGAACTCTCCGCGACAGCGGTGATCATGGTGCACAATCACCCCTCAGGCGATCCGACCCCGTCGCAGGCCGACATCCAGATGACCAAGACCATCGTGGCGATCGCCGAGCCGCTCGGCGTCGCCGTGCACGATCACATCATCGTCGGCAAGAACGGCCACGCCAGCCTCAAGGGCCTGAAGCTGATCTGATCCGTCGCCTCCGTCATTGCGAGGAGCGAAGCGACGAAGCAATCCAGAGGCACCGTGCACTGGGCTGGATTGCTTCGCTTCGCTCGCAATGACGGGAGCTTGATAACTGCTTCGCCGCTCAAGACGCCCCGTGCCGACCTTCGCCGGCGGTGAAGCGTTCGGCGCCGGACAGGGTCTCGCCGGTGGCGATGACCTTCAGGCCGCCGCGCATCTCGTTCATGATCGCATCTTCCTCCGGCATGTCCCATTGCTGCAGCGCCGACAGCCGGTCGGCGCGCAGGCAGGTCTGCGGGAATTGCGCGATCTCCTTGGCGAGCGTGATGGCGTGCAGCGCCGCCTCGCCGCGGTGGACCAGGCGGTTGGCGAGGCCCATCCGGTGCGCCTCGATGCCGGAGACCGGGCGCCCGGTCAGGATCATGTCCATCGCCTGGGAATGTCCGATCAGCCGCGGCAACCGGATGGTGCCGAGGTCGATCAGCGGCACGCCGAACCGGCGGCAGAACACCCCGAAGGTGGCGTCCTCGGCGGCGACGCGCATGTCGGCCCACAGCGCCAGTTCGAGTCCACCGGCCACCGCATAGCCTTCGATCGCCGCGATCACCGGCTTCGACAGCCGTAGCCGGCTCGGGCCCATCGGCGCGATGGTGTTGTGGCCGGCGATCTCGCGCTTCTTCTCGATGTCGCCCGCCGCCACCGCCTTGAGGTCGGCGCCCGCACAGAACGTGCCGCCCGCGCCGGTGAACACCGCGACCGACGAGGTGTCGTCGGCGTCGAAGGCCAGAAAGGCGTCGTACAGCTTTTTGGCGGTGGCGCCGTCGACCGCGTTGCGGCGGTCCGGGCGGTTGATCGAGACGATCGTCACCGGGCCGTCGCGTTCGATCAGCACCGTGTTCTGGGGCATCGGAAACTCCATAGTCTTGCGAGGTCAGGGGCGGGGGTTGTGAGAGCGGATATCAGCTGCGGCGGGGTCGTCAGCCTTGATCATTGTCAAAGGCAGACCCCTCGGTTGTCATTCCGGGATGCGCCCGCAGGGCGCAGGCCCGGAATCCATATTCCCAGCGTTGATGGTGATGCACTTGTGTCGAGCCGTCGTGCCCGGCCGCGACGCCAGGGGATATGGATCCCGGGCTCGCGCTTCGCGCGCCCCGGGATGACGAAAGCTGTTACTTCACCACCAGGTCAGTTCCCGTCAGCCGCCGATAGGCGTCGAGATAGCGGGCGCTGGTGGCGGCGACGACGTCGTCGGGCAATTTCGGCGGCGGCGCTTCGCCGTTCCAGCGGCCGGCGCGGCGCTCGGCGTCGAGATGGTCGCGCAACGGCTGCTTGTCGAACGACGGCTGCGGCCGGCCCGGCTGATAGGCGTCGGCGGCCCAGAACCGCGAACTGTCCGGCGTCATCACCTCGTCGATCAGAATGATGCGGCCTTGGGCGTCCCGGCCGAACTCGAATTTGGTGTCGGCAATGATGATGCCTTGCTCGCGGGCGATTTCTTCACCCTGGGTGTAGACCGCACGCGTCATGCTCTCGAGCGTGTAGGCGGTCTCGTCGCCGACGATGGCGCGCATCCGCGCGATCGTGATGTTCTCGTCGTGCCCGGTCTCGGCCTTGGTGGCGGGCGAGAAGATCGGCGGCACCAGCCGGCCGCTCTCCTGCAGATCCTCCGGCAGTTTCTCGCCGGCCAGCGTGCCGGAGGCGGCATATTCCTTCCAGGCCGAGCCGGTGATGTAGCCGCGGATCACGCATTCGATCGGGAACACAGTGGTGCGCCGGCACAACATGGTCCGCCCTGCAAGCGCGGTGCGATGCTCCTTCAGCGCCGGGATGGCCTCGACAATCTCCGCGATGTCGGCGCTGATCATGTGGTGCGGCACCACGCCGCCGAGCTGATTGAACCACCACGCACTGATCTGGGTCAGAACCGCGCCCTTCATCGGGATGGTCTCACCCATCACCACATCGAACGCGCTGATCCGGTCGGTGGTGACCAGCAACAGGCGGTCGTCGTCGACGGCGTAGATGTCGCGCACCTTGCCGCGGCCGATCTTGGTCAGCGGCAGGTCGCTCGAGAGCATCGTGGTCATGGGCAGTCTTTCAGGCAGCAGCGTCCGCCGGCGGAGCGGGGGGCGCGGAACGAAGGAAGCGGGCAGTGTATCACTCCGGCAGCGGAATGAACTCGCTCTCGTCCGGAACGGCGGCGAAACGCCCGGTTTTCCAATCCTGTTTGGCCTGTTCGATGCGCTCTTTGCTCGATGAGACGAAATTCCACCAGATGTGGCGCGGGCCCTCCAGCGCGTCACCGCCGAGAAACATCATCCTTGTGTCGGTCACGACGCGGACGGTGATGCGGTCGCCGGGGCGGAAGATCAGCAGGCAAGGGCCGGTATGACGGTCGCCGGCGATCTCGATGTCGCCCGCGACCAGATAGATCGCACGCTCCTCGTGGTCGGGGTCGAGCGGCACGGTGGTGCCGGCCCGGGCATTGACCTCGGCGTAGAACCACGGCGACACCATCGTCACCGGCGAGGCCGCGCCGAACGCGGAGCCGGCGATCACCCGCGCGGTGAAGCCGGTGTCGGTGATGGTCGGCAGCGTTGCCGCGGCGAAGTGCTGGAACGACGGCGCGATCTCCTCGGCGCCCTTCGGCAGCGCAATCCAGCTTTGCAGGCCGAGCATGTTCTGGCCGTCCCGGCGTTCGACGTCGGGCGTGCGCTCGGAATGCGCGATGCCGCGGCCGGCGGTCATCAGGTTCATCGCGCCGGGCGCGATCTCCTGGATGTTGCCCTCGCTGTCGCGATGCATGATCCGGCCGTCGAACAGATAGGTGACGGTCGCGAGTCCGATATGCGGATGCGGCCGCACGTCCATCCCCTTGCCGGCGATGAACTGCACCGGGCCGAAATGGTCGAAGAAGATGAACGGTCCGACCATCTGCCGCTTGCCGTGCGGCAGCGCGCGCCGCACCGCGAAGCCGTCGCCGAGATCGCGGGTGCGCGGCACGATGATCAGCTCCAACGCGTCGCAGGTCTTCGGATCGCCGAGCATAGGATCATCGGTTGGCATCCAGCTCATGTTCGCTTCTCCTCGAAGGTACGATCCATCATCGCGAGGAGCGAAGCGACGAAGCAATCCAGCTCAGTGCACGGAGTGCTGGATGGCGTCGTTTCGCCCGCAATGACGGGGGTGGTGATTGCCTCATGGCATTGGCGGCCCGAAGCCTCACGCCGGCGGGGCGATCGTCAGCGGGGCGGTGGTCTTGCCGTTGCTCTTGCGCGGCTCGGCCGTCAGCGGCTTCGACGGCAATTGCCTGCGGACCGCGGAAGCCGCGGCGACCTGGCCGCGCTCGACGAAGGCTTCGTGATTGTTCTCGATCTCGCCGAGCGCATAGAGATAGTTCACCATCAGGCCATGCGACTGCCGCATCCCGTTGGGCGAACGGTCGCCGAGGAAGTTGAGGCTCTCCAGCCGCGCGCCGTTGCCGAGGTGGAAGCGTGCCACCGGATCGAGCGGCAGGCCGCGCGGGTTCTTGGCCTGCAGGAAGTACGCGGCCGCGAGCGGCAGCAGGATCGGCTTGATGCGGTCGACGATCTCCGGATCGTCACTCCAGTCCGGCGTGTCGAGCGCGCCGAGCGCCGCCCGCGCGGAGACGTCGAGCAGCGCGGACTCCTCGGTGGTGCGCTCGCTGTGCAGCCATTTGGCGAAGCCGGGCACCGGCGACAGCGTGACGAAGTTCTGCACGTTGGGCAGCTCGCGCTTGATCTCCTCGACGACCTGCTTGATCAGGAAGTTGCCGAACGAGATCCCGGCGAGGCCCTTCTGGGTGTTGGAGATCGAATAGAACACCGCCGTGGTCGCGGCCTTGGCGGCGATCGGCTCGCGGTCGAGATCCAGCAACGGAGCGATCGCGCCCGGACGGTCGAGCGTCAGCGCGACCTCGACGAAGATCAGCGGTTCGTCGACCAGCTGCGGATGGAAGAAGCCGTAGCAGCGCCGGTCCGCCGGCGCCAGCCGCGCGCGCAGATCGTCCCAGTTGTGGATGGCGTGGACCTGCTCGTAGCGGATGATCTTCTCGAGAATGTTGGCCGGCGTATTCCAGTCGATCCGCTGCAGCACGAGAAACCCTCGATTGAACCACGAGGTGAACAGGTGGACGAAATCGTCGTCGACGTGCTTGAGTTGCGGATGATCGCGCAGATGCGTCAGCACGGCCTCGCGCATCCGCACCAGCGACGTGGTGCCGCCCGGCGCCAGATTGAGCCGCCTGATCAGCTCCTGCCGGCGCGGCTCGGCGGCCTTGAGCAGCTGGCCGGCGGCGTCGGGGGACGCGCCGCTGATGTGAAAGGTCTCGACCGCCGCGGTGAGCTGCGCGAGATCGGGCCCAAACTGTTCGGCCAGCGCATCGAGAAAGCCGATCTGGTCCTGCTCGGTCGCGCCGTCGTAGCCGGACAGGAGTTCGCTCGCCAGCGCGACGCCGGTGGCTTCGCCCCGCCGCGACATCAGCGCCTCGCCGAAGGCGATCAGTTCGTCCCTGGTCTTGGGTTGGTCGTTGCTCGACTTGAACAGACTGCGGCCGCGCTCGGTGAGGCTGGTGAACAACCCGCCGAGAAATTCCGACGCGCGATCGACGGTCGCTTGCGGCATTCAATTCTCCTTCGCCTTTGGGGGCTCTGTCGCGAGCGGCTGGCGCGTCGCGGTAAAATCATAAAGATTTCGCGCGGCCTGTTCCAGACGCTTCACGCGGCCGATGGTTTCGCCACGGCTTCGTGATCGGCCAAGCCGGGACTGATGGCGCGCTACGTCACGCGCAAGGCGCGGCGGAACAATTTGCCTGTCGGGCCGGTCGGCAATTCGCTGACCCGATGAAACTGTTTCGGCACCTTGAAGCCGGCGAAATGGTGCTGCTGCCGCAAGTAATTGCCGAGCTCGTCGTGCGGCGGCAATTCGCCGCGCGCGACGATGTAGGCCTCGATCCGCTGTCCCATCGCGGCGTCCGGCTGGCCGACCACCGCGCATTGCGCAATCGACGGATGCGCCAACAGCGCGTGCTCGATCTCCTCGCCGGAGACCTTGATGCCGCCGGTGTTGATGACGTTGTCGATCCGGCCCGTCACCCACAGATAGTTGTCGGCGTCGAGTCGGCCGAGATCGCCGGAGCGCCACCAGCCGTCGCGGAATTTTTCGCGCGTCAACTCGGCGTCTTTCCAGTAGCCCGCTGCGAGCGACGGACCGGAGATCGCGATTTCGCCGGGCTCGCCATTGGCGGCCTCGTCGTCGAACGATCCGTTCAGGATGCGGACATCGGCACCGACCACCGGGCGGCCACTGGAGCCGATCTTGCCGAGCTCCATCAGGTCGCGCGTATTCGCGAGTACGCCCGACGCGGTGAAGGCTTCGCCGGACAGGTAGATGCAGGCGATGTTCTTGCAGAACTTGTCGTGCAACGTTTGCACGTCGCTCGGCGCCGGAGCTTCGCCGGAAATCGTCACCAGCGTCAGCGACGACAGGTCGTAGGCCTCGGGCTTGGCCTCGAACACCATCCGCCACATCGTCGGCACCAGCGGCGCCATCGAGATCCGCTCACGTTGCACCGATTCGAGAAACGCCTGCGGCGTGAACACTTGTCCGAAGCAGACTTTGGCCTTGGCGCCGACGAACGGCAGCACGATGATCGCCCACGCCGCGAAGGACGGCTGCATATACAGCAGCGTCGCGCCGTCGGGAGGAATCGGACCCATCACCACCTGGCCGCCTTTGGCGGCCTCCAGCAAGGTCTTCTGGGTGTGCATGATGCCTTTCGGCTTGCCGGTGGTGCCCGACGACAGCACGATCGCGGCCACATCGGACGGCTTCGGCGGTTGGGCCAGCACATCGAAGCGCGCGCTGCGGGCGACGATGGCGTCGTAGCTGTCCGCCGCGTCGTGCTGCGCGCCGAGGCTGATGCGGACGATCTGCGCGCCGGATTTTGCGATCGCGTCTGCCGCGAGCGGTGCGAGGTCGGCATCGTGGACCAGCACTTTTGCGCCGAGCCACGCCAGCGCCTCGCCGAGCCGCTCCGGCGTCTCACGCACATGCAGGCTCGACGCTATTCGTCCGCCGAGCGGCGCCGCGAACCATGCGACCGCGTGGCGCGCCGAACTCTTGCAGAGAAAAGCGATGACGTCGCCATGCGCCGCGCCGAGGTTTTCGTAGGCTTGCGCGAACGCCCGCGCCTGATCGAACGCGGCGTCGCCGGTGATGCGGTCGGCATCGTCGACAAACAACTCGTCGCGTCCGCGCCACTGGGCCGAGCGGATGAACAGATCACTCAAAGTCTCGATGAAGCGCGTGCGGATCATCATGCGGGGCCGGAGTCGTACGGCAGGACGGCGAACGCTACTCTGCCTTCGCCGCTGCCGTCCAGCACCGCAGATGTTGCACTGCGCCGCGCCGTGGCTTCCGCGCGCAGGTGGCCGGCTGCGACGATCAGTTCGCCAGCACTTCCGCAGTGACGTCCTCGATGTGGCTCTGCAGGCACAGCAATCGCCCGTCGCCTTCGTGCACCGGCGTGTTGATCGCCAGCCAATAGCGCTCGACGAACGTGCCGCACGGATCGCGGATATCGTGGCGTTGCACCGCCATCGCATGTGGCTGGCCGGTGTCGACCACGGTGCGCAGCGAGGCGTAGAGATTGCTGACGCCATCCGCGGTCGCGATCGCCGGGTTGTCGGGAAACACGTCGAACAGCGGCTTGCCGGAGATCTCGTGCCGGTCGGTGAAGGTGATGCGACCGTAGGCGTCGTTGATATCGATGATCTTCAGCCCCGGGCCCGGATCGATCAGCATGTAGGCTTGTTCGGAGGTCTCGAAGCGGGGCCGCAACTGCTCCAGCACCGAAGCGAGATTGCCGGTGCGGCGGCGCAGCGCGCCCGGCGACAGATCGGCGCCGGATCGCTGCGAGTCGAGCAGGGCCAGTTCACGCTTCGCCGACGACAACAGCGTCAGCAACGTTCGACGCAGAGTCGGGTCCGTCGCCTGGCCGAGCAGCTTGTCGAAATGCGCAATGTTCTGCTCGCAGACGAATCGCTGCATCGGCTTTACTCGATCACGCGATTGCTAGACGCCCTCCTAGCTACTCCTGATTGCAAGTATGTCAATACCTCAATGGGCGGATTGACGGGCGAGCGATGTGGCCTCCGTCACCTTCGCAAACCGCTCCAGCGTCATGACCGCGTCGGCGAACGACTGCGCGCTCCCGTCGAGCACCGGGCGGGCGAGCTGCAGGAATTTCTGCGCCATCGCCTGGTCGGTCGGGAAGGAGTTCGGCTCGCCGGAGGGATCGGCGTAGATACGCTCGTGGACGCCATCCTCGGTGGCGATCGAAACCCGCGCGCCGAACGGATGGGTCTTGCCCTCCAGGCGGGAGTCCTGAACCACGTCGAAGCGGTCGGCCAGCGCGTCGATCGCCGGATCGCCGAGCCTTTTGTAGTCGTCCCAGCCGAAGCTGCCCTGGTCGAGCGCCAGCGCGCCGGTGAAGAACATCGAGAACTGGCCGCCGACGATCGAGGTCGGGTGCCGCTTGGTCGCGGCGTCGCCGGTCAGGGTGATGCCGTTGCGGTGCAGGCCGATTTCGACCCGCTTGACCTGCTCGGGCGTCAGATTGTGTTCGCGGCGCATCGCGATCAGCGCGTCGATCGCCGCGTGGGTGTAGCGGCAGCTCGGATAGGGTTTCACGCCGATCTTCATGGTCTCGTAGACTTTGCCGAGATCGGCGACCGCCTTGTCGCGATGCGGCGTGTCGGTGTAGCCGACCAGTAGGCCGTGGATGCCTTCGACCGACTCGGCCGAGCCGATGAAGCTGTTCTTCGCCAGCGTCGCGGCGATCACGCCGTTCATGGCCGCCGCGCCGACCTGATAGCGCTTGTTCCAGGCGCCGTTCACCAGGAATTGCAGCGAACCGGCCGCCTGGCTGCCGGACACGCCGAAGGCCGAGACGATCTGATCCTGCGACAGGCCGAACAGCTTCGCTGCCGCGGCCGCCGCGCCATAGGTGCCGGCAGTCGCGGTCGGATGGAAGCCGCGGGCGTAATGCGAGGTCGGGTCGAGCGCATTGCCGAGCCGGCAGCAGACCTCATAGCCGGCGACGATCGCAGTGAGGACGTCGCGGCCCGAGGCGCCGACCATCTCGCCGACCGCGAAGGCGGCGGGCACCACCGGGGCAGAGGGATGCAGCGAGGAGTCCGCGTGGGTGTCGTCGAAATCCAGCGAATGGCCGAGTGCGCCGTTGAGCAGGGCCGCGACCGCCGGGGTCCAGCGCTTGCCGTCGCCGAAGACGGTCGCCTCGCCGTCGCCGTCCAATGACAGCGCCTGCAGCATGGCCAGCAGCGACGGGGTCGATTCCGCCTCGCGCCGGGCGCGGATCGCGCTGCCGAGAAAATCGAGGGTGAGCACCTTGGCCCGCGCCAGAACGTCCTGCGGAATGTCGTCGAATCGCAGCGCGGCGACATAGCCGGCAAGCGTGGCGGTTTCGTTGGCCATGAGCGCTCCTTTATATTTTGCGCGGCAAATTAGGCGGGGCGCCGGCGCGGTTCAAGCGACCCGGTTGCAGGGCCGGCCTGCGTGCGGGCCGAATTTGCACCGCACCCGCCACTATGCTTTTTGCGATCTCCTGAGACTCACTGGCCAACCTCCCGATTCCGGTCGCCATGAAGCCGTTCTGGTCACGATATCCTGCGCATTGGCGGCCACGCCGGCCGCAATGGGGCTTGGCGCTGCGGGTGACGCTTGCGGCGCTGCTGGCGCTCGCGGCCGGGCTGGCGCTGCATCTGCGGTTGCCGCTGTGGGCGGTGCTGACCGCCATCATCGTCACCCAGCTCAGCGTCGGCCGTTCGGTGAAGATCGCTTTCGACTATCTGGTCGGCACCGTTGGCGGCGCGATCTATGGCGGCGCCATCTCGATCCTGGTGCCGCATCACAGCGAGCTGGCGCTGCTCGGCGTGCTGGCGCTGGCGGTGGCGCCGCTGGCGCTGATCGCGGCGGTCAAGCCGAACCTCAACGTCGCCACGGTCACGGCGATCATCGTACTGCTGGTGCCGACCATGACCCAGGTGGCGCCGCTGGATTCGGCGATCGACCGGGTGCTCGAAGTCACCGTCGGGGCGTCGGTCGGGCTCGTCGTGTCGTTCCTGGTGCTGCCGTCGCGGGCGCAGGCGCTGGCGCTCGCGGCTGCCTCGCGGGCGCTGGAGCTGATGGCGGTCGCGCTCGGCGAATTGCTCAATGGTCTGACCCAGGGGCTCGACAACGACGCGCTGCACCGGCTGCAGGACGGGATCGGCGCCGCGCTGGTGACGCTCAACGAGATCGGCGACGAAGCAGAGCACGAGCGCGCGACCGGGCTGTCGCGCGGGCCGGACATCGCCCCGCTGATCCGCACCTTGCTCCGGCTGCGGCACGATCTGGTGATGGTCGGTCGCGCCGTCACCGCGCCGTTGCCGCGGCCGTTGCAGGATCGGCTCGGTCCGTCGCTCGAATCGTTTCGCTCCGCCGCGACGCTGCATCTGGCGGCCAGCGCTTCGGCCTTGCGCGATCGCGGTCCGCCGCCGCCGCTGCGGGCGGTGACGTCGGCGCTCGACGCCTATGCGGCTGAAGTCGGAACGGTGCGCCGCGACGGGCTGACCCGCGGCTTGTCCGGCGAACAGGCCGAACGGTTCTTCGCGCTGGGATTTGCCATGGAACAGCTCAGCCAGAATTTCCGTGATCTGGAGATGCGGGTGACGGAGTGGTCCAAGCCCGGCGCCTCCGATTCGTCAGTGGGCTGACGACTGCTCCGCGTCAGCGATTGCGCAGGGCTTCGAGCGCGTGCTGGCTCAGTCGCTCCGGATCCTGTTCGCCGCGCGATGCCGCTTCGAGAATCCGGGCGGAGAGAAATTGCAGCGCGCTCGACGGCGTCTGCAGGGGAAGTGTCTCGACACATTGCTCGAGAGCAGCCGACATCGCCGCGACAGTTTGGGGATTGAAGGCCTGCGCGTGCGGCGCCTTTTGTGGATCGCTGCCGGGGTCCGCGGCTTCGTGCGGCTGATTGCCGAGGCGTGCGGCCTCGGCCAGCACGCAGAGATGGATCAGGGCGGATTGCGCGATCGTGTCTTCGTCGATCTGGCCAGCGCGAGACAGCGCGACGATCTTGGCTGCGAGCCGCTTGCGGTTGGCGTCGGTGTCGGCCCGCGAGCCCTCGACCCCGATGAAGCGCTCCCACGCGCTGTCGAAGGCGCGCGCGAGCGCCGCCGTCGTCTCGTCGGGGGCGGACAGGCCGCCGGTCTGGTTGGTTTCGCCGTCCACCTCAGGCAACCGTCGGGGGCGGCCGAAGTTCCGCTGCGGTCAAGCCGCGAGCCGGTTCAGCATCGCGCGCACCACGAGGCGGTGAAACGGCATGATCGTCGCCAGATAGGTTCGGCCGAGCCAGTTGTGCGTCCGCACCAGCGTCGAGGCGATCACGCGGCGGCCGGACGCCCCGTCGGCGATATCGATCACGACCCGACAATCGTGATGGCTGTCGTTGAAGCCGGCGACGATGCGGGACGGCGTCTCGCCGACGACGGGAAACACGCCGATGCTGTCGCCTCGCGCCGCTCCGCCGGGCGCGGGCGTCTTCAGCCCGAACGGCGTGACGATGATGTTACGGACCCGCATCAAGCCATCGATCCAGCGCGGCCCATGTTCGATCATCCGGACGGCGGCCTGGCGGGCGTCGAGCGCCTGATGGCCGATGCCGATGCTGTAGGCGTCGATGAATTGCGCGCCGGGGAGCAGCGCCTCGCCGTCGACGGTGGGCGTGATCTGTTCGACGGGCATGGCATGTCCTTTCGCCGCTCGGGCCGGAATGCACACAGCCTATCGCCGGGCAGCCCGCGCCGTCAGAATTTCACCACCATGACGAAGATCGCCGCGACCAGCGGCACCGTGGCGATGATGCCCCAAACCAGCCATCGCCTTGCGTCGCGCCAATAGCTGTCGGGAATCGGGCTGCCGTCGGCGAAGCCGCCCGCGGCGCGCGCTTGTCGGATCTGGATCGGGATCAGGACGCCGAGCCACATCATCCCGGACACCGCGAACAGGATCTGCCCCGCGACCAGCCAGAACGACGAGAACAGCGGGATCTGTTTGACGATCGCGGCGCCGTAACCGCCGACCATCACCAGCACGATGCCGATCACTGTGAAGATGAAGTCGGACACGGTGACGCCGCGCTGGGCGTGCGCCACGATCCTGGGATCGCGCGTCATGTCCGAGAAGGCCTTCCAGAACGCGGTGATCGTGACATTGCCGACCAGCACCACCACGCCGACGACGTGGAGAAACTTGAAGATGTCGTACATCTGGTCGGTCAAATTCCACTCCGGTCCGGGTTAGCCGGTCGGCGGCGCAGCCGGGCACCACCATTCGCGATGGGTTGCGTTCTGCTCGTGGTTTTCCGGGCGATTGTCAAATCGACCTTCGTTGCGCGACCGCCGTCCGATGTGGTCGAATTGTTCCTGATCAAGGATTGGCTGTTGCGGTCGTCGGAGCCTTGCCGCCAGCCACGCATGGCCGCACCCGCTCAGGAGGACAACGACGATGGCATCCCGCAGACTTTCGACATCCCCGGCCGGCCTGTCCGGCCGCCTGATCCATCTGTTCGCGGGCGGTTGCCTGCTGATGGTTGGAGCCGGCATCACCGCCTCGTCCGCCGCCGCGCAGAGTTGCCAGGCGTTGTGGGTCGAGCGCAACAGCTACTACAAGGACGCCGGCTACTGCTTCAAGACGCAGCGGGCGATCGGTTATTTCGGCAATCGCGGCTGTTCGTATGACTTCGAAGGCGACGTGCCATTGTCGGCCAACGTCCGCGAACGGATCGCCGAGATCAAGGCGATGGAGCGGCGATTCGGCTGCAACTGACGCCGCCAGGCGTTCGGTCTTGCGATCCGATGGAGAGGAACTTCGCGGATCGCCGTGCAAGTTTGCCTGCGTTCGCGGCGTTCACGTGTGACCGTGGACGGTGCGGGAGGAACGTTCCGACAGCCCCGGTTGTTAGCCCACGTTCAACGCAAAAGGAGCGTGAGATGAAGAAGCTCGTTATCGCCGCGGTCTGCTCGGTTGCGATCGGCGGCCTGTCGATTGGTCAGGCTGCCGCCCAGGCTACCGGACCGGGGCCGCAGGATTCGATGAAGATGAATAGCGGCATGAACAATAACGGCATATCCGACGACGGCATGAAGAAGAGCACCACCGGCATGTCGAAGACGTCGAAGCCCAAGACCACCAAGAAGAGCATGAAGTCCGACAAGATGCAGAAAATGGACAATATGCAGAAGTAGCCCCTCGCGGGTTGTTCCATTCCGCCTGCGTGCACGCCGCACGCAGGCTTTTTTGCGCCTTGCTGATCGGCTTTTTGCCATTCGTGCCGGAAGCGGGAGGAATATTCGCAGCGAGCAAGTGTATGTGATCGTGCCATTCCATATTGCAGTGCAGCAACTATATTCTGCTGAAGCGGGCTGAAGGTCAGGAGCTACCGTGGCACTCAAAAATACCATCGACTTTCTCGCCCATCTGCGAAAGCTCAACGGCTTCAGCGGTTTGGGCGCGGCTCCCAGCTCTGCTGACGCGGCCAGCCCACTGACCGAAACTGCCGATTTCGGCGACAATCCCGGCAATCTGCGAATGCTGTCATTCATCCCCGACGGTCTGTCGAACCGCATTCCGCTGGTCGTCGTGCTGCATGGCTGCACCCAGACGGCCGCCGGTTACGATGTCGGCGCCGGCTGGTCGACGCTGGCGCGGCGCTTCGGTTTCGCGTTGCTGATGCCGGAGCAGAAGCGCGCCAACAACCCCAACCTGTGCTTCAACTGGTTCGTGCCGGACGACATTCAGCGCGGCCACGGCGAGGCGGCGTCGATCCGCCAGATGGTCGAGCATATGGCGCGGACCCATGCGATCGATCGGGCGCGGATCTTCGTCAACGGGCTGTCGGCCGGCGGCGCGATGACTGCGGTGATGCTGGCGACCTATCCGGATGTCTTTGCCGGCGGCGCGGTGATCGCCGGGCTACCCTATGGAGTGGCAGGCACGGTCCGTCAGGCCCTGAAGGAGATGCGGCATCCGTCGCCGCATTCCGCGCATCAACTGGGCGACCTGGTCCGCCGGGCGTCGACCTACAAGGGGCCGTGGCCGAAGCTCTCGGTGTGGCACGGCACCGCCGATCGCACCGTGAATGCGGGCAATGCCGACGCGCTGGTGAAGCAATGGCTCGATCTGCACGGCTTGACGGAGGCGCCGATGGCCGAGCGCAAGGTCGTCGGTTTTCCGCATCAGGTGTGGCAGAACTCCAGCGGCGAGACGATGGTGGAGTCCTACACCATCACCGACATGGCGCACGGCACGCCGCTCGGGCGCGCCAATGACGAGCGATACGGCGTCGCCGGCGCGTTCCTGCTCGAGGCGGGAATCTCGTCGTCGTATCACATCGCCGATTTCTTCGGTCTGACCCGGAAGGTCCACCAGCCGAAGGCGGTGGCGATGCCGAAGGCCAAGCCGGACAGCGTCACCAGCGGCGCAGATGCGCGGTCGGGTACGTTCGAGCCGGGTGCGTCCGCCGGCGCAGGGGCAGGCCACGACCCGCGGCGTGATCGCCGCGGCTTCGACGTCAATGGCGTGATCACGCGGGCGCTGACCGCAGCCGGGCTGATGAAGTAATCGACTCGATGAGGGTGAGCGGCCGCGGCCCGAGCTGCTAACCCTGCTGCGCGATCGCGGGCCGGGCGAAGGTTGCGCCGGCGACCGCCGATGTTAGGTTGGGTCTCCGCCGCAGATCGTCTGCCGCATCACCACATGGGCTGAATGCTGGACCCGGATCCACCGACCAAACCCGACTTTCTCGCCGGCGGTGGCGAAATGGGCGCGCTGGTGCGCGCTTATGACTGGTCGACCTCCAGGCTGGGTCCGCCGGAGACCTGGCCGCAGAGCTTGCGGACCGCGCTGCGGATCCTGCTCAACACCAACCACCCGATGTTCATCTGGTGGGGCCCCGACCTGATCCAGTTCTACAACGACGCCTATCGCCAGACGATGGGGCCGGAACGTCACCCGAGCGCACTTGGCCAGCGTGGTCGCGAATGCTGGGCGGAGATCTGGGACATCATCGGTCCGCAGATCGAGCAGGTGATGCGTGGCGGCGGCTCGACCTGGAACGAGAATCATCTCGTTCCGGTGACGCGCCACGGCCGGCGCGAGGATGTCTACTGGACCTACGGCTTCAGCCCGATCGACCAGGACGATTCGGTCGGCGGCGTGCTGGTGGTGTGCCGCGACGTCACGAAGGACGTGCTCGCCGCGGTGGCGTTGCGCGAGCGTGAGGCCGAACTCGCGCGCGTGCAGCAGATCGGCCGGATCGGCGGGCTCGAAGTCGATCTGCGGTCCGGTTTCCGCAATCGGCGCTCGCCGGAATATCTGCTGGTCCACGGCTTGCCGCCGGAGGCCGCGACCGAAACCCACGAGGACTGGGTGCGGCGGATTCACGTCGACGATCGCGAGGCGGCCGAGCGGCAGTTTGTCGAGGCGGTGAATGGCGACGTCCGCGACTATGTCGCCCGCTACCGGATCATCCGCCCGAGCGACGGTGAGACCCGCTGGATCTCGGTTCGCGCGGTGATCGAACGCGACGATTCCGGAGCGCCGATCCGGCTGGTCGGCGCGCATATCGACGTTACCGAACAGGTGGAGGCCGAGCAGAAGCTGCAGGCCAGCGAGGGAGCGGCGCGCACGCTCGCCGACCAGCTCGCGCAGTTCAACGCCACCCTCGAACAACGCGTGCAAGAGAAGACCCGCGAGCGCGACCGGATCTGGAACGTATCGCAGGACCTGCTGCTGGTCGCCGATCGCCTGGGCGTATGGCGAACCGTCAATCCCGCATGGAGCAAGACGCTCGGCTGGAGTGAGGCCGAGTTGTTGAACAACACCTCGGAATGGCTCGAGCATCCGGCTGACGGCGGTATCACGCGGACGCAGCTCGCGCGGCTTTCCGCCGGCGCCGGCACGGTGCGGTTCGAAAGCCGGATACGCGCCAAGGATGGATCGTATCGCTGGCTGTCCTGGACCGGCGTGTCGGACGCGGATGTCAGCTACGCGGTGGCGCGCGACATCACCGCCGACAAGGCGGCGGCCGAGCGTCTCAAGCTCGCCGAAGAGGCGCTGCGCCAGTCGCAGAAGATGGAAGCGGTCGGTCAGCTCACCGGCGGCATCGCGCACGACTTCAACAATCTGCTGACGGGAATTGTCGGCTCGCTCGACCTGATGCGGACCCGGCTCGATCAGGGCCGCACAGAGAACATCGCGCGCTACATCGACGCCGCGATGACCTCGGCCAATCGCGCCGCCGCGCTCACTCACCGGTTGCTCGCATTCGCGCGCCGCCAGCCGCTGGTGCCGAAGCCGGTCGACGCCAATCAACTCGTCGTCTCGCTGGAAGATTTGCTGCGCCGGACGATCGGCGAGGCGATCGACCTCGACATCGCAGCGGCGCCGGAGCTGTGGCCGACGCTGTGCGACCCCAATCAGCTCGAAAGCGCGCTGCTCAATCTCGCGATCAACGCGCGCGACGCGATGCCGAACGGCGGGCGGCTGACGATCGCCACCCGCAACGCGACATTCGACGCCGCCGAAATGCCGGCGCTGCTACCCGGCGACTACGTCTGTCTCACGGTGACGGACACCGGCACCGGCATGAGCGACGAGGTCGCCGCGCGGGCGTTCGATCCGTTCTTCACCACCAAGCCGCTTGGTCAGGGAACCGGACTCGGCCTGTCGATGATCTACGGCTTCGCTCAGCAGTCGCACGGTCATGCCAGCATCGCCAGTGAGGTCGGCCGGGGAACGTCGGTCACGTTGTATCTGCCGCGCGAGCACGCCGAAGCGGAGCAACCGGACGTCGTGATCCGGACTCATGTGCAGGTTGCCCGGGGCGAGACCGTGCTGGTCGTCGAGGACGAGGCGGTGGTTCGCGAGGTGGTCGTCGAGATGCTGCGCGATCAAGGTTATCGTGTGCTCGAAGCCGTCGATGGGCCGTCGGGGCTGGCGATCGTGCAAGGCGACGAGCGAATCGATCTGCTGTTGTCGGACATCGGGCTGCCCGGCCTCAATGGGCGCGAGCTCGCCGATCGCGCGCGGCTGGCGAGGCCGGACATCAAGGTGTTGCTGATGACCGGCTACGCCGAGAGCGCTGCGATGACCGAGGGCATCCGCGAAGCCGGCATCGAGCTGATGACCAAGCCGTTCGACCACGGCGATCTGCTGCGGCGGATTCGCGCGATGGTTGCCGCGTAGTTCTTTCCTGAAGATTCGTTCATCGAGCCGTGCACTTCGCGGGGCTCTCATCCGTCGTAACGGAACCGATTCGACTGCGGCGACTTGTCCAGCACGTTTCTCGAATGGGAGCTTCATCATGATTAATCGTTTTGTCGGAACCGCTGCTGTGATCCTGGCGCTCGCCGCGCCTGCTGTCGCCAACGCCCAGGGCGTGCCGGGCGGCATCGAGCGGGGCGCACGTGAAGGCGAGCGTGCCGCGGGTCCGGTCGGCGCCGTGGTCGGCGGTACCATCGGCGGTGTGGTCGGCGGCGTCGCCGGCATCCTCGGCGTCGACGACCGTCCGCGCTTTCGCTCCTATGTGGTGGAGCAGCGCCGCCCGTCCTACACCTATCGCGACGAGGTTCGCGTCGGCGCTGTCCTGCCGGGCGAAGGCGTGACCTATTACGAAGTGCCGGCCGAATACAGCTCCGCGCGCGACTATCGCTACACGGTCGTGAACGGCCGCACCGTGCTGGTCGAACCGCGCACGCACCGGATCGTCGAAATCATCGACTGATACAGGTCTTCGGCTGACCACCACAGCAAACGGGCCGCCCTTGTGGCGGCCCGTTCTTTTCGATTGGCAGGGTAGTTCTGGCGACGATCGCTGGAAGACGCTCTATCGACCCGAGCGGCCCAACGTCTCCGACGGGCGCTCTCCGAAAAATTCACGATAATCTTTGGCGAAGTGGCCGAGATTGGAAAAGCCGCAGGCAAAAGCCGCTGCCGTCACAGTGGTGAGCGAGCGCCCCTGCTGCAGCATCTCGCGCGCGTGCTGCAGCCTGATTTGCTTGGCGAACGCCATCGGCGAATAGCCGCGGCTGCGCTGGAAGGCCTTGAAGATGCCCCGTGCGCTGATCCCGGTGAGTTCGGTCAGCGTCTCGATGGTAATCGGCTTGGTCCAGTTGGCCTCGATATATTCTTCGATCTTGCGCACGTGTTTGGGTGCCGCGCTGCGCGACTCCGTCTCCAGAAACCGCGTGAAATTGTGCCGGTAGGCGGTCAGGAACAGCAGGGTGATCGCCTCCTGCAGTTCGGCCAGCACGAGATGTGGCAGCGGGGCGGTCGGTGAATTGATCTGGCTGTTCACGAACGCGATCAGCCGGCGAAGATTGGCGGCCTGCGGCAGATCGTTGCTGGCGGCCGGTTCGAATTCGATCGCGCGCTTCGGCTTGGTGCCGAGCAGCGCGGTGAGCTTGCGGTCGAGCGCGCTACTCTGCACACGCAGCAGCAGGTGCTCGTAGGTCTGGCCGAACTCGGTGCAAGCGGCGCGCCCCGGCGAGGTGATACAGGCCTGCCGCGGATCGATCGACGTGGTGACGCCAGCGCTGCGGGTGCTCGACTGGCCGGTCAGCGCGATCTGCAACCGCGCGAAATCCGCTTCTGGAAAATCCACGACGAGTGGCGCGTAACCGGAGGTGAACCCGAGCGCGATGTCCTGCAGCTGCACAAAATTTCCGCGGACGCGGAAGGTCCCGGCCGAGCCGGACTGGAAATGGCGAACGCCGTAGACGGTGGAGAGCGCCTGAGCCAGTTCGTCGGGATCGGACGTGTCCATTGCGCGGAACCGGCTGAGCGGCTCGCTGAGGAGTTCGACGGTCATCCTGAATAACGCCTCTACCTGAAGGTTCTTCGTTTCAGCCGCATGAGATGCGGATGATGATGGTCAAGATGACAGTGCGCGAGCTGACCAGGCGATGAACAAGGGAGCCGATGATCTGTCGATCATCATGTCATGTGGGTGGCCGCGTGCTGCCTAAAACCGGACAGTGTCATGGCGGAACGCTCGGCCGATACTCGTATAAATACGCGGTATGGCAGCGCCGGTTATTGCGAACAAGACGCAAGACCGCGCGCCGATTCCTTGTGGCAAACCGGCGGCATCAAACGGCCTAGAAACGGGATCGGACAGGTAAGTCGCTACATCGCGCCGGTCAGGAACGGGTTCGTCATGCGTTCCTGGCCGATGCTCGAACCGGGGCCGTGGCCGCAGATGAAGCCGACGTCGTCGCCGAGCGGCAGCAGCTTGTCGGTGATCGATTGGATCAGCGTGGCGTGGCTACCGCCGGGCAGATCGGTGCGGCCGACGGAGCCGGCGAACAATACGTCGCCGACCAGCGCGAACCGCATCGCGTCGTTGAAGAACACCACGCTTCCGGGCGAGTGGCCCGGGCAATGCAGGATCTGGAAGGTCAATTCGCCGACGCTGACGCTGTCGCCCTGGTCGAGCCAACGGTCCGGCGTGACGTCGCGCACCCCGTCGATGCCGAAGCTGCGGCCGCTGTTGACGACGTTGTCGAGCAGGAACTGGTCGTCGCGATGCGGCCCCTCGATCTGAACCTTGAGCGCATCGCGCAGCTCGGCCGCGCCGCCGACGTGGTCGATGTGGCCGTGGGTCAGCCAAATCTTCTCGACGCTGACGCCGGTCTTCTCGATCGCCGCCAGGATCTCCGGGACATCGCCGCCGGGATCGACCACCACCGCCTTGCGGGTGGCCTCGCACCACAACAGCGTGCAGTTTTGCTGGAACGGCGTCACCGGAATGATCGCGGCGCCGGCTTTGGCTTTGGTGTCGGACGGGGTGCTCATGGCCGCACTTTGCCGCCTCCGTCGCGGCAAGTCAAAGCCGCGCAGGCTCGCCGAATTTCCGTGTCGGCACGGGCGCGTTACCCTCTCCCCTAGTGACAGAGGGTGGCTTCGCGCAGCGAAGCCGGGTGAAGGGCGGCGAGCACGGCGCTTGCGGCCCCCCTCATCCGGCACGGACCTTCGGTCCGCGCCACCTTCTCCCACGAGGGGAGAAGGAACTCAGCGCGCGACCGCGTGACGACGAACGATCAATTCGGCGCGCTACCGCTTCAGTTGCGCCTTCAGCGTCGCCTCGACCTCGCGATCGAACGACGAGGCCTGTTTCGGCTGCTTGTCGCGATGGGCCACCAGATAGGCGTCGCGCTGTTTGACCAGCGCGGCCAGCTGCTCGTTCAACGCTTTGCGCTCGGCCATTTCCGCCTCCACCTTGGCGGCGCGCTGCTCGGCCGGCAAGGCGCGCAGGCTGTCGGGCAGGTCCTCGTCCTTCACCTGATCGAGCTTCTGCCGGCCGGCCATCACGTCGCTGACCAGATCGCCGCCGCCGGTGACGGCCTCGGACGAGGTCCGCGCCCGCTTGTTGAGGTAGCTCGCCATGTCGGAGGCCGAGGCCGGCGCCGCGGCGGCAACCGTCGACAGTTGCCGGGTCTGCTCCTCGGTGCGCTTCTGCAACGGCGCCGGGCCGTAGGGAATCACGGTGCCGTTGATCCGGTTCTGCAGGATGATGATGTCCTGATCGTAGGGCGTCTCGATCACCACGATCTGACCGCCGTCCTGCGGGATCGGAATGTAGCGGCCGCGGCCGCCATCGGCGATCTCGTGCCACACCCGCTCGGTATCGCGCGCGTGGCCGGCCTGCACGGCATTGACGACGATGTCCTTCTGCCGAGCCACCGCCAGCGTGGTCGAATATTTGGTGTCCTGGGCGTAGTCCATGTGCGGCGGCGCGTCGCCGACCAGAAAGACGATGCGTCGCGTGTCGCCGTCCTGGCTCCAGCGCAATTTGTTGACCGCGACATCGAGCGCCTCGTTGACGCTCTCCGGCCAGTCGCCGCCGCCGCGCGCCTGCAGCTCCAGCAGCCGCGCATACAGATCCTGTATGTCGGAGGTGAGCTCGACGCGGCGGGTGACGTAGTCGTCGCCGATGTCGCGATAGGCCACCAGTCCCATCCGGATGTCGGCGTCGGGATTGCTGTCGAGAATCGCCGTGGCGATCGACCAGATCTTCCGCTTGGCGCCTTCGATCAACCCGCTCATCGAGCCGGTGGTGTCGAGCACGAAAGCGACTTCCACCGCCGGCCGCGCGCTGGCCGTTGAAGGGAGCGCCAGCGGCGCAAGCAGCGCTGCAAGCGCCAGCGCTTTCAAAACAGTGATGCGTTTCATTCGACCGTCTCCAACTGCCCCGCCAGAGCCCGCGTGTCATCGCCTCGCCGCTCCAACCGCGATCACGGCGCTTCGGCGATCTTTCTGCGGCCGAAATCGGGAACGCAGGCCCCGCTTGGGGGCGTGCGCCGAAATCGGCTAGACTTGGTCGCGATGGAATCGAATGCCGTTCAGATGATTTTGCCGCCGGACCTGCGGCAGTCGGAAACCGCGCTCAAGATTGCGCGCGGCACCAGCCGGCTGTTGCGGTCGCTCGGCTTCGCCTGCGTCAGCGAACTGCCGCTGCCGTCGGGGCGGCGCGCCGATCTGGTGGCGTTGAACGAGCGCGGCGAGATCTGGATCGTCGAGATCAAGTCCTCGCTGGCGGATCTGCGCGCCGACCAGAAATGGCCGGAGTATCGGGCGCATTGCGACCGGCTGTTCTTCGCCTTCACCCAGGATCTGCCGTGCGAAATCTTTCCGGGCGACACCGGACTGATCGTCGCCGATGGTTACGGTGCGCACATGCAGTGCGAGGCGCCCGAGCACAAACTGCCAGCGCCGACCCGCAAGCTGATGATGCTGCGCTTCGCGCTGGCCGCGGCGCAGCGGCTCAACCGGCTGAGCGACCCGCAAGGATTTGCCGAGGGCTGAAAGACCGAAGCGAACGCGTTGCCTTCCGCTACTGATACGCCGCGACGATGTCCGACACCGCGCGTTCGAGCTGTTTGGCGGTCGCGCATTGCCGCACGGTGTTGCAGAACGGCGCGTAGCGGAACATTTCGGAATCGCCCCAGCCCCAGCCCATCCGGCCTTCGGGGTTGAGCCAGACCACGCGCTTGGCCCGCTCGGATATGGTGCGCAGGATGTCGGTGCGCGGATCGAGCTTGTTGGTGCGGGCGTCGCCGAGCACGATCACCGTGGTCTTCGGCGTCACCGCGCGCAGCCAGCGCTTTTCGAAATCCGCGAAGGAATTGCCATAGTCGGACGAGCCGAAGCCGACCTTGGCCATGATCTCGCGCATAGCCGCTTCCGGCTCCTGCTTGTCGAGAATGTCGCTGACCTCGATCAGGTGGCCCGAGAACGCGAACGAGCGGACGTCGTCGACGACTTCGTGCAGGCTGTGAATCAGCAGCAGGAAGAAGTCGGAGACCTGCGCCACCGAGCCGGAGACGTCGCACAGCGCGACGATCTTCGGCCGGTCGCGATGCCGCCGCTTCCAGGCGGTGAGGAACGGAATGCCGCCCCAGGCGGCGTTGCGACGCATGGTGCGGCGAACGTCGAGGTGGCCGCGGCGTTGCCGCTTGCGCGGTTTCGAGTAGCGCTCGCGCAGTCGCCGCGCGATGGCGCGAATCAGCAGCTTCATCTGCTCGACCTGCCGCCGCTCCAGCCGCGCCAGCGGCGCGTTGCGCAGGATCTCGTGGCGCAGATTCTCGGTTTCCTCGCGGCCGTACAGCAGCAGCGCCTGCGACACCCGTTCGCGCACGGCGTCGCGCAGGCCGTCGAGAAGGCCGGACAATCGCTCGGCTTCGGCCGGGTTGGCGGCCTTGAGCTGATCGAGATCGTCGCGCAGCCGGCCGATGCCGAGCGCTTCCATCATCCGGCTCTGGAACAGGCCGCGCTGGGTGAAGTAACGGATATCGGACAATGCAGCGGCATTCGCCGCACCGGACAATGCCGCGGCGACCGCGTTGCGATCCTGCGACAGCAGCATCTGCGCGAGCTCGCCGAGTTCCGGCGAGGCGCTGCCGCCGTCCTGCGGCGCGCCGCCGGCGCCGGCAGGGGAAGCCGCATCGTTCGCGTCGGATGCACCGGTGGCGTCGGCCTCCGGCACGTTCTCCGACTCGGCGGGCGGTTCGGGGTGGCTGAAGAACAGGTCGAAGCAGTCGCCGAGCGCCTGCTTTTCCTCCTGGCTTTTCGCCAGCGTCAGCAGCAGCGTGTCGCGCAGGATGGCGCGATCGGCGATGCCGACATCGGCGACCGCACGCATCGCGTCGATGCTTTCGGCCGGCGAGACCCGCACGCCGGCGCCGCGCGCCGCCCGGAAGAAGCGGTGCAGCTCCTCGCGCATCAGCCGAACATGCCCGGCCGCCCGGCCTTGGCGACGAAGGCGGCGACTTGCGGCGTCGTGGTTTCGATGTCGGCTTCGTATTTCAACAGGACGTTGAGCGTGTCCTTCACCGTCTCGTGGTCCAGTTCGGTGGACTGCAGCAGCACCAGGACGCGTGCCCAGTCGATCGCCTCGCTCACCGACGGCAGCTTCTTCAGGTCGAGCGCGCGGACCTGGTTGATGAAGGCGACGAGCTGCGCGCGCAGAACCTGCGACGCGCCGGGCACGCGGCTCTCGACGATCCGCTCCTCGAGCTTCTGCTCCGGGAAGCCGATATGCAGATGCAGGCAGCGCCGCTTCAGCGCGTCGGACAGGTCGCGCTCGCCGTTCGAGGTCAGCAGCACCAGCGGCTTCACCACGGCGCTGATGGTGCCGAGTTCAGGGATCGAGACCTGATAGTCCGACAGGATTTCGAGCAGCAGCGATTCGAACTCGGCGTCGGATTTGTCGATCTCGTCGACCAGCAGCACGCAGCCGTTGGGCTGCTCCAGCGCCTGCAGCAGCGGGCGCGGCTCGACGAATTCCTTGGAGAAGAACACGTCGCCGAAATCGTGCAGCCGGTCGAGCGCGCCCGCCAGCGTTTCGGCCCCGCCCAGCACTTCGCCGAGTTTGTCCTTCAGGATCTGCGTGTAGAGCAGTTGCTTGGCGTATTTCCACTCGTACAGCGCCTTGGCCTCGTCGAGGCCTTCGTAGCACTGCATCCGGATCATCCGCAGCCCGCGCCATTTCGCCAGCGCCTTGGCGAGCTCGGTCTTGCCGACGCCGGCCGGGCCCTCGACCAGGATCGGCTTCTCGATCCGCTCGGCCAGATACACCGCGGTCGCGATCTGCCGGCTGGCGATGTAGCCGACCGACGCGAGGCCCGCGGTGACGGCGTCGATGGATTCGATCGGCATGTGTGTGGTCATTCGTGTCGTGCGCTCCAGAGGGATTGGCCGAGAGTGATCTGCCGCTGCTTGCGCGGTTCGCGCGCGACATTGGCGAGGACATCGTAGGCCGCCAGTGCGCGGCTGACGCCATCGTCGGTTCGCGCCACGGCGAAATGCGCGCGGATCTCGTCGACGATGTTACTGGCGAGAGCGCGGATTCCGATCAGACGCGCGGGCACTGGTGCCGTGCGGTCGTCCAGCGACAGGACGGCGGCCCGGCTCGCCGTCTCGATCAGCGAGACCTGCCCCTCGAGACGCCCGAGCCGCAGCGCGTGGTCCTGGCTCGGCTCGATCTGCGATGCGATCGCCCGCAGCAGCCACGCCAGAAAGCCGGCGGTGGTCGCGGTGCCGACGGTGTCCTCGATATCGCGGAACGGCAGCGCCATCGCCGGATAAGCATCGACGTCGCCGCCGATCCGCGCCGAAGCCGGCACCACGCAGTCGTCGAGCGCGAGCTCGCAATGCGAGGCCGGTGCGAGCACGTCGAGCGACGGCATTGGTGTCATCGTCAGCCCCGGCGTTTCGCGCGGCACGGCGAACAGGCCATAGCGCTTGCGGCCGTCGTTGATCGCGACGATCGCCAGAACGAGGAAGACGTCGGCGACCGGGCCGTTGGTGATCCACGCCTTGCGGCCGTTGATGACGTAGTCGCCGCCCCGAGGCTCGGCGGCGGTCTTGAGAAGTTTCGGATGCGCGCCAGCGCCGGGCTCGGAGATCGCCACCGCGGCCCAGCAGGTGCCCGCGGCGATCCGAGACAGCAGATCGCCACGCTGGGCTTCGTTGGCGAAGCCGGCGATGAAGAACCGCGCGATCAGTTGACGTCCCGCAAAGGCGGTGGCGAGACCCAGCTCGCCAGTCGCCGCCGCAATCGCCTGCTCGGCGGTGGCGATCGCGCTGAAGCTGTCGAGGGACTCGATCGCGCCGGGCAGGCCGATCCGAAACAATCCGGCGCGCCGCATGGCGCCGAACGGATCGTTGCGGCGCTCGTCGGCTCCGATGGCGCGCCAGCGCAGCAGATGTTCGGCGACAGCCTCACTGGTGGCTTGTGGCATCGATCGATCAGACCCGGTTGTGCGGCGCTACGTTGCCTTGCTGTCTAGAATAACCGGGCCTTGGTCGCGAGCGGATTCTTCCATTCCGTCGAGCGGAATGATGGGCGGTCATGCCGGCATTCACAGCGTCGTTGAAAAGCAAATGATCGGCCGGAGCGGTCCGGCCGATCATCGCGATTTCGACGAGTAGTGTGTAGTCGGTCTATACCGCGTGAACCAACGCCTCGCGCTCCCAGAATCGCAGCTTGCCGCAGAGCTTGATGAAGCGCTCGGCGTCCGCCGGCTTGCTCAAGGCGAGGCAGCCGCCATCCGGTACGACCCCCGCCTTGTCGAACAACGGCTGCGCCGTCTCGGCGTAGGCGATGAACTTGGCGTGGGCGAAGGCATCCGCCACGAAGTCGCGCGCGGTCGCGTCGCCCTGCAGCAGGGTTGCGCCTTCATCCGACACCAGAAGCGCCACCGCGTCGTACAGCACCGACGGTCCGCCATTGATCTTCTGCTTGGCGGGCAGCAATTCTCCGTCGGAGGTCTCGAAGCCGCCGACTTTGGGCGCAACCAGCTCGATCAGCACGTCGTGTTTGGCGGCGGCCGTCTGCAACGCAGCGAGCAGCTTGGCGTCGGTGCCGTCGCTGACCATCACGCCGATCTTCCGACCCGCAAAATCCTTCGGTCCGTTCAGAAGAATGCTGAGTGCGGGCGAGGCGTCGAGATCGTCGATCACCGGACGCGCCGGCTCTGCCGCATCGGGCACGTCCATACCGAGACCATCCGCGACCTGCCCCGCGAGATCCGCATCGACATTCACCAGATGCGACATCACGCGGGTGCGGATATCGGGCCGCTCCACTTTGCTCAATTCGAAGACGAACGCGTCCTGAATGTGGGTCTGCTCGATCTCGGTCTGGCTGATGTAGAACTGCCGGGCCTGGCTGTAGTGATCGGCGAACAGTTCAGCGCGTGCGCGCCGTTTCTCGCCCGTGAGTTCTTCCGGAAAGGTCTGGAATCCCTTTGGCGACTCGCGCGGCCCGCCCTCGGCGCCCCACGAATTCGGCTCGTAGTTGGCGCGACCCTTCGGATTGTTCAGCGTCATGTGTCCGTCCTGCTGGAAGGTGTGGAACGGGCATTTCGGCGCGTTGATCGGCAGGTCGTTGAAGTTGGGGCTGCCGAGCCGCTTCAACTGCGTATCGAGATAGGAGAAGTTGCGTCCCTGCAGCAGCGGATCGTTGGTGAAGTCGATACCCGGCACGATGTTGCCGGTCTGGAATGCGACCTGCTCGGTCTCGTTGAAGAAGTTGTCGACGGTCCGGTCCAGCACCAGCCGGCCGACGCGGCGGATCGGCACCATCTCTTCCGGGATGATCTTGGTGGCGTCGAGAATGTCGAAATCGAATTCGTCGGCAAAGGCATCGTCGAACAGTTGCAGGCCCAGTTCCCATTCCGGATAGTTGCCGCTCTGGATCGCATCCCACAGATCACGGCGATGGAAATCCGGATCGGCGCCGTTGAGCTTGACCGCCTCGTTCCACGCCACCGACTGCAGGCCCAGCTTCGGCTTCCAGTGAAATTTGACGTAGGTCGATTTGCCCTTCGCATTGATCATCCGGAAGCTGTGGACGCCGAAGCCTTCCATGAAGCGGAACGACCGCGGAATGGTGCGGTCGGACATGATCCACAGCGCCATGTGGATCGACTCCGGCATCAGCGAGATGAAATCCCAGAAATTGTCGTGTGCGGTCTGCGCCTGCGGGAAGCCGCGATCAGGCTCCTGCTTGGCGGCATGGATCAGATCTGGAAACTTGATCGCGTCCTGGATGAAGAACACCGGGATGTTGTTGCCGACCAGATCCCAGTTGCCTTCCTTGGTGTAGAACTTGACCGCGAAGCCGCGGACGTCGCGCGCAAGGTCGGCGGAGCCCTTGTTGCCGGCCACCGTCGAGAACCGGACGAACACCGGCGTCTTCTCGCCGGACCGCTGGAACAGGTCGGCGCGGGTGACGTCGGCGAGCGACTCGGTGGTCTCGAAGAAACCGTGGGCGCCGAAGCCGCGGGCGTGCACCACGCGTTCCGGAATGCGCTCGTGGTCGAAGTGGAAGATCTTTTCGCGGAAGTGCGAGTCTTCCATCAAGGTCGGACCACGGCTGCCGAGCTTGAGGCTGTTCTGATCGTCGCTGACCGGGACGCCCTGGCGCGTCGTCAGCACCGGCGTCTTGCCGGTCGCAACCTGATGCGTCTCGCCGCCCTCGCCACGCTGGATCGTCGCATCGGCGATCGTCGCGGCCGTGGTTTCGGGATTCGTCGGCGACGATTTCTTCGAAGTCGAGTTCTTAGGAGACATGGAACCTCGCGGGCGCCGCACTCATCCGGGCGCAGGACATGGGAAAGACGGCCTTGCGGATCATGCAGCGAATGCAGGACTTCAACGACGGAGTTGATCGTCAATTCATGCTGCGTGGTGTCTACGACCAGTGTGCGAATTCGTTCCCGGCGTGGTCTTAATCGTGAACTGCCTGCGGACGGAAGGGGCGGGCAGGTGAGGTGCCTCGGGGGGCAGCTCGCGCAACGCCGCTCGTGGGGCTGTATTCAAAGCCAAGGCTATCGATTAGAGTGGCTGCATTCTTCAGCGACGTTTGCGCGGCGCCCCTCGATTTCGAGAGATTGCATCGTGAGCAAATCTCCTCAAAGCATTCGAAGATACCGGCGCTGGTTGATGCTGCTCGTCGCGGTTCCGTTTCTGCCGGAAGTCGTGATGATCGTTGCCGCACTTCTGGGGCGGGCGGTCGGGTGCCATGCCGGCCAGGACGTCGAATGTCGCCTCGGTCCGATTGATCTCGGCCATCTAATTTCGGTAGCGTTTCGGCCGATCTCTTGGCTGACCTTTGGGTCTTCGAACGAGGCCGCATGGTCCATCGCGTTCTATCTAGTCGTCGCCGCATGGACGGTTTCTTGTTACCTCTTGATCGTGCGCGGTTGGACTTCGTTGCGCAGTCGGCTGTCAATTGGCTTCGTGATCGCAGTCACTCTTGCTGTTCTTCCGTATTCCGCCCCGCAGTTTACGATCGCAAGTATCGTCGATTTCAACAAGTGTCCGATCAACCTCGGCAAGGACGCTAAGTGCCTGGTCTTCGGTGGAAACATCGATCATTCCAACAGCGTGCTGATTCTCTCGAAACTGCTTTGGCAGCAGGCGGGGGGCGCGATCGCCGTGATGTTGTTCGTGGCGTTCGCCGTCGGAGTTCTGCTGATGGCGGCGCGTGGACGGAGTCGCACGGCGGAGAGCCGTCCCGAGCCGTGATGGTTCTGTTGTGTGTTGCAGACGGCCGAAAGTTGTGTCAGCATTTTCAGAGTTGCGAATAGTTATTTGTCGTTGCGTTCAAGGACCTGACTCATTGCGGAGGTCTCGGCGATGCGCGTTCAATTCAAGCTGGTCTTGTTGATTGTTGCGGTTTCAATCTCGTCGGTTCCCTCAGCGTCCGCCCAAAACGAATCGACGGCTCCGGTTCAGATCCGTGCGACCTACGCGGCGCCCTTGTCGCGCTACTATGCGCCCTACGCCATTCAGGCCGCTGCGGCCTATATTCCAAAAAACGAAATCGATGCGACGTTGGGGCCGTCCGGGCAGCCGGCGCTCGATGGCGCCGATGTTGGGCGCGCGGTGGCCTATGTGACGGACGGCGATGCGACAGTGGCGCCGCTCGCGACCAAGTATCTGCGGGCCTGGCAATATCAGTTTGGGAGCGAGGGCTATCTGACGTGCTTCGAATCCGACCCTGAATGTCTGGCAGCGATCGATCGGGACCGATGGACCCTCAGGATCGGAGGAGGGCCCGCCTTCCAGGTGTGGGCGCGAACGCGGTATCCGGCAAAAAACGGCGCTGCCTGCAGCGAAGTCAGCATCGCATTCCGCGGAACAACAGCGGCATTTGCCGACTGGATCGGGAATTTCGACGTCGTCACCGGAGGCTTCACAGATGATCATTACCGGCAGCTCCGGCGCAATGTCGACGCGATCATCAAGAAGGTCACGATGCTGGACTGCTATCGACGGGCGAGGCGGCCACCCCAGATCGTGTCGGTCGGGCATTCGCTCGGCGGAGGCCTCGCCCAGTTCGCTGGTCTCGCCAATCACCCGAGGCGCCCGCGCATTGCGAAGGTGTTCGCGTTCGATCCTTCGCCAGTGACTGGGGCGGCCTATGTCGACAAGCGGGTTCTGGCCGACAATGCACGCGGTTTGGAGATCGACCGCGTCTACCAGAGCGGCGAGGTGCTTCAGCGCCTGCGCGGATGGGCCCAGCGGCTGCCGCGTTCGCCGGTTCTGCCCTGTGTACGGGACGTCTCGTTCGATCTGATCAATTCCAACAACGCAATTCGCCTTCACAGTATGGCCGGGTTGGCCGGCGAACTCGTCAAGGTGTCGGCCCGCTATCAATACGAAGTGCCGGAGCCGCATCGGGGCTGCCCGGGCACCCGCTATCGCGCACCAGAGACGGACGATGACGTTGGCGAGCCCGATCAGGAGCGCGGTAGCGGGCCGATCGCCGCGCGGTCGCAGCCGCTGATCGCCTCGGCTTCGCCGGGCGGGACGTGGTTCAATTCGGGCGAGGCCCAGTATCCGGGTTCGGAGATGCCAGTCGCGCAACTCGCCGGCGCGCGCGCCATGAACGCCAACGCCCGGATCGCCCAAGTTAGGAGGATCGCAGCGGCCCATTCCGGGCGGCTCCGCGAGGCGCATGCGTCGCGATGAAAATCGACGCCTGGGCCGACATCCGTCGTCGCGCCGATGGCGTGCGGACGTCGAAAACCGGCACCTCACCTGCTGTCGGTCTCGCGCCGACGATCTGCGGCTTACAAATGCGCCAGATAGTGCGCCAGGGCGTAGATTTCCTCTTCGCTCAGCGGGTAGGCGACGTCGGCCATTGCGGCCATCGAGCCGCCGGAGCGCTGACCTGATTTGAATTCGTTCAGCGCCTTGATCAGGTATTCCTCGCGCTGGCCGGCGAGCCGCGCCGTGCCCTTGACGCCCGCGTAGGTGTCGGTGTGGCACGAGGCGCAACGCCGCCCGGCGGCGGCTTCGGCGCCCTTGCGGAACAGCTCCGGGTTCTCGTCGGGCTTCGGGTTCTTCATCGGCGCCAGCGACGCGTAGTAGGCGCCGAGATTGCGGATGTCCTCGTTGGTCAGCTCTTCGACGATCGTCTTCATGTTGGCGTTCTGACGCGTCCCGGCGCGGAAGAACACCAGTTGCCACTGGATGTAGAGGTCGGGCTGGCCGGCCAGCGACGGCGTGTACTCCATTTTCGAGACGCCGTTGTCGCCGTGACAGAACGAGCAGACCCCGGCCTTTTCCTTGCCGGCCTCGATATCGCCGGCGACGAGGGGCGAGGCGAACAGCGACAGCCCGAGGGCGAGCGAAACGGCGGCAGCGAGGCGAGTCATGCGAAATCTCTCTGTTGGGTCAGAGTTTGTGATTGACGATGGTCGGGCGATGAGGGGCTGGCGTGGTGCGGTGCGAAGCCGAGGTCCAGCTCTCGACAGGGGATCAGTTCCGGATGCGCTCGCTGACGAGAGCGCATCCGGAATGACGAGGTTGAGCACAGGCCGTCGCTCAGCTCACTTGCTGTAGCTGATGCGATAGATCGCCCCGGCCCAATCGTCGGCCACCAGCATCGAGCCGTCCTTGGCCAGCACGATGTCGGCGGGACGACCGAGATATCCCTGGTCGCCTTCGATCCAGCCGGTGGCGAAGTCTTCCTGCTTGGCGTTCTTGCCGTCCGGGTCGGCGATCACCCGCTTGATCAGGGCGCCCTGGTACTTGTGGCGATTCCAGGAGCCGTGCTCGGCGATGAAGATGTTGTTCTTGTACTCGGCGGGGAATTGATCGCCGGTGTAGAACTTCATGCCCAAGGGGGCGACGTGGGCGCCGAGGTTCAGGACCGGCGGCGTGAACTCCGAGCACTTGTGACCCATGGCGAATTTCGGATCCGGCATGTCGCCCTGATGGCAATAGGGATAGCCGAAATGCTCGCCCATCTTCGAGATCATGTTGAGCTTGTCGCTCGGCATGTCGTCGCTGATCCAGTCGCGGGCGTTCTCGGTGAACCAGTACTTGCCGGTGCGCGGATCAACGTCGCCGCCGACCGAATTGCGCACGCCGAGCGCGACCAGCTCGGCATTGCCGGTCTTGGGATCGACGCGGCGGATCTGCGACACCGAGGTCGGCGGCAGCCCGATGTTGAAGGGCGGGCCGAACGGCACGTAGAACCAGCCGTCCTTGTCGGGCGCCAGATACTTCCAGCCGTGCGCGACGTAGGACGGCATGTCGTCGTAAACGACCTTGCCCTGGCCGAGATTGTCGAGATTGGCCTCGGCATTGTCGTAACGGATCAGCTTGTCGATATCGATCACGTACAGCGCGCCGTTCTGGAACGCGAGGCCGGTCGGCATTTTCAGGCCCTTGAGGATGGTCTTGACCTGTTTCTTGCCGTCCTTGTCGGTGATCGCATAGACGTTGCCGAGCCCGAACGAGCCGACGAACAGAGTGCCGTTGTCGCCCCACGCCATCTGTCGCGCCGCCAGCACGCCGGAAGCGTAGACCTCGATCTTGAAGCCGGGCGGCAGCTTGATCTTCTTCATCATCGCCGCGAGTTCGGCGTCGGAAGCTCCGGTCGGCGGGCCGGACGGCGGCGCCAGGCCCTTCTGCGCTTCCGTCTCGTCGCCGAGGAACCAGTCCGGCGGCGGATTGGTCCAGAAGTCCTTCTTGTCGGAATCGTATTTCTTGAGGCCTTGAGCGCTGGCTTGATGGATCGTCCCGATCGCCAGGATTGCAGCGCACGCAACAACGGATCGTCTGAAGACCGACTTCATCGCGTCACTCCCTCGCACGGCCGCTGCTGCAGCCGCATTATTGTTGTCGACGCCGCACAGGCATCGCAGCCAGCGTCAGATGCGCCGACTGCCCGACGCTATCATAACCGTTGCAACTGAGAAGGAGGATTACGTGCAAATTGCGATCGAGACCGGGCCGGGTTCGATTAGTTCGCTGCGACGCGCGTTGAAAAATTCGCTGCGCTGCACTTGATGCAGCGCGTCCAAAGACCGGAGGTTGCTTCGACGAAGGAAGAGGCGGGCAGGCGCCGATATTGTGCGGCTGCGAAATCGGTTGCAAGAAAACGCGTTGGTGAAAGTCGCTGGGCGGCGGATGGCTCGCCGCCCAGCGTTGTCGCGAGGGCTCAGAATATCTTGAGCGCGTTCTGGAGCGTGATCCACACGCCCCAGGCCAACGGAATGCCGACGAAGGCCCAGAATGCCGCCGTGCCGGCGTCGAGGCCGCCCTTGCCGATGCCGTAGGAGCCGCCGCCGGTGCTGGCGGCTGCGCCCTTGGCCTGCAGCGCGGCGACTTCGTCGGGCTTCATGAACCATTTGTCGGCGAGCGGCCGCACCAGCGCGTTGCAGATCAGGCCGAGCACCAGCATCCCGGCCAGGATGTACATGGTGAAGTCGTAGACCTGCGCGCGTGGCACGCCGGCGGCGATCTGCGCCTCGCGGATGTAGTTGACCACCACCGGGCCGATGATGCCGGCGGTCGCCCAGGCGGTCAGCAGCCGGCCGTGGATGGCGCCGACGAACTG
Source organism: Rhodopseudomonas palustris (assembly GCA_016215605.1). Lineage (GTDB taxonomy): Bacteria > Pseudomonadota > Alphaproteobacteria > Rhizobiales > Xanthobacteraceae > Rhodopseudomonas > Rhodopseudomonas palustris_L. The sequence goes on from JACRJB010000004.1 coordinate 61,114, forward strand.
GGTGCCGAAGATGTCGGCCAGATAGGCCGGCACCGTGGCGAAGCCGCCGCCATACATCGACAGGATGATGCCGAAGGCGAGCACGAACATCACCTTGCTGCCCATTGCCGCCAACGTGGGCACCATCGCGTAGAGCACGATGCCGAGGATGAAGAATACGTAGTAGGTGTTCTTGCGGCCGATCTTGTCCGACAGCGACGCCCAGAAGAACCGGCCGGCGATGTTGAACAGCGACAGCAGCCCCGCGAAGCCGGCGGCGATGCCGGCGATCAGCGTCTTCTGTTCGGCGGACAGCTGGTTGAAGCTGAGATCGGGCAGGCCGATCAGCTTGCCGGCGAAGATCTCCTGCAGCATCGGCGAGGCCATGCCGATGACGCCGATGCCGGCCGAGACGTTGAGGCAGAGCACCGCCCAGATCAGCCAGAACTGGCGGGTCTTGTGCGCATCCCGCAGATGCACGTGGTGCGCGGTGATCATGGTGTTGGCCTTGGCCGGCGGCGTCCAGCCCTCGGGCCGCCAGTTCGGCGGCGTGATCCGATAGGCGAAGGCGCCGATCGTCATGAACACGAAGTAGATCAGGCCCATGACGAGGAAGGTCTGCCAGACGCCGACGTCGGTCGGGGTCTTGAAGTAGTTCATCAGCATGTTGGCGAGCGGCGCGCCGATCATCGCGCCGCCGCCGAAGCCCATGATCGCCATGCCGGTCGCCATGCCGCGGCGGTCCGGAAACCATTTCACCAGCGTCGACACCGGCGAAATGTAGCCGAGGCCGAGACCGATGCCGCCGATCACGCCGGAGCCGAGCCACAGCAGCCAAAGTTGATGCGTGTAGATGCCGATCGCGCCGAGCACCAATCCGCCGGACCAGCAGATGGCCGAGACGAAACCCGCTTTGCGCGGCCCGACCCGTTCCAGCCAGCCGCCCCAGATCGCCGCCGACGCGCCGAGCAGCACGAAGAACAGCGTGTACATCCAGCCCATGCTGGCGACGCGCCAGTCGCAGGTGGTGGTGAACAGCTCCTGGATGATCGTCATGTCGCCGCAGACCTTCGGCGCCGACAATCCGACGGCGCGCGACAGCGGCAGCCAGAACACGCTGAAGCCGTAAGCCATACCAATGCACAAATGAATGCAGAGCGCGGCCGGCGGCACCAGCCAGCGATTGTACCCGGCAGCGGCGATGATCCGCTCGCGATCGAGTAGACCCGGCCGTGCGCCGGACAGGCGTCCGGTCCCTTCCAAGGTTGTCATGTTGCGTTTCCCCTTTTATCGCCCGATTTCGGGCTGATCTCGTTGGTCGTCGTCGATTATTTGGCCACCGGCCTCAATGCCTCCACTGCCGCGCGGACTTCCGGCGCAAGCCCTTCGCCTCCCGACTCGAGATGCGCGACGATCGCGTTGCGCATCCGCGGATCCCAGAACTTCTTCAGATGCTCGGCGATGCCCGGCACCGCCTTGTCCGGCCCTTGGCTGCGAAAGAACGTGCCGATCTGATTGGCCATATGCACAAGCCGGTCAGGCGACATCGGCGGCTCCTTCGCTCTCGCCGCCACTGATCCGGCCGGGATGGGTGAATATTTCGAAGCCGTCGGCGCGTGCGACCGCCGCGAGCGTGATGCCGGCAGCGTCCGCCATCCGCACCGCCAAGGCGGTCGGCGCCGACACCGCGACCAGCAGCGGCGCGCCGAGCGTGGCGGTCTTCTGGACCATCTCGACCGACACCCGGCTGGTGAGCAGCACGATGCCGTCGCCGGTCGCGACCTGCTGCCGCGCCAGCACGCCGGCAAGCTTGTCGAGCGCGTTGTGGCGGCCGACGTCTTCGCGGAGACCGACGATGCCGCGCGCCGGCGTCCAGAACGCCGCCGCATGCACGGCGCGGGTCTCGATGTTGAGTTTCTGCAGCGGCGGCATCGCCTCGATCGCGGCGACGATCTGCTGCGGCGTGAACCGGCCGCCCGGAGCGACGACCGCTGCCGGGCGGAGCGCCTCGGCGATCGAGTCGACACCGCACAGCCCGCAGCCGGTGGGGCCTGCGATATGCCGGCGGCGCTGCTGCAGCTTGTCGGCGACGTCGCCGCCGAGCCACATCCGCAGTTCGATGCCGTCGTCGAGCGGCACGATCTCGAAACTGTCGATCTGCGCCGGCGCGGCGATCACGCCCTCACTGAGGCTGAAGCCGATCGCAAAGTCCTCGAGGTCGGCCGGGGTCGCCATCATCACCGCGTGGGTGCCGCCGTTGTAGCTGATCGCAACCGGAGTTTCCTCGGGGATGGCACGCGCGCCGTCCTGCATCCGGCCGTTGCGCCAGGTCCGGGTGCTGCGGGTGTGGAGGGTCGGGCGCATCGTCACTCCGCGGCCTCGGCCGGCGAAGCGATCCGGCGCGCTGCGGCCGCCTGTTCCTCATAGGCGCGCTGCCATTCCGACGGACCGTTCGACGGCGCCACCTGCACCGCGGTCACCTTGTATTCCGGGCAGTTGGTCGCCCAGTCGGAGTAATCGGTCGTGACGACGTTGGCCTGGGTGTCGGGATGATGGAACGTGGTGTAGACCACGCCCGGTGCGACGCGGTCGGTGATCAGCGCGCGCAGCGTGGTCTCGCCGGCGCGGCTGGCGAGCCGGACCCAATCGCCATCGCGGACGCCGCGCTGCTCCGCGTCGTGCGGGTGGATCTCCAGCCGGTCCTCCTCGTGCCACACCGTGTTCGCGGTTCGCCTTGTCTGGGCGCCGACATTGTATTGCGACAGGATGCGGCCGGTGGTCAGCAGCAGCGGGAAGCGCGGCCCGGTGCGCTCGTCGGTGGCGACATATTCGGTGATGACGAACTTGCCCTTGCCGCGGACGAAATGATCGATGTGCATCACCGGGGTGCCGTCCGGCGCCCGTTCGTTGCAGGGCCACTGGATCGAGCCGAGTTCTTCGAGGCGCTCGTAGGACACGCCCGCAAAGGTCGGCGTCAGCGACGCGATCTCGTCCATGATCTCGGACGGGTGCTGGTAGCTCATCGCGAAGCCCATCGCATTGGCGAGCCGCTGCGTGACTTCCCAGTCCTCCAGTCCGTTCTTCGGCGTCATCACCTTGCGAACCCGCTGGATGCGACGCTCGGCGTTGGTGAAGGTGCCGTTCTTCTCCAGGAAGGTCGAGCCCGGCAGGAAGACGTGCGCGTAGTTGGCGGTCTCGTTCAGGAACAGGTCGTGCACGATCACGCATTCCATCGCGGCGAGGCCAGCGGCGACGTGCTTGGTGTTGGGGTCGGACTGCAGGATGTCCTCGCCCTGTACGTAGAGCGCCTTGAACGAGCCGTCGACCGCGGCGTCGAGCATGTTGGGAATGCGCAGGCCGGGCTCGTTGTTCAGCGTCACGCCCCACAGCGACTCGAAGCTCTCGCGCACCGCGTCGGTCGAGATGTGACGATAGCCCGGCAGCTCGTGCGGGAAAGAGCCCATGTCGCAGGCGCCCTGCACGTTGTTCTGGCCGCGCAGCGGGTTCACGCCGACGCCAGGCCGGCCGAGATTGCCGGTCGCCATCGCCAGATTGGCGATAGCCATCACCGTGGTCGAGCCCTGGCTGTGCTCGGTGACGCCGAGGCCGTAATAGATCGCGCCGTTGCCGCCGGTGGCGTACAGCCGCGCCGCCTCGCGCAACGCCTGCGGATCGACACCGGTCATCGCCGCGGTCGCTTCCGGGCTGTTGTTCGGCTGCGCCACGAACGACGCCCAGTGCTCGTATTCGCTCCAGTCGCAGCGTTCGCGCACGAAGGCCTCGTTGGCGAGGCCCTCGGTGACGATCACATGGGCGATTGCGGTCAGCACCGCGACGTTGGTGCCGGGCTTCAGCGGCAGATGCTGCGACGCCTCGATATGCGCCGAGCGCACCAGATCGATCCGGCGCGGATCGACCACGATCAGCTTGGCGCCGGCGCGCAGCCGCTTCTTCAGGCGCGAGGCGAACACTGGATGGCCGTCGGTCGGATTGGCGCCGACGATCATCACCACGTCGGTGTGTTCGACCGAGTCGAAGTCCTGGGTGCCGGCCGAGGTGCCGAACGCGGTCGAGAGCCCGTAGCCGGTCGGCGAGTGGCAGACGCGGGCGCAGGTGTCGACATTGTTGTTGCCGAAACCGGCGCGGATCAGCTTCTGCACCAGGAAGGTTTCTTCATTGGTGCAGCGCGACGAGGTGATGCCGCCGATCGAGTCGCGGCCGTATTTAGCCTGAATGCGCTTCAGCTCGGAGGCCGCGTAGCTGAACGCCTCGTCCCAGCTCACTTCGCGCCACGGCTCGCTGATGCTGGAGCGGATCATCGGATTGAGGATGCGCTCCTTGTGGTTGGCGTAGCCCCAGGCGAACCGGCCCTTGACGCAGGAATGGCCGCGATTGGCCTTGCCGTCCTTGTAGGGCACCATGCGGACCAGCTCTTCGCCACGCATCTCGGCCTTGAAGGTGCAGCCGACGCCGCAATACGCGCAGGTGGTCACCACCGAACGCTCCGGCGTGCCGATCTCGATCACGCTCTTCTCGTTCAGCGTCGCGGTCGGACAGGCCTGCACGCAGGCGCCGCAGGAGACGCATTCCGAGCCGAGGAAGCTCTCCTGCATGCCGGGCGACACCACGGAGTCGAAGCCGCGGCCGGCGATCGTCAGCGCGAAGGTGCCTTGCACTTCCTCGCAGGCGCGGACGCAGCGCGAGCAGACGATGCACTTCGACGCATCGTAGGTGAAGTAAGGATTGGACTCGTCGAGTCCGGGATTGGGGTGCTTCTCGCCGGAATAGCCGTAGCGCACGTCGCGCAGGCCGACGGCGCCGGCCATGTCCTGCAGCTCGCAATCGCCGTTGGCCGAGCAGGTCAGGCAGTCGAGCGGGTGATCGGAGATGTACAGCTCCATCACGCCCTTGCGGATCTGCTTCAGCCGCTCGGTCTGGGTGTGAACGACGAGGCCATCGGCGACCGGCGTGGTGCACGACGCCGGCGTGCCGCTGCGGCCGTCGATCTCGATCAGGCACAGCCGGCACGAGCCGAACGCGTCGACCATGTCGGTGGCGCAGAGTTTCGGAATCGCGGTGCCGATCTCCATCGCGGCCCGCATGATCGAGGTGCCCTCGGGCACGCTGACGCTGCGGCCGTCGATGGTCAGCGTCACCATAGTCTCGGAGGGCGAGCGCGGCGTGCCGAAATCGGTTTCGTGGACCAGAGCCATATCGTCGTCCTTTATTCCGCGGCCTGCAGGCGGCGCGGCGCGAGGCCGAAATCTTCGGGGAAGTGCGTCAGCGCGGACAGCACCGGGATCGGCGCCAGCCCGCCCAGCGCGCACAGCGAGCCGAACTTCATGGTGTTGCAGAGGTCTTCGAGCACGGCGATGTTCGCCGCGGGCTTGTCGCCGGCGATGATCTTGTCGACGGTCTCGGCGCCGCGGGTGGAGCCGATGCGACACGGGGTGCATTTGCCACAGGACTCGATCGCGCAGAACTCCATCGCGAACCGCGCCTGCTTGGCCATGTCGACGGTGTCGTCGAATACCACCACGCCGCCATGGCCGACCATGCCGCTGCGCGCTGCAAACGCTTCGTAGTCGAACGGCGTGTCGAACAGCGCGCGCGGAAAATACGCGCCGAGCGGGCCGCCGACCTGCACGGCGCGGACCGGGCGACCGCTGAGCGTGCCGCCGCCGATGTCGTCGATCAGTTCGCCGAGCGTGATGCCGAACGCCACCTCGAACAGCCCGCCATGCTTGACGTTGCCGGCGAGCTGGATCGGCTTGGTGCCGCGCGAGCGGCCCATGCCGCAATCCGCATAGGCCTGCGCGCCGCCGTCGAGGATGTACGGCACCGCCGAGAAGGTCAGCACGTTGTTGATCACCGTCGGCCGGCCGAACAGGCCCTTGTGCGCCGGCAGCGGCGGCTTGGCGCGGACGGTGCCGCGCTTGCCCTCGAGGCTTTCCAGCATCGAGGTTTCCTCGCCGCAGATATAGGCGCCGGCGCCGACACGGACTTCGATGTCGAAGGAATCGGTCGAATGGCAGATGTTGTCGCCGAGATAGCCGGTGCGCCGCGCCGCCTCGATCGCGGCGTTCATCGCCACCACAGCGTGCGGATATTCCGAGCGGATATAGATGTAGCCCTTGGTGGCGCCGACCGCGATTCCGGCGATCGTCATGCCTTCGATCACCATGAAGGGATCACCCTCCATCAGCATGCGATCGGCAAAGGTACCGCTGTCGCCCTCGTCGGCGTTGCAGCAGATGTATTTCTGGCCGCGGCCGGCCTGCGCCACGGTGCGCCATTTGGTGCCGGTCGGAAAGCCGGCGCCGCCGCGGCCGCGCAGCCCCGATTTGACGACGTCGTCGATGATCGCGTCCGAGCTGAGCTTCAGCGCGCGCTCGAGCCCCTTGTAGCCGCCATGGGCGCGATAATCGTCGATCGAGCGCGGATCGACGATGCCGCAGCGGACGAAGGTGAGGCGGGTCTGCCGCTTCAGCCACGGAATCTGCTCGGTGAGGCCGAGCTTCAGCGGATGCGGGCCGTCGGACAGGATCGCATCGAGGATCGAGGCGACGTCCGCGACCGTCGTCGGCCCGAACGCGACGCGACCGGCCGGCGTCTCGACTTCGAGCATCGGCTCCAGCCAATACAGCCCGCGCGAGCCGGGGCGGACCAGATCGAGCGCGACGTCGCGTTCGTGTGCAACGCGATTCAGTTCGGCCGCGACCTCGTCGGCGCCCACCGCGAGGGAACCGGAGTCGCGGGGAACGAAGATACGAACGCTCATTGCTGGGCCTCCGCCATCAAGGCGTCGAGACGGGACGCATCGAGCCGGCCGATGACGCGATCGTCGAGCATCGCGGCCGGCGCCGTGGCGCACAGGCCGAGGCAATAGGTCGGCTCCAGCGTCACCGCACCGTCCGCGGTGGTGGCGCCGAACCCGACTCCGAGCCGGTTTTCAACGCGCGCCGCCAGCGCATCGCCGCCCGCCGCCTGGCAGGCCTCGGCGCGGCACAGCTTCAGGACATGGCGGCCCGGCGGCTCACGGCGGAAGTCCGGATAGAAGGTGAGCACGCCGTGGACTTCGGCGCGCGACAGGTTGAGCGCCTGCGCCACCATCGGCTCCGCGGCCTCCGGGACATGGCCGAAGGCTTCCTGCAGCGCGTGCAGGATCACCAGCGTCGGTCCTTCCTTGTGCGTCAACCCGGCGATGATCTCAGCGGCGCGGGTCGGATCCCATGGTTCTTGGTGCATCGGCGCTCTTTTCGGCGTTGGTTCGCGGCCGATGAGAATAAGAATCGTTCAAGGAATCAATAAAGCTGTCACATGCTGCGATAAGGAAACGGTATCGAGGGAGGGCGGAGGCCTCAGGCCTCGCTCTCCAGCGACGGCGCGACTTCGCGGGCGACCTGCATCAGTGCGGCGACCAGCGGCGTGTAGGGTTCGCGCGGCGGAACCACCAGCCCGATACTGTAGGACACCATCGGGTCGACGATCGGGATGGTGCGGACGCCGTCACCGAGACCGAGCGTTTCGGCGAGCTTGGCCGGCATGACGCTGGCCCAGCGGCCCGTCTTCACATGCGTGTACAGCACGATGATCGAATTCGATGTCAGCGTCGGATGCGCGATGGTGCCGGCGGCGCGCAGCGCGCGATCGATGATCCGGCGGTTCTGCATGTTGGGTGTCAGCAGGCACAGCGGAACCTGGCCGACCTCTTTCCATGTCACCTGATCGCGATCGCCGAACAGGCCGTCCGGCGAGGTGATCAACCGGTAGCTCTCCTGATACAGCGGAATACTGCGGACTTTGCCGAGCGGCTCGTTCTCGATGTAGGTCAGGCCGGCATCGGCTTCGAGATTTTCGAGCAGGCCGAGCACCTCCGACGACGTGCAGGACAGAATACTGAAGCGGACATTGGGGTAGCGCGCGCGGAACGGCGTGGTCAGCGACGCCACCATGCCCAGAACCGTCGGGATCGCGGCAATCCGCAGGTCCCCGGACAAATCGCCCTTCATGGCGCCGATATCCTGGCGCATCGCCCTGCTGTCGGCGACGATGCGGCGGGCCCATTCCAGGGTGCGTTCGCCCTCCGGCGTGAAGCCGAGAAAGCGCGAGCCGCGCTGCACCAGCATCACCCCGAGGATCTCCTCGAGCTGCTTGATGCTGGTCGACATCGTCGGCTGGGTCACGCCGCACGCCTCCGCGGCGCGGCCGAAGTGCCGTTCCTTGGCGAGCGCAAGCAGCAGCTCGAGCTTGTCGATCAAACCGGCCTCGGCGGATTTACTGAGAATTTCCCGAGTCTTGCCCGATCGGGCGGCATTCGGCAAGGCGGCCGCCGACGGACGCGGGCCGCCGCGACGAAACCGGGCATCGCCGAGCAACAAAACCCCGCCTCCCGATGGGCGGCATCGGGAGCGCGGGGCCAGTCAGGGGAGAGACGATTCTCGCACGCAGAACGCAATCCATTGCGTCAAGCATCGTCAGGTATCTAAGTAGCTGAAAGCCAGCCGCGCAGCTTGAGGTGGATCAAATCGCACACCTTCGATGCGGACGTCCTCGAATTCGATCAGTTCGGCCCGCCCGACCGCCGCGCGTAGCAATGGAAGCCGCCATAGATGCCGGAGCGGTCGCGGTCGAAGCCGATCGCGCTCCGCTCGTCGTCGCGCTGCCAGACCTCGCGCAGCGGCGCCAGCGCATCGGTCTCCAATGGCGATTCGGCGCCCGCGGTGCGGAAGATCACCCGCACCGAATCCTTGCCGGACCGATCGATCGCGTCCCACAGCGCGCGGATTTCGTCGGCCGCCATCCAGTCCTGCGAGTCGAGCAGCACGACCGCGTCGATCTGCCGGGCCGGCAGGCTTTCCAGGAACACGCGCAGGTTCTCGTGCACCGGAATGATCAGCCCGGCGCCCGAGCGCATCTGCGCGTAGCGGCTGCGCTGCAGGTACAGCGGTAGGCAGGTGTCGCCGGGGCCCGGATAGCTCCGGCTCAGCGCCTGCCAGGCGAAGTAATTGGTCTCGTTCGGATAGACGTTGATCAGCCGCAGCAGCCGCTGATGCAGCACTTCGTTGAGCGGCTGGTCGCCGCCGAGCAGTTCGCGCTGCTGCGGCGGGATGCCGAGGCTGAACAGCAGAGCGGGCGTCCGCGTCAGCAGCCTGGCGAAGCGCGAATGGAACAGCCGATCGAGCTGCTGCAGCGCAGCCTGACGCTCCGCCGAATCCGGCGCCGCAGTCAGCAACGCCGACAGGTCGATCTTGGCGAATTTCGCCAGCAGATGCGCGAAGCCGATGAAGCTGCCGAGCGCGCCGTGACGATAGAATCCGTTGGTGAAGTAACGATAGCGCGCCCGACCACGGAAATCGCGTTCGTCCCAGTAGCCGCGCGCGTCGCGTTCGAGCTGTGGCCGCAGCCGCATCCGGTACAGATCGGCATTGTCGTCGGCCGTGCCTTCGCCGAAGAAGCGCCAGAACTGATCGTAATCCGGCAGCGCTCGCAACCCGGCGAGCTTCAGCTTCAACAGAGCGAGGTGGGCTTCGTTGAGGTCGACCGCGAACACCTGCGCGGGCTTCGCCGTCAGGTACGACAGCGCGTTGCAGCCGCCCGACGAAATCGTCACGATGGTGGAACCGATCGGGAGTTGCAAAGCAGCAAGGTCGGCCTCGGGGTCTTCCCAGATCTGGGTGTAGACCAGCCTGCGGAACCAGATCGAAAACAGACGATCCCAGATCGTCGACTCACTACGATCTTTGCTGTTGCGGACGGCATCCGCGATGAGTTGCTGCGTGTTCATCACTATCCTCGAATCGGCAATCGATCGAGAATAGCCGCGCTGCACTGCAGTTTTGCGACAGTGCGGCGGCGCCGATGCGCGCGATTGTCATCATCGTGTCGTCGCAAAGTTGGATGGATGGCGGAGGATTCCAGATCGAGGGCGCTTTCCGTGACGATGATCCGCTCCGAAATCTCCGCCGATTCGTCGTGGCCGGTCGATGCGACATCGCGCATGAACCGGATGTACCGGTATCAGCGGCATATCTATGATACTACGCGTCGGTACTATCTTCTTGGTCGCGATGAATTGGTCGCCGGGCTGGCGCCCGCTGCCGGCGACAACGTCCTGGAAATCGGCTGCGGCACCGGCCGCAATCTGATCGCGGCGGCGAGCCGCTATCCGAACGCGCGGTTCTTCGGACTCGACGTGTCGACCGAGATGCTGACGTCGGCGATCAGCGGCATCGCCCGCGCCGGTCTGAGCGGGTCGGCGAAGGTCGCGCATGGCGATGCCACCAATTTCACCGCAAAGGCGGTGTTCGGTCAGCCGATCGCGTTCGATCGGGTGATGATCTCCTACAGCCTGTCGATGATTCCGGACTGGACGGCCGTGATCGAACGGGCGATCGCCAGCCTGAAGCCGGGTGGACAGCTGCACATCGTCGATTTCGGCGACCAGAGCGGGCTGCCGCCGTTCGCCCGCAATGCGCTGCGCCGCTGGCTGGCGCTGTTCGACGTCACCCCGCGCGACGAACTCGAAGCGACGCTGATGCAGATCGCGGTGCGCACCGGCGCCGGATTGAAGTTCGACCGGCCGTACCGCGGCTATGCGCAATCCGCGGTGCTGACCCTGCCGTCGCGGCGCCGCTCGCCATGACCGGTTGGCTCGCGCTGCTTGCCGCGGGCCTGATGGAGATCGTCTGGGCGGTGGGCCTGAAGCACTCCGACGGCTTCACCAAATTCTGGCCGGCCTTCGGCACGCTGGTGGCGATTCTGGCGAGCTTCGGCCTGATGAGCATCGCCTTGAAGTCGCTGCCGTTCGGCACCGCCTATGCGGTCTGGACCGGGATCGGCGCCGCCGGCAGCATCGTGGTCGGGATGGCGGTCTATGGCGAGCCGGCCAATGCGGTGCGGGTGCTGTGCCTGTCGATGATCGTGGCCGGCATGATCGGGCTCAAGCTCAGCACGCCCGCCTGACGCACGCCACGCCCGACCAAGGCGGCGATTGACAAAGCGGGTGCGTGCCCCTCCTATCGAACCGTTCAGGTGTGCCGGGAGTCTCCCGGCACAGGGAAGCCGGTCCGGGCGCCTCAGGCGGCGCCCCAAGCCGGCGCTGCGCCCGCAACTGTAGACGGCGAGCGATCCTTCAGGATGCCACTGGGCCCATCGGGCACGGGAAGGCGAGGGAGCGCGACGACCCGTGAGCCAGGAGACCGGCCTGAACCGCGTCATCTTCCAGCGTGCGGTGCGCGCGGCTGGGGCGGTCCGCCGCATGGGTGACAGGAAACTGCTCACCGTTCGGGGATCCGATGTCCGAGACAATTGCCCAAACCACCGCTGCGCCACCCTCCGATGGATTTCGCGTCCGCCTGGTCGCCGTGCTCGGCGGGCTGGTGATCGCCAACATCGCCGCCTGGGCCTGGGCGCTGACCGCGTTCGCCGGCCAGCCGGTGCTGATCGGCACCGCCGTGCTGGCCTACAGCCTCGGCCTGCGCCACGCGCTCGACGCCGACCACATCGCGGCGATCGACAACGTCACCCGCAAGCTGATGCAGGAGGGCAAGCGGCCGGTCGCGGTCGGGCTGTTCTTCGCGCTCGGCCACTCCACCGTGGTGCTGGTGGCGTCGCTGGCGATCGCGCTGGCGGCCAATTCGCTGACCGAGCGATTCTCCGGCTATCGCGAGATCGGCGGCGTGATCGGGACTTCGGCCTCGGCGCTGTTCCTGTTCGCGATCGCGATCGCGAATCTGTCGGTGCTGAGCGGCGTGTATCGCGCCTTCAAGAAGGTGCGGGCCGGCGAGGCGGTGCACGACGACGACATCGACGCGCTGCTGCAGCAGCGCGGCTGGCTGGCGCGGCTGTTCCGGCCGCTGTTCCGCTTCGTGTCGAAGAGCTGGCAGCTGTTTCCGATCGGCCTGCTGTTCGCGCTCGGCTTCGAGACCGCCAGCGAGATCAGCCTGTTCGGCCTCGCCGCCAATGCCTCCGGCACGATCTCGCACTGGTCCATCCTGATCTTTCCGGCGCTGTTCGCCGCCGGCATGACGCTGGTCGATACGCTCGACGGCGTGCTGATGCTCGGCGCCTATGGTTGGGCCTATCGCAACCCGGTGCGCAAACTGTACTACAACATGACCATCACGTCGGTCTCGGTGCTGGTCGCGATCGTGATCGGCGGCATCGAGACGCTCGGGCTGCTCGGCGGGCGGCTGCATCTCGAAGGCGCGTTCTGGGACTGGATCTCCGACCTCAACGCCAATCTCGGCTCGCTCGGCTACGGCATCGTCGCGCTGTTCGTCGCGAGCTGGATCGTCTCGACCATCATCTATCGCGTCAACGGCTACCACCGGCTCGACGAGCGCGCTCCCGTCGTGCAGGAATGAGCCCGACATGACAGTGCGTTCAAATCCCGCCTCGCGCGCGGGGGCGGTCACGGCCGCCCTGCTGGTCGGGGTCGGCTTGCTCATGATCGGCTCGCTCGGCGTCGGACCGGTGAAGCTGTCGCCGCTCACGGTGATGGACGCGCTGATCGGCCGCGGCGGCGACGTGCCGCAGATCATCGTGCAGCAGATCCGCCTGCCGCGCGCGATCCTGGCGCTGGCGATCGGCGCGATTCTCGGGCTGTCGGGCGCGGCGCTGCAGGGCCTGCTGCGCAATCCGCTGGCTTCGCCGTCGCTGTTCGGCGCGCCGCAATCGGCGGCGTTCGGCGCGGTGCTGATCATCGCGCTGGGCTGGGCCGACGTCAGGTCCTATGCGCTGCCGGTCGCCGGCATCACCATGGCCTTCGTTTCGGTGTTCGTGCTGCTGTCGGTCGCCGGGCGCAGCGCCAGCCTGTTGCTCTTGATCCTCGCGGGTCTGGCGATCTCGAGTCTCGCCGGCGCCGCGACCGCCCTGGTGATGAACCTGTCGAGCAATCCGTTCGCCAGCCTCGAGATCGCGTTCTGGCTGCTCGGCTCGCTGGAGGATCGCAGCTTCCGCCATGTGGCGCTGGCACTGCCCTTCATCGTGGTCGGCGCCGCGCTGCTGCTCAGTCAGCGCGCCGCGTTCCGTGCGCTCAGCCTCGGCGAGGAGACGGCGCAGAGTCTCGGCGTCGACGTCGCCCGGCTGCGGCTGATCGTGATCGTCGGCGTCGCGCTCGGCGTCGGCGGCGCGGTGTCGGTGTCGGGCACGATCGGCTTCATCGGCCTCGTCGCGCCGCATCTGGTGCGGCCGCTGATCGGCCACGATCCGGCGCGATTGCTGATCCCGAGCGCGCTCGCAGGTTCCGCGCTGCTGCTCGCCGCCGATATTGCGGTGCGGATCATCCCGTCGACCACCGACATCAAGGTCGGCGTGCTGACCTCGATCATCGGCGTGCCGTTCTTCCTGTATCTGATCGTGCGCCAGCGACGCGCGCTGGGCGGAGGCGTCGCATGAGCACGCCGGCCTTCCTCGTCGCCCGCGATCTCGGCGTCATCCTCTCCGGCCGCGACGTGCTGCACGGCGTCTCGCTGCAGCTCGCGCGCGGCCATCTGGTCGCCTTGGTCGGCCCGAACGGCGCCGGCAAGACCACGCTGCTGCGCGCGCTGGCGGGGCTCGTCGAGTCGCGCGGCGAGGTGCGGGTCGGCGGCGATGCGCTGGCGGCGCTGCCGCTGCGCGAACGTGCCAAGCGGTTCGGCTATCTGCCGCAGGGTCATCTGGTGCATTGGCCGCTGCCGGTGCGCGACGTCGTCGCGCTCGGCCGGTTTCCGCACGGCGCCACCGATCCGGCGCGGTTGTCGCCGCGCGACGACGAAGCGGTCGCGCGCGCGATGCAGATCACCGACGTGGTGCAGTTCGCCGAACGCAGCGTCACCGAACTCTCCGGCGGCGAGCGCAGCCGCGTCGCGCTGGCGCGGGTGCTGGCGGTCGAGGCGCCGGTGGTGCTGGCCGACGAGCCGACCGCGTCGCTCGATCCGCGCTATCAGCTCGACGTGATGCAGACGCTGCGCCGGGCCGCCGATGCCGGCGCGCTGGTGATCGTGGTGACGCACGATCTCGGCCTCGCCGCGCGCTTCGCCGACACCGTGCTGGTGATGGCCGGCGGCAAGCTCGCGGCGCAGGGCACGCCGCATCAGGCGTTGTCGGACGACATCCTGCGGCAGGTGTTTCGCGTCAGCGCCTATCGGGCCGACTATCAGGACAGCGGCGTGATCCTGCCCTGGGCTGGAGTCTGAACGATGCGCGCCCGCGCATGGCCTCTGCTTCTGCTCGCCCTTGCGTTCGTCGCAGTGCTGTCCGCCGCCGCGGCCGCCGGGCCGCTGCCGCGGGTGGCGTCGATCAATGTCTGCACCGATCAGCTGGTGATGACGCTGGCCGATCCGGAGCAGATCCTCGGGCTCAGTCCCTATGCGCGCGACGAGGCGCGGTCGTTCCTGTCGGATCGGGCCGGCGGCTTTCCGCTGTTGTCCGGCGAGGCCGAGGATGCGCTGATGCTGAGGGCGGACATCGTCGTCGCCGGCCGCTACACGAAGCGCGCGACCCGCGAGTTGTTGAAGCAACAGGGCCAGCGCGTGATCGAGTTCGACTCGGCGCGCACGCTGGACGAGGTCAAGGCGCAGATCCGGGTGATGGGCGACCTGCTGGGTCACCCCGACCGCGCCGCGGCGGCGAACGCCCGGATCGACGCCGCGATCGAGCGCGCCCGGAAAGCCGCGTCCGACAAGCCTTTTCGCGTGTTGCCGGTGGAGCGGCGCGGCTGGGTCTCGGGTCGCGACAGCCTGATCAATGCGCTGCTGTCGACTGTCGGTCTGGCCAATGCCGCGGGCGCCCTCGGCATCAAATCCGGCGGCTTCGCGTCGCTCGAAGCGATCGTCAGCGCGCAGCCGGACTATCTGCTGATCTCGGAAGACAGCGACTTTGCCGAGGACGAGGGCCGCGCCTTCGTGCTGCATCCGGCGCTGGAGCGGGCCTATCCGCCGTCGAAGCGGATCACGATCCCGGAAAAGCTGACGGTGTGCGGCGGGCCGATGCTCGCCGATGCGCTCGATCGCCTCACCGCGGAACTCTTGCGCCTGGAGCGCTGACATGCTGTTCGATTCCGACGCGCTGCTGATCGTCGTGCTGGCGCTGCTGATCGATGCGCTGATCGGCGATCCGGACTGGCTGTGGAAGCGGCTGGCGCATCCGGTGGTGCTGATCGGCGCGGTGATCGGCTGGCTCGATCGCGTGCTCAATCGCGAGGACTGGACCGAGCGTCGGCGCAAATTCGGCGGGATTCTTGCCGTTCTGGCGCTGATTACCATCGCTGGAATCATTGGTTTTTTTCTCGAGGCAAACTTGAGGCAAACCTGGGGCGGGTTTGCCGCAACAGCCGCGCTCGCGGCGACGCTGATCGCGCAGCGGAGTCTGTACGACCACGTCGCGCGAGTCCGCGACGCGTTCGGCGCCGGCGGCCTGGAGGCGGCGCGCGAGAAGGTGTCGCTGATCGTCGGCCGCGATCCGCAGACGCTGGACGAGGCGGGGGTGTGCCGCGCCGCGATCGAATCCTGCGCCGAGAATTTTTCCGACGGCGTGGTCGCGCCGGTGTTCTGGCTGGCGCTGCTCGGGCTGCCGGGTCTGCTGATCTACAAGGCGATCAACACCGCGGATTCGATGATCGGTCATCTCAATCCGCGCTACCGGTCGTTCGGCTGGGCGGCGGCGCGGCTCGACGACCTCGTCAATCTCATTCCCGCGCGACTATCAGGACTGCTGATCGCGCTCGTCGCGCCGGCGGTGCGCGGATCGGTCAAGCAGTCGTTTGCGACGATGCGCCGCGACGCGGGCAAACATCGCTCGCCGAATGCCGGCTGGCCGGAGGCGGCGATGGCTGGCGCGCTCGGCGTCGCGCTGGCCGGGCCGCGGACCTATGCGGGGCGAGTCACCGACGATCCGTTTCTCAACGACGGCGGACGCGCCGCGGCGACGCCGCAGGATATCGGCCGCGCCACCCGCGTGCTGATTGCGGCCTGCGTGCTGCAGGCGCTGGTCTACGCGGCGCTCTGGTTGGTGCTCTGACGCGACCGGGCGATCGCGATCATTTGCTCGACGTCGAGATGCGCTTCGAGATGATCGGCCAGCGCATCGAGTGCGGCTTCGACCTGGGTGTCGTAGGCGAGCTCGGAGGCGATGCCGAGGCCGGCGAGCCAGGCCTTGCGGAACGTATCGTTCGTAAACAGCCCGTGCAGATAAGTGCCCTGCACCCGGCCGTCGCGCGAAATCGCGCCGTCGGGGCGGCCGTCGATCGTCACCACGGGGCGTGCGCAGTCCGGGCCGTGGCTGCGGCCGAGGTGGATCTCGTAGCCGTCGACCGGCGCGCCGGTGGCGCTGTGCGTGCCGCTGACTAGTGTGGTGGATTTGTCGCCCTGCATCAGCGTGTCGATGTCGAGCAGTCCGAGGCCGTCGACCGTGCCGGGCGCGCCGTCGATGCCGTCGGGATCGGCGATCGTGCGGCCGAGCATCTGATAGCCGCCGCACAGCCCGAGCAGATGGCCGCCGCGGCGGACATGGGCGGCGATGTCGATGTCCCAGCCCTGCGCGCGCAGGAAGGCGAGATCGCCGAGCGTCGACTTGCTGCCGGGAAGGATCACCACGTCGGCGTCCGCCGGAATCGGCTGGCCGGGCGGCACGAACACCAGCTTGACGCCGGGCTCCATGCCGAGCGGATCGAGGTCGTCGAAATTGGCGATCCGCGCCAGCATCGGCACCGCGATGATGCGCTTCGACGATGAGGCGCGGGCGCGATCGAGATCGACCGCGTCTTCGGCCGGAAGTAACGCGGCGCTCGGCAGCCATGGCACCACGCCGAGTGACGGCCAGCCGGTGAGCTCGGTGATCGCGACGAGGCCGTGATCGAACAGCCGGACGTCGCCGCGGAATTTGTTGATCAGATAGCCGCGCATCATCGCGCGCTCATCATCGTTCAGCACCAGATGGGTGCCGGCGAGGCTGGCGATCACGCCGCCGCGCTCGATGTCGCCGGCGATCACCACCGGGACGTTGGCGGCGAGCGCGAAGCCCATATTGGCGATGTCGCCGGCGCGCAGATTGATCTCGGCCGGCGAGCCGGCGCCCTCGATCAGCACGATGTCGGCGCCGCGGGCCAGCCGCGCGAAGCTGTCGAGCACATGCGGCAGCAGCGCCGCCTTCTTGTCCAAGAAGTTCTTCGCGCCGAGCCGGCCGAAGCGCTGGCCCTGCACGATCACCTGCGCGCCGGTGTCGGTCTCGGGCTTCAGCAGCACCGGATTCATGTGCACGCTCGGCGGCAGCCTGGCGGCGCGCGCCTGCACCGCCTGGGCGCGGCCGATCTCGCCGCCGTCCGCGGTGACGGCCGCATTGTTCGACATGTTCTGCGGCTTGAACGGCGCGACCTTCATGCCCCGCCGCACCAGCACCCGGCACAACCCCGCCACCAGCGTCGACTTGCCGGCATTGGAGCAGGTGCCCTGGATCATCAGCGCGGGGGTGGGGGGACTCATTGGCGCACGGCGTTCGTTGAACCCCTGCCCCTTGCGGGGAGGGTCGGCCGAGCGAAGCGGAGGCCGGGGTGGGGGTACCACGAGCACAGTGCCTGGGGCACCCCCACCCGGCCGGCCTGCGGCCGTCCACCCTCCCCGCAAGGGGGAGGGTAAGAGCAGTGGCGCCCCGGAATGACGAACGATGGGATGTGTATCAAAACTCCACGCCCTTCTGCGCCTTCACGCCGCTGCGGAACGGGTGCTTCACCAAAGTCATCTCGGTCACCAGATCGGCGATCTCGATCAGCGCCGGGTTGGCATTGCGGCCGGTGATCACCACGTGTTTGTCGGCCGGCTTTTCGTCGAGCAGGAAGGCGATCACTTCGGAGATCGGCAGATAGTCGTAGCGTAGCACGATGTTGAGTTCGTCGAGCAGCACCATGCGATGGCGGTCGTCGCGGATCAACTCCTTGGCGCGTTCCCAGCCGGCGCGGGCGGCGGCGACGTCGCGTTCGCGGTCCTGGGTTTCCCAGGTGAAGCCTTCGCCCATGATGTGCAGCGTCACCAGATCGGGGAATTTCGCCAGCAGTTTGGCCTCGCCGGTGTTCCATTTCTCCGACTTGGTGAAATGCACCACGCCGACCGGCATGTCGTGGCCGATGTGGCGGAACACCATGCCGAGCGCCGCCGAGGTCTTGCCCTTGCCGGTGCCGGTGTGGACGATCAGCAGGCCTTTCTGATCGGTCATGCCTTCGAGCTTGCGGTCGTGCGCAGCCTTGCGCTTCTTCGCCTTCTCGGCGTGGCGGGCGTTGTCGTCGCGCTCGGGGGCGGCGTCGGTCATGCGGTTTCCTTGGTCATGAGTTCGGCGAGCAGATCGGCGGCGCGGTTGGAGCGCGGCGTCCACAGGCCGCGCCGGATCGCTTCGGCGAAGCGCTCGGCGGTGTCGCGCAGCGCCGCCGGGTTGGCGTCGTGCATGAAGTCGCGGACCTTGTCGTCGTCCAGATAGGCGGCGAACAGCTGGTCGAAATGGTGGTGCCCGACGGCGTCGGTCGAGGCGGCGAAGCCGAACAGATAGTCGACGGTCGCGGCGATCTCGGAGGCGCCCTTGTAGCCGTGGCGCATCACGCCTTTGATCCATTTCGGATTGGCGGCGCGGCCGCGCACCACGCGGCTGATCTCGTGGCTCAGCGTCCGCGGCAGCGGCGCCTCCGGGCGCGAGCTGTCGACATGGGCGATCTTCGGCGCCGTGCCGGAGAGCGTCTCGACCGCCGCCGCGAGGCCGCCGATGAACTGGTAGTAATCGTCGGAATCGAGAATATCGTGCTCGCGGTTGTCCTGGGTCTGCGCCACCAGCTGCGTCGCCGTCAGCCGCGCCGCGAGGGCGTCGCGGGCCTCGCTGCCGTCGTGGCCGCTGCCATAGGCGTAGCCGCTCCAGGCCAGATAGGCGCCCGCGAGATCGCCGCGGCTGTCCCAACCGCCGTCGTCGATCAGCGCCTGCAGGCCGGCGCCATAGGCGCCGGGTTTGGAGCCGAACACGCGGTAGGCCGCCTGCCGCCGCGCTTGCACGGCGTCGAGGCCGGCCTGCGTGAGCTCGTCGGTGCGGACGCGGACATGGGCGGCGATCGGATTGCCGTCGTCCGGCTCGTCGAGCGCGGCGATCGCCGCGACCGCGCTGGCGATCAGGTCCATCTGCACCGGGAAGGCGTCGCGAAACAGGCCGGAGACGCGGAAAGTGACGTCGACGCGCGGCCGCTTCAGCTCGGACAGCGGCACGATGCTGAAGCCGGTGACGCGGCCGGTGGCGTCCTCCCAGGTCGGGCGGGCGCCGATCAGCGCCAGCGCCTGGGCGACGTCGTCGCCGCCGGTGCGCATGTTGGCGGTGCCCCACGCCGACAGCGCGATGCTCCGCGGCCACTGGCCTTCGCTCTGCCAATAGGACTCGACCAGCCGCTCGGCGGCGAGCGCGCCGATCCGCCAGGCCGAGGGCGTCGGCACCGCGCGGACATCGACCGCGAAGAAATTGCGCCCGGTCGGCAGCACGTCGGGCCGGCCACGGGTCGGCGCGCCGGACGGGCCGGGCCGGACGAAGCGGCCGCCGAGCCCGCGCAGCAGCGCATCGCGCTCGGCATCGCCGGAGGCCTCGATCGCGTGGCGGAGCGTGGCGGCGATCCAGTCGAGCACGGGCCGGGCGTGCGGCCATGCGTGCTCTTCACCCTCTCCCCTCGTGGGAGAGGGTGGCGCGGATATCGTCCGCGCCGGGTGAGGGGGCGCCGCGCGCACGGATGACAACTGGAGGGCACCGTCTGCCGCCGACCCCTCACCCGGCACCGACTGCGTCGGTGCCACCCTCTCCCGCAAGGGGAGAGGGTTGGGCTGTGCGCGTGGAAGGGCCGAGACTAACCGAGATGCAAGGAGCTCGATGCGTTCGACGGTGTCGCCATTGGTGCGCCAGAGGCTTTCGCTGAGATCGGCGAGAATCGCCGGGCGGGGGCCGGTGTAGTCCGCGGCCAGATCACGCGTCAGCGGATCGAACGCGCCGCCGCTCGCATCGGTGAGCCCCAGATCCAGCGCCAGCGCGCGGTGCAGCGAGGCGTCCTGCGGCTTGAGGTCGGAGCGCGGCAGCCGCGCGATCGACACCAGCAGGTCGTCGCGCTGCGCCGGCTTCGGGGTGCGGCCGAAGATGTGCAGGCCGTCGCGGATCTGCATGTCCTTGAGGTCGCACAGATGCGCGTCGATCGCCCGCAGCGCGTCGAGCGTCGGGGTGTCGCGGCCGATCGCGACGTCGGCGTCGAGCCGTGTGGCGCGGGCCAGCGACAGGATGTCGTCGGCGATCGCGTCGGCGCGTTTCGGATCGAGATCGGCGGCGAGCGCGTATTCGTCGACCAGCGCCTCCAGCCGCGCCATCTCGTCGTGCAGTTCGGCACGGGTCAGCGGCGGCGTCAGATGATCGACGATCACCGCGGCGGTGCGGCGCTTGGCCTGGATGCCCTCGCCGGGGTCGTTGACGATGAACGGATAGAGATGCGGCAGCGGCCCGAGCAGCGCGCTCGGGAAACAGTCGCGCGACAGCCCGGCGCTCTTGCCCGGCAGCCATTCGAGATTGCCGTGCTTGCCGAGATGGATCGCCGCATGGGCGTCGAACGCGCGGCGCAGCCACAGATAGAACGCCAGATAATGATGCGGCGGCGCCAGATCCGGATCGTGGAAGCTGGACTTCGGATCGATGTTGTAGCCGCGCGCCGGCTGCACCCCGACCAGGATGTTGCCGAAGCGATGCAGGCCGAGCCGGAAACCGCCGTCGGCGACGTACGGATCGGCCTCGGGCCGTCCCCAGCGCGTTTCGACGGCGCGGCGGATCGCGTCCGGTAATTGCGCGAAGGCGGCCTTGTAGTCCGCGACCGGCCAGGCCACGCCGCCGACGCGCTGATCGCGCCCGGCCAGCGCATTGGTCGGACCGCGCTGCAGAATCTGCATCAGTTCCGCGGTGTCCATCGGCAGCGCACCGGTGTCGTAGCCCTCGGCGCGCAGCGCGAACAGCAGGTCGTGCAGCGATTGCGGCGTGTCGAGCCCGACGCCGTTGCCGAGCCGGCCGTCGCGATTCGGATAGTTGGCGAGCACGATGCTGATGCGGCGCTTGCGGATCGGCAGCCGGCGCAGCCGCACCCAGGCTTTCGCAAGATCGGCGGCGGCGTCGATGCGGTCGTCGAGCGGCTGATACACGGTCGGCGCGTATTCGCCATCGTCGCCGCTGCGCTGCTTGAAGGCGACCGCGCCGGCGAAGATCCGGCCGTCGACCTCCGGCAGCACGACGTGCATCGCCAGATCGCGCGGGTTGAGGCCGCGGCTCGATTGCTCCCAGCTGTTGCGGCTGACGCCGGCCTGCGCGATCTGCAGGACCGGACAATCCGCCGAGGCCAGCACGCCGGCATCGTCGGTCGCGGTCGCGGTGGCGAAGGCGGTGGCGTTGATGATGATGTCGGGCGGGTCGGCGGCGAGCGCGCTCTTCAGGAACGCGATCGAGCGCGCATCCTTCAGGCTGGTGACGTAGAGGCAGGCGGCATCGAGGCCGCGCGCGTCCAGCGCCTTGCGCAGCGCGTCGATCGCGGCGGTGTCGCCGCTGGCAGCGAGCGCGCGATAGAAGATCACCAGCGCGCGGCTGCGCGGCGATTTGGCCGGCTCGAAGGGCCAGAAACCGGCGGCCGGCATCGGCCGCGGCGGCGGCGGCGGGTCGCCGCGCAGGATCATCCAGGCGGCGTAGCGCAGCGCGAGCTGCAGATTGTCGACGCCGCCCTCGGTGCAATAGCGCCACAGCGCATGGGCGTCGTCGGCATCGACATTGCCGCGCGCCGCGAGGTCGGCGTTCCAATACATTTCGCCCGGGATGCAGGCGAACAGCGCACCGCGGGCGAACGCATCGCGGCGCAGGCTCTCGACGCCGTGCGGCCAATAGGCTTCGCCGCCGAGCATCCGCAGGATCACGATCCGGGCGCGCGGCAGCGTGCGCTCGACATAGAGATCGACCGAAGCCGGATGGCCGAGGGCGAGGAGGTTGGTCAGCCGCAGGCTGGGGAAATCATCCGGCAGCGTCGCCCGCGCCGCCGCGAAGGCGGCGAGGTCGGTGTCCGCCGCCGACAGCACCACGATCTCGGCCGGCTCCTGCTGCAGGTCACGCGCGACGTCGCCGTCGTCGATACTGGCGCTGGCATCGAGCTTCAGGTGCATGCGGGGCACCTGGGTTGCCGAAGCACCGCACTCTCCCCGTCATTGCGAGCGTAGCGAAGCAATCCAGTCCAGTGCACGGAGCCGGATTGCTTCGTCGCTGCGCTCCTCGCAATGACGGGGAGAGGCATGTGACTAACCCGCCAACGCGCGGCGGGCGGCGTCGGCGTCGAAGCCCTTGAGGCCGATCACCACGAGGTGGTCGGCGCGTTGGGCGTCGGGGCGGGCGAAGGCGAGGTCGATTCGGGCGCCGACCGCCTGCACCACCACCGGCGCAGGCTTGCCGGCGATCCTTGCGTGGCCCTTGACCCGCAGCACGCCGTCGAGGCCGAGCGCCGAGCCGACGCGGCTGCGCATGGTCTCGATGGTGTCGGCCGGCTGCGGCGTCACCACGATCGAATCGAAATCGTCGTGGTCGTGTTCTTCGCCTTCGGCATGATGCCCGGCGCGGGCGGCGAGATCGTCCTCGGCGGCGGAGCCGAGCCCGATCAGCACCGACGGCGCCAGCGCGCCGTGCGACTGCACGATCCGCACGTTCGGCCGCAGCCGGGCGGCGAGCTTGGCCTCCAGCGCTTCGAGTTGCGCCGGCGTGACCAGGTCGCTCTTCGACAGCACCACCAGATCGGCGCAGGCGAGCTGATCCTCGAACACTTCCTCGACCGGGTCGTCGTGCGTCGCATCGCGCTTGGCCTTGGTGGCGTCGTCGTCGAGCGGGACGCGGCCCTCGGTCAGCGCCAGCGCGTCGACCACGGTGACGACGCCGTCGGCGGTGGCGCGGGTCTTCACCGCCGGCCAGGCGAAGGCTTTCAACAGCGGCTGCGGCAGCGCGAGGCCCGAGGTCTCGATCACGATGGCGTCGAGCGGGCGGTCGCGGTTCAGCAGCTTTTCCATGGTCGGGATGAAATCGTCCGCCACGGTGCAGCAGATGCAGCCATTGGTGAGTTCGACGATGTCGCCGGGCGCGCAGACCGCGTCGCCGCAATCCTCGACCAGCGCGCCGTCGAAGCCGGCGTCGCCGAATTCGTTGACGATCACCGCGATGCGGCGGCCGCTCGACTGGTTGAGCAGCGCGCGGAGTAGCGTGGTCTTGCCGGCGCCGAGAAAGCCGGTGAGCACAGTGACGGGGACGCGGGCGGACATATTAGTTCTCCTGCTTCAGCCACAGCGGCAGGCCGGCTGCGACGAACACGACATTGGGGACGGCGGCGGCGACGATCTGGTTGAGCCGGCCCTGGGCATCGCGGAAGGCGCGGCCGAGCGGCGTCTCCGGGACCAGGCCGAGCCCGACTTCGTTGGACACCAGCACGATCGGGGCGGCGGCGACGCCGAGATAGCGCGTCAGCCGCTTGGCCTCGACCTCGGGATCGCGGCCGGCTTCCATCACGTTGAACAGCCACAGCGTCAGGCAGTCGACCAGCACGGCGCGGCCGCGACCGGCCTCGCGGGTCAGAGCGTCGACCAGCGCCAGCGGCTCCTCCACCGTGGTCCAGCCGTCGCCGCGGCGCGCGCGATGATGCACGATTCGCTGCGTCATCTCGTCGTCGCTGCGGGTCGCGGTGGCGAGGTAGATCTTGGCGAGGCCGCTGTCGGCGACCAGCTTTTCGCCGAACACCGATTTGCCGGAGCGCGCGCCGCCGAGCACCAGGGTGGACACCAGCGCCGTCATGTCGGGGCGCGCCCGTCGTCGGGCGACCAGCCGAGCGGCGGCAGCCGGGCCACCATGCCCTTGCGCAGCACCTCGGCGCGCTGCCGCCACGGCACCAGGCCGTAATTGCTGTCGCGATAGGCCGCGGCGAACGACGCGATGGCCTCGGTGGCCGTCTCCGGCACCAGATCGCCGAACACGAAGCTGTAGCCGTCGGCGCTCGACACCGCGACGGTGGCGGGGCGTTTGCAGACGCTGAGGCATTGCACCGGGCGCACGCGGACGTCGGCGCCCTCGCCGAGCGCGGCGCGCAACGCTTCCAGCATCGGGGCGCCGGCATTGCCGCCATCGGCGGCCTTGCAGCTGATGCACACGCTGATCACCACCGGGCCGCTCGGCCTGGTCGATCCTTGTGGCACGTCAGCAGGTTGCAGGTCGGGCGCCGGTGTGGCGGCCGGCTCGTCGGTGGGGCTGCGATCCATGCCCTCGCTCTCGGCAGCGCCTCTGGGACTGGCGCCGTGCGGCTTCGAGCTTTGTCGGATCGCGCGAGGTGACGCGCGAGGCATCACCGTGCTGCTTTCCGTCCGGTGCACCCCGCCCCGACGCCGCCAAAGCACAGTTCGCGATGGCAGGTCTCCTGGCTCGCGAGTCGTCGCCCTTGTCGCCGCCTTCCCGGGAACTCCCAGTGGCCGTGGCGCGGGCTCGTCGCTTACAGTTGCGGGGGCAGCACCGGGATTGAGTTCGCTCCAACCGAGCGGGCTCGCACCGGATTCCCTTTTCACCCTCCTTGCGGAAGGACCATCGCCGACCACGCTAGCTGCGGTACCCGGCTCGGTCAACCACGCGAAGGTGGTGTTGACGTATGGGCCTGAGACGAGTCAGTTGCGCGGCTTCACCAGCAGGGGACCGCGATGCAGACCGAGACTCTCGTTGCCTGGCCAAAGCCGACGATCGCGCCGGTGGATCCCGCCTTGCACGCCGCGTTGCGGGCGCGGGTCGACGGTAAGGCCAAGCCGCCCGGCTCGCTCGGCCGGATCGAGACCCTCGCGGTCGAGCTCGGCGCGATGCGGCATCCGGCGGAGCCGCGCGCCGACAATGCGGTGCTGATGGTGTTCGCCGGCGATCACGGACTGACTGCGGAAGGCGTGTCGCAATATCCGTCCGCCGTGACGGTGGCGATGGTGATGACCTATCTGGCCGGCAAGGCCTGCGCCAATGCGTTCGCGGCCGGCAGCCATGTCGACGTCCGGGTGATCGACGCCGGCGTCGCCGCGGAGCTGCCGAAGCATCCCGATCTGATCGACGCCAAGGTGCGGATGGGCACCGGCAATGCGGCGCGCGAGCCGGCGATGAGCGCCGACGAGGCCGCGCTGGCGCTGACCCGCGGCAGCGAGCTGGCGATCGCCGAGATCAAGGCCGGCGCCGACGTCATCGCGCTCGGCGAAATGGGGATCGGCAACACCGCGTCGTCGTCGCTGCTGCTGCACCGGCTGGCGCCGGCGCCGCTCGACGCCTGCATCGGCATCGGGGCGGGCCAGGACGCGCCCGGCATGGCGAAGAAACGCGCCGCGATCGAAATGGCGGCCGCGCGCAGCGCCGCGACCGCGCCGTTCGAGGTGCTGTGCGAATTCGGCGGGTTGGAAATCGCCATGATGGCCGGCGCGGTGCTCGGCGCGGCGTCGCAGCGCCGCCCGGTGATCGTCGACGGCTTCATCGCCACCGCCGCCGCGCTGCTGGCGGTGCGGCTGGTGCCGGAGGCGCGCGGCTATTGCGTGTTCGCGCATCGCTCCGCCGAGCGCGGCCACGATCTCGCGCTGCAGGCGCTGCAGGCCAGTCCGTTGCTCGATCTCGAGCTGCGGCTCGGCGAGGGCACCGGCGCGATCCTCGCGGTGCCGCTGCTGCGCGCCGCCGCGCGGCTGATCACCGATGTCGCCGAGCTTCGCGACGTGCTGGAGGGCCGGCTGTGAGTACGGAGCAGGATGGCGAGATGACCGGGCAGAACGGAGCCGCAGGCGCCAAGCCGCCGGAGTTCGACTCGAATTTTCAGCGGAAACTCGCCGAACTGATCGCATGGCGGCGCGACGTGCGCCGCTTCCGGCCCGATCCGGTCGATCCGGCACTGATCGAGCACCTGCTCGATCTCGCCCAGCTCGCGCCCTCGGTCGGCAACAGCCAGCCGTGGCGCTGGGTCAGCGTCGACAGCGCCGCGATGCGCGGCAAGATGCGGGACAATTTCAACCGCTGCAACGAGCTCGCCGCCAGCGCGTATCGCGGCCAGCGCGCCTCGCAATATGCGCAGCTCAAGCTCGAAGGCATCGACGTCGCGCCGCGGCAGTTCGCGCTGTTCTGCGATCGCACCACGCCGCAGGGGCTCGGCGTCGGCCGCCAGACCATGCCGGAAGCGCTCGATTACTCCGTGGTGGCGATGATCGAGACGTTCTGGCTGGCGGCGCGCGCGCTCGGCCTCGGCGTCGGCTGGGTCTCGATCCTCGATCCCAAGATCGCCACCGCCGATCTCGACGTGCCGGCCGACTGGAAATTCATCGCCTATCTGTGCGTCGGCTGGCCGGTCGAGGAACACGTCGATCCCGAACTGGTCCGCTTCAACTGGCAGGATCGCACCTCGGTCGGGCGCGGTGTGTTGTATCGCTGATCGTGGTTGGTGCGCAGCCGTACCGCGTCGTGGCGTCTGGCGTCCGCGTATTTAACAGATGTTAAGCAAAGCGGCGCGGCGGCGTCGCGTTTGCAAGAATTCGTCACAATTTTTCTGAATGATCCGGCCCGTTCCGACAAGGAGGACCGGATCGTGACGACATCGCGTAGCACTATCTTCGGCATCGCCACCCTCGCCGCGGCGAGCCTGCTGGCGGCACCCGCGCTGGCGAACAATCAGGACCAGCACGGCAGCGTCAGCGCAGCGCCCTCGAACGGCTGCAGCTCCTACATGAAAGCGCCGGACGGAAGCTGGACCCGGATTCCCTGCGAGGAAGCCGGCGCGCGTGCCTCCGCTGCGAAACGCAGCAGCACCCGCACATCGGAAAAATCCGAATAGAGCGGTTCATCGTTTGATTGAAGCGACAGAGCCTTTCGAGATGCATTGAATCCTCATCCTGAGGAGCTCGGCGAAGCCGGGCGTCTCGGAGGATGGGGCGACGCATCGCCTATGGCGCATGGTTCGAGACGGCGCTACGCGCCTCCTCACCATGAGGTCTTGCCTGTGGTCAGCGATCAGGTCCGCTTGACGGGCGGCTCGTCCGCCCGCTTCGGCGTCGGCCGGATCAGCAGCGGGAAGCCGGAAAAGAACGTATCGGAATCGATCAGCTCCGGAATCCCAAGCAGCTGAGACAGCGTGCGGGGACCGCGTCGTATGGCGTCCGATCCGTTGCGCGGCGCGGCGGCGGTCCTCGCCGGTTGAGGCGTGGCCGGTTCGGGCTTGGTCGCGGCGAGCCGGCTCGGCGGCGAAGCATTCGGCGGCTGCGGCGGCGTCGGCGCGGTTACGATGGCCGGCTTCGCGGTTGCGGCGGCCGGGGTGGGCGCCGCGCCCGGACTGCCATTGGCATGGCGCTTGAGGATCTGCTCGACCCGGACCGCGGTGCCGAACGGCGCCTCGACCTGCAGCGTGGTCTTGCCGCGCCCCTCCGCTCCCGCGATCAGCTCGGCATTGGTGAAGCCGCGCGACCGCAATTCGTCGAGCGCGGCGTTGGCGCGGCTGGGATTGTCGAATACGCGGGTGATCTGCGTCATGTGCTTCACGGCCTCGGATTGGGGGATCGCTGGCGTGAAGAACGACGCTCGACACCGGTTCGTTCCGCGCCGAAGCTCCGGGCTTGCCGAGCTATGGAGCCGCAGAGGCAAACGCGGCGGTCAGACGACGTCGGGAACCCGGCTTTGCTGCTCGGCCCACGCCGCGGTGTGCCGGCACATCCATCCGATCGCCTCGATGATTTCGGCGTGGGTCGCCGTCGTGTCGCGATGGAAGATCGGTTCGTGGTGGGCGATCCGATTGCGGAAACGCCGCAGCGCATTGAAGCGCGAATGGACGGCCCTTCGGGGCTTTCCGCCGCCGGCAAGGAATGCCTTGTAAAGGCACAGTCGCCACAAGGTGGCGTCGTATTGTGGTCCGAGAAGTCCCACCCAGAACGAGAACTTCAGCTCTGCGATCACTTTCCCCGGCAGCACTTCTCGCCGATCGCGCTGCAGCTCCTCGATGGCATCGAAGATCATTTGCTGGGAGCCAGTGTTCAATGGCACGGACCGATTCCGAAACCACTCGTCGCCGTAGCGGATCGACAGCTCGCGGCTCAGGCAGTTGCGCAGGCAGATTTCGAGGCATTGAAGCGGGCTGTAAAAGGCCTCGGACAGACGCGTATTCTTCTCGTACAATCCGATTGCCGCATCCAGATCCTGGCCGGCCGCCTCCAAATACTTTCCAAGCCGCTCTCTCGTCAGAGTGCGTTCCAAAGCCTCATTGATGGCGGCCGTCCGCACAAGAAATCACTTGTCGCTGAAATGATCGTTGCTATATTCGCAATGTACACCCCGGGTCGGCCTCTGTCGCAAGACATGCTCCCGGGGTCAGTCGTTTTTGGATGCAGCAATGTCTGCGCCCCGTCGTCGCCTTGTCAATCTGGACGCGACTGTTTACCGCCCTTGATGACGGCCATGCTCCGCCCCAATGCCTCGGGATACCGCTGTCGGCTTCGTCAGGCGCAGAGGTCCGGCGTGCAGCGGCCGCAGCCGCCGGCGCCGTCGCACATCGGCACGGCCGGGCCGGCCTTGGCGGGCTTGGCGATCAGCGACAATTGCTGGTCGAGATCGGTGCTTTCGCAGGTCGGGCAGACCGCGGTCTCGTTGGCGTACAGCAGCGTCTCGAAGCTGTGGCCGCATTTGTTGCAGACGTAACCGTAGATCGGCATGAACTCGTCCTGATCGGATGGCGGTCGGGGGCGGATCGCCCGACAGTCTAGGATCGCGCCCTGCCGCCGCATTGCGCCAGATCAGTTCGGGTCCGACAAGCGGAGCCTTTCGCGAGGGAGCAGCAAGATGAGTGAGCCCGAAGCCAGCGTGGTGATGGTGACCGCGCCCACCAAGGACGAGGCGGAACGATTGGCAGTCGCAGCTCTCGAAGCCCGGCTCGCCGCTTGCGTCCAGATCCAGGCGATCGCCAGCCATTATTGGTGGGACGGCAAGATCACCAGCGACGCCGAGCAACTGCTGATGTTCAAGACGCTGCCTGCGAAATTCGTGGCTCTGCGCGACCTGATCGCGTCGCTGCATTGCTACGACACGCCGGAGATCATCCAGCTGCCGGTGACGGCCGGGGCGGACAAATATCTGGCGTGGATTCGCCGCGAAGTGAGCGCGGACTAAGCGTTCGCGCAGAGCCACACCGGATCGCTGCCGCCCCCGGCCGCGAGCGCGGCGACGATGGCGGAACGCGGCACGCGGCGCGGCCAGCGCAGCAGATGGCTGCGGCAGCTGGCGCAATCGCTGGCGCCGAAGCCGTCGATCGGAACCGGAAGAAAACCCAGCCGGCGCACCAGCGCGCATTCGTCGCCCTGCGCCACCGCCCAGGCGCCGAGCACCTCGCCCGCAGTGGTCAACTGATCGACATGCCAGCGGATCGATTTAGCCTTGCGGAAGTGGCGGCCGAGCCGCGCCGGCAAGCCGCCCGGGCCGTAGGCCGACCCGCAATACAGATAGCGCCCGGCGCGCAGCATCGTCGGCGCGGCCCGGCCGAGACGGATCGGGACCGGCGCGGGAAGCGCCAGCGCCACCACATAGGCGCCTCGATCTTTCGGACATTGGGCGAGCTGCAGATGCGCCATCGCGGCATGTTGCACGCGGCGGCCGGTCGTTGATACGCGCCGGATCAAACCGGCGCGGCGCGCTCAGTGCTTGGTCGGCACCTGGCTCAGCAGCATCCGCTTCAGCTTGGCGCGGGCGTGCATCTCGCTGGCGGATTTCATCACCAGATCCTTGGGCTCATCGGCCAGCGCGGCGGCCTGCGCCCATTCGGCGGCGGCGATGAATTCCATATCGTCGGGTGACAGGTCGCGAAATTGTCCCGCGTGTTGCGGCTTCATGGCGCTTCCTCGAGCTTCGCCCACGCTGCAATGGCGTCGGCCTCTTGTTGTGAGGTGAGCTTACTGTGGAGCCGGCGGAGCGCAACAGGGTTCGCGCCGGCGCCGTCCGGATTCGGCGGATTGCGCTGTTCGCGGCGGCGCCACGGGTAGTATCGTGTCCGGCGGCGCGCGGCGGCGGCCTGGTTCGCGCCGCTGATGTGGCGTTGTCCGGAGTCGTTCGCAGGTTCTGCAGGCGCGTGCGGGATGTTGACGTCGCCCGGCGCGGCGCGGCAGGGTGCCGGCGCTCCCCGCCAGTCACGGGCCTGTCCCGAACGATCCATCTCATGCTCGATTATCACGCGCCGTGGTGGCTGCCCGGCGGCCATCTGCAGACGATCTGGCCGGCGCTGTTTGCGCGGCCGCGGCCGGCCGAGGCGTTGCCGCTGGCGCGCGAGCGCTGGCGTGCGCCCGACGGCGACTTCATCGATGTCGATCATCTGCAGGGGCCGGATGGCGCGCCGTGGCTGGTGCTGTTTCACGGCCTCGAAGGTTCGTCGTCGAGCCGCTACGCGATCGCCTTCGCGCAGGCGGCGCAGGCGCGCGGCTGGCGCTTCAGCATTCCGCATTTCCGCGGCTGCTCGGGCGAGATCAATCTCGCGCCGCGCTCCTATCACTCCGGCGATTTCGAGGAGATCGGCTGGCTGCTCGGCCGGGTGCGCGAACGCGCCGGGCGGCCGGTGATCGCCGCCGGCGTGTCGCTCGGCGGCAATGCGCTGCTGCGCTGGGCCGAGGAGGCGGGAGACAGCGCCGCGCAGACAGCACAGGCGGTGGCGGCGATCTCGGCGCCGCTCGATCTGATCGCCGCCGGCGCCGCGATCGATCAGGGGCTCAACCGGCAGATCTACACCCGCAACTTCCTGCGCACGATGAAGCCGCGCGCGGTGGCCAAGCTTCAGCAGCATCCCGGCCTGTTCGATCGCGCCAGGCTCGAAGCCGCCACCACGCTGCGCGCGTTCGACGACGCCTTCACGGCGCCGCTGCACGGCTTCCGCGATGTCGACGATTACTGGACGCGGGCGTCGGCGCGGCCGCATCTGCACAGGATCCGCGTGCCGGCGCTGGTGCTGAACGCGCGCAACGACCCGTTCGTGCCGGGCTGTTCGCTGCCGGCGCCGCATCAGGTCGGCGATGCCGTCACGCTGGCGCAGCCGGACGACGGCGGCCATGTCGGCTTCGCGACGGGGCCGTTTCCCGGCGCCGTGCACGCAATGCCGGAGGCGGTGTGTGATTGGCTGGGTGCCGTCTAACCTCTCCCGCTTGCGGGAGAGGTCGACGCGCGAAGCGCGGCGGGTGAGGGCACTCCGCTCGGCGAGTCGCTGACTCACTGCTCGGCGCGCCCTCACCCCAACCCTCTCCCGCAAGCGGGAGAGGGAGCGCGCCGCGGTCGGGGAAAGGCTGCGCTACTACTCCTTGGTCTGGTCGGTGATGATGTCGCCGAAGCGTTCCCATTTCTCGCCGTCGAATTTGGCCATCTGGAACTGCTTGTTGACGCGGTAGTCGGTCGGGGTGGTGGTGACGGTGATGCCGGGCAGCAGCATGTCGAGCGGCACGTTGCTGAGGTTGCTGGCCTGGCGCATGACGTTGTCGCGCGTCAGGTCGTCGCCGCACTGCTTCAGCACCTGCACCAGCAGCTGCGCGGTGATGTAGCCGTAGACGTTGAAGCTCGAATTGCGGTCGCCGTCCGGATAGTACTTCGCCATGAAGTCGAGATAGCGCTTGTTGCCCGGATCGTTCGCCCATTGCGGATCGTCCGGCTCCTTGACGTAGCCGACGCTGATCACGCCCTTCGACGCCTCGAGTCCGGCCGGTTTCAGCACTGCGCCGATCGAACCGGCGTTGATGTCGATGATGTGCACCGGGTGCCAGCCGATCTCGTACAGCTTCTTGATCGCCTGTGCGGCCTGCTTCGGCGTCGCGGCGCTGAACAACAGGTCGGCGCCGGAGTCGCGGATCTTCAGGATCTGCGAGTCGATGGTCGGCTCCGACAGCTCGTAGGACGCTTCGGCGACGATCATCTTGGCCGCCTTGTCGCCGAGCCCGGCCTTGATGCCGGCCAGATAGTCCTTGCCGAGGTCGTCGTTCTGCCACAGCACGCCGACCTTGGCGTTCGGGTGCTGCTTCAGGATGAACTGTCCGTAGATCCGGCCCTCGACGAAGTAACTCGGGTTGAAGCCCATCGTCCAGGGGAAGTTCTTCGGGTCGGTGAAGCGCGCCGCGCCGGTGGCGGCGAACAGTTGCGGCACCTTCTTGGCGTTGAGATATTTCAGCACCGCGGCATTCGGAGCGGTGCCGATGATCTGGAACGTCAGCAGCACCTCGTCGCCCTCGACCAGCCGGCGCACCTGCTCCACCGTCTTCGGCGGCGAGTAGGCGTCGTCGTACTGGATCAGGTTGATCTTGCGGCCGCCCACGCCGCCCTGCTCGTTGATCATCCGCATATAGGCGGCCTGGGTCTTGGCGATCGACGAATAGGCCGAGGCGGGGCCGGACAGCGGCACGGTCTGGCCGACCTTGATCTCGCTGTCGGTGGCGCCGGCATCGTATTTCTTCTGCGCGTGGGCGACGGGTACGGCGCAGGCGATGGCCATCGCGGCGGCGAGGCCGACGGCTGTTAGCTTCATGGCGTTCCTCATTGTGATGTCGAAGTGTTGTTGTTGTTGTTGTTGTCGTTGTCCGTTGCGGGCGACCCGTGGGCTATTGCTGTCCTTTCAGGCCGGCCTGTTCGATCACCTTGCTCCATTTGCTGGTTTCATCATCGATGAAGGCGGCGAAGTCGGCGCCGCTGCGGCCGCTGGCTTCGAGGCCCTGTTCGAGCAGCTTCTTCTTGACGGTGGGGTCCTGCAGCGCCCGCAGCACGGTGTCCTGCAGCCTGGCGACGATCGGCGCAGGCGTGGCGGCGGGCGCCATGAAGCCGTACCAGCCGGCGGCGACGATCTGCGGGAAGCCCAGCTCGACCAGCGTCGGCGCGTCCGGATAGATCGTGCTGCGCTGGGCGGAGGCGACGCCGAGCACGCGGAAATTGCCGGCCTGAATGTGCGGCAGCGCCGAACTGATCGCCGTGAAGGTGGCGTCGACGCGGCCGGCGAGCAGCTCGGTGTAGGCGGCGGAGTCGCCGCGGAA
The DNA here is from genome assembly GCA_016215605.1 of Rhodopseudomonas palustris. GTDB lineage: Bacteria > Pseudomonadota > Alphaproteobacteria > Rhizobiales > Xanthobacteraceae > Rhodopseudomonas > Rhodopseudomonas palustris_L. The sequence continues at coordinate 94,143 of JACRJB010000004.1, forward strand.
CGGGATGTTGAGGCCCTTCACGCCCGCCGTCCTGAACAGCAGTTCGGCGGCGAGATGCGGCTGCGAGCCGGGGCCGGGCGAGCCGAAGGTCAGGCCGTCGGGCTTCGCCTTGCCGTAGGCGATCAGCTCGGGCAGCGTCTTGTAGTCGGACTTGGCGTTGATGATCAGGAAGATCGGCGCGATCACCGCCATCGCCACCGGCGTCAGGTCCTTGCGCTCGTAGCCGAGCTTGCCGAACAGCGCCTCGGCGGTGGCGTAGGGCGCGGCGGCGTAGAGGAAGGTGTGGCCGTCGGGCGCGGCGTGCGCCACCATCTCGTTGGCGATGCGGGTGCCGGCGCCGGGCTTGTTCTCGACGATGAACTGCTGCTTCAGCTCGCGCTCGAAGTACGCGTTGAAGATCCGCAGCGAGATGTCGTTGGCGCCGCCGGCGCCGTAGGGCGAGATCATCCGCACCAGCCGCGTCGGCCATTCGGCCTCGGCGAAAGCCGGCACAACTTGCATCGCGGCGAGGGCGGCGGCCGAGGCCAGCAGCGCGCGTCGGGTCAGGGGCATGTCGTCCTCCAATGTTGTTCCGGTCCGCTCGTTGAGCCGGCGGGCCTGGAGTCGTTCGATCGACGTCGCAGCGCCCGGCTCAGGGAGTCGTCGGATCCTTTCGCGGGTTGATCACGGGTTCGGCTTCACCGACCAGCGCGCGGATGCTGGCCGCCAGCGCGCGCAGGCGCGGCCCGATCTCGGCTTCGAGCTGGCCTGGCTGCAGGCGGAATTCCGGAATGCCGCAATTGATCGCGAAGGTCCGCTGCAGCGACTTGGCGCGAAACAGCGGCGCCGCGACGGCGTGGATCGCCGGCATGTACTCGCCGAAGCAGCTGCAGAAGCCGCGCTCGGCGCATTGCGCCAGACCCGCGCGATAAAGCTCGGCGTAGCTCTCCCACATCGCCGCGTCCGACGCCGCGAGCCGCGTCGCCAGCGCGGCGGCTTCGTCGTCCGGCAGCAGCGCCGCGGCGGCGCGTCCCATCGCGGTGCGGACCACCGGGATCGGCAGGCCGATGTCCGGACTATGCGGCCCGACGTCGCCGGAGCGGGCGGTCTCGACATAGATGATCGACGGCCCGTCGAGCAGGCCGATCGACACGGTGCCGCGGACGCTGACCGCGAGATCCTGCATCAGCGGCCGCGCCAGCTGGCGGAACGGCATGTCGGCGAGCAGCGGGCGGACGATCCGCAGCGCCCGGGTGCCGAGGCCGTATTTCGACAGCGCCGGGTCGTGGCGCAGGTAGCCGAGCTCGGCGAGCGTGTGGGTCAGCCGCGCCACCGTCGGCCGCGGAATTCCGGTACGCACCGAGATCTGCATGTTGCCGAGCAGCGGCGCGGCGGCATCGAACGCCTCGAGCACGATCAGGCCCTTGGCGAGCGTGGTGGCGAAGGCGGCATCGCCGGCGCTCTCCGCCAGCATGGTTTCGGCGGACAGCATCGGGGTGGCGAGCGGGCGGGACTGAGCGTCTTCGATCATGCCGCCATTATGAAGCGGATCGCCGCGATGTCCAATTATTATCACTATCGGTTATTCATCGTCCATTATGTGGACACCACACACCAACGATCGTCGACCGGCACCATTGGTCGCGACGCGCGTTGTTCCATCAGCAACTTTCAAGATTGGGAGCGAGCGATGCCCGACCAGACCAATCCGGACGAACTCGAGCCGGACGACTTTCCGGTGCATGTGGAAAGCACCGAACTGAAAACCCAGGACGGCGAGAAGATCGCGGAGGCGAAATCCAAGGCGCTCGCCGAGAACATCGCGCAGCGGCTGAACGAGCAGGCGCAACGCGAGGAAGAGGATCGCTGGTCGGCCTGACCCGCGACCGCGGCTCGCGCGGCTCGCGTGGTCCGCGCCGCGCGTCACGTCGCCGCATCGGTTCGGTTGCGTGCCGAGCGACGAGACCAGAAACGCCGTCGGACCGCCGCCGCGCGCGGAGCGCGGCTACGTCGCATGGTTCCCTTTGAACGATTCCAGGCGTGCAGGTCTGTACTCGCGCGCCCGCCGCGGTAGAGCCAGTCGGGGTTGTTCGAACAGAACGCCCGGCTGACTGCTACGAGGTGCAACGCGACGTCTTCGATCGTCGAGATCCGTTACGCGCCGCGTTCGTCAGCGTGACAATCGAAGACGAGCGAGGCGGTGTCGGCATGAGAGCGATGTTCGGGCGATTGCACCGCTGGGCCGGGCTGCTCACCGCCGCGTTTCTGTTCTTCTCCGGCGTCACCGGCGCAATCATCTCGTGGGATCACGAGATCGACGAAACGCTCAACGCCAAGTTCTACGATGTCACATCACCGGGGCCGGCGATCCCTTCGGTCGAACTCGTGAAGCAGATCGAACAGCGCGATCCGCGGGCGCGCGTGATCTTCTTTCCGATGACGCCGGAGCCCGGCCATTCGCTGGCGTTCTTCGTGCAGCCGCGGATCGATCCGGCGACCGGCAAGCGCTACACGCTCGACTACAACCAGATCTTCCTCGACCCCAACACCGGCGCCGAACTCGGCCGGCGCTATTGGGGGGCGGTGTGGCCGGTCACCAGCGAGAACTTCGTCTCGTTCCTGTACAAGCTGCACTACACCATGCACGTCCCCGAATTCTGGGGCAGCGACCGCTGGGGCGCGCGGCTGCTCGGCATCATCGCGATCATCTGGACGATCGACTGCTTCGTCGGCTTCTATCTGACGCTGCCGGCGCGACGGCTGCTGCGCGCCGGGCAGGCGCCGGCGGTGAAGCGCGAGCTCGGCAAGGGTTTCTGGGCGCGCTGGGCGCCGGCCTGGAAGATCAAAACCTCGGGCAGCGCCTACCGGATCAATTTCGACATCCACCGCGCCTTCAGCCTGTGGACCTGGGCGGTGCTGTTCGTGGTCGCCTTCACGGCGTTCTCGCTCAATCTGTATTTCGAGGTGTTTTCGCCGCTGATGAAGACGGTGTCGAACTACACGCCGACGCCGTTCGAGCAGCGGCCGTATCGCAGCCTCGACGACCCGATCGAACCGAAGATGAATTTCGCGCAGATCGCCGAGCGCGCCGCCGCGGACGGCAAGGCGCGCGGCTTCACCGCGCCGGTCGGCTCGCTGTTCTACGGCCCGGCGCACGGCGTCTACGCGGCGGCGTTCTTCAAGCCGGGCGACGACCACGGCGCCGCCGGCGTCGGTCCGGCGCAATTGTACTACGACAGCGAGGACGGCCGGCCGCTCGGCGAGCGGCTGCCGTGGGTCGGCACGGCCGCCGACGTGTTCGTGCAGATGCAGTTCCCGCTGCATTCCGGCCGCATCCTCGGTCTGCCGGGCCGCATCCTGATCTCGGCGATGGGCCTCGTCGTCGCGGCGCTGTCGGTCACCGGCGTGGTGATCTGGGCGCGCAAGCGGCGGGCTCGGCTTGCCTCGCGCCGCGGCGCGGCGTCGGCAGCATCGCGCCCGGACAAATCGCGCTGGGTGGTGCCCGGCGAGGCCGAGCGCGCAAGGTAGACGCCGCGACCGGTCGCTCCACGCTCCGGATCGCCTCGATCAGTTCCTCGACGGCTCGCTTGCGGCCACCGTCATGGCCCGCGCCCGGGTTCCTTCGCGTGTTGCCAACTGTGTGAACCTGCGGCGGGTCGGCTGCATTTCGCAGACGGGCGTGTACTATTGATCGAGCGAAGTCGGGTGACGGCGATGACGTGGCGAAGCGAACAGATCGCGTGGGCCTGGGACGACAAGCCGGTCAATGTCGCGCAGACGTGGCATGGCGACGGGCCGACCGTCCTGATGTTGCCGGCGCTGAGTTCGATCTCGACGCGGCGCGAGATGCGGCCGTTGCAACAGCAACTCGGCGGCGCGTTCCGAACGGTGGCGATCGACTGGCCGGGCTTCGGCGATCTGCCGCGGCCGAAGATCGACTGGCGACCTGAGACCTACCACGCCTTCCTGAAGCAGGCGGCCGAGCGAATCCGGCCCGCGGCCACCATCGCGGTCGGCCATGCCGCCGGCTACGCGCTCGCCGCGGCGGCAGAAGCCGAAGGCACGCTCGGCGCGCTGAGCCTGATCTCGCCGACCTGGCGCGGGCCGCTGCCGACCATGGCCGGCAGGCGCCTCGCCGCGTTCGGGTCGATCGCCCGGGCGGTCGATTGGCCGGTGCTCGGCGCGCTGCTGTATCGGCTCAACGTCAACCGCCCGGTGATCGGCATGATGGCGCGCGGCCATGTCTATGCCGATCCCGCCTGGCTGACGCCGGAGCGACTACGCGACAAGCTCGCGGTGACGGAAGCGCCCGGCGCGCGCTACGCGTCGGTCCGGTTCGTCGCCGGCGAACTGGACGCGTTTGTGCAGCGGGTCGATTTTCTCGCCGCCGCGGCGCGGCTGCGGACGCCGCTGCAGGTCGTCTACGGCGCGCAGGCGCCGCGCAAGTCGAAGGCCGACATGGTCGCGCTGGCGGCGCTCGACCATGTCGATGCGACCGAACTGCCGGTCGGCAAGCTCTCGGTCTACGAGGAATATCCGGAGGTTGTCGCGCCGGTCGTGGCTGCGTTTCTGCGCAGCCACCTGAAAACCGGGTAGCGGCGTCGACGCGCCGCTCCCCGGGCCACGGCCCCGCGAAGGCTTACGCCCGGCAGGCCATGAAGCCGTGTTCGATCACGTCCTTGGGCAGATTGCGGCCGATCAGGACGAGGCGGCTGACGCGGGCTTCGCCGTCCTTCCACGGCCGCTGGTGATCGCCCTCCAGCAGCATGTGCACAGCCTGCACGACGAAGCGCTCGTCGTCGTCCTTGAAGGCGATGATGCCCTTCATCCGCAGCAGATCGATGCCGAACTGCTGGGTGATGGTGCCGATCCACGGCAGGAACTTCGCCGGATCGAGCGGCTCCCCCGTCACCAGCGAGAAGCTGCCGATGTGATCGTCGTGGGCGTGCTCGTGGAATTCGTCGAGGAAGTCGGGCTCGACTTCGAGAATGCGGTCGAGATCGAACGCGCCGCGGCCGAGCACATGGTTGAGATCGATGGCGCAGCGTTCGGTCTGATGGATCGTCGCGGTTGGGTTGATGCGGCGGATGCGGGCCTGAACCTGGTTCAGTTCCTCGGCCGAGACCAGATCGGTCTTGTTGAGCAGCACGGTGTCGGCGAAAGCGAGCTGCTCCTGCGCCTCGTGCGCGGTGTCGATCTCGCCGAGCAGATGCCGGGCGTCGACCACGGTGACGATCGAGTCCAGCTTGGTCTTCGCCCGCACGTCGTCGTCGACGAAGAAGGTCTGCGCCACCGGGGCCGGATCGGCGAGGCCGGTGGTCTCGACCAGGATCGCGTCGAACTTGGTCCGGCGCAGCATCAGCCCCTGGATGATCCGGATCAGATCGCCGCGCACGGTGCAGCAGATGCAGCCGTTGTTCATCTCGAACACTTCCTCGTCGGTGTCGACCACCAGATCGTTGTCGATCCCGACCTCGCCGAACTCGTTGACGATCACGGCGTAGCGCTTGCCGTGCTGTTCGGTGAGGATGCGGTTGAGCAGCGTGGTCTTGCCGGCGCCGAGATAGCCGGTCAGCACCGTCACGGGGGTCGGGGATTGCGGCTGGGGCATCGTGCTGTCCTTCTGCGTGGCCGGGACCGGGGAGCCTCCGACATTCCTACGGGTCAATTTGTGCAATGTTATAACATTGCATAAAATTCCGTCAAAGATTCAGAAGGTTTCGGTGGCGAGAAGACGACTGGCTGTCTGATCGCGGACGATCAAAGATTGCCGACGGGCGGCCGCTATCTGCGCCGGTCTACCCACATGGCAAAGCGCAGCGGCCCCGAACGACGGGGCCGCCGCAATGCTTCGGCGTGACGGGGCCGGCGCTATTGATGCCAGGCGACCAGCGGCAGGTAGTGATGCGGCAGGCGCATCACGATCAGGTCCTTGCGGCGCACCACATTGGTCGGGTACGGCGTGTCGAGATTGCTGGTGTCGATCGCAGTGCTGGCGCTCTCTTCGCGATCGAGCACCGCCGTCTCCTGGCGCGGAAACGCGAAATTGTCCGGGCCGAACACGGCGCTGGCGCCGAGGAAGCCGCGCGCCGGATCGATCACGTTGGCGAAGGCGAGATACAGATTGTTCTCGCCGCTGCGGATCCGGAAGGCGTGCCAGTGATACGGATCGGCGCTCTTCGGGATCGGGTAGTTGTGCGGGATCGACGTGCCGGCATGCGAACCGGTGAATACGCCGGCGATCGCGGAGGGGCAGGCGACGATGTCGCAGCCGCGCAGCGCCAGCGTCCGGATCGCTTCCGGATACAGCGCGTCGTGGCCGAGCGCCAGACCGACGCGGCCGATCGGCAAGTCGAAGGTCCTGAACTTGTCGCCGGCGCTGGCCCAGCCGGCATCGGCATTGCCGAGATGAATCTTGCGATAGCTGCCGACCAGGCCTTCGGGGCCGGCGAGCAGCGCGGTGTTGTACAGCGTGCTGCCATCGCGCTCGGCGATGCCGGCGACCAGATAGGTGCGCAGCTTCATCGCCAGCCGGGTGAAGGCTGCGACCGTCGCGCCGTCGAGCGCCTCGGCGCGGGACGCCGGATCGGTCAGCCCGGTCAGCGACAATTCGGGGAACACGATCAGCTCCGGCCTGTCGTGCGCCAGCAGCTCGCGGGCCTTGCTCTCGATCGTCGCCAGATTCGCCGCCGGATCGTCGGACGGGGCGAACTGCACCACGGCGAGCTGCGAAATCTTGCCCTTCGGGATCGGCTGATAGCCGTACAGCCGGAAGAAGTCGTTCGGATTCCAGGTGAAGCTGTTGCTCATCAGTTCGGCATAGAGTTCGGGCCGGCGTTTCTCGAACACCTTCTCGCCGAGCACTTCGCGGCGGCGGACCCGGTCGAGATCGATCTGCGCGGTGGCGACGCCGTCGCCGGAATCGATCGACGCCGCGATGCTGCCGTCGGGCGCGATCACGCAACTGCCGCCGGAGAATTGCACGGTGCGCTCCAGCCCCCAGCGATTGGCCTCGATCACGTAGCAGGAATTCTCGAACGCCCGGGTGATCCAATACGGCGCCGGGGTGCGCTCCGCCAGCCAGTTGGAGATGTGGCAGATCACGTCGACGCCGGCGACGGCTTCCAGCCGCGCGGTCTCGAAGAAGTGCAGGTCCATGCAGACCAGCAGGCCGATGCGGCCGAGCTCGGTGTCGAACACCTGATGGGCGATGTCGCCGTTCGCCGCCCATTTCGGCTCGGCGATGTAGGGATGCGACTTGCGGTGCTTGCCGACGATGCCGTGCGGGCCGATCAGCACCGCGCTGTTGTAGTACAGCTCGGTCGCGGCATCGACCTCGGGCATGCCGAGCACGATGTAGCAATTGTGCGCCTCGCAGATCCGCTGGAAGCGGTCGGTCGACGGCCCCGGCACGGTCTCGACGAACGGCTTCACCTCGTCGCGGTCGTACCAGCAATAGCCCGTCGTCCCCATCTCCGGCGTCACGATCAGCCGCGCACCCTTCGCGGCGGCGTCCTCGCACAGCGCCGCCAGCCGCGCGATGTTGCGCTCTTTCTCATACATCGTCGGCTCGAACTGAACCGTGGCGGCAAGATAGCTCGGATTGGTCGTCATGCACGGGCTCCGATCGGCGGCCGCCGGGCGGCCAGCTTGTGGTGAACGCACGTCTTCGGTCGTCGCGTGGGCGACGTCGGACGAGTCTCGGTTTGAAATGAGCTGACGGCCCTGTCAGCGGAGGATGATCAGCCACACCATCGTCGCGCGAGCGCGCCGGTGGGCTTCATCGTCGCAGCACGACGCACGAATGGCGCGTCCCGCACCCGAAGCGCGGCCTCGACGGACCGAGGAGGACGCTCGAGAACATCGGTACGAGATGTTTCAAAATTCAAGCATCGTTCAGCAGGTCGCGCAAGGGAATTTCGGAGGCAACGACGACCTGGCCTCGGTGCGGGTCTCCGACAGCCAGAGCGTGTGCGACGGCGTCACGGCCGACAGCCGCGCGTTCGAGCAGGCGAGGCGGGCGATGAATCTGGTGGCCAACACACGCTCGACGAAGCGCTCGATCTCGCCGGGGCGATCGACAGCATCGGCGTGATCCAGACCCGGCTGTCCAACGCGGCGGCGTCGATCCGGAAGGCCAGTTCGTACCGGACCGAATATCAGTCCTACGCGCAGACGCTGGGAATCGACCTGACGCGTCGACGTCGCGGCGGTGACGGCGAAACCGTCGACCTATCCGGCGCAGCTGACGGCGTCCTACGCCCCGGCGCCGCCGCGCATGTTCTGCTGATCGATGAAATTCGAGACCGGATGAGTGGCTCAACGGCGCCCGGATCGGGCGATCCGCCAGACAGACAGCAATTACGCGAGACCGCGCGAAAACTGGCGCACCCGACACGATTCGAACGTGTGACCTTTGCCTTCGGAGCAATTTAGCCTGCCTATCCTAAATGCACGACAGGGCACGCTACAATGCGATATGTAACTGAAGATACTAGACAATTCGTATTTCCGCGCCGAACTGTCTATCCAGAATTTCGCTCCGATATCCATCCGGTTGCTTCCGTGGTGCTTCCGCGGAAGCAGCCCCTCACTAGCGAGGGGAACACCTCATGGCAAAGCTGACCAAGCGGATCGTGGACGCTGCCGATGTTCGCGAGAAGGACTATTTTATCTGGGACGACGAACTGCCCGGTTTCGGCCTCCGCGTGTTCGCCTCCGGCAAGCGCAGCTACCTCATCCAATATCGCGCTGTTGGACGCACGCGACGCTACACCATCGGCCTGCATGGCGTGTGGACGCCGGAGACAGCCCGGCAAGAAGCGAAGGTCCAACTCGGGCGCGTCGCGCGCGGCGACAACCCTTCCGAAGAACGTCAGCTCGATCACAAGGCCATCACGGTCAAGGAGCTTTGCGCCCTCTATACCGCTGATCTGAACGCGGGCCTCATTCTGGGTAAGGGCGGGCGACCGAAAAAGCCCACCACCATCGTCACCGACACTGGCCGTATCGAGCGGCACATCATCCCGCTGATCGGCGCGCGCCGGGTCAAGGATCTCACCAAGGCCGACATCAACAAGGTCTTGAAGGACATCATGGCCGGCAAGACGCGCGTCGCCGTCAAGACGAAAAAGCTGCGAGGAAAGGCCATTGTTCGTGGTGGCGCGGGCACCGCCACGCGCACCGTCGGCCTATTGGGCGGAATCCTCACCTACGCTGTCGATGCTGGGATTATAGAGGTCAATCCGGCGCACGGCATCAAGAAGCCCAAGGACAATGTTCGGAATCGTAGGCTGACCGAGGCGGAGTATCGCACCCTCGGGCAAATGCTTCGCGATGCCGCGGCGAACGAAAAATACGCCATGACCGTGGACATCATCCGGCAGATCGCGCTCACCGGCTGCCGCCGCTCGGAAATGATCTCGCTAATGTGGATCGAAGCTGACACCGACGCGAGCTGCATGCGCCTGGTGGACAGCAAGGAAGGTGAGTCCATTCGTCCAATCGGATTGCCCGTCGTCGAGTATCTGGAGGAACGGCGCAAGACCGCAGCGGGCACCTATGTCTTCCCAGGTCAGGGCGAGGACCATGCGTTCGGCAGCTTCCCGAACCATTGGGAACAGATTTTCAGCGACAGTCCGCTCGCCGGCGTCACCCCGCATGTCCTGCGTCACAGCTTTGCCAGCATCGCCAACGATCTCGGTTTCACCGAGGTGACCATCGCGGCGCTCGTCGGCCACTCCAAGGGCTCGGTGACGAGCAAATACATTCACACGCTCGACACTGCGCTCATCATGGCCGCCGACACGATCTCCGGTTACATCCAAGGGCTACTCGAGGGGATCGAATTCAAACAGACGGCCTACGCATTGGATCGTGATTCTCGTCGAGCTGCGCTTGACCTCTTCCTGACCAAAGCGGTTGGAGAGCCGGGGAACGAAGCCGAGGACGAGGAGCGTCGCTTGGCAGCTTGAGGCTTGCGATCAGCCACTGGTCGGCGAGCAATTCATCGCCGCCCACGATGCAGTCGAAAAAGCTTTTTGAAGAAATCGACGATCTTCGGTTTGGCGCCATCGGCGACCAGGTCATTTGCTCCGAACCGGCAGACCATCCTGACACTCCTGCACACCGAGCGCAGCCGTAGCGGCGCGTTGTCTCGTTCGACCGCTTGATCGCCCGCTGCCGCATTGGCTCCGCCAGCATTGGAGACTTTCTGAGGCAGGAACGTCTCGCAGAGGGGGCATCTGACGCAATCGCCTCACGCCCCCGTTGCGCGCAATTTAGGGCACATATACTTCAAGGATCGGGGCGGAAGGCGCCACCGCTTCGGCCCGACGCTTGGCAACGCGCTTCGCCGCATCGCGGACAAGTGCAAGCTTGCGCCTGTCCTTGTCCACGCATGCCAGAATTTGGTCATCAGTTGCGGCGTCGATCTGTTCGGGCTCACAGAGCTGCGCGGCGGCCAAGCGGCAATAGTCGCCCCGCAGCAAATCGGCTCCAGCGAATTGGGCGAGGTCGACGGCGGCGCTGGGCACGCCATATGTCAACCGGATCGCCAGACGTCTCACACGGTCACCGAGATCGAGCGTGGGGTGCAGGATCTCGGCGACGCGAGCCGCGACCGGCATCAGATCGCAAGTCCGCGCTGCGACCGCGCGTATGGGGCCGGCGGCGCCGCCAAACGCACCACCGAACTGCGTCAGCACGCGCTCGATCTCGCTCATGGCACGACCGGACACGAACAAAAGACAAGCGACCGCCTTCTTCGCACGCAGGGTCGCCTGATGATCTTCTGTTGTCCCGCGCTGAAGCGCGTTCAGGACGTGCCACGGCACATTCTGCCTCTGCAGCTCGTTGGGCCATAGCTGAGGCTCTTTCTGCGTGCTTTTTCGGTTGATCGGAAAAAGGAGTTGATCGACCTCGACCGTCGTTTGAGCTGCGGCAATCAGGACGGGATCGCTGATTTCTTGGGGCTGAAGCGAGCCGAGGCAATCTACGAGCGCGACGATGGACCCGACCTCTGCCGCGCTTTCGCCAGCGAGACGGCCCAGCTTGGTCAATTCATACGCGCCTGTAGCGTTCTTCTGCACCAGGCCGTGGCGTTCCAAATCCGCTAGGGCCGAAAGCAGATCCGGCCGGCTCCACTGCCACGCGCTATGGGCGCGCCGGGCTTGGAACGCGCCGAAGCTCGATTCCAGAAATTCGACAATCTCCTCGCTCGGCACGCCTTCGCCGGCCGCTCGTTGTGCCGCGACTAGGACGCGGATAATCAGGGAGCGTGGGTCGGTTGTACCGTCGAGGAAGCGGGACACCAAGTCTTCCGGCTCCGCGGTCACGTATCGCGACCACAGATCATGCTCGGCGCGCGGATCGAGCGCCAGCAGATACGAAGCTCCCTTCTCGGCGAAGCCAAGCCTTCCCGCGCGACCGACTAGGTTCTTGTATTCGGCTACCGAATAGGGCTCGTCGCCGGGATGATTCAAGCCGGCGATGATGACCGATGACGCGGGCGTGTTCACGCCCATCGCCAGCGTCGTCGTGGCTGCGATGACGCGCAGGCCCGAGCCGCTACGGCGAAATTCTTCCTCGATGACGCGCCGCTCTTCGCGGTCGAGATCCGAGTTGTGGAAAGCGACGCCGCGCCCCAGCGCGCTCCGCAAGTCGGCGCTGGCCTGCGAGGGATCGCCGCCGGGCATCTGCGTCAGCGCCTCGGCAGCCGGAGGCAATCCGAGCGACTCTGCGAGATAGTTGGCGCAGCCGCGGGCTTCGCCCTTGGTTTCGCGAAACACGATCACCTGCTGGCCTTCGGCGACAAGCTTGCGCACCAGCGGGATGATCCAATCCTGGCTGGATCCTTTGCCGCCGACAAGACGCCGAACGAGCGGCCCCTCAACCTGCTCATTGCCATTCTCCGGGTCAAGAAAGCGGAAATGCCCGGTGCCGAGCAACAAGCCCTCCTCAAGCGGAACGGGCCGCTCCGTGCGCCGCAAGAGCCGCGCGCCGAGCCATTGCTCAAGGCCGTTCGTGTCCCCGATCACAGCCGAAAGCGCGATCAGTTGGGGCTCGATCCCCTCACGCCGGCGCATCCGGATGAGCGTCAAAATGAACTCCAGATTCGCGCCGCGGCCACGGTCGGCGATCATCTGCGCTTCGTCGATCACGATCGCGCCGACCTGCGCCAGCACATGAGGGAATGTCAGCGCGATCGCGGCGAACTTCTCATAGGTCAGGAGACCGACATCGTATTGGCCCCGCAGCAGAGGCGCGATGTCGTCCGTCTCGCCCGTCGCTTCCACCGTGCGGACCCCGAAACCGCCATAGACGCTCTCGAAGTGCCGCCGCTTGTCTGCCACAAGGGCCTTAAGCGGCAGCAGAAACAAAGCCCGTTTGCGATCCAGCACGTTCCGGAGCGCCGCGAGCTCGCCCACCATCGTCTTGCCCGAGGATGTCGGGGCCGACACCACCAGGTTCTCGCCGTCCAGCACGCCGAAGTCGGTGATGGCGGAGATCTGAAGCGCATTCAAGGACGGGATCGCTCCAGCCCAGGCGGTGACAAGCGCGTCGGGGAAACCGGCCGACGAGAGGCTGGCAAGATCGGACGTCACCTTGGCAGGCAGACGCGCCGGGAAGGCCGCCCGATACTTAGCGCCCGGCACGAACACGGGCCACGCGACATCGCCGTCGATGCTCCCGCGCATGGTCGGGTTCTGCTCTTTGCCGCCCTGCAGCGCGGCCGCCCGGACGCGGCTCGTGACATGCTCGAGGAGGCGGTAGAGCGAGAGCTTGCCGCCGCTCACGACTTCCTCGGCGCCACATAGCGCCTCAAGCAGAAAGTGGGTCAGAAAGCCGTGCCCGAACCGGCGGTGCTCATAGGCGGGCTCGGTCGCCGCGGAGGCGGTGAAGATGATCCGACCAGCGCCGCCAAGCTGAGCCAGGCGCGCTTCGGCGGACAAAAGGCTGCGCGGCTTCGCATCGACGTGCAGAACCTTCGCCCCAATGCCGCCGGAAAAACAACAGTCGAGGAACAGGATCAGGCGCTTTGCCGGTATCCGCGAGAACCATTCCTGCAACAGCTCGAGCGGGATCGCGGAGCCGGCGAGATCATCTGGATTCGCGTCGTGGGTGACGAGCTCATGTGTCTCCGACCCATGGCCGGAGAACGCGATCACCACCGTATCCTCGGGGCCGCAGCCGGCCAGGTCGGCAAATGCGTCCTCAATCCGCTGCCGCGTGGCCTCCGCATCTGCCAGCAAGACTGTGCTGCCGCCCAGCGTGTCGAAGAACAGTGCCTCCAGCGCCGTCGCGTCGCGACGCGCGCAGGTCAGCTCATCAATGCCGGTCGAGCTATAACGGTCGATGCCGATGAACAGGCCGCGAAACGGCATGAGGCACCACGCTACGCCCGAACGACGCCGACGGAGAACGCGGCTCGTGGCTTCTCAGCCTTCTCCAGCACGACCGGCGCGAACGTGTCTTTCCGCGCGACCTGCTTGTTGCCCACCTTCTCGAACCAGACACACCAGACGGCATCCTCCTCCAGCATGGCCGTCTTCCCGACCTGCTCGACCGTCATGATCGGCCCGCCTGACTTCACCCGCACAAGATCGCCGGGCTTGAATTCGGTAGCATCCATTCTCCACGCTCCTTCTCGATGCCTATCTGTCCTCGCCAGGCACCGGAGGAGGTCGCAAGAAGCTCGCCCACGTCCCCACCACCATGAGTGGAGACGCGCACGTGCTAGGAGATCGCCCCATGCCTAACATCAATATATGGTGTGTCGGTCATTCCTTGCACAAGGATTTCGGCGAAGACCGTGTAAGCTCCTGATAGATGTTCTTGATTTGTCTCTTAGGGCTGCGCTGCGTTCCGAAGCGGGATAGCCCGACGGCAACCTGCCGTCGGGCCTATCGTCACGATCTGCCAGATAGCCAACGCCAGGCGCGGCGCCAGAAGCCGGGAGCCGCCTTGACGGGAGCGGGCTGAACGGCAAGTTCGATCGCTGGCGTCTGCCCGTAGAAGCGCGCTTTGGCAGCGCGGTCACGACGACGCTCGGCTTCGACCTGCTCGTCACTCCAGGGGCCGGCCTCGATCACCTTGCTGCGGTCGATCACATAGTGTGACCGGCATTTCAGCGTCCAATTGCCGATCGACGGCCGAAGGGAGACGGTCTCGCCATCGAACGTCATCTTCCAGTCCGTCGGCGTGAAGGGGGCGACGACCTCCTCGCCGCAACCGCAGCAGCAGCTGTGGGCTGATGTGGCATATTCCATCGAAACATAGAGAATGCCTGCCTCAAGGCGCTCAGGGATGTGTTCGACGAAACGATGTTCGAGTCGCTTGTGCCGTATCACGCGAGATCCCCGTTGATCAGCATGTTGCCGTCGGTGGTGTAGGTGCAGTGATGCTCGCGCTCGAGGTCGCGGTAGAAGCCGCGAATCTTCTTCCACTTGACGACCGCGAGGACAGCATTCAGGGCGTTGAGATCCGCGACCTGGATGTTGGAGGCGTAGATGTCCTTGGCGCCGCCGCCGACGAAGGAAATGCGCTGCCGCGCGTGATCGCGCTTCTCCGGCGTACTGGCGGTGACGCGCAGGATGCCGCCCAGCGACCCCTCGTCGAGCTCGAGCCCCATGCCAACATCGACGAACGCGGCGCCGATCGCCTCGAGCTTCTCTACGATCAGCCGCTTAGCGTCACCCGCATCGAGGGACAGGAACGCGAAGGTGACGCCGTCGAGAAGGTGAATGTTGTCGACGCCGAGCGCGACATCGTGCGCCACGATGTTCCGGTGCATCCGGCTGTAGATGCGCTTCAGGTATTCGACCTTCTTGGGCGCTTCCCGCAATTCCTCCAGGCTCGGAGCGCCCGGCGCGCGAAACGCGTTATGGGTCAGGAACTCGTCGCTGTCGAACAGCCGGATTTCCCGGACAGGCGTCTTGGCGACGAAATCCAGGATGTAGCCGCCGGTCCCCCCGACGCCGATGATGGCGACCCGCTCGTTGACGAGTCGCTCGGTCAGGACGCCGATCCCGACACGGTCGGAGGCGGTCTCGACATAGTTGAAGACGCTGTCCTCCTCCTCTTCCGGTTCGCGGAAGGTGCGAGGCGTCGCGCCGGACTTCAGCACTGCGGCCGGGCCCGCGAGGATATTCGCGTAGCTCGTCATCTTGTGGTGGTAGTCCGAGTAGCCGCCGTCTGGCTTGCTGGAGAAGCTGTGCGTCGCCTTCAGGCCGTGGCCGAGATCGAAGGCGCCGGCCGCATGCGAGATGCCCTGGATGGGCCTGCCGTCGGCGTGGCACGGGAAATCGCCGTCCCAGTGGATGACATGGGTGTCGGGCGGGCGCGTCTGATCTCCG
>JACRJB010000037.1 GCA_016215605.1 Rhodopseudomonas palustris
ACAGGGCCACCGCCTCGCCACTGCCTGACTTAGCTTGGCTGCCAGGCATGAACATCCCTCGCTGCAAAATATGCAGCGCCAAAGCTGCGGCCCCACGCCATCCCCACCGAAAACCCAAAAGGTTCACAGCCTCTGAGGAGCGACCGCAGGTCGCGTCTCGAAGGATGGGCCGCGGGCATCGCGGCAGGCGCATCGCGCGCGGCGCTCATGGTTCGAGACGCCCGGCTGCGCTGACGCTGCGCCGGGCTCCTCACCATGAGGGCTGCGGGTGTTGCACCGACCGGTTGCGAGGCGACCGCCCCGGCCACGTCCGCCGCCCTTCAGATTTCATTAACCATGTTCGGCCACCCTGCAGGCTCACCCGGAGCCTGCCATGCCGCGCCTTGCCGTCCTGCTGATCGCCCTCGCCGCCGCCGTGCCGGCGTGCGCGGCGGATCTGCCGATGCACAGCAAGATCGGCCGGATCTTCGCAGAGCCGGCGCCGCGCGGCCGCGTTCTGGTCGAGGTGCCGCCGCCGCGCGACGTCGTCACCGCGTCGCCGGTCTATGCGCCGGAAGTGTACATCCCGCCGCTGGTCAACGGCTTTTACGGCAAGCCGAATTCCTATCACTACTTCAATTATTACGGCACCTCGCCGCTGGCGATCTACAGCCGCCTGCCCTACGCCTGCGGCTGGCACGGCTACTGTTGAGCCCGCGCGTCCGCGGCCGAACGCCCGGCCCGCGCAACGCGCGCACCGCCGCTCCGCACGGCCTGCCCCCGCGTCCGAGACGGATGCCGTCGCCCCGCCCGATGCCGCGCGCTCAGCGCCGCATCTTGCGTTTCGGTTTGCGCGGCGTGTCGACGCTCTGCCGCGGATACACCGCCGGCGGCGTCGTATACGGCTGTTGCAGCTGCTCGCGGGATTCCTTCAGCCGCCGCTGATAGCCCGGCGAATCCATGATGTTCGCCGCGCCGCCGCGGGCGAAGGCCGGGCCGGTGTCGATCGCGACCAGCGCGAGCGCCGCACAGGCGGCGGACAGTGTGATCGTTCGCTTCATCCGGTTCTCCCTCGCAGCGGCAAATCCCGCCGCCCGCAATCGTTCCACGCCGCGGCGAGGCAGTACGTCGCGAAGCCGCGCCGACATCATCTCTCTACATCATTCCGGCTTGAAGGTGCCATCGTCCAGAAAGGAGAGGCACATGCCGGCGTCGCCGGCTTGCGGAAACCACTTGGTAGCCGCGATCGCTTCGAGTTGCTGGCGCGCCTCAGTCGGCGCGACCGCGAGCGTCAGCTTGGCAGCCTGAAGCCGCACCTGCATGTTGGGATACTCAAAGAGGCTCAACAGGGCAACCCGCTGATCGCCTTCGCGCCCCTTCAGTTCGTTCGAAATCTCTCGCATGACGTCGAACAAGCGCTTGAATCTCGCTCGTCGACTTCCGAGCAGGGCCTCGTCCTGTCCGACCGCGACTCTCGCAAACAGCGCCACAAGATCGGGCGTCGCCATTTGGCGAAGATCCTGTTTGCTCATGGTTGCATGACTTCGCATTTTCGCAGGCCCGTAGGGTGGGTTAGATTAGCACGCAGCGTGGTACCCACCGACTCGCCCCCGCGAGCGCGATCGCGACGAATTTCAATCGCACTCCCCCCAAGCGCTCCGCACGTCCGGCTAAGTCGGTTTGAACGTACCATCGTCGAGCAAGTCGAGCGACATCCCCGCCTCTCCAGCTTGAGGAAACCACTGCGAGGCCGCAATCTCCTCAATTTGCCGCCGTGCTGCAAGCGGCGCGACCGCCAGCGTGTGCTTGGCTGCTTTCAACCGCACCTGAATATTCGGATAGCTGAACAGCGCCAGCAGCGCCCGCCGCTGGTCGCCGTCGCGGCGCTTGAGCTCCTGCGACACATCGGCCATCTTTCTGAACAGCCGATTGAACTCCTTGAACCTGAACCCCAGCAGCGCCTCGTCTTGCGCCACGCCGATCGCCGCGAAGCGCTGCACCAGCTCGTCGGTGGACATGGCTTCAAGGTCGATCTCTTTCACCGGCCTCTCCGTGAGGATGGACGGCCCGCGCCTGCCGTCTCATCCCCGACAAAGGATCTGCTCGATCGCTCGACGCGAAACGTGGGTGCCCTCGTCGCGCGATGCCAACGGCCACCGAACTCCGGCTACCTTGGGCTCTCGATCTCGCTGAATCAATCTCCTACGTCGGTTTGAAAATGCCGTTGTCCAGGTTGACGAGTGACATGCCTGCATCGCCGGCCTGCGGATACCATTGCGACGCGGCGATCTCTTCGATTTGGCGACGAGCCTCGACGGGTGCGACCGCCAGCGCATGTATCGCCGCCTTCAAACGCACTTGCATGTTGGGATAGCTGAACAGCGCCAGCAGCGCGCGTCGCTGATCGCCCTCTCGCCTCTTCAGCTCCTGCGATACTTCCGCCATCTTATCGAAAAGCCGGTTGAACTCCCGGAGCCGGCCGCCCAACAGCGCATGATCCTGCGCCACGCCGATCTCGGCGAAGCGCTGCACCAGCTCGTCGGTGGACATGGCTTCAAGGTCGATCGTCTTCATGAATCGAGCACTCCAGATAACCGCAAAGCCTCTAATCCTACTCGCCTGCGTTCAGCCCATTCCTTATTCCGCAAGTATTCTCTCGGCGACTGGCCGCCGTACTGTTCGTTACGAGTCCCATACCAACCAGTAATTTGCCAATGCTTCAGCCGTGGAATACTAACCAACTTTGACGGATCATCAATCTGTGATCGCGAAAAGCCAAATTATTCCGCCAAGTTCGTTCAGCGATATGGTGATTGTCGTAGCCGGGCCGCTTGTTGCCAACTTGATCGTGCAAGTGCTGCAGACTCATCGGCGGGTCGGTCGCCGCCTCGATCGCAGCCAGGCTTCGTCATGGTGCGGCATGCGGAGGCATCCCCATCGAGGATCAAACCGAAGTCCGAAATGAAAACGGCGCGCCGACCGGGCGCGCCGTTTGTTAGTTCGCTGTACGTCTCGTCAGCTCACCGCGAACTTCAGCAGCTTGATCGCGTCGAAATCCCGGACGCCGCCGCCGACGCGCTTGGTGGTGTGAAACAACACTTAGGGTTTTGCGGAATAAGGATCGCGCAGCACACGGACGCTCTGGCGATCGACGATCAGATTAGCCGCGGCGGAAATCACCGAACGCAATCGCTGATCGAATTCGCCGCGACATCGGCATATCCCCGACGTCGGCGCGTGAGAGCCGATCATTCGGCTGCGTCCGGCAAGATCCCGTCTTGCCGTCACGCCGCCGATCAGAGACTCTACCCAAAGTTGATTTTTACGCTCGATTTCACCCAGGTTTCGCCCGGGGCCAAAATGCAGGTATCGGTTCGGCGTTTGATGGGTAACTGGGATGTGGGCTACGCCCTACACACCCACGTAATTTCCAGCGTCTACCTTGGACGAGACGAACACGGACGCGACCGGTTCGACAACACGAGATCGGAGCCGGGCGAGGCCTTATTCCAGCTCAAATACCGATCCGATTGGGCACAAGTGCAACCGCTAGCCGAACAAGTTCGAGTGTCCCTGCTTCCACTATTCCCCGACGTCGGCCTGATCGTTCCGATGCCCGCGTCCGTGGCGCGACCGCGGCAACCCGTGACGGAGATCGCTCGGGAACTCGGGCGATTGGCGAATATTCCCGTCTTCGAGACGATTGTGACCAAAGCGTCTGCTCCCGTGGGCGCTCCGCAGCTCAAGAATTTGACCACGAAAGAAGAGAAAGCGGCTGCCCTCGTTGGCCGTTTCACGGTAAAAGATGTGATCGGGGGAGACGGCAAATGGAACGCACTGCTGCTCGACGATCTGTTCGATACTGGCGCCTCGATGGAGGCCGTCTGCGACGCGCTGCGGACCTATCCCAAAATCGGAGGAATCTACGTCGGCGCAATCACACAGGGACGTAACTCGTGACCACGGTCTTCATCGCAGGTTCGATTTCGATTAGCCGCCTCGACGCCAAGGTCAAACAGCGCATCGCGACCATCGCGGCATCCGACCTCGACGTCGTGGTCGGCGACGCGGATGGTGCCGATACGTCGATTCAGAGTTGTCTTGCTGAGCATGGCGCGCAGCGTGTGACGGTGTATTGCAGCGGAGATCAACCACGCAACAATCTCGGCGGATGGGTGGTGAGATCCGTGCATCCAACGGCGGCGCCGGGCAGTCGCGCGTTCTTCACCGCGAAAGATTTGGAAATGGCTCGTGTCAGTGACGTCGGCTTGATGATCTGGGACAGCAAGAGTACCGGGACGCTGAGCAACGTCATCGAACTCCTCGATCGCGGCAAGAAGTCCGTGGTGTTCGTCAACAAGATGAAGGATTTCGTGACCGTCGGCGATGTCGCGGGATTGGAACTTCTGCTGACGAAGATGTCGAATCAAGCGCGCGCCAAGGCCGAGGACAAGGTCGGACTCGACGCGCGATTGCAGGATCTGTCGCAGAAGCAACTTTCGTTGGCGATCTGATCAATTCGAGCGAGTGGCCCAGCCCATGGCCTGCCATGAGCGCAGCACTATGCGGAAGGATGAGTCCCGGATGGCGCTTCGCTTATCCGAGCTACGAGGTAGCCCGCGCCACGGTGGATTACGGCACTGTGCGCCTAACCCACCGTAAGGATGCTGTGCCCGATGCGCGGCCGTGCTTTCAGCTCACCGCGAACTTCAGCAGCTTGATCGCGTCGAAGTCCTGGACGCCGCCGCCGACGCGCTTGGTGGTGTAGAACAGCACGTAGGGCTTGGCCGAATACGGATCGCGCAGCACCCGAACGCCCTGGCGGTCGACGATCAGATAACCGCGGCGGAAATCGCCGAACGCGATCGACAGCGAGCTCGCGGTGATGTCGGGCATGTCTTCCGCCTCGACCAGCGGAAACGTCATCAGCGAGGCGCGGCCGCCCGCCTGCGCCGGCGGCTGCCACAGATAGCTGCCCGACGTGTCCTTGAATTTGCGGATCGCCGCCTGGGTCTTGCGGTTCATCACGAAGGCGCCGTTCTGGCGATAGCCGGCCTTGAGCGCGTAGATCAGGTCGACCAGAACGTCGGACGGATTGCTCGCCGGGAACGCGCCGGCGGTGCCGGTCGCGATGTAGCCGAGATTGCCCCAGCTCCACGAGCCGTTCGCGACCGCCGTTGCGGCGAGGAAGCCCTTCGGCTTGTTGACGCCGTCGCCGCTGACGAACGCCGCACCCTCTTGCACCGCGAAGGTGAGTTCGACCTCGGACGCGATCCACTCGTCGATGTTCACCGCGCTGTCGTCGAGCAGTGTCGCGGTCGCCGCCGGCATCGCATACAGCTCCATCGCCGGAAACGACAACGCATCGAGCGTCGGCGAATTCGTCTGCGTGCGCGCATCGGTCTCGCCCACCCAGCCGGTGGCCGGCCCGGTGGTCATGAACGGCTTCTTGTAGATCGAGCCGGAGATTTCCCGCACCGAGGCGATCGCGCGGATCGGCGAGATCGCCGTGAGCCGCTGCGCGATCGCATGCTCGAGTTCGACCGGGACGAGATAACCGCCGTCCGGATTGGAGCCGATCGACATCGCCTTGGTCTCGATCGCGCGCAGCGGCGCGGCGTCGCCGCAGCGAACATAGGCCTCGAACGCGCTCTTGTGCTCGCGACTGCCGGCGAAGCTCTCGGCGCGGCGCCCGTCGAGCTGCGGCCGCGCCTGCTTCAGCGCGTAGTCCTCGATCCGTTTCAGCCGCAGATCGATCGCGTCGGAGATGCGGTCGACCTTCTCCTCCAGCAGCACGTCGCCGCGGCGGCGCTCGAGCGCGGCGAGGCGCTCGTCGTTGGCGGCCTTGAACTCGTCGTGCGTCCGCATCAGCTCGTCATGGGCGTCGCGCTCGGCGGACGCGAAGCCGGCCTTGGTCTCCGGCGCAGAGGTGTCGATGTCGTAGTCCATGGGGTTCTCCTGGTGGGCGTTGAGTTGATATGTGCGCAGACGCAAACGCCGCGGCAGGAGGCCACGGCGGCAAGGTTGAGATCGAAGAATGCTTGTGCGGACCGCAATCCCGCCGCGGGCTTCAGCCGATCGCGATATCGACCTGATCGGGCTCGACAGCATGGTCGCACCAGATCCGAAGACGGATCTCCGTTTCCCGCACGAGGCGCGTCGCCAGCGTGCGATAATCCGGCGTGACAACGTCGAGCCTGCGGCTCGGCGTCGCGATCAGGCCGTCGAACAGCGGCCGGTCCGCATCGGCGCGGTCGTCGGCATCAAGCAGCCTCAGACAGGTCGTGCCATCCATGCCGGAACGACAACCGATGCTGACCCCAGCGGTCGAGGCGAACACGACCTTGCCGCGCTCCGCACGCGGCGGCTCGAACGTGTCCCGATCGCCGGTGACCAGAACGACCGCACTCGGCCGCGGCAGCCCCTCGCCCGCGAAGCCGTTCTTCCGGCGCAGCTCGAACACGTAGCCGGCCTGGATGCGCTGGCAGGTCAGGCAATGCGGGAAGATTCTCTGCGGCTTGCCTGAATGGTTCACGGCTGTCGGAGGTTGAAGATCGCCGATCCAGTTGCCCGAGCGCGTTTCGGGATCGCGGCGCCCACAGGTGTGGCAACCGGACGTCGCGCCGATACGGTTGATCGCCGCCACTTCATCCGCCGCAAAGACGTAAGCGTCATCGAACGCATTGTGCAGGACGATCATCGTTCCCCGCAAACACTCATCGCAACGGTCGATCAGCCGGTGTCTGCCGGTCGCACCGTTCAGCCCGGCCTTCGCATCAGCCGCCGCACCTTTGCGGCCATCTCTTCGTTGTATTCGTCGATCGTCGTCCCGAACCGCACCTGCCGCAGATGCTGCGGCAACAGATCGTGCTGCAGCCGATCGATGATGCGGTCGTGAGATATTTCGACCATCATGTCGCGCCAATCCCATGTGCGCTCCCCTTCCGGGGCGGCCACCTGGACTTCAATCGACCAGTCGCGATACTCGGCGAGCAACGTCTGCAACGCAGAAAGCATCTCCGGCCGCAACAATTGCATATCGTACATGATGATGGACTGAGAATAACAGTCCGGACTACGTTTCGAAGAAATCCAGACCGCGCGAGCCGCCTCCGCGAACTTGCAGACATAATTGTCGACCACCTGCACTATTTCATGGTGCAAAAGCCGCCATTCCCGTTTGTGGCCAGCCGCGTCGCCGCTCATCTCATTCCCGCCCGAGCCGCACCCTCGCGATGAACCTTAGCATCCGCATCGCGCGGTTGAAATCGCGGATCCGGTCGATCAGCGCGTCAGTGCCGACCGCTCACGCCGCTGGTTGGCTTCGCTGGCACCATCGAGCAACGCCTTCACGTCTCACAACACCTCGCGGACGCAGCTATTCCGGACGCGATCCGAGGTAGTGCAAATTTCGATAAGGCGGCGGTAGAAAGGAGCGCTTCAGCCCGTCGATAATCTCGCCTTGAAACAGCGAGATGCCCATTCCGGGCCACTTGGCGCCATCAGGCGGCACCACCGACACGGTAATGGCGAAGCCCGGATACTCTTGCAGCAAGTCGCGCAGGGCGTAGATCACCGGGGGATCGAGCAGGTCGAGGGTCATGATTTCGACTTGCACGAGCGCGACACCGATGTCCTCGTCGACGACCCAGAAATCCCTTTTCCCGAAAGGATCGATAATCTTACCCATGCTTTCGAAGTGAGCGATGATACGCTCGCGCAGCGCCGTCCAAAGCGGAACGAATTCTTCGCGACTGAAACGGATCCTGGAATTTGTCACAATCGCCTCCGCTATGTTCGAGCATAGTATAGCGGATCATCTGCCTTCGCACCTTCGACCTTGTGCACCGACAAACAAGGACCTTCATCGACTAACTTGGCGTCATCCAAACTCCGCCAAGATCTGATCCGGCTCACTCGGGTGGTTAGTCCAGATGCGCACAGGAGTTACCGCCCCCGCGACAGCAATGCGCAAAAGCACCTCGCGCTCAGAGGTCGATACTTCGATCGAGCCGCTCGGCGTCGCCATATCGCCAGAGAACGTCGGGACGGAACAAGCAACGTCTTCCGCTGAGTTCGAGGCGGTGAGCTCCGTCTCGCCATCCATAAAACTCAAACAGCCCACGATGATGCTGCGCTGCGACGCCCAAATTCGCGGCGTCCTCCCGTCGATTTGTGGCAGCGCTCCGCCAGCCGCATCTTCGATGAAGAACATCGAATTAGGAGGAGCGATTCGGCATGATTGTTTCATTGTGATCTCTTTAGCAGCAGCTGTTGCACGTAATATCCTTGCCGCAAGCTGCAACTGAGACATTGCGGATAAAGTCGCTGCGCGCGGCCGTCGAAATTAAGACCGTTCGGCTCCTGATGATCGAGGCAAAAATTTCCACTCGCAGTACCGGGCTCCCGTTCACCACATGTATGACAACCATACGTATACCCCATACGATTGCCCTCCCGCCGCTCCCAGACGTTAAAATTTCTTCCAGGTCCTCGAGCCGGGATAGACTCTACTACATACCGCCCGGGCAGAGCTCCCCATTCTTTGAATTCGGCCATCTTCGCTTCTGCCGCAGCGATTACGCCCCGCTCTGCACTGATCATTCCTTCGACCGAACCAATTGAAGAAACTGGCGGCTTCCAGGTTGGATCAACTCTGTTCACCCTGGCGATAGCCATGTCCGCTTGAGCTTCCAATGCTGTAAGGCTAACCGATTGGCCCAACGACAGTTCGAATTGCTGTCCATTGATGTAAACAGAATTGCCTACCCGACGTCCTCGCAACTGAGCGTATTGCTGCCCCGGCTTAACCGGTTCAGGATCCGCATCGGAGATGACCCGCGGATCATTGCGCCCTGACTGAACGATCGGTTTGATGCCCGCTAATCCGACGCCGGTAAGATCGATCTCCCAACGGGAGCCCAGTCCCCCAAACGTCCACTGCCCGCCGTCCGGATTGCCCTTCGGTACCCGCGGCTGGTTCGGGTTGTACTTGCGATCGAGTGCTGGGAAGACGTCTTGCGGTCGGGCACCCGGCGCGAGAAATCGCGCGACGTCAGGCCTGATCCAACGCTCGGCGTCCGGACGCATCCAGCGCTCCGCATTTGGTTGCATGAAGCGCGCGCGCTGATGCGCGGCGGTGCTCGCGGTCGAGCTCCACATCGGTTGTGCCTCGGTCGTTGATCAGTGATGTTGAGAAGGCGGCGCGCCGAGCTGCTCCCTCTCCCCGCCCTTCTGCGGGGAGAGGGCTGGGGTGAGGGGCCGGGCACGGCGCAAGCCGAGTACGCGTCGCCTTTGGGCCGGGATGTGCCCGGCACCGAGCCGACCCGAGCAGTCGTGATCAGCGCGACGCCGTGCCTGGCCCCTCACCCGGCCCGGCTTCGCTCCGCTTCGCCGGGCCGACCTCTCCCCGCGCAGGGCGGGGAGAGGTGAGCGCGCCTTGCCGCGCCCTCACCGGCCGCGTCTGATTGCCGCGAAGGCCTGCTTGCGATCGGCGCGGGAGGACAGCGTCAGGGCCGTCCTCCCGCGCCGCGCGGGCAGCGCCGGTGCATCCGCGGCGCTGGCCGATCCCGTCGGTGCCGCCTGCAGGCTGCGCCAGGCCGCCTCGGCGGCGCGGCGTTGCAGCGACGGCGGCGGCGTCTGTTTGACCGTCGACACCCGCGCGCCGCTCAGCAGCGGAAAGGTGACGATCGAGATTTCCCAGAGGTCGACCTGATACAGCCGCCGCACCCGCGTCTTCGGATCGATCTGGCCGCGCACGGTGCGATAGCCGATCGACAGCCCGTCGATCGCGCCCTCGCGCAGCAGCGCCAGCAGTTCACGGCCGCGCGCCACGTCGGGGATCAGCCGGCCGCGCGCGCGCAGCCCGCGAAAATCCTCGACCAGATCGAGCCAGATGCCGACCGGCTCGCTCGGGTCGTGCTGGAACAGCATCGGGATCTTGCGCAGGCCGCGCTGCTTCAGCGTCTGCGTGAACGCGCCCGGCATCACCATGTCGCGCGCCTGGTCGATCTCGCCGAACAGGCTGGCATAGCCTTCCACGGTGCCGTCGGCAGCCAGCATCAGCCGCGCCGGCGGCACGGGATCGGACATCGGGGCAAGCATCGGCGGCCTCGCGGATGAAGTGAGGAATGGAAACGGATTTGAGAAAGGGGAGCTGATGAGATCAGCGGAAGCCCGCTCCCTCTCCCCGCCCTCCTGCGGGGAGAGGTCAAGACGCCCCCTCACCTGCGCAGGTCGGCAGCTTGTTACTTCGCCCGCTTCGCCGCGCGGCGGCGCGGCGGGGTGGCGGCCTTGAGCCGCGGCCGCTTCGCCGGCGGCTTGCGCTGCGGCGGGCCGAGGTGGCTGAGGAATTCGCGAAACACGCTGGTCGGGTCTTTCGCCGCCTTGGTCTCGGTGCGGATCGCGCTCAGCATCGCGTGCAAACGGTCCATGACCGCCTCCTAATCGTGATCGTCGTCATGCGCGTCGCGCTCGCGGCGCCGCCGCGCGCGGCGATTGAACAATTCCAGCGCATGGACGAAATCGTCGAACCGCCGCGACGCCGCCGCCATCTCGCGCAGCGCGACCCACAGCCCGGCGGAGGCCGCGAAGGCCCACAGCAGCAGCGCCAGATGCGCAAGATCGCCCCGCTCGGTGAAGATCCTGATCAGATCGGACATCGGCGCTGCTCCCTTGCGCGTTGCACTGTCGTCATCGCCCTCACCCCAGCCGGTCGCCGCCCTCGAGCGGGGCGTAGCCGACGGCTTCGCGCTTTTCGTTCAGAGTCAGGAACGGCGCGGCGCTGACGCGCTCCCACAGCGCGACGCGGTCGCTCGCCAGCGCGTCGATGCGGTCGGTGTCGATGACGAGGCGGATGCCGTCGCCGAATTGCGGCGCCAGCCATTGCGCCAGCGCGTTGCCAATCCGGCTCGCCAGCGGCAGCACGCTCTGGCGCACGAAGGCGCGGTTGGCCTCCTGATAGTTCGCAAAGGTGTTGTCGCCCGGAATGCCGAGCAGCATCGGCGGCACGCCGAAGGCGAGCGCGATTTCGCGCGCGGCGGCGTGCTTCGCCTCCAGAAAGTCCATGTCCTTGGGCGACAGCGCCATCGGCTTCCAGTCGAGCCCGCCTTCCAGCAGCAGCGGCCGGCCGGCATTGGCGGCGCCCTCGTAGGTCGTCTCCAGCTCGCGCTTCAGCCGGTCGAACTGATCCTCGCTCAGCACCGCGCCTTCCGGCCCGGCATACATCAGCGCGCCGGACGGCCGCGCCGAATTGTCGAGCAGCGCCTTGTTCCAGCGCGCCGCGGCGTTGTGAGTGTCGACCGCGACCGCGGCGGCCTCGAGCGGCGCCAGGCCGTAGTGATCGTCGAGCGGATGAAAGAACGTCAGATGCAGGATCGGCGGCAGCGGCGCGTGCTGATCGAACCGCACGCAGCGCGCGCCGACCGCGTAGTCGTAGGCCTCGGCCCAGCCGTCCGGCCCGGGCACCACCTTCATCCGGTCCGGCCGCAGCGCGTAGAGTTCGTGCACCGCGTCGCCGAGCGCGACGGCTTCGAGATACGCGTTGCCGGCGAGCAGCAGATGCGCCACCAGCGTCTCCAGCAGCGCCGCGCCGTCCTGCCGCGGGTTCGGCCGCGCCAGCAGCAGCGCCAGCGGATGCGCCTCCTTCTCCTGCGCGCCGTCGAACACCAGAAACGTGCACGCCGCCGCATTCTCGGCGATCAGCCGCACGCAGCGATGCACCACGGCGTTGGACAGATAGCCCTGCCGAGCCAGCGCCGCATAGTCCCGCGGCGTCCACCGCGCAACGCCCCCGGATTCGATCGCAAGCAGCCGCGCCGTGCGCGACGCTTTGACTTCCGGCGGAGCGAGAAAGGCTTTGAGACGATCGAGCATGTGGGTATCCGTTGATATGGAAAGTACTTTACCAAGCCGGCGTGCCCCGGACGCAGCGCAGCGCGCAGCGGTGCGCTGCAGAGCCGGGGCCGTTGCGAAAAGGTGCCGAAGTTATTCGATGAAGCGGACGTCCCGCTCGCGACACAGTCCGGTTCAGCGCAGCGGCTTATCTCGCCGCAGCCCGCGACACCGAGCTCAGACCATGCGAAAGTCGGGCATGGCGCACACTTACTTCGTCTACATTCTGGCGAACCGGCCCCGCGGCGTCTTGTATGTCGGCGTAACCAACGACGTCGCGCGGCGGCTCGCCGAACATCGAGCGAAGAGCACGCCGAGCTTCACTGCCAGATATGGCGTCACACGTCTCGTTCATGTCGAAGAATACGCCTCGATCCTCGAAGCCCGCGCGCGCGAGCATTCCCTGAAGCGCTGGCATCGCACGTGGAAATTCCAACTGATCGAGGCCACCAATCCCGAATGGCGCGATCTGTCTGCCGATCTCTCGTTGGCGTGACGGGATCTACTTATGCGGCCGGGTTGCCGCTTGGCGTACCCTGGACGCAGCCCGGCGTGAAGCGGTGATTGGAGAGCCGTGACCGCCGCGGCGACAATCGTCATGTCGGCGCGGCGATTCATTCCTCGTAACGGTCCCGGTTCTGCGCAGCGGCACTACGTGCCGCGGCGCGCCCGGGACACGGCATTCATACGCGGTCGTTCACAATCCCATCTTCACAACACCCGCACCCGCGGCTCGGCGGCGCGCGGTGCCAGGGCCAGCGTCGTCACGGCCCACACCAGCGCGTCGAGCCGGTCGGGCGAGCGGCCGGTGGAGAGGCCGGAGGCGCCGAAGTCGCACATCTCGTCTTCCAACGCCGGGAAGCAGCCAGCGTGCTTGATGCGGCCCTGGGCGTACAGCGTCGCCACCGGTTCGGCGCGCAGCCATTTGCCGCGGAACGCCCGCACCGGCGTCACCGGCACGCCGGCCTCGATCTCGTGGATCACCGCCTTCACCATCTCGCCGCCCTGGTTGATCTCGACCACCAGCGCGTCGGCCTCGAGCCGGCGCCACAGTGCGATCGCCTTGCTGGCCCACAGCGTCGGCGTCGCCGCGGCGACGCTGTCGTCGGCGAGCACGTAAGTCACGCCGCTGTCGGTGATGCCGGCCGCGACGATGCCGCAGGAATCCGCGCGCCTCGTCGACGACGCCGGCGGGTCGACCGCGACGACGAGACGCTGCAGCGGCGGCGCGTCCGGCACGCGGCAGCTTTCGATCAGCGCCCGCGACCACAGCGCGTCGGGCCGGTCCTCGATCAGTTCGCCGTCGAGCTCCTGCCGCCCGAGCCGCGTGCCGGCATAGCGCGCCATCACGCCTTCGAGAAAGGTCGGCGCGAGATTCAATGCATTGGCGCGAGTCGGCGCGTGCGTGGTCACGGCGGACGCGTCAGTAAGTAATCGCTTCAGCAGCGTGGTCGGCCGCGGCGTCGTGGTGATCAATTGCCGCGGCTGGGTGCCGAGCCGCAGCCCGAATTGCAGCATGTCGAACGCGTCCTGCGCGTAGCGCCACTTCGCCATCTCGTCGGACCAGGCGCAGGAGAATTGCGGTCCGCGCAGACTCTCCGGATCGTCCGCCGAGAACGCCTGCGCCACTGCGCCGTTGCTCCATTCCAGCCGCTTGCGCGACGGCTGCCAGCTCGGCCGCTGGTCGGGCGGATGCACCGCGAGCAGGCCGGAGACGCCCTCGATCATCACTTCGCGGACGTCGTGCTCGGTCTCGCCGACCAGCGCGATCCGCGCCACCGGCTCGCTGGCGAACGGCGCCAGCCCGAGCGCCTGGCAGCGGATCCATTCGGCGCCGGCGCGGGTCTTGCCGGCGCCGCGGCCGCCGATCAAGAGCCAGGTCAGCCACGGCCGGCCGTTCGGCGCCAGCTGCGGCGGGCGCTGGTGATCGTGCGCGAACACGTCCCATTGCGCGTCGAGAAAGGCGAGCTCCGCCTCACTCATCCCCTGCAGCAGGTAGTTGCGCTCGGCCGTCGACCATCTGCTCCAGTCGTCGCGAAAGCGCGCGCCGCAGTTCGTCGAGGTCTCGGGGAATGGCGTCGTCATCGCGCGACCTCCTGCGCTGCTCGTCGCTGCGCAGCTGACGAAGCGCGGCCAGCGTGCGGGCGAGCGACGCCAGCGTGCGGGCGCGCCGCTCGGCCTCGGTGCGTTGCTCGGGTTTGACGCGGTTGCCGCCGACGATCACTTCGATCTGCAGGATCTCACGCTCGGCGGCCTGTCCGACGCGATCGATCAGCGGCAGTCCGCTCAGCGGCGGCGGATCGTTGCACCGGTCCACCGCTGTGCGGGTCACGCCGCTGGGCCCGCGGCGGCGCGGCGTCGAGGGCGACTCGCCGTCGTCGTGATCCGTGATGTCCAGGATGGGCGCGGTCTGTGCGACGGCCGGCTCTTCGACGGTTTCGGCTACAGTGGCCTTGGCGACAGAGGTCTTTGCTACAGAAGTCTTGGCGATCCTTGGCCGATCCGATTTCGCTGCGCTCGTCTTGGTAGCTCTCGCCTTGCCGGCGCTCGTCTTCGCGGCAGTCTTCTTCACGGCGGCCTTCTCGACCGTCGAGGTCGCCGCCTCGCGCTTTGCCGGCGGCGGTTTCGCGGGGCGTTTGGTTGCGGTGCGGCTCAGTATCCGCTGCGCGCGGGCCATGCCGTCCGCGTCGGACGGATCGATCCGGGTGGTCTCGTCGACCTTGCGGGATGTCGCCTTGATGGTGGCGAGCCGGCGGCTGGCGGGCCCGTCGCCCGGTGCGCGCACGGCGGCGTGCGCCGCCGGCTTGGTCGCCGGCGTGCGTGAACGAATGGCCATGGGGCGATGCCCTCGGGTTCGGGATCGGTTCGCGCGCGGCGGGAATTTAGCCGCCGAACGCGACAGCGGGCCGCGCGGCGCGGAAACTCCGCGCCGTTCGGCACCGCCGGATCGATGCAGGGCCGGCTGGATCAGCCGGCGGCGATGCGCGCGGCCTCCGCGGCGGCGCGCTGCATGCTGGTCGTCATTTCGCCGGTCACAGTGCTCTGCTCTTCCACCGCGGCGGCGGTCGACGTCACGTATTCACTGACGTGGGTGATCGCTTCCTTGATGGCGTTCAGCGCGCCGGCGACGTCGCCGGAAATCAGGTTCAGGCTGCTGATCTCTTCGCCGATCTTGTCGGTCGCCTGCTTCGCCTGGTTGGCGAGGTTCTTGACCTCGGCGGCGACCACGGCGAAGCCGCGACCGGCTTCGCCGGCCCGCGCCGATTCGATGGTGGCGTTGAGCGCCAGCAGATTGATCTGCCCGGTGATGTTGTTGATCAGCTCGACGATGCCGCTCATCGCCTGCGCCGCGCTGGTCAGCCGCTGCGCCTGCGCGTCGGCATTGGCGACGCGTTCGACGGCGCCAGCCGCGGTTTCACGCGACTTGGTCATCGTCTCGGAAATCTCGCGCACCGACGCGTTGAGTTCCTCGGCGCCGGCGGCGACGGTTTCCATCATGCCGCGCACGCGCTCGTTGCCCATTCGGGCCAGCACCTGCTGGGTCACGTCGGTGGCGTATTTCACCACTTTGAAGGGCCGGCCGTTGAGATCGAGGATCGGATTGTAGGAGGCCTGGATGTAGACGTCGCGGCCGCCCTTGCCGATCCGCTTGTATTCCGCCGCCTGATACTGGCCGCGATTGAGCGCCGCCCAGAACTCGGCATAGGAGGTGCCGCGCTCCGACGGATCGACGAACATGCTATGGTGCTTGCCCTTGATCTCGCCGAGCGTGTAGCCCAGCGCGTGCAGGAAATTGTCGTTGGCGTTGAGGATCGTGCCGTCCATGCTGAATTCGATCACCGCCTGCGACTTGCCGATCGCTTCGATCTGGCCTGCCAGATCGGCGTTCCTCAGCTTCTGCTCGGTAACGTCGGTGGCGAACTTCACCACCTTGGCCGGCTTGCCCTTGTCGTCGAAGATCGGATTGTACGACGCCTGGATCCAGACTTCCTTGCCGCCCTTGCCGATCCGCTTGTATTCCGCCGCCTGATACTCGCCGCGGTTCAGCGCCGCCCAGAATTCACGATAGGCCGGGCTGTCGCGGAACTCCGGCTCCACGAACATGCTGTGGTTCTTGCCCTGGATCTCCTCGAGCGAATAGCCGAGGGTGCGCAGGAAATTCTCGTTGGCGGTCCGAACCGTGCCGTCCATGTTGAACTCGATCACCGCCTGGGAGCGGTTGGCGGCGGCGACCTGCCCCGCGAAATCGAGATTCTGCAGCCGGATCGCGGCGTCGGCCCATTCGACCACGACGCCGGCGCGGCTGCCGTCGGGATTGTTCAACGGCTTCGCGATCAGATCGAACATCCGCGGACCGATCTTGATGGTCGCGCGATGCTCGGCGCTGAGGTGCTTCAGCATGTGGCGCTGGTGCGACGGGTTCTTGTGGAAGCCGTCGATATTCGTGCCGATCAACGTGTCGACGTTGAAGTTCGGCATCTCCTTCTTCATGTCGGATTCGGCGTCGCGCAACAGCGCGGTCACCGAATCGTTCATGTAGACGATGTCCAGATTGGCGTCGGACACCATGATGTTGGCACAGACCGTTTTGGTCGCCATCAGCGCCAAAGCGTCGGAATTGGTCTTCGATTTGCGGCGGCCGAACATGGGTCTCCTCGCTCCAAATCACGACAGCCGCAAACCCACATGACTGTCGTTGTTAGAAGCGAGGTTATGAATGAGACCGGAAAAGAAATGCTTAATTTGTCCGGCTCGAAGATTACCAGATGTCGGGACCGCACCAACTAACTACCCAATCACTTCGATGCGCGGACGCCGATCTCGGGCGATCTCCGCTCGGAAAGTGAACGCGACACAACCCTGCTAAGTCATCAATCTGCAACGCAACCCGAGCGAGTCGTATCGGGTTCCACAGCTGCGTTCCGCCCAGCAGAATCCCTACACCCGGAACCACACGAACCAGATCACGCCGAGTATCAGCACCGCGAGTCCGGTGCTCACCACCAGCAGCGCCAGGATGGTCGGTCCACGTTCGCCCTGCCGGGCTTCGGTTGCAGTGGTCGTCTCGACGTGGTGCTGCTCGTTCACGGGCTGCCCTCTCCTGCTGATCGTTGATGGATGTAATCGCCATCATCGAACGGCCAACGCGCCATCATCTGCGATGTTCCGGATGGTTCGGGGCGGTCGGATGTCGTCCGAGGAACCTGGACAAAGCGAATCACCGAACGCGCCGCAACGGCGCTCTCGTCCCGCGAACCCAATTGTGGAGCATGCCGGAACCCTACTGCGGCAGCGTCACGCTGTCAAGGACTTTTTTCCTTCAACGGGTACCGTCGCGCAGCACGCGCTCCCGAGCGCCGGGCGGCTCAGACGATCAGCAGCACCAGCAGGCCGATCACGGGAGACAGCAGCAACGTGACCGCGGCCAAAGCCAGCGCCACCACGATGTCGTGTCTGGTGAGTCCGCCGACTCCGCCGGCGTGAAGTTCGAGCTGCTGCATGGTGCCCCCGCACGTTGTTAGTTGCGGGGCTTGCATAGCGCTCGGGTCTGAAAATTATCGCCGCGAAATCCGGCGAATTCGAACGCGCCTGTTAGGCGTACTTAACCATCGGCCCGGCCCGCCATGATCGCCCCGCTCGCGCTAGGCAGCGACGCCGCGGGCGGCACGCTCACCTGATCGCGGACTCGACCGAAGTGTATTTGGTGTTGAGCCGGGTGCCGAGTTCGTTGACGGCGACCAGGATGACGATGCTGATTCCGGCGGCGATCAGGGCATATTCGATCGAGGTGGCGCCGGTGGTATCGGAAATGAAGCGGGAAATCAGGCGTCGCACCGTCGTCTCCTGTCATGCGCCCGTGGTCGGGCATCGCGGTTTCTTCCGCGCCGGGTGCGCGCAACATAAGGCCGATTGATTACTGGAGCATTGACAGGGTTCCATCGGAACGGACCCGGATTCGCCCGAGCCGGTGCGGCTAAGCCCCCGGGACGCCGACCGCGTCCGGATGCGCCGGGGCGATGCCGGCGCTCGGCGTCGTCAGCGTCTTCCGCCGGTCTTCGACGGCGTGGTGGAATTGCTCGAGCACCAGGTTGAACGGCGCCAGATCGTCGATCGCGCCGTCGTCGTAGCAATCCAGCATGTCGCGCAGGATGTGGTCGATCTCGTGCTGCATGGCGTCGAGGTCGTCGAGCGAATGGGCTTTGCGCGCTTTTGCGACAAGCGCGAGCGCGCGGTCGCGCATCCTGGCGCCGGCGGCGCGCTCGTCGCGGGTGACGTAGGAGCGGAACCACGCCCCGGCCGAACCGAGGCCGGACAGCAGCACCACCAGGCCCCAGATGTAGTCGCTGTTGCGCTCCATGAAGGTGCGTTCGGTGCCGTCGATGAACGCCGCGGCGCCGCGATGCGCCGGCAGCGCCGCCGCCTTGTCGGTGTCGGGCGCCTCGATCTTGCCGGCGATCGGCAATTCGCGGGCGAGCTGCTGCCGCGCCGAGAAGATCTGCCGGGTCAGCTGCGCGATGGTGACACTGGAGAGCGCGCGCTTGGCGATGATCAGATGGTTGACGCTGACGGTGTCGACCTTGTCCTCCGGCCGCGCCGGCGCGGTCGAGAAGGTGCTGCCCGGAATCTCCTCGGAATCGTAGATCGGATATTTCTTGGCGATCGAATCGCCGACGTCGACCGGCAGAAACCGCGGCTCGCCGCGCGCCTTGGCGGTGGCGGCGATCGCCTCCGCGGTGGTCTTGCTGTCGAGCGGCCCGACCGCGATGTAGGCGGCGAGCTGCTCGTCGCGCGCCATGTCGGCGATCGCCGTGGTGGCGAACTGCTCGGTCTGGACCTTGTCCGGCGACACCCCGGATTCGGCCAGGATGACGTGCAGCAGCTTGATGTTGGCCGGCGTCCGCCCGACCACCCCGACCTTGCGGCCGGCAAGATCGGCGATGCTCTTCACGGTGCCGGACTTCTTGCCCTTGCCGGGCACCGACCACAGCGTCACGACGTTCTTGCGCAGCACCGCGACCGCCTGCGCATCGGCCGGCAGATCGAGATCGCCGCGGGTGACGGCGAGGTCGGCGCGGCCCTTGCTCCATTCGCCGAGGCTCGGCGTCGCGCCGTCGGTGACCACCGGCGTCAGGCGCACCGAGCTGCGGTCGCGCGCGAAGGTCTGCGCCAGCGCCTGGATCAGCTTGAGGTCTTCGCTGCCCGGCGGCCCCACCGCGATCCGCAGCGTCACAGGGCGCAGTTCGTAGATCAGCAGCCCCGCCGCGCCGGCGGCCAGCAGGACGACGGTCACCACCGTCGCCAGCATCAGCCGGGCGCGGTTGCGGCGCCGCCGCTTGCGGAGGGAGTCGCTGCTGCCGTCAGGCGAGGTCATCGCTGTCACCAGTGGTCTGCCATCGCCTTGCGGCCGGCGCGCGTCATGCCCGCCATTCGCGGACGCCCTGCGGCGCCGGGAAGGCGGATCTGCGGCAGACTACTCGTTTTTCCGTGACGGGAGTCGGAATTCCGGCGGGCGGCTTGAGCTCGGAAGGCTGTGCGGCCTACTCCGCCATCTCCAGCGGTGGCGGGGTGGTCTGCTCCGGTCCCGCGAGTGTGCGCTCTTCCATGATCGCCACGCAGGTCGCCGAGGCGGCCAGCATCACCGCCGCCGCGGCGAACACCCAGCGGAACGCCGCCACCATGTCGGCGGAGGCGACCGCGCCGATGGCGTGGCGATGCTCGGTGCCGCCGAGCTGGATCTCGCCGCCGAACGCGATCAGCAGCACCGCGGTGAACGCCGCCACCGTGAACGACGCCATCAGCGCGCGGAAGAAGTTCATCGCGCCGGTGGCGGTGCCGATCTGCGGCCGCGCCACCGCGTTCTGGATCGACACCACGGTGACCGGAAACACCGTGCCGAGCCCGATCGAGAACGCCGACAGCAGCCCGAGGAACAGCCACAGCGGCAGCGGCGTCAGCACCGCGATCGCCGCCGCCATCAGCGCCGAAAAGCCGGTGCCCATGATCGCGATCCGCTTGTAGCGCTCGACCTTCACCATCGCCCGGCCGGTGAACGCCGCGCCGAGCACCGAGACCGCGGCGATCGGGATCAGCGCCAGGCCGGACTGGCTCGCGGTCAAATGATACACCGCCTCGTAGTACAGCGGCATGTGCACGGTGAGCCCGATCATCGCGCCCATCGCGAAGCCGCCGGCGGCCATCGCCCACGGCACCACCGTGCCGCCCATCAATTGCAGCGGCAGGAACGGCTCGCGCGCCCGCAGCGCGTGCCAGATGAACGTCACCGCCAGCACCACCGCGGCGCCGGCCAGCGCCAGGATCGTCGGCGACAGCCAGGAAAACCGCGTGCCGCCCCATGTCAGCACCAGCATCACCGCCATCGCCGAGGCCATCAGCAGCACGCCGCCGAGCCAGTCGACCTTGCGGCGGCGGTGATACACCGGGATCTTCGCCATCTTCGGCAGTAGCAGCGCCAGCGCCCCGACCGCCAGCGGCAGATTGATCCAGAAGATCATCGACCAGTGCAGATGCTCGGCGAACGCACCGCCGAGGATCGGCCCGCCGATTCCGGCCGACACCCAGACGCCGGAGAAATACGCCTGATACTGGCCGCGCTCACGCGGCGTCACCACGTCGGAAATCACCGTCTGCACGATCGGCATGATGCCGCCGCCGCCGAGTCCCTGCAGCGCGCGGCCGAGGATCAGCACCAGCAGACTCGGCGCCAGCGCGCACATCACTGAACCGGCGATGAACAGGCTGAGCGAGACGATGATCATCGCGCGCCGGCCGTAGATGTCGGCGAGGCTGCCGAACACCGGCGCCACCGCGGTCGACGACAGCAGATAGGCGGTGATCACCCAGGACAGATTCTCGACGTCGCCGAACTGCCGGCCGATCGTCGGCAGCGCGGTGGCGACGATGGTCTGGTCGAGCGCGGCGAGGAACATCGCCAACAGCAGGCTCATCAGGATGGCGCGGACTTCGCCCTTCGACAGCGCGTTCGCCGGCGCCAGCGGCGGCGCCTCGCCGAGATCGATCACTTCGGTGGGAATGTGCGACAGTTCCGCCGCCGCTTCGTCGGACAACAGATGCCGACCGACAGGTTCGCGGCTTCGAGGCTCGGACATGCTCATGCGGGCGCGGAATCTCGTCGGGCTGAAATTCGGGGGAAATCGCTATTGAACTTCAATAGCGGATTGCATCGCGCCGAGACAGCGGCTTCGGCGCATGGGTGAAGCGCGTACATCGAGGGCATGTGGCCCGCAGAGACGCCAATCATCCCCCCGATTTCGCACTGCGGGATAACCAGCGACGAGCGCAGCCGGTGCTGCGCCTACGCCGCCGCTATTTCGCGAACGGAATGTACTTCTGATACTCCTTCGGCACAGAATTTCGATAGCGCGACGGCACCGTGCGGGTTTCGATGGCGTGCTCGATCTCCTGCCGCCGTGTCGCGGTCTTCGGCCGCTGCTGTTTCTCACCACCTTTGCGATCGGCCGTGGACGGCGGCGACGCCGGCGCGGCCGTCGCCGGCGCCGGATGCGCGGCGCGCGCATCGGAGGCGGTCTGCGCCAGGCCGGCCGCCGGGGCGGCGACAAGTCCCACGGCGACAACCAGGGCGGCGAGAGAACTGGAAACGTGCATCGAGAGTCCCTTCCAAATCCAATGCGGCGTGAAGCCTGGCGCAGAACAGGCCCGCGGTCGTGTGTCTTGCAGCGGAATCGCGGGCGGCGGCGTTGAAGGTATCATGCAGGGTGGCGCGCCGCTGATCCACACGAATCGTCGCCGCTCGCTGCCGATGACATCGACGAATCCTTAACTATCAGCCTTGTGTCGGATTGATTTGTTCCGCCGTCGTGCAACCCTCGCGCCCGGCGATCCAGAGACCCGCAGACGATCCGCCGCGCCAGGCCGCATCGGATCGATCGTTTCATCGACGGCAGTCCCTCTGTCCTCGGAGCCACGGCCATGATCCCGTTCGAGCGTCGTTTCGTTGCCGCATCGTTTGCCGCGCTTCTGATCGGAGGCGCCCTGCTCTCGCCGGTCGCGCAGGCCTGCACCCGCCTCGTCTATCTCGGTGCCGACAATCAGGTGATCACGGCGCGCTCGATGGACTGGGCCCGCGACATCGGCACCAATCTGTGGATCTTTCCGCGCGGCATGAAGCGATCCGGCGAAACCCCGCCGAATTCGCTGCAATGGACCTCGCGCTACGGCAGCGTGATCGCCTCGGCGTACGACATCGCAACCTCGGATGGCGTCAATGAGGCCGGCCTGGTGGCCAACGTGCTGTGGCTCGCAGAATCCAGCTATCCGAAATTCGACGGCAGCAAGCCCGGCCTCGCGCTGTCGCTGTGGCCGCAATACGTGCTCGACAGTTTCGCCACCGTGCCGGAGGCCGTCGATGCGCTGGCGAAGGAGCCGTTCACCGTCGTCACCGCGCAGATGCCCGGCGAGGACCGGGTGGCGACCGTGCATCTGTCGCTGTCCGACCCGACCGGCGACAGCGCCATCATCGAATATATCGACGGCAAGCAGGTGATCCATCACAGCCGGCAATATCAGGTGATGACCAACTCGCCGGTGTTCGATCAGCAGCTCGCGCTCAACGCCTATTGGAAGCAGATCGGCGGCACCGTGATGCTGCCCGGCACCAACCGCGCCGCCGACCGCTTCGCCCGCGCCTCGTTCTATGTCGATGCGATTCCGAAATCGGAAAGCCCGGTCGAATCCCTCGCCAGCGTGTTCGGCGTGATCCGCAACGCGTCGGTGCCCTACGGCATCACCACGCCCGACCAGCCGAACATCTCCTCGACGCGCTGGCGCACCGTGGTCGACCACAAACGCAAGCTGTACTTCTTCGAATCCGCGCTGACGCCGAACGTGTTCTGGACCGACCTGACCAGGATCGATTTCTCCGCCGACAAGGGCACGGTGAAGAGGCTCGACCTCGGCCCCGGCCAGAGCAACACCTTCTCCGGCGCGGTCAACGATCAGTTCAAGCCGAGCCCGCCGTTCAAATTCCTGGGGTTGTGAGGTCGTAGCAGAGGCACGGCTAACCGAGCGCGGCGCTTACTTGATCTTTTTGATCCGCCGCAGGTCGGCGTCGATGCGCGATTGCCAGCCGTCGCCGCCGGCCTTGTACTTGTCGATCACTTCGCGCGACAGCCGGAGCGACACCAGCTTCTTGGTCGGCGCCTTGTTCGGCCCGCGGCCGCGCCGGATCGAGGCGGCGAGATCGGGGAAGACGTCGGCGAACGGCTTCGCCTTGGCGAAGTCTTCCGCGGTCCATTCCGGGCTGTCGCCGACCTCGTCCCAATCCTGTTTGGTGTAGCCCCGGCCGGGCTGAAAGGTCTTCAATGTCTTCTTAGCCATCGAACAGCTTCCTTTCGCGTCGGTTGGCGGGCCGCACACTGATGACGCTCACCGCTTCGCGGCCCAGCGGCTTGAACACCACAGCGATCGCATCGGCATTCAGTCGGCCGAATGCCAGATAGCGTCCCGAATGCGACGGGCGGATCACCGCGCTCTCGAAAAACGCAAGATCGAGGTCGGCAAAATCAAGCCCGTGGGTCGCGAGATTGACGAGCCGCTTCGGCTCGTCCCAAACGATCTTCATCACAATATATCGTAGCTACAAAATAATTGCGAGCGAAATCCATGTGGTGCCGAGCATGGACCGATCCGGCCCGGCCGCCTACATGACCCCGGCACCTTTCCGGAGACTTCATGCCCTCACCTTCCCCGACTTCGCCGGACCACGCGTCCGGCGCGACGCTCGCCAATTGGCGCGAGCTGCCGTTCAGCCGCTGGGCGTTCCAGCACGTCGACGCGCTGATCCCGACCGCGCCGATCGCCAACGATCCCGGCCATGTCTGGCCGCTGCGCACCGCTGCGCGCGCCTTCGATGAGTTCCGCGTCCGCGCCCAGGGCGGCGCCATGCTCGACTTCGCGGGCTTCCTCGAAGCGACCGCGACCGACGCACTGGTGATCCTGCAGGACGGCGCGATCGTCTGCGAGCACTACGCCAACGGCGCCGCCGCGCAGACGCCGCACATCATCATGTCGGCGTCGAAATCGATCACCGGGCTGATCGCCGGCATCCTCGCCGCGCGCGGCGCGCTCGACCTCGACGCCGCGGTCACCGACCTGCTGCCGGAGATCGCCGCCACCGCGTATCGGGACGCCACGCTGCGCCAGTTGCTCGACATGCGCACCGGCATTGCGCTCGACCTCGCGGCCACGCGCGACTACGCGGCCGCGACCGGGTGGGACGCGCTGCCGCCCGATCAGCCGGCCTCCGACCTGAAGAGCTTCTATAGCGGCCTCGCGATCGAACCGCAGCCGCATGGCGGCGCGTTCCGCTACGTTTCCGCCAACACCGATCTGCTCGGCTGGGCGATCGAGCGCGCGACCGGCGCCGCGTTCGCGTCGCTGGTGTCGGAGCTGCTGTGGCGGCCGCTGGGCGCCGAGCAGCCGGCGTCGATCACGCTCGAGCCGGGGGGCCTGGCGCGCACCACCGGCGGCTTCAGCATGGTGGCGCGCGATCTGGCGCGGATCGGCCGGATGATGCTCGACGGCGGCGCCCGCGACGGCCGCGCGATCGTGCCGGCCTCATGGGTGGACGATCTGTGGTGCAACGGCGATCGCGACGCCTGGCGACGGGGCGAATGGCAGAAGCTGTTCCCGTACCGGAACTTCAGCTATCGCGCCGGCTGGTACGTGATTCACGACGCGCCGAGGACGATGTTCGCGATGGGCGTCCACGGCCAGAACCTGTTCGTCGATCCGGACAACCGGCTGGTGATCGCCAAGCTGTCGTCGCAGGGCGCGGCGGTTGACAATGCCGCCTGGGCGCTGACGCACCGGGCGCTGCCGGAACTGCGGCGCTGCCTCACCTGATGCGCTGACGCCCGTCATGGCATGCGCGACGCCGGGCATAAAAAGGCCCGGTCGCCGATCGGCGCCCGGGCCAAGTCAAGGGAGGAAACGCCCCAAGGAAGGGGACCACGACGCAGCGCGCCGCGGCTGTCTCGTTTGTCTCACAATCCGCGCGTGTGTGCTATTTGGGATAGTCCCGAGCCGTAGTTTTACGGAGGCGACACCGCTGTCACTGTGCAGTGAGATCACACACGCGTAGCAATGAAGGAGCTGCACGCACCGGCCCGAGAGCGGCGAAGGCTCACAGCTGCCGCCAGAACAATCCCACCGTCAGCGCGATGCCGAGCACGACGACGCCGATCCGCAGCGCCTTGTCGTTGACGCGGCGCAGCACCCAGACGCCGGCGAGATAGCCGACCGTCGACGACACCGCGAGCACCGCGGCTTCCAGCCACTTCACCTCGGGCGACAGCGCGAACATCGCCACCGCCGACGCGTTCATCGCCGCGGCGAGCGCGTTCTTGGTGGCGCCAGCGTTGCGCGCGTACATCCCGGCGACCGACAGCGCCGCCATCATTAGAAAGCCGATGCCGCCGCCGAAGTAACCGCCGTAGATCGCGATGACGAACTGAATCGCGCCGAGCATGGCGACATTGATCTTGGCCGGCTCTGCCCGCGCGGTGCGGACGAAGCTGCCCCAGGCGAACACCGCAGTGGCGAACAGCACCAGCCACGGCATCATCCGCGCGAAGATCGTCGGCGGCGTGATCAGCAGCAGCACCGCGCCGACCGCGCCGCCGACCAGGCTGATCGCGATCAGCCACCAGAACGACAGCCGGCCAACGCCGAGCACCATCGAGCGTCCGGCGAAGCCGGAGGCGAGCTGCCCGGGAAACAGCGCCACCGTCGAGGTGATGTTGGCCGACAGCGGCGACAGCCCGGCGAGCAGCAGCGCCGGCAGCGTGACGAACGAGCCGCCGCCAGCCAGCGTGTTCTGCATCCCGGCCCACAGCCCGGCGACGGCGAGGATGATCAGTGCGGTCATGAAGCGTCTTTCGGATGCAGCCGGCGCGACGCGCAGCCGCTCGACGTGATGGATCGTCTCACGCCGGCCGCTTCTTCAGCTTGGCGCGCCTCGGCAGCAGCGCCGGCCAGGAGACGATGTGGTCTTCGAGCTCCTCGAGCGAGACCTCGGTCTCCATCGCCTCGACCCGGCCCTGCACCGAGACGCCGGCGTCGTGCACCGAATTCGGATCGCCGGAAATCAGCGGATGCCACCAGTACAGGTCGCGGCCCTCGGCGACGAGGCGATAGCCGCAGCTCGGCGGCAGCCAGCTCAGCGTCCGCACGTTCTCCGGGGTCAGCCGGACGCAGTCCGGCACGCGGTCCGACCGATTCGCATAGTCCCGGCACGCGCAGGCGTCGCCATCGAGCAGCCGGCACCCGACATGGGTGAAATAGATCCGCCCGGAATCCTCGTCCTCGAGCTTCTCCAGGCAGCAGCGCGCACAGCCGTCGCACAGGCTCTCCCATTCGGCCCCGGACATCTCTTCCAAGGTTTTGGTTTTCCAGAAGAAACCATCCTGGGGGGAGGCCTTCTTGGGAACTGCGGTCATGCCTCGGCTCGGCCTTGGGCGCTGCAACGATGGGGCTAGGGAGGCCCTTCTAGGAGGAGTTACGTCGCCGGCGCAAGCGGTTAGCCGCGAACGCGCGCGTGCGGTCCGCTGCAACTTCCCGGCCGCGCTGGAAAATCCCTGCGCGGCCATTGGTTTATGGCCGGCGCTCGGGTAGAACAAACGAGATTCTCCAGGTGCGCCGCAAGCGCCTTGGGTTTGCCGTAACGCTGCCTCAAGACGGATCGAGGCGCCTGCCCGGCGTCATTTACGCGATTGGTCAAAGCCCGGTGCCGAAGATTCTGCCAGACAAGTGGACGCAGCGGATCCGGAACTTCTTTCTGGACCTCGACGCGCGGATCGATTCGACGCTGTTCTCGTCCGGGGCCGGCATCCGCGAATTGTGGGAGCGCTTCGCCACGTTCATGGACCGCTTCTATGTCGGTCACTGGAAGCGCTGGGTGTTCATCGAGCCGCTGTCGGAAGCCGCCACGATGGGCGCCGGCGGGCTCCTGGTGCTGCTGGCGCTGGCGCAGCCGGCGTTCCGCGAGACCAATGACGAAGACTGGCTGAAGAAGTCCGACCTCGCCGTGACGTTTCTCGATCGCTACGGCAATCCGATCGGCAGCCGCGGCATCAAGCACAACGACTCGATTCCGCTGGAAGACTTCCCGGACAATCTGATCAAGGCGACGCTCGCCACCGAGGACCGCCGGTTCTACGATCATTTCGGCATCGACGTCGCCGGCACCGCGCGCGCGCTGGTGACCAACGCGCAGGCCGGCGGCGTGCGCCAGGGCGGCTCGTCGATCAGCCAACAGCTCGCCAAGAACCTCTTCCTGTCGAACGAGCGCACCATCGAGCGCAAGGTCAACGAGGCGTTTCTGGCGATCTGGCTGGAGACCCGGCTGACCAAGAACGAGATCCTGAAGCTGTATCTCGACCGCGCCTATATGGGCGGCGGCACCTTCGGCGCCGACGGCGCGGCGCATTTCTACTTCAACAAGTCGGTGCGCGACGTGAACCTCGCCGAGGCCGCGATGCTGGCCGGCCTGTTCAAAGCGCCGACCAAATTCGCCCCGCACATCAACCTGCCGGCGGCGCGCGCCCGCGCCAACGTCGTGCTCGACAATCTGGTCGACGCCGGCTTCATGACCGAAGGCCAGGTCTTTGGCGCACGGCGAAACCCGGCTTCCGTGGTCGACCGCCGCGACGAGAACTCGCCGAACTACTATCTCGACTGGGCGTTCGACGAAGTCCGCAAGGTGGTCGAGACCTTCCCGAAATCCTACACCGAGCGCGTCTTCGTGGTCCGCACCACGATCGACATGAACGTGCAGCGCGCCGCCGAAGGCGCGATCGAAAACCAGCTCCGCCAGTTCGGCCGCGATTATCACGCGACGCAGGCGGCGACCGTGGTGTCGGATCTCGACGGCGGCGTGCGCGCGATGGTCGGCGGCCGCGACTACGGCTCCAGCCAGTTCAACCGCGCGGTCGACGCCTATCGCCAGCCCGGCTCGTCGTTCAAGCCGTATGTCTACACGACCGCGCTGCTGAACGGCTTCAAGCCGACCTCGATCGTGGTCGACGGCCCGGTCTGCATCGGCAATTGGTGCCCGCAGAACTACGGCCACTCCTATTCGGGCTCGGTGACGCTGACGCAGGCGATCACCCGCTCGATCAACGTCGTGCCGGTGAAGCTGTCGATCGCGATGGGCGGCAAGGCCGGGCCGAAGGCCGGCCGCGCCAAGATCGTCGAGGTCGCGCGTCGCTTTGGCATCAAGGCGCCGCTGATCGACACCCCGTCGCTGCCGATCGGCTCGACCGAAGTCACCGTGCTCGAACACGCCGTCGCCTATGCGACCTTCCCCAACAAGGGCAAGGCGCCGACGCCGCACGCGGTGCTGGAAGTGCGCACCGGCGCCGGCGATCTGGTGTGGCGGTTCGACCGCGACGGCCCGAAGCAGAAGCAGGCGATCCCCGCCTCGGTCGCCGCCGACATGGCCGGCATGATGAGCCACGTCGTCAGCGAAGGCACCGCGCGCCGCGCCGCGCTCGACGGCATTCCGACCGCCGGCAAGACCGGCACCACCAACGCCTATCGCGACGCCTGGTTCGTCGGCTACACCGGCAATTTCAGCTGCGCGGTGTGGTACGGCAACGACGACTACTCGCCGACCAACCGCATGACCGGCGGCTCGCTGCCGGCGCAGACCTGGCACGACATCATGCTGGCGGCGCATCAGGGCGTCGAGATCAAGGAGCTCGCCGGCGTCGGCATGGGGACCAAGCTGCCGGCGTCGCCGGCGCAGGCCAATGCCCGCGCCTCCGACGACGATTCC
Organism: Rhodopseudomonas palustris; assembly: GCA_016215605.1. Classification (GTDB taxonomy): domain Bacteria; phylum Pseudomonadota; class Alphaproteobacteria; order Rhizobiales; family Xanthobacteraceae; genus Rhodopseudomonas; species Rhodopseudomonas palustris_L. The sequence continues at coordinate 28,709 of JACRJB010000037.1, forward strand.
AAGCCGGCGCCGCCGCCGGTGCTGACGCGGCGCGGCGCCGAAATTCTGGTGCGACTCGAGAAAATGCTCGACGACGCGTCGAAGGCGATGGAGAAGACCGAGCCCGGCAAGCCGGTGTCGTCGACCACCGTCGGCTTCCCGGACAGCTTCGCCGCGGCGACGCCGAACGGCGCGCCCGCATCCGCGCCGCGCAAGAACTGACGGCGACGGGTCACGCAAGGACGATTGCAACGTGCGCCTGATCTTCTTCACTTTGCTGGCGCTGATCATCGCCGCGGGCGTCGGCGTCGGCGCGACCTGGATGACGGCGACGCGCGGCACCGATTTCGGCACGCTGACGATCGGCGCCTGGACGGCGCGGCCGCGCGCCGGCACCGCCGAGGTTGATCCCTATGCCCGCGCCGCGATCGCACGCAGCGGCGAACTGCCGATCGGCGCCGGTGACGGCATCGCCTTCATCGCCGCCGCCGACGATAACAAACGCCCGCTCGACGGCCGCTGCGACATCGAAGTCAGCGGCGTCACCCCGCCGGCGCGGTTCTGGACGCTGACGCTGTACGACCCGCGCGGCAATCTGATCGCCAACAGCCTGGAGCGCTACGGCTTCACCAGTCAGGAAATCCTGCGCGCCGCCGACGGCGCGTTCAAGATCCGCGTCGCGGCGCGCTCGCGCGCCGGCAACTGGCTGCCGACCGGCGGCGTCGAGCGCTACATCCTGATGCTGCGGCTGTACGATACGCCGGTCGGCGTCGCCACCCGCACCCAGCGCGACGCGCCGATGCCGGCGATCGCCACGGTGGGCTGCCCATGATCCGCTTCGTCACCACCATCATCGCCGGCATCGTGCTCGGCGGCATCGTACATCTGGTCAGCGTGCTGGCGCTGCCGCGGATCGCCAGCCAGGACGCTTATGCGCGGCTGACGCCGCTGACCAAGGTCAACGAGGTCTCGCAACTGCCGCAGGCCTCGCCCGACAACGCGCCGCTGCCGTTCCTCGATCCCGCTTTCGCCGTCGCGATCTGCCGCTACGATCTGTCGAAGGGGCCGCTGAAGCTGACCGTGCCGGTCAGCCAGGCCTACACCGCGGTGTCGTTCTACACCCGCAACGAAGTCGCCTACTACGCGATCAACGACCGCTCCGCCGGCCGCAAGGTGATCGAACTCGATCTGATGACCGCCGAGCAGCACGGCAACCTGCCCGAAGACGAAGACGTCACCGCCGCCGACCGCCTGATCATCGATTCCCCGACCAGCACCGGACTGATCGTGATGAAGGCGCTGGCCTCCGAGCCCGGCCTGATGCCGCAAGCCCGCGCGGCGCTGAACTCCGCGACCTGCAAGCTGCAACCGGAGCCGGCGGCGAAGTCGTAGATGAAGGCTCAGGCCGGGAATACTCAGCTTCTCACGGCGTCATTGCGAGGAGCGCAGCGACGAAGCAATCCACCGCAGTGCACGGAGCTGGATTGCTTCGCTGCGCTCGCAATGACGACAGCAGCGCTACGAGCCCCCCTACCCCTTCGACACCACCACATGCCCCTGCGCCGGGCCCATCGGCACGGACAGGTTCGCTGCCTGCGCGGCCAGTTCGGCGATCAGGCGGTCGGCGTCGGCGGCCGCGGTGTCGGGGGCCATGATCACCAGCCGCTCCAGCGCCCAGCGATAGGACGAGACGCGGCGCTCGAGGCACTGCTGCACCCACTGCACGATCAGCGCGTTCTCTTCCATCCGGCCGACGGCGTCGGCGCGTTCGCGCGGCGACAGGTCGGAGACGTATTTCAGCGCGGCGCTGCGCTTGCGGTCGAGTTCGAGCACGCGCATCGCGGTGAATTTGAACGGCTCGAACCGGGTGAGGTCGTTGCGGACGTCCTCGTTGAGCGCGGCGTAGCGCGAGGCGTGCGAGCGGTGCGGCTCGTCGACCAGCATCTTGCCGTAGGCGGTGCGGTCGAACGGCGGCGCCTGCCGCCACGGCGCGGCGATCGGCTGATAATCGCCGAACACGGTCTTCCACGCCGGCCGCTGCCGCGGCGGCTCGATCAGCGGATAGGCCATGTCGCGCAGCGAGCGCTCTTCGTCGGTGAGCTGGAAGTCGGACGAACGGGCGCCGACGCTGCCGGTGGCCTCGATCCCCATCCAGCGATGCATGTCGTCGGTCACGAAGTCGCCGCGGGTGCGGCCGAAATCGCCGCCGGCGCAGCCGCCGAGCAGCGCCGCGCCGAGCAGCGTCAGCAGAATCAGGGGAAACCGGGCGCGATCGCCCCGGATCGGGGCCGGACGGCGGATCGCATCCATGGCAATGGCCGGGTCAGGAACGGGCGCGCGGACGGCGGCGGCGGCGCGGCGCATCGCCCTGCTCCGGCCCGCGGTCGTCACGCGTCTCGACGTGACGTTCGATCCGGATCGCCGGCAGAATCAAGATCTTGGCCTGGTGGTCCGACGGCGGGACCATGGTTGAGCCCGACCTCCGCGATGCCGCGTCCGTCGGAAATTCAATGATGGTGCCCATTTCGACCTCTCGAAGCCCTTCCTGATTTGGAATGATGCCCGGTCATTAAGTCGCGTTATGGTTAATGCGCTGTTAATGGCCCGGCGCCGGACGGTTGCAACCGCAGCGGGCGAAGTGCTATTTCATGCGGGTGGGTGGGGAACTTCACACGGACGCGAGGCTTTGAACGTCCATGACCGTGATTCCTCCGTCGGATTTCCGATCGCGCGCAATGGCGACGATCGGAGCGCAGCCGATCGCCGTCGCGACCGCTGCTCTGGTACTGATCGTCTCCGGCCTCGGCGCCATCCTGCTGTGGCGGATGGCCACCGGCATGGCGCCCGAGACCGAGCGAATCGTCGCCGGCCGCCAGGTGCAGGCACGCGTCGCGCAGACCTCTGAGCAGATCATGGAGAAGGCCAAGGGCCTGGAGATGTCGCAGCAGGAGTCGATCGACCAGCTGCAGGCGGTCCAGGACCAGCTCCGCGCGATCCAGCAGATGGTCGCGGCGCAGCGCGCCGAGAACAAGAAACTGTCCGAGCAGGTCGGCGAGATCGGCAGCAGCCTCGACGGCCTGCGGCAGTCGTTCGCCTCGGCCCGCACCGCCGACGTCGCCGAGCGACCGGCGGTGCGTTCCAAGCCGGCGGCGCGCAACGGCCGCGCCAAGGCGAAGAAGCCGTTCCGCAAACGAACGAAATCGCGTCGCTGAATCTCCCCGCAAACCCGGGCTTAACCATTTTCCGAGCAAGTTGATCTCGGTTGGCGGGAGTTGGGTTCGGGAGTTGCGTGATGCGTAGAGTTGCAATGTTGACGGCCGGATGCAGTGCGCTGGCTGTGCTGGTCGGCCTCGGCGCGGGACGCGCCTATTTCTCGGCTCCGAGCGCGCCCACGGCAGCGGCCTCGTCCGAACTCACCACCGGCGCGATCGCGTCGCGCTGGCCGGCGCCGGCCGGCGAAGCCTCCAAGGCTCCGGCCCCGTCGGTGCAGCCCGTCGTCGCCAAGGAGCCGGCGATGCCGGCCCCTGCCCCGGCGCCCGCGCCGGTGCAGCAGGCCTGCAGCAATCCGAACGCGCTCGGCATCTCGCGCACCGTCGAGATCGACACCACCGGCGGCCCCGGCCTCGGCCTGTCGCAATATCGCGACTACGATTTCCTGCAGCCCGGCGAAGTCGCGCTGACCTTCGACGACGGCCCGTGGCCGGTGAACACCCCGGCGGTGCTGAACGCGCTGGCGGCGGAGTGCGTCAAGGCGGTGTTCTTCCCGATCGGCAAGCACGCCAGCTGGCATCCGGCGATCCTCAAGCAGGTGATCGCCGCCGGCCACACCGTCGGCTCGCACACCTGGTCGCACGTCAATCTCGCCACCAAGCCGTTCGCGGATGCCAAGACCGAGATCGAAAAGGGCATCAGCGGCGTGGCGCTGGCGGCCGGTCAGCCGATCTCGCCGTTCTTCCGCTTCCCGCAGCTGCGCCAGACCGCCGAGCTCAAGGCCTATCTCGGCGAGCGCAACGTCGCGGCGTTCTCGATCGACGTCGACTCCGAGGATTTCCGCATCCACAAGCCGGAGCAACTGATCGCCGGCACGATGGCCAAGCTGAAGAAGACCGGCAAGGGCATCCTGCTGATGCACGATTTCCAGAAGAGCACCGCCGAAGCGCTGCCGGAGTTGCTGTCGCAGCTCAAGGCCGGCGGCTACAAGATCGTGTTCATCACCGCCAAGGACAAGATCGCGACGCTGCCGGAATACGACGCGATGGTCGCCCCGGCGCAGCCGACCGCCAGCAATGCGCGGCCGATCGCGAGCGTGATCCGCACCGTCAAGTAATCACGGACGTTCAACGCGCCGCGCGGAGGCCTGGTGCCGCCGCGCGGCGCCTTCGTTTCCAATACCGGCTTTAACAAAGCGTTTTACTTAACGTGCCATTAAACTCGGCGCGCTAGTTTCGGCGGAGTTGTCCAGCTTCGCGACGCCATGACCCAGCAGCTCCCATTTCCCGGTTTCGACGGCCTGATGGCGCTCTCGCATCGCGAGGGCGTCGACATCCGTCCGACCCTGCTGCGGGTGCTGACCGATCTGTATGTGCAGAGCGCCTCGCACACCCGCGAGGAGGAATTGCAGTTCGTCGAACTGACGTCGCGGCTGATCGACGAGGTCGACGACGCCACACGCGCTGTGGTGCGGGCGCGGCTGTCGATCTATCCGCACACCCCGCCGGCGATCGCGATGCGGCTGGCGCTGCGCAATGCGCCCGAGCAGCGCGTGCCGCAGGCCGCGCAGATCGAGACCGCTCCGCCCGCGGCCCCGGCCCGGCCGTCGCGGCCGCCGACCGAGGCCGAGCAGCGCGCCTCCAGCCTGCCGATGCAGCCGGACGACGCCGCGCAGCTCAACGAAATGTTCTTCGCCGCGACCACCCGCGAGCGCGCGCTGATCCTGCACAATCTCGCCGAAGCGCCGCTGCGCCCGGCGGCGCGGATCTCCGCGCCGCGCGCCGAGCGCGCGATCCAGACGCTGCACATGGCGGCCTACGCCTCCGACGCCGAGAACTTCACCCGCGAACTCGGCGATGCGCTGATCCTGTCGAGCAGTTGCGCCGAGCGCGTCGTCGCCGACGCCAGCGGCGAGCCGCTGGCCTGCGCGATGAAGGCGATCGGGATGCGCGGCCCGGTGTTCGAACAGGTGCTGATGTTTCTCGATCCCGAGCTCGGCGCGTCGGTCGACCGCGTCTATCGGCTGTCGCGGCTGTACGACCGCCTCGACGAGCGCACAGCGCTGATCATGGTCGCGGCCTGGCGCGGCGCCACCGTGGCGACGACGCGGGCGAAGTATCGCGCCGCGCTGTACGACGACGAACGCCACCGCGCCCGCGCCGCGACGCCGCTGAGCGGACGCCCGGCGGTGCAGCCCGGCTCGGCGCTACCGTCGCGCACCGGCACGGATCGCTAGCGCGTTTTCATCGTTCGATTGAAGCGATACGGCCTCTCCAGAGCCACTGAGTCCTCATCCTGAGGAGCCCGGCGAAGCCGGGCGTCTCGAAGGATGGGCCACAAGTGCCTGCGGCCGATGGTTCGAGACGGCGCTTCGCGCCTCCTCACCATGAGGCTTTACGTGTGGCAAGAGATCCGGATCGGCAGCTCAGATTCCATCAGAAGCAGGACTGTACGCGTATCAGTCAGTTCGGCTTGGCGAGGTCGAGGAAGTGGCGCCCGGCGCGGTCTTCGGTCTCGATGATCCAGACGTCGGGATCGAACCGGATTTCCTTGGCGAGGCGCTCGTCGATTGCGGCTTCGGGCTGCGGCTCCGCCGACACCGGCGCGAACACCCGCTCGAACGGCCGGCTGTCGTCGTAGGCGGTCTGCGGCGCCGGCGCGTACAGCATCGCGGTGCGGTCCGGCAGCACGACCTTGACGAACACCGCGCCCGCCTCCTCCGCGCCGCGCCGGCTCACCGCGCCGAACACGCCCTCGGATTGGCAGCGGCGCAGATAGGCCGACACCCAGATTGCACTCTTGAGTCTCATGAAACGGGTTTAGGCCGCCGGCCGCCGCAAAGCTAGTCGATCGGCCGGCCGGTCACCACGGCGAGCTCGCGCACCAGCCGCTCCGACATCTGGCCGGTGACCGGCAGGCGTCGCGCGCGTTCGAAACGCTGGATCGCGGCCTGGGTATCGGAGCCGACCGTGCCGGTCGGCTTGAGCTGGCCGTAGCCGTATTCGGTGAGCGCGCGCTGCACCGAAGCGATGCGGCGCGACGAGCTGATCATGTCGCCGACCGGATCGCGCGACGCGTTCGGAATCCCCGCCGGCGGACGCGGCACGCCCGGCGCGGCGGCCGGCGCCGCGGCTGCGACCGGTGCGGGCGCCGGCGCCGGCGCGCGCGACGGCGCGGTGGTGCGGACGAGATTGCCGAGCGGATCGTTCGGGTCGGCGTCGGCGACGCGGACGCGCGGATGCGGATCGGCGCGCTTGGTCTCGGCCGGCCGGATCTCGACGTGTTTCGGTTCGGCCGGCTTCGCCTCTGCGGCTTTCGGCTCGGCGGCCTTCAGTTCGGTGGCGCTCGGCTCCAGCAGCGCGGAGTCCAGCGCCTTGGTGTCGGCGCGCACTTCGGCCGCCGTTCGCGGACGCGGCAGCGTGACCACCGACACCGACGACGACGCGGCGACGCTGCGGCCGAACATCGGCGACGGATGATGGCCCGCCTGCATGAACATCGCATTGGAGACGATGGCGATCACCGCCGCGGAGGCGAACATCGCGGCGATGACGTCGCGCGGGCTCTGCGTCAGCAGACGCATCGCCAGGCCCTGCTCGTCGCCGCCCGCGACGGCGGCTGCGGCTTCACCACGGCGTCGCCGCGGCGCGTCGTCGTCCTTGCGATTCTTAGGCACTCTTCTTCACCTGATAGTCTGGCTGTTGCGGCTCGGCCGGCTGTGCGGGCGCGAGCGTTCGGACATTGTCGGTCGACGGCTGCGCCAACGGCAGCGATACCGTGACGGTCGTGCCTTGATCAACCTCGCTGGTGACGTCGATGTCGCCGCCGTGCAGGCCGACGAGACTCTTGACGATCGACAGGCCGAGGCCGGTGCCTTCGTGGCGGCGCTGATAGGTCTTGCCGGCCTGGAAGAACGGATCTCCGATCCGCTTCAGATCTTCCGCGGCGATGCCGACGCCGGTGTCGCTGACGCGCAGCACCAGCCGGGTGCCTTCCACCGCGGCCGCCACCGACACGGTGCCGCCGCGCTCGGTGAACTTGATCGCGTTCGACACCAGATTGAGCAGGATCTGCTTGAACGCGCGCGGATCGCCGACGATCTCCGGCAGGTTCTCCGGCGCGCGCGTCACCAGATCGATGCCGTTCTCGCGCGCCTTCAGTGCCAGCAGATTGCAGCAGTTCAGCAGCGCCGGACGCGGCGCGAACGGTTCCGGCGTGATCTCGAAATTGCCGGACTCCATCTTCGACATGTCGAGGATGCCGTTGACCACCGACAGCAGATGCTGGCCGGAATCGTTGATCAGTTGCGCGTATTCGGTGCGCCGTTCGGGCGCCAGCCGCAGCTCGTCCTCGTGCAGGATCATGTCGGAGAATCCGATGATCGCATTCAGCGGCGTGCGCAGCTCGTGGCTCATGGTGGCGAGGAACCGGCTCTTGGTGGCGTCGGCGCGGCCCGCCTCGGCGCGCGCCTGTTCCAGCGCCTGTTCCTGCAGCTTGCGGTCGGTGACGTCGCGCATCACCGCGACCACGTCGGTCTCGCCCGACTCCGAGGTCGGCACGCCGGGCTCGAACGGACGGCAGCGCATCTCGAGCCAGATGAATTCGGGAGCGGTCGGCCGGCCGCGATCGTCGCGCGGCACTTCGCGGCGGACGCGGAACTCGACGCTGCGGGCTTCGCCGCCGCGCCCCGCATCCGACAGCGCCTTCAGATAGGCCGGACGATCGGCGACGTGGACGCGATCGAACAGGCCGTGCCCGACCAGCCGCGATGCCGGCAGACCGACCAGCGCTTCCACCGCGGGTGAAATGAACTGCACTGCGCCGTTGCGGGTGTGGCGCGAGATCACGTCGCTCATGTGCCGAGCGAGCAGCCGGTAGCGTTCTTCCTCGACGCTGAGCAGCGTATCGCTGGTGCGGACCAGCGACTCGGTTCCGAACGCGAGGCCGGCGGCGTAGAGCGTCGCCGAGACGACGCTGAGCGCCATCAGCGCGCCGTGCGACACGTCCGCGGCCGCGGGCGTCGGAAGCCATCCGACGTAACCGAGAGTCATCAGGGCCGCGGCGCAGCCCAGCGCCAGCGCCACCGCGAAGCCGACCACCCGGCGCGACGCCGACAGCGCCGCCTCGAACGGCACCAGCACCAGCCAGATCGCGGCGAACGACGACGTGCCGCCGGTGAACAGCGCGACCACCATGATCAGAACGGTCAACGCCAGCGACGACAGCACATGCGCGCTCTCGTAGCGGCCGGTGCGCGACAGGAACCACGACAACAGAATCGGCGCGATCAACCAGGCGAACGCCAGCGCCTCGAGCGCGGACGGCGCGCCGCGCAGCGCCAGATAGATCGGGAACGCGGCGAAGGCGGCGAGACTGCCGAGCAGGCGAGGCGCGATGAAGGCGCGATGCCGCGCGCTCGTCAGCGCATCGTAGCGCGCCGACGGGTGCAGCAGTGCATCGAGACACTCGCTGATGATCTTGGATACTGCCACGCTGTCCGCGCTCGCTGTCGCCTCGTGACGGGAGATAACGCCCCCGTTTCTGGTTGGCTCAACGTGTCAGAGCCACCTTAAACGAACGCTAAGGCAGTCGATGCCGGCGCGGCACACCCCGATTTGTGAGGCGATCGTCACCGCATTCGACACGGATGGTGAATGCAACGTTTCGAAATCGGCGACGATATGGTTTCGAAATGGTGGACGCGAAATTCGCACGCTTTGGAATACCGAGTTTCATCAATCGAATATTTACGCCGAATCGCTTCGCCGCGCTGTTTTTACGGATTTTCCTCGAATTGTAAGTAACCAAAACACTCCGAATTCATTGGCGAAAGCTAGGAAGGATTTCGATTGCGAGGCCAATCGCAACGGGATTTGGACGACGGGGTCGCGAGATGTTTTTCCTGCTTCGAATGGTGTTCTGGCTGGGGCTGGTGCTGGTGTTACTCCCGCGGGAGAAGACTCCGGAAGCCGAGAATCTGCCGCAGGTGGGCGCGTCCGAGGCCGTGACCGCCGCCACTGCCGCGGTGTCGGATTTCAGCCAGTTCTGCAAGCGCCAGCCGGCCGCCTGCGAGATCGGCGAACACGCCGCGACCGTGATCGGCCATCGCGCGCAGGAAGGCGCGCGCAAGGTCTACAAGCTGATCATCGACAAGCGCTCGAACGACCAGACCGGATCGATCGGCGGCGTCGAAGGCGTCGACGAGCCCGCGATCGGCTACGCGCCGCGCGACACGCTGAGCCCCGACGACGTCAAGCTGGAATGGCGCCCACCCGGCGCCGACGCCAGCGCCGGCGCGAACTGACCGCGGGCCGTCCGACTTTCAGCCGACGGCCGGCAATATCGCTTTCGAGCGGTCGCAATCCCATATATCTGTGAGACACGGGTTCCGCCGCGAGCCGCGACGCACAGATACGGGTCACGATGACGATCGACGAAATCAGGGACAATTTCGCGCTGCTGGACGATTGGGACGATCGCTATCGCTACGTGATCGAACTCGGCCGCACGCTGGATCCGATGCCCGAGGACGAGCACTCCGCCGCCAACAAGGTCCAGGGCTGCGCCAGTCAGGTCTGGCTGTCGCGCCGGCTGACGCGCAACCAAGCCGGCGAGCCGGTGCTGAACTATCTCGGCGACAGCGACGCGCACATCGTGCGCGGCCTGATCGCGATCCTGCTGACGCTGGTGTCCGGCCGCACGCCGACGCAGATCCTCGCCGCCGAGCCGATCGCGGTGTTCGACGAACTCGGCTTCCGCGAACACCTGACGCCGCAGCGCTCCAACGGTCTGCGCTCGATGATCGAGCGGATCAAAGCCGACGCCCACGAAACGCTGGCCGCGCCGAACTGATCACCAGCGGCCTGGCTGCAGCATCTCGCACCGAACCCGAGTTCGTCATTCCGGGGCGCGCGTCTTCGCGCGAACCCGGAATCCATACGCGCTGTGTCCGCGTGATCGGCACAGCCGTGGTCGAGACTGGTATCGAGACGATAGCACCGGGGTTAGGGATTTCGGGTTCGCGAGTTGCGCTCGCGCCCCGGAATGACGAGCGAGAGGTCTTGCTCGGGCCGCCAACTACCCCACCACGAATTCCGCGCCGTCGGCGAGCCAGCTTCGCAGCTTTGACCGCGCGGGGCCGGATGGCGGCGCGAGGCCGTAGTGCCGGGCCAGCCGGTCGAGCGCGAGTTGCAGCACCACCTTGGCCGAGCGCGACGGCCAGCCGCGTTCGCGCTCGACGTCCTCGAGCCCGCGCAGGAAACAACAGACGTCGAGCAGGACGCCGGAAAACTCCGGCCCGCAGGCGGCGATCGCGTTCTGCACACGCTGCCGCGAGGCCACCACCAGATCGGTCATCTCCCCGGCCCCGCCGCCGCCCGCGCGTCCGGTCGGCGCACCCCAGTTCGAGGTCACCCGCGGCGTCAAATTGGCGCGGGTGAAATCGGCGCGCAGCCGCTCGCCGGCGACGAACTGATGCGCGCTGATCAGGCTGCGGCCGTCGCGGCCCTTGCGCCGCGCCAGCCACGCCAGCGGGCTTTCGCCGTCGTCGACGGTGACGCTGGCGAGGCCGTCGTCGGTCATGATGGCACGCTCCGCCAGCGACAGATGCTGAGCGCGGAATGCATCGAGTTCGGCCTTGCCGGCATCCGGCCGGGCGCGCGCACTGCGATCCCGGCGCTTCATCGGACGGCTCCCATCCGCCGGGAAACCGCCGCAGCCGGTGCGGACAGAGCAGCGGCGGAGCTCCGCCGAAGAGTTGCAATCACCATGGAGCCGACCTTTCCGAGAACATCCGTAACAGGAATATATTCTCATACGATCGGAACTGCAATCCCCTCCGGAAGAGTTATCGGACTTTTTTCCTCGCCGGGCAAGCCCTCAAGTTCGTCATTCCGGGGCGCGCGAAGCGCGAACCCGAAATCCATAGCCCCTGGCCTGAATGATGTGAGCGCAACGAAGCGAGATTCCGGGTTCGCCGCTGCGCGGCGCCCCGGAATGACGAACGAGACGATGATAGAAACTCTCGCCCCGCTTACTTGCTGCGGCGGCGGCGCTGCTGGCCGAGGCCCATCTTCTTGGCGAGCTGCGAGCGCTCCACCGCGTAATTCGGCGCGACCATCGGGTAGTCGGCCGGCAGGCCCCATTTCTCGCGGTATTGCTCCGGGGTCATCTTGTACTGCGTGCGCAGATGCCGCTTCAGCGACTTGAAGCGTTTGCCGTCTTCGAGACAGATCAAATATTCCGGCGTCATCGACTTCTTCAGCGGAACCGCCGGCTTCGCCGGCTCCAGCGACGGCGTCTCGGGGCGGCCGCCGGACAGCCGCTGCAACGCTGCGTGCACCTGCCCGATCAGGCCGGGAATGTCGCCGGCCGGAGTCGGATTGTGGCTGACATAAGCCGACACGATGGTCGCGGTCAGTTCGATGAAACTCTTGCCCGCCAGGTCGCTCATGAAGGATCGTCCAATCGGCTCGTGGCCGGGCAGCGGAGGGTCCGTGCGCCGCACCAGTCGAATCTTGTCGGTTACGCTGTGAAGATCGGCAGGCGGAGTCGCGAACGCAACAAAGACTTGCCGAGGCCGAACTCTATTTCGCGAAGCTTTGTCGAAGCAAGGTAGACCAACAGATTAACTGCGCTGATCGAGATGGGCGCGGAGTTCGTCGATCGACGCGAACCGCATCATCCCTTCCGGCATCTGGGCCTCGATCGAGCCGTCGGAATACAGCGAGTAGGCCATTCCGTCGACGACGCCGGACTTCAGCACCGTCACCTCGGTCATCTCCTCGCTGCGCGGCGCGGGCGAGCGCTCCAGCAAAGCCGAACGCTCCGGCGCGGCGGGCGGCTCGCGCTCGTCATTGCCGGTGGGCGGCCGGTTGCGCCGCGCGCCGAGGTCGCCGCGCGGCCGCTCCGCTTCCGGCCACGCCTCCTCGAAGGTGCGGGGCGACACCGGCGGCATCCCGGCGGCGGGCTCGGTCGCGGCGCGATCGCCCTCGGCGTCGCCCGACTTGGCGGCGCGTTCGCGCTCTTTCCGCGAACTGGAGAACAGCAGATTGCGCTTCTTCGGCGCCGGTTCTTCGTCCGGTGGCGGCGGCGCCACGACCGGTTCGCGCGGCCGCGGACGCAGCCGATCGCGCGCGGCCGCTTCGTCCTGCCACGGCATCGGCGCCGCGGTGGCGCCTGCGGGCGATGGCTCGGCGGGCGACGCCGCCGGCTCCGGACGATCGCCGGGGAACAGCAGCTCGTCCTTGCTGTCGGCCGGAGCGGGCGACGCCGGCGGCGGGAACACCGGCCGCGTCTTCGCCGCCGGGCGCTCGACCGCATCCCCGGCCAGCGCGCCCATCGCGCGGATCTCGCGCACGACCACGTGCAGGCCGAGCAGCATCGCGCCGGTGCAGCCACCCGCGACGCCCGACAGGATCAGCGTATTGCCGAAGCTGAATTCCTTCACCGGGATGCCGAACAGGATCGACACCAGCCCGGCCAACAGGAAGCCAATCCCAGCCACCAGCAGAAAAATCATCCCAAACTCCAGTCCGCCGCTGCTCGCGCGGCGGTCGCCCGCCACACGATAACGTCATCTGATCGACATCGGCAATCGCCGTTCCGCTTTGCAAACAACTTGTTGGAGGTGGATTCGGCGAATTTCAGCGAGCGCGAGCAGGCCGCTTACCGGCCGGCGGCGGCCTCCGAAGCCGCGCGGCGCCTCGCCGTGCCCCGCTTCCGCGCGGCCGCCGGCGCCAAATCATGACTGCTGCGCGCACGGCGACTTGCTGCGAAACATTCGCACGACTAACCTCGCCGCCAACGCCACCAAGCAAACCAGAGGAAACGCCGATGTCCCCAGCCGAAGCCCGCCTGAGAGAAGTCCCGTCGGATATGACCGAGGCGGAGTGGGAGCAGCGGGTCAATCTCGCCGCCTGCTATCGCCTGGTCGCCTATTACGGCTGGGACGATCTGGTCGACACCCACATCTCGGCGCGGGTGCCCGGCCCCGAGCATCACTTCCTGATCAATCCCTACGGCCTGATGTTCGACGAGATCACCGCGTCGAGCCTGGTCAAGGTCGACCTCGACGGCAATCAGCTCACCCAGAGCCAGTACAAGATCAACCCCGCCGGCTTCACCATCCATTCGGCGATCCACGAGGTGCGCGAGGACGCCGGCTGCGTCATGCATCTGCACACCGCCGACGGCACCGCGGTGGCGAGCTGCATGGAGGGCCTGCTGCCGCTGAACCAGACCGCGCATTTCGTCACCGGCGACCTCGCCTATCACGACTACGAAGGCGTCGCGCTCGATCACGACGAACGCCCGCGGCTGCAGCGCGACCTCGGCGCCAAGAACCACATGCTGCTGCGCAATCACGGCACGCTCACCGTGGGCCGTTCGGTCGCCTCGGCGTTCGAGCGGATGTATCACCTCGAGCGCGCCTGCACGATGCAGGTCCGCACCCGGATGCTCGGCCCGACCGCCTATCCGGTCGAGAACGTGGTGATCGACAAGAACCACAATCTGATCGCCAACCAGGACGCGATGGAGCTGCGCTCGACCAAGCTGGTCTGGCCGCCGCTGCTGCGCAAGCTCGACCGCATGGACCCGAGCTACCGGAATTGAGCCTTCCTCGTCATTGCGCGCGAAGCGAAGCAATCCAGAGCAGTGCACTGGGCTGGATTGCTTCGTCGCTTCGCTCCTCGCAACGACGGCAGCATTGTAGATGTTGAAATTCTGGCGCCAGGTGCTACACCAATTGCATCACCCTCTACGCTTCTCGGAATTCAAACGCCGCCCAATTCCGGGCGGCGTTTTTGCGTTAAACGTTCCGACGTGCTGATCGAGCCGGCGCCTCGCCCTCTCGTTCGTCATTCCGGGGCGCGAGCGCAGCTCGCGAACCCGGAATCCATAACCGCCGCACTTTCGTTTCGATAACACCTTCGACACCGGCTGTGCCGACAACGCGAACACGGAGCGTATGGATTCCGGGCTCGCCGCTGCGCGGCGCCCCGGAATGACGAACGCTGAGGCCGCAGAGGTCGGCCGCGCACATCCCGCTCTACGATCGCGCGCGGCGCGCGACGGCCTGCACATAGCCGATCAGCGCGCCGTAGACGATTGCCGCCGCCAGCGTGGTGTGGCCGCTGAAGGCGACCAGCCCGAGGCCCCAGTCCTTCCCCTCGACCAGCACGGCGAGCGCGATCAGCAGCGCGGCGGCGCCGGCGAGGCGCAGCGTGCTGACCGGGCCGCGCGGCAGCGACCGGCCGATGATCTCGTGCTGCGGACGACGGGTGGCGAGCGCCAGCGCGGCGAAGCCGATCAGGCAAAGCGCCTGCGCGACGGCGTGCATCATCGCGCCGCCTCGCCGGTCGCCGCGGCGGCCGCAGCACCTCGATCGTCGCTGCGCGGCTCGGCGTTGCGCGGCCGGGTGGTGCGTCCGAAGCCGACGCCGTGCCGGGCGGTGCGCAGCGCCAGCACGCCGTGCAGCGCCGCCAGCGCCCAGCACATCAGGTCGACGCCGGCGAACACCCAGTCGCCGGTGGCCAGGCTGTGCCACAGCGGCCGCTGCGTCGTGAGCGCGTTGAGCACCGGCAGCAGCGCCAGCAGCGCCGCCGCCGCCCACAATTGCTCCACCCACGCCGCCTTCGCCGGGCGCAGCAGCGCGTGCAGCAGCGTCAGCGCCCAGACCGTGAAGAACAGATCAATCTCCGCATAGGCCCGGTTCTCCAGCGTCAGCGGCAGCAGCCGATTGCCCCACAGGAACGCCGTCATCGCGATCGACAGCCCGGCGATGCTGGCGATGTTGAGCCGCTCGACCAGACGGAAGCCGAGATGCGGCCGCGCCGGATCGGCCAGCTTGGCGCGGCGCTTGACGGTCCACATCACCAGGCCGGTGCCGACCATCGCGGTGCCCATCAGGCTGACCAGGAAATACAGCCAGCGCGTCGTGACGTCGCTGAACCGGCCGAGATGCAGCGCGTACAGCACGCCGCGGGTTTCGGCGGCGGCGCCGACGCCGTCGTGCACCGCCAGCAATTTCCCGGTGGCGCCGTCGAATTCCATGTATTGCGGGCTCATCGAGACGCGGGCGTCGTCGCCGCGCGTCACCGCGATGCGCGCGGTGGCGTCGCCGGGATTGTTGGCGTTGACGCGCCCGACATTGTCCCGGCCCCAGCGCGCCTGCGCCTGCCGCACCATCTCCTCGACCGAGGCGAGCGGCAGCTTGTCGCCGCTCGGCTTGCCGGGCTGGCTGAAGGCGCTGAGTTCGGCGGCGAGCTGCTGGCGCTCGGCCGGCGTCTTGAACGCGGCGCGCTCGCCCCACGGCATGTACAGCGCCATCAGCGTCACCAGCCCGGTGTAGGTGATCATGATGTGGAACGGCAGCCCGAACACCGACAGCGCGTTGTGCGCGTCGAGCCACGAGCGCTGCCCCCTGCCCCAGCGGAAGGTGAAGAAGTCGGTGAAGATCTTCTTGTGGGTGATCACGCCGGCGACGATCGCCACCAGCATGAACATCGCGGCGATGCCGGCGAGCCAGCGGCCCCACACCACCGGCATGTAGTAGAACTGGAAATGGAAGCGATAGAACACCTCGCCGCCCAGCGTGTCGCGCGACACCACCTTGTGGCCGGTGACCGGATCGAACCGCGCTTCCTCGAAGCCGCGCTGGCCGGGGCCGCGCGCCGAGGTGCGCCAGAACGCGTTGACGGCGTTGTTGCGCGTGTCCGGCAGGCGCAGGCTCCATTGCGCGGTGCCCGGCGCGAGCATGCCGATCTCATCGGCGACGCGCTGCGCCACCACCGCCGGATCGGGCAGTTGCGCCAGCCGCGGCAACTCCGGCCGCATCCATTGCGACAGCTCTTCCTTGAAGTAGGACACCGTGCCGGTGAGGAACATCGCATACAGCAGCCAGCCGAGCAGCAGCCCGGCCCAGGTGTGCAGCCCGGACATGCTCTGCCGCAGGCCGCGGCCCGCCACGCGCTGATCGTTGTCCGTCTTCACGCCGCCGCCCTCGCTCAGGAGACCGACCACGCCAGCGGCGCCAGCGCCGCGGCCACGATCAGCAGGCCGGCCCAAGCCTTCCAGGCGCTGCGCACCGCGAACACCCAGATCACCGCCGCGGTGTAGACCGCGAAGCTCGCGAGCTGGCCGGTCAGCACCGCCTGCGGCTTGCTGATCGGCAGCGCCAGCGCGGCGACGCTGACCAGCGCCGCCAGCGCGTAGCCGCCGAGCAGCGCCGCGACGATGCGCGCCAGCAGCGCGCCGGTCGACCGGGCCCGATGCGTCAGCGCGATCATTTCGGCGGCGTCGGCGCCGCCGCCGGCCCCGCCGGGATCGGTGCCAGGCCGTCGGCCTTCAGATAGGTCAGCGTGGTGCCGTAGACGACCGCGTCGTATTTCTCGGCGCCGCTGGCGCCCGCGCGCTCGCCGGGCGTGCGATCGGTGAAGCTGACTTCGGCGACATAGACGCCCTGCCACGGCATCTCGAAGCTGACCAGCCCCTGCGCGTCGGTGTGGGCTTCCTTCGCCCAGCCCGATTGCGTCACCAGCGTCACCTTGGTCTTGGGCTTGGGCTGATCCTTGAACACCAGCTTGAACTGACCGTCCTTGCCCGTCGGCACCAGGTCCAGCACCAGTTTCGGCGGCTGCGCCGCGAAGCCGGTGATCAGCCGCGCCGCGGGGAAGAACCAGTTGCGGTTCTCCTTGTCCTGCTGCTTGAAGGTGTAGAGCGGGTAGTTGGCATCCTGCGCGACGATGCCGTCGCCCGGCTTGGCGGCGAACGGCAGCGTGAAGCCGGTCGCGGTCTTGCCGGCCTCGGCGCTCTGCTCGCCCTTCGGCGACAGCAGCGTCGCCGTCACCTTCGAGAACTTGTCGAGCAGCCCCGGCGACGCCTCGCGCAGATTGTCGCCGAACTCGCCGAAGCGAACCACCGCGGTCTGCCCGTCGGCCTGCTCGATCCAGATCTGATGCGCCTGCGCGGAATTCATCGCACCGAGCAGGGCAATGACGGCGATCGTGAGCTTGTTCATGGCAGATACCTCGGAGCTGGTTTCAAAACGCTTCATTACGAGTTGGGAGCGGCGTATGGCCGAACAACAGGATTGAACGTGGTCGACGCAGCGGTCTGCGATGCCTCTCCTTTGTCGTCCCCGCGCAGGCGGGGACCCATACGCCGCAGCATCTCGACTGAACCTTTGCAGCAGAGGCCTTCCTTCACTCGGGAGACCAGGGGTTATGGGTCCCCGCCTGCGCGGGGACGACTCGTTGCTGCCGCAGCGGCTTCCCGCGGCCTCCGCTCAGAAATCGAACGCCGCGGAGAGCACGTAGGTGCGCGGCGCGCCGACGGTGACGTAGGTGCCGGTGGTGAGCCAGTAGTTCTCGCCGGTGACGTTCTCGATGTTGGCGCGGAACGTGACCGGCTTGCCGGTGAGCGCGGTGGTGGTGTAGCGCGCGCCGATGTCGAGACGGGTCCAGTCCGGGAAGCGCACCGTGTTCGCGGTGGTGAGATAGGAGCCCGAGGTGTAGATGACGCGGCCGTTGAGCGCGAGCCCGCGCACCCACGGCGTATCCCAGTCGAGGCTGGCCGAGAACGTCTTGTCCGGCACGCCGGCGGCGTCGTTGCCGCGTTCCAGCGGGTTGCTCGGGTTGGTCAGCTCGGGCTTCAGGAACGTCGCGCTCGCCATGCCGCGCAGGTTCGGCAGGATCAGGCCGTAGACCGACAATTCGACGCCGCGATTGCGCTGCTCGCCGTCATAGAGCCGCGCGTTCGCCGCGGTCGTGATCAGGCTGGGGCGCTGGATCTGGAACACCGCGGCGGTGGTGGTGATCACGCCCCAGTCGACCTTGACGCCGGCTTCCTGCTGCTTCGACTTGTACGGCGCCAGCACCGCGCCGGTGTTGGCGAAGCCGGGGCCGACGATGCTGCCCTGGCTCAGCCCCTCGGCGTAGTTGGCGTACAGCGAGACGTTCTGCCACGGCTTGACCACGATGCCGCCGAGCGGCGACGTCGCGCTGGCGTCGTAGCCGCTGGTGAACGCGCCGGTCGTGGTGCTGAAGCTGTCCTGCTTGACGTTCTGCTGGCGGACGCCGCCCGTCAGCAACACGGTGTCGTTCAGGAACGACATCGTGTCGACGACCGCCGCGCTCTGCAGCGTGGTGTCCTGCGAGTGTTGCGGCGCGGTCCGGGCCGCCGTGATGCTCGGCAGCGGCGACGGGTTGTAGATGTTCGACGCCACGGTGTTGCCGACGATGTAGGCGTAGCCGAATTCCTGCTGATAGCCGGTGTAGACGAAGTTGAGTTTGTGATGGATGAAGCCGGTGTCGAATTGCGAGCGCAGCCCGACATTGCCGCTCACGGTCTTGGTATAGGAGTCGTAGTAGGTGTTGCGCACGGTGAAATTGCCGAGCGCATCCACCGCCGTCGCCGAGGTCGGGAAGGTCTGGTAGTTCGAGCCCTCGCGATAGCCGACGCCCGCATAGGCCGTCAGCCAGTCGGTCAGGTCGTATTCCGCCGCGGTCGCGATGGTGTTGTCCTTCTGCCGCAGCTTCGTGCCGGGGTACCAGTTGCTGCGCGCGTCCGGCGCCGCCGGAATGACGTTGCCGATCGACGACAGGCTGACCTGCGGGCGGAAATTGTCGGTGTCGTCGTTCTGCGAGAACGCGTCCAGCGTCCAGCGGAACCGCTCGCCGCGATAGTCGATCGCCAGCGCGCCGAGACCGCTGCGGAAATTGCCGTCGTTGATCGACGCCTCGCCGTTCTGGCCGACGCCGTTGAAGCGGACGCCCCATTCCTTGTTGGCGCCGAACCGACGGCTGGTCTCCAGATGCACGCCGTAATGCGCCGAGCTCATGAAGAACGGCGTCAGCCGCGCAAAATCCTGCTCGGTGGCGCGCTTGGTGACGATGTTGATGCCGCCGCCGATGCTGTTGCCGGGCGCGATGCCGTTGATCAGCGCGCCCGGCCCTTTCAGCAGTTCGATCCGCTCGATGATCTGCGCCGGCACGCGCTGCGACGACGCCAGCCCGTACAGGCCGTTGAGGCCGACGTCGGTCGCCCTGACCTCGAAGCCTCGGATCTGGAAAGTGTCGTCGAAGCCGTTGGCGCCGGTGGTGGTGCGCACCGAAGCATCATTGATCAGCGTGTCGGCCGCGGTGCGCGCCTGCTGGTTCTCGATCAGTTGCGAGGTGAAGTTCACCGTCGAGAACGGCGTGTTCATCACGCTGGTCGAGCCGAGCAGGCCGAGCGTGCCGCCCCGCGCCACCTGGCCGCCCGCGTAAGCCGGCGCCGGTGCGCCGATCGTGCGCGTCGACCCCATCGTGGTCGGTGGCGGCAGCGGAGCCGCCGGCGGTCGCTCGGCGCTCTGCCACGGCGTGACGCGTGCGGTGCGCGGCGCGGCGCTGCGGGTCCGTGCGGCCGGCGCCACGCGCGCGCGCTGCTGCGGCGCATCGACGGAAACGGGCGGCAACACGCGCGGCTCCGCGCTTTGCGCGCGGCTCTCCGACAGTCCCGCACCAGTCAGGCAGATCGACATCACGCTGGTCGCGACGCCGAAACACCAAAGATTTTTCTTGTTGTTGAAGTAGTTCACCGAATGCCCCCGTTCATAGTCGAGCCGTGACTAGAGGAGCGGGTGAAGCGGCACAACGCACGCCACTTTAGAATGCGTTGATGTTGGAGCGGGATCGTCGAGAGCGCCGCGACTCCGAAATCATTAGAACGAGTCTACATCGGCGCGAGACGTCCGCTGCGACCGCGCGCCGCCGGCCGGGTCCGCGCGAAAACACGCGCGACATCAACCGCGCGCGACGCATTGGAACTTTCAGACATGTTTAGAACGATTCCGCCGATGCACGCGAAGGCGGAGGTGCGACACGCGCCTCGCGCAATGCGCGGCGACGTTGTGACGCGGCGCGCGAGTGCCTGCTAGCGCGCCGTGATGTGGACGACGTTGCGGACACGAAACTCTTTCCTGGCGCCGTTGATGATCTCGGTGCTGATGTACTCGAAATAGTCGTCCCCGGGTCGTGAACCGGCTTGATAGGCCATCTGCGACACCGACGCCGTTCCAAACCGGCCGAGCTTCGGCCGCATGGTGATGCGGACGCTCAAAAGTTCGCGGCCGGCAATCTGGCCCTTGCTGATCCGGCAAGACGAGTTCACCGGCAGGCTGAATTCGCGTTGCAGGGTGAACGCGCTGCCGAGAACGCAGTCGGCCTCGGCTGCCGAGACGCCTGCCGCAGTCGCCGCGACCAGGATCGCAAGTGACAAAAGCGCCGGCGCCCTCATGCCAACTCACCGAGAATCCGCACCCACGAGCGAATCCCCTTCTGGAAACTGCGCAGGTCGTATTTCTCGTTCGGCGAATGGATGTTGTCGTCGTCGAGACCGAAGCCGATCAGCACGCTGTCGAGACCCAGCGTACGCTTGAAGTCGGCGACGATCGGGATCGAGGCGCCGGAGCCGATCAGCACCGCATCCTTGCCCCATTCCTCGGTCAGTGCGCGCCGCGCTGCGCTCAGCGGCTTCATGTTCCAATCGAGCGCGATCGCCGCGCCGTTGGAATGATCGAGGAACTCGGCACGGCAATCGCCCGGCAGCCGGGCCGTGACGTAGGCACGGAATGCGTCGCGGATCTCGAGCGGGTCCTGGCCTTCGACGATGCGGAACGAGACCTTCGCCGAGGCCTCCGCGGCGATCACCGTCTTCGAGCCCTCGCCGGTGTAGCCGCCGACGATGCCGTTGATGTCGCAGGTCGGCCGCGAGATCAGTTGCTCGATCAACAGACGATCGTCCTCGCCGGCCGGGATCGACAGCCCGATCGGCTTGAGGAAACTCTCGGCTGTCAGGTTCAGCCCCTTCCACTGTTCCAGGATGTCCGGCGGCAGGTCCTTCACGCCGTCGTAGAAGCCCGGAATGGTGACGCGGCCGTGCGCGTCGTGCAGGCCGCCGAGAATCCGCGTCAGCACGCGGATCGGATTCTGCGCACCGCCGCCATAGACACCGGAATGCAGATCGCGATTGGCCGCCTTGATCTTGACCTCTTCATAGACGAGGCCGCGCAGCGAGGTGGTGATCGCCGGCGTCGACGGGTCCCACATCCCGGTGTCGCAGACCAGCGCGAAGTCGGCGGCGAGATCGCTCTTGTTCGCCTCGAGGAACGGCACGAAATTCTTCGAGCCGACCTCTTCTTCGCCTTCGATCACGATGGTGAGGTCGATCGGCAGTTCGCCGGTCGCCGCCTTCCAGGCGCGGCAGGCCTCGATGAAGGTCGAGAGCTGGCCCTTGTCGTCCTGCGCGCCGCGCGCGACGATGATCTTGCGGCCGTCGGCGTGATCGGTCACCACCGGCTCGAACGGCGGCCGATGCCACAGCTCCAGCGGATCGACCGGCTGCACGTCGTAGTGCCCGTAGAACAGCGCGTGCGGGCGCTTGCCGGTGTTGCCCTTGGCTTTCGCGACGATCGCCGGATGGCCGGCGGTCGGCCGCACCTCGGCGTCGAAGCCGAGCGAGGCGATGTCGGCGCACAGATGCGCCGCCGCCGCCTTGCAGTCCGCGGCGAACGCCGGATCCGCCGAGATCGACTTGATCCGCAGCAGCGCGAACAGCCGCTGCAGCGCGGCCTCGAAATCGGCATCGGCGCGATCGAGCACCGCTTGAACGTGAGAGCTGGCGGACATGGCTATGTGTTCCTTGTTATGACTTGTGGTGCCGAGCGGCACGACTGTCGCGCGTTTGCTCCGTCATTGCGAGGAGCGCAGCGACGAAGCAATCCAGCGGGGTGCACGGAGCTGGATTGCTTCGCTTCGCTCGCAATGACGTTGAAAGTTCGTCATGCGACGGCGCAACGCGCATCGTCGCTCACCGCCGCAGCATCCCGCCCAGCGTCCCCCGCACGATCGAGCGGCCGACCGAGCTGCCCATCGAGCCGCCGACCTTCTTGCCGAGTTCGGCCGCGAGACCGCCGACCACGGTGGTGGCGACGGTGCGGGCGACGCTGCGCGCCACCACTTGCCCCGTCGTGAG
Source organism: Rhodopseudomonas palustris (assembly GCA_016215605.1). Lineage (GTDB taxonomy): Bacteria > Pseudomonadota > Alphaproteobacteria > Rhizobiales > Xanthobacteraceae > Rhodopseudomonas > Rhodopseudomonas palustris_L. Next base: position 50,912 of record JACRJB010000037.1, read on the forward strand.
CTTGCCGCGCGGCGTGTTGGTGCCGAACACGGTCGAGACCAGGCTGCCGAGCTGGCCGAACAGGCCGCCGCTCTCGGCCGGCTCGGCGCCCTCGCCGGCGGCCTTGCCGTTCAGCCGGTCGCGCAGCTTCTCGAACGCCGATTCCGAGTCGATCGCGGTGTCGTATTTGCCGCGCAGCGGGCTCGCGGCGACGATCGCCTTGCGCTCCTCCGGCGTGATCGGCCCGATCCGCGCCGACGGCGGCCGGATCATCACCCGCTCGACCATCGCCGGCGTGCCGTTGCCTTCGAGGAACGACACCAGCGCCTCGCCCTTGCCGAGTTCGGTGATCGCCTTCGTCGTGTCGAGCTTGGGATTGGGCCGGAACGTGGTCGCCGCCGCCGCCACCGCCTTCTGGTCGCGCGGCGTGAAGGCGCGCAGCGCGTGCTGCACGCGGTTGCCGAGCTGCGCCAGCACGCGGTCCGGCACGTCGATCGGATTCTGCGTGACGAAGTAGACGCCGACGCCCTTGGAACGGATCAACCGCACGACCTGTTCAATTTTGTCCATCAGCGGCTTCGGCGCGTCGTTGAACAACAGATGCGCCTCGTCGAAGAAGAACACCAGCTTGGGCTTGTCGGGATCGCCGAGTTCGGGCAGCTCCTCGAACAGCTCGGACAGCATCCACAGCAGGAACGTCGCGTACAGCCGCGGATTGGTCATCAGCTTGTCGGCGGCCAGGATATTGACCAGGCCGCGGCCCTGATTGTCGGTGCGAATGAAATCTTTCAGCTGCAGCGCCGGCTCGCCGAAGAAGCTTTCGCCGCCCTGGTTCTCCAGCACGAGCAATTGCCGCTGGATGGTGCCCACCGTCTGCTTGGTGACGTTGCCGAGCGCCTGCGCGGCCTGGCGGATGTCGGCATTGACGTCGCCGTTCTCGGCGACCTTGGCGGCGATCGGCGCGATCGCGTCGAGCATCGCGCGCAGATCCTTCATGTCGACCAGCGGCAGACCCATGTCGTCGGCGACGCGGAACGCGACGTTGAGCACGCCTTCCTGCACGTCGTTGAGATCGAGCATCCGCGACAGCAGCAGCGGCCCCATCTCCGACACCGTGGCGCGCACCGGATGGCCCTGCTCGCCGAACACGTCCCAGAACACCGTGCTGAACTGGTCGGGCTGGAACGCCAGCCCCATTTCCTTGGCGCGCTTCAGAATGAAGTCCTTCGCCTCGCCGGTTTCGGCGATGCCGGAGAGATCGCCCTTGATGTCGGCGGCAAACACGGGCACACCGGCGCGCGCGAAGCCTTCGGCCATCACCTGCAGCGTCACCGTCTTGCCGGTGCCGGTGGCGCCGGTGACGAGGCCGTGGCGATTGGCGAGGCCGAGCGTCAGCCACGCCGGCTGTTCGCCCTTGCCGATGAAGATCTTGCCATCGGTATCATCGTTACCGGTTTCGCTCGCCGCCATCGTGCCGTTTCCCCGCGTGCAGAAACAATCGAGCCGTCAGCGGCTCCGTTCGCTCCGCATATCCTGCATATCGATGAAAACTGTTCAACGATCATTCGGCGCCGCCGCAATCTCGCGGAACGGCGGTGCGAAATGCGCCGTCTTAATCTCTTGGTAGAGCCGGCCGGGTCAGAACCCTCGTGCAATGTTGCAACACTCGCGAATCGAATCCGGCGGAACAGCGGCTTCTCGCGCGCGCGTTGCTTGTGTTTCGGAAATTGGAAGATCAGGATAAATGCGACAAGTACAATCCGGCAGACGACCGGCGGCGGGGGCGTAATGGACGAGTTGATTGAACGGCTGGCCGACAAGGCCGGCCTGGAGAAAGCCGTTGCCGGCAAGAGCGTCGGCATCATCCTCGGCTTTCTCCGCAACGAGGGTCCGCAAGAACCCGTCCAGGCCCTGATCGACACCATCCCCGGCGCCGAAGCGGCGATCGAATCCGCCAATGAATCGCGCGGCGGGCTCAGCAAACTGATGGGCGGCGGCGTGATGGCGATGGGCGCGCGGCTGATGGGGCTCGGCCTCGGCATGGCCGACATCCAGAAGCTCGCGCACGAGCTGTTTCACATCGGCCGCGAAAAGATCGGCGCGGATCGGATGAAGACGATCATCGCCGAGACGCCGGGCCTTCGCCAATTCACGTGACACGTCAGTTCCGAGTCCAATGACATACCCCATCTCCCAGATTGACGGCATGACCGCAGCGGCAGCCGCCAAACTGAAATCCGTCGGCATCCGCACCACCAAAGCCCTGCTCGAAGCCGCAAAGACGATGCGCGGCCGCAAGGCGCTCGCCGCCAAGACCGGCCTGCCCGAACAGCAATTGCTGGAATGGGCCAACATCGCCGACTGCATGCGCATCCCCGGCATGGGCAAGGCCAAGGCCGAACTGCTGCGCGCCGCCGGCGTCTCGACGCTGCGCGAATTCACCCACCGCAACCCGGCGCGGCTGGCGCAGACCATGAAAGAAGCCAACCTCCAGCGCAAACTGGTCCGCGCCCTGCCGTCCGAGAAGGAAGTCGGGCAGCTGATCGAAGAGGCGCGGAAGTTGCCGTTGAAGATTAGTTATTGAGGGGGATGCGCGAAGCTTGGCTGACTGCGGAGTATCACCCCTTCCGGGCGTTCGGCTATCGTTTACTCGCATAACTTTAAGCTGCTTAGTGTTCTAGAACTACAACGGGTGCGCAGCCGACCTGAATTGTCGCAGCATGTTCATTTGAATCGGCTTCCGCTTTCTGCGGATAACGAACGATCCCTTCCTTTCAGTGACGGCAATGTCGCCAATTGACAAAAAGTGCACCTTAGCGACCGAGTTGCCGGCGTCCGCCTTTAGCCCTTAACGGACGTCGGCCCGCACTTTGCTGCCCCAAGGCGGTCGAGTATAAAATGAATTCAGGCAGAACTGTGCGCCGCCGCAAGCGCCAAATTGCATCTTCCAAAAGCGCAACGTCGGTGTTTGGGGGCGTTCTTAGACGAGCATGCCGACAAAGACAGCTTATTTCGGCCTGGAGGCGTGAGGGAGGAGAGATGAGCGACAAACTTGAGCCGATCATCCGAACAATCGAACGGCGCGCACAGTGCCGGCCAGGCCGCATGGTCGTTGCCATAAATCCGAGAACGGGTAAGTCGCTGTCGAACGCCGGCCTCCTGAATATCACGATCAACCGGATCCTGAACGATGAGGTCCTGTACGAGATAAAATCAGACGAATGGGTGTGCATCGAGGATTCAATCGTCACGATCGCAGCATTCCCGACCAACGAGCGCTCCGATTCCACCTTCCAAATCCGCGTTAGGGCATCAAAGGAAAACGTGACGCGGATTGCCGAGGCCCTACACAGTAAAGAGTTCAGTCCGACTCAGATTCTGCTCCAGTTAATCAATTACTCTCTCCGCGACTTGCTCAATGAATCGGCGAGGCAAGGCGAGATGTCGGCAATTGAGCTAATCGGGATCAACCGGTCAGCATGGGAAGCGGAAATTGTCCGGGCAATCGCAGGCAGGCTAAGCTTGGACGCCGAAATCGTGCTGCCGATGCAACGTCCGATCATCGATACCGACGTGGTGATCCGCGCTGTGGCAATACCGATTAGTCCGAGCGACGCGCCCCACGCGACCTTTCCGATCACGTTCTCGGTTGTTCTGGCTCGCGCCCAATTGCGATCGAGCGAGCCGCTGCCACGTTCGGCGCGCGATGGCGAAGCGCTGGTGCGCATCATCATAATCAAGGCCTTTCGCGACCTCATCTCGCTCTACACCTATTGGTATCAATCTGAGGAGATGAAGAAGCAACTCACTGGCGCTCTGTCGGAAGAGTTGGGCCGCTATGCCTATTCACTGAAATCGATCGTGATGGATCCGATTGCACCTCCAATTCCGGCAGAGGATTTGATCGCCACCGATATCAACTGGACCGGCTCGCATGCACGGCCGATCTCCTTCCGTGTGCAAGCCATGGTTCGCATGAATACGGACGGCGCCGGTGTTTATCACGCGCGAAAGCTGGACCGAAACGATTGGATCAAGGCGGAGATTTCACGAGCCCTGGAATTCGCAATGCATGGCCGCAATTTGATCGAATTCACCGCGGAAGCCGAGCACGAGTTGCATAAGGCCGTGCATCGCCGGCTCGAGGATAGCGCACGCTGGATAGGCCACGAGGTTGCCTCACTCGAATTGGTTCCGCGAACTGAAATTCAACCGCCGCAGATACCCACGCAAGGCTACGGACCCCACTTTGAGATCAGTGACAATGGAATCATCAACTTTGCTCCAGCCCGGGCGCTCGATCGCCATGGCAACAATATTGTCCGCCTTTCGAAATTACATCCCATCCTATGCACATTGACGTCAAACCTTGTTGAGGCGCTGGGCCACGGCAACATTCCCCACTGCTATCTAAAAGATAGAGCAGAGGCATATCGGGAGCTCATCGAGCATAGCATCGATACTATCGACTTCGCCAGGCTCTACGTGGAGGGTACTCGGCTTGCAAACGCGATGAAAACAGCCCTAGCTGACGAAGATTTGCCGCAACTCGCGCATCCTGTTCAAGAAGCGTTAGATTCGCTACTTCAATTGCACGGCACTTTTGTGCTGGCGACAGCCGAAGGTATTGAAATTATCGCCGCCGAGGAGCGATACCGACGCACGCCGCAAGAAGAGGCTGAACACCGGGCCGCAGCTATCAGCTTTGCGGAGAGTTTACAGAATGAACCAAACCTGATTGATCCGAAGGCCGCCTCATTTGTCCTTGAAACAGCGAAGGAAATCGGGAGAGGCGCCAATCCCGAGCGCAGCAGCGTTATTGCGAGCGGCACAGTAAAGAACGTATCTATCGTTGTCTCAACTCTTGGAACGCTCGGAGCAGCCTCCACCGCGGCGGTAGCATCGGGCATACCGGCTTTGGTCGTAGCGAGCGGCATCTCGGCGTTGGTCGTTGGAGAGAGTCTGAAGAAGTCAAAGCCCTTCGCTGCCCTCACTGGATTGATTACCAAGGGACTTGATAAAGCATCTGACACGGAAGTCACAAGCGTACTTAGCACTCTCAGCGAAAGATTCAGGCTACAGCTTGAGCCTGTACTTAGGATTGAACCTCAACTACGGCGTCTCGCAAATCAACGCGAATTCAGTTGGCTCAACCGAACGCTGGACTGGTTACAGTATGAGCCCTCCGTTGTCGATCGTTTCTCTTCGGAAACGGAGAACCGTTAGCGCTTGGACCTGTAGATAAGCATTTGCTCGATTACAGAGCGCTACGGGGCAAGACCAGCCGTTCCCCCATCCGCTTGACTCCCCGCCGCTTCCCGCGCAAAGCGCTGGCCATGAGCGCAGTGCAGCAACCCCCAGCGCCTCCCACCGCGACCGGCGGCGCCGCCGCGTTGCGGGTGCTGCTCGCGCGCCCAGTGCCAGCAGCACAAACGCAGGCCGCAAATTCCTCCTTGGTCGGCGCCACAGTTGCCGCTCCATTGACCCGGCAATCAGGTGGTCTATCTTGAGAGCGAGACAGCTCGGTCGGCGCAGGGCCTCGTTGAAATTCAGGCCTGTCGCACTGCGTTCTACGGCGAGCGGTCTATCTGGCGGGCGACTGGAAGTTCAGCCCGTCGCCTGACGACCGGGATCGAATTTTCCGGGGAACGCGGAAGATGGCGAAGAGCGTGAAGGCGCTGATTAATCCGGCCATGCTGGCATGGGCGCGGGAGCAGGCCGGGTTCAGCCCGGACGAAGCCGCGCGCCGTCTCCACATCGACGAAGATCGCCTGCTCGCGCTCGAAGCCGGCGACGAGACATTGACGTTCCCCAAGCTGCTCGATCTCGCCGACCTCTACAAACGGCCGGTCAGCTTGTTTTACCTCAAGGCGCCGCCGAAGGGTTGGCAACCGATTCAGGATTTCCGGCGTCTTCCGGGCGTCGATGACGGCTTTTCCCCGCAACTGATCTACGCCATTCGGCTTGCCAGGGAACGGCGCGAGATCGCGTTGACGGTCCGCGATCAGCTCGGCGAGAAGGTCCGGGATTTCGATCTCGAAGCCACGCTCGAATCCGATGTCGAAAAGCTCGGCGAAACAATCCGCGACTATCTCGGCATCACCGAGACCGGTCAACAGAAGTTCCGCCGCAAGGCGTTCGACGGCTGGCGCATCGCGATCGAGGCGAAGGACATTCTGGTCTTCGTCGTCCCCCGACTTAAAATCCGCGAGATGCGCGGCACGGCGCTGGCCGAGCGGACGATGCCGGTGATCCTCATCAATGGGAAGGACCGCGGCAACGGCCGCGTCTTCACGCTGCTGCACGAGTTCTGTCATTTGGCGCTGCGTCAGAGCGGCGTCAGCAACATGGGTGGGGACCGCAACGACGCCCCTCACCCCGAGGTCGAGAAATTCTGCAACGCCGTGGCCGCGGCGGCGCTGATGCCGCGCGACTGGTTGCTCGGGGAGCCGCTGGTCGCGCAAAAGGGCAGTCAGAACAGCTGGCGCGACGACGAACTGGAGGCGCTGGCGTTGCGCTTCGGCGTCAGCCAGGAAGCCGTGCTGCGCCGCCTGCTGACGCTCGGCCGCACGACGCAGGCGTTCTACGACAACAAGCGGGCCGAATTTCAGAAGATCTATGCCCGGCTCGACGAGCGGAAGGAAGCCGCCGAAGGCGGCCCGAAGTACCACCATGTGGTGCTGAGCCAGCTCGGCCGCACCTTCACACAGCTCATTTTCCAAGGCTATCACGATCGATATTTCACGCTGCGCGATGTCGCAGGTCTTTTGAACATGAAGGTTACCACCGTTCCTGTGATGGAAAAGGCGGCCTTTGGCATTGCAGGCTGAGCCGACATGGCTGCAAAGATCTATTGCATCGATACGAGCGCGCTGATCGCGGCCTGGTACGAGCGCTACAAGCCCAACCGCTTTCCGAAGCTGTGGCAGCAGCTCGACCAGCTCATCGCAAGTGATCGTCTGGTTTCCTCGACGCTGGTGCTGCGGGAATGCAGCAAGCGGTCCGAAGAATTGCACGGCTGGCTGAAGCCGCGCGAAGCCATGTTCATCATGCCTGACGAAGCCGTGCAGTCGCAGGTCGACCATATCGTCAACACCTACACCGGCCTGGTCTCTGCAGGGAAAGAGAAATTCCAGGCCGACCCGTTCGTGATCGCCCTGGCCAAGGCGCAAGGCTACACGGTCGTCACCGAAGAAACCGGCATTGGCAGCCTCGGCAAGATTCCCGGTGTCTGCAACGCCATGAAGGTCGATTGTATCAACCTGATGCATTTGATCGACGAAGAGGACTGGGTGCTCGGATAGCTTGCTCGCACGCTTGCAGATTTGAACAAGTTGGTAATGCCGCTGACCCCGCCGTTCGACCAGTTGATCCCCGCTTGACTCCCCGCCGCTTCCCGCGCAAAGCGCTGGTATGAGCGCAGCGCAGCAAACACCAGCGCCTCCCACCGCGACCGGCGGCGCCGCCGCGTTGCGGGCGCTGCTCGCGCGTCCCGTTCCCGCGGTGATGGGCATTCTCAACGTCACCCCCGAGTCCTTCTCCGACGGCGGCGACTTCGTCGCGCCCGAGCTTGCGCGGGCGCATGCGGCGCGGATGATTGCGGACGGCGCCGACATCATCGACATCGGCGCTGAGAGCACCCGGCCCTACGGGTCGACGCCGGTCTCGGCCGAGCAGGAGTTGCAGCGGCTGCGGCCGGTGCTGGACGCGGTCGCGGCGCTCGGCACGCCGGTGTCGATCGACAGCATGAAGGCCGAGGTGGTCGCCTACGCGCTCGACCACGGCGCGTCGATCGCCAACGACGTCTGGGGCCTGCAGCGCGATCCCGCGATGGCCGATGTCGTCGCCGCGCGCGGCGCGCCGGTGATCGTGATGCACAATCGTGACGCCGCCGATCCGGCGATCGACATCGTCGCCGATATCGACGCCTTCTTCGAACGCTCGCTCGACATCGCGTCGCGCGCCGGTATCGCGCGCGAAAACATCGTGCTCGATCCCGGCATCGGCTTCGGCAAGACGCCGCAGCAGAGCATGATCACGCTGGCGCGGCTTGGCGCCTTCGCGCATTTCGGCCTGCCGATCCTGGTCGGCGCCTCGCGCAAACGATTCATCAGCACGGTGGTGCCGTCGGAGCCGAAGCAGCGGCTCGGCGGTTCGATCGCCGCGCATCTGATGGCGATGCAGAACGGCGCGCGCATCATCCGCGCCCACGACGTCGCCGACACCGCGCAGGCGCTGAAAGTCGCCCACGCCATCCGCGCCAGCAGCGAGGACCCGACATGAACGACACCATCTTCATCACCGGCTTGGTGCTGCACGCGCGGCACGGCGTGATGGATCACGAGACTGAAGTCGGCCAGCGCTTCGTGATCGACCTGGCGCTGACCGCCGACCTCACCGAGTCCTCGCGCACCGATCGCCTGTCGGACACCGTGTCCTATTCCAACGTGGTGGCCTGCGCCACCGCGGCGTTCAAGGACGCCAACTACAAACTGCTGGAGCGCGCCGCCGGCGCGGTCGCCGACGCGATCCTGTCGGCGTTTCCGAAGATCACCGCGGTGAAGATCACCGTGCACAAACCGCACGCGCCGATCGCGGCGATCTTCGACGACGTCGGCGTGATCATCACCCGCGCGCGGCAGCCCTCGCATGGCTGAGGCGCTGATCGCGCTCGGCGGCAATGTCGGCGACGTCCGCGCGACGTTCGACAAAGCCATCGCCAACATCTACGGCATGACCCAGGGCGAACTTCTCGCCCGCTCGTCGGACTACGCGACCCCGCCCTGGGGCGAGACGCAGCAGGACCGCTTCGTCAACGCCTGCGTGGCGATCGACACCGCGCTCGATCCGCACGCGTTGTTATTTACGCTGCACAAGATCGAGAAGCGCTTCGGCCGCGACCGCGCGCAGGAGCGCCGCTGGGGTCCGCGCACGCTCGACCTCGATCTGATCGCCTATGCGGACGCCGCGATCGACCGGCCCGACCTCAAGCTGCCGCATCCGCGGCTGTTCGAGCGCGCCTTCGTGCTGGTGCCGCTGGTCGAGATCCGGCCGGACGCGACGATCGGCGGGCGATCGCTGAAAGACGCCCTCGCCGGCCTCTCCACCGACGGTATCGAGCGGCTGCCGGACCGCGTCTGAGCCGCGGCCGCGTTGCGGCGGCGCCGCGGCCGGGCCGCCGCAGCTTTGCCACCGGTTTGCCTCAGCCCGTGCGGCCTGTCGGCCTCGTCCCTTTGGCCCGAAACAACCGTTTGGCAGGACGGTCCGCACGTGGCATTTTCCGCTCCAATCAAGTTTTCGTACCGGGAGTCCGATTTCCAAAATGTCTTCTGCAATCAAGGACCTGCCGCTCGCCGCCGAGTTTCCTCCGGCCGGCTACGAGGCCTGGCGCAAGCTGGCCGAGGGCGTGCTGAAGGGCGCGCCGTTCGAGAGACTGGTCGGCAAGACCTCCGACGGGATCGCGATCGATCCGATCTACCCGCGTGCGATCAAGGCCTTAGCGATCCCCGGCCGCGCCCTCGGCGCGCCGTGGCAGATCATGCAGCGGATCGACCATCCCGACGCGACGGAAGCCAACAAGCAGGCGCTGCACGACCTCGAGAACGGCGCCACCGGCCTCGTGCTGGTGTTCGCCGGCAGCGTCGGCGCGCGCGGCTTCGGCCTGCCGGCGACCCAAGAGGCGGTCGAGAAAATGCTGCAGGACGTGCATTTGGACGCCGGTATCGGCATCGAGCTGCAGTTCCCGCCGCAGTCCTGCGACGTCGTCCGCCACCTCGCCGCGCTGATCAAGAGCCGCGGCACTGATCCTGCCGCCTGCGACATCCGCTTCGGCATCGACCCGCTCGGCGCCCGCGCCGTGCAGGGCGCAAGTTCGTCGGACTGGAGCGAGATCGCCCGCGGCGTCGCCGAAGTCGCCACCGGCCTCGCTGCGATCGGCTTCAAGATGCCGATGCTGGCCGCCGACGGCCGCGTCGTCCACGATTCCGGCGGCTCGGAAGCGCAGGAATTGGCCTATGTACTGAGCTCCGCCGTCGCCTATCTGCGCGCGCTGGACGCGGCCGGCGTGCCGCTCGATCAGGCCCGCGGCATGATTTTCGCGCGCCTCAGCGCCGATGCCGACCAGTTCCTGACGCTGGCGAAATTCCGCGCGCTGCGGCTGCTGTGGGCGCGGATCGAGCAGAGCTGCGGCCTCGCGCCAAAGCCGCTGTTCGTCGCCGCCGAAACCGCGTGGCGGATGCTGACGCAGCGCGATCCCTCGGTGAACATGCTGCGCGCCACCGTCGCGACCTTCTCGGCCGCGCTCGGCGGCGCCAACTCGCTGGCGGTGCTGCCGCACACGCTGGCGCTCGGCCTGCCCGACGCCTTCGCCCGCCGCGTCGCCCGCAACACCCAGCTGGTGCTGCTCGAAGAGTCGAATCTGGAGAAGGTCGCCGACCCCGCCGCCGGCTCCGGCGGCATCGAGGCGCTGACCCGCGAATTGTGCGACGCCGCCTGGACGCAGTTTCAGGAGATCGAAACGGCCGGCGGAATGTTCGCTGCGCTCGCCGCCAATGCGATCCAGCCCAAGGTCGCGGCGACCCGCGCGGCGCGCGACAAGGCGATCGGCAAGCGCCGCGACGTGCTGACCGGCGCCAGCGAATTCCCCAATCTGCACGAGGCGCCCGCCGCCGTGCTCGACGTCCGACCGATCGCGGTCCCCGCTCCGGGCGCGGCCAGGATCAGCTTCGCGCCGCTCGCGCCGATCCGGGTCGCGACGCCGTTCGAAGTTCTGCGCGACAAGTCCGACGCCGTGCTGGCGCGCAAGGCGGTGCGGCCAAAAGTGTTCCTCGCCAATCTCGGCAGCGCGGCCGATTTCACCGCGCGCGCCACCTTCGCGAAGAGCTTCTTCGAGACCGGCGGCATCGAGGCGATCGACACCGAAGGCTTCACGGATGCCGCGGCGCTGGCGGCCGCCTACAAGGCCTCCGGCGCGGCGTTCGCGTGCCTGTGCTCCTCCGACAAGGCCTACGCCGTCCACGCCGCTGCGGCGGCGCAGGCGCTGCGTGACGCCGGCTGCAAGCGGATCTATCTCGCCGGCCGTCCCGGCGATCAGGAGGCCGCCTATCGGGACGCTGGGGTGCAGGAGTTCATCTTCGCCGGCAGCGACGCGCTGGTGCTGCTGAACGACGCCTGGCAACGCATCGAGGCGGCATGACCGCGACCGGCAAAGCGGTGCTCACCGGCGGCTGCCAATGCGGCGCTATCCGCTTCGCGCTGTCGGCGCCGCCGCTGCGGATCACGCTGTGCCATTGCCGGATGTGCCAGAAGGCCACCGGCGCGCCGTTCGCATCGATGGCCGAGATCGCGCGCGACGCCTTCGCCTGGACCCGCGGCAAGCCGGCCTCGTTCCGCTCCTCGTCGCTGGCGGAGCGCGATTTCTGCAAGGCCTGCGGCACGCCGCTGAGCTATCGCCAGAACGATGCCGCCAGCATCGAGATCATGACCGGAACCTTCGACCGGCCCGACCGCGTGGTTCCGACCGTGCAACTCGGCGCCGAATCCCGGCTCGGCTGGGTCGGCGCGATCGCGAACCTGCCGAGCAAGACCACGTTGCAGATCTACGGCTCCGAAAAGCTGGCGCAGGTGTTCAGCTATCAGCAGCCGGATCACGATTGACCTTCGAAATGACGCATCATTGTGGCCGTGCTAGAATGGCCTGCACAGAGAATAGATCAATAAAATGAGCAAGATTCCGAACTTCGCCGAGATCGCATTTGAGCCCGCCGCCGTCGCCGCGCCCGCGGGGCACGCAGAGCCGTGGCTGACGCCCGAGGGCATCCTGGTCAAGCCGGGCTACACCGAAGCCGATCTCGCCGGCATCGATTTCCTCGACACCTGGCCGGGCCTCGCGCCGTTCCTGCGCGGTCCCTACCCGACCATGTACGTCAACCAGCCGTGGACGATCCGGCAATATGCCGGCTTCTCCACCGCGGAAGATTCCAACGCGTTCTATCGCCGCAATCTGGCCGCCGGCCAGAAGGGCCTGTCGGTGGCGTTCGATCTCGCCACGCATCGCGGCTACGACAGCGACCATCCGCGCGTCGCCGGCGACGTCGGCATGGCCGGCGTGGCGATCGACTCGATCTACGACATGCGCACGCTGTTCGCCGGCATCCCGCTCGACCAGATGAGCGTGTCGATGACCATGAACGGCGCGGTGCTGCCGATCCTCGCACTGTTCGTCGCCGCCGCCGAAGAGCAAGGCGTGCCGCCGCAGAAGCTGTCGGGCACCATTCAGAACGACATTCTGAAAGAGTTCATGGTGCGCAACACCTACATCTATCCGCCGACGCCCTCGATGCGTGTCATCTCCGACATCTTCGCCTACACGTCGCAGAAGATGCCGAAGTACAACTCGATTTCGATCTCCGGCTATCACATGCAGGAAGCCGGCGCGACGCAGGACCTCGAGCTCGCTTATACGCTGGCCGACGGCGTCGAATATCTCCGCGCCGGCATCGCCGCCGGCCTCGACGTCGACCGCTTCGCGCCGCGGCTGTCGTTCTTCTGGGCGATCGGCATGAACTTCTTCATGGAAGTCGCCAAGATGCGCGCGGCGCGGCTGCTGTGGGCCAAGCTGCTGACGCAGTTCAATCCTAAGGACCCGAAGTCGCTGTCGCTGCGCACCCATTGCCAGACCTCCGGTTGGTCGCTGACCGCGCAGGACGTCTACAACAACGTGATGCGCACCACGATCGAGGCGATGGCGGCGACGCAGGGTCACACCCAATCGCTGCACACCAACGCGCTCGACGAAGCGCTCGCCCTGCCGACCGACTTCTCGGCGCGGATCGCGCGCAACACCCAGCTGTTCCTGCAGCAGGAAACCGGCACCACGCGGATCATCGATCCGTGGGGCGGCTCCTACTACGTCGAGCGGCTGACGCACGACCTCGCCGTCAAGGCGTGGGGTCACATCCAGGAAGTCGAGGCGCTCGGCGGCATGGCGAAGGCGATCGAAGCCGGCGTGCCGAAGTTGCGTATTGAAGAAGCCTCGGCCAAGACCCAGGCGCGGATCGACACCGGCCGCCAATCGGTGATCGGCGTCAACAAGTACAAGCCGGTCGACGAGCCGCCGATCGACGTGCTCAAGGTCGAGAACTCGACCGTGCGCCGGCTGCAGATCGACAAGCTGAAGCGGCTGCGCGGCGACCGCAATCAGGCCGACGTCGATGCCGCGCTCGCCGCGCTGACCCGTTCGGCGTCCGACGGCAACGGCAATCTGCTGGCGCTGGCGATCGACGCGGCGCGGGCCAAGGCCACGGTCGGCGAAATCTCCGACGCGCTGGAGAAAGTCTACGGCCGGCATCGCGCCGAGATCCGGTCGATCACCGGCGTCTACAAGCGGGAGGTCGCAGGCATGACGGGGCGCGTGGAGAAGGTGCAGGCGCTGATCGACGCATTCGAGGACGCCGAGGGCCGGCGGCCGCGCATCCTGGTCGCCAAGATCGGCCAGGACGGTCACGACCGCGGCCAGAAGGTGATCGCCTCGGCGTTCGCCGACATCGGCTTCGACGTCGACATCGGGCCGCTGTTCGCCACCGCCGAGGAAGCCGCAAGGCAGGCGGTCGAGAACGACGTCCACATCCTCGGCGTGTCGTCGCTCGCCGCGGCCCACCTCACCGCGGTGCCGGAGCTGAAGGCGGCGCTGAAGAAGCAGGGCCGCGAGGACATCATGATCATCATCGGCGGCGTGGTGCCGCCGCAGGATTACGACGCGCTGATCAAATCCGGCGCCGAAGCGATCTTCCCGCCCGGCACCGTGATCGCCGACGCCGCCGAAGAGCTGATCCTCAAGCTCAACGCAAGGCTGGGGCATTCGAGCCAGGCGGCGGAGTAGCTGCGGGCGCGGCGGCGATGTGGTAGGATGCACGAATGACAGCCGTTGCCGACATACCGATCGACAAGATCGTCGAAAAGCTGGTCGAGCTCACGCCTGCGATCAAAGCTCTCGGCGTCACGCGGCTGGCAGTGTTCGGCTCCCGCGCTCGGGGGGATGCCCGCCCCGACAGCGACCTCGATATTCTGGTCGATACGACGGCCTATGGAGAAACGCCCGCCTTCGATCTCTTCAAGGTGATGCATCTGATCGAGGACGAGACCGGACTCCGGACGCAGATCACGACGCGGACGGAACTGAAGCCTCGGATCGTCGAGCGGATCGCAGACGACGTCGTCGAGGTCTTCTAGATGCCGCCGAGCGTTGATGATCGCTTTCGCGACATCCTCGATGCCATCGCTGGAAATCGTCTGCGAGGCCTCGCGCAGCATTCCAGATGCGATCAAGCAAAGCGAACCGGCGATCGACTGGCGCAGCATGATCGACCTGGGCAACTTGTTACGCCATGCCTATCATTCGACACGGGCGGATACGGTATGGCAGATCGTCCAAAAACGGTTGCCGCCGCTGCAAGCGTTCGCTGAACGTCGTCTTCATCAATCAGGCGAGTAGTTGCTGATTGTTCGGTCGGCACTCCAAAAGGCTCCACTCATGTTTCTCATTTCACGCGCAACGACGTTTGCCTTCCTCGCCGGCCTGCTCGCCTTCTCCGCCGCTTTTGCCGAACCTGCGAAGCCGAAGCCGGACTTCGCGGTGAAGACCAAGGTGATCGACGGCCAGATCCTGCTCGATGCCGCGATCAAGGCGGATCCGAAGCTGGCGGAGAACTGTCTGGCCGAGGGCAAGAAATGGATCTCCGAGCAGCGCGCCGAGGCCGAGCCGGAATTCAAGAGCGATCCGGAACTGTTCCGCAGCGGCCCGTGGACCTACGAGCGCAGCTATGCGGCGGACTCGCTGGTGTCGGAGCGCTATGTCAGCGTGCTGCGCACCGACTACAGCTACACCGGCGGCGCGCATCCCAACACCGAGATCGACACCATCCTGTGGGACAAGGCGCAGAACAAGCGCATCAGCATCCGGCCGTTCTTCACCGACCTCGCCGACGGCAGTCCGGCGATGCAGGCGATGGTCAGGGGCGTACTGGCCTCGCTGAAGGCCGAAAAGAAGGCGCGCGGCACCGAGGACGACGGTGAGGACTACGTCAAGAGCATCGAGCCGAAGCTCTTGAAGATCGGCCCTGTGACGCTGGCCCGCTCGACCGAAGCCGGCAAGAGCGCCGGCCTGATCTTCCACTACGCTCCCTACGCCGTCGGCGCCTATGCAGAAGGCAGCTACGACGCCTTCGTACCGTGGCAGAGCCTGAAGCCGTATCTGTCCGCGGAAGGCGCGGCGATCTTCGGCGGCGAGCGGCCGAAAGGCGACGATGAACGCAACAAGTAAGAAGCCGCTCGATCTGCCGTCGCTGGCGGGCGAGGTCCGCGCCGGCAACCGCGCCGCGCTGGCGCGCGCGATCACGCTGATCGAAAGCCGACGCGCCGATCATCAGGCCGCCGCGCGCGCGCTGGTGCAGGAGCTGCTGCCGCAGACCGGCCGCGCCATCCGCGTCGGCATCACCGGCTCGCCCGGCGTCGGCAAGTCGACCACCATCGACGCGCTCGGCATGTATCTGATCGAACAGGGCCACAAGGTCGCGGTGCTGGCGGTCGATCCGTCGTCGGCACGCACCGGCGGCTCGATCCTCGGCGACAAGACGCGGATGGCGCGGCTGTCGGCCGAGCCGAACGCCTTCATCCGGCCCTCGCCGTCCTCCGGCACGCTCGGCGGCGTCGCCGCCAAGACGCGCGAGGCGATGCTGCTGTGCGAGGCCGCCGGCTTCGACGTGGTGCTGGTCGAAACCGTCGGCATCGGCCAGTCCGAGACCGCGGTCTGCGACATGACCGACTTCTTTCTCGCGCTGATGCTGCCGGGCGCCGGCGACGAACTGCAGGGCATCAAGAAAGGCCTGGTCGAACTCGCCGACATGATCGCGATCAACAAGGCCGACGGCGACAACATCGCCCGCGCCAATCTCGCCGCCGGCGAATATCGCGCCGCGCTGCATATCCTGACGCCGCGCTCGCCGCATTGGCAGCCGCCGGTGCAGACCTATTCGGCGATCGCCGGCACCGGCATCGCCGAGTTGTGGCAGAGCGTCATCGATCATCGCACAGCCACCACCGCGCCCGGCGAATTCGACGCCCGGCGGCGCGAGCAGCAGGTCAAGTGGATGTGGACGATGCTCGAAGATCGCTGGAAGGCCCGGCTGAAAAGCGACCCCGCAATCCGCGCCAAGGTGAAGTCCACCGAAGCCGCCGTCGCCGAAGGCCGCGTCACCCCGGCGATCGGCGCCGACCAGATCGCAGAGTTGTTAGGATGAGGCCGTGCCAGTGGCCATTCGCCAGATGACGGCAGCTTTACGCATTCTGATCACCGGCTTCGGCCCGTTTCCCGGCGCGCCGTACAATCCGACTCCGGCGCTGGTCGAGCGCCTCGTCAAACTGCGGCGCCCGGCCTTCGACGATGTCGAGCGCATCGGCCACGTCTTTCCGGTGAGTTATCGCGCGGTGGATGCCGAGTTGCCGGCGCTGCTGGCGATGCATCGCCCCGACGCGCTGCTGATGTTCGGGCTGGCCGCGCGCACCCGGCATTTGCGGATCGAGACCCGCGCCCGCAATGCCGTCACCACGCTGTGGCCCGATGCCGACCGTATCAAGCTGCGCAGTGCCTCGATCACGCCGGGCGCCGACGCGCGGTCGTTCGGGCCGCACAGCGACAAGTTGCTCCGCGCCGCCCGCGCCACCGGAATCGATGCCCGAACGTCACGCGATGCCGGCCGCTATCTCTGCAACTATCTGAGCTGGCGCGCGATCGAAGCGACCACCACGCCGCAGGGACCCCGCCTCGCCGCGTTCGTCCACGTGCCGCTGACGGCGCGCGATGGCTGCGCCTGGCCGGGCAGCGCGATCACCGCCGAGCAACTGGTCGACGCCGGCGAGGCGATGCTGCTCAAACTGCTGAAACTGGCGCGGCAGGCCGAGCCGCGTTCGGCCTGACCGGGTTAACCCTACCGGCAAACATCGTCGGGCTGCGACACCGCCGCGACCGGCGTTGCGGGGAATTCTGCGTTAGGTCTGGGCGTGGCTTCGCTTACCGAGGGACGCAGACATGACTCTCGACCGGCGTCAATTGATCGGAATCGCCGCCGGCGCCCTGGCGCTATCAGCTGCGCCGCTCGCCGCGCAGCCGCTCACGTCGAGGCGCGGCCGCGACGCCATGCAGTCTGGCGTGCGTCCCGACAGCTCCGACGATCAGACTGCCGCGTTGCAGCGCGCGATCGACGACGCGGCGCAGCGGCGCGTGCCGCTGGCACTGCCGCCCGGCAACTACCGCACCGGTCCGTTGCGGCTGCCGTCCGGCGCACAGCTCTCCGGCGTCCGCGGGGCGACGCGGTTGATCTTCAGCGGCGGCCCATCGCTGTTCGACAGCACCGGCGCCGAGACGCCGACGCTGTTGGGCCTCGTACTCGACGGCGGCGCCATCCCGCTGCCGGCGAGGCGCGGTCTGGTGCACTGCGTCGGCGCCCGCGACCTGCGCATCACCGACTGCCAGATCACCGCCAGCGGCGGCAGCGGCATCTGGCTCGAAACCACCTCGGGTCTGATCAGCGACAACATCCTGACCGCGATCGCGGTCACCGGCGTGGTGTCGTTCGACGCCAAGGGCCTGAACGTGTCGCGCAACACCATCATCGGCACCAACGACAACGGCATCGAAATTCTGCGCACCGCCATCGGCGACGACGGCACGCTCGTCACCGGCAACCGGATCGAGAACATCAAGGCGGGTCCCGGCGGCTCGGGCCAGTACGGCAACGCCATCAACGCGTTCCGCGCCGGCAACGTCGTCGTCAGCGGCAACCGCATCAAGAACTGCGATTACTCCGCGGTGCGCGGCAATTCGGCCTCCAACATCCACATCACCGACAACAGCGTCAGCGACGTCCGCGAGGTCGCGCTGTATTCAGAGTTCGCCTTCGAAGGTGCGGTGATCGCAAACAACACCGTCGACGGCGCGGCGCTCGGCGTCTCGGTGTGCAACTTCAACGAGGGCGGCCGGCTCTGCGTCGTACAGGGAAACATCATCCGCAATCTCAAGCCGAAGCGGCCGATCGGCACCGCGCCGGACGACGACGCGGGCATCGGCATCTATGTCGAAGCCGACACCGCCGTGACCGGCAACGTCATCGAGAACGCGCCGTCGTTCGGCATCGTCGCCGGCTGGGGCCGCTATTTGCGCGACGTCGCCATCACCGGCAATGTCGTGCGCAAGGCGTTTGTCGGCATCGGCATCTCGGTGGCGGACGGCGCCGGCACGGCGGCGATCAACGGCAACGTCATTGCCGAGACGCAGCGTGGCGCGGTGGTCGGGCTCGATCACGCCAAGCCGGTGACGCCGGACCTCACCGCTCCCGGTGCGGCCAAGTTCACGCAGATCGCGCTCGGCAGCAATTCGGTCCGCTGAACGCAGCCAGGCCTTCCGAAGGCCAATTCGTCCGATGCGGCGTCCGCTACTGATACGCGGCGGCGAAGAAACTGCGCTCCAGGCGATAACGTCCGCCGACGTCGCGATAGACCTGCCGCAGGCACTGCCCGCCATGGCAGACCGCCGCAGCGCCGTTCTGGCAGCCCAGATACTCGAAATGCAGAATGATCGTCGACGGCGCGTAGGTCACGAAGTAATGCCCCGCGACCGGGCCAGCCGGACATCGCGCCGCCACGGCACGCTGGATCTCCGGCGGCAATTGCGAGAGGTGATACGAATTCCAGAGCGGATCTTTCGGCATCTGCGCCGATGCGGCGTATCCGGCGCCGCACAGTGCAAGCGAGGCGATGCTCGCCAAGACAGAACGTGAGATCACGGCATCCTCCCGAAGATGCGTCGCGGCTCGGCTGAGCGCGATCGTGGATCTGCACGGGACGATAGCCGAGCGAAGCTGACAGGATGCTTTCAACCCGACGGCGCGGCGGCGGGCGCAACTCTTCGCAATTGCGTGGCGATCTCAGAAAATGAGCATTGGGGCCGCCTCTAGAACTGCGTGCGCAGCCGGGTTGCGACGATCGACACCGGTCCGCGATCGCGATTGAACGCGGGATTGGCGATGAACTGATAGTCCGCGGTGAGCCGCCAGGAATAGATCGGCAGACTGTAATACGCCTCGATCACCTGCTCGCTGGCCGGATTGGGAAGACGGCCGTCGCCGACGATCGCCGTCAGACCGCCGGCATCGAGATAGGCGATCCGCGACGACGAAATGTGATTGATCAGGCCCGCGAGGCCGAAGGTGTCGTCGGAGCGTCCCCACAGCCGGCCGGAGACCGACAAGCCTGCGGACACGGTCCGATCCG
Organism: Rhodopseudomonas palustris; assembly: GCA_016215605.1. Lineage (GTDB taxonomy): Bacteria > Pseudomonadota > Alphaproteobacteria > Rhizobiales > Xanthobacteraceae > Rhodopseudomonas > Rhodopseudomonas palustris_L. Next base: position 70,214 of record JACRJB010000037.1, read on the forward strand.
AATCGGTGAAGGCGTTGGCCTCCAAATTCGGGCTGCTGAAGCCGGCGCGCGCGAACAGCCCGACGTCCGACGTCAGCTGCTGCTCCAGACTGGCGGAAACCCCGCTCTTGCTGGTGTAGCGCCGCACGTCGGCAGTGCTCGGGATCGCGCCGGTGATCTGGGCCAGCCGCACCGCATCGTTGAAATTCCCGAGCCGGGCGCGGTTCAGGAAGCCGGTGACCAGCAGCTTGCCGGGCTGCCCCGCCAAATGGTGGCGGTGCTCGAGTTCGCCGACGATCTGGAACTGGCCGAAGCTGGGATCGAGATCGGTGCTGTTCGGCGTCACCGGCAGATCGAACACGCCGGCGCGAGCCGTCCACGAACCGGTGTACCACTCCACGGCCGCGCCATAGGTGAAGGCCCAGGCGTCGGCGGCGTAGTCGAACGTCGCGGCGTCGGCGAAGCCCCAATTGAGGAAGTCGACGCGCGGATCGTGGGCGTATTTGTTGACATCGAAGATATCGCCCACCGAAAACTTGCCGGCGGTGACGACGATGCGGTCGGACGACTGCTTGCCGGCGAACTGGTTGGGACCGCCCTGCACCGTCTGGATCTCGCCGCCCAGATCGATCGTCTGCCGGATGAAGTAGCGCGGCAGCCGCGCATAGGGATAGTCGGAGCCGACCTTGTAGGATTCGCCGCTGGGAAACGCCGCGACGCCGAAGGTGCCGCTCAATCCGAAGCCCTGATCGATTTCCGGATTGATCCACAATTCCGCGCCGTCCCACAGCCTGGCGCCGAGATAGAACGTCGTATCGAAGGTCTGGCGGCCCTGATTAGGAGCCAGACTATTGGCGCCGCTATAGGGCGCGCGGAACGGAAATGCGTATTGCCAGGTCAGCGTCGTCTGGCCGTGAACCGCGAAGCGATCCAGCTCCAGGGCATCGATGCCCCTGGTGAAGATGTCGGTTTTGGCGAGATCCTCGCCGAGGTGATAGTCCAGGCCGAGCCGGATGCTGTGGGTCAGCATGTCCGACTCGACGCGCTGCCCGGCGATCGGGAAATTCACCCCGGCACGGCCGAACCCGGTCGCGAGATATTCGATGCGCCCGCTCCAGGCCGGCGCGATCGGCACCCCCACGCCGACGCCGGCGGCCCATCCGAGTCGCCACAGCAGGACGCTCTCGGTCGCAGGCGCCGCCGCCTCGCTGGTCCAGCGCAGCCGATCGTAGCTCCAGGCCAAGCCCGCGGTCGCGTACGGCAACCAGCCGCCGAGCGCGTAGCCGAGCCGACCGCGAACCGTGCCCGACAGCAGCACTTGATCGTCGTAGCGCTGCGGTCCTGCCGCCGGCGAACCGAACGACTGACTCCCGCGCAGCTGGTTCGGCGAGCTCAAATCGGCCTCGATGCCGAGCAGCCAGCGCGACGGCAGCACGAGATTGTAGCCGGACTGAAGCCCGATCGCGTAACTGCCGGTGCCCTTGAAAGCCTGAAAAGGATCGAACAGGTCGAGCTCGCCGCCGATCCCTGCCCCGCCCGGCGCCGCCGACCAGGCCGAGCGGCCGACGAATGCGCTGAGATGGCTGCCGACGTAGAAACCGCCGAAGTCGAACGACGCGGAAGCCGCAGATATCCGATCAGCCTTGACGGCGTCCGCTGCCGCTGCAGGGCTCGCCAACAGAGCTGCGATCACGCCGGGATAAACTGTCTTCCACATTCATCGACTCGCACCGATCGACTTGCCTCACACGTCGCCAGATCAATCGACCTTTGATGTCAGCCCGATGACATCTCCGGCGATTCGGCACCCCCGGCATCAATCGGTGATGTCGCGCGCGGCGCCACGATCAAATCGCGACTTGCTCGCAACAAGCGAAGCAAAGATCACGCTTCGCAGCCTTCAGTGCGGCAACGACGCACGCGTCGCGCGGCTCGCTCAAGCCGCCCGACACGCGTCGGCGCAGGCCTTGCAGGCGTCCGCGCAGGCCTTGCAGGTGTCGTGCTTGTCGGCGTGCTTGCGGCATTCCTTTTCGCACGCTTCGCAGACCGCGAGCGCAACCTTGGCCATCCCGGCCAGATTGTCCGAGCCGGCCGACGCGAGCTTTTGCAGCGTCGCGCACACCGACAGCATCTGATCGACCGACTTGGCGCAGGCCGCCAGCGAGGCGTCGCCTGCGGCGAAGGACTGCAGGCAATGCGCGATACAGGCCTGGCCGGCCTTGACGCAATCGGACGCCGTGTCGATCAGCTTCTTGTTGGCCGGAGCGGCACCAGCCGCCGCGGCGTGCATATGGGCGGAGTGGTCCTCGGCCGCCATGGCCGGAAGCGTCGTGCACAGCACGGCGCCGAAGATCGACAAGATGTTGCGACGGTCCAACATGGGCATTCCCCTGAGCGAATACGAGACGGAATCCTGTACTCCATCGCGCAGAAAACGCAATTTTCCGTTCTCCAGCCGATCGGTCCAAGACTCCGACCGGCGCCCCACTCCAGACTGCCAGGCCTCAACGCAAACCGGGGCCTCCTCCCGACGAGAGGAGGCCCCGATCCGTTGTGCGGTAGACCGCCTACCGTTCGATCAGAACGACACGGTCAGTCTCGTATTGAACGACCGCCCCATTCCCGGAACGGCGTAGCCCCAGATCGGCGACGACCCCATCATCGACACCGAGCGATGATCGACGAGATCGGCGCCGCCGAGCGGCAGGGTGTAGAACTTGTCGAACACATTATCGATGCCGACATCGAGTCGAACGTTCTGCCAGCGATAGCCGGTGCGCAGATTGAGCAGCGCGTAGGCTGGCGTCGTCAGTTCGTTGCGGACTTCGCTGACGTCGTTCTTGGCACCGACCAGTTGCACTTCCGCACTGCTGACCCAGCCGCCGAGTTCGTGATCGAGCGCGAGCTTCGCGTTGATCGGCATCACATGATAGAGGTTGATGCCGTCGGTGCGCTGGCCGCGGACGTAAGCGAGTTGACCGCGCAGCACGCCCCGGCCATAGGCCGGATTGTCCCAGACCGCCAGCTTGCCGTCGAGATTGACGCCGTAAAGCTGGGCGTCGTGATTGGCGAACTGCAGCAGCACGAAGCTGTTCTTGGCGGTCAGGTTCGCCGCGGAACAATTGCGGACGGCACAACGGTCGACATCGATGTAGTCCTGAACGTAGCTGTAATACGGCGTGACGCGAACTTCCCAGGACGTCTGTGCAGGATCGTGCCAGGCGGCGGTGAAGCTCACCGTGTGCGCCTTCTCCGGCTTGAGATCGAGATTTCCGACATAGCCGTTGCCGTCGCCGAACCAGCCGTTCATCTTCATGCCCATCGCCGAGGTCGACCAGGCGTAGCGCTCGTAGAGATTGGGAGAGCGGGTCTTGCGGGCGAAGCCGAGTTCGAACTGGCTGATCGGATTGGGCTCGTAACGGATCAAGGCGGAGCCGTCGAAATTGACGTCGGTCCGGGCGTGGTCACGCGAGTTGAACGCCGCGGCGTCGGCGGCGTACATCATGTTGTAGCCCTGGACGTTGCCGGTGTTCATCCAGACGACGTCGTTGCGCAGGCCGAGCAGCGTCGTCCATTCGCGATTCCAATGCCGCTCCCACTCGACGAAGGTGCCGATCCGCGTGCGCGTGCCGTCGTTGAGGTTGATGAACGTGTTGGGCGACATCATCGACGCTCCGGCCACCGGATTCCACCAGTCGTCGAGTTCGTAGCGGTGCGCCTCGTTGCCGACACGGATCAGATCGTGATCGGAGGCGATCACCGTGGCCTTCAGATTGTAGCCGACATCGACGCCGCGGGTGTCCATCGGCATGTTGCTGACCTTGTCAGGCGCGATGAAGCCCATGGTGTGGCGGATGCGGTGATAGAAGCCGGAGGCCTCGAATTGGCCCCAGTCGAACGCGCCTTCGTAACGGCCGTTGATGAAGGCGGACTGGTTGTAGACCATGTCCATGTACTGGTTGACGTAGCCCTGATACGGGATGAACTGCCCGCCGACCTGCACGGTGAACAGATTGCCGACATCGCGCTTCGACAGGCTGAGGGCATGGTTCTGCACCTCGTACAGCGTCGACTTCACCGTCATGCCGTTGCCGGCCTTGTAGTTGCCCGCTCGCACCCAGCCTCCGTTGTAGGTGATGCTGGTGTCCTGGTTGGCGACCGTCGCCGACGCGTCGACGCCATAGGCGTTGCCGTTGCTGCGGTAGAAGCCGGACGCTGTGGCGCTCGTCAGCCAGCCGGGCCCGGTCGCGAACCGCGGCGGCGCGGTGGTGACGTCGATCTTGCCCCCGATATAGTCGCCGCCGACGCTGACCGGCGCCACGCCGAGATAGGCGCGCATCTCGGCGATCATCTGCGGATTGACGAAAGACAGCGGCGGATTCATCTCGTTGGGACAGGCTGGGCTGATCAGCATGCTGTTGATCGCCACCTGCACGCGGTCGGCGCCCATGCCATTCAGCACCGGCAGGCTGGAGACACCGCCCGCGCCCCAAACCGCACCGCCGGGAATGTCGGTGACGAGCGACGCCGAATCGCTGGTGCCGAGACTACGCGCGACCGCAGTGCCGGCCGTGATCGTCGTCGCGGTTGCAGGCACAACGAGCCCCTCGGGGGGCGGCGCCGGCGGCAGCGGATTGACGGCGGCGACAGCGGGAGCGCGCGGCGGCGCTGTCCTGGCGCGTCCGGCACGTGGCTTCTGCCGAGGCTTCGACGGTTCGACGACAATCGTCGAGAGATCTCTCGCCGCCTGCGCCGAGGCGGGCGTCGGGCTGAGCGATGCGGCGGACAATGCCGCCAAGGCGAGCGGAAGGGACAGCAGTGAGCTGGTAACGAGAACGGACCGGCGGAAGCCGGATGACGACGGGGATTTCATCTTGAACGACTCGCGAGACTGAGCGCGGCGATGCGGCGCTGGCGCGGGATCACTGCTTCGGGGCGCTCGCAACGCAACGAACGACCAGTCGGCAGCAACGAACGGCTAAGCACGCGGACGACGTCAGCCGTCTGCGATGCTGACAGTCAGGCGATGGCTGGTGGGCCGCGGGGCGAATGGGAAGCGGCCGGCCTGCTGCGGGGAGCCGCCGCCAACAGCGGCCAGATCTGAGAGCGCCAGATCCAGGTCTGGAACGGAGTCGAGGCGGCGGCCAAGGCCGGCGGCGGCAGGCTGGTCGCGATGACACAGGCGATGCACTTGAAACGCACCGCCACGCGGTCCGTCGAGTCCGCGGGCGTGGATGAATCGCCCACATGGCAGATTTCGGCAGCCGCCAGAGGATCGAGCGGCCCCATCCCGATCGCCGGCACAATCGCCGAGAGGGCGATCTGCAGCAGCAGCGCGAGAGCGACGATCCAACTCACCGCGAGACGGGCGACAGCAGTGGATTGTACGATCGCTCGGTGTCCAGACGACAACCATTCCGGATCGCGCTGACGCACGCCAAAAGCCGACCGCTGCGTCAGGTGGCGCGGCATCATATCCGAGATCTTCCCCTGCCCAATCCAATCGAAGCTACACAGCCGCTCGTCGGCACGGCAACATGCGTGAAACTACGTAGCCGATGGTGGAACAGGCGGGGCTGGCCGTCCGGTGCCGGAGGCCGCCTCCCGGAATGGCGCTCCGGTCAGTATCTTCAGATGCGCCCCGGGACGAGCCCCGGGGCGCAAAGGTTTGGGAGTTGCGGTGTCCGGGCTTACGCCGCGCGCACCGTTTCGACGAAGCGGCTTACCTCTTGCCGCAGGCGGTTGCTGTCGCGCGACAGCGACTGCGCCGCGGCCAGCACCTGCGACGACGCCGAGCCGGTCTCGGTGGCGCCGCGCTGCACGTCGGTGATGTTGGACGAGACCTGCTGGGTGCCCTGCGCCGCCTGCTGCACGTTGCGGGAGATCTCGTGCGTCGCCGCGCCCTGCTCTTCCACCGCCGAGGCGATGGTCGAGGCGATCTCCGACATCCGCTCGATGGTGCCGCCGATCTCGCGGATGGCGCCGACCGATTCCTGGGTCGCCGCCTGCATGCCGCTGATCTGCTGGCTGATCTCGCCGGTGGCCTTGCCGGTCTGCTCGGCCAACGCCTTGACCTCCTGCGCCACCACGGCAAAGCCGCGGCCGGCGTCCCCGGCGCGCGCCGCCTCGATCGTGGCGTTCAGCGCCAGCAGGTTGGTCTGGCCGGCGATGGTGTTGATCAGGTCGACGACATCGCCGATCCGGCTCGCCGCTTCGGCGAGCTGACTGATCCGGCCGTTGGTTTTGCGGGCCTGATCGACGGCGTCGCCGGCGATCCGCGCCGACTCCTGGACCTGACGGCTGATCTCGGAGATCGACGACGCCATTTGTTCGGTCGCCGAGGCCACCGACTGCACGTTCGCCGAGGCCTGCTCCGACGCCGCCGCCACCGAGGTCGCCAGCTCCTGCGCGTGATCGGCGGTCGCGGTCAGCGTGCCGGCGGACGCTTCCAGTTCGGTCGAGGCCGAGGACACGGTCTCGATGATCTCGCCGACCGCGCCTTCGAACCCGTCGGCCAGCCGCCGCATCTCGGCCTTGTGCTCCTCGGCGACGCGGCGCTCGGCCTCTTCCTGCTCCAGCTTCAGGCGTTGCACGTCGAGCGCGTTGGCCTTGAACACTTCGACGGTGCAGGCCATCAGCCCGATCTCGTCCAGCCGGCCCGAGCCGGGGACGGCGACGTCGAGCTTGCCGGAGGCGAGCTCGCGCATCGCGTCCGACATCTGAACGATCGGACGCGACACCGCGCGACCGATCAGCCATGCCAGCACGATGCCGATCAGCTGCGCCGCGATGGTGATGATCAGAGTCTGGCTGCGTGTATCGGCGACCAGCGCCTTGGTCTCCTGCCCGATCTGCTTCTGTTCGGCGACGCCGACCTGATTGATGCGCGCGGCCGCGGCGGCCAGGGTCTGCGCCCCCTTGGCCATCTCGACGATCTTGGTCTCGACCGCGAGCACGTCGGCCGACGCCCGGCGGAAGCCGTCGGCGTAGGTCGTAAGGTCGGCTTCGATCGCGGCGAGCTGCTTCTGCTCGGCGGCGCTGTCGAGCGACACCTTCAGGGCCGACAGCGACGCCTTGAGGTCGGTGATCGCCTTTTCGGCGGCGCCGGACGCGTCTTTCTCCAGCCGGATTCCCAGCACCTTGCTGGCGGCCAGCCGCAGCGTCAGGATCTGCTTGACGGCCTGTCCGACCAGCAGCGCGTGGCCGCCGTTGCCGTCGCCGGTCATCGTCGCGCTCTGCAATTGCTCCAGCTTGCTCATCAATCGCTGGCCGACCGGACCCAGCACGTCGAGCGTCAGGCGATTCTGGTCCTGGCGCAGCTTGACGACCTCGACGAACTCCCGGCTGTAGCTGCCGAACTGGCGATCGATATCGGCCATGATGGCCTGGGTTTCGGGATTGTTGATCTGACGCAGCCCGATCGCCACGCTGTCGGCGAGCTTTTGTTTGCGGTGTTCGGCTTCGCCGAGCAACGCTTCATCGCCGGTCAGTCCGTATTCGCGGACGACGCTGCGGAACGAGCCGAATCCGCGATCGATCTCGTGCGCGATGTCGACGACTTCGACGCGCTGCCCGAACGCCGTGAACGCTGTGCCGAGCGAACCGAAGCCGGAGTAGTTCATCACGGCGAGGATGGCCATCAGCACCTGCACGGCGGCGAAGCCGATCAGGATCTTGGTGCCGATCTTGCGATTGGTGAAGAATGCGAGAGGTCCGACGGACGTCGGAGCGACGATTGGCGGGGCGGTGCGGGTCATGATCTGACTTTCACTTCGAGCGCGCGGTCGGCGGCTCGGCTGCAACCATTGCGGGTCACATCAGGCATCGATCCGCGGCAACACGATATCCCCAGTCGTCGCGGCGGATCTCCCTGGTGTGAGTGTTTTACGGCGAACGACAAAGTCCGCTGATCGATGACTGCGCCGGAAATCATTTGAAAAGTTTAAAGATGCGAGCGGTACAACTGATCAAATATGTCGATCAGTCGGCTTTGTTTGCAGCGAGTGATCGAGTCGTCGTGATTGATCCCGATCAAACCAACACCACAACGCCTTATTTCCGTTGTGCTTGTCGACGGACGCGTTCGCGTCGATCAAGTGCTCGCAGCGTTGTGCCCGACAAAGCGCCGGGTGTTTCCTTTCACCAAAGGTCTAGCGACCAGAGCGCGCATGTCGGAACGACTTGCAAACATTTGCGTCGTGAACAGACCCTCTCGCTTCCGGATGGACGATGGCCCAGATGATGAGATTACTACTCGCCGCCGCAATCGTGTTCGCGCCGCTGCCGGTCGCTGCGGCCGATCCCGCATTGCGCGAGCCCTACGGCATCAATCTCGAGGGCTTCGCCTATCCCTATCCGGTGCAGTCGTTCGGCGTCGTCTCCGGCGGCGAGCAGCTCACCATGGCCTATATGAACGTCGCACCCGCGCAGCCGAACGGCCGCAGCGTGGTGCTGTTGCACGGCCGGAATTTTCCATCGAGCTATTGGGCGCCGGTGATCAAGATGCTGGGCGAGGCCGGCTACCGCGTCGTGGTGCCGGACCAGATCGGCTTCGGCAAATCGTCCAAGCCCGGCGGCGACCTGCATTTCGACGATCTGGCGCGCAACACCATGGCGCTGCTCGACAGACTCGGCATCGCCAGGGCCGACATCGTCGCGCATTCGCTCGGCGGCATGCTGGGGGTGCGGATCGCCCGCGCCTATCCCGACCGCGTCGACCATCTCGTGCTCACCGCGCCGATCGGGCTGGAAGACTACCGGCTCTACGTGCCGCCGACGCCGACCGAGACCATCATCGCGAACGAAGACCGGCTGACCGCCGAGGCCTACCGCAAGCAGCTCGAAACCAACTACGCGCTGAAGCTGCCGCCCGACCAGGTCACGCCGTTCATCGACGCACGCTTCAACATCAAGGGCAGTCCCGACTATCCGCGCTGGCTGCGCGCGTTCGTCGCCTCGGCGCAGATGATCTACCGCGAGCCGGTGGCGCACGAGATTCCGCTGATCACCCGGCCGACGCTGTTCGTGATGGGCGCCGACGACCACAACGCGCCCGGTCGGCCGAATGCGCCGGAAGCGCTGCGGGCGAAGATGGGGCAGAATGCGCAGCTTGCCGAAAAGCTCGCCGCGGCCATGCCGCAAGGGCGTGCCGAGGTGATCGCCGGCACCGGCCATCTGGTGTTTCTGGAAGCGCCGGAGCGCTATAAGCAGCTCGTGCTCGATTTTCTCGGCAAATGAACCGGTCGGATCAGCTCGCCTGGCGCAGCAGCGAGTAGCGCTGCGCGAGCTGGCCGAGGTCGAGCGCGTGCTGCCAGGCCGGCTCGGTCCGCTCGACCGATTCGACGACGTCGGGCTCGGCGGCGGCGTCCGGCTCGGCGGACGGCACCAGACTGAAGCGCGGCACGCTCGGCAGGTCGTCATCGATCGCGGCCGGCGCAGCTTCGGCAACAGGCACCACCGGCGCCGCGAAACGCAGGGTGCGCGGCGACTCAACGGCGGTGTCGTCGCTGAGATAGAAAATCTGCCGCGGCTGCAGAGTCTTGTTCCGCCCCAACCAGGACAGATCGATCGGCTGGTTGTCGATCGTGGCCTCGCGATACAGCATGTCGCGCCAGGTCTCGACCGCCGCCTTGGCCTCCTGGATGTTCTCCAGAAACGCGGTTTCGCTGAAGAACCGCCGCCAGCGGCCGCTTTCGAACAGTTCGGTCAGATATTCCAGCCGCTGCTCGGCGAGCACGCACCAGCGCTCGATGATCGCGCGACCACGCGCTGCGTCGGTTAGTTCCATGATCAATCCGCCGGAGAGGGGAAAACGGACGCGACGCAACTTACGAATCGACGCAAGCATAAGAGTCAGTTTGTTAACAAAAATTTACCATGTCCAGCCAACGGTGCCCCCGTATTGACACGAAGTTCAAAATCTCGACTCGGCGCATCGATCCGCCGCGCTGGCGCAGTGGCGACAAAGGGCTGATAGCGGAGCTGGGCTGCCGGGGGCGTTGGGCGACGTCGCGCGCCCCGAAACGAAATGACCCGCCCGGGGGGACAACCGGGCGGGTCAAGCCATATGGGCGCTGGGGTGGATGGGCGCTCGCGCCGATACAGCCTCGTTGGGGAGGGGCTTTCCGCTCCCGCATCTTTTGGTCATTTCAACAACGCCGCACGTTCAAAGCCGTTGCGATTTTTTCTGAAGTGACCGTCGCCGATTTATGGCCGCGGCGCGGCTCCGGCCGGCTCCGGCGCCGCGTTCGGATCGGCCGGCGCCGGCGCGGCGGTCTGATCCTCGGGCGACGCGGGTTGTGCTGTCACGACAGACGGTTGCCGCGTCGCAGCAGGCGCGGTCGCGACCGGAGCGGCGCCTCCCTGAATACGCGACAAGGCGGCGAAGGCGTCCGCCTCGCCGGCGCCGAACAGGTCGTCGCGGCCCGGCGGACCGAGATCGCGCGCAGTCTGCGTCAGAATGGCGCGGACCTCGTCAGGCGTCAGCGCCGGTCGGCGTTCGATCATCAGCGCGGCGATGCCGCTCACCAGCGCCGCCGCGAACGACGTCCCCGTCATCATCTCGTAAGTGCCTCCGGGCGCCGGCAGCAGCACATCGACGCCGGGCGCGGCCAGCGCGATCTGCGGCCCGCGATTCGAGGCCGCGAACAGCGCGTCGCCGGTGTCGGTGGCGCTGACCGCGATCACACCCGGCAGCGCCGCAGGATAGAGTGGCGGCGATGTCGGCCCGGCATTGCCGGCGGCCGCGATCATCACGATGCCCTTCTTGGCCGCCGCCGCGACGCCGCGCGCGATCACCGGATCGCGCGGACCGGCAAAGCTCATATTGACGATGCGCGCGCCATGGCCGGCCGCGAAGTCGAGGCTCTTGAGGATCAGATAGGAGGTGCTGCTCGGCCCTCCCGCCTTGCCGGCGCCGAACGCGCGGATCGCGAGGATCTTGGCCGCGGGGGCGCCACCGGTGAGCTTGGCATGCGCGGCGATCGCCCCGGCGATGCCGGTGCCGTGCTGATGCGCCGCCGCCGGGCCGGCGACCGGATCGAACGAAGCAGCGAAGGCGCCGGCGAGTTCGGGGTGAGCGGTGTCGATTCCGGAATCGATCACCGCGACGACCACGTCGGTGCCGCGGGCCAGCGTGTGCGCCTCGGGCAATTTGAGGCGAGCCTGGGCGTACTGGATCGCATCGTCCGCGGCGGCCGGCTTGGCATCGTCCTGCAGCGCGTAGCGGAAATTGGCCTGCGCCGCGCGCACCCGATTGTCCGCGGCGACCGCCCGCGCCACGGCCTGCGGCGAGCGGCCGTCCTCGATCCGGAACAGGCCGATACTGCTCCCGATCAGCGCGATGTTCTCGAGGCTGATACGGGTCAGCCGGTGGCGGCGCGCCAGCCTGCGGAGCTGCACGTCGGACAGGCTGCCCTCGAACTCGATCAGGATTTCGTCGGGGACCTGATCGCGGTCGACGGCGGCGACACGCGGGGCGCGGGCGGCGGCGACGCGCGACGGCGCGGGCCGACCACGGGCGACCTGAACCTTGCCGCGGCGGTGGCGGCTGATGGTCCGCCAGTCGTCGATCACCCACAGCTTGGCGCAGGTCCGGCCGTTGTCGAGATAGTTGCAGGTGGACGGCGGCAACGGCGCGTCGCGCAAGCGGCGATACTCGCGCTCGACCGAGGGCAGCACGTCCGGCCCCGGCTGGCGCACCGGCTGGACCGTCGGCGTGGTGATCACGGCCGAGGGGGTGACGGCCGGGAGCGGTGCGGGCGGGGTAGGCACATTCGGGACCGGCGGCAGCGCGAGCGGCGGGAGATTGGTCGGCGGAGCCAACGATTGCGCGGATGCGACGCCGATCAGCGCGGCGAATGCCGCGGCCGCGACGACCGCGATGCGTCCCGGTCGATGTGCCGTCCGAACGCTCATCGCAACTCCAGATCCAGCGCCCGCTACGGCGCAGGAAGCACCATCGCCACGATCGCCTCGTTCTGCAGCCGCGCGATCAGCCTGTCCTGGGCCTGCTTGGACGTCGAGCCGGCGAATTGCAGCCGGAACACACCGCCCTTGCCGCTGTCGATCACCGCGGCCTGATAGGAGTCGAGCAGCGCGGTGATTTCGGACATCCGCGCGTCCGGCACGAACCGGACGAAGGCGCGCGGACCGGTTTCGGCGCCGAGGCTGCGGGTCAGCGGTGCGGCCCGTTGCGCGGCCGCGGGCGGCGCCGCGGCGGGCTCGACCGGCCGGGCCGTCTCGGCACGTGGCGCGGGCGCAAGGTCGGCCTGCGGCTGGTAGGATGCGGTTTCGAACACGCCGCCGGGCGTCCACGCCACCATCGCGCCGATCAGCCCGGCCTGCAGCACCAGCGCGACGCCGGCGACCGACGCCGACCACGCCAGCGCCTTCGGCGACAGCCGCGCGAAGAAGCCGGCGAAACGCGACCCGATCCCCTGCCCCGGCTGCTGCGACGCCGCCGACGCGGACCGCGCCGGCTCGGCGTCGATCGCCGCGAACAGCTTCTGCATCGCCTTCGACGACGGTGCGCCGAGGCTCTCGTTCAGCTCGATGGTCGCGGCATACTCCTCCAGAATGGCGGCATATTGCTTCGCCAGTTCGGGATCGCGCTCCAGCGCTTCCGCGACGCGGTGACTATCGCGGGCGTTCAGCGTGCCCGCCGCATACCAAGGCAGCAGCGCCTCGATGTCGCCCGGCTCCTGATGCTCCAGCATCGATTTGCTCATCGCCATCATGGCCAGCCTCGCTGCACGCCGGCTGCCTGCAGCAGATCGGCCAGTTTCTTGCGCGCATAGAACAGTCGGGTCTTCACGGTATTCTCCGGAATTCCGACGATGTTTGCGACCTCTTCGACCGATTTCTCGTGGTAGTAGACGAGATCGACGATCTCCCGATGGTCGGGCGAAAGCCGCTCGAGGCACTTTCGCAACACATCGCTCGTGTCCTTCTTCTGGACCGCCACTTCCGGATCGTCGGACGGATCCTCGATCGCGGCGGCGGCTTCGTCGTCCAGCTCGGCGTCCTTGCGTCGTCGCAGCGCGGACAGCGCCTTGAACCGCGTGATCGCCAGCAGCCAGGTGGAAACAGATGATCGACCTTCGAACTTCCCCGCCTGGCGCCAGACGTCGAGAAAGACCTCACTGATAAGGTCCTCCGCGATCTGTTCGTTCCGCACCAGCCTCAGCCCGAAGCGATAGACCCGGATATGATGCCTGCCATAAAGCACCTGCATCGCAGCACGGTCGCCTCCAGCAATCCGGGCGATCAGAAGCTCGTCCGCAGTCGCCTGCTTGGTACTCACTGGCCGTCTCGCACAATTGGTCGGCTGCAACCCGAGGAAGGTTCGACAGTCAAAGGCAAATTTATCACCGTAGCTACGTGCCACACCGGTTCTGTGACGTCGAGCACAGAAGCTTGAGCCGCGTCTTTCCGCGCCGAACCCGCTTCCTCGAGATCGACTCGGCCGGCTTTCGGCCTGCCCAGTTCCTTTAGCAAGCCGCCGGCCGAATTGCGCGGCCTATCGACCGAACCGGCGGTTGGAGCGGCCTAGGTCACCTGCGACGAGCTGTCACCCATTACCATCTCGCTAAAATTATTTATCCTTATCAGTTGCTTATCAGGCCGAGGGCGGGCCCGCCCCTGTTCCCCCCGGATACGAAACCTAAAGGCTTTTCCCCGTAGGTTCCCTCAACTCACACGTTGAAGCGAACAATGCGATCAACTGCCGTCATCTCGGGCATGCCAGCCGGCCCCGCGGACGGGGCCGAATGGGCCCGCACGCTGGCTGTTCGTGCGCGGAGGATGAAGCAACGCCGGCGGATGTTCGATCTGATCGCGGCCAGCTATCTGATCGATGCGACGCTGCTGCTGCTCTACAGCTTCGCCGGCACCATCCCGCAGATCGTCGTTCCCGCCTACATCGCTTGCGGCTTCGGCATCAGCCTCGCCAGCATCGCTCTGTCGGAGTTCGGCTTCCACGATCGCTTCAAGGACCACTACCTCGTCATTCCGACCGCGGCGGTCAATCTGGCGCTGGTGATGGGGTTCTGCTTCTGGGCGCCGCAGGTCGCGTTCCTGTTCCTGTGCTCGCTGTTCATCATCTTCAGTTTCGCCTCGTTGCGCGCGACCCCGCAGCAGAGCCTGATCTGCTGGGCGGCGATGACCGCCGTCCTCGCCGTGCTGTTCGTGTTCACCACCACGCCGATCGCGATGCCGAACGGGACGCTGCTCGAGCGGCTCGTGACCATGCTGGTGCTGGTGCTGACGATCGGCCGCTGCGTGTTCATCGGGATGTATTCGAGCGCGATGCGGGAGTCGCTGTACAAGCGCGGCCAGCAGCTGCGCGAGGCGTATCAGCGCATCGAGGAGCTCGCCGAGCTCGACGAACTCACCGGCGCCTTCAATCGCCGCTGCATCATGCGGATGCTCGACGACGAGATCGCCAGGGCCGACCGCAGCGCGACGCCGCTGTCGCTGGCGCTGATCGACCTCGACTGGTTCAAGCGGATCAACGACAGCTTCGGTCATCCCACCGGCGACGAGGTGCTGCGCACCTTCGCGATCACCATCTTCGCCAACATCCGCAGCTTCGATCGGTTCGGACGCTACGGCGGCGAGGAATTCCTGCTGCTGCTGCCGAATACGACGCCGGGCGAGGCTCACGTGATCCTCGACCGCCTGCGCGAGATCGTCAGCGATCTGGACTGGACGGCGTTCTCGCCCGGGATGCGGGTGACGCTGTCGGCCGGCCTCACGACCATGTCGCCGGAGGAAACCGCCGAATCCGTCCTGGCTCGTGCCGACGCCGCGCTGTACGCCGCCAAAGAAAAGGGACGCAACAGGATCGCCATGACCTGAAGAACGCAGGTCCTCATATTCCATGACTCCAGGACAGAGTGATGAGCCCGAAATCGGCCCTATCCGCCGCCACCCTTCTCGATGAACTGCAATCCACGCTGGCGCACGGCACCGTCGCACGCCGCGTGGAGGCCCTGCGCCGCGTCACCGATCTCTATCTCGACAGCGACATCGACTACAGCGCCGATCAGATCGCGGTGTTCGACGACGTCTTCAGCTGCCTGGTCAAGAACATCGAGAGCAACGCCAAGGTGCTGCTGGCGCAGCGCCTGGCGCCGGTCAACGCCCCGCCGCGGATCATCCACCATCTCGCCTTCGAGGACATGATCGAGATCGCGGCGCCGGTGCTGTCGCAATCCGACCAGCTCGACGACGCCACGCTGATCGCCAACGCCCGCACCAAGGGGCAGAGGCACATGATGGCGATCTCGACCCGCAGATCGCTCAGCGGCGCGGTGACCGACGTGCTGGTCGAACTCGGCAATCCGCAAGTGGTGCAGAGCACCGTCAAGAACCCGGGCGCCGAATTCTCGGACAACGGCTATTCGGTGCTGGCCAAGCGCGCCGAGAACGACGACGAACTGGCGACCGAACTCGGGCGGCGCGCGATCCCGCGCGCGCAATATCTCAAGCTGATCGCGGTGGCGTCGGCCTCGGTGCGTGCGAAGCTGAAGGCCGCCAATCCGAACGCCGCCTCCGAGGTGGTGACCGCGGTGAAGCAGGCCACGCGCCTGGCGCGCTCCGCACCGTCGGCAATCAGCCGGCAGACCAACATCGCCCACGGGCTGGTGCGCGCGCTGTACGAAGACGGCCGGATCGACGAAACCCAGATCTGCATCTTCGCCACCGAAGGCAAATTCGACGAACTCAACCAGGCGATCGCCTGCCTCGCCGGCACCTCGGTGGAAACCGCCGAGGCGATGATGGTCGAGTCGCGCGACGAGGGCCTGCTGATCCTCGCCAAGGTCTGCAACCTGTCGTGGCCGACCGTGACCGCCATCATCAAGATGCGGGACGAACTGACCGGCACCAATTCCAGCGATCTGCTCGAATGCCGCTCCACCTACGAGCGGCTGCGCATCTCGACGGCGCAGCAGGTGCTGCGCTTCCACCGCATGCAGCAATCGACCGCCGCGACGAAGGCCCCGGCCGCCTGAGCGACGGCGGCCTGTCGCCTCAACGCGCCGCCGGAGCGGCGTGCGCCGCAGGCGGGTGCTCGCCCGACGGACCCATCGTGACGATGCCGTCGAACCGCGAGAACCGCGCCAGCACGTCGGGGCTCAGCGCCCGTTCCGCCGCGGCGAGATCGTGCGCCAGCCGCCCGGCATCGTCCGGAGCGACGCCGGCCTGCACCAGCGCCGCGCGAGACCTGATCGCGTCACCGGCGCACAGCACGACGGTCCACGCCGCGCCGCGCCGCCGCAGCAGCGCCCGTCCGCCGGCTTCGCCCTGCGACCAGTCGGCGATCGCATGCGCGCCCGACACGACCACCGGCGCGACCTGCAGGGTCACGCCGGGCTTGTCGAACATCGTCCGCAGCATTGCGGCGATCGCCGGCGCATCGCCCGGCTCCGCGGCCGCGGAGACGATCGGCAGCAGCGCGGCCGCGAGCAGCATGCGCTGAACCCACCGGCGCCTCACCACCGCGTCCTCACGCCCGCATAGATCGCCCGCCCCATGCCCGGATTGAACAGCGCCGACGCCGCCGTGGCCGTCTCCACCGCGATCGCGGTGGAGATGTAGCGCTTGTCGAGCAGATTGCGGCCTTCGATGTAGCCGGACCAGCCGGTGCCGCGGTCGTAGCCGAGCTTGAAGTTCAGCAGCGCGTAGGGATCGACCGTGAGCGTGTTGGCATTGTCGGCGAAGAACGCCTGCGGCATCCACTCGACATTCGGGCCCGCATAGAATCCGCTGACGTGCTTGTACAGCACCTCCGCACGGACGTAGTGCGCCGGCACCGCCGGCAGCTGGTTGTTGCCCCAAATGGCATCGCCGTCGAAGCGGAAGTCGCTGTAGGTGTACGCGACGTTGAACCAGAACCGGTCGTCCTGCGCGAAGGTCGACTTCAGAAATGCCACGCCGAGCCCGGCTTCGACGCCCTGATGCACGGTGCGATCGGCGTTGCGGATGGTACACGCGCCCGGCGTCGACGCGTTCGTCAGGCACTGCAGTTCGTTGCGGATATCGGCGCGATACAGCGCGACGTCCCAGGTGAGATCGGGCCGCCGGCCGCGGGTGCCGATCTCGTAGGTGGTCGCGGTCTGGGCATTGATGTTGCTGCTCGCCGGCGACGCGAACGTCGTCACGTCATAGGTCGGCACTTCGGCGCTACGCGAAATATTGCCGAACACCTGCCAGGTCTTGTCGACGTCCCACAGCAGCCCGATTTTCGGACTGAACGGATCGTAGCTGCGGCGGCCGGACTGATCGCCGTTGGCGAGATAGCGGTCCTGCTGGTCGCGGACCGCGTGCAGGAAGGTCGCCCCCGTCACCAGCGCGACGTTCGGCAGGAAGAAGAACGAGTTTTCGCCATAGGCCGAGACGTTCTGCGACTTCCACAGATACGACGCCGCCAGCGGTCCCTTGGTCGCAGCGCCGACGTTCCAGTACTGGTTGATGTCGATGGTGCCGTTCTGGATGTTGACACCGGTGACCAGTCGGTTGCGGTAGCCGCCGATCAGCCGATCATCGGTGGCACGGACGAAGCCGCCATAGTCGTGGACGTGGAAGTCGAGCCACTGATAGATCGGATGCATGACGTGGCGTTCGAGCACGAACGCGCCGAAATCCACCGTGGTCTCGTCGAACCGCAGCGTCGTCTTGTTGGCAACGCGCACCGAATCGATGTTGCGTTGCTGGTCCTGCTGCACCCAGACTGGATTCGCGGCCCGCGGCGAATTCAGCGCCGCGTCCTTGGTGACTTCGCCGGGAATTTCAGAACGCCAGCGTCCCGCGTTGAGATAGAAACGCGTCTCGGCGTCCGGCGAGAACTGATAACCGAAATTGGCATTGAGCCGTTCGGAATCCGTCTTGCTGTGCTCGCGATAGCCGTCCTCGCGCTGCGCCGACATGGTCATGTACCAGTCGAACGGACCGGCGACGCCACCGGTGCTCACCGCCGATTTCAGGTAGCCGAAGCTGCCGCCGTCGACGCGCGCCTCGAATTCCGGCGCATCGCGGCCGGTCGGCATCACGAAGTTGATCGCGCCGCCGAGCGAATTGGCGCCGAACCGCAACGCGTTGGCACCCTTGTACACTTCGATGTAGCGATACGCGGTCGGATCGATCTCGAACAGATCGAACAAGCCGTCCGCGGTGTTGATCGGAATGCCGTCCATATACGGGTTGATGCCGCGATTGCCGTAGGCGCGCGACAGCCCCGAGCCGCGGATCGACACCCGGCCGTCTGGCCCCCACCGGGTCTGCATCAGCACGCCCGGCACCCAGCCGAGCGCGTCCTTGATGGTGTTGGCCGGCGAGTTCTTGAACTCGGTATCGGGAACGAGCGCCACCGCGCCTGGCGTGCGCTGGATCTCCTGCCGCGCCTGTTCGGTGGTCGGCACCGTGAGGCTGGCGGCAGCGCCCGCCCCTTGGGACGCCGGCGGACCGGCGGCCGGCTGTGCGGACGCCGCACCGCGATTGGACGCACGCACCGCACGCGTTCCACCCGCCGCGCTGCGCGGTCTCGGCCGCGCAACCGGACGAGCCGCCTGATCCGGCGCCTGCACCGTCACCGGCGGCAGCGTGTCGCTGGACCTGGTCTGAGCGCCCGCGGCCGAGGCGACGGCGGAGCACGCCAGGATCGCGGCCGATGCGAGCAGGATGCGGCGCCAGGACGAATGCACCGGCGCCGGCGCGGAGTTCCCCACGGGAGACGACAGACGACGCCTCATCACCAGCGCGCCTTGAAGCCGGCGTAGACGGCGCGGCCGGTGCCGGGTTCGAACAGCGGCGAGTTGGCGTTGGCTTTGTCGATGATGCTCGCCGAGGCGATGTAGGCCTTGTTGGTGAGGTTGCGGCCCTCGATGTAGATCGAGTACGGCCCGCCATTGTCGATGCCCGCCTTGAGGCCGAGCAGCGCATAGGGTTCGGTCTGTAGCGTGTTGGCGCTGTCGACGTAGTAGGCCTGCGGCACCCATTCGACATTCGGGCCGACATAGAAGCCGTTCGGGTTCTTGTACAGCAGCTCGGCGCGCAGATAGTGCCGCGGCGCGCCGGGCAGCAGGTTGTTGCCGAACTTGGCGTCGTTGTCGAAGCGGAAGTCGTTCAGCGTGTAGGCCATGTTCAGCCACAGCCGGTCGGGCGCCGGGCCGCGCTCGAACAGGTTCTTGAACAGCGCGACGCCGAGCCCGGCTTCGATACCCTGATGCACGCTGCGGTCGGCGTTGGTGACGTTGCAATTGCCGAACGCGCTGTACAGGCAGAGCAGTTCGTCCTTGATCTCGGCGCGGTAGCCGGTCAGCTCCCAGGTCAGGTCGGGGCGTCGGCCGCGGGTGCCGATCTCATAGGTCGTCGCGCGCTGCGGCCGGATGCTGGTGAACGGGATCGTGGGAATCCCCATGCCCGACGAGCTCTCGCCGAAGCTGGGCACTTCCGCGCTCCGCGAAATGTTGCCGAACGCCTGCCAGGTCGGATCGATGTCCCACAACAGCCCGGCCTTCGGACTCCACAGATCGAACTTGGTCGATCCGGAGCCGTCGCCGTCGCTCAGGAAGCGATCCTTGCGGTCGCGCGTGGCGTGCAGGAACTGCGTGCCGGCGACCAGCGCGACGTTGCGCAGGACGTAGAACGAGTCCTCGATGTAGAACGTGGTGTTGGTCGACTTGTCGAGCGAGGACGACGCCAGCGCGCCCTTCTGCCCGGCGAGATTGACGTACTGCTTGTTGTCGAGCCGGCCGTTGAGCACGTTGACGCCCGCGACCAGGCGATTGCGATAGCCGCCGATGAAGCGATCGTCGGTGACCTTGGCGAAGCCGCCGTAGTCCTGATAGCGATAGTCCAGCCACTGGAAGATCGGATGCATCAGGTGGCGGTCGACGCCGAACGCGCCGAAATCGACCACGGTGTTGTCGAACCGGATCGTGGTCTTGTTGGCGAGCCGGACGGTGTCGATGTTGCGCTGCTGGTCGAGCGCGATGTTGCCCGCCGCGGCGGTTTCCGGCGAGGTCAGCGCCGAGGTCTTGGTGACGCTGCCGGGAATCCGCTGCCGGACGTGGTTGGCGTTGAGATAGAACCTCGTCTCGATGTCCGGCGTGATCTGGTAGCCGATATTGGCGCTCAGCCGGTGGGCTTCGCCGTCGCTGTGATTGCGGAAGCCTTCGGCCGCCTGCGTCGAGGCGGTGACGTAGCCGTCCCACGGCCCGTTGACGCCACCGGCATTGGCCTGCAGCCGCCGGAAACCAAACGCCCCGGCGTCGACGCTGACGCCGTTCGGGAACGGATCGCGGCCGGTCTTGGTGACGAAGTTGATCGCGCCGCCGAGCGAGTTGGCGCCGAACTGCAGCGCGTTGGCGCCCTTGTACACCGCGACGTAGTTGTACGCGGTCGGGTCGATTTCCTGGAAGTCGCCGTAGCCGTCGGCGGTGTTGACCGGAATGCCGTCCATATAGAGCTGCACGCCGCGCAGATGGAAATTGCGCGACAGCCCCGAGCCGCGGATCGACAGCCGCGTGTCGTCGCCCCATTTCGGCTGCGCGAACACGCCGGGCACGTAGTCGAGAATGTCCTTGATGGTGTTGGACACCGTCGAGTTGCGATAGGCGTTGGCCGGCACCAGCGCGACGCCGCCGGGCGTCTGCTGAATATCGGCGAGCGCCTGCTGCACCGTGAGCACGGTCAGCGCTGGCCCCCTCGCCGCCTGCGCGCTGTCGACCGGCGCAGCCGCCGGCAGCGGCGCCGGGTTGGTGGTGCGCACCGCCCGACTCGTGCGAGCCGTGCTGCGCGGCGCGCGGGGCGCGACCGGGCGCGCCTGATCGGGCGCCTGCACCGTCACCGGCGGCAGCGTGCGGTCACGAGGGCTTTGCGCGATCGCCGGCAGCGAAACGAGACACGTGGAAACAAGCGCGGTTGCCTGCGCCAGCACGAGCCGGCGCGACCGCAGACGAGCGGACGACATGGAAGAAACTCCGGAAACTGAGATGACGAAGACAGGCGCGCCCGAAACGGCGCAGGTCGTCAGCTCAGGACCGGGGGTCCGCGGGGCTGGTGATCGCGGCTCTGCGTCAGCGCGACGAACGGCGTGACGCGCGCCGGATCATAGGCGATGCCGAACGCCAGCCGGATCGCGATCGACGGAGCGACAGGCGGCGGCGCGGCGTTGACCTGTTTGCCGATACAGAGCGGGCAATGCACCGCGGTGGGCTTGGCCTTGCCGGGCTCGACCGGCGAACCGGCATCGGCCTCGCTGCTGGCGAGGCAGAACTGATGCACGGCCTGCGCTTGCAGCGGCGGCTGCGCCGCGAGCAACGCGCTGGCGAGGATGACATTGAGCACAAGCGCGTAGGCGGCGGCCCAACTGGCCACCATCGCCGTCGCTCTCTTTGTCGAAAATCGGCTCAAGATCTCATCCCCGGGTGTTTTGCTACCATAGCCGGGAGACGAGTCAAACTCATTCGCAGTCAGTAGCAATCCGGAGGGTGGATCCGCGGCGTCAGTACCGCAGCAACCTCCGGCCGAGCAGCGCGCCGATCGCCGCGACGATCGCGGTCGCCAGCGTGTACCAGGTGGCGACGAACAGCGGAGAATCGTCGACGCAATGCGCGGCGTACAGCGTCGCGGCGAGCCCCGCCGCGATCATGCCGGCCAGCGCGCCGGCCAGGGTCGGATTCGACGGCGCGCCGCGGCGCAGGCCGATCAGCGCGGCGATCAGCAGCGGCAGCGACAGCACCGGAATCGCCGTCAGGCACAGCATCGAGTTGTGCCCGAGCAGCCGCGTCAGCATCGAGGTGCGCTGCGGCTGCATCGCCTCGCCGCCGATCGCGAGGCCGAGAATCGCGAGCGGCGCCAGCAGCAGCAGGCGCCAGCCGCGCGCCGTCGCCTCGGGCCGCGACAGATGCAGCGCGACGGTGATCGCCGACAGCGCCAGCGCCAGCGTCACGACGAATTTCAGATCGAAGAACGGGTTGTGCATCGCCGTCCGGATGTCCGGCCGCAGCCCGATCGTCGACAGCAGCATCGCCGCCGACACCGGCAGCGCCACCAGCAGCGACGCCGCCAGCGCCTGTCCGGCCGGCCGCTCGTGCTGGCCGGCATCGGCGGCGAGGGTCTTGATGAACTGATCCGTATCCATGGCTCAGACCGATCTCATTTTGGCGGCGAGCGCGGCCAATCCGCGATGCAATGCGACCCGCACCGCGCCCTCGCTCATCGACAGCTTCTGGGCGGTGTCCTTGATCGAGGCGCTGTCGACCGCGATCGATTGCAGCACCTCGCGCTGGCGCTGCGGCAAGGCTTCGAGGTGCCGCGTCACTTCGCCCGCCGGCAACGTCTCCGGCGCCGCTTCGCTGGGGATCGTCTCGGCGAAATCGTCGATGTTGACGAACACCCGGCGGCCGCGGCGGCGCAGCGTGTCGATCAGCTTGTTGCGCGCGATCGCGAACAGCCAGGGCGCGAACGGCGCCGCCGGATCCCAGGTGTGTCGCTTCAGATGCACGGCCAACAGAATATCCTGCACGATGTCCTCTGACTGGTCGATCGGCTGTCCGGCCCGCGCCAGACCCCGGCGCGCGCCGGCGCGCAACACCGGCGTCACAGCCTTGAGCAGCCGCTGATACGCGACGCTGTCGCCGGCATTGGCCGACCGCATCAGGTCGGTCCATTCCTCGTCACGCCCGCGCACACGCGCTCCCAACAGACAATTCGGCCTCGCCTTCAATTTGTTACGCGTCGCCCGGATAAAATCACATGCGGATCATCCGGCGCGGGGGCCTGGGCGGCCGCACCGATGGAACCGGCTTTTACCACTTCTTTCCGCCGCACGGCCATTGCGGCGACGCACACAATGATTGCCAAATTATTGCCGCGGGTCAGCGCCGATTCCCCATGTTTTGGCCCCGGTGACGCCATTGCCGCAGGGGCATTGTGCCGCCGGGGCTGGCAACTGGGGAGATTGCCATGAATTGCAAGGCCATTGGGCGCTCGGCCTGGATCATTGTGGCCGGTTTGTGCGTGTGGCTGTGGGGACCGCTGCAGCCGACGCCGGCCGCCGCCGCGCCGGCCGCGGCGCAGGACAGCGCGGCGCCGGTCGTGAAGAAGAGGACCGCGCGCCACCATACCCGCCAGGTGAAGAAGAAGGCCGCGCCGTCGAAAGCCGCGAAGCCGACCGCCGAAAAGGCCAAGGACGAGAGCAAGCTGGACAGCGCCGCGGCGCCCGCCGAGCCCAATCCGGACGGCGCGCCCCAGAGCCTGGCTCCGACCGCGATGGCGACGCCGTCCGCCGCCCTGCCCGCGTCGGTCGCCAACGCCAATGCCCAGATCCCGGCCGAAGGCGCCACGCCGGGCGCCTCGAAGGCCCCCGAGGCCTCCCCCACTGCCGATGCTCAGGTGATTCCGCCCGACGAGATCAACGAGCTCGACCGCGCCGCCGTCGACACCCCGCCGGCCGTGATGGCCGGGGCGGCGCCGGCCGCCGCGACGGTCCCGGGTCCGACCACCGTGGGTGCCGCGCAGGTGTCCTCGGCGACCAGCAACGACGGCGCCTGGGACAAGGCCTCGCTGATCGGCAAGATCTTCATCGCCGCCGGCGGCCTGCTGACGCTGGCCTCGGCCGCGCGGATGTTCATGGCCTGAACCGCCGCGCCCGCCTCCCCTTGAAGCCGGAGCCGGCAGCGGGCAGATTGCCCGCGGCCGCGACCGGCCCTCGAGCGGGAATGCATCATGAGCACTTTTGAATTCATCATCGTCGAACGCCAGAACGCGGTCGGCATCATCAAGCTGAACCGTCCCAAGCTGCTGAACGCGCTGTCGTTCGGCGTGTTCGGCGAGATCGGCGCGGCGGTCGAGGATCTCGAAGCCGACGATGCGATCGGATGCATCCTGATCACCGGCAGCGAGAAGGCGTTCGCCGCCGGCGCCGACATCAAGGAGATGCAGCCGAAGGGCTTCATCGACATGTTCAACGAGGATTTCACCGCGATCGGCGGCGACCGGCTGGCGCGCTGCCGCAAGCCGACCATCGCGGCGGTTTCCGGCTACGCGCTCGGCGGCGGCTGCGAGCTGGCAATGATGGCCGATATCATCATCGCTGCCGATACCGCGAAGTTTGGTCAGCCGGAAATCACCCTCGGGACGATCCCGGGTATCGGCGGCACCCAGCGCCTCACCCGGGCGATCGGCAAGTCGAAAGCGATGGATCTGTGCCTCACCGGACGGATGATGGACGCGCAGGAGGCCGAGCGCGCCGGTCTCGTCAGCCGCATCGTCCCCGCCGACAAGCTGATGGAAGAAGCGCTCGCCGCTGCCGAGAAGATCGCGTCGATGTCGCGCCCGGCGGCCGCGATGGCGAAAAGCGCGGTGAACCGTGCGCTGGAAACCACGCTGGCCGAGGGCCTGGCGGTCGAGCGTGATCTGTTCCGCTCCAGCTTCGCACTCGAAGATCGCTCCGAAGGGATGGCGGCGTTCATCGAAAAGCGAAAGCCCAACAACAAGAACCGCTGACAGCCGGCTGACAGCAGCGCGCCGCGACCGCTCTGCAGCGGCCTGATGGCGCGCGCCCCATCGTCGCAGCGTTGCCGCAGCACCACAGTGCAGTGGGCAACGGCGGCCGGCACGGCCTGACGGTTTGCGTCACACTGCAGCGCGTTCTAAACATGCGACGTCGGCGGGGGCGGATGCCGAAGGATCGCTGCGGGACCTGATGAATTGGTGGAATGGACTTATTAGCAGCGCAGGACGCGCTGCACGTCGTTCGTCCGCGGGCCTGTGCGCCGCGGCGGTCGGCCTTGCGCTGACCGGCCCGGTCTCCGCCGAGGGACTGCCCGACGCGCTGGTCAAGGCGTATCAGTCCAATCCGCAGCTCAATGCCGAACGCGCCCGGCAGCGCGCCACCGACGAGAACGTGCCGGCGGCGCTGTCCGGCTACCGGCCGCAGATCATCGCCAGTCTCGGCGTCGGCATGCAGGCGGTTCGCAACCTGCTGCCCGGCAACACCTTCCAGACCGACACGCTGAAGCCGTGGACGATCGGCGTCACCGTGACGCAAACCCTGTTCAACGGCTTCCGGACCGCCAACAGCGTGCGCGTCGCCGAATTCCAGGTGAAGTCCGGCCGCGAGGCGCTGCGCAATGTCGGCCAGGGCGTGCTGCTCGACGCGGTCACCGCCTACACCAACGTGCTCGCCAACCAGGCGCTGGTCGCGGCGCAGAAGGCCAACGTCGACTTCCTCAGCCAGACGCTGGATATCACCAACAAGCGGCTCAACGCCGGCGACGTCACGCCGACCGACACGGCGCAGGCCGAAGCTCGCCTCAACCGCGGCCGCGCCGATCTCAACGCCGCCGAAGTGAACCTCGCGGTCAGCGAGGCCACCTACGCGCAGGTGATCGGCAATGCGCCGTCGCGGCTCAGCCCGGCGGCGCCGGTCGACCGGCTGTTGCCGCGCAGCCGCGAAGATGCGATCGCGCTGGCGCTGCAGGGCAACCCGGCGGTGCTGTCGGCGAGCTTCGACGTCGACGTCGCGACCACCACGATCAAGGTCGCCGAAGGCAGCCTGCTGCCGAGCGTGACGCTGCAGGGCAATGCCAGCCGCAGCCGGGACACGGATTCGACCCTCGGCACCCGCGGCACCGACCAGGCTTCGATCCTCGGCCAGGTCACCGCGCCGATCTATGACGGCGGCCTCGCCGCGTCGCAGACCCGGCAGTCCAAGGAAATCGCCGCGCAGAGCCGGCTGGTACTCGATCAGATCCGCAATCAGTCGCGCACCGCCGCGATCGGCGCCTGGGTCAGCAACGAGGGCGCCAAGATCGCCGTCAGCGCCTCGGAATCCGAAGTGCGCGCCGCCGAGATCGCCCTCAAGGGCGTCAGCCGCGAGGCCCAGGGCGGCCAGCGAACCACCGTCGACGTGCTCAACTCGCAGCAGGATCTGATCCAGGCGCGGGCCCGCCTGATCGGGGCGCAGCGCGACCGCGTGATCGCGTCCTACACACTGCTCAGCGCGATCGGCCGGCTCGACG
The DNA here is from genome assembly GCA_016215605.1 of Rhodopseudomonas palustris. Classification (GTDB taxonomy): domain Bacteria; phylum Pseudomonadota; class Alphaproteobacteria; order Rhizobiales; family Xanthobacteraceae; genus Rhodopseudomonas; species Rhodopseudomonas palustris_L. The sequence goes on from JACRJB010000037.1 coordinate 96,223, forward strand.
TCAAGACGCTCGGGTTGAACACGCCGGACTATCTGCCGGACGTGCACTATCATCAGGTGCGCGACGCCTGGCACGGCCTGCGCACGCCGTCCGGCCAATAATCCCGATTTGATAGTTACGACGCCGTCGGCGACTGCACGGCAGCACTCCGCGCCGCCGGCTGCCACCTCGATGCCGTGCGGTGCGCCTTATCTCAACGCGCTATTTCTCAATGCGCTTTGGCGTGATCGGCCTGCGCGGCGACGGGCCGTGCGCTGAAGCCATCGGACTCCCGCGGCCCATCGGCCGGGCTGCGCGCCTTGATCTGGTCCGGCGGAAATGTCGGGCCGTGAAGCGCGGTCGCCGCCTCGACGCGGTCGCCGAGCGCCCGCCCGGTCTCGACGCAGATGAAATGCTGCTGCGAGCAGGCGAGACAGAACACCGGCTCATAGGTCAGCCGATCCCTGCCCGCGCCTTCTTCGGCGAGCCAGGTCTGAGTCATCAGACCGTTCTGGGGGCATCGGTAAACCAATAATCTAGCCATGGTTGCACAGTGCCACGGCTCGCACGCCGGCTGCTTGACTCAAGTCAATCGCGCCGTGCGATCAAATGACGCGAGGGATCGGAACCGTCGCGTCATCGCGTTGCAACATGAGATTCATGCTGATTTTAGGGCGTTTCCGAGCACGAGCTACTTGCGAATGCTCCCGCAACTACGAGCGACCTAAGTAATCATCCGAGGCGGCGGCGCGAGAAATACGAGATCAGCACCGGCAGCGTGACCAGAATCACGCCGGGGGCGAGCATCATCCCGGTCACCACCACGATCGCCAGCGGCTTCTGCACCTGCGAGCCGATGCCGCTCGACATCGCGGCGGGCAACAGCCCGACGCCGGCGATGACGCAGGTCATCAGCACCGGCCGCAATTGCAGCTCGCCGGTGCGGACGATCGCCCGCACCCGGTCGAGCCCCTGATCGATCAGCTGATTGTACTGTGACAGAATGATGATGCCGTCCATCACGGCGATTCCGAACAGCGCGATGAAGCCGATCGCGGCCGAGACGCTGAACGGAATGCCGCTCACCAGCAGCCCGAGCACGCCGCCGAAGATCGCCATCGGAATCACGCTCATCGCCAGCAGCGTGTCGGTGAACGATCCGAAGTTGAAGAACAGCAGCACGCCGATCAGCCGCCGGCTGTTCGGCACCACGATCGACAGCCGCTTGATCGCGTCCTGCAGATTGCCGAACTCGCCGACCCATTCGGCGCGCGAGCCGGGCGGCAGTTGCACCTGCTCGGCGACCTTCTGCTGCGCCTCCTGGATCGCGCTGCCGAGGTCGCGCTCGCGCACCGAGAACTTGATCGGCAGATAGCGTTCCTGGTTCTCGCGATAGATGTAGGCGGCGCCGGACACCAGCTGGATCGAGGCGACCTCGCTGAGCGGAATCTGGGTGATGCCGTTCGGCCCCTGCACGCCGATCCGCAGATTGTGGATCGCCTCGGCGCTCTTGCGATATTCCGGCGCGAGCCGGACGATGATCGGGAAATGCCGGTCGCTGCCGGGCTCGTAAAGATCGCCGGCGCTGTCGCCGCCGATCGCGACGCGGATCGTCGCGTTGATGTCGCCGGGCGTCAGCCCGTAGCGCGCGGCGCGGGCGCGGTCGATGTCGATCTGGATGGTCGGCTGACCGAGCGAGGTGAACACCGCCAGATCGGTCACGCCCTGTACCGTCGACAGCACCGCCTTGATCTTGTTGGCGGTGTCGGTGAGCGCCTGCAGATCGTTGCCGTACAGCTTGATCGAGTTCTCGCCCTTCACGCCGGACACCGCCTCGGAGACGTTGTCCTGCAGATATTGCGAGAAGTTGAACTCGACGCCGGGAAATTTGGCCTGCAGCTGCTTCAGCATCCGCGCCGTCAGTTCGTCCTTGTCGTGCGAGCCGGGCCATTGCGACACCGGCTTCAGCGGCGCGAAGAATTCGGCGTTGAACAGGCCGGCGGCGTCGGTGCCGTCGTCGGGCCGTCCATGCTGCGACACCACCGATTCGACCTCCGGGAAAGTCGCGATCAGCTTGCGCATCTGGTTGACGTAGCCGTTGCCCTCGGCCAGCGAGATCGTCGGCGGCAGCGTCGCGCGCACCCACAGATTGCCCTCTTCCAGCTTGGGCAGGAATTCGAGGCCGAGGAAGCGCGTGGCGATCACCGTCATCAGCACCAGGCTCACGGCGCCGGCCATCACCAGCGGCCGGTTCTTCACCGCCCAGTTGAGCAGCGGCATGTAAAGCCGGTGCAGCCAGCGCATCAGCAGGGTCTCGGTCTCCTGCACGTGCGACGGCAGGATGATCGCCGACAGCGCCGGCGTCACCGTGAAGGTCGCCAGCAGGCCGCCGGCCAGCGCGTAGGCGTAGGTCCGCGCCATCGGGCCGAAGATGTTGCCCTCGACGCCGGACAGCGTGAACAACGGCAGGAACGCCGCGATGATGATCGCCGCCGCGAAGAAGATCGAGCGCGACACGTCGGCGGCGGCGCTGAGAATGGCATGATGCTTCATGCCCATGATGGTCTCGGCGGAGATGTGGCTGCGCTCCTCCGCCGAGAGCGGCGTGGTGTGCGACAGCCGGCGGAAGATCGCCTCCACCATGATCACCGTGGCGTCGACGATCAGCCCGAAATCGATCGCGCCGACCGACAGCAGGTTGGCGGATTCGCCGCGCAGCACCAGGATGATCACCGCGAAGAACAGCGCGAACGGAATCGTCGCGCCGACGATCAGGGCGCTGCGCAGATCGCCGAGAAACACCCATTGCAGGAACACGATCAGCAGGATGCCGACCACCATGTTGTGCAGCACGGTGTGGGTGGTGGTGTCGATCAGATCCTTGCGGTCGTAGATCCGTTCGATCCGCACGCCCGGCGGCAGCACGCCCGACGCGTTGATCGCCTTCACCGTCTTTTCGACCCGTGCCAGCGTCGGGGTGCTCTGCTCGCCGCGCCGCATCAGCACGATGCCCTGGACGATGTCGTCGTCCTGGTTCATCCCGGCGATGCCGAGCCGCGGCTTCTCGCCGACGTTGACGGTGGCGACGTCCCGGATCAGCACCGGATTGCCGCCGCTCGACGCCACCATCGTGCTGGCGAGATCGTCGATCGTGCGGATCAGGCCGACGCCGCGCACCACGGCGGACTGCGAGCCGATATCGACGGTGTTGCCGCCGACATTGATGTTGGAGTTGGACAGCGCCTGCAGCACCTGCGGCAGCGTCAGGCCGTTGGCAACCAGCTTGTTGAAATCGACCTGAACCTCGTAGGTCTTGGTCTTGCCGCCCCAACCGGTGACGTCGATGACGCCGGGCACCGCGCGGAAGCGGCGCTGCAGCACCCAGTCCTGCAGGGTCTTGAGATCGAGCACGCTGTAGCCGGGCGGACCGACCAGCCGGTAGCGGAAGATTTCGCCGATCGGGCTCAACGGCGAGATGCCCGGCTGCACATTGCCGGGCAGCGGCGCCAGCTGCGACAGCCGGTTCAGCACCTGCTGCAGCGCCTCGTCGTAGGTGTAGTCGAACGAGAACTGCAGTTTGACGTCGGACAGGCCGTACAGCGAGATGGTGCGGATCGTCTTCAGGTTCTTGATGCCGGCGACCTGGGTCTCGATCGGAATCGTGATGTAGCGCTCGATCTCCTCCGCCGACAGGCCGGGGCTCTGGGTCACGATGTCGACCATCGGCGGGGTCGGATCGGGATAGGCCTCGATGTTGAGCTGCTGGAAGGCGATCGTCCCGCCGGCGAGCACCAGCAGGAACAGCGCGACCATCAGAAAGCGGCGGTTGACGGCAAGGGCAACGAGGCGACCCATCCGGATCGGACCTTTCAGGCAGGCAGGCGGGAACCGATGTCGGTCAGGTGTTTCTCTCCATCATCGTCCCGTTCCGTTCAAATGAACTCTGCGACAGGTTGCCGGCGTCGCGTGTCGGGGCGGAGCAAAATGGAAAAAAGATGGGTGGGAGGGCGACGAGGAGCGAGCGGCGGGGGCCGCTCAGCCGGTCGCGGCGCGGTCGATGAACAGGCTGCCCTTTGTGACGATCTTCTCGCCCGGCCGCAGATTGCCGAGCACCTCGACCAGATTGCCCGAGGTCAGGCCGGGCTTGATGGTGCGCAGCTCGATGCTGCGGTCGTCGCGCGCGACCCAGACCCGGACCTGATCGCCCTCGTAGATCAGCGCGGTGCGCGGCACGCCGACCGCGGGATGGTCGGACGCCGAATAGATCGTGACGTTGGCGAACATCTCCGGCTTCAGCGCGCCGTCGGGATTGTCCATCGTGGCGCGAACCATCAGCCGGCGGGTGGCCGGGTCGATCGCCGCGGAAACGTAGTTGATCCGGCCGGTCAGGGTGCGGCCGGGCAGCGCCAGCACCTTGAAGCTGATGTCCTGGCCGACTTCGACGTCGGCGGCCTCGGATTCGCGAACGAAGGCGGTGAGCCAGACCGTCGACAGGTCGCCGATCACGAACACCGGATCGCTGGCGCCGGCATTGACGTACTGACCGGGGCCGATCTTCCGCTGCACCACCGTACCGGCGATCGGCGCATAGATCGTGGTCTCGGGGTTGATCTTGCCCTTGTCCTGAAACGCGGTGATCGCGCTCTCGGTGAGGCCGAGGATGCGGAGCCGGTTGCGCGCCGCCTCGAGTGCGGTGGTCGCCGACTGCATGTCGTTCTGCGCCGTGATCAGCGTCGCCTGCGCCTGCTGATAGTCCTTCAGCGGCACCGCCTTGCCTTCGAACAGGTCGCGGGCGCGCTTGTCCTGAAACTGGGCCAGGTCGAGCTGCGACTTCGCCTTGTTCAGCGCCGTCGCCGCAACGATGAAATCGTTCTGCGCCTGCACCGTGTCGGGCGCCTCGATGGTGAACAGCGGCTGGCCCTGCACGACGTGATCGCCGGGGCGCGCCAGCAGCTTGGTCACCCGCCCCGCATAGGGCGAGAACACCGGCGTCGAGCGATCCTCGTCGATCGCGATCTTGCCTTCGGTGACGTGCTCGGCGCGGAAGCTGAAATCGCTGACCTTCTCGATCGTCAGGCTCGCCCATTCGCTCGCGCTCGGCGTGTAGCGATCGGCGCTGCGCCGCGACTGGCTGGAGATCTCCGAATGAACCTCGACGGTCCGGAAGCTGTACAGCACGCCGGTGCCGGCCAGCGCGGCGCCCGCGATCAGGCAGCCGGACAGCAGCAACCACTTGCGCGGCACCTGTCGCAGTCGTTGAGAAACTTGGTTCAGCATGGCTCTGCTTGGCTCGGCATGGAGATCGAGAATCCGGCTTGAACGCCGCGTTACCTCCCGGCGGCCCATAGTGCCGAATTCTTGTGACACGCCAACTAAAAAGGGCGAGCCAGACCGAAATTCGAGTCACTTCTGCAGCGCACCATCCGGCCACAATTGTGGCCGGACAATTGTTCCTAGAGGGCGGAACCTGAATGCCGCATTAATGGCGTGTTTTCCCGAGGCCCGGGCCCGGTTGATCGGCGGAGCCGGCTCAACCCTGGGGCGGCGCGTCCGCCTCAGCCGCCCCGCACCGGCCAGCGCGGCGCATCGCTGCCGAGCGGCACCGCGGGGCGCGCCCAGTGCGCCGGCGTCGCCGACAGCAGCGCGGCATGCCGGACCGCCGACAGCGTCCCGAATCCGGAGGCCACGTCCTCGAGCACAGGCGCCGCCTGCGCCGGCGTGATGTCGGCGGTCGCCAGCCCCTCGGGCAGGCGTCCCATCTCCCACAGCCATTTTCCGGTGCGGGCGAGCGACACCTGGACGTGCCAGCTGCCGCCCTCGCGGGCCTGCCGCGCCTTGGCGACCATCGCGCCGAACGCCATCAGATAGCCGGTGGCGTGGTCGAGGATCTGCATCGGCAATTCCTTCGGCCCGGCGACGCCGGCCGCCTGCCCCTCGGCGTGATTGAAGCCGGTGGCACATTGCACCAGCGAATCGAAGCCGCGCCGCTCCGCCCACGGCCCGCTGCGGCCGTAAGCGGACAGCGACACATAGACGAGGCCCGGATTGATCGCGGCCGCCTGCTCCGGCGAAAAGCCAAGCACGGCCAGCGAGCGCGGGCGATAGCCCTGCGAGAAGATGTCGGCCTCGGTCAGCAATTCGCGCAGCGCGGCGTGGCCCTCGGCCGTCGTCAGATCCGCGAAGCTCGACAGCTTGCCGCGGCCGGTGTCGATCACCAGCCACGGGATCGACGGTAGCTTTGGACTTGATACCAGCATCACGTCGGCGCCATGCGCCGCCAGGGTGCGGCCGGCGACCGGACCGGCAATGACGCGCGACAGGTCGAGCACGCGCAAACCGGCCAGCGGCCGATCGCCCGCGGGCCACGGCTTTGGCGCTGCGTCGCCGATCTTGCTGATCTCGACCAGCGGCAGCGCGTCGATCGCCGACGCCTGCGGCAGCGCCTGCCATTCGTCACGCGAGCGCATCAGCGCCACCACGCCGCCGGCTTGATACGCAGCTGCCTCGAACGCCTCGCCGTCCCATTGCAACAGCGCCGCCTGCACCGCCTCGCGCGTCGCCTCGCAGCTCAGCACCTTGCACACCGCGTCGCGATGATGCGGGAAGTTGGTGTGCAGCCGGACATGACGCCCGCCCTTGACCTGATACACGCCGGCGATCGGATCCCACATCGGCGGCGGCGGTTCGCCATCCCGGCGCAGATAACGCTCGGAGCGGCACTCGATCGCGGCGGCGCGGATGTCGACGCCGACGTCCTGCGCCTGCCCGCTGCGCATCTCCCAGATTTTCGCGGCCGCCATCGCGCTCGCCGCGATCGACACCTGCGCAGCCGCGTCGACCCGGAACGACGACGGCAATTGCGGCTCGTCGCCGGTCAGCGTCACGCGCGTGAGCGCAGCGGCATCGCCGCCGACCGAGGTCCATAGTTCAGCGAGCAGGTCGCGCGGAGATTGCATGGGTCTTCCTCCCGGCCCGGGTGGGTGCCGCCTTGATGGCGGAGCGTGCCGAACCGGTTCGGCGCGCCGCGCGTTGATGACGCTCCGCATAGGCCGGTCCGGCGACCTCCCGCAAGAGCTCACGAAACCAGACGAGCAGCGGATCAGCATTGCGCAGATGCGACCACACCAGCGTCATCGGCAGCTCGACCTTGGCGAACGGCGGCTGCTTGACGATCAGATCGAACGCGCCGGCGAAGCGGCGTGCCAGCGCGAGGGAGATCGTCGTCACCATGTCGGTCTCGGCGACGGCGGCCAGCGCCGCGGTGAAATGCGGCGTGACCAGCGCGATCCGCCGGTTCACGCCGGCCGCGGCCAGAATGCCGTCGAGCTCCGAACGGCCATCGTCGAGCAGCGCAATGCCGACGTGATCGACGTCGGCGTAGTCGCCGATCTTCCAGCTGCGGTTGGCCTTGGGATGGCCGCGCCGCATCACCAGCGCCAGGCGATCGTCGGCGATCGGCAGGCTCACCGCGCCGGCCGGCAGATCGGTGGTGGCGAGCGCGAAGGCGAAATCCAGCGTGCCGCTTTCCATGCGCTCGCGCAGATCCGGACGATACGGCTCGAACCGCAGATCGATGCCGGGCGCTTCGCGCGCCAGCCGCGCCATCAAGGGCGGCGCCAGCAGCACGGTCTGATTGTCGGACGCCGCGATGCGGATGGTGCGCTGTTCGGTGGCGGGATCGAACCGGCGCTCGCGAAACAGCTCCTTGAGGTCGGCGACCGCGACGCTGAGGCGCGGCACCAGCGCCTGCGCCTTCGGCGTCAGCACCAGGCCGTGATGTCCGCGCACCAGCAGCGGATCGGCGAGCAGGAGGCGGAGCCGCGACAGCGCGCGGCTCATCGCGGGCTGGCTCAGGCCGACGTCCTGCGCCGCGTGGGTGACGTTGCGCCGGCGCAGCAGCGCCTCGAGCGGCGGCAGCAGATTGAGATCGAGCCCGGATAAATTCACCTCACGCATGGTTATGATATAAACAATGCATTTTCGTCATGCAATGAAAACGCGTAGTCTGCCGGCATCGGAGTTGAAGGCGACAGCGAAGGGACTTGCCCATGACGCCGGAGATCGTCGTTCTCGGCTACGGCCCGGTCGGCCGCGCCACCACCGCATGGCTCGCAGCCCAAGGCGTCCCGGTGCGGGTGGCGCAACGGTCCCGCCCCGCCGTTCTGCCGCGCGGCGCGGTGTTTCAAAGCTGCGACGTGCTTGATCGCGCCTCGGTCGTCGCCGCCGTCGCCGGCGCCAGGCAGATCGTCGTCGCGATCGGCTTTCCCTATGTCGGCGAGGTGTGGCGCCAGTCGTGGCCGCTGGCGATGCAAAACCTGCTCTCCGCCGCTGCGGCCGCGAACGCGCGAATGGTGTTCGTCGACAATCTGTATATGTACGGGCCGCAGAATGAGCCGCTGCGCGAGGACATGCCGCTGACGGATGTCGGCGTGAAGCCGGCGGTGCGCGCCGCGATCACGCGGCTGTGGATGACGGCGAGCGCCGCAGGGCAGGTCCGCGTCGCGGCGCTGCGGGCGCCGGACTTCTACGGGCCGGGCGTCGGGCTGTCGCATCTCGGCGATCTCGCGTTCGGCGCACTCGCCAGGGGCAAGCGCGCGATGCTGATCGCGCCACCGGACACGCCGCACGACTTCGCCTATGTGCCGGATATCGCGCGCGCGGTCGCAACCTTGCTCGACGCCCCGGACGACGCCTTCGGTCAGGCCTGGCACATGCCGAGCGCGCCGATCCGGACGCCGCGGCAGATCCTCGACCTCGGCGCCCGCGCGCTCGGCACATCCGCGCGCATCTCGTCACTGCCGCAATGGCTGCTGCCGGCGATCGGCACGGTGTCGCCGATGCTGCGGGAGATGACCGAGATGCGGTTTCTGTGGGACCGTCCGTATCGGGTCGACGCGCAAAAATTCAAGGACCGGTTCTGGTCGGACGTCACGCCGTTCGAGATCGGCGCCGCGGCGACGGCGCGGTCGTTCCGGGAGCGGGCCGCCGCACTGGCGGCGTGATGACTTGGCTGAGAGCATTCTGGTTCTGATCAAATCGGAGCTGGAGATCCGGATCTCTTGCCACAAGTACAGCCTCATGGTGAGGAGGCGCGAAGCGCCGTCTCGAACCATGCGCCGCCGGCGCTGCGTTGCCCCATCCTTCGAGACGCCCGGCTTCGCCGGGCTCCTCAGAGGCTGTGAACCTTTTAGGTTTTCGGTGGGGATGGCGTGGGGCCGCAGCTTTGGCGCTGCATATTTTGCAGCGAGGGATGTTCATGCCTGGCAGCCAAGCTAAGTCAGGCAGTGGCGAGGCGGTGGCCCTG
>JACRJB010000041.1 GCA_016215605.1 Rhodopseudomonas palustris
AAGGGGATCTCGGGCGTGAGCGTGAACGGCTCGAGGCCGGAGAGGCGCAGATACGGCTTCACCTCGGGGATGGCGCGCGGCTTTTGGCCCGCGACCGCGGCGGCGATGGCGCGGATATGCGCGGGGGTGGTGCCGCAGCAGCCGCCGACGATGTTGACGAGGCCGGCTTCGGCGAATTCGCCGACCAGCGAGGCCATGTATTCCGGGCTCTCGTCGTATTGGCCGAACTCGTTCGGCAGGCCGGCGTTGGGATAGGCGCAGACCAGCGTGTCGGCGACGCGGCCGATGTCGGCGATGTGCGCGCGCAGATCCTTGGCGCCGAGCGCGCAGTTGAAGCCGATGGTGATCGGCCCGGCGTGCCGCACCGAATTCCAGAACGCCTCCGGCAATTGCCCGGACAGCAGGCGGCCGGACTTGTCGGTGATGGTGCCGGAGATCATCACCGGCACGTCGATGCCATGCGCTTCGGTGATCTCGGCGATGGCGTAGAGCGCCGCCTTGGCGTTGAGCGTGTCGAAGATGGTCTCGAGCAGCAGCAGGTCGGCGCCGCCGTCCAAGAGGCCGTTGATCTGCTCGCCATAGGCGATGCGCAGATCGTCGAACGTCACCGCGCGGTAGCCGGGATTGGCGACGTCGGGCGAAATCGAGGCGGTGCGGTTGGTCGGGCCGATCGCGCCGGCGACGAAGCGCGGCTTGCCGTCCTCGGCCTCGACGCGCGTCGCCGCGTTGCGGGCGAGGCGGGCGCCGTCGCGGCTCATCTCGTAGGCGATCTCGGACAGGTCGTAGTCGGCCTGCGCGATCGAGGTCGAGGAGAAGGTGTTGGTGGCGACGATGTCGGCGCCGGCGCGCAAGTACTGCGCGTGGATGTCCTCGATCGCCTGCGGCTGGGTCAGGATCAACAGGTCGTTGTTGCCGCGCAGGTCGCGGTGGAAGTCCTTGAAGCGCTCGCCGCGGAACGCGGCCTCGTCGAGCTGCAATTGCTGGATCATCGTGCCCATCGCGCCGTCGAGCACGAGGATGCGCTCGGCGGCGAGCGTCAGCAATTCGGTCCGCTTGGGGGAGATCGGCTTTGTCATAAATTTACGCGGCCTTTTGCGCCGCCTGCGGCCGGAGGCCGAGCAGGTGGCTGATCGCGAACACCAGGTCCGCGCGGTTCATCGTGTAGAAATGGAAGGTCTCGACGCCGTGCTTGGCGAGCTTGTGGACCTGGCCGGCCGCCATCGTCGCCGCCACCAGCTTGCGGGTGTCGGGATCGTCGTCGAGGCCTTCAAACTGCTTGGCCAGCCAGTCCGGCACGCTGGCGCCGGCGCGCGCCGCGAAGCTCGACGCCTGCTTGAAGTTCTGCACCGGCAGGATGCCCGGCACGATCGGGATGTTGATCCCGCGGGCGCGGACGCGGTCGAGATAACGGAAGTACAGATCGTTGTCGAAGAAGAACTGGGTGATGGCGCGGGTCGCGCCGGCGTCGACCTTGGCCTGCAGCATGTCGAGGTCGGCGTCGAAGCCGGTGCTTTCCGGATGCTTCTCCGGATAGGCCGACACCGTCACCTCGATGTCGGGATGCCGGCGCTTGATCGAGGCGACCAGATCGGCCGAGCTGCGATAGCCCTGCGGATGCGGGGCGTAGGCGCCGCCGAGCCCGCTCGACGGATCACCGCGCAGCGCCACGATATGGCGGACGCCGATTTCGTAGTAGCGCTCCACGACGTCGTCGACATCGGCGCAGGGCGCGTCGACGCAGGTGAGGTGGGCGGCCGGCGTCAGGCTGGTTTCGCGCAGGATCCGGGCGATGGTCGAATGGGTGCGCTCGCGGGTCGAGCCGCCGGCGCCGTAGGTCACCGAGACGAAGCGTGGATGCAGCGGCGCCAGCCGGCTGATCGCCTGCCACAAAGTGCGCTCCATCTCCTCGGTCTTCGGCGGGAAGAATTCGAAGGAGATCGCCGGAATGTGCTGCAGCACGTCGCTCATGTCGCGTCATCCAGAATGAGGTCGAAGCTCGTGTCGACCGCGGCGCATCGCAATGCGAGCGGCGGCGACGTCGTGCGATCGCCGGCCGCGTGTTGCACCGCGAAGTCTGCCGACGCTGGTCAAATTAAGCTGAACCCGAAGGCCGATCCAGCCCACCGAACGGCGAAATCAGATGGGAATTTGCCCAACAGATGTGTTTTGTGTCGATCCAAGGTGGCGAACGATGGATCAAGTGGGCAGAAATCGAAGCCATATCGGGCTGATTTCGTCTGAATTTCAACCGTCTATGGAACCTATTCGGTCTCCTGATGGTATCCCATGGCAAAGATGGTGCCGGGTGCCTCGGAAAATTCCCAGCTCTGCCCACCGGCGAGTTCCGATCTTCCTTACGGCGAATTTCCTAGCCGGCTACCTTTGCGCGACCTGCGGCTGAGCATTAGCTTAATCGGATGTTACCGCTCTCAATCCTCGACCTGTCCGTGGTCACCACCGGCACGCCGCCGGCGGCGGCGCTGCGCAATTCGATCGACCTCGCCCGGCATGCCGACAAGCTCGGCTATGTCCGCTACTGGCTGGCCGAACATCACAATCTGCCGTCGGTCGCCAGCCCGGCGCCCGAGATCATGATTGGGCAGATCGCGGCGGTGACCGAGCGGATTCGCGTCGGCTCCGGCGGGGTGATGCTGCCCAACCATGCGCCGCTGATGGTCGCCGAGCGCTTCAAGATGCTGGAGGCGCTGTTCCCCGGCCGGATTGATCTCGGCATCGGCCGCGCCCCCGGCACCGATCAGGCGACGATGCATGCGCTGCGCCGCCGACTCGACGTCCGCGAGGGCGACGATTTCCTGGAGCGACTGCAGGAATTGACGCTGTGGGAGACGCGCGGCTTCCCGGCCGCCCATCCCTACAACAACGTCATGGCGATGCCGAACGACGTGCCGCTGCCGCCGATCTGGCTGCTCGGCTCCAGCGACTACAGTTCCGAACTCGCCGCGCAGGTCGGCATGGGCTTCGCGTTCGCGCATCACTTCGCATCCTACGATGCGACCGAAGCGCTGACGCATTATCGCGCCAATTTCCGGCCGACGCGCTGGCGTCGCACGCCGCACGCCATTCTCGCCGTGGCGGCGGTGCTCGCGGAGACCGACGAAGAGGCGGAGCTGCTGGCGATCTCGATGGACATCAACCGGCTGCGCCGCGATCGCGGCCAGTACGTGCCGCTGCCGAGCGTCGAGGAGGCGCAGGCCTATCCGCTGACCGACGCCGACCGCGCGTCGATCGCGCGCAACCGCTCGCGGCTGTTCGTCGGCAGCCCGTCGACCGTGCTGCAGGCGCTGCAGCCGTTGATCCGCGCCAGCCAGGCCGACGAACTGATGGTGATCACCGCCACCTACGATCACGATGCCCGCAAGCGCTCGTACAGCTTGCTGGCCGAAGCGTTCGAGCGGCAGAAGGCGGCGGCGTAGGTCGGTTCAAGTTGGTCATTCCGGGGCGCGAGCGGCAGCTCGCGAGCCCGGAATCTAGATGAGTTGATCATCTCGTCATTCCGGGTTCGCTTGCTGCGCAGGCGCCCCGGAATGACCATGCGTGGATCAGTCGTCGACGAAAGTCAGTTGGACTTCAGCGCTCCGTAAACGTCGCCCGGAACGGGTGGCCCGGATAGACCCCGACGATCCTGAATTCGCGCGAGAAGAATTTCAGTTCGTCGAGCGCGAAAGCGAGGTTGCGATCTTCGGGATGGCCGTCGACGTCGGCGTAGAACTGCGTCGCGAAGAAATTGCCGTCGACCATGTAGCTTTCCAGCTTGGTCATGTTGACGCCGTTGGTGGCGAAGCCGCCCATCGCCTTGTACAGAGCGGCCGGCAAATTGCGCACCCGAAACACAAACGTGGTCACCAGCGGCCCGGAGCCCTGCGCCGCCCAGCGCGGTTCGCGCGCCAGCATCACGAAGCGCGTGGTGTTGTGGGTCTCGTCCTCGATGTCTTCGGCGAGAATGTCGAGGCCGTAGATCTTCGCCGCCAGCCGCGACGAGATCGCCGCGCAGCTCTTGTCGCCGCGCTCGGCGACGATCCGCGCCGAGCCGGCGGTGTCGCCGGCGACGATCGGCCGGAGGCCGAATTTGCGGATGATGCGCCGGCACTGGCCGAGCGCGTGGACGTGGCTCTCGACCGTCTTGATGTCTTCGAGCTTGGCGCCGGGCACCGCGACCAGCTGATGCCGGATCGGCAGAAACCATTCGCCGACGATGAACAGGCCGGACTGCGGCAGCAGATGATGGATGTCGGCGACGCGGCCGGCGACCGAGTTCTCGATCGGGATCATGCCGAGATCGGCCTCGCCCGAGGAGATCGCGGACAGCGCGTCTTCGAAAGTGGCGCAGGGCAGCGCTTCGGCGGTCGGATAGGCGTCGCCGATCGCGATGTGCGAATTCGCGCCGGGCTCGCCCTGGAATGCGATTTTCATGGTCTTGGTCATGGGATCCTGCGTGTTGCCGCGCGTTCTAGCAGCCGCGGCGGTTTTCGCCAGAGGGGCTCATCCGCCGATCGCGCGCCGTGCGGTCTCCAGATCGGCCGGGGTGTCGACGCCGCGCGGCACGCTGTCGACGATGCCGACGTCGATCCGCATCCCGGCCTCCAGCGCGCGCAGCTGTTCGAGCTTCTCGCGCTGTTCGAGCGGCGAGGGCGGCAGCGCCACGAAGCGCTCCAGCGCGGCGCGGCGATAGGCGTAGAGACCGATGTGATGATAGCGCGGCCCGTCGCCCCACGGCGCGGTGGCGCGGGTGAAGTACAGCGCGCGCAGCCGGTTCTCGCCGACCTCCGAACCGATCACCTTCACCACATTCGGGTTGGTGGCTTCCTCCTCGGTGTGGATTTCGGCCGCCAGCGTGGCGATGTCGACCGACGGATCGTCGAGCGGCGGCAGCACCGCGCCGATCTGCTCCGGACGGATGGTCGGGAAGTCGCCCTGCAGGTTGATCACCGTTTCGATCGTGCGCTGCGGATCGAGATTCTGCAGCGCCTCGTGGATGCGGTCGGAGCCGGACGGATGGTCCGCCCGCGTCATCACCACCTCGCCGCCATGGGCGGCGACGGCCTCGGCGATCGCCGGCGTATCGGTCGCCACCGCGACCCGGCCGATGCCCGCCGCCAGCGCCCGGCGCAGCACATGCACCACCATCGGCACGCCGCAGATGTCCAGCAGCGGCTTGCCGGGCAGCCTGGTCGCGGCCATCCGCGCGGGGATCAGAACGAGCGTGTGGGATGAAGTCATCGGGGGTGCCGGATCGGGTCCCGTGCAGTGGAAATTCGGGCGACCGACGCCTCGATCGGGACGGTATCAGGCTGTTGGAAGGTCGCAGGCCACGGCACTTATACGGGTTGCCAGAGCAAGGGCAAACCGTTATCTGATCAAGCAAAGATCAGTTGCAAATGCCAACGAAAAACAATCCAGACTCGGTCTGACGGGAAACGCGAGCGAACCATGGATTCCTTCGAGCTGAACAAAATCGTCGGTGCAGTTCTCGCCACCTGCCTCGTGTTGCTGCTGTCGAATTTCGCCGCGCAGGCGGTGTTCGCGCCCGGCAAGGTCGAGAAGCAGGGCTGGGCCATCGCCGTCAAGGAAGCCGCGCCCGCCCCGGGCAAGGACGCCGCGCCCGCCGCTGCCGCCGAGCCGATCGAGACCCTGCTGCAGACCGCGTCGGTCGAAAAGGGCACCGCGGCCGCCAAGAAGTGCGCCGCCTGCCACACCTTCGAGAAGGACGGTCCGAACCGCGTCGGCCCGAATCTTTACGGCGTCGTCGGCGAAAAGAAGGGCGAGGGCCGCGGCGGCTTCAACTTCTCGGCCGCGATGAAGGCCAAGGGCGGCGAATGGACCTTCGAGGATCTGAACAAGTTCCTCACCAGCCCGAAGGGCTTCATCCCGGGCACCGCGATGGGCTTCGCCGGCATTTCGAACGACAAGGAACGGGCCGATTTGATCGCCTACCTCAACAAGAATTCGGACAAGCCCGAGGCGATCCCGACCGCCGCCAAATAGCGGTCGCCTCCAGATCGATGATTTTCGCGCAACGGCCGGGTTTTCCCGGCCGTTTTCGCGTGCGCCATCACGCTGTCCTGATCGGGACGTTTCGCCGCAACGGCGTCGGCCGCGGGGTGCTATCCTTTGGAAAATCCGGCATAATCGGCCGAATCCTCGCCTCATATTGCGGCTTGAGTGCAAGCTTGATGTCCAAATCGTAAGAACCAAGTCCTGAAATCATGTGCTGTGATCGTGCCGTGACATCAGGTCCCCGACTGCCAGTCCGACGCCAACAGGAATTCCAGACCGTGAATTTGACCCGACGACATCTCTTGCAAGCCGGCGTAGCGGCGGCGGCCACCCCGGCTTTCGGTCTCGGCTCCGGCCTCCTCGGCAGCGCTCCCGCGCTGGCGCAAGCCGCGGCGGACGGACTGACCTGGCGGCACGGCCTGTCGCTGTTCGGCGAGGTGAAATATCCGGCCGGGTTCAAGCGGTTCGACTACGTCAATCCGGACGCGCCGAAGGGCGGCGCCACGCGGCAGATCTCGCTCGGCACGTTCGACAATTTCAACCTCGCGGTGGCCGGGGTGAAGGGCAACATCGCGCCGGCGGTGGGCTATCTCTACGAAACGCTGATGACCCAGTCGCAGGACGAGGTCGGCACCGAATACGGCCTGCTCGCCGAGGGCGCGGCGCATCCCGACGACTTCTCCTTTGTGGTGTACCGGCTGCGCGCCGACGCCCGCTGGCACGACGGCAAGCCGGTGACCGCGGACGACGTCGTGTTCTCGTTCGACTCGCTGAAGAAGTTCAGCCCGCGCTACGCGTCGTATTATCGCCACGTGCTGAAGGCCGAGAAGACCGGCGAGCGCGACATCCGCTTCAGCTTCGACGGCCCCGGCAATCGCGAACTGCCGACCATCGTCGGCGAACTGATGATCCTGCCGAAGCATTGGTGGGAAGGCACCGACGACCAGGGCCGCAAGCGCGACATCTCCGCCACCACGCTGGAAAAGCCGCTCGGCTCCGGCCCGTACCGGATCAAGGAATTCGTCGCCGGCCGTTCGATCGTGCTGGAGCGCGTCAAGGACTACTGGGGCGAGAAGCTGCCGGTGCGAATCGGCCAATACAATTTCGACGAACTGCGCTTCGAGTTCTTCCGCGACAACACCGTCGCGCTCGAAGCCTTCAAGGCCGATCAGGCCGACTGGATCGCCGAGAACTCCGCCAAGCAATGGGCGACCGCCTACGACTTTCCCGCGGTCGCCGAGAAGCGGGTGGTCAAGGAGGAGTTTCCGATCAACGATTCCGGCCGGATGCAGGGCTTCGTGCTCAACCTCCGCCGCGAGATGTTCAAGGACGCCCGGATCCGGCGCGCCTTCAACTACGCGTTCGATTTCGAGGAGATGAACAAGCAGCTGTTCTACGGCCAGTACAAGCGCATCGCCAGCTACTTCGAAGGCACCGAGCTCGCCTCCAGCGGGCTGCCGCAGGGCGACGAACTGGCGATCCTCGAGACCGTGCGCGACAAGGTGCCGGCCGAATTGTTCACGCAGGCCTATACCAACCCGGTCGGCGGCAATCCGGAAGCGGTCCGCGGCAATCTGCGCGAGGCGATGAAGCTGGTGAAGGACGCCGGCTTCGACATCAAGGATCGCAAGCTGGTCGATCAATCCGGCAAGCCGGTGACGGTCGAAATGCTGGTGCAGGATCCGTCGTCGGAGCGCATCACGCTGTTCTACAAGCCGTCGCTGGAGCGGCTCGGCGTCACCGTGTCGATCCGCGTCGTCGACGATGCGCAGTATCAGAACCGCATCCGCGCCTTCGACTTCGACATCATCACCGATCTGTGGGGCCAGTCGCTGTCGCCCGGCAACGAGCAGCGCGACTATTGGGGTTCGCAGGCCGCCGACCAGCCCGGCTCGCGCAACACCATCGGCATCAAGAATCCGGCGGTCGATGCGCTGATCGACAAGGTGATCTACGCCAAGGATCGCGCCACGCTGGTCGCGGCGACGCGCGCGCTGGACCGCGTGCTGCTGTGGAATTTCTACGTCGTGCCGCAATTCACCTACGGCTTCATGCGCTACGCGCGCTGGGACCGCTTCAGCCATGCCGAGCTGCCGAAATACGCCCGCTCCGGCCTGCCGACGCTGTGGTGGTACGATTCCGAAAAAGCCGCCAAGATCGGGCGACGTTCTTGAGGAAACGCCCGCTTATGGCGCAGCTCAACCGCCGCGAGATTCTCGTCCTCGGCGCCGGCGCGCTGGCGGCGACGCACATCAACCCCGCATTCGCGGCCGAAGGCGAGATCGTCGCCCACGGCATGTCGGCGTTCGGCGATCTGAAGTATCCGGCCGACTTCAAGCATTTCGACTACGTCAATCCGCAGGCGCCGAAGGGTGGGGTGTTTTCGACCATCCCGTCGGTGCGCGCCTTCAACCAATCGTTCCAGACCTTCAACACGCTGAACGCCTACATCCTCAAGGGCGACGGCGCGCAAGGCATGGGATTGACCTTCGCGTCGCTGATGGCGCGGGCCGGCGACGAGCCCGACGCGATGTACGGCCTCGCGGCCTCGAGCGTCGCGATTTCCGCCGACGGCCTGACCTATCGCTTCAAGATGCGGCCGGAGGCGCGTTTCCACGACGGCAGCAAGCTGACCGCGCGCGAC
Organism: Rhodopseudomonas palustris; assembly: GCA_016215605.1. GTDB lineage: Bacteria > Pseudomonadota > Alphaproteobacteria > Rhizobiales > Xanthobacteraceae > Rhodopseudomonas > Rhodopseudomonas palustris_L. The sequence goes on from JACRJB010000041.1 coordinate 8,660, forward strand.
GCGGCGTTCTCGTTCAACATCCTGAAGGCCAAGGGCCACCCGATCATCACCCAGCAGCTCCGCGACTTCGTCGAGGCGAAGGCCACCGACGACGCGACGCTGGTGGTGACGTTCAAGCCGAAGCGCGGCCGTGACGTGCCGCTGTTCGTGGCCGGCCTGCCGATCTTCTCGGAAGCGTATTACGCCAAGCATCCGTTCGACGAATCGACGATGGACGTGCCGCTCGGCAGCGGGCCCTACAAGGTCGGGCCGCTGGAGTCCGGGCGCTACATCTCGTTCGAACGCGTCAAAGGCTGGTGGGGCGAGAAGTTGCCGGTCAGCATCGGCGCCAACAATTTCGACACCGTGCGCTACGAGTTCTATCGTGACCGCGACGTCGCCTTCGAAGGTTTCTCCGGCCGCTCCTATCTGTATCGCGAGGAGTTCACCTCGCGGATCTGGAATACGCGCTACGACTTCCCGGCGATTCGCGACGGCCGCGTCAAGCGCGAGCAGGTCCCGGACGAGACGCCGTCCGGCGCGCAGGGCTGGTTCATCAACACCCGCCGCGACAAGTTCAAGGACCCCCGTGTCCGCGAGGCGCTGGGCTGCGCATTCGATTTCGAGTGGACCAACAAGACCATCATGTACGGCACCTATGCGCGCACGGTGTCGCCGTTTCAGAATTCCGACATGATGGCGGTCGGCCCGCCGTCGCCGGAAGAACTGGCATTGCTCGAGCCGTTTCGCGGCAAGGTGCCGGACGAGGTGTTCGGCGCGCCGTTCGTGCCGCCGGCGTCCGACGGATCGGGACAGGACCGCACGCTGCTGCGCAAAGGCGGTCAGCTCCTCACCGAAGCCGGCTTCGTCATCAAGGATCGCCAGCGGCTGATGCCGAACGGCGAGCCGATGCGCGTCGAATTCCTGCTCGACGAGCCGGCGTTCCAGGCCCACCACATGCCGTTCGTCAAGAACCTCGCCACCCTCGGCATCGAGGCGACGGTGCGGCTGGTCGATCCGGTGCAGGCGCGGGCGCGCCGCGACGATTTCGATTTCGACATGGCGATCGAGCGCTACAGCTTCTCGACCGTGCCGGGCGATGCGCTGCGCAATTTCTTCTCCTCGCAGGCGGCCGCCACCAAGGGATCGAACAATCTCGCCGGCATCGCCGACCCGGCGATCGACGCGATGATCGATCAGGTGATCGCCGCCGACACCCGCGCCAAGCTGGTGGTCGCGGCGCGGGCGCTCGACCGGCTGATCCGCGTCGGCCGCTATTGGGTGCCGCAATGGTACTCGTCGACGCACCGGCTGGCCTATTGGGACGTGTTCGAGCATCCGGCAAATCTGCCGAAATACGCCGGCGTCAGTGCGCCGGACCTGTGGTGGGCGAAGAGCAATCCCGCCGCCGAGCGCAGCGACCCGAAGGGCGAGGGGAAATAGATGTCCGCCTATATTCTCCGCCGCATTCTGCTGATGGTGCCGACGCTGCTCGGCATCCTGTTCGTCTCCTTCGTGGTGGTGCAGTTCGCCCCCGGCGGCCCGGTCGAACGGGTGATCGCGCAGCTCTCCGGCGCCGACACCGGCGCGGCCTCGCGCGTCTCCGGCTCCTCCGGCGGCGATTTCGGCGGCCGGCCGCAAGCCGGCGCCTCGGCGGACGCGGTCAATTCGAAGTATCGCGGCGCGCAGGGGCTCGATCCGGAATTCGTCAAGAGCCTGGAAAAACAGTTCGGCTTCGACAAGCCGGCGCCCGAGCGCTTCGCCATCATGCTGTGGAATTTCGCCCGGTTCGACTTCGGCAAGAGCTACTTCCGCGACGTCAGCGTGCTGCAGCTGATCAAGGAAAAGCTGCCGGTCTCGATGTCGCTCGGCATCTGGATGACGCTCTTGACCTATCTGATCTCGATCCCGCTCGGCATCCGCAAGGCGGTGAAGGACGGCTCGAAATTCGACACCTGGACCTCGGCGGTCATCATCATCGGCTTCGCGATCCCGGGCTTTCTGTTCGCGATCCTGCTGATCATTCTGTTCGCCGGCGGTTCGTTCTTCAGCTGGTTCCCGCTGCGCGGGCTGACCTCCGACGGCTGGAGCCAGTTTCCCTGGTACTGGAAGATCCTGGACTATTTCTGGCACCTGACGCTGCCGCTGATCTCGATGGTGCTCGGCGCCTTCGCCACCATGACGCTGCTGACCAAGAATTCGTTTCTCGACGAGATCCGCAAGCAATACGTCATGACGGCGCGCGCCAAGGGCTGCAGCGAAACCCAGGTGCTGTACGGCCACATCTTCCGCAACGCGATGCTGATCGTGATCGCCGGTTTCCCCGGCGCCTTCATCCACGCGTTCTTTTCCGGCTCGCTGCTGATCGAGACCATCTTCTCGCTCGACGGGCTCGGCCTGCTGGGCTTTGAAAGCGTGCTGAATCGCGACTATCCGGTGGTGTTCGGCACGCTGTTCATTTTTTCGCTGGTCGGCCTGGTGGTCAATCTGGCCTCGGACCTCACCTATATGTGGATCGATCCGCGGATCGATTTCGAGGCGCGGGAAGTCTGATGACGCTGATCGCACGCGAGCCGGTCGAGAGCACGACGCAGGCCCCGCTCGGCGAGGCGGTGCCGCCGACGCGTCACCGCCTGAGCATGTCGCCGCTGAACAAGCGGCGCTGGCAGAACTTCAAGGCCAACCGGCGCGGCTACTGGTCGTTCTGGCTGTTCCTGGTGCTGTTCGTGGTGTCGCTGTTCGCCGAATTGATCGCCAACGACCGGCCGCTGCTGATAAAGTTCGACGGCCACTATTACTTCCCCGCGGTGGTGAGCTATGCCGAAACCACCTTCGGCGGCGATTTCGAAACCGCCGCCGACTATCGCGACCCCTATCTGCAGAAGTTGATCGCCGACAAGGGCGGCACCGTGATCTGGGCGCCGATCCGCTATTCCTACGGCACCCACAATCTCGATTTGCCGACGCCGGCGCCGTCGAAGCCGACCTGGATGCTGACCGAGGCGGAATGCAAGACGGTGGTCGACAAGAAGGGCCTGAAGGGCTGCAGCGACCTCGAATACAACTGGCTCGGGACCGACGATCAGGGCCGCGACGTCGTCGCGCGGCTGATCTACGGCTTCCGCATCTCGGTGCTGTTCGGCCTCAGCCTCACCATCGTGTCGTCGATCATCGGCATCGCGGCCGGCGGCGTGCAGGGCTATTTCGGCGGCTGGGTCGATCTCGGCTTCCAGCGCTTCATCGAAGTGTGGACCGCGATCCCGTCGCTGTACCTGCTGCTGATCCTGTCCTCGGTGCTGGTACCCGGCTTCTTTGTGCTGCTCGGCATCCTGCTGCTGTTCAGCTGGGTGTCGCTGGTCGGGCTGGTGCGCGCCGAATTTCTGCGCGGCCGGAACTTCGAATACATCATGGCGGCGCGCGCGCTCGGCGTCTCCAACGCCAAGATCATGCTCCGGCATCTGCTGCCGAACGCGATGGTCGCGACCATGACGTTCCTGCCGTTCATCGTCTCGTCCTCGGTGATGACGCTGACCGCGCTCGATTTCCTCGGCTTCGGCCTGCCGCCCGGTTCGCCGTCGCTCGGCGAACTGCTGGCGCAGGGCAAGGCCAACGTCCAGGCGCCGTGGCTCGGCTTCACCGGCTTCTTCGCCGTCGCCATCATGCTGTCGCTGCTGATCTTCATCGGCGAGGGCGTCCGCGACGCCTTCGACCCGAGGAAGACGTTCAGGTGAGGGTGTGGTAGGGTTCCAAGTCGCGTTGGAGACGTGCCATGAGAACAAAACTCATCAGGATCACGACGACGAACTATCCAGTTTCCCGGTTACCGCCTGATCTACGGGAAGGCCTCGATCCGACCGCCACCGTTACGGTAGTTATCGAGCACGAAGAAGTTCTTCCCGATTGGTTCGAAGAAGACAAAGCGGACAAAGATTGAATGGACGCCCTCAACCAGCCTCTGCTCTCCGTCGATGACCTGTCGGTCGCGTTCCACCAGCAGAGCGGCACCACGATCGCGGTCGATCGGATCTCGTATCAGATCAAGCGCGGCGAGTGCGTCGCGCTGGTCGGCGAGTCTGGCTCGGGGAAGTCGGTCAGCGCGCTGTCGATCCTCAAGCTGCTGCCGTATCCGACGGCGTCGCATCCGACCGGGCAGATCCGGTTCAAGGGCCGCGAACTGCTCGGCATGGCGGAGAACGACATTCGCGAGCTGCGCGGCAACGAGATCTCGATCATCTTCCAGGAGCCGATGACCTCGCTCAATCCGCTGCACACGATCGAGCAGCAGATCGGCGAGATCCTGCAATTGCACGGCGGCCCGCGCGGCGCCAAGGCTCGGACGCGCATCGTCGAGCTACTGACGCAGGTCGGCATTCCCGAGCCGGAGACGCGGCTCGCCAGCTACCCGCATCAGCTGTCCGGCGGCCAACGTCAGCGCGTGATGATCGCGATGGCGCTCGCCAACGAGCCGGATCTGCTGATCGCCGACGAACCGACCACCGCGCTCGACGTCACCGTCCAGGCGCAGATTCTCGCGCTGCTCGCCGACATCCGCGCTCGGCTCGGCATGAGCCTGTTGTTCATCACCCACGATCTCGGCATCGTCCGCCGCATCGCCGACGTTGTTTGCGTCATGCACAACGGCAAGATCGTCGAGCAGGGCCCGGTCGAGCAGGTGTTCACCGCCCCGCAACACGCCTACACCAAGGCACTGCTCGCCGCCGAGCCGAAGCCCGATCCGGCCCCGCCGCGGCCGGAGCAGCCGGTGGTGATTTCCGCCGACGATCTCAAAGTCTGGTTTCCGATCAAGCGCGGCCTGATGCGCCGGACGGTCGGCCACATCAAGGCGGTCGACGGCGTCACGCTCGCGGTGCGCAAGGGCGAGACGCTCGGCGTGGTCGGCGAGTCCGGCTCCGGCAAGACCACGCTCGGCCTGGCGCTGCTGCGGCTGATCTCGTCCGAAGGTCCGATCGTGTTTCTCAGCAGCAACATCCAGGGCCTCAAGTTCAAGGAGATGCTGCCGTTCCGCCGCGACATGCAGATCGTGTTTCAGGATCCGTTCGGCGCGCTCAGTCCGCGCATGTCGGTCGGCGATATCGTCGCCGAGGGCCTCAGCGTGCATCAGCCGCAGCTCGGCGAGGACGAACGCGAGGCCCGCGTGATCAAGGCGCTGAAGGAGGTCGGGCTCGATCCGGCGACGCGCTTTCGTTATCCGCACGAATTCTCTGGCGGCCAGCGCCAGCGCATCAGCATCGCGCGGGCGGTGGTGCTCGAACCGAACTTCGTCGTGCTCGACGAACCGACCAGCGCGCTCGACATGCTGTTTCAGGCGCAGATGGTCGATCTCTTGCGTGAGCTGCAGCGCAAGCGCGATCTCACCTACATGTTCATCTCGCACGATCTGCGCGTCGTCGCGTCACTCGCCAGTCATCTGATCGTCATGAAGCAGGGCAAAGTGGTCGAGGAAGGTCCTGCGGCGGAGCTGTTCAAGCACCCGAAGACCGACTATACGCGTGCGCTGTTTGCCGCCGCGTTCCGGCTCGAGACCGCTCCGGGCGGCGCGGCCGCGCCATAGGTGTTTTGATGACGGAAATGGACGGGACTGATCAGCTCGCCGATCGCGAGGCTGATGTCGTTGTGTCGGCGCCGGACGTGATCGGTCGCGGCTTCATGACCTACGAGCGCTACGAGGTCTCGCTGCGGCGCGACGGCGAGCCGCCGCTGCTGCAGCAGCGCGACGTGCTGCGCGCCAGTCGCGCGATTGCGGTGATCGCCATCGATCTGGCGCGCGACGCGCTCGTGCTGATCCGGCAGTTTCGGCTGCCGGGACATCTCGCCACTGGATGCGGCGACATGGTCGAGTTCGCCGCCGGCCGGATCGACGACGACGAAACAGCGCTCGGCGCGGCGCGGCGAGAATGTCTGGAAGAGATCGGCGTCGCGCCGGACCGTCTGATCGAGCTGTTCAGCGTGGTGACGGCACCGGGCTTCAGCGACGAACGGCTGACGTTCTTCGCCGGTTTCCTGGATTCGAGCGCGGTGTTCGAGCGCGGCGGCCTCGCCGACGAGAACGAGGACACCCAGCCGTTCGTCGTTTCGATCGATGCCGCGGTGGCGATGCTGCAGCAGGGGCGCGTCTTCAACGCGCTGCTGGTCAACGGGCTGCAGTGGTTGGCGCTCAACCGCGCCCGGCTGCCGGAGCTGTTCAACCGAGCCGCTTGATCGCGGTCAGGTCGCTGCCGGCCGCCGCGATTCGGGCGATGGCGTCGCGCGTGGGCTCGATCGCGACGGCCATGTGATACGCGTTGGCGTGCACAAGACTGTCTGGATTGCGCACGATCGCGACGTGGCCTTTCCAGAACAACAGGTCGCCGCGGAGCAGCTCCAACTCGTCCGAGATCGGCAGCGCGTGGCCCAGCGCCGCCTGCTGCATGTCGCTGTCGCGCGGCGCGTCGATGCCGCAGGCGGCGAGCGCGGTCTGGACCAAGCCGGAGCAGTCGACGCCGAGGCTGGTGCGGCCGCCCCATAGATACGGCGTCCCGACGAAGCGCTCGGCCACCGCGACGTAGTCCGACTCCGCGACATCGAGCGCGGCGACATGCCGGCGCGGCACGTACCAGCCCTCATGCGTCACTGCGAAACTCGCGTCCTCGCGCACGATCGCCAGCCGCGCGCCGAGCGGCAGCGTTTCGGCCGGCGGCAGTTTGATCGAAGGGCCGGGGAAAGCGAAGGTGCGCAGCGCCGTCACCTTGTGGGTCGGCTCTGCGCCGGGCCGGTACAGCGCGAGGTCCGGCAGCCAGCCGACATAGCTGTCGCTCGCAAGCTGGCCCCAGGCCCAGCCTTCCTCGGTGCGGTCGTAGATCGTGACGCGCTCGCCCTTCAGCGCTTCGGTCTCCTGCATCGCGCCGGAGAACGGCTCGCGTCGCATCGGCGCCACGCCGTAGCTGACCTCGAATACTTCGCCCTCGACGAAGCGTGCAGCCGTCACCCGGCCCTCGAGGTGCTTCGCCGCGAGATCCGGCCGCGCCGGCGTCAGCCGCGGATCGTCCTTTGCGTCAGCCATAGCGTTCGCTCAGCAGCGCGAAGATCGCGCGTGCGGCCTGGCACTCGCCGCCTTCCGGCCGCGCCGGCTTCGACTTCGGGGTCCAGCCGTAGATGTCGACATGCAGCCAGCTCTTCGCCGCCTCGACGAAGCGTTGCAGGAACAGCGCGCAGGTGATCGAACCGGCGAAGCCGCCGGACGGCGCGTTGTTGATGTTGGCCACCTTCGAATCCAGCCAGGCATCGTAGGCCGGCCACAGCGGCAGCCGCCACAGCGGATCGTTCTCCGTCTTGGCGTAGCGCGTGACGTCCAGCGCCAGCGCTTCGTCGTTGGTGTAGTAGGGCGGCAGATCCGGGCCGAGCGCGACGCGCGCGGCGCCGGTCAGCGTGCCGAGATCGATCAGCAGCTCGGGCGCTTCCTCGTCGGCGAGCGCCAGCGCGTCGGCCAGCACCAGCCGGCCCTCGGCATCGGTGTTGCCGATCTCTACCGTCGGGCCCTTGCGCGACGGATAGATATCGAGCGGCCGCATCGCGTTGCCGGCGACCGCGTTTTCGACCGCGGGGATCAGCACGCGCAGCCGCACTTTCAGCTTCGCATCCATGATCATCGAGGCCAGCGCCAGCACGTTGGCGGCACCGCCCATGTCCTTCTTCATGATCAGCATCGCGCTCGACGGTTTGAGATCGAGCCCGCCGGTGTCGAAGCAGACGCCCTTGCCGACCAGCGTCACCTTCGGATGCGCCGGATCGCCCCAGGAAAAGTCGATCAGCCGCGGCGCGCGCGTCGCCGCCATGCCGACGGCGTGGATCAGCGGGAAGTTCTGCGCCGTCAGCTCGTCGCCGACGATGCAGCGGAAGTCGGCGCCGAAGCGCTGCGCCAGCGCCTGCGCGGCGTCGGCGAGTTCGGCCGGGCCCATGTCGTTGGACGGCGTGTTGATCAGGTCGCGCGCCAGCGTCGCGGCCTCGACCGCGCGCGCGATCGCGGCGATATCGATGCCCTCCGGCGGCACCAGCTTGACCGCGGGCGCCTCGGCCTTGCGGTAGCGGCCGAACTTGTAGGTGCCGAGCGCGAAGGCCAGCACCGCCAGCCGGGTGTCGTGCGGGGCGTTGGCGAAGCGATACGTGCCGGGCGGCAGCAGGCCCGGCAATTGTCCGGCGCGGAACGGATCGGGCGCGCGCGCGTCCGGCTCGTCGAGCCCGAACAGCGCGGCGCCGATGTCGCCCTCCGGCGTCGGCAGCGCGAGAAATTGCCCCGGCTTGCCGCTGTAGCCGTTGGCGCGCGCGAACCGCTGCGCGGCCTCCGGCAGCGCCGCGCACAGCGCCTCCCAGCCGGATTTGGTGACGAACGAAATCGGAATCGCGGTCGGTTCCGGAGCGGTGGCGAACAGCGAGGACATGCGAGGTCTTTCGAATCGAGGCGAGAGAGGTGGCGGGGTGGATTAACCCAACATTAGGGTTAACGCTCTATTGCTGAGCCCGACTTCGTTCCGGTCGGCTTCGTGAGTAAAGTTGCCATGCGCAAGCTGTCTTGTCTCGCCCGGTTTCTCGCATCCGCGGCCCTGACCACGGCCATGGCGACGGCGCTCGCCGGCTGTCAGACCGCCGGCATGTCCGGCATCACCGGTTCGCTCGGTGCGCGCGCCGAGGCCCCGGCCGATCCGAACCGCGCCGCCGAGATCGCGGGCGAGCGCTATCGTTCCAATCCGAAGGACCCCGGCGCTGCTCTGGCCTATGGCCAAGCGCTGCGCGGCATCGGCCAGCGCGCCCAGGCAGTCGCTCTGCTGGAGAAGGCGTCGCTCGCCAATCCCGGCAACAAGACCGTGCTCGCCGCCTATGGCCGCGCGCTCGCCGACAACGGCAATTTCAACGCGGCGTTCGAAACGCTGTCGCACGCCCACACCCCGGACAATCCGGATTGGCGCATCCTGTCGGTGCAGGGCACCGTGCTCGACCAGATGGGCCGCAGCGACGAGGCGCGGCGCTACTACGCCAGCGCCCTGAAGCTCGCGCCCGGTGAGCCGTCGGTGCTGTCCAATCTCGGCATGTCCTACGTCCTGACCAAGGATCTGCCGAAAGCCGAGGAGACGCTGCGGCAGGCCTATGCGGGCGGCCGTGCCGATGCGCGGGTGCGGCAGAATCTGGCGCTGGTTGTCGGTCTGCAGGGCCGCTTCGCCGAAGCGGAAACCATCGTGCAGACCGACCTGCCGCCCGACGAGGCGGCCGCCAACGTCGCCTATCTCAAGCACATGCTGAACGGCAAGGCCGACCCACGCGGGCGTGGCCGCGGCGTGTTGGCGTCGGGCGACTGATCATTTCCCACCGGTGCCCGCCAGCACGACCGTCGCGCGCGCGTCGTCGCGCGATGTGGCAGGGCGGAGTGAACTGCCGCTGGCGTCGACAAGCCGGTTGGTAGTGTGCCTCTCCGCATGTCGTCCCCGCGCAGGCGGGGACCCACACGCCGCAGCGTCTCGATCGCGCCGGGGCAGAGGTTTTCCTTCGATTGAAAAGTCGGGGATCTGGTCCCCGCCCCGCGCCAGGGCGATCGCATATGAAAGTTCGCGCTCGCGACGCGCATCACCCTCCCCTGGAGGGGGAGGGTCGCTCGCGCAGCGAGCGGGGTGGGGTGGTGAAGAGTTCATCCGCTGTGCCCGCGGCTCACCCCACCCCGTCGTGCAGCGCGCTTCGCGCACTACCCGCCGACCCTCCCCCTCCAGGGGAGGGTGAAGAGAGCCCGGTGCATAGCGTCGAATTCCAGATGCGATTGCCCTGCCACCCGCGCGGGGACGACTCGTTGCGAATGCAGCGGCGGACCACCGCGGCTGACGTTCAATGAGCTGCGATCACGCTTCGCTTATGCGCGACGCGACGTTCACTGCATCGCCGCGACCCTGATCCCGGTCGGCCCGAGGATCACCACGAACAGCACCGGCAGGAAGAACACGATCATCGGCACCGTCAGCTTCGGCGGCAGCGCGGCGGCCTTCTTCTCGGCCTCGTTCATGCGCATGTCGCGATTTTCCTGCGCCATCACCCGCAGGCTCTGGCTGAGCGGCGTGCCGTAGCGTTCCGACTGCTGCAGCGCCAGGCAGACCGACTTGACGCCGTCGAGCCCGGTGCGGGTCGCGAGGTTCTCATAGGCCTGCTTGCGGTCGGGCAGATAGGACAGCTCCGCCGTGGTCAGCGTGAACTCCTCCGCCAACGGGATCGACTGCGTGCCGATTTCGACCGCGACCTTGCGGAACGCCGCCTCGATCGACATGCCGGACTCGATGCAGATCAGCAGCAGGTCGAGCGCATCTGGAAATGCCCGCTTGATCGAGAGCTGGCGCTTGGCGATGGCGTTCTTCAGGAACAGCATCGGCGCCTGCATGCCGAGGAACACGCCGACGAGGCACATGCCGAGCTTGATCGTGGTCGACTGCTCGAGATTCGACAGCAGGAACACGTAGATCGCCGCCGCGATGCCGAACGCGATCGGCATCACCATGCGGAAGAACAGGAAGGTGATGTAGGGCGCCTGGCCGCGATAGCCGGCCATCACCAGCTTGTCGCGCGCGGCTTCCTGCGCCACCCATTTGCCGAGGTTGAGGTCTTCGACGACCTTGGCGACGAACTGCTTCGGCGCCTGCCGCAGCGACACGCGTTCGGCCTTGGCGAGCCGGTCGCGCTCGCGCTGGCGGATGCGTTCGCGCTCGCTGCCGACCGCCTTCATGCGCTTGGCCAGCGTCTCGCCGGCGAACAGCGGCATGATCAGCGTGTACACCGTGGCGCTGGCCGCGATCGCCGCCAGCAGCATCGTCATGAAATGGGCGTCGTGAAACTTCTCAACGAGCAGATCGATCATGGCTCACCTCGTCAGAAGTCGAAATTGATCATCTTCTTCATCACCAGGATGCCCGCGGTCATCCACACCACGCAGCCGGCCAGCATCAGCCGGCCGGTCGGATGGGTCCACAACAGCGCGATGTAGTCGGGCGTCGACAGATAGACCAGCAGCATCACGATCGGCGGCAGCGAGCCGATGATGCCGGCGGAGGCCTTGGCCTCCATCGACATCGCCTGGATCTTCTCCGCCATCTTCTTGCGGTCGCGCAGCACCTTGGACAGATTGCCGAGCGCTTCCGACAGATTGCCGCCGGATTTCTGCTGGATCGAGATCACGATGCCGAAGAAGTTCGCCTCCGGCACCGGCATGCGGTCGTACAGCCGGACGCAGGCATCGCCGAGCGGCATGCCGATCGCCTGGGTCTCGATGATGGCGTTGAATTCGCTCTTCAGCGGCTCCGGTGAATCGGCCGCGACCACCTTGAGCGATTCGAACAGCGGCAGGCCGGCCTTGATGCCGCGCACGATCACGTCGACGGCGTCGGGCAGGGCGGTGAGAAACTTCTTCTCGCGGCGCTTCTTCAGGAAGCCGAGCATCCAGCGCGGCAGGCCGAAGCCGGCCGCGAAGGCGAGGCCGGCCGCCGCCGTCAGTCCGCCGCCGAGCACCATGGTCACGGCGAACACGAGCACGCCGAGCACCGCCGAAACCGTGAGAAACTTGTTGGTCGTCCAGTCGAGACCGGCGTGCGCCAGCCGCGTCGCGAGCGCGACCTTCTTCTGCCGCTGATTGCGCGCCTCGATCTCGCGCAGCGATCCCTCGACCTGCTCGCGGCGCGAGCGCTGCGACTTCTCGATCTGGCGCACCTGCGGCGTCGTGCGCGCGACCGACGAGCGGCGCTGTTCGGCTTGCTTCTCGCCGGACAGCAGCGGATAGACGAACACCCACGCCACCCCGCCGACCGCGACGGCGGCGAAAAATCCAAGAGCGAGCGATTGCATCTGCATGGACCGCTCCCGTCAGCCGACCGTCGCGACTTCGGCGGCGTCGAGCGCCGCCGCGAGCCGCTTTTCCTCGCCGTAGTAGCGCGCGCGTTCCCAGAATTTCGGACGTCCGATCCCGGTCGAGCGATGCCGGCCGACGATGTTGCCGTTGGCGTCCTCGCCGATCATGTCGTAGATGAACAGATCCTGGGTGATGATGGTCTCGCCTTCCATCCCCATCACCTCGGTGATGTGGGTGATGCGGCGCGAGCCGTCGCGCAGGCGCGCGGCCTGGATGATGACGTCGATCGAGGCGCAGATCATCTCGCGGATGGTGCGCGACGGCAGCGAGAAGCCGCCCATCGTGATCATCGATTCACAGCGCGACAGCGCTTCGCGCGGATTGTTGGCGTGCAGCGTGCCCATCGAGCCGTCGTGGCCGGTGTTCATCGCCTGCAGCAGGTCGAACGCTTCGGGGCCGCGGACTTCGCCGACGATGATCCGCTCCGGGCGCATACGCAGGCAGTTGCGCACCAGTTCGCGCATCGTCACCTGGCCTTCGCCTTCGATGTTCGGCGGCCGGGTTTCGAGACGCACCACGTGCGGCTGCTGCAGCTGCAGTTCGGCGGCGTCTTCGCAGGTGATGATGCGCTCGTCGTCGTCGATGTAGTTGGTCAGGCAGTTCAGCAGCGTGGTCTTGCCGGAGCCGGTGCCGCCGGAGATCAGCACGTTGCAGCGGCTGCGGCCGATGATCTGCAGGATCTGCGCGCCTTCCGGCGTGATCGCGCCGAACTTGACGAGCTGATCGAGCGTCAGCTTGTCCTTCTTGAACTTGCGGATGGTGAGTGCCGGGCCGTCGATCGCCAGCGGCGGCACGATGGCGTTGACGCGGCTGCCGTCGGCGAGGCGGGCGTCGCAGATCGGCGAGGATTCGTCGACGCGCCGGCCGACCTGGCTGACGATGCGCTGGCAGATGTTGAGCAGCTGCTGGTTGTCGCGGAAGCGGATGCCGGTGCGTTGAATCCGGCCGGCGACTTCGATGTAGACCGTGCCGGCGCCGTTGACCATGATGTCGGAGATGTCGTCGCGCGACAGCAGCGGCTCGAGCGGGCCGTAGCCGAGCACGTCGTTGCAGATGTCGTCGAGCAGTTCTTCCTGCTCGGCGATCGACATCACGATGTTCTTGATCGCGATGATCTCGTTGACGATGTCGCGGATTTCCTCGCGCGCCGATTCGGCGTCGAGCTTGGCCAGCTGCGCCAGGTCGATCGCCTCGATCAGCGCGCCGAAGATCGTCGCCTTGACCCGGTAGTAGGTGTCGGAGCGCCGGGCCTCGGCCGGCGGCGCGGCGCGCGTCGGCGCCAGCGGCGGGGAGGCGATCGCGGACGGCGCCTCGGGCGCGCGCGCCATCGGCTCCGGAGCCAGGCTCACCGGCTTCGAAGCACGCACCTCTTGATCTGCACCGCTACGCTTACCAAACACGACGACACTCCAGTGGGCGACTTACTTGGCCCGCAGTTTCTCCAGAATCGGCCCCAGGAAACCACCCTTCGGCTTCTTGGCTTCACCTCGTCCCGTCAGTCGCTGGGCGATCTGCAGGAACATCTCCGTGGTCTTGTGGGTCGCGGCGATCTCGGCGATCATCTGCCCGTTGTTGGCGGCCGAACCGAACATCTGCGGGTCGAACGGAATGGTGACGATCGGCGGGCTCTCGATCGCCTTGGTGAATTCGCCGGCGTTGATCTCCGGCCGCTTCGGCACCCCGACCTGGTTCAGGCAATACAGCGGCGGCCGGTCGTTCGGCCGCGCCGCCTTGAGCAGATCGTACAGATTCTTGGCGTTGCGCAGATTGGCGAGATCCGGCGCGGCGACGATCAGGATGTCGTCGGCGTTGATCAGCGCCCGCTTGGTCCAGCCGGTCCATTGATGCGGCACGTCGAGGACGATGCAGGGCATCGTCGCGCGCAGCGTATCGAAGATCGAGTCGAACGCCTCGGTGCCGAAATCATACACCCGGTCGAGCGTCGCCGGCGCGGCCAGCAGGCTGAGATGGTCGGTGCATTTCGACAGCAGGCGGTCGACGAAGGCGGTGTCGACGCGGTCCGGCGAGAACACCGCCTCGGCGATGCCCTGCGGCGGATCCTGATTGTAGTCGAGGCCGGCGGTGCCGAAGGCGAGGTCGAGATCGGCGACGACCGAGTCCAGCGCCAGATCGCGCGCGATCGCCCAGGCGACGTTGTGGGCGATGGTCGAGGCGCCGACGCCGCCCTTGGCGCCGACGACGGCGACGATGCGGCCGACCGCCTTGGCTTCCGGCGCGGAGAACAGGTTGCAGATCGAGCGCACGACGTCGATCGGCTCGACCGGAGCGATGGCGTAGTCGCTGACGCCGCGGCGCACCAACTCGCGATACAGCGTGACGTCGTTGACCTTGCCGATCACGATCACCCGGGTGCCGGGATCGCACACCGTGGCGAGCTGATCGAGGCCGGCCAGCACGTCGCTGCGCGAGTCGGTCTCGAGGATGATGACGTTGGGGGTCGGCGCCGAGCGATAGGCCTCGATCGCCGCGGCCATGCCGCCCATCTGGATCTTCAGATGCGCCTTGGCGAGCCGGCGATCCTCGCCGGCGGCCTGCACCGAAGCGGCGGTCTCGACCGACTCGCAGAAGGCCTGGACCGATACGCGGGGCGCCGGGGCGATGTGCTCCTCAGGAGTCGCGCCCGCCGCCGGCGCGCCGGTCGCGGGCTCGTCCTGGTTCTGGCGTGCGTAGCTGATCATGATCCGACGTTACTCACTCTGGCCTTCTCGGTGGTCTCAGGCTTGGTGGTCCGATAGGTGTCGAAGGTCTTGGCGCGGCGTGCCGTGTAGGGCGGCGTCTCCGGACGCGGCTGCACCAGATCGGACGGGTTCTCGACCATCGCGGCGAGGTTGCGCTGATTGGCGCAGCCGAAATTCCAGTACGGCTTGTTCTCGAGATAGCCCTTGTTCTTGATCGACGGGCCGATGTCTTCGGGCCACAGCCCGCACGGGCCGGCGACCGCGGTGACCTTCGGATAGATCAGCCGGATCGCCGCGAAGGTGCGCGGATCGGCGGGACGATAGGCTTTCACCACGACGCCGCGCGGCGGCACGCCGTTGGCCGCCAGCAGCGCCTGGATCTCGCGGATCGAATCGCCGGCGGCGCGGGCGTTCGGCGTATCGGCCGGGACCTCGGCGATGATCGAGCCGGTGCCCTCGCGCAGCCAGTCGCGGCCGAACGCGATCACGTCGGCGCGCTGGGTCGAGGTGAGGCCGCCGCGGCCGTTGCCGACGAACACCACGACGCTGCGATCGGCTTCCTGGATCGCGATCGGGTGGCGCTGCCGGTAGTCGGTGGGAACGCTGGCGGTGACTTCGTCGTTGACGCTGGTGTGGGTGCAGGCGCCCATCGACAGCGACACGGCCATCAAGGCGGCCCCGCAAGCGAGGCCGCGAAGTGCACGGGCGGGTGTGTTGGATGTCATCGTCCTGTCCTCGTCCCGCTCAGTCGGTGATGAAGCCGACACGGCCCCGATAGGTCTGGCTCTGTCCGGTGCGACCGGGGACGCCGTAGATCCGGTTGATGTTGCCGAGCAGATCCGACTGCGGATCGGACGCGTCGGCGAAGCCGTCGTCGGGCCGCGACAGATCCTTCTGCGCCACCGCACGCACCACATAGGGCGTCACCAGCACCATCAGTTCGCTCTGGCGGTTGATGTAGTCGCGGCTGCGGAACAGCGTGCCGAGGATCGGCAACTGGGTCATGCCCGGCAGGCCGTTGATCGCCTGCTTGGTCTGCTCCTGGATCAAGCCGGCCATCGCCAGCGAGCCGCCGGAGGGGATTTCCACCGTGCTGTCGACCCGGCGCGTCTTGATCGAAGGCACCGCGAGGCCGCTGATGGTGATCGAGTTGTCGCTCGAGACCTCGGACACTTCGGTGGAAACCTTCAGGCTGATCCGTCCCTCGGTCATCACGACCGGGGTGAAGTTGAGCAGCACACCGAACTTCTTGAACGTCACCGACGGCGTGCAGACGCTGTTGGTACAGGTCACGCCGCTCGGCACCGGGAATTCGCCGCCGGCGAGGAAGCTCGCCGGTTCGCCGGAAATCGCCGTGAGGTTCGGTTCGGCCAGCGTGCGCACCACGCCGGCGCTCTCCATCGCCCGCAGCGTCGCCGACACCGAGGGGCCGCTGCCGAACGAGGTCGTCAGCGCATTGGTCGGGACCAGCGCCGAGCCCGACTGGGTGAACGGGTTGGTGTTGCTGAACTTCACCACCGAGGTGCCGTAGCTCATATTGGCGGTGAGATCGACGCCGAGCTGCTTGACGATGTCGCGCTGCACTTCGGCGACGGTGATCTTCAGCATCACCTGGTCGCGACCGCGGACCGCGATGTTGTTGACGACCTTGTTGGCGTCGCCGGCGAGCCGCGCGGCGAGGTCGCCCGCCTGCTGCGCCTCGATCGGGGTGGCGACCGAGCCGGTCAGCATCACGCCGTCGCCGAGGCCCTCGACTTGGATGTCGGCATTCGGGATCGACTGCCGCAGCGCGTTGCGGATGCCGTTGAGATCGCGGGTCACCGCGATGTCGTAGGCGGCGATCTGCTGCCCGGTGGAGTCGAAGAACACGATATTGGTCTGGCCGACGGCGGCGCCGATGATGTAGGCGCGCTGCGACGACCGCACCACGGCATTGGCGATCTTCGGGTCGGCGACGAGCACGTCCTTGATGTCGCGCGGCAGGTCGATCACCACCGACTTGCCGATGCCGAGCGCGAGCGGCCGTGCATTCAGTCCGGAGCCGGCCATCTGGCCTGCGGTCTCTCGATAGTCGCTGGCCTTCACCGGCGTCCAGGTCGGCAGCAGTGTCAGCGCGACGACGGCGGAGAACGCCATCGCCGTGCCTTTCAGCGTCCGGATGAATCGGTGATTGGTCCCGCGGCTCATATCCGTCCCCTGATCACTTCTGCATCGTTTCCGGCGTCGAGACGCCGAACCGCACGACGTTGATGCTGTCGCGCTTGCCGCCGATCTCGTCGGTCCGGGCCGGCGCGCTGGCGTCCGCGAGGCTGCGCAGCGCCAGCGACAGCGTGCCGCTCTGCCGCGCGCGCGCCAGAAATTCCGCCTGCTCGGGCTTCATCTCGAGCGTCGCGGTCTTGCCGACCACGACCTTCTGGCCGTTCTTTTCCTCGACGGTCTGATCGATCGCGAGCACGCGCACGTTGCTGAGGATGATCTCGGAATTGACGACGTCGCCGCCACCGCCGCCGCCGGTGCGGTCGGGATTCTTTTCGCGCTTCGACAGGATGACGTCGACGCGATCGTTCGGCAGGATGAAGCCGCCGGCGCCGGTCTCCGGCGAAATTTCGGTCGAGATCGCGCGCATGCCGGTCGGCAGGATCGCGGCCATGAAGCCGGAGCCGTTCGACTTCACCAGCTTCTGCTCGCGGATCGGTTCGCCGGCGATGAACGGGGAACGCGCGATCGAGCCGGCGAGTTGCGTGCTGGCGTCGGGCTGTTCGTTGCGGCGGATGAAATTCGAGCTGGCCGTGGATGCGGGCCAGGTCTGCCACTGCACGTCGTCGGGGCCCACCGCCTGGCCGAGCGGAATGTCCGACTTCGCGACCAGCACGTCGACCGTCGGCATCTGCACGACAGGCGTGGCCGGGCCGGCCGTCTCCTGTCCGCCGCCGCCGCTCGCCAGATAGGCGGCAACGGCGCCGGCGCTGACGGCGATGGTCAGGACGACGATGCGCGCGGTATTCATACGCTTTACTTCCCAGATGACTCGGGCGGCACAGGCCGCCGTACTAGCTGGAGTTGACCAGCTATTCGTCAAAGCATGGTTAATGAGGCGTATCTAAATCGCGTTAACGAGGTGTTTGTGCGCCGTCAGTGCAGCGCGAAGCGGGCGATGTCCACCGCGCGGATCCACTCGGTCTGCGGGTACACCATCAGCGCGCCCATCGCGAGCGCGATGCCGTAGGGGATGCCGGTCTCCTTGGCGTGCAGCCGCAGCAACCAGCTCTGCCCGACCAGCGGATAGGGCAGCGGCCACTGCCGGAACCCGAGCAGCAGCAGCGTCAGCGCGCCGCCGAACAGCGACGCGTACACCAGAAAATCCAGCAGATGCGCGAAGCCGAACCACAGCGCCGCGGCCGCCGCGACCTTGGCGTCGCCGCCGCCGACCCAGCCCATCGCGAAACATCCGAAGGTGACCGCCAGCACCGCGAGTCCGGCGCCGAGATGCAGGCCGATCTCGGTGAGGCCCATGCCGGTCAGCGGCGCGAGCACCAGAAAGCCCGCGATCAGCAGCAGCGAGACGCGGTTGGAGATCGTCATCGTGAAAAGGTCGCTCGCCGCCGCGAAGGCCATCAGGGCGGGGAACAGGAACAGGCGCAGGAGATCGAGGATCATAGGACCACACGCCGTTGCGTGACGAAGATTGCCGTACGTTCGAGACTAGATTGAAGACGTGAACAATCGGGAAACGCGTAGCCTCACCAGACCAGGACGATCCGGGCCAGCACGGTCGCCAGGGCGAGCACCAGGGCGGCGCAAACCAGCATCAACGCCTCGTTGCGGGGCGCCGGAGCGGTTGTGGCCTTCACGCGGCCGGGCGACTTGATACGCATGATGACGCAACGCGGACGAATGGCGGCTGAAGGATCGTGCGGTCGAAACAACGAAGGCCCCGGCGAGCCGAGGCCTTCGATGTCGTCGTGATCGTCCGCAGCTTACTGCAGCTTGGTGCCGATCGAGGTGAACTTGGTGGTCAGGTTGGTGCCGACCGTGTTCACCGCGGCGATGATGGCCAGCGCGATGCCGGCGGCGATCAGGCCGTATTCGATGGCGGTGGCGCCGGATTCGTCCTTAACGAAACGAGCGAGAAGGTTCTTCATCGGAGTAGCTCCATGTACACGTGGCTGTCGAACTAACTGTGGTCTTGCCGGCGTTCTCGGCACCGCGACCATGGCGTTACCCTATGAGTGGGAAATTGCAGCGCAGTTAATTCGATTGCCGAAACATGGCTCTAACGCCCACTTCTTAGGTACGGTAAATGCCCCATTAAACTGTCGAAAATTCAACCGATCGCGGCAACCCGCTACCAATCTCGTTCACGATTTGGGAGGGTTGAACCGTTGTCGGACAAACTGTCTCGAATTTGCGACGTCCTGTTTGCGGTTCGTTCATCAATTAACGTCACCTTCGCCATGTCGGGCGCCGGCCCCGCTGCGTATCTGCTTTGGTCGGCTTGTTGATGTCCCGGAGTACAATATGTCGACCAGCTCCTCGCGCCGGACGCGCGCAGCGCTCGTGGTGTCTTCTTTGGTGTTCGGTCTGCTGTCTGTGTCCGCCGTGTCGGCGGGCACCGAAGAGACGGTCGCCGTCAACGTCGATCAGGCCAAGCTGATCAAGCTCCCGCAGAACATCGCGACGCTGGTGGTCGGCAATCCGCTGATCGCCGACGTCACGATGCAGCCGGGCGGCATGGTCGTCGTCACCGGCAAGGGCTACGGCGCCACCAACGTCATCGCGATGGATCGCAAAGGTACGGTGATCGCCGATCGGCTGATCCAGGTCGAGGGCCCGATGGACAAGGTCGTGACCGTGTATCGCGGGATCAATCGCGAATCCTACAGCTGCGCGCCGCATTGCGAGCGCCGGATCACGCTCGGCGATTCCGACACCTATTTCAAATCGACCATCGAGCAGGCCGGCAAGCTTAACCAGCAGGCGACCGGCGTCGGCATCACCCGATAGACCACATCGACTGTCGAGACGCTCGGACGGGAAGGCTCGCTCTCTATAGTGATAGTGCGTGCCCGATCGCGGCCGGATCGATCCGCCGGATCGACCGGCGCCGCTTCGATCTCGCGCCGCGCCCGCCGTGCCGTGGTTAACCGGACGTCAACGCCGCGGGCGATTTTGTTCCGATCCGGCGAAACACTTCCACAATCAGTTTCGACTAGCTTCGGCGGCAGGAAAGCCCGTCGGGGGCGAGGGTTCGTCGATGATGTCGTTGTTGGTTTCGCGGGCGAGAAATTTGGCGCGGCGGTTCCGTGGCAATCGCCGCGGATCGGCGGCGGTCGAGTTCGCGCTGGTCGCTCCGATCTTCTTCGGTCTGCTGTTCGCGATCATCGAAACCGCCTTCATGTTCCTCGCCGGGCAGGTGCTCGAGACCGGCGTGCAGGATTCGGCGCGGCTGATTCTGACCGGGCAGGCGCAGAGCGGGTCCTACTCGCAGTCGCAGTTCAAGAACGACCTCTGCACGCGGATCAGTTCGCTGTTCGATTGCGCCGGCGTCTACGTCGACGTGCAGAGCTACGGCAGCGATTTCAGCACGGTGAACATCACCTCGCCGATCGACGGCAGCAAGAACTTCGTCAACAACATGCAATACAACCCCGGCACCGCCGGCCAGATCGTGGTGGTGCGCGCCTTCTATCAGTGGCCGCTGTTCGTCACCGGGCTCGGCTACAACATCGCCAATCTGTCCGGAAGCAAGCGGCTGCTGACCGCCACCGCGGCCTTCCGCAACGAGCCTTACAGCAATTAGGATCGCCCGATGCGTGCGCTGGTGAAGATCTGGGTCGATGCGCGTCGCTGCGGCGAGCGGCTGGCGAGAGACCGCAGCGGTATCGCCGCGACCGAATTCGCGTTCATCGTTCCGCTGATGCTGATCATGTTCTTCGCCACCGTCGAGCTGTCCGCCGGCATCGCGGTCGACCGCAAGGTGACGCTGGTGTCGCGCACGTTGTCGGATCTGGTGTCGCAGGCGACCACGGTGACGGACAGCGATCTGAAGAACGTGTTCTCGGCGAGCTACGGCGTGCTGTCGCCCTATGCGACCAACGCCGCGCAGGCGACGATCTCCGAGGTCTATGTCAACCAGGCCAGCGTGGCCAAGGTGCAGTGGAGCAAGGCCGCGACCGTCGCGCAGAACGGATCGACGGTCACCGCGACGCTCACCTCGTCGAGCCGCAGCCAGGGCGATACGATCACCATCCCCAACGGGCTGAAGGTGGCGAACACCTATCTGATCCTCAGCGAAGTCACGTATCTGTATCAGCCGACGGTCGGCTATTTCGTCGCGCAGGCTGGTGTCAACCTCACCGACAAGTCCTACACGCGGCCGCGGCAATCGACCTGCGTGCTGTACGGCACCTCGAGCTGCCCGACCTACTGACGTTCGGGGGAGGGCGCGCCCGCGCCCGGGCCGGCGAGGCCGCGGCGAGTGGCCGGTGCGCCATCAGCGCACGGATCCTGCAAGCGAATAGCGGCGATCGGGTCGCCAAAATTGAAAAGGCCGCGCTGTCGGCGCGGCCCTCGGTATCCTCGTCCAGGAAGACGGCTCAGCCGGCGGAGCGAAGATTGTCGGCCGACGACTTGCCAGAGCGGCGATCGGCGACGATTTCGTAGCTGATCTTCTGGCCTTCACGCAGCGTGCCGAGGCCCGCGCGCTCGACAGCGCTGATGTGAACGAACACGTCGTTGCCGCCATCATCCGGCTGGATGAAGCCGTAGCCCTTGGTCGCGTTGAACCACTTCACGGTTCCCATGCTCACGGGGGTAGTCCCTTCTCAATATAGACACGGTCGGAGCCCACTTGATTGCCAGGCGGGCTGGTGAGATCGAATTTTTGGAAGGGTCGTCAGCGTTCTGAACCGGCTGTACCGGTAGTAGCTAATGTCGTCCGGCCGAAAATCGATTAACGGATATTATGCGAACCCTGCGCTCAAAACAATCCTGACATGCGTGATTTTTTGGAGGCGGCAGTTTCGCTTCCATCCGGAGGTTGCGCTTTGCCGGGGCCGGCAAAGCGCCTGTCGTCGGGTCTCCGGTTCGCGACTTAGCGGCGCCGGAACTGGCCCCGCGGCGGTGCACCGCGCGGCGCGCCGGTGCCGCCCGGACGCTCGTCCTTGTGGCGGAAGATCAGGCGGCCCTTCTCCAGATCGTAGGGCGACATCTCGATCGTGACCCGGTCACCGGCCAGCGTCTTGATGCGGTTCTTCTTCATTTTGCCTGCGGTGTAGGCAACGATCTCGTGTCCGGCGTCCAGCTGGACACGATACCGCGCGTCGGGAAGGATTTCGGTCACCAGTCCTTCGAACTGGATCAGCTCTTCTTTAGCCATTGTGATCTCCAGATCGGCCTTGATCAGCGTTGCGGTCGTTGTTGGGTGGTCTTCGCGGGGCGATTTTTGCGCTGCAAAAATGCGACGCCCTGCAAGCCTTCAGACTGGCCACCGCCGCCGTGCTGCGGCCGCGCCGCCGGCTCGTGGCGGGCTGCGTCCGGATGGCGACCGGCATTCGGGCCACCGGCACGGGGCCGGCGACTCGGACCCTTCGCGCCCGGAGCCGCGTCACCGCCGCGGGCGGCGTGCGGCGCGGAGCCGTTGCGCTGGCCGCCATTGCGCTGCTGGCCGTTGCGCTGACCGCCGCGCTGCGGCGCGGTCGAGGGCGCCGGCTTGGCGCCCGGGGTGCGGTGGTCTTCCTTCGGCAGCGCGACCCGGATCAGCTTTTCGATGTCGCGCAGATAGCCGACCTCTTCGCCGCCGGCGACCAGCGAGATCGCGGTGCCGTCGGCGCCGGCGCGCGCGGTGCGGCCGATTCGATGCACGTAGGTCTCGGGGATGTTCGGCAGGTCGAAATTGACGACGTGGCTGACGCCGTCGACGTCGATGCCGCGGGCGGCGATGTCGGTGGCGACCAGCGTGCGCAATTCGCCGGTGCGGAACGCCGCGAGCACGCGCTCGCGATAGTTCTGCGACTTGTTACCGTGGATCGCGTCGGCGGCGATGCCGGCGCGCTGCAGGCCCTTCACCACCTTGTCGGCGCCGTGCTTGGTGCGCGTGAACACCAGCGCCTGGTTGACGCCGTCCTGCTGCAGGATGGTGGCGAGCATCGCCGGCTTGGCGGAGTGATCGAGATGGATGACGCGCTGGTTGATGCGCTCCACGGTCGAGGCCACCGGCGTCACCGCGACGCGGGCCGGATCGCGCAGCATCTGCTCGGCGAGATCGGCGATGTCCTTCGGCATGGTGGCCGAGAAGAACAGCGTCTGCCGCTTGATCGGCAGCTTGGCGACGATCTTCCGGATGTCGTTGATGAAGCCCATGTCGAGCATGCGGTCGGCTTCGTCGAGCACCAGGAATTCGACCTGGCCGAGGCGGACGGCGTTGCCCTGCACGAGGTCGAGCAGCCGGCCGGGGGTCGCGACCAGCACTTCCACGCCCTGCATCAGCGCGCGGACCTGGCGGCCCATCGGCACGCCGCCGATCGCCAGCGTCGAGCTGAGGCGGATGTGGCGGCCATAGGCGTTGAAGCTGTCGAGGATCTGCCCGGACAGTTCGCGGGTCGGGCTCAACACCAGCACGCGGCAGTTCTTCGGCTGCGGCTGGATGCGGTTTTCGAGAATGCGATGAAGGATCGGCAGCGCGAAAGAGGCGGTCTTGCCGGTGCCGGTCTGGGCGATGCCGACGACGTCGCGGCCGGCCAGCGCCAGAGGAATGGTCTGCGCCTGGATCGGCGTCGGGGTGTGATAATTTTCTTCTTTGAGAGCACGGGAGATGGGATCGGCGAGGCCGAAATCCTGAAACGAGGTCAAAAGATTGGTTCTTTCCATTGTGAAAGCAAGCGCCCGACGGCTTTGGTCGGGTGCGCGCGCAAACCGGGACGCTCGCGTGTTTGGAGCGTCGGCTCTAATCGGCTGAAAGACGAGCCAGAAGCCGAACTCCGATATCGAGATGTCCGATATCGAGAACACGGGGATCAGAACACGCGGCTCGCGGCGACCTGAACGATTCTCAAGGTCTTGAAACTCATATGGAACATCAAAGCGGCGCTTTCAAGGTCGAATCGCGCCGAGGGCCCCAGGCAGTGCCGGGTAGAATTTAATCAGGCGAGTTCCGTCTGCACGCAATATGGGCTGATTGTTCAACGATCATGCAATTCGACGGCCTAATAATTGTGCAATGCCGCTTGGGGCGGTTTTGGGGCAACGCCATTTTCTAAAACATTATCAATCCGTTAATGGCCTGCGACAGGATGGCACGCTTCTTGCGATTCCGTTGCCGCAGACGGCCGTGGGGCCGGGCATCACTCTGCGTCAGGGAGAAGACACCGCATGCGTATTGAATCCAAATTTCAGACGAGCGCGCCCATGAGCCGGCGCAAGTGGCTGGCGGCCGCCGCCGGTCTGGCGATCGGCCTCTCGACCTTCGCGCCCGCGAAGGCCGCCGATGACACCATCAAGGTCGGCGTTCTGCATTCGCTGTCGGGCACCATGGCGATCAGCGAAACCACCCTGAAGGATACGGTGCTGTTCCTGATCGACGAGCAGAACAAGAAGGGCGGCGTGCTCGGCAAGAAGCTCGAGGCGGTGGTGGTCGACCCGGCGTCGAACTGGCCGCTGTTCGCCGAAAAGGCCCGCGAGCTGATCACCAAGGACAAGGTCTCCGTGGTGTTCGGCTGCTGGACCTCGGTGTCGCGCAAGTCGGTGCTGCCGGTGTTCAAGGAGCTGAACTCGATCCTGTTCTACCCGGTGCAGTACGAAGGCGAGGAGAGCGAGCGCAACGTGTTCTACACCGGCGCCGCGCCGAACCAGCAGGCGATCCCGGCGGTCGACTATCTGATGAAGGAAGAAAAGGTGAAGCGCTGGGTGCTGGCCGGCACCGACTACGTCTATCCGCGCACCACCAACAAGATCCTCGAGGCGTACCTGAAGTCCAAGGGCGTCGCGCAGGAAGACATCATGATCAACTACACGCCGTTTGGTCATAGTGACTGGCAGACCATCGTCGCCGACATCAAGAAGTTCGGCTCGGCGGGCAAGAAGACGGCGGTGGTCTCGACCATCAACGGCGACGCCAACGTGCCGTTCTACAAGGAGCTCGGCAACCAGGGCATCAAGGCCACCGACATCCCGGTGGTGGCGTTCTCGGTCGGCGAAGAAGAGCTCGCCGGCATCGACACCAAGCCGCTGCTCGGCCATCTCGCTGCCTGGAACTACTTCCAGTCGATCAAGGACCCGGAGAACGAGAAGTTCATCAAGGCCTGGCAGGCCTACACCAAGAACCCGAAGCGCGTGACCAACGACCCGATGGAAGCCCACGTGATCGGCTTCAACATGTGGGTCAAGGCGGTCGAGAAGGCCGGCTCGGTCGATCCGGACAAGGTGATCGACGCGCTGCCCGGCATCAAGGCGCCGAATCTGACCGGTGGCGTCTCGGAAATGCTGCCGAACCACCACATCACCAAGCCGGTGTTCATCGGCGAGATCAAGGGTGACGGCCAGTTCGACGTGGTCTGGAAGACCCCGGGCCTGGTGCCCGGCGACGCCTGGTCGAAGGAGCTCGACGGCTCCAAGGATCTGATCGGTGACTGGGTGACGCTGAAGTGTGGCAACTACAACACCGTCACCAAGAAGTGCGGCGGCTCCTGATCGCCCGCTGACCTGACGTGCCAATGAGAGGGCGGCGACGCCGGTTGCGCGCCGCCCTTTCGCCCTTCGACGCTATGCACCTTCATCCTTGCCGGGATATTTCAGTGCCGTTGATCCGTCTGCTGCGACCATCGCTGTCGCGCCTGTTGTTCGCCGCGCTCGCGCTGGCTTTCGTCCATCTCGCGACCCAGCCGGCATTGGCCGGTCCCTACGAGGACGCCGTCGCGCAGTTTGCCGCGGGATCGTTCGCCGACACCGAGGAAGCGATCGGCAAGCTGGTCGCGTCGGCGCATCCGCGCGCCGCCACCATCATCGTCGCGTTGCAGGACGGCCGGCTGTTCGCCGACCCCGACGCCAAGACCGTGTTCATCAAGGCCGAGGACGGCAAGGTCACCGACGCCGCGACCGGCGACGCCGTCGCCGCGCTGCCGGACAAGGCCAGCGCCGTCCGCCTCAACAACAAGCTGCGACGTGCCGTCTCCGGCGCGATGGCTGGGCTGACCCTGCTGTCGCCGGATCTGAACAAGCGCATCCAGGCGGCGCAGTCGGTGTTCAAGACCCACGACGAGACCGTGCTGCCGACCGTCGAGGCCGCGCTGAAGGCCGAGAAGAACGCCGCCGCCAAACAGGCCTTCGCCGAGGCGCGCGCCGCGATCCTGCTGTTCAAGCAGGATGCCTCCGACGTCGACAAGCTCGACGCCATCGCCGTCATCAAGGCGCGCGGCGATCAGGAGGCGATGGCGCTGCTGACCGGCGTGCCGGCCGGGCAGAGCGCCGCGGTGACCAGCGGCATCGCATCCGCCAAGGCGGCGATCGAGCGAAATCTGGCGCTGTGGTCGATGGTGCAGAACGCCTGGTACGGCCTGTCGCTCGGCTCGGTGCTGCTGCTCGCCGCGATCGGCCTCGCCATCACCTTCGGCGTGATGGGCGTCATCAACATGGCGCATGGCGAGATGGTGATGCTGGGGGCCTACACCACCTTCGTGGTGCAGGAGGCGATCCGCACCCGCTATCCGGCGCTGTTCGACTATTCGCTGCTGATTGCGGTGCCGCTGGCTTTCCTGGTCGCCGGCGCGATCGGCGTGCTGATCGAGCGCAGCGTCATCCGCTTCCTCTACGGCCGGCCGCTGGAAACGCTGCTCGCGACCTGGGGCCTGTCGCTGATCCAGCAGCAGGCGGTGCGCACGCTGTTCGGCCCGACCAATCGCGAGGTCGGCAATCCGAGCTGGATGAGCGGCGCGTTCGAACTCGGCCAGATCACCATCACCTACAACCGCCTGTGGATCCTGTGCTTCACGCTGGCGGTGTTCGCGATCCTGCTGGCGATGTTGCGCTACACCTCGCTCGGCCTGGAAATGCGCGCGGTGACGCAGAACCGCCGGATGGCCGCCTCGATGGGCATCGCCACCTCGCGGGTCGACGCGCTGACCTTCGGCCTCGGAAGCGGCATCGCCGGCATCGCTGGCGTGGCGCTGTCGCAGATCGACAACGTTTCGCCCAATCTCGGCCAGAGCTACATCATCGACAGCTTCATGGTCGTGGTGTTCGGCGGCGTCGGCAATCTGTGGGGCACGCTGGTCGGCGCGTTCTCGCTCGGCATCGCCAACAAGTTCCTCGAACCGGTCGCCGGCGCGGTGCTCGGCAAGATCGCGATCCTGGTGCTGATCATCCTGTTCATCCAGAAACGCCCCCGCGGCCTGTTCGCGCTCAAGGGCCGGGCGGTGGAAGCATGAGGATGCAAGTGCTCGAAAGCGTTGGAGCCCTGCGGTCCTCTCCATCCGTCGTCCCCGCGAAGGCGGGGACCCATAACCCCTGGCATCAGCTGGTTCAGGTGAACCTGACCGCATTGCCCAAACGAGACGACACGGCGTATGGGTCCCCGCCTTCGCGGGGACGACAGGTCGTTAGGGCGTTGCCTCTCCTGAGCGGAGGCCGCGCATGACCCCGCACATCCTCACCCGCTCGCTCAATCGCAGTGCGACGGTGTTCCTGCTCGTCCTCGCCGCGCTCGGCATTCTGCTGCCGCTGTCCAACCTGCTGCTGCCGGACGGATCGTTCCTGCACGTGCCGACCTATCTGATCTCGCTGTTCGGCAAATACGTCTGCTACGCGCTGCTGGCGCTGTCGATCGACCTGATCTGGGGCTATTGCGGCATTCTCTCGCTCGGCCACGGCGCGTTCTTCGCGCTCGGCGGCTACGCGATGGGGATGTATCTGATGCGCCAGATCGGCACCCGCGGCGTCTATGCCAATCCGATCCTGCCGGACTTCATGGTGTTCCTGAACTACAAGGAACTGCCGTGGTACTGGTACGGCTTCGACATGTTCTGGTTCGCCGCGCTGATGGTGCTGATCGTGCCGGGGCTGCTGGCGTTCTGCTTCGGCTGGCTGGCGTTCCGCTCGCGCGTCACCGGCGTGTATCTGTCGATCATCACCCAGGCGATGACCTACGCGCTGCTGCTGGCGTTCTTCCGCAACGATTTCGGTTTCGGCGGCAATAACGGCCTGACCGACTTCAAGGACATCCTCGGCTTCAACGTCCAGGCCGACGGCACCCGCGCGGCGCTGTTCGTGCTGAGCTGCCTGGCGCTCGGCATCGGCTTTTTGATCTGCCGGGCGGTGGTCACCTCGAAGCTCGGCAAGGTGCTGATCGCGATCCGCGACGCGGAATCCCGCACGCGATTCCTCGGCTACCGGGTCGAATCCTACAAGCTGTTCGTGTTCACGCTGTCGGCCTGCATGGCCGGCGTCGCCGGCGCGCTGTACGTGCCGCAGGTCGGCATCATCAACCCCGGCGAATTCGCGCCCGGCAATTCGATCGAAGCGGTGATCTGGGTCGCGGTCGGCGGCCGCGGCACGCTGGTCGGCGCCGCGCTCGGCGCCATCGTGGTCAACTACGCCAAGACCGTGTTCACCTCCGGGCCGCTGGCGCCGTACTGGCTGTTCATGCTCGGCGCGCTGTTCGTGCTGGTGACGCTGCTGCTGCCCAAGGGCATCATCGGCACCTTCAACGCGTGGTGGGAGGGCCGCAAGGAGAAGGACGAGGCGAGGGACAGGGCGCAGCGCGACAGCGCGACGGCCGCCGCGGCCGAAAGCGCGGCGCGCGAAGACGGCGTGATCGAACGGACGATGGTGAAGCGATGAGCCTGTTGGAAACCCGCACCACCTCGGCGATGCTGTATCTCGACGGCGTCCACGTCTCGTTCGACGGCTTCCACGCCATCAACAATCTGTCGCTGACGCTCGAGCCCGGCGAGATGCGTGCCATCATCGGCCCGAACGGCGCCGGCAAGACCACGATGATGGACATCATCACCGGCAAGACCAAGCCCGACAAAGGCGAGGTGGTGTTCGACGGCACCACCGATCTCACCAAGCTCGACGAGACGCAGATCGCCACGCTCGGCATCGGCCGCAAATTCCAGAAGCCGACGGTGTTCGAGAGCCAGACCATCGAGGACAATCTGTTGCTGGCGCTGAATGTCGATCACCGCGTCCGCGGCACGCTGTTCTGGCGGCGCAGCGAGCCGGAGAGCAAGCGGATCGATCGCGTGCTGGAGATCATCCGCCTCGGCGACGCCCGCGACCGGCTCGCCGGCAGCCTGTCGCACGGCCAGAAGCAATGGCTCGAAATCGGCATGCTGCTGGCGCAGGATCCCAAGCTGTTACTGGTCGACGAGCCGGTCGCCGGCATGACCGACGTCGAGACCCATCAGACCGCCGAGCTGCTGAAAGAGATCAACAGCCACGACAAGACCGTCGTCGTGGTCGAGCACGACATGACCTTCGTCCGCGAACTCGGCGTCAAGGTGACCTGCCTGCACGAAGGCACCGTGCTGGCCGAAGGGACGATCGACGACGTCTCCGCAAACGAGCGGGTGGTCGAAGTGTATTTGGGAAGATGAGAATGTCGTGTGTCCCGGGCGCGGTGCGGCGTGGAGCGAAGCGTAACGCTGCTCCGCAGAACCGGGACCGTCACGTATCGCAGCGGTCCCGGCTCTGCGGAGCATCACTGCGCGCTTCGCGCTTGTGCTGCACCGCGTCCGGGACACGAGAGGACTAAGCCCATGCTGACCGTCGATAACATCAGCCTGTATTACGGCGCGGCGCAGGCGCTGCGCGGGGTGTCGATCGCGGCGGAGCCCGGCAAGGTCACCTGCGTGCTCGGGCGCAACGGCGTCGGTAAGACCAGCCTGCTCCGCGCGATGGTCGGCCAGCAGCCGATCGCATCCGGGTCGATCCAGTTCGACGGCGTCGATATCTCGCATCTCAAGCCCTACGAGCGGGCGCGGCGCGGCATCTCGCTGGTGCCGCAGGGCCGGGAGATCTTTCCGCTGCTCACCGTCGAGGAAAATCTCAAGACCGGCTACGCGCCGCTGAAGCGCGCCGACAAATCGATCCCCGACGACGTGTTCTCGCTGTTTCCGGTGCTGAATTCGATGCTCGGCCGGCGCGGCGGCGACCTGTCCGGCGGCCAGCAGCAGCAGCTGGCGATCGGCCGCGCCCTGGTGATGCGGCCCAAACTGCTTTTGCTCGACGAGCCGACTGAAGGCATCCAGCCGTCGATCATCAAGGACATCGGCCGGGCGATTTCCTATTTGCGCAGCCTCGGCAACATCGCCATTGTGCTGGTCGAGCAATATCTCGATTTCGCCTGCGAACTCGGCGACAGCTTTGCGGTGATGGACCGCGGCGCAGTGAAATACACCTGCGACCGCGCCACCCTCGACCCCGCGGAGATCAGCCGGCAGATGGCGCTGTAAGGACGGCTTTGACGAGCGGTGAGTTGTTGACGGTCAGTGACATGGCAGGGCGAGCGCCGCTGGTCACCTCTCCCCGCGCGCGGGGAGAGGTCGGATCGTCGCGCAGCGGCGATCCGGGTGAGGGGGCGTCTCCACGAGGCCGAGTCTCTCACATCGGCATCGCTCATAGGCCATGCCACCGAGAGTCAGCGATTCGTGTCGCCCCTCACCCCAACCCTCTCCCCGCAAGAGCGGGGCGAGGGAGCTCGCTGCCTGCGCGGCGCCGCTGCGGCGACAACGCATGATCCCGGCCGAGACCAACGCTGCCGCTTCGCCAACCTTCGCTGCCAATCGCGCGGTCGGCGAGGTCGCCGTCGCGGTGTGCGCGGTCGAGGGCACGACGCGGCGCGGCGCCATCCACGAGTCCGGCTCGCTCCGCGTCCGCTTCCCCTCGCCCGAGCAGCAGGGGCTGTCCGCCGTGCTGGTCAACACCGCGGGCGGCGTCGCCGGCGGTGATCGCTTCGGCATCGACATCGCGGTCGGCGAGGGCGCGCGACTGACGCTGACCACCGCCGCCGCCGAGAAGGTCTATCGCTCGCACGGCCCGGCGGCGCAGATCGACATCGGGCTGAAAGTCGCGGACGGCGGTCATCTGTCCTGGCTGCCGCAGGAGACCATCCTGTTCGACCGGGCTCGCGTCGAGCGGCGCATCGACATCGATCTCGCCGCCGGCGCCTCGTTGCTGCTGTGCGAATCCGTCATCTTCGGCCGTTCGGCGATGGGCGAGACGATGCGCACCGGCTGCTTCACCGACCGCTGGCGGCTGCGGGTCGGCGGCCGGCTGGTGTTCGCCGAAACCGTCCGGCTCGACGGCGACATCGGCGCACTGCTGGATCGCCCGGCGGTCGCCAAAGGCGGCGTCGCGATCGGCACCGCGCTGATCGCGCCCGGCGATGCCGCGCTGGTCGAGCGGCTGCGCGAGGACGCGGATTCGTTCGGTGCAGAGGTCGGCATCACCGCATGGAATGGAATTGCAATGGCGCGGTTCTGCGCTCAAGATGCCGCCCGGCTGCGCGCCGACATGATGGCGGTGCTGCGCCGCGCCGCCGGCCGCGCGCTGCCGCGGCTGTGGCTGAGTTAGCGTCGCTCCGTCATACACCGCTCGTAGTTCGCACCGCCCAACGACCTCTGCAATCGATCGAGTGCCTTCATGAATCTCTCTCCCCGCGAAAAGGACAAGCTGCTGGTCTCGATGGCGGCGATGGTGGCGCGCCGGCGCCTGGAGCGCGGCGTCAAGCTCAACCATCCCGAGGCGATCGCGATCATTTCCGATTTCATCGTCGAAGGCGCCCGCGACGGCCGCACCGTCGCCGAGCTGATGAAGGCGGGCGCCGAGGTGCTGACCCGCGCGCAGTGCATGGACGGCATCGCCGAAATGATCCACGACATCCAGGTCGAGGCGACCTTCCCCGACGGCACCAAGCTCGTCACCGTTCATCAGCCGATCCGGTGACCTACCATGGCGATCGATGCGTCAACAGCCGGACATCGACTCGCCGAACTGCATGGAGAGTATCTGTTCGACACCGGGCTCGAGCCTGACCTTGAGGGCGCCCAACGCATTTTCGTCATCCTGTGGCGATTTCAGGCAGAGCTCTACAACGGCGGAGTTTGGCAATTCTTCGCGAACTCGGCCGATATGCACACGCTCTACCTCTGCGACGCATTGCGAGAGGTTGGCGCGGCTGAGTTAGCTGAGACGATGGAAGAGGCAATCGCTGCGTCGCGTCCGGGCACTGCCTGGCATTCTGCGGCAAGCCAATCCGCCGCGCTGGGTCATGCTCCAGCCGACGTTCGCGATCAGGCTCATGCCTTCGATGATAGGATGGGCCCCAATCTCGATGCACTCTCGGTTAAACTCTATGAGTACGTCGACCGACATCGGGACCAGTTCGATGTCGACGAGCAATTCTGGGAACAGGGAAAGCTGCAATGATCCCCGGTGAACTGTTCATCGAAGACGGCGAGATCGAGCTCAATGCCGGCCGCAAGACGGTGACGCTCAGCGTTGCCAACACCGGCGACCGTCCGATCCAGGTCGGCTCGCACTATCATTTCTTCGAAACCAATCCGGCGCTGAAGTTCGACCGCAAGAAGGCCCGCGGCATGCGGCTCGATATCGCCGCCGGCACCGCCGTCCGGTTCGAGCCCGGTCAGACCCGCGACGTGCAGCTCGTCGCGCTGGCCGGCAAGCGCGTCGTCTACGGCTTCCGCGGCGACGTGATGGGCAAGCTGGACAAGGCTTGATGGCCCGCCATGTAAGGACTACCTTCAATGTAAGGAGTTCGAGCGATGTCTTACAAAGCGTCCGCGACCCTCACCTCGAAAGGGCAGGTGACCTTGCCGGCCCCGATCCGCGAGCGGCTCGGGGTCACGGCCGGCGATCGCCTCGACTTCGACCTGTCGGCGTCCGGCAAGCTCACCGTCACAGCGGTCAAGCGGCGCAGCATCTTCGAGAATTTCGACGAGCTGCGATTGCCGCCCCGCGGGCGCGCGCGCACGCGGAAGGACCTCGACGAGGCGATCGCCGCGACCATCGTCGAGAAATTCCCGCGGCCGGGCAGGCGGCGGGGATGATCGCGGTCGACACCAACGTGTTGCTGCGGGTCTTCGAGGCGGACGACAACGCCGCCCAGACCGTTGCGGCGCGAGAGCTGGTTCGTTCGCAGGACGGCGTCTTCATCAATCCGGTGGTGCTGGTCGAGTTCGTCTGGGCGTTGCGGGCATCGTTCGGGCTCGATCGAAATGCGATCCATGCCCGATTGCAGCGCATCGTCGCGGCCCCGGAGTTCGTGCTGCCGTTCGCCGCCTCGATCGAGCGTGCCGTCGAGCAATACGGCAAGGGGCTCGCCGACTTCGCCGACTGCATGATCGGCGAACTCAATCTCGCCTTCGGATGCGATGCGACCATGACGTTCGACAAGAAGGCCGCGAGAACGCTCCCGTTCCGGTCGTTGAAGAGTTGACAAGAGACGAGCCATGTCCGGGGCAGTTGCAAGCGGCGAAGTGATGGAATGTTGTCAATGACCGATCTCGTCTTGGTGTCCCGCGCCGCCGATTTTGCCGCGCGCTCTCATGCCGGGCAGCGGCGCAAGGGCGCCGCGAAGGAGCCCTACGTCAATCACCTCGCCGAGGTCGCCGAGCTGCTGGCGGTAGCGACCGACGGCTCCGACGCGGCGCTGGTCGCCGCCGGCTGGCTGCACGACACCATCGAGGATTGCGGCACCACGCGCGACGAGCTGACCGACCAGTTCAGTGCCGACGTCGCCTCGCTGGTGGCCGAATGCACCGACGACAAGACGCTGGCGAAGGCCGAGCGCAAGCTGCTGCAGATCGCACACGCGCCGGATCTCACCGGCCGCGCCCGAATGATCAAGATCGCCGACAAGATCAGCAATCTGCGCTCGCTGATCTTCTCGCCTCCCGACGATTGGGAGCGCGCGCGGCTGATCGATTATCTCGACTGGTCCGACAAGGTCGTCGCCGGCTGCCGCGGCGTCAGCCCGTCGCTCGAACGCATCTACGACGAAACCGCATCATCCGGAAGGGCCGTCCTGTGAGCACGAAAATCTCGCGTTCCGTCTATGCCGACATGTTCGGCCCGACCACCGGCGATCGCGTCCGGCTCGCCGACACCGATCTGATCATCGAGGTCGAGAAGGATCTCACCACCTATGGCGAGGAGGTGAAGTTCGGCGGCGGCAAGGTGATCCGCGACGGCATGGGGCAGTCGCAGGTCACCAATCGCCAGGGCGCGGCCGACACCGTGATCACCAACGCGCTGATCGTCGACCACTGGGGCATCGTCAAGGCCGACGTGTCGATCAGGGCCGGCATGATCCATGCGATCGGCAAGGCCGGCAATCCGGACATCCAGCCGAATGTCGACATCATCATCGGGCCGGGCACCGACGTGATCGCCGGCGAGGGCAAGATCCTCACCGCCGGCGGCTTCGACAGCCACATCCATTTCATCTGCCCGCAGCAGATCGAGCACGCGCTGATGAGCGGCGTCACCACGATGCTCGGCGGCGGCACCGGCCCGTCGCACGGCACCTTCGCGACCACCTGCACGCCGGGGCCGTGGCACATCGGCCGGATGATTCAGTCGTTCGATGCCTTCCCGGTCAATCTCGGCATCTCCGGCAAGGGCAACGCCTCGCGCCCCGCGGCACTGAAGGAGATGATCGAGGGCGGCGCCTGCGCGCTGAAACTGCACGAGGACTGGGGCACGACGCCGGCGGCGATCGACAACTGCCTCACCGTCGCCGACGACTACGACATCCAGGTGATGATCCACACCGACACGCTGAACGAGAGTGGTTTCGTCGAGGACACCGTCAAGGCGTTCAAGGGCCGCACCATCCACGCCTTCCACACCGAAGGCGCCGGCGGCGGCCACGCGCCGGACATCATCAAGGTCGCCGGGCTGAAGAACGTGCTGCCGTCCTCGACCAATCCGACGCGGCCGTTCACCCGCAACACCATCGACGAGCATCTCGACATGCTGATGGTGTGCCACCATCTCGATCCGTCGATCGCCGAAGATCTTGCGTTTGCCGAAAGCCGCATCCGCAAGGAGACCATCGCGGCCGAAGATATCCTGCACGACCTCGGCGCGCTGTCGATGATGTCGTCGGACAGCCAGGCGATGGGCCGGCTCGGCGAAGTCATCATCCGCACCTGGCAGACCGCCGACAAGATGAAGAAGCAGCGCGGCGCGCTGAAGCAGGACACCGCGCGCAACGACAATTTCCGGGTCAAGCGCTACATCTCGAAGTACACCGTCAATCCGGCGATCGCGCACGGCGTGTCGAAGCTGATCGGCTCGGTCGAGACCGGCAAGATGGCGGATCTGGTGCTTTGGTCGCCGGCGTTCTTCGGCGTCAAGCCGGACTGCATCATCAAGGGCGGCACCATCGTGGCCGCGCCGATGGGCGATCCCAACGCCTCGATCCCGACGCCGCAGCCGGTGCACTACCAGCCGATGTTCGGCGCTTATGGCAAGGCGCTGACCGCGTCGTCGGTGGTGTTCACCTCGAAGGCCGCGGTCGCCGGCGGCCTCGCGCGCAAGCTCGGCATCCAGAAGAAGCTGTATCCGGTCGCCAATGTCCGCAAGGGCATCTCGAAGAAGAGCATGATCCACAACGACGCGACGCCCAACATCGAGGTCGATCCCGAGACCTACGAGGTCCGCGCCGACGGCGAGCTCCTGACCTGCGCGCCGGCCGAAGTGCTGCCGATGGCGCAGCGCTACTTCATGTACTGACGGCGGCGCCGGAACCCGCTTCGCGCGCGCCGGCCGGCGCGGGCGGAACCAGGGGCGGGCTCGCGCTCATTCTCCCGGTGCGATGTCGGATCGCGCCGGGCTGCGTCGTCATTCTGCTGCAAGGGCGCCGCTCGCGCGGTCGTCCGTCATCACAGCAGGGAACATGACGATGCGTTTCATGGTGATCGTGAAGGCCAGCAAGGACAGCGAAGCCGGCGTGATGCCGAGCACCGAGCTGTTCGAGGCGATGGGCCGGTTCAACGAGGAAATGATCAAGGCCGGCGTGATGCAGGCCGGCGAGGGGCTGCATCCGACGTCGAGGGGCGCCCGCATCAAGTACACCGGCTCGGCGCCGACGGTGACGCGCGGTCCGTTCACCGGCGATCTCGCCGCGGGGTTCTGGCTGATCGACACCGGATCGCTCGACGAGGCGATCGGCTGGATCAAGCGCGCGCCGTTCGTACCGGGCGACGAGGTCGAGATTCGCCAAATCTACGCGGCCGAGGATTTCGGCGAGACGTTCACGCCGGCCTTGCGCGAGCAGGAAGAGCGTCTGCGCGCCGAGGTGGCGAAGCGGCCGGGCTGACCGAGTCGCACGGGAACGATCGCCGCGACCGCCGGACGATGACCCGACGGGTTATTTCCATCGCGATGTCGGCGCGGCAGGTTGCGGTTCGTCCTCGACACGGAGTTCAAGCAGGGAAAACGACCATGCGATTCATGATGCTGATGATCCCGAAGGGTTACGAGACCGCCGCGCCGGGCACCATGCCCGACGATGCCGCCGCGATCGCGGCGATGATGAAGTACAACGAGGCGCTGCAGCAGGCCGGCGTGCTGATCACCTGCGACGGCCTGCACCCGCCGTCGATGGGCGCGCGCGTCAGCTTCGCCGGCGGCAAGCCGCTGGTCACCGACGGCCCGTTCGCCGAGGTCAAGGAAGTGCTCGGCGGCTACTGGATGATCGACGTCGCCTCGCGCGACGAGGCGATCGCCTGGGCCAAGCGCTGCCCGGCCGGTCCGAACGAGATCATCGAGATCCGGCAGGTCCAGGAGGTCGGCGATTTTCCCGACGAGGTGCAGAACGAGCTCGCTGGCTTCGAGGCGATGCAGTCGTCGGCCCGCGGGTGAGGCGAGTTCCGTGATTGGAACCCGGGGCAGGGAGGCCTGCCTTGGGTTTGCCTCAAGACATTTGGCGTGTTCGGTCGCGGTCGCAGGTTTGCCATCGGTTTGCCGCAAGCAAAAGCCCCGGAAAACGGCCTGTCCAGGCGGTGCTGAGCGGTGTCCCGGCACGGCCTGGTGTCGCGACCGGCTCCGATCAACTCGTGACTTTTCGCCGTCCTCATGTAAAAGCCCTTCACATGAGCTGGCGCAAGGAACAGCGCCGCGCCGAGCGCGGCTATCATCACGGCAATCTGAAGGAAGCGTTGCTGCAGGCGGCGCTCGGGCTGATCGCCGAGAAGGGGCCGGCCGGCTTCACCTTCGCCGACGCCGCGCGGATGGCCGGCGTCAGCCCGGCCGCGCCGTATCGGCATTTCCGCGATCGCGACGAATTGCTGTCGAACATCGCCCAGCGCGGTTTCGAATTGTTCGAGCAGGTGCTCGCCAAGGCCTGGGACGACGGCCGTCCCGACACCATCACCGCGTTCATGCGGGTCGGCCCGGCCTATCTCGCCTTCGCCCGCAGTGAGCCGGCCTACTACTCGGCGATGTTCGAATCCGGTGTTCCGGTCGACGTCAATCCGCTGCTGCTGACGGCGTCGGAACGAGCCTTCAACGTCATCCGCGCCGCCGCCGAACGGCTCGCCGCGCTGACGCCGCCGGGCGTGACGAGGCCGCCGGCGCTGATGATGGCACTGCACATCTGGTCGATGTCGCACGGCATCGCCTCGCTGTTCGGCCGCGGCGACGCCGCCCGGCGCAAGCTGCCGATGGCGGCCGAGGAACTGCTCGAAGCCGGCGTGCTGATCTATCTGCGCGGCCTCGGATTTCCGGCCGACCTTCGCTCTCCGCCGGAAAAGCCAGCAGAACCAAAGCGTTCTGGTCCTTGGGGCACCGCCCCATAAGGCCGCCGCTCACTTCGATGTGAGCGCCGCGCGCAATTGTCGCCCCGACCGAAACCGCGGCTGGCTTGACAAAACCAGAGAATGGATTAGCTATGTAAATGTTATTTACATTCACACCGGCGGTTGCCGGTCATGGAGAGGCAAATGGCGAACGCCGCTGACTACAATCGATGGGGCCCGACCCAACAGCGCTATCAGCCGGCGCTGCGGTCGTCCTGGAGCCCGGGCTGGATCCTGCTGACGGTGGCCGGTTTCATCGTCTGGTGGCCGATCGGATT
The DNA here is from genome assembly GCA_016215605.1 of Rhodopseudomonas palustris. Lineage (GTDB taxonomy): Bacteria > Pseudomonadota > Alphaproteobacteria > Rhizobiales > Xanthobacteraceae > Rhodopseudomonas > Rhodopseudomonas palustris_L. The sequence continues at coordinate 46,365 of JACRJB010000041.1, forward strand.
GGCACTTCTCTTCTACACACTCTGGAGCAGAAACATGGGTTGCTGGGATCGCGGTGATCGCTTCTCCAACAAGATGGAGCGGATGCAGTACAAGATGGAGCGGATGCGCGAGCGCATGGATCGCCACGGCTTCGGCTTCGGCCCGCCGTCGAGCGGCAACCGCGCCTTCGACGAGTATCGGATGGAGACGCTGCGCCGGCTCGAGGAAGAGCAGGTCCAGTTCAAGGAATTCCTCGATCGTCTGCGTCACGCCAAGGACAAGGAAGAGTTCGACGCCTTCATGGCGCAGCACCGCACCAAGCCGGCGCCGTCCCCCGACGCCCCGCAGCAGGGCTGATCGCCGCGTCGAATCAGTCACTTCCCTCGCGATTGCCGCCCGCCTGAGATCCAGGCGGGCGGCTTCGTTTTGCGGGTCGCGAAGTTTTTCGCGCGGCCATGTCACAGCGTGCCGCGCCGTCTCGTCCTCTCTGCAACCAACCGAAGGAGAGACCGATGACGCCGCGCCTCAACCCGACCGCCGCCGCGCCCGACGCCTACAAGGCGATGGTGGCGCTGGAGACTTATCTGAAAAGCTGTGGGCTCGAACCGAGCCTGATCGAACTGGTGAAGATGCGCGCCTCGCAGATCAACGGCTGCGCGTTCTGCCTCGACATGCACAGCAAGGACGCCCGCGCCCATGGCGAAACCGAGCAGCGGCTGTATCTGCTCGATGCCTGGCGCGAATCGCCAGTGTACAATGATCGCGAACGCGCAGCTTTGGCCTGGACCGAGGCGTTGACGCTGATCGCGCAGACCCACGCGCCCGACCCGGACTACGAGATGCTGAAGCGCCATTTCACCGACGCCGAACAGGTCAAGCTGACGCTGCTGATCGGTGCGATCAACACCTGGAACAGGCTGGCGATCGGCTTCCGGCTGATCCATCCGGCTGCCCCCGCCGCCCATGCCAAGGCCTCCTGATCAACAATCGTCCGACGATGCAGCGGCGTCCTTCGCGCCGCTGCGCGCGCGGCTCGTCCGCGTCGCCTACCGCATGCTCGGCTCGGTCGCCGAGGCCGAAGACGTGGTGCAGGATGCGTACTTGCGCTGGCATCGGACCGAACGCGCGGAGGTCCGCGATGCTGCCGGGTTTCTCACCCGCGTCGTCACCCGGCTGTGCCTCGACGTGCTGAAATCGGCGCGGCTCAAGCGCGAAACCTATGTCGGGCCGTGGCTCCCCGAGCCGCTGATCACCACGCCGCCGGACGATGACGGGGACGATATCACGCTGACGCTGATGCTGGCGCTGGAGCGGCTGTCGCCGCTGGAGCGCGCCGCGTTTCTGCTGCACGACGTGTTCGGCCTCGGCTTCGACGACATCGCGCGCACGCTCGACCGCGACGCCGCGGCCTGCCGCCAGCTCGCCGCGCGCGCCCGCGGCCATGTCCGTGCCGAGCGGCCGCGATTTCCGGTGTCGGAGGAACGCGGCCAGGCGATCGCCGACGCGTTCTTCCAGGCGTCACGCAGCGGCGATGTCGCGGCGTTGACCGCGCTGCTCGCCGACGACGTGGTGCTCACCGGCGATGGCGGCGGCAAGCGCCCGGCGACGCTGAACCCGATCTTTGGCGCCGCAAAGGTGGCGCGGCTGTTCGAAGGGCTCGCCCGCAAACACGCCCCCGGTGCCTCCGCCCTGGTTTCGACCGGGCGGATCGACGGCCTGCCGGGCTTCGTCACCACCGAGCCGGACGGCCTGATCCAGACCACCGCGCTCGCCATCGAAAACGATCGAATCGTCGCGATCTACGTCGTCCGCAACCCCGACAAGCTGCGCCACCTACTGGTGCCCCCTGCACCCGCCTCGCTGCAATGAGCGGCCCCCGCGCCCTCCGGCGCGGCTGCCCGCCCGGGCGATCACGGGTATTTTCCCTGTTCCGGTAACCCCTTCTTAACCGTGATTAGCGTTTGGTTAGGGCCGTCAAGATGCGCCTTTCAGCCCTCGTTTTGACACGTTGACAGGGGATTGAGGGCCCGGCTTCGGACGGGCCATCCCAACTGACAACGCGAATTTTGGGCGGTGGCGCTTTGGCCAGACTACGGCGCGTGGCTGCGGGGAACCGCAGCGCTTGAAGCCGCCGCTGCCGAACACTTGCGTGAAGAGGACTCGAACATGAACCCGGCCGAAGTTGCCCAGTCAGCGATTCCGATGGTGTCGGCGGACGTGTCGCTGATCGCGCTGTTCTGGCAGGCCCACTGGATCGTCAAGTCGGTGATGCTGGGGCTGATCGGCTGCTCGGTGTGGGTCTGGGCGATCGCGATCGACAAGCTGATCCTGTATTCCCGCACCAAGCGCGCGATGGACCGGTTCGAGCAGGCGTTTTGGTCGGGCGAGTCGATCGACGACCTGTACCGCACCCTGTCGGCCAAGCCGACGCATTCGATGGCGGCCTGCTTCGTCGCGGCGATGCGCGAGTGGAAGCGCTCGTTCGAGAGCCATTCGCGCTCCTTCGCCGGCCTGCAGATGCGGATCGAGAAGGTGATGAACGTCTCGATCGCCCGTGAGGTCGAGCGGCTGGAGCGCCGGCTGCTGGTGCTGGCGACGGTCGGCTCCGCCGGCCCGTTCGTCGGCCTGTTCGGCACCGTCTGGGGCATCATGTCGAGCTTCCAGTCGATCGCCGCGTCCAAGAACACGTCGCTGGCGGTGGTCGCGCCCGGCATCGCCGAGGCGCTGTTCGCCACCGCCGTCGGCCTGATCGCCGCAATTCCGGCGACAATTTTCTATAATAAGTTCACGTCCGAGGTGAACCGCCAGACCCAGCGGCTGGAAGGCTTCGCTGACGAATTCTCCGCCATCCTGTCGCGGCAGATCGACGAGCGCGCATGAAACGGAACCAGGTGAGCGCCAAAGTGGGTAGCCGATCATGGGGATGAACGTCGCGGCGGGCGGGGGCGGTGGACGCCGCGGGCGCAAGCGTCCGGTGATGGCGGAAATCAACGTCACCCCGATGGTCGACGTCATGCTGGTGCTGCTGATCATCTTCATGGTCGCCGCGCCGCTGCTCACCACCTCGATCGACATCGACCTGCCGGTCGCGCGCGGCGGTGCCCAGATCCAGTCGAATTCGCCGCCGCTGACCCTGTCGGTGAAGCGCACCGGGGGCGGCTGCAACTCCCAGGTCGAGCTCTATGTCGGCGACAGCCCGGTCGCCCCGGCGGAGATCGAGGCCAAGATCAAGGCGATCCGGACGACCCGGTCGGAGACCGACAACGTCGTCTATCTTCGGGGCGACAAGGACGTTTGCTATACCGATATGATGAAGCTGCTCGGCCAGATCCGGACCGCGGGCTTCAAGGCGAACATCGTCATCGTCCCCGAGCAGGGCTCTTGAGCAGAGGATGAGGCGAGGCGGGCGCTCTCGGTGAGGATGGAGCAGGAACCCTGAAGGTGAAGGTCGACAAGACACTGGTGGCGTCCGTGGCGTTGCACGTCCTCGTGCTCGGCTGGGCCATGCTGTCTTTCTCGTCGAAGGCCTTCGAACTCGAGCCGCAGGATTCCGTCGCCGTCGATACCATCTCCGAGGATCAGCTTGCCAAGGTGATGGCCGGCATGCGCACCGGCAAGAAGGAAAATCCGAAGCCGCTGGTCGAGAAGATCGCCGAGGCCAAGCCGGTCGAGGACACCGTCGGCAAGATCAGCGAGAAGGCGCCGGTGGTGACCGATACGTCGCCGCCGCCGCAGCCCAAGCCGGTCGAAAAGCCGGTCGAGAAGAAGCCCGATCCGCCGAAGCCGGTGGTGAAGGAAGAGCCCAAGAAGGAAGAGCCGAAGAAGGCGGAGAAGAAGCCGGAGCCGGCGAAGGAAGAGGCCAAGGAAGCCGAGAAGAAGCCGGAGCCCAAGGTCGATCCGATCGCCGAGGCGCTGAAGAAGGAAGAAAAGAAGAAGCCGCCGCCGAAACCGCAGACCGAGGCGGCCGCCAAGCCGCCGGAGCCGGTCAAGCCGAAGGCCGAACGGGTGTTCGACCAGTCGAAGATCGCGGCCCTGCTCGACAAGCGCGACCCGACCCGCCAGGCCGTGGCCGGCGACGCGCTGAATTCGAACGCGGCGCTGGGCCTGTCCAAGGGCAAGTCGGCCGACAATTCCGCGACCTGGGGCGCGATGTTCCAGTCGCAGGTCGAGCGCTGCTGGAAGAAGCCGTATGGCGGCATCGAGGCGCAGCGCGCCGAAGCCGCTTTCGTGATCCGGCTGAAGCGCGACGGCTCGCTCGAAACCATGCCGCAGCCCGAGGGCAACCCGGCGACGCCCTATCTGCGCGTCTATCAGGAGAGCGCGTTGCGGGCGATCATCGAGTGCCAGCCGTACAAGCTGCCGCCGGCGTTCTTCGACGAATGGAAATTCTTCGCGCCCGTGTTCACCGACCGGCGGACCTGATGCGAAGCCTGCCGACATCGCCGGCGTCCCGCCGCGCGCGACATATGACTGACCGATGGATTGCCCAGACATGCCGCTCCACCTGAATCGCCGACAGATGATGCTTTCCGCCGCGGGCGCCGCCGGCACGCTGGCGCTCGCGCCGATGCGCGACGCTTTCGGACAGGCCCGTGTGCAGATCACCGAGGGCAACGTCGCGCCGCTGCCGATCGCGATCCCGAACTTCGTCGCCGGCACGCCGTCGGATGCCGAAGTCGGCGGCGGGGTCAGCCAGGTGATCACCAACAATCTCAAGCGCAGCGGCTTGTTCGCGCCGATCGATCAGGCCGCCTATGTCGAGAAGATCACCAACATCGACGTGCCGCCGCAGTTCAAGAGCTGGACCAGCATCAACGCCCAGGCGCTGGTCACCGGGCGGATGACGCGGCAGCCGGACGGCCGTCTGAAGGCTGAATTCCGGCTGTGGGACGTCGCCACCGGCCAGCAGCTCGCGGGCCAGCAGTATTTCACCTCGCCGGAATACTGGCGGCGCATCGCCCACATCATCTCCGACCAGATCTACGAGCGTCTGACCGGCGAGAAGGGGTACTTCGACAGCCGCGTGGTGTTCATCGACGAGAGCGGCCCGGCGGATCGCCGCGTCAAGCGGCTGGCGCTGATGGATCAGGACGGCGCCAACGTCCGCTACCTGACCCGCGGCAGCGATCTGGTGCTGACGCCGCGGTTCTCGCCGTCGACCCAGGAAATCACCTACATGGAATTCGGGCAGGGCGACCCGAAAGTCTATTTGTTCAACATCGAGACCGGTCAGCGCGAGATCGTCGGTAACTTCCCCGGCATGTCGTTCGCGCCGCGGTTTTCGCCGGACGGTCAGCGCATCATCATGAGCCTGCAGCAGGGCGGCAATTCCAACCTGTTCGTGATGGATCTGCGCTCGAAGTCCACGACGCGGCTGACCGACACGCCGGCGATCGACACCTCGCCGTCCTACTCGCCCGACGCCAGCCGGATCTGCTTCGAATCCGACCGCGGCGGCAAACCGCAGATCTACGTGATGGCGGCCAGCGGCGGGCAGGCGCAGCGCATCTCGTTCGGCGAGGGCAGCTACTCGACGCCGGTGTGGTCGCCGCGCGGCGACTACATCGCCTTCACCAAGCAGGGCGGCGGCCAGTTCGCGATCGGCATCATGAAGCCGGACGGTTCCGGCGAGCGGATCCTGACCTCGGGGTTCCACAACGAAGGCCCGACCTTCGCGCCGAACGGACGGGTGCTGATGTTCTTCCGCGATCCCGGCGGCAATGCCGGTCCGTCGCTGTTCACGGTCGACGTGTCCGGCCGCAACGAATTGCGGGTTCCGACTCCCGGCTACGCGTCCGACCCGGCGTGGTCGCCGCTGCTGTCGTAGTTACTGAAAAGTTAGCCCTGTGGGCGACACGGAGGGCGTTCGCCTTCCGGCCTTCGGTTTCAGCCGGCAAACCGCACGTTTTGCTGCGAATTGTCGTGGATAGGCCTGCGGTTGCCGGCTTATCACAACGATACGCTAACGATATTCCCTCAGAATTACTTCATGTCGAGCCAGTAAACCATTCACTCAAGCAGAGGCTGATGGTGCGGATGCAACTGGCCAATCAAGACCGGACAACCGATCAGGAGATGTCGCGGTCCATCTATGCAGCGCTTGTGGATTCGCTGTTCCAGAATCCTGCGCCGATGTTTGCTGGCGCGTTGTCCGCTGCGGTCGCCGCAACCATGACGGCCGTCAAGACCGGCAACCATCTGTTGTGGCTGTGCGCCCTGCTGCTGATCGCCACCGGCGCGCTGCGCTCCATCGATATGCACAATTATCAGCGCCGCAAGGCGCTGCTGACTCCCGACGATGCGCAAGCCTGGGAGGTCCGGTATCAGATCGGCGCGATGCTGTATGCGGCGGCGCTCGGGGTCTGGTGCGTCATCGCTCTGATCGGCACCGACGACACAGTTGCGCACATGATCTGCACCTGCGTCACCTTGAGCTACATGGCGGCAGGCGCCGGCCGAACCTACGGACGGCCGTGGATCTTCCACCTTCAGATCCTGCTCGCCTGCGGCCCGATGTCGGTCGCCCTCGCTTGGCACGGCAACGTCTACTACACCGGCCTCGCGCTGCTGAACGTCGTGTTCTTCATCGGCGTCAAGCACATCACAACCAGCCTGCAGCAGATCTTCGTCCGTGCCCTGATCGGCCGCGAGCGCGAGTCGGCGCTGGCGGCTCAGTTCGACACCGCCCTCAACAACATGCCGCACGGCTTGTGCATGTTTCGCGCAGACGGCCGGCTGGCCGTCACCAATCAGCGCTTCGTCGATATGATGCGGCTGGACAACGCTCTGGTGCACGGCTCGCCGAGCGCGACGGAGATCGTCGCCTCCTGCGTCACCGTCGGCGCAATCTCGGCGGCGAGCGGTCGCCTGATTCTGTCCGAGATCGACAATTCGCTGGCCGGCGAGATCGTCACGGTCGGCGACGAGCCGACGCCGCGCTCGTTGTCGTGGACGTTCCAGCCGATGGCCGGCGGCGGCACGGTGGTGCTGGTCGAAGACATCACTGAGCGCCGCAACGCCGAGGCGCGGATCATCCATCTGGCGCGCTACGACGAACTCACCGCGCTGCCGAACCGGGTGAATTTCCACGACGAGATCGAACGCATCCTGTCGATGTCGCGCGACAAGCCGTCGTTGTCGGCGCTGCTGTTCATCGATCTCGATCAGTTCAAGCAGGTCAACGATACGCTCGGCCATCCCTGCGGCGATCGGCTGTTGTGCGCAGTCGCCGACCGGCTGCGCGACATGCTGCGGCCGGAAGACTTCGTCGCGCGGTTCGGCGGCGACGAATTCGTGGTGTTCCAGCAGAACGTGCGATCGAACGAGGACGCCGCGGTTCTGGCGCGGCGGATCGTCGAGCGGCTCAGCGACCGCTATCTGATCGACCATCACGTCGTCGAGATCGGTGCTTCGATCGGCATCGCGATGACCTCGCCGGGCATTCGCGCCGACATCCTGCTGAAGAACGCCGACATGGCGCTGTATCGCGCCAAGGCCGACGGCCGCGGCACCTATTGCTTCTTCCGCGATGAAATGGCCCACACCGTCGAGGCGCGCCGCATCCTCGAACTCGATCTGCGCAAGGCGCTCGCCAACGAGGAATTCGAGCTCTACTACCAGCCGCTGGTCAATCTGAAGACCGGGCGGATCACGACCTGCGAAGCGCTGCTGCGCTGGAATCATCCGGTCCGCGGCACGGTCTCGCCGATCGACATCATCCCGGTGGCGGAAGAGATGGGATTGATCGTCGATCTCGGCCGCTGGATCCTGCGCAAGGCCTGCATGGAATGCATGATGTGGCCCGAGCAGGTCAGCGTCGCGGTCAATTTCTCCTCGCAGCAGTTCCATCAGCGCGACGTGCTCAACGAAGTTCGCTATGCGCTCGAAGTGTCCGGGCTGCCGGCCAGCCGGCTCGAGATCGAGATCACCGAATCCTCGCTGCTGCGAAACACGCAGTTCACCCACGACGCGCTCGCGCAGTTGCATGCCGAGGGCGTGCGGATCTCGCTCGACGATTTTGGAACCGGCTATTCCAGCCTGAGCTATCTGCACAACTTCCCGTTGCAGAAAGTGAAGATCGACCGGTCGTTCCTCGAAGGCATCGACAACGACCGGCCGCTGACGCTGCTGCGCGGCGTCGCGCGGCTGAGCGCCGATCTCGGAATGGCCGTCGTCATCGAAGGGATCGAGACCAACGAGCAGCTGGAGCGGATCAGCGCCGACGGCACCGTGACCGAAGGGCAGGGCTATCTGTTCAGTCGTCCGGTCCCCGCGCAGCGTATTCGTCAGCTGCTCTCGGCGTCGCACGCCCGCCGTCAGAAGGACGGCGAGCCGTTGGTGCTGCCGTTCCGCTCGATCGCCTGATCGCGTCTCGCGATGTGTCGTCGTCGTGACGAATCCCGTCGCGATCGATCATCGAAATGATGTCAGGCATGAGACAGGTTAACCCTAACAATTCGATGGCTTTGCCTATCGATTAATGATTTGTTAACTTCTTCAGCGGACATCAAACGTATTCAAGGTGTGAAATGAGCTCCGCTCAACAAGGGCAAAATCTTCGCGTGGCTGCTTCCGCACGTGGACATGAATTGCTCGATCGGATCGACTACAGGCTCGCCGAGACCACAGCCGAGAAAGAGGCGATCTACCGGCTTCGGTATCGCGCTTATCTCAACGAGGGCGCGATCGAGCCGAACGCCGAGGGCATCGTCACCGACGCTCACGACGAGATGCCCAACTCCTGGGTGTTCGGCGTCCACGTTGACGGCGTGCTGTCGGCCTCGATCCGGATCAGCGTTGCGACGCCGTCGACACCCACCTCGCCGTCGGTCGATGTGTTCTCCGATATTCTGGTTCCCGAGCTCAAGCAGGGAAAGACGATCGTCGATCCGACCCGCTTCGTCGCCGATCCCGATCGGATGCAGCGTCTTCCCGAACTTCCCTACATCACCGTTCGGCTCGGCTATGTGGCGTGTTGCTACTTCGATGCCGACATCGGCCTCGCGACCGTGCGTGCCGAACATCGTGCGTTCTATCGGCGCGTTTTTCTGCAGCAGCCGATGTGCGAGCCGCGGCTATTTCCCGGTTTGCTGAAGCCGGTCGGGCTGATGGCGGCGGACTATCGGGAGATTCGCGAGCGCGTCTATGCCCGGTTCCCATTCATGCGCTCCAGCGCGTTCGAACGGCGGATGCTGTTCGAACGTCGCCCGGAATTGGTCGGCCCCAACCAGGGCGTGGCGCATGTGTTCGGCACCGCGCCGATCGCGCCGTCCGCCGATTGCTATGCCTGAGCCGCGGCCGGAGCGTTCGCGGTCCGGCATCATCCTCCATTCACGGCGCGCCCGGTCGTCGACCTGACGCCCCCGCGTGGTCACCAGAATCCAGCGCCCTCCGCGTCCGTCGCGGGGGGCGGATTTGCGATTCCCCCTTCACCGTCGCGCCACATTTGCACCCCATTAACCATCGCGATTGCTTTTCGCCGATCGGGGGCATTTGATCGGAGCCGGCAACGTCTCATCAAGGTTGACGGAACGTTCGCTTAACCATCGCCCTGTAGACCGGATGACAGTCCGAATATCGCGAGCGTGGAGGCTCCGGAATGACAAATCAGAAGCGAATCCTCCAGGGATTGAAGCTGGCCGCGGTGCTCGCGGTGGCCCTGTCGATGGGGGCTTGCGCCAACAACAAGACCGGTCTCGGTGCTGACGGAGCGATGGCCAACGCGGCGACTCCGGGCAGCCAGCAGGACTTCGTGGTCAATGTCGGCGATCGCGTGTTCTTCGAGAGCGATCAGACCGATCTGTCGCCGCAGGCGGTCGCGACGCTCGACAAGCAGGCACAGTGGCTGCAGACCTACAACCGCTATTCCTTCACCATCGAGGGACATGCCGACGAGCGCGGCACCCGCGAATACAACATCGCCCTCGGCGCGCGCCGTGCGCAATCGGTCCGCAACTATCTGGCCTCGCGCGGCATCGACGCGTCGCGGATGCGGACGATCTCTTACGGCAAGGAGCGCCCGGTCGCGGTCTGCAACGACATCTCGTGCTGGTCGCAGAACCGCCGCGCGGTGACCGTGCTGAACGCCGGCGCCTGAGCGCGTTCGACATGAAAGTGACGGGACGGCGCCTTCGGGCGCCGTTTTTGTTTGGCGTCGCCGGGCATCTGCGACCGTCGGCCATCGTTCCAGTCACATTTTTGGCGTAGTCCGGCGATCAATCCGGCGCTACTAATCTGGCGCGTCATCCCCAACCGTCGGGCCCCAATGTCATCCAAGTTCGCCCTTTCTGCGCGCAGCCTCGCGGTGTTCGCGACGCTCGCTTTCGCCGCTCCCGCGCTGGCCCAGCAATATGGCGGCGAGGTCGACCCCGAAATCCGGATCCAGCAGCTCGAGGAGCGGCTGCGCACGCTCACCGGCCAGAACGAGGAGCTGCAATACCGCAACCGTCGGCTCGAGGAACAGGTCCGGCAGCTGCAGGGCAGTGCCGGCGCACCGCAAGCTGCGCCCGGCGCGGCCGCCGCGCCGGTCGCTCCGCAACAGCCTCCGGTCTACAGCCAGCCGCCGCAGCAGGCGCCGGTCTATGGCCAGCAGCCGCAGGCGCCGATCGTGCAGGAGCAGGCCGCGCCGCCGCCGGCAACCGGGCGCCGCCGTGGCGACGCGTTCGATCCCAGCCAGAATCCGAGTGCGCCGGGAGTGCCGCGCGCGCTCGGCGGCGGGCAGCTGCCGGTCCCGGCGGAGCAGGGCGCCGCGGGCCGCGATCCCGGCGCGCCGCTCGACCTGTCCAACAATGGCGGCGGACGCTATCCCGACGCCGGCCCGCAACAGCCGGCGCCCCGTGCGCCGGGCAGCGGCGGCCTGACCACGCTGCCGCCGTCGGCCAGCCCGCGCGACGAATTCGATCTCGGCATCGGCTACATGCAGCGCCGCGACTACGCACTGGCCGAAGAGACGATGCGCAACTTCGCGACGAAGTATCCCAACGACGCGCTGACGCCGGATTCGCAATACTGGCTCGGCGAGAGCTTCTTCCAGCGGCAGATGTATCGGGACGCAGCGGAAGCCTTCCTGTCCGTGACCAGCAAATACGACAAGTCGGCCAAGGCGCCCGATGCGCTGCTGCGGCTCGGCCAGTCGCTGTCGGCGCTGAAGGAGAAGGAAGCCGCCTGCGCCGCTTTGGGCGAGATCGGCCGCAAATATCCGAAGGCCTCGGCCGGCGTGAAGAAGGCGGTCGACACCGAGCAGAAGAAGCTTAAGTGCTAGGCTGATGGAGCTCCGGCCGAGCCGGGGCGGTGAGCCAGGGCTTGCGCCGCTGATGGCCGGGAATGACGAAGCGCCGATCTCGGCGCGTGAGGCCAAGGGTCTGTTCGCCGACTGGAAGGCGGTCCCCGCGATCGTGCTCGCGGTGTCCGGCGGGCCGGACTCGCTGGCGTTGATGTGGCTCGCCGCGCGCTGGCGAAAGGTGCTGAAGCGGGGCCCTGCGCTGGTCGTCGTCACCGTCGATCATGGGCTGCGGCCGGAGGCAGCCCGTGAGGCACGCGCGGTGAAACGGCTCGCGCGGTCGCTGGGCCTGCCGCACCGGACGCTGCGCTGGACCGGCGACAAACCGACGACCGGCCTTCCCGCGGCGGCGCGTGAGGCGCGCTACCGGCTGCTGGCGCAAGCGGCGAGGGCCGTCGGCGCCACGCACATCATGACGGCCCACACCCGCGACGACCAGGCCGAGACCGTGCTGATGCGGCTGTCGCGCGGCAGCGGCGTCGCCGGCCTCGCGGCGATGGCGCGGGAGACGCCGCGCGATGGCGCCGTGCTGGCCCGTCCGTTGCTGGACGTTTCCAAACAGCAACTGATCGCGACGCTGACCAAGGCGAAAATCGCCTTCGCCACCGACCCGAGCAACGCCGATCCTCGCTTCACGCGACCGCGACTGCGCGAGCTGATGCCGCTGCTGGCCGCCGAAGGCTGCGATTCGCGCAATCTGGCGCGGCTTGCGGTCCGGGCGGCGCGGGCCGACGCGGCGCTGGAGCTGCTGGTCGACGGCGCGGAGCGGTTTCTGACGCTCGACCGCGCTGGACATCCAAGCGGGAGTTACGACGCCACGACGTTTTTCGGGCTGGCGGCGGAAATCCGGATTCGCTTGTTGCTACGTGCACTGGCGCGCGCCGGACGGGAGGGTCGCCCCGAACTCGGCAAGGTCGAGGCGCTGGCCGCCGCCCTCGAGCGCGCGGCGGCAGCGGCCGCTTCCGATCGTCGGCAAATCAAGTCGAAACAGACGCTTGCGGGGGCGGTCATCACGCTGACGCAGGATCGCCTGCTGATCGCGCCGGCGCCGCCGCGGCGGCCAAGGGCTGACTGATCACAGCACTATTTCCCGTCGACACACCCGATTGGCCCGTATCCTCCCCAGGATTTGAGCCGGAAGTGGGATATAATGCGCTAAATAGTCCCGAACCGTTCTCTTGGCAGGCGGCCATGTGACACCTAGATTGTGGACTGGCCGGTCCAGGAGACCCTGACGGCGCACCTGGGCCAAAGGTCGCGATCCGCGCGACCAATAAGGAAGACCGATGAACGCCAATCTGCGGAATTTCGCCCTCTGGGTCATTATCGTCCTGTTGCTGTTGGCGCTGTTCACACTCTTCCAGAATCCCGGCCAGCGCGCCGCCTCGCAGGACATCTCGTTCTCGCAGCTGCTCAGCGAGGTCGATCAGAATCACGTTCGCGACGTGGTGATCCAGGGCCAGGAAATTCACGGCACCTTCACCAACGGCTCGACCTTCCAGACCTACGCGCCGAACGATCCGTCGCTGGTGACCCGCCTGTACAACGGCAAGGTCGCGATCACCGCGAAGCCGCCGGGCGACAATGTGCCGTGGTTCGTGTCGCTGCTGGTCTCGTGGCTGCCGTTCATCGCGCTGATCGGCGTCTGGATCTTCCTGTCGCGGCAGATGCAGGGCGGCGCCGGCAAGGCGATGGGCTTCGGCAAGTCGCGCGCCAAGATGCTGACCGAGGCGCACGGCCGGGTGACGTTCGAAGACGTCGCGGGCGTCGACGAGGCCAAGCAGGACCTGCAGGAGATCGTCGAATTCCTGCGCGATCCGGGCAAGTTCCAGCGGCTCGGCGGACGGATTCCGCGCGGCGTGCTGCTGGTCGGCCCGCCCGGCACCGGTAAGACCCTGATCGCGCGTGCGGTCGCGGGCGAAGCCAATGTGCCGTTCTTCACCATCTCCGGTTCGGACTTCGTCGAAATGTTCGTCGGCGTCGGCGCCTCTCGTGTGCGTGACATGTTCGAGCAGGCCAAGAAGAATGCGCCGTGCATCATCGTCATCGACGAAATCGACGCGGTCGGC
>JACRJB010000039.1 GCA_016215605.1 Rhodopseudomonas palustris
AGAAAACAGCTGTTCGCAAGCGCCGACGCAGATGTGTGAATGTCGTAGGGCTTGACCCGGCAATCCATCCTCTTCGCATGATGCAGCTTGTTGGGCGCGCTTTCGCGCGCGATGGATGCGCGGGTCAAGCCCGCGCATGACGGATGAGGACCCCCTCGTTCGTCGTTCCGGGGCGCCGCGCAGCGGCGAGCCCGGAATCTCGAGCTGTTCATCCTGTCTTCGCGCAAGAACCTCGGGATTCCGGGCTCCCGAGCTGCGCTCGCGCCCCGGCATGACGACTGCGAAGGATGTGGGTGTCGCCAAGACAGGCGCTGCACAACGTCGCCAGCGCGTTGCTCTGCCGACCCTCGATTTCGCTCTGCTGCATCGAGGCTACAGATCGATGCGAACGCGAGCGACGCGGGTGTCGCCAAAAGAGGTCGCCCCGCACAGCAAAAAGCCTCCGGCGATGATCCGGAGGCTTCCGCTTTGTCGATGCCGAACGAGGCTCAGCGCTTCGACTTCTTGGCCTTCTTGGCGGCCTTCTTCGGGGCTTTCTTGGTCGCCTTCTTCACCGACTTGGCGGCCTTCTTGGCGGTCTTCTTCGCCGACTTGGCGGCTTTCTTGGCGACCTTCTTGCCGGCCTTCTTGGCGGATTTCTTCGCGGTCTTCTTGGCGGGGGCCTTCTTGGCGGCCTTCTTCGCCTTCTTGCCGGTCACCTTCTTGGCGACCTTCTTGGCCGCCTTGGAAGCGGCCTTGCGGGCCTTCTTCACCACCTTCTTGGCTTCTTCCGCCACGTTGGTGATGGCGTCCGTCACCTGATCGATCATCGGCTTGTCGTCGTCCATGTCGTCCCCCAAGGGTTTGCGGCAGAGGTTGCAGCAGGGTTTACAGATGCGATCGACGATAGCCGATTCGCACAAGTTAGTAGCGGTGCTAACCGAAGTTGTTCAGCGCTGACGCAGTTCGGCGTAAGCCGCGAGCGCGCGCGCGCGTCCCAGCTTGTGATCGACGATCGGTTTCGGGTAATTGCCGCCGAGCGTGACGCCGGCTGCGGCCAGTTCCACCGGCGTCGCATCCCACGGTCTGTGGATGAACTTGTCCGGCAGCGCGGCGAGTTCGGGCACCCAGCGCCGCACATAGTCGCCGGCGGGATCGAACTTCTCGCCCTGCAGCACCGGATTGAACACGCGGAAATACGGTGCGGCGTCGGCGCCGCAGCCGGCGACCCACTGCCAGTTGGCCGGGTTGCTGGCGGGATCGGCGTCGACCAGCGTGTCCCAGAACCATTGTTCGCCGAGCCGCCAGTCGATCAGCAGATGCTTCACCAGCAGCGACGCCACCACCATGCGGACGCGGTTGTGCATCACGCCGGTGTGCCAGAGCTCGCGCATCCCGGCGTCGACGATCGGATAGCCGGTGCTGCCGCGCTGCCAGGCGTGCAGCGCCGCGTCGTTCGCCGTCCACGGGAAGGCGTCGAACGACGCCTGCAGATTGCGTTCGGCGAGGTCGGGATGGTCGTGCAGCAGGTTCCGGCAGAACTCGCGCCAGCCGAGTTCGCTGAGAAACTTGTCGATGTCGGCGGCGATCGCCGGCCGCTTGGCGGCGGCAAACCGCGCGGCGTGCCAGACTTGTCGCGGACTGATTTCGCCGAACCGCAGATGCGGCGACAGTCGCGACGTGACGTCGCGGTCGGGCCGGTCGCGGCCCTCGGCATAGCCGGGCAGTCCGTCGAGGAAGGCGGTGAGTTTGTCCTGCGCGGCGCGTTCGCCGACCGTCCAGCTGTCGCGCAGGCCGCCGGCCCAATCCGGCCCGGTCGGTTCGAGCCGCCACGTCGCCAGCTCGTCGCTCGGCAGAACCGGCGCGGCGTGGAGCGCCGTCGGTGCCGGCAGCGGCTGCGGCGGACCGCCGAGGCCGAGCACGCGGCGCCAGAACGGCGTGAACACGCGCATGCCGCGGCCTTCCTTGCCGCGGATCTCGGCCGGCGCGGCGAGCAGATCACCGCGGTGCCGGTGGTGATCGATCCCGGCCATGCTCAGCGCCTCGGCGAGATCGTCGGCGACGGCGCGGTGCGGCGCGATCTCGATCTCGTTCCAATGCACCGCGCCGGCGTCGAGCTGGCGCGCGAGTTCGCCGATGATCGCCGCGGCCGGGCCGCGGCGCAGGATCAGTTGCCCGCCGCGCTCCGCGAGATCGGCGGCGAGCGCGCGCAGCGACTGCGCCAGCCACCAGCGCGACGCGGCGCCGAGCGGCCGCGCCTGCGGCGGCCGCAGCTGCGGGCTCTGCTCGTCGTCCACGTAGATGCAGATCACCGGGCCGCCGGCGGCGGCGGCGTGATGCAGAGCAGGGTGGTCGGAGAGCCGCAGATCGTCGCGAAACCAGACGATGACGGGGCGGGGCGTGTCGTTGGCCATCAGGGAGGTGTCATCCGAAGCGAGGGATTTCGATCCGCGGCGAGCTGCCGGCTTGCAACCCTGGAAGAAGTGAAGCGTATTGAGATTGTTCCGGCTGATTTCAGGAGGATGAATTGAAGCGGTATGGGGTTCTTTATCTGGCGACTTTCATTGTTCTGATCCCGCTGGATTTCCTGTTTCTCGGCGTGATCGCGAAGGACTTCTTCGCCAGCCAGGTCGGTGAGATGCTCGGCCCGGTCCGGCTGCTGCCGGCGGTGCTGTTCTATTCGCTCTACGTCGTCGGCATCATGGTGTTCGTCAATGGCGCGGCCAACGCGACCTGGCAATCCTCGTTGCTGTTCGGGGCGCTGTTCGGCCTGTTCTGCTACGCGACCTTCGAGCTGACCGCGCTGGCGGTGCTGAAGCACTGGACCTGGCCGATGGTCGCCGCCGACATTTCATGGGGCGTGGTCGTCACCGCGGTGTCCGGCGCGCTCGGCCTGTTGATCGCCGACAAGCTGTCGCCGCGCTGAGGTCCCACTACGGACACTGAACCGTCCGGATCGTCCGGCCGCCGCGGGCGGCCGGTTGACCCGGTGTGTGAACACCACCGGCGATGCCGCGACATTTTGGGATCGCGCTGCCTCGATAAAGCCGCTGCTGCGCCGCAACGCCGCCGGAGCGACTTGCGATCTGAGCGTCCGTGACCGCGGTCACTGCGACAAATCCGCAACCCTCTTAACGATGATGCAGAGGGGATGCGTGAACCTCGCGAGCGCGACTGAAGACTTAACCAAGCGTTTACGCCGGCGTGGAAATGCTGGTCGACAACCAACATGAAGAGCAAGGAACCATGACTGCCGCTGCCCTGGCCGACGAGATCGGCATCGAACCCACCCGTATTTCGGACCGCTACACCGCCGCGCAGGCGCTCGGTGTCGTGCGCGATGGAGTGATCACCGGTGAGGGCCCAACCACACGGGGCAGAGTTCATTTCTCGCGGACGCTGGACGAGGACGACGCCGCCTGGTGCGCGCGCATCCTGACCGCCGCCGCGGTCGAGAACCAGCCCATCAGCCGCGCCGAAGCCGAGGCGCTGTTCGAAATCAACGCCGCCGCGGCCGAGCGCAAGGACAACGGCCGCTTCGACGACCTGTTCGCCAAGGCGGTGGTGCATCACGCCGCCTCGGCCTCGGGCCTGCCGGTGCCGTCGCGCAGCGTGGCGCTGGCGCCGGACACCGAAATCGAGTCCTGGGCTCCGACCCGGGCGGTCGGTGTCGACACCGAAGTGCTGGAGTGGATCGCGCGTCAGATGCGCGGCAGCGCCCGTCCGAGCAACCGCACCTTGATGCGGATGGTCGCGACCCTGGTCGGCGTCGCCACCCTGCCGCTGATCCAGCTGCCGAACGTGTTCGACCTGGGGATGTAAAGTCCTCCGTCATGGCCGGCCTTGTCCCGGCCATCCACGCCTTGCCCCGCGTCGAAGCCGGGAGACGTGGATGCCCGGGACGAGCCCGGGCATGACGAGTTGATAGGTGGATTTTCAGAAACGGCGGGGGATTACTTCCCCGCCGTTTTCTTTTTGGCAGCGTCGTCGTCGAGGCCCAGCGTGCGGCCGGGGAAGCCGGCGGCGTCGAAATAGCGCTGGTCGCCGACGCGCTGCAGCGCCAGCACGGTGCGCAGGCCGTTCGCCGGCTTGGAGCGGATCACGCTCGACGATGCCTTCGGTGTCGCACCGTCGGGCATCGCCTCGGTCATCACCCGGCCGACCAGGCTGCCTTTGTTGGTCGGCGTCAGGCCGAGCAGATGCGCGGCGGTGAAGCCGACATCGGCGTTGCTGACGGGCAGCGGATCGACGAAGCCGGCCTTGAAGCTCGGGCCGGTCGCCGCCATGAAGTTCATGGTGTCGCCGCGGCTGAACGAGCCGTGCATGCCCTGGCCCTGGCGCAGCACGGTGTCGGCGACCTGCACCGAGCAGGTGGTCGGCTCGGCGCAGCCCGACGCGTAGGAGCGGAAGTTGACGACGATCGCCGGCGTCGGCGTTCGCGCCTGGCCCTTCAGGTTCAGCGCCGACATCGGCAGCGTGCCGGCGAAGCTGCCGAGCGCGTCGTCGACGAACAGGCCGCTGACGTAGTCCTGCGCGAGCAGCGCCGTGATGGTCCGCGCCGCCAGCTTCTTGTCCTTGGTCGGCAGATAGATCAGGTCCGAGCCGCCATTGGTGGCGACCACCAGATCGGGCTTGGTGGGGTCCTTGCCGAGCACGCCATTGCCGAATTTGGGATGGGCGTCGGCCGCGACCGGCTTGTTGCCGTCGTTGGGATCGGACAGCGGCAGCTGGAGCGCCCTGGCCAGATCGAGCGCGAGGAAGCCCATCGGCAGGAAGCCGGCCGGGGTGTCGGTATAGGTCACCTTGGCGGACGGGCTGGTCTTGCTCTCCTTGGAGATCGTCGAGAAGCCGTGGTCGGCGGACACGATGATGTTGGTCGAGGCCGCCAGCCCGAGTTCATCCAGCGCCTTGCGAAGTGCGGCGAGGTTGTTGTCGGCATTGCGGATTCCGGCCATCGAGGTCGGGCCGTTGATGCCGGGAATGATGCTGTTGAGGCTGTCGCCGTGGTTGTGCTGGCTGCCGTCCGGATCGCGCGACCAGAACACCAGCACGAACGGCTTGCCGCGCTGCTTGAACAGCGGCAGCACCACCTTGGTGGCGACGTCGGCGAAATAGGCCTGCTGCGGAATGTTCGCGTCCACCGTGCCGGGGGTCCTGGCGTCGCCGGCCTTGGCGTTGGCGCCGCGGGGCGGCGTCGCGGTCGGCAGCCCGGCCTTTTCCAGCGCCGCCTTGATGTCGTCGGCGACAGGCACGCCGCGCGGGGTCCCGGTGGCGTCGTCGAACACGATCGAATGCAGGCCGGGGCGGTCGGCGCGATCGGTGTGGTCGAACAGCAGGGTCGGTCCGAGCTTGCCGATCGCCGCGGTGCTGAGGCCCTTGTCGCGCGCCAGCTTCAGCAGGGTCTCCTCGTTGAGGTAATTGCCGTCGAAATGATTGTCGATGTCACCCAGCACGTCGTCGTTCTCGATGAACGGAACCACGGTGTTGCCGGCCGGGACCGAGGGGTAGCCGGTATAGATCGTGTTGCTGAAGGTGCCGGTGTCGCCGAGATAATGGCCGGTGGCCAGCGCCGAGCCGTTGGCCATGGTGAAGGTGGGAAACAGCGAATGCGGATTCCGGAAATTCACCCCCTGGTCGCGCAGCGCCGCCATCGCCGGCGCGATTTCCCGTGTCACGGTCAACGCCCGCAGCCCGTCCGGGATGAACAAAATCAGGTTGCGGGGCTGGCCGTTCTGGGCGAAAGCGGAGGCTGTCGACAGGAGGGCGAGGCCCGCCACGAGCGGTGCGAGGATGCGGCGCATGGGTTTCCCTTTGAGTTGGAAAAGGGGGCCGGCGACACACCCCTTCGCATTAACTAGTTTTCCTCGGCGACAGAATTGTTACAAGCACACGCGCAATGCCGATTGCCGTCCCGGCCGGGAGGGCAGAACCACCCCTAGGTCGCAAGCAACAAGAACATGTTCAAACGCATTCTGATCGCCAACCGGGGCGAGATCGCCTGCCGGGTCATCAAGACCGCGCGCCGTATGGGTATCGAAACGGTCGCCGTCTATTCCGAGGCCGATCGCGACGCGCTGCACGTCGAGATGGCCGACGAGGCGGTCCTGATCGGGCCGCCGGC
The DNA here is from genome assembly GCA_016215605.1 of Rhodopseudomonas palustris. Classification (GTDB taxonomy): domain Bacteria; phylum Pseudomonadota; class Alphaproteobacteria; order Rhizobiales; family Xanthobacteraceae; genus Rhodopseudomonas; species Rhodopseudomonas palustris_L. The sequence continues at coordinate 6,101 of JACRJB010000039.1, forward strand.
CGCGGCCGAGAGCTATCTGGTGATCGAGAAGATCGTCGAGGCCTGCCGCAAGACCGGCGCCCAGGCGGTGCATCCCGGCTACGGCTTCCTGTCCGAACGGGAGTCGTTCCCACGGGCGCTGGCCGACGCCGGCATCGTGTTCATCGGTCCGAACCCCGGCGCGATCGCCGCGATGGGCGACAAGATCGAATCCAAGAAGGCGGCCGCGAAGGCGAAGGTGTCGACCGTGCCGGGCTATCTCGGCGTGATCGAGGACGACAAGCACGCGGTGAAGATCGCCGACGAGATCGGCTATCCGGTGATGATCAAGGCCTCGGCCGGCGGCGGCGGCAAGGGCATGCGCATCGCGCATTCAGTGACCGAGGTCGCCGAAGGCTTCAACCTCGCCAAGGCGGAGGCGAAGGCCTCGTTCGGCGACGACCGCGTCTTCATCGAGAAGTTCATCGTCGATCCGCGCCACATCGAAATCCAGGTGCTCGGCGACAAGCACGGCAACGTCATCTATCTCGGCGAGCGCGAATGCTCGATCCAGCGCCGCAACCAGAAGGTGATCGAGGAGGCTCCGAGCCCGCTGCTCGACGAGGCCACCCGCAAGAAGATGGGCGAGCAGGCGGTCGCGCTGGCCAAGGCGGTGAACTACGACAGCGCCGGCACCGTCGAGTTCGTCGCCGGCCAGGACAAGAGCTTCTACTTCCTGGAAATGAACACCCGCCTGCAGGTCGAACATCCGGTGACCGAGATGATCACCGGCATCGACCTGGTCGAGCAGATGATCCGTGTCGCCGCCGGCGAGAAGCTGGCGCTGGCGCAGAAGGACGTCAAGCTGAAGGGCTGGGCGGTGGAAAGCCGCGTCTACGCCGAGGATCCGTTCCGCAACTTCCTGCCGTCGATCGGCCGGCTGGTGAAGTATCGCCCGCCGACCGAGAGCAGCGCCGACGGCATCACCGTGCGCAACGACACCGGCGTTCAGGAAGGCGGCGAGATCTCGATCTATTACGATCCGATGATCGCCAAGCTGGTGACCCACGCGCCGTCGCGCGCGGCGGCGATCGAGGCGCAGACCCACGCGCTCGACGCGTTCTACGTCGACGGCATCCGCCACAACATCCCGTTCCTGTCGTCGCTGATGACGCATCCGCGCTGGCGCGAGGGCAACCTCTCGACCGGCTTCATCGCCGAGGAATTTCCGCAGGGCTTCGCCGCGCGTCTGCCGGAGGGCGAGGTCGCCCGCCGCATCGCCGCGGTCGGCGCCGCGATCGACCGCGTGATCGGCGAGCGCAAGCGCAAGATCAGCGGCCAGATGATCGGCCGCGCCGTGATCCGCGAACGCCGTCGCTGCGTCTGGCTCGAGCGCAGCGAAATCCCGCTCGACGTGATCCGCGAGGGCGAGGGCTTCGTGGTGCGCTTCGTCGAGGCCGACGGCAAGCTCGGCCAGCCGCATCTGCTGCTGTCGTCGTGGATCCCCGGCGACCCGGTGTGGCAGGGCACGATCGACGGCCATCCGGTCGCGGTGCAGGTGCGGCCGATCCCGAACGGCGTCCGGCTCGTGCATCACGGCTACGAAGTTTCGGTCAACGTCTTCACCGAGCGCGAGGCCACGGCGGCGCGCTGGATGAAGGAAGGCGACAAGGCCGACACCGGCAAGAAGGTGTTGTGCCCGATGCCCGGCCTCGTGGTCTCGATCGCGGTGACCGAGGGCCAGGAGGTCAAGGCCGGCGAAACGCTGGCGGTGGTCGAGGCCATGAAGATGCAGAACGTGCTGCGCGCCGAGCGCGACGGCACGGTGAAGAAGATCCACGCCGCGGCGGGCGCCACGCTCGCCGTCGACGCGCTGATCCTCGAATTCGCGTAAAGCCCGATGGCCTGGCGCGACCGCCGCGGCGCGTTGCGGGCGATCCTGGATGGATCGGCCTGCGTGCGCCCGGCGTCGGTCTACGACGCGATCTCGATCCGGATCGCCGACGATCTCGGCTTTGAGCTCGGAATGTTCGGCGGTTCGGTCGCCTCGCTGGCGATCCTTGGCGATCCCGATATCGCGCTGATCACCCTCACCGAACTCGCCGAGCAGATGCGGCGGATGGCGCGCGCGGCGGCGCTTCCCGTGCTGGTCGACGCCGACCATGGCTACGGCAACGCGCTCAACGTCCGCCGCACCGTGCAGGAGCTGGAAGCGGCAGGCTGTGCCGGCCTCACCATCGAGGACACGCTGCTGCCGCAGGCCTATGGCGAGGCGGGGCCGCAACTGATTGCGCTGGAGGAAGGGCTCGGCAAGATCAACGCCGCGCTCGACGCAAGGCTCGATCCGTCGCTGGTGATCGTCGGCCGCACCGGCGCTTGCGCGATCAGTTCGCTGGGCGATGCGATCGACCGCGCGGTGGCCTATGAGGCGGCCGGCGTCGATGCGCTGTTCTTCACCGGGGTGAAGACGCGCGATCAGCTGCAGGCGATCAGCGCCGCGACGACGCTGCCGATCGTGCTCGGCAGTCCGCCGGCCGAACTGGCCGATTGGGACTATCTGGCCATGCAGCGGGTGCGGATCGCGGTGCAGGGCCATGCGCCGATCGCGGCCGCGACCGAGGCGGTGCATAAAACGCTGTCGGCCATTCGGGCCGGTGTCGCGCCAAAACAGCTCACCGGGCTGGCGTCCGCCGAACTGCTCGACCAGGTCACCCGCGCCGATGTCGTCGCCGAGCGCGGCGTGCATTTCCTCGGATCGCAGCGGCGATGAGCGCGATCATCCGGCAGGTGATGATCCGCGGCCGCGTCCAGGGCGTGGGCTATCGCGTCTGGGTGGCGCAGACCGCGGAGTCCTACGGCCTCGAAGGTTGGGTCCGCAACCGCCGCGACGGCAGCGTCGAAGCGCTGTTCGCCGGCGCCGAGGCCACCGTCGCGGATATGATCGCCAAATGCCACCACGGCCCGTCGGCGTCGCGCGTCGATGCGGTGGTGGTGGAAGAGGCGGGCGCCGACATGCTGGCACAGCGCGGCGCGGACGAACGGTTTTCGATTCTGGGTACGGTGTAGAAAAAGTCGAGGCTGAACTATGTGAACACTGTCTCAAAATTTGGTCTGAATGCATATTTTTGAGGGACGTACTGTAGGTGTCGGATTATTGGCAGTCTTGGGTCCTGGGAAATCGGCAAGTAGACAACAAAGTTGCGAACAGTGACTAAGCAGCTTTGTGCATGGAACTCGAAATGGAACGGGCGCGACCACACTTGGTCTTCGATTGCTGTCTGAGGTTGGCCGGTTAATATCATCTGAGATTTGGCCATAAGCCCTTTTCGGAATCTATTTGGATTAAAAAATTGCTCGCGTGCGATTAAGCCACTCTGCATCAAGGCTACCACGTAGCCGTACTCTGAAACCATCGCAAGATAAGCCGCGGCGAGCCCGCCAATTATGTGAGCATTCTGCGCCTTCTTGTTCTGATGTGGCGGCATCTTGCCGGTCATTATGTCAGTCAACGCGCCGTCGAAGTATTTTCCTTTCCAGCTATTACAGCCATTGTTATGGATGCGGGTGTTCCTGTAGTGCAGTGGTTTGGTGCAGAGCAGAATGTTGCCGGCCCGGATGTTCGCTGGTGTAGCGGGATTCGAACGAACCTCTTGAGGGTCTTGTTTGATTGTCTGCTTAGGAATGATGTGTTCGATGCTGAAGTCTTCTGAAGGAAGGAAGCGTCCACACGCGCAACACATCAGGCGATTACGCTCCAAAATCTCCGGAACGAAGCGCGCCAAATCTTGCTGCATGTTGTGCCAGAGGCGATCTTTAAGGTTAGGTAGGTCAATTTCTGGCATCTTCGCCCCCGGTGAAAGTCGAGGTCATTACTTGAGGTTCATTGGTTTCTGTTCGTCAATTGGTCGATGGTCTTTGTTGGTTCAAGTGCGATGTAGTTGAGAAATTTGGCCGGTGCCGTTCTCGTCCGGTGAGCAGGGAAGCCTCGCCACAACGGCCGTTTGTGAAAGTATCAGGATTCGAGCAGCTTCGTCATCTCCGTCATTGCGAGCGAAGCGAAGCAATCCAGAGGCGCCGAGCACTGCGTTGCTGGATTGCTTCGTCGCTTGCGCTCCTCGCAATGACGGCTGGAGCGGTCGTTTTTCGACGGGCGCGTTTTGTCCGGAGTCGCGTGGCAACGATCGCCCGAGCTGTGATCACATCAGGCGTCGGCACCAGCCGCATGCCGCCACCCCCTGATCGTCGCCGCTACGATCGTCGCGCTTGCGGCCAACCGGAAGCGATCGCGTCCGACAGTGCAGCGCACAAAAGCGGGGGGTGTTAGTGCATCGGATTTCGTCTTGCAATCAGCAAAAGGACGGAGGAGGATCGCGCAACAAAAAGAAGCAAGGCTTGGGATGGCGCTCAGACGGATCAACCAGCAGGGCATCGTGCTCGGCATATTCGCCGTCATGTTCGTGGCCTTCACGGCGTTTCTACCTGGATTTTTCACCACCGCGAATATGCTGACGCTGCTGCAGAACGTGTCCGTTCTCGGCATTCTCGGCCTGGCGATGGCGATCGTGGTGATCGGTCGCGGCATCGATATTTCGCTGATCGCCGTGCTCGCGGTGCCGCCGGGGCTGGTGCTGCAGATGGTGCAGGACGGCAGCTCGCTGCCGGTCGCGCTGTCGGTGGCGCTGCTGCTGTCGCTGGCGTTCGGGCTGTTCAACGGCTGGCTGATCGCCTACGCGGAAGTGCCGGCGCTGTTCACGACGCTCGCCAGCGGATTGTTTCTCGCCGGGTTCGGTCAGGCGGCGCTGTTCAAGCTCGACGTCGTGCAATGGAGCCCGGGCCTGCAGGGCTTCGAATGGCTCGGGCAGGGGCAGTTGCTCGGCATACCGATGCCGATCATCGTGTTCGCGCTGGCCTGCGGTCTGGTCGCCTTCCTGCTGCGCAGCACGCGGCCGGGCGCCTACATCTATGCGATCGGCGACAATCCGAACACCGCCCGCGTCACCGGCGTCCCGACCCGGCCGATCATCGTGCTGCAGTTCGTGCTGGCGGCTTTGATCGGCTGCTTCGCCGGTCTGGTGATGGCGGCGTCGGTCAACAGCATGCCGACCCGGATCTTCAACTCGACGATGATCTACGACGTGATCCTCGTCGTCGTGCTCGGCGGCATCGGCCTGTCGGGCGGCCGCGGCGGCGTGCTCAACGTGGTGATCGGAACGCTGCTGATCGGCACCATGCTGAACGGCATGACGATCATGGACGTGTCGTATTCGGGGCAGAATCTGGTGAAGGGCGTGGTGCTGCTGGTCGCGGTGATCGCGGACTCCTTCCTCAATCCGAGGAACGAGGAGACGGCCCAGCAAGGCGATATCTGAAAGCTACGGCGATCAACGCCGGGCGACTGAGCAAGACCAAAGGGAGTGAGACATGTCGACTGCAATGAAGCGCGCGGTGGCGCGGGTGATTCTCGCCGGAGCGGCGGTGGCGGCGCTGGCGCTGCCCGCGCGGGCCCAGCAGGGGCTCGACGAGCCGTTCCAGGCGCCGTTCAAGGCGGCGCTGGCCGGCAAGACCGTCGCCTATGTGCCGGTGGCGATGAATTTCGATCTCACCGAAGGCTGGTTCGCCGGGGTGAAGAAGGAGCTCGAGCCCTACGGCATGAAGGTGATCGTCCGCGATCCGAACTGGAGCACCAGTGCGGGCGCGCAGGCGGTGACGACGCTGATCTCGGAAAAGCCGGCGGCGATCATCATCCACAATCCGGACGTGCAGACCTACGCCAAGCTGCTGCAGCGCGCCGAGAAGGAAGGCATCTTCATCATCCAGATCAACATGGGCTCGGTGTATCGCAGCTCGGCCTTCGTCGGCGCCAACTGGATCGAGGTCGGCGAGCGCGCCGCCGAGGCGGTGGTGAAGGCCTGCGAGGGCAAGTCCGGCAAGGTCGCGATCATGCAGGGCGCGCTGTCGGCGGCGACCTCGGCCTACACGCTGAAGGGCGTCGAGAACGTGCTGGCCAAGCATTCGAACATCAAGGTGGTGTCGTCGCAGGCGGCCGACTGGGACGCGGCCAAGGCCAAGGCGATCACCCAGACGGTGCTGAAGCAGAACCCGGATCTCTGCGGCATCGTCGGGTTCTGGGACGGCATGGACATCGGCACCGCCGCGGCGGTGAAGGAGGCGGGTCTCACCGGCAAGGTGTTCCTCGCCACCTCGGGCGGCGGCGAGCGCAAGGGCGCCTGCGAGCTGGTGAAGTCGGGCGCGTTCGATCTCAATCTCAGCTACGACGTGCCGATCCAGGCCGCCGACATGGCGGCGATGATCAAGTGGCTGCTGTCCTCCGGCGCGAAGCCGGGCGACATCAAGGGCTCGATCTACACCACGCTGATCCCGATCACCAAGGACAACGCGGATTCGTCGACCGCCTGCTGGAATCTCAGCGACCTGAAGAAATAGCGGCCTCTATTTCGACCCCGGCGACGCCCGCTGTCCGGCGGGCGATCGCCGCGGGTTCGCGCTCCAGCCCTGCGGTTCAAGATGCAAGAAACGTTCGTCAAACTCAGGTCGCGCTATTGGCCCGACCATCTGCTCGGCGAGATTCTGTCCAAGCGGTGGACCGAGACCGCGATCCCGATGATCGTGCTGATCGCGGTCGCGGTCGCGCTCAGCCAGGCGATCCCCGGGTTCCTGTCGCCGGCGTCGCTCGGCGACACCGCCCGCCAGGCCGGCGAAATCGGCTTCGTCGTGCTCGGCATGGCGCTGGTCGTCATCGTCGGCGGCGTCGACCTGTCGGTCGGGTCGATGTTCGCGCTGTGCGATTTCTGCGCGCTGTACTGCCTCAACGTGCTGAACTGGCCGGTGCCGGCGGTGATCGTCGCCACCATCGCGTTCGGGGCGCTGCTCGGCAGCGTCAACGGCATCCTGATCGGCTATCTGCGGCTGCGCGCCTTCATCACCACGCTGATCACGCTGATCATCTTCCGCTCCGCCTACGATCTGCTGCTGGTCGGCAATTCCGTCAAGATCGCCTCGTCGATGCCGGATTTCCCGGCGTGGGATTTCCTCGGCGGCGGCGAGCTGTTCGGCATCCCGAGCGTCGCGCTGCTCTACGTCGTGATCGCGATCTTCGGCCACATCTTCCTGACGCGGCTGCGGCCGGGCTGGCACATCACCGCCATCGGCGGCTCGCGCCGCTCGGCGTATAATTCCGGCATCCCGGTCCGCCGCACCATCGCGCTGTGCTACGTCGCCAGCGGTGCGCTGACCGGCATCGGCGCGCTGTTCTTCGCGGCGCGGCTCGGCACCGTCGGCGGCGACGTCGGCGTCGGTCTCGAAGTCACGGTGCTGACCGCCACCGTGCTCGGCGGCATCACGCTCGGCGGCGGCAAGGGCTCGGTCGCCAAGGCGCTGGCCGGCACGCTGATCGTGCTCCTGATCACCAACGGCCTGACCACGCTGTCGGTGCGCGGCGGCTACAACCGCATGGTGCTGGCGTCGATCCTGCTGGTCGCGGCGATGATCGACATCCGCTGGCTGAAGAACCGCAACCGCATCATCAGCAAGGTCTATGTCGCGCCGGCCTATCACTATCTGCCGCCGCCGCCCTCGACCGAAATCGGCAAGGGCGGTCCGTTCGAGCAGAACGACAAGCTGCGCGACGTCTCGCTGATCGGGCTCAGCCGGATCGAGTCGCCCGAGGACGTCATCCTCGATCGCCACGACAACCTTTATGCCGGGTCGCGGCACGGCGACATCATGAAGTTCCACGCGCCGGACTACACGCGCATGGAGGTGTTCGCCCATATCGGCGGCCAGCCGCTCGGCATGGCGTTCGATCGCAACGACAATCTGTACTGCTGCATCGGCGGCATGGGCCTGTATCGCATCGCGCCGGACGGCAAGGTCGAGAAGGCGACCGACGAGACCAACCGCAGCATCTGGTCGGTCAACGACGACAGCCGGCTGCGGCTCGCCGACGACCTCGACATCGCCGACGACGGCCGGATCTTCTTCTCGGAAGCGACCGTGCGCTACGAGATGGACGAGTGGCCGGTCGACGGACTCGAGGCGCGCGGCAACGGCCGCATCATCTGCTACGACCCGAACAAGAACACCACCCGCACCGTGCTGCGCGGCCTGAAATTCCCGAACGGCATCTGCATCGCCAGCGACCGGCAGTCGATCCTGTTCGCCGAAACCTTCGGCTGCTCGATCAAGCGCTATTGGTTCGACGGGCCGAAGTCGGGGACGGTCGAGGTGGTGATGGACAATCTGCCGGGCTATCCGGACAACATCAATCTCGCCTCCGACGGCAACTACTGGCTGGCGCTGGTCGGGATGCGTTCGCCGGCGCTCGATCTGGCGTGGCGGATGCCCGACTTCCGCCGCCGCATGGGCAAGCGGCTGCCGGTCGACGAGTGGCTGTTCCCGAACATCAACACCGGCTGCGTCGTCAAGTTCAACGAGCAGGGCAAGATCCTCGAATCGTTCTGGGACCTGTCCGGCGCCAATCATCCGATGATCACCTCGATGCGTGAGCACCGCGGCCATTTGTATCTCGGCGGCATCGCCAACAACCGGATCGGCCGCTACAAGCTGGACGGCGCCGATCCGAACTTCGTCCAGTACGACAAGCGATGGGGGAAACAGGCATGATCCCGGCGCTGCGCGACATCGCCCATCGCTTCCTCGGCCGCGGCGAGGGCGCCATCACCGTGCCGCCGTTCGACGGCGCGCTGAAGCCGAACCAGGCGCTGGAACACGCCGAGACGATCGCCGAGCTGCCGCATGCCGAGGATCTCGCCAGCGACGGCACCACGCTCTATGTCGCCGACGGCACCGCCGTGCTGCGGATGGACGGCGGCGCGTTCGCGCCGGTGCGCCGGTTCGATCAGCCGCTGACGGCTTTGTGCGTACTGCCGCACGGCCGCGTCGCGGTCGCGCTGGACGGGCGCGAGGTGCGTGTCTTCACGCCGGGCGATGCGACGGACGCCGTCGTCACCGGCTCCGGGATGACGGCGGTGAATGCGCTGGCGCCGGGGCCGGGCGGCACATTGCTCGCGACCGACGGCTCGACCGAGCGGCCCTACGGCGAATGGGGCCGCGATCTGCTCAGCCGCGGCCGTAGCGGCCGGCTGCTGTCGATCGATCCGGCGTCGCGCCAAATCCGGGTGCTCGCCTCCGGGCTTCGCTACGCCTTCGGCGCGGCGACCGCCGGCGATACGGTGCTGGTCAGCGAGAGCTGGCGGCATCGCCTGATCGCGATCGGCGGCAACGGGCAGATCAAGCCGACATTCGATCATCTGCCGGTGTATCCGTCGCGGCTGTCGCCGGCGCCGGGCGGCGGGTTCTGGCTCACCGCCTTCACGGCGCGCACCCAGCTGATCGAATTCGTGCTGCGCGAAGCCACTTATCGCCGCCGGATGATGGCGGAGATCGACCCGGAGTTCTGGGTGGTGCCGCGGCTGCGCGCCGGGCAATCGTTCCGCGAGCCGATGCAGGGCGCGCACCTCAAGACCATGGGCATAATCAAGCCGTGGGCGCCGCCGCGCTCCTACGGCCTGGTGGTCCGGCTCGGCCCGGACTGCGCGCCGCTGTACTCGCTGCACAGCCGCGTCGACGGCGTCAATCACGGCGTGGTCGCCGCGGTGCAGATCGCGGACAGCCTTTACGTCCTCGCCAAGGGGCCGGGGCGGCTGCTCAGATTGAATCTTTCCGACGTGAAGCGTGAGGCCGGCGCATGACGGACAACGTTCTCGAATTTCGCAAGGCCACCAAGCTGTATTCCGGCGTGCCGGCGATCGACGGCGTCGACTTTCAGTTGCGCCGCGGCGAGATCCACGCGCTGGTCGGCGAGAACGGCGCCGGCAAATCGACGCTCACCAAGGCGATGGCCGGGGTGGTCACGCTGACCTCCGGCACGATGCTGGTCGACGGCAAGGAGGTCGCGCCGAAGACGCCGCTGGAGGCGCGCCATCTCGGCATCGGCATGGTGTTTCAGGAGAATAGCCTGGTGCCGACCATGACGGTGGCGCAGAATCTGTTTCTCGGCCAGGAGAAATTCTACAACCGGTTACGCGGCATCTACATCGCCGCCCAGCAGTTCCTGCAGTCGCTGAATTTCGACGTGACGCCGACCGCGACGGTCGGGCTGCTCGGCGCGGCGCAGAAGCAGATGGTCGAGATCGCCCGCGCGGTGCTGCATCAAGCCAAGGTGATCATCTTCGACGAACCGACCGCGACGCTGACGCCGGAGGAGAAGAAGTACTTCTTCGATCTGGTGCGCGACCTGAAGAAGCGCGGCGTCTCTATCGTGTTCATTTCGCACGCGCTGGAAGAGGCGCTGATCCTCGCCGACCGCATCACCGTGCTGCGCGACAGCAAGCACGTCGTGACCGACGACGCCTGCAATTTCGACCGCGATCGTATCGTCCAGGCGATGGTCGGCCGCGATCTGTCGAACACGCTGTACGGCAAGCGCAAGACCGCGGTGCGGCCGGCCGGCGAGCGGGTGCTGACGATCCAGAATCTCAAGCTGGCGCCGATGGTGAAGAACAATTCGCTGTCGATCTTCGCCGGCCAGATCACCGGCATCTTCGGGCTGGTCGGCGCCGGCCGCACCGAGACCTTCAAGATCGCCGCCGGCGTGCTGAAGCGCGACTTCTTCCACGGCGGCGAGATTCTGCTGCGCGGCGAACCGGTGCGCTACCGCGTGCCGGCGCCGGCGGTGAAGGCCGGCATCGCCTACATCACCGAGGACCGCAAGGTCGAAGGCTTTTTCGAGACGATGTCGATCGCCCGCAACGTCTATCTCGGCATCCTCGCCAAGTTTCCGGGCGGCCGCTTTCTGCTGTCGCGCAAGGAGGCGCAGACGAGCGGCGAGCACTGGATCAAGCAGCTCAACGTCCGGACGATCAGCACGCACGCCAAGGTCGTCGAGCTGTCCGGCGGCAATCAGCAGAAGGTGGTGATCGCCAAATCGCTGGCGCAGGATCCGAGCGTCGTGATCTTCGACGAACCGACCCGCGGCGTCGACGTCGGCGCCATCGTCGAGATTCACGACCTGATCAACCGCCTCGCCGAAGAGGGCCGGGCGGTGGTGGTGATTTCGTCCTATCTGCCGGAAATCCTGGCGCTGTCGGATCGCATCCTGGTCAGCCGGCAAGGCAAGGTGGTCGAGGAATTCTCCGGGCTCGATGCGACCGAAGAAAAGATCATGTACGCCGCGATCCACTGAGACCGGCGGCCGATCGCGCCGTCGCTGTCGCCGGTGGCCGGCTCGCGGCCGGCGCGAGCTGCGGACCGTTTCCGAACCGCGCCGGGCCTCTCGCCCAGGTCGACCAACCGGATCTTCCGGCCGATTCCAGCCTGTGAATATCGTCGATCGGGCATGCAACGAATTCGGGCGTTCGCCGTTGTCGGACGGTCCGCGTGCCGGAGAGTTCCATCCGCCCAAACGGCTCGCTGTCAGCGCAACGCTTTCCATTGGTCCCATGACGCCAGACACCGGCCGTGCCTGAAATTCCTGTCGATGCGTCCGGTCGGATCGGGATGCGGGCCGCCGTGCAGGCGTACGATTGGGCCGCGAGCCCGCTCGGACCCGTCGCGCATTGGCCGGCGCCGCTGCGCGTCACCGTCGACACCATGCTGGCGACCGCGATCCCGTCCTTCGTCGTCTGGGGCGACGCGCTGACGCTGCTCTACAACGACGCCTATGTCGACCTGCTCGCGAGCCGGCACCCGGCCGCGCTCGGGCAGTCGTTTCGCGACGTCTGGCCGGAGATCTGGCCGGACCTCGACCCGCTGGTGCGCCGCGCCTATGCGGGCGAGTCGCTGGCGCAGCAGAACCTGCGGTTGCTGATGGCGCGCAAGGGCTACGCCGAGGAGACCTGGTTCACCTATTTCTACACGCCGGTCCGTCTCGACGACGGCAGCGTCGGCGGCTTCCTCGGCGGCTGCATCGAGAACACCGAGCCGATGCGCGCCAGCAAGGCGCTGGCGGAGGTCAACGCCAAGCTGCAGCAGTCGATCGTCGAACAGCAGTCGGCGCACGACGCGGTCAACCAGAGCGAGGCGCGCTATCGCGCGCTGTTCGAGGCGATCGACGACGGTTTCTGCATCATCGAATTCTTCGACGGACCGCACGGGCCGCTGAGCGACTACGTCCATGTCGAAGCCAATCCCGGCTACGAACGGCAGACCGGCATTCCCGGCATCGTCGGCCGCACCGTTCGCGACCTGGTGCCGGCCGAAGCCGACGGCTGGGTCGAGCTGTATCGCGACGTGCTGCTCACCGGCCGGACCATCCATTTCGAGCGCGACTTCGTCGCGGTGAACCGCATCATCGAGGTGTCGGCGTCGCGGATCGAGCCGGCTAGCCGCAAGCAAGTCTCGGTGCTGTTTCGCGACATCACCGCGCGCAAGGCGGCCGAGGCGGCGCTGCGCGAAAGCGAGAAGCTGGCTCGCGAGAACGTCCAGCGCGTGCAGCTCGCGCTCGCCGCCGGCGCGATCATCGGCACCTGGCTGTGGGATCTGCCGAACGACCGCTTCACCGTCGACGAGGCGTTCGCCCGCGCGTTCGGGCTCGACCCGGCCAAGGGCCGCGACGGCCTCAGCCTGGCGCAGGTGGTCGAGACCGTTCGCCCCGACGATCAGCAGGGGCTGGCGGACGCGATCAACGAAGCGATCAAGCGCGGCGGCTCCTACGCCTATCAGTACCGGGTGCGGCGGGCCGACGGCAAATACTACTGGCTGGAAGCCAACGGCCGCGTCGACCTCGGCCCCGACGGCACGCCGCTGAGTTTTCCCGGTGTGCTGATCGACATCGAAGACCGCCGTGCGCTCGTCGACGAGCGCGACCACGCGATCTCGGCGCTGCGCGCGCTCAACGAAACGCTCGAGCAGCGCATCGCGGCGAGCCGCGCCGAATTGCTGCGCTCCGAGGAGCAGTTGCGGCAGTCGCAGAAGATGGAAGCGGTCGGCCAGCTGACCGGCGGCCTCGCGCACGACTTCAACAATCTGCTCGCCGGCATTTCCGGCAGTCTGGAATTGATGACCACGCGCATCAGCCAGGGCCGGATGAAGGACGTCGACAAATATCTGGTCGCGGCGCAGGGCGCGGTGAAGCGTGCGGCGTCGCTGACGCACCGGCTGCTCGCGTTCGCGCGCCGGCAGACGCTGACGCCGACGGCGGCGAACGTCAACAATCTGGTCGCCGGCATGCTCGACCTGATCCAGCGCAGCGTCGGGCCCGGCATCGACGTGCAGTATGTCGGCGCCAGCGGCCTGTGGGCCGTGCTGGTCGACGTGCCGCAGCTCGAAAGCGCGCTGCTGAATCTGTGCATCAACGCCCGCGACGCGATGCCGAACGGCGGCAAGATCACGATCGAGACCGGCAATCGCTGGATCGACCGGACGCAGGCGAAGCTCTACGACATTCCGACCGGACAATACGTCTCGCTGTGCGTCTCGGACACCGGCACCGGCATGACGCCGGACGTGATCGCCAAGGCGTTCGATCCGTTCTTCACCACCAAGCCGATCGGGCAGGGCACCGGCCTCGGCCTGTCGATGATCTACGGCTTCGCCCAGCAGTCCGGCGGCCAGGTGCGGATCTATTCCGAAGTCGGAGACGGCACGATGGTGTGCATCTATCTGCCGCGCCATCGCGGCCAGGCGGAGGAAGACGAGCGCAGCCCCGATTCGATGGTGATCCCGTTCGCCGAAGCCGGCGAGACCGTGCTGGTGGTCGACGACGAGCCGACGGTGCGTATGCTGGTCACCGACGTGCTGGAAGATCTCGGCTACAAGGCGATCGAGGCGGCCGACAGCGTCGGCGGCCTGCGCGCGCTGCAGTCGGACGCGCGAATCGATTTGTTGATCACCGATGTCGGCCTGCCGGGCGGCATGAACGGCCGGCAACTGGCCGACGCGGCGCGGCAGACCCGGCCCGATCTCAGCATCCTGTTCATCACCGGCTTCGCCGAGAACGCGCTGCTCAACAACGGCCAGCTCGAACCCGGCATGGCGGTGCTCACCAAGCCGTTCGCGGTGGATACGCTGGCGGCGCGGATTCGCGAGCTGATCGCCAAGTAGGGCGAACGCGGAAGCCCGATCGCTCGAGCGGCTCGCGATGAAGCAGGCGCGCCGGTCAGCCGCGCGGCCCCAGCAGGATGATCGCGGCGCCGAGCAGGCAGACGCAGGCGCCGGTGACGTCCCAGCGGTCCGGGCGGACGTTCTCGACGCCCCACAGCCACGTCAGTGAGGCGACGATGTAAATCCCGCCATAGGCGGCGTAGGCGCGGCCGGCGGCCTCGCTTTCGACCAGCGTCAGCAGATAGGCGAAGGCGACCAGCGACAGCAGGCCCGGCGCCAGCCACCAGATCGGCTTGCCGAGTCGCAACCATCCCCAGAACGCGAAGCAGCCCGCGATCTCGGCGATGGCCGCGCAGACATAGACGAGGGCGGTCTTCATCCGGGCAACGCTGTCGCGGCGTCCGCGGTCGGCGCGGCGTGCTTCGCATCGACGGTCGCGCCGAAGATGTCAGTGAAGGCCGCGCGCAGCGCGAGGTCGACGTCGGGCATCGTCACCGGCAGGCCGAGATCGACCAGGCTGGTGACGCCGTAGCGCGGGTCGCTGATGCCGCACGGCACGATCGCGCTGAAATGCGACAGGTCCGGCTCGACATTGATGGCGATGCCGTGCAGCGACACCCAGCGCTTCAGCCGGACGCCGATCGCGGCGATCTTGTCCTCGAAGCCGGCGCCCTTGTCGGGCCGGGCCACCCAGACGCCGACGCGGTCCTCGCGCCGCTCGCCGCGGACGTTGAAGGCGCCGAGCGTGGCGATGATCCATTGCTCCAGCGCGGCCACATAGGCGCGGACGTCGGGACGGCGGCTCTTGAGGTCGAGCATCACATAGGCCACACGCTGGCCGGGGCCGTGATAGGTGAGCTGGCCACCGCGCCCGGTGGCGTGCAGCGGAAACCGCGGATCGAGCAGGTCGCCGGCCTGGCCGCTGGTGCCGGAAGTGTAGAGCGGCGGGTGTTCGAGCAGCCAGACCAGTTCGTCGGCCTCGCCGGCCGCGATCGCCGCCGCGCGCGAATCCATCGCCGCCACCGCATCGGGATAGGGCACCAGCGAATCGGAGATCAGCCATTCCACCGGGCGCAGATCGGTCACCGGTCGAAAACCGGCGAGATCCAGCGTCTGGCGGGCATGGGACGGAACGTTAATCATTGGATAACCATAACGTGGTCAAGTTCGCACAGGTTCGTTTCACAGGCTGCAGTCCGGGTTCCAGTGCCAACACTCGATAAAGTCTCGGTCGATCTCATGGTGGTGCTCGGCACCACGTCGATGCCCATTCACCAGGTGCTGCGGCTGTCCCGCGGCGCCATCATCGAACTGGACGCCACCGAGGCCGACGAGGTCAAGATCCTGGCCAATAACATGCCGGTGGCCAGCGGGGTGGTGCTGGTCGATCGCAATCGCATCGCGGTCGAGGTCAAACAGATGTTGACGCGATCGCCGGATCGCCGATGACGGCCTTGTACCCCCTTCATTGATTTGTTAAATGGGCGCCGTCGATCCGGTCGGGCGCCCTGCCTGCAACCGATCCCAAGCGCTCGTGGCGGAATTGGTAGACGCGCTGCCTTGAGGTGGCAGTGAGTAAAATCGTGGGGGTTCGAGTCCCTCCGAGCGCACCACAACCTCTAATCTTTTGAAATCTAAAGATTTTTGTTTCTTGGCGAAATCCTGCCGGGCGTCTCCCCAAGCATCGTTGGGATTCATCGCGCTCGATAAAGCAGCGCGCGTCCGGCTGGAATGAGCTGCAGCAGGACATCATAGTCGCCGACGTTCGCGGTCAGGACGACCAAGCCGAGCTTTTGCGCTTGCAGGAACAGCACGCAGTCCTGGAGCGCGCGCAGCTTGCCGTCTTTTCCGTAGCCTTGGAGGCGGCAAAGGATGCCGGACAGCAGCGCAGCACGTCCGAGGGTCTCGGTGTCCGGCGGGAAGATGCGATGAGGTGGCATCGCCCTGATCTGCCGGCCGATGACGTCAATGACAGTCGCGGTTCGCGCGTCGGACGGATTCAAGACCCCGACCGTATGCATCAGTTCCTGGATCGCGACGGTCGAATGGTTGACCTGTCGCTGCGCCACCAGGTCGTCCAGGATCCGAGGCGAACGATCTTGCATCTGATCGATGTAAACGCAGGTATCGAGCAGAAGTCCTTGTCCGCCGATTGAGCCCGGATCGACGAACGGCAGCTCATTGTCCCGCCGACGCGTCAGCGTTGCTTGCGGATCGAATCGCGCCCACGCGCCGGGCGGCGTCGAGATCGAACTCCGTCACTTCAATAACCGAGCTTCAGCTTCGGATCGACCTTGCCACGCGACTCCCTGAACGCGTCCGCGAAGTTGTCCTCGAGCGCGACCGTTGCCAGGGCGAATTCGATCAAGTCCGTATCCGTCTCGATGCCGGTCTGGCGTTTGGCCTGCCTGACCAATGCCGGGCTGACCCTGCCGCCGATACGACCGCCTTTTCCGCTCAGCAGACCGGATTTCTCCGCTGCCCGCATGACCGCCTCGACCCGGGCCTTGCTCACCGCATGCTGGCCGGTCGTGGGTTCGCGATGAGCGGTCTTCATCGGTCCCAAGCTACCTTTGGCCGTGCCCGCCAGCGGTTGGCCGCGGCGCATTGGGGATTTACCCGCTGGTGCCTTGGTCATGGTGCCCACCGATGTTGAACAAAAATCACTTTCGTCCAACGTGGCGTTTCGGCTGCCGGACTTCAAGCGTGTCGCAACATGCACCCAAAGAATGATGCTGCGATTTGCAGCAAGTTGTTCTCTGCGGGCAGGCCGTCGGAAAATACGCTGCTCTCGAGCCGATCAATATCGAAAGTGATCAGTTGATCGATGCTGTTAGGAGCATGGCATTCTCGAATCCGGGCTACTTTCAGAACGCCGCCTGCGTGGACTCGGTGCAAATCTTCTCTTATCCCGGTTGTTAGTTCCAGTTGAACGACGTGCGTCAACGGCGACGCACGTGCAAGGGAAGAGAGCAGATGGCTGATGATACCGAAGTCCGCAGGACGCTTGCGGAAGGCGCAGCGCGCCAGCTTGCCAACGCCACCAAGACGCGCGCGCAATGGGGCGGGATCTCGCCGCGCTGGCTGGTGCCGCTGCTGCAATGGACGCCGGTGGAGGCCGGTATCTTTCGCCTGAATCGCGTCAAGGAAAGTCGCGGCGCGACCGCATCTGCTTCGTTCGACGTCGAGTGCAGCCCGCGCCGCGACCGCGATCCCGATCTGCCGGAGACCTTCGTCGATTACGAGGAGCATCCGCGGGAGTATTTCCTCAACGCGGTGACCACGGTGCTCGACGTGCAGACCCGCGTGTCGGATCTCTACAGCCATCCGTTCGATCAGATCCAGGAGCAGCTTCGGTTGCTGATCGAAAAGGTCAAGGAGCGGCAGGAGAGCGAGCTGATCAACAACGCCGAATACGGCCTGCTCGCCAATACCGCGCCGTCGCAGCGGATCGCGACCCGCAAGGGGCCACCGACGCCGGACGATCTCGACGAGCTGATCACCAAGGTGTGGAAGGAGCCGGCGTTCTTCCTGGCGCATCCGCGCGCGATCGCCGCGTTCGGCCGCGAATGCACCCGGCGCGGCGTGCCGCCGCCGACGCTCAATCTGTTCGGCTCACCGTTCCTGACCTGGCGCGGGTTGCCGCTGGTGCCGTCCGACAAGGTGCCGGTCGACGAGAACGGCCGTACCAAGATCCTGCTGCTGCGCACCGGCGAGAAGAAGCAGGGCGTGGTCGGCCTGTTCCAGCCCGGCGTGCCGGGCGAGGTGGCGCCGAGCCTGTCGGTGCGCTTCATGGGCATCAACCGCAAGGCGATCGCCTCCTATCTGATCTCGCTGTACTGCTCGCTCGCGGTGCTGACCGAGGACGCGCTCGGCGTGCTCGAGGACGTCGAGGTCGGGATCTATCATGAGTACGCCTGAGCCCTCGGCGCCGCATCCCGCGTCGGCGCCGCTCGGCGCGCCGGATGTCGACGCCATCGCGCGGTTGGCGAACGCGTTGTTCTCGGCGCTGCCGAACGGCGCGGTGCCGGAGCCGGGCGCGGCGCTCGGTTCGGCGCCGCTGTTCGCCGTCGAGCCGCTGCTGAACGCGATCCCCGGCACACCGCCGCTGACGCCGTCGCTCAAGCCGAACCACAATCCCGGCTCGGCGTCGCCGATCCCGACGATCGGCGCGGCGCGGCCGTCGGCGCCGGTGTTCGCGCTCGATCCGAAGCTCGCGGCCGAGCCTCCGCATCCGGCCGCCGCGCCGCTGGATCTGACGGTGCCGTTGGAGGCGACGCCGGTCGCGCTGCCGTCGGCTTCGGCGCCCGCCGTTCAACCCGCGTTCGCGCGGGAGACGGATCTTGCCGCATTGCCGGGCCGGCTCGGCGAGGTGCGCAGCTTCGTGCCGCCGGATGTCGCCGGCGGGGGGCCGTTCGGCGCCAACGCGGCCGCGGCGGCTGCGCCGCTGTATTTCCTCGCCGACAACCCGCTGGCGCGACCGACGCCTGTCGCCGCCCCGTCACTGGCGCCGCGCGAAGCGTTCGATCTCGCCGGGCTGGCCGCGCAGCACCGCCCCGAGGTCCACGTGCTCGATCTATCGGGGACGCGGCCGTTCGACGCGCATCTGTTCAAGCGCGACTTCCCGATCCTGCAGGAGACCGTCAACGGCCGGCCGCTGGTCTGGCTCGACAACGGCGCCACCACCCAGAAGCCGCGCTGCGTGATCGATCGGCTGGTGCAGTTCTACACGCACGAGAATTCCAACATCCACCGCGCCGCGCATACGCTGGCGGCGCGCTCCACCGATGCTTATGAAGCCGCGCGCGACAAGGTCCGCGGCTTCATCAACGCGCCGTCGGTGAAGGACATCGTGTTCGTGCGCGGCGCCACCGAGGCGATCAACCTCGTGGCGCAGGCGTGGGGGCGGCGGAACGTCGGCGAGGGCGACGAGATCGTCGTGTCGCATCTCGAGCACCACGCCAACATCGTGCCGTGGCAGCAGCTCGCGGCCGAGACAGGCGCGCGATTGCGCGTCGCGCCGGTCGACGATCACGGCCAGATCCTGCTCGATGAGTACGAGAAACTGCTCGGGCCGAAGACCAGGATCGTCGCGTTCACGCAGGTGTCGAACGCGCTCGGCACGGTGACGCCGGTCGCCGAGATGACTGCGCTGGCGCATCGCGCCGGCGCCAAGGTGCTGGTCGACGGCGCGCAGGGCATCTGCCATTTGCCGGTCGATGTGCAGGCGCTGGACGTCGATTTCTATGCGTTCTCCGGCCATAAGATGTTCGCACCCACCGGCATCGGCGTGCTGTACGGCAAAGCCGACGTGCTGGAGGCGATGCCGCCGTGGCAGGGCGGCGGCAACATGATCGCCGACGTCACCTTCGAGAAGACCGTTTTCCAAGGGCCGCCGGATCGGTTCGAGGCCGGCACCGGCAACATCGCCGACGCGGTCGGGCTCGGCGCCGCGATCGATTACTTAAGCCGCATCGGCATGGCCAATATCGCGGCGCACGAGCACGAGCTGCTCGCTTATGGCACCGAGCAGCTGCTGACGGTGCCGGGCTTGAAGCTGATCGGCACCGCGCGCGACAAAGCCGGCATCCTGTCCTTCGGGCTCGACGGCTGTCGCAGCGAGGACGTCGGCAAGGCGCTCGATCGCGAAGGCATCGCGGTGCGCGCCGGCCATCATTGCGCCCAGCCGATCCTGCGCCGGTTCGGCCTGGAAACCACCGTGCGGCCGTCGCTGGCGCTGTACAACACCCACGACGATATCGACGCGCTGGTCGATGCGCTGCGGCGATTGCAGACCGGGCGGGGCGTGAAGTGGGGATGATGATCAAGTTAGTAACAAAATTATCAACGCGTCATTGCGAGGAGCGCAGCGGCGAAGCAATCCAGCTTCGTGCACGGCGCTGGATTGCTTCGCTTCGCTCGCAATGACGGGGAGAGTTTGCCGCCCGTCGCCTCACAACTAACTCATCGGAGACGCCCGCATGCCGCAATCCGCCGAGCCCCGTGTCGCCCAAGACCCCGCATGGGACCTCGGCGGAATCGTCGCCGAACTTGCGGGTCTGCGCACGATCTCGCAGCGGCGGCGCTATAGGGGCCGGCCGTTGCCGGAGCTGCCGTCGCGCGAGGCGGTGGCGGGCGTTGTCGACGCCCTGGTCGCGGCGCTGTATCCTCGGCATTTCGGGCCGTCCGGGTTGTCCGAAGACACGCTCGACGTGTTCGTCGCCGACACCATCGAACAGGCGCTGCGCCGGCTGCGGCGCGAAGTCGGCCGTGAGCTGCGGCTGAACGATCTCGACGGCGCGAAGCACGCCGAGATCGACGGCCAAGCTCTGGCGATCGTCGCGGACTTCGCCCACGATCTGCCGCGCATCCGCGCGTTGCTCGACAGCGACATCCGCGCCGCGTTCGACGGCGATCCGGCGGCCAAGACGCTCGACGAAGTCGTGTTCTGCTATCCGGGCGTCGCGGCGATGATCCGGCATCGGCTGGCGCACCGGCTGTACGCGCTCGGCGTACCGATGCTGGCGCGGATCATCGCCGAGATCGCCCATGCGCAGACCGGCATCGACATCCATCCCGGCGCGACCATCGGCGAGAGCTTCTTCATCGATCACGGCACCGGCGTGGTGATCGGCGAGACCGCGCGGATCGGCCGCCGCGTGCGGCTGTATCAGGCGGTCACGCTCGGCGCCAAACGCTTCGAGACCGACGCGCAGGGCCGCATCGTCAAGGGCGGCGACCGCCACCCGATCATCGAGGACGACGTGGTGATCTACGCCGGCGCCACGGTGCTCGGCCGGGTGACGATCGGGCAGGGCGCGCAGGTCGGCGGCGGCGTCTGGCTGACCCGCAGCGTGCCGCCCGGCAGCGTCATCACCCAGGCCAGGGCGATCGCCGACTCGTTCGAGAACGGCGGCGGCATCTAGACCAGCGCTGCGCTGCGCGCCGCCGTAGGACTCCGCGAAGCTCAGCTCCACACGCCCGTGCGACGGTCCTCGACGCGCTTGGCCTTGTGGGTCGCGCGCGGCAGCGTGTCGGGCTTCAGCACGGACACCGCCGCCGAGACGCCGGTCACCGCCCGGAGCTTGCGGCCGAACCGGTCGGCCAGCGCTTCCGGCGCGCCGTTGTAGCCGTGGATGTGCTCGACCTCGACGGTGAGGCGGTCGAGGTGGTTGATGCGATCGACCACCAGCCGATACTCGCCGGTGAGCTCGTGGTCCTGCCGCGCCACCGCCTCGACGTCGCTCGGGAACAAATTGACGCCCTTGATGATCAGCATGTCGTCGCGCCGGCCGTGCACGCCGTTGAGACGGATCGCGGTGCGGCCGCAGCGGCAGGGCTCCGGATTGAAGCTGACGATGTCGCCGGTGCGGAAGCGGATCATCGGCCGCGCCGTCTTCTGCAGCGTGGTCAGCACCATCTCGCCGCGTTCGCCGGGCTTGACCGGCTCGCCGCTGTCGGGATCGATCACTTCGACCTGGATGTGGTCCTCGGCCCAGTGCAGCCCGTCCTTCTGTTCGCACATCCCGGCGCAGGAGCCGAAGATGTCGGACAGGCCGTAGTAGTCGTACACCGAGGCGCCCCACAGCTGCTCGATGCGGTCGCGTGTCTCCGGGATCGAGCCGCCGGGCTCGCCGGCGACGAAGATCCGGCGCACCGGCAGATCCTTGCGCAGGTCATAACCTTCCTTGATCGCGGTCTCGCCGAGGTACCAGGCATAGGACGGCGTGGTCCAGATCACGGTCGCCTGGAACTGCTTGATGATCTGCAGCAGCCGCTCGGAGGGCAGGGTGCCGGCGTGGATCGTCAGCGCGCCGAGC
This sequence comes from Rhodopseudomonas palustris, assembly GCA_016215605.1. Lineage (GTDB taxonomy): Bacteria > Pseudomonadota > Alphaproteobacteria > Rhizobiales > Xanthobacteraceae > Rhodopseudomonas > Rhodopseudomonas palustris_L. The sequence continues at coordinate 27,961 of JACRJB010000039.1, forward strand.
TTCTGCGCGCCGAGCACGCAGGGGCCGCCGATGAACAGCGAGAAGTTCAGCGAGTGCACGTAGCGATCCGACGGCCGCATCCCGGACGACCAGAACTGCCGCGCCTCGTAGTCGATCCAGCCGTCGAAATCGGCTTGCGTGAACGGCGAGGCGGTCGGCACGCCGGTCGAGCCGGACGACGCGGAGATGTAGACGATGTCGCGCTCCGACACGGCGACGAGATCGCCGAACGGCGGCACCGCGAGCTGGCGGTCACGCAGCGTGCGCTTGTCGATGAAGGGAAAGCGACGGATGTCGTCGAGGCTCTTGATCTGGTCGGGCGACACCTTGGCGGCATCGAACGCCGCGCGATAGGCCGGCGAGCCGGCATAGGCGTGGGCGAGGTGCTGCTGCAGCAGCGACAGTTTCAGCGCGTCCCAATCGGCGCGCGACTGGGTTTCGAGCTTGGCGTCCCAATACGGACGATCGTCGGAAGTCGTGGTCATGTGCGGTGGTCCTGAATGCGGACGACCGGCCGCAGCGGCGGCCGGTCGCGCGAACGATGAAGAGAGCGCTGTCGATCGGCCGGCGCCGCCGGTCACCAGGTCGTCAGAATGGTGCCGTTGAAGCGCTTGTCGGTGAAGTCCTTCACCTCCGGCGAGCGATAGATCTCGACGAACTTCTTCAGCACCGGATTGTCCTTGTTCTTGGCGCGGACCGCGAACACCAGATTCCAGTTGGTGTCGGCACCTTCGAGCAGCAGCGCGGTCTTGGGATCGAGGCCGGCACTGAGCGCGTAGTTGAGGTTGACGGCCGAGACTTCGAGATCGTTCAGCGAGCGCGGCAATTGCGCGGCGTCGAGCTCGACGAATTTCAGCTTCTTGGGATTCTCGGCGATGTCCGCCGGCGTCGCCTTGATGCCGATGCCCGGCTTCAGCTTGATCAGCCCGGCCTTCTCGAACAGCTGCAGCGCGCGCGCCCCGTTCGACGGATCGTTCGGGATCGCCGCGGTGGCGCCGTCCTTGATGTCGGCGATGCGCTTGACCTTGTTCGAATAGATCCCGATCGGCACGATGATGCTCTTGGCGATCGAGACGATGTCGTAGCCGCGCTGCGCCACCTGGTTGTCGAGATAGGGCTGGTGCTGGAAATTGTTGATGTCGAGATCGTCCTGCGCCAGCGCCGCGTTCGGCACGGTGTAGTCGGTGAACTCGGTGATCTTCAGCTCGATGCCCTGCTTGGCCGCGAGATCGCCGGCGTAGCGCAGGATCTCCGCATAGGGGCCGGCGGTGGTGCCGATCCGGATCACCTCGGCGCTCGAGGCGGGGGACCAGGCCGACAGCGCGGCGAGCGCCGCGGCGGCGAAGACGAACGTTCGTGTCATGAATGCAACCTCGATTGGTGACCATCGCTGTGGTCAAGGTGCATCGAAACTACAGGCCGGGCCGATCAGCGGCCATTTCGTATTGCGGTGCGGGGAGGGGCCGATCTTTCCCGATCGCTGTCGCCGAGAGATTTTTCTGTCGATGCGCTATTGGCCTACCGCGCGCAGTCGCGCATGCCGGGAGCGGCCGTCGAATCGGCCGATCTCCGACGTTGCGATCTGTCGCAGGATTGAAGCGTCGGGCTAGTGTTGCCGGGCGAAGGCCGAGCTGCGCAGCCGCGCCAGGCGCGCGATCGAGGACGACGCGAGCTTCTGCGCCAGATCGAGTCCGGTCTGGTCGGCGGCCTGATCGGCCTCGTCGAGATAGATCATCGTCACCTGCTCGGCGTAGCGGATCGTGCGCTGCCTGACGGCGTCGAGCGTGTCGTCGTCCGGAGCCGCGGGGAATTCGAGCTCGGCGGCCGCCAGCTCCGCCGCGGAATAGCCGGCGGCGAGCAGCAGCGCGTCGCGCTCGGTCGCGGGCAATGCCTGCGCCCAGCGCACGACCTCCTTGAACAGCAGACTCTCGATCAGCGCCGCCGAGGACAGTTCGCCGAACGGTCGGCCATCGGGTTCCGCGTCGGCGGCGGCGCGTGCCGATCGCCATGCCGAGCGCCGTTCGCGGCGCAGCTGGTCGGCGTCGGCCAGCGCTTCGCGCGCCATCGTTTCGCAGACGGACTGGATGTTCGGTCGCGTCGCCTGCGCCGCCACATAGGTCCAGAAGATGAAGGCGCGCTGCCGATGCCGGACCGCGACGGCCCAGGCCTGATACGGCGTCGCCAAGGCCGAATGCGCGAGATCCGACAGTTCGTCGGACGCAATCAGGTCGGCGGACCGCCACGCGCTCGCCACAGCCGGCTTGTTTGTCGAGGTCGAACAGACTAGCCTGATGTCTTCGACGCGTCGCCATTCGCGCGCACCCAGCGTCGCGAAGACATCGCGAACCGCGTCGTTCGAGCCTTCAGTGCCGTCGGTCAATTCGCTCACCAAGCCGTCGTAGCGGGACGCTGCTGTCTCCGCTTGCATCAGTGCGATGGCGTACAGTTCGGCAAGGTCGTTCACTATCGCCGAAGGAGGCTCTGCCAGAAGTGGAGTGCTGCGCATCGTCGCCTCCGGATGATCCGATGCCGTCATCTTACGTGGAACTTGCGCTAGCGCAAATTGGCTTCACAGGCGGGTGCTAAGAGCTCTCATCACGCAATCAGAACAACGGCGTTCTGTTTCAATCATGGAACCGGAACGTTGCGCAGATTGCTGCTTAGCTTCGCATGTCTTGTCGTCGGCCTCGCCCTTCTCGGCGACATCGGGCACGCGCGCGCTGCGGGGCATCTCGACTCTTATCTGTCGCGGGCCGTGCCGGCGGAACTCGTTCCCGGCGCCGACCGGCTCGGGCCGCTGCAGGGCGACCCCGGAATTGCGCCGGCCTACCAGGGCGACCGACTGCTCGGCTTCGTCTATCTCAATTCCGATTTCGCCAATTCCACCGGCTATTCCGGCAAGCCGATCCACATGCTGGTTGGGATCAGCGCGCAGGGCGTCGTCACCGGCCTCAAGCTGGTCGACCACAAGGAGCCGATCGTTCTGGTCGGCATTCCCGAGGCCAAGATCCTCGCCGCCGTCAACAAGCTGATCGGCACCGACATCGTTCCGGTCGCGCACGGCCGGATCGCGCCGCCGCAGGTCGACATCGTCAGCGGCGCCACCGTCACCGTGCTGGTGATCGGCGACAGCATCGTGCGGTCGGCGACCAAGCTGATCAAGACCGGGCGGATCGGGGGCGGGCACAGCGAAGTCGCGGGCGCGATGCCGCCGGTGGTCAAGACCATCGACCTCTGCAAGAGCGACGTGCGGGATTGGCAGAGCCTGCTCGGCGACGGCGCGGTGCGCCGGCTGCTGCTGACCAATGCCGACGTCGATCGTGCATTTGAAAAGTCCGGCAATGCCGAAGCCGCGGCGCGTCCCGAATCCGGGGCGCCCGACGACACCTTCATCGATCTGTATGCGGCGGATGTCGCGGTGCCGACCATCGGCCGCAGCCTGCTCGGCGACGATGGCTATGCCCGGCTGTCGGCGCGCCTGAAGCCCGGCCAGCAGGCGCTGGTGATCGCCGGACGCGGCACCTATTCGTTCAAGGGATCCGGTTATGTCCGCGGCGGCATCTTCGACCGCATCGAACTGATCCAGGACGGCAACAGCATCCGTTTCCGCGATCGCGATCACTCCCGGCTCGGCGATCTCGCCGCCGACGGCGCGCCGGAGTTTCCGGAGATCGGCCTGTTCGTCCTGCCGGCCGATTTCAGCTTCGATCCGACCGAGCCGTGGTCGCTGCAACTGCTGGTGCAGCGCACGACCGGCGCCCGCGAGAAGGCGTTTCTCACGTTCGGCCTCGGCTACACGCTGCCCGACGGCTTGATCAAGCGCGAGCAGCGCGCCGTGACGGTGAGCGACGCCGCGCCGCCGGCTGCGGCGACGCCGGCCGCGCTGGAAGCTGCCGGCTCCGCTCCGGGCCTGCCGCAGGACGAGCCGCTGTGGATGCGGATCTGGCGCGGCGACCTCGTCCGGATCGCGATCCTGGTGGTGGCGCTGGGCACGCTGACGCTGATCTTCTTCTTCCAGAATCAGCTGGTCCGTCGCCCGGCGGTCTACGTCTGGGTGCGGCGCGCCTATCTGGCGTTCATCCTGGTCTGGCTCGGCTGGTACGCCAACGCCCAGCTCTCGGTGGTCAACGTCCTGACCTTCGCCAATTCGCTGATCAGCGGGTTCAGCTGGGAGTACTTCCTGTCGGCGCCGCTGATCTTCCTCTTGTGGGCGTCGGGCGCCGCCGCGCTGCTGTTCTGGGGCCGCGGTCCGTTCTGCGGCTGGCTGTGCCCGTTCGGCGCGCTGCAGGAGCTGCTCAACAACGCCGCGCAGGCGCTGAAGATCCCGCAATTCCGGGTGCCGTGGGGACTGCACGAGCGGCTGTGGCCGATCAAGTACATCGTGTTCCTCGGCCTGTTCGGACTGTCGCTGTATTCGACCGCGGCCGCCGAGCACGTCGCCGAGATCGAGCCGTTCAAGACCTCGATCATCCTCAAATTCGCGCGCGAATGGCCGTTCGTGCTGTACGCGCTGACGCTGCTCGCCGCCGGGCTGTTCGTCGAACGCTTCTTCTGCCGCTATCTGTGTCCGCTCGGCGCCGCACTGGCGATCCCGGGCCGGATCCGGATGTTCGAATGGCTGCGGCGGTGGCCGGAATGCGGCTCGCCGTGTCAGCGCTGCGCCAAGGAATGCCCGGTGCAGGCGATCCACCCGGAAGGGCACATCAACGTCAACGAGTGCATCTACTGCATGCACTGCCAGGAACTGTATTTCGACGACCAGCGCTGCCCGCACATGATCCAGTTGCGGCTGAAGCGCGAGAAGCGCGATGCGCTGTCGTCGACCAGCATGCGCGGCGGCAAGGGGCCTGCGACGGTGATCGTCGCCGGCGGCAAGCCGATCGGACCCCGCGCCGACGCCCTCCATCCACCTTCACAATCATAATCCCAAGGAGATCGACATGAGCGAGCAGGACCAAGGCAAGGGCGTCAGCCGGCGGACGCTGATCGGGACGACCGCGGCGGCGGCGGGCATCGGCCTCGCCGGCGGCGCGGGGCTGACGGCCGGCGGCCAGCTGATCGCGCCGGCGGAAGCGCAGACCAAGCCGGGCCTGCCGGCGCGGCCGGCGATCCAGAAGAGCGAAGTGCATCCCGGCGAGCTCGACGAGTACTACGTGTTCTTCTCCAGCGGCCAGAGCGGCGAGCTCCGCATCGTCGGCCTGCCGTCGATGCGCGAACTGATGCGCGTGCCGGTGTTCAACCGCTGCAGCGCGACCGGCTGGGGCCAGACCAACGAGAGCCTCAAGATCCTCACCGAGGGCCTGCTGCCGGAGAGCCGCGAATTCCTCAAGAGCCGCGGCGGCACCTACATGAACGGCGATCTGCATCATCCGCATCTGTCGTTCACCGAGGGCACCTATGACGGCCGCTACGCCTTCATGAACGACAAGGCCAACACCCGCGTCGCGCGAGTGCGGCTCGACGTGATGAAGTGCGACAAGATCATCCAGCTGCCGAACCAGCACACCGTGCACGGCCTTCGCGTGCAGAAATATCCGCGCACCGGCTACGTGTTCTGCAACGGCGAAGACCGCGTGCCGCTGCCCAATGACGGCAGCAATCTGACCAAGACCAAGGACTATCACGCGATCTTCACCGCGATCGACGGCGACACCATGAAGGTGGCGTGGCAGGTGATGGTCGACGGCAATCTCGACAATGTCGACGCCGATTATCAGGGCAAATACGCGTTCGCGACCTGCTACAATTCGGAGGAGGGCGTCACCGCCGCCGAGATGACCGGCAACGATCAGGACTGGGTGGTGATCTTCAATCTGAAGCGGATCGAAGAGGCGGTGAAGAAGGGCGACTTCAAGGAGATGGGCGGCGTGCCGGTGATCGACGGTCGCAAGGGTTCGCCCTACACCCGCTACGTGCCGGTCCCCAACGGCCCGCACGGCATGAACACCGCGCCGGACGGCATCCACATCGTCGCCAACGGCAAGCTGTCGCCGACCGTGACGGTGATGGACGTGCGGCTGTTCGACCAGCTGTTCGACGACAAGATCAAGGCTCGCGACGTCGTCGTCGCCGAGCCGGAGCTGGGCCTCGGCCCGTTGCACACCGCCTATGACGGCAAGGGCAACGGCTACACCACGCTGTTCATCGACAGCCAGATCTGCAAGTGGAACATCGATCTCGCCAAGCGCGCCTACAAGGGCGAGAAGGTCAATCCGATCATCGACAAGCTCGACGTCCACTATCAGCCCGGCCACAACCATTCGTCGATGGGCCAGACCAAGGAGGCCGACGGAAAGTGGCTGATCTCGCTGAACAAGTTCTCCAAGGACCGGTTCCTCAATGTCGGCCCGCTGAAGCCCGAGAACGATCAGCTGATCGACATTTCCGGCGACAAGATGAAGCTGGTGCACGACGGCCCGAGCTTCGCCGAGCCGCACGACGCCACCATCGTGCATCGCTCCAAGATCAATCCGGTCTCGCTGTGGGATCGGGCGGACCCGATGTTCGCCGACGCGGTGAAGCAGGCCAAGGCCGACGGCGTCAAGCTCGATGAAGATTCCAAGGTGGTCCGCGACGGCGACAAGGTGCGGGTCTACATCGTGTCGACCGCGCCGAATTTCGGCCTGACCGAATTCCAGGTGAAGCAGGGCGACCACGTCACCGTCTTCGTCACCAACATCGACTCGATCGAGGATCTCACCCACGGCTTCTCGGTGGTCAATTACGGCATCCAGATGGAAGTGGGTCCGCAGGCGACCGCGTCGGTCTCGTTCACGGCCGATCGGCCCGGCGTGTATTGGTACTACTGCTCGTGGTTCTGTCACGCCATGCACATGGAGATGAAGGGCCGCATGCTGGTCGAGCCGAAGACCGCGTGATGACGGCGATGACGGCACGGCTTGTCACGATTGCGATCGGGGCGCTGCTTTGCGGCGCTCCCGTCTGCGCGGCTTTTGCCGCGCAGATCGAGATCGTGCCGTCGTCGGATCTGCAAGCCGTCCTGAACGGCGCGGGCGAGGGTGACGTGATCACCCTCGCGCCGGGCGAGCACCGCGGCCCGATCACGATCGGGCGCAAGCTCACGCTGAACGGCCGTCCCGGCGCGGCGCTGGTCGGAAACGGCCGGGGCAGCGTCGTCACCGTCACTGCGCCGGACGTCACCGTGCGCGGGCTGACGGTGCGCGGCTCGGGCCGCGACCTGCAGGCGATGGATTCCGGCGTGTTCCTGGCGCAGAGCGCGCCGCGGGCGCTGATCGAGGGCAATACGATCGAAGGCAATCTGTTCGGCGTCAACGTCTACGGCGCCGCCGGTTCGCGGATCGCCGGCAACACCATCGAGGGGCTGCGCGGCGTCCGGCTCAACGACGCCGGCAACGGCGTCCGGGTCTGGAACGCGCCCGATGTCGTGGTCGAAGGCAACATCGTGCGCTACGGCCGCGACGGCATCTTCTCGGTCACCAGCACCAAGGACCGCTATCTCAACAACCGTTTCGAGAAGGTCCGGTTCGCGATCCACTACATGTACACCAACGACAGCGAGATCAGCGGCAACGTCTCGGTCGGCAATCACGGCGGCCTCGCCATCATGTATTCCAACCGGCTGACCATCGTCGGCAACATTTCGGAGCGCGATCGGGATTTCGGGCTGCTGTTCAACTACGCGAATTTCGCCAGGATCGAGGGCAACCGGGTGATCGGCGGGCCGCTGTCCGGGATCAGCGCCGATTTCGACGATGCCGATACCGACAAGGGCATGATGCCCAGGCAAGAGCAGGCGGGCGACGCGCAGTTCGGTCCGTCCAAATGCGTGTTCATCTACAACGCCAACAAGAACAGCTTCCGCGACAACTGGTTCGAGCGGTGCGACATCGGCGTGCATTTCACCGCGGGCTCGGAGGGCAACGAGATCGTCGGCAACGCCTTCATCGGCAACCGCAACCAGGTCAAATATGTCGGCACCCGCGATCTCGACTGGTCGAAGAATGGCCGCGGCAATTACTGGAGCGACAATCCGGGGTTCGATCTCGACGGCGACGGCATCGCCGACGCCGCCTATCGGCCGAACGATCTGGTCGACCGCGTGCTGTGGACCGCGCCCGCCGCCAAGGTGCTGATCAACAGCCCGGCGGTGCAGGTGCTGCGCTGGGCGCAGGGCCAGTTTCCGGCGCTGTATCCGGGCGGCGTGGTCGACACCCATCCGCTGATCGCGCCGCCGATGCGGCCGGAAGGAGGCGCGCGATGAATCCGACCGTCGCGATCCAGCACGTCGAGAAACGCTACCGCGCGGTGCGCGCGCTGCGCGACGTGTCGTTCACGCTGGCGCCGGGCCGCCTCAGCGCGCTGGTCGGCCACAACGGCGCCGGCAAGACCACGCTGATCAAGCTGATGCTCGGGCTGATCCGCCCCGATCAGGGCACGATCCGCGTGCTCGGCGAAGACCCGGCGGCGGGGCAATTCGCCGGGCGAAAATCGCTCGGCTTCCTGCCCGAGAACGTCGCGTTCAACGCGGCGCTGACCGGGCGGGAGACGATGGCGTTCTATGCTCGCCTGAAAGGCTGCGACGCCCGCCAGGGCGTGGCGCTGCTCGAGCGCGTCGGACTCGGCGATGCGTCGCGCCGGCTGGTCGGGACTTACTCGAAAGGGATGCGTCAGCGGCTCGGCCTGGCGCAGGCGCTGCTCGGCCGGCCGCGGGTGCTGCTGCTCGACGAGCCGACCACCGGGCTCGACCCGGCGCTGCGGCAGACGTTCTACGAGATCCTCGCCGAACTGCGCAACGACGGCGCCACCGTGCTGATCTCGTCGCACGCGTTGAACGAACTCGAGGATCGCGCCGAGCAGGTGCTGATCATGAATCGCGGCGTGCTGGTCGCCGACGGCGCGCTCGCCGAATTGCGGGCGCTGTCGCGGCTGCCGATCCGGATTTCGCTGAAGCTTCGCGGAGCAGCAATGCCGGAGTGGTCGCCGCCGGATGCGACCGCGCTGCCCGGCGGCTGCGAGATCCGCGTCGACGATCAGGTCGGCAAGATGAAGATGCTGCGGCAGGCCGCGAACGATGCGGCGGTCGAGGACATTGCCGTCGCCGAGCCGACGCTCGACGAACTCTATGCGCATTTCCTACGCGCGCAGGAGCAGGCGGCATGAAGGCCATTGTGGTGATCGCCCGCAAGGAAATCCAGGAGGGGCTGCGCAATCGCTGGGTGCTGGCGGCGACGCTGCTGCTCGCCGGCCTGTCGCTGTCGCTGACGCTGCTCGGCAGCGCGCCGACCGGCAATGTCGGCGCCGCCGCGCTCGACGTGGTGATCGTCAGCCTGTCCAGCCTGACGATCTTTCTGCTGCCGCTGATCGCGCTCCTGATCTCGCACGACGCCATCATCGGCGAGATGGAACGCGGCACGATGATCCTGCTGCTGAGCTATCCGATCGCCCGCACCCACGTCATTCTCGGCAAGTTCCTCGGCCACGTCACCATTCTCGGCTTCGCCACGCTGGTCGGCTACGGCGCCGCGGCGGTCGCGCTGGTGATCAGCGGCGCGGCGGTGTCGGCGCAGAGCTGGGCGGCGTTCGCCTCGATGCTCGGCACCTCGGTGCTGCTCGGCGCGGTGTTCGTCGCGCTCGGCTATGCGGCCTCCAGCCTGGTGCGCCAGAGGGGCACCGCCGCCGGCATCGCGGTCGGCGTCTGGCTGCTGCTGGTGCTGGTGTTCGACATGGCGCTGCTCGGCGTGCTCGTCGTCGATCAGGGGCGGGTGATCACCAGCGGCGTGCTGAACGTGCTGCTGTTCTTCAATCCGACCGATCTGTACCGGCTCAGCAATCTGACCGGCAGCAATGTCAGCCAGTTCGCCGGCATGGCGGGCCTCGCCGGCTCGGTCGGACACAGCTTCGGCGTGCTGGTCGCCGCGATGGCGGTGTGGGTGGCGCTGCCGCTCGGGCTGGCCATCGTCGTGTTTGGTCGGAGGGAGCTATGAAGCGGTTCGTTCAGGTCGCCGCGATCGCCGCCGCGTTGCTGCTGGGCGGCTGCAATGACAACACCGGCAGCAGTGTCGTTCCGCCGCCGGTCGCGCTCAACGCCGATGCGATGGGCGTGTTCTGCGGCATGAATCTCGTCGAGCATTCCGGACCGAAGGGCCAGATCATCACCGCGAGCCGGATCGATCCGTACTGGTTCTCCTCGGCGCGCGATGCGGTCGCCTTCACGCTGATGCCGGACCAGCCGCGCGATATCCGCGCGATCTACGTCTCCGACATGGCGCGCGCGCCGAGCTGGGACCAGCCTGGCGAGTCCAACTGGGTCGATGCCCGCAAAGCGTTCTTCGTGATCGAGAGCCGCAAGCGCAGCGGCATGGGCGCGGCCGAAACCGTGCCGTTCGGCACGCGCGACGCGGCCGACGCTTTCGTCGCCGCCAATGGCGGACGGGTGGTCACCTTCGAGGCGATCCCGCCCGACTATGTGCTGGGCAGCGATCTGCCGACCGTCGGCGACAATCAGCAGCCGCCCGACACCCGGATGAACTAGCGAGGAAACCATGTCGTCATCTGCTGTCAGTCGCCGGCGCTTCGTGACGATCGCGGCGTCCGCATTCGGTCTCGCCACGCTCGGCGGCGTCGCCGCCGCGCGCGCGACACCGGCGATCCGCTGGCGCGGCTCCGCTTTGGGCGCGCAGGTGTCGATCGAAATTCACCATCCTGATCGCGTCGCTGCGGCCGAGTTGCTCGAGGCCAGCGTCCACGAGGTGCGGCGGCTGGAGCAGCAGTTCAGCCTGTACCGACCGGACTCCGCGATCTGCGAACTGAACCGCGCCGGCGTGCTGGTCGCGCCGGATCCGGACATGGTCGCGCTGCTGCGCGCCGCGCTGCGCTTCGCCGCGCTGACCGGCGGGGCGTTCGACCCGACGGTGCAGCCGTTGTGGCAGCTGTATCAGCGCCATTTCGCCCAAGACGCCGCCGATCTTGCGGGGCCGTCCGCGGCGTTGATCGCCGAAGCGCTGGCGAAGGTCGGCCATGACGGCGTGCTGGCTTCGGACGACCGCATCGCGCTGACCCGGCGCGGCGCGGCGATCAGCCTCAACGGCATCGCGCAGGGCTACGCGACCGATCGGGTGATCGCGTTGCTGCGTGGCGGCGGACTCGCGAGCACGCTGGTCGACATCGGCGAAATCGCCGCGATCGGCACGCGGCCGGACGGCGCGCCGTGGCGGGTCGGGCTCGCCGATCCTAGTAGTGCCGAGGCGTCGCTCGGCACGGTCGAGCTGGTGGATCGCGCGGTGGCGACGTCGGCGGGCTCCGGCTTCAGCTTCGACCGCGACGGCCGCTTCAACCATCTGTTCGATCCGGCCACCGGACGCAGCCCGGCGCTGTATCGCTCGGTCAGCGTCGTGGCGCCGAGCGCGACCGAAGCGGACGCGCTGTCGACGGCGTTCAGTATGATGGGACGGGACCGGATTGCGGCGATGCTCAAAGCGCGGCCCGATCTCGGCGTGGTGCTTGCTGATGTCGACGGCAGCGTACAGCGGTTGCAAGCTTAGTCCGCCCGAAGCGAAAGCAGCGCTGGTGTTGAACTCCATGCCCGACTGGCCGACCGTGGCCCGCATCGTTCACGTCCTCGGCGTCGTGCACTGGATCGGCGGGTTGGCGTTCGTCACCTTCGTGATCCTGCCGGGCTTGCAGGAGATCGAGCCGTCGCGGCGGCTGGCGCTGTTCGACACGCTGGAACGGCGCTTCGCCCGGCAGGCGCGGGTGTCGACGCTGCTGGTCGGCGTGTCGGGCTTCTACATGCTGCAGGCTTATGGCGAGGGGGGACGTCTCGCCGAACTGCGGTTCTGGTGGCTCGATGCGATGATCGGCCTGTGGGCGCTGTTCATCGTGATGCTGTTCGTCGCCGAGCCGCTGTTTCTGCACGCCTGGTTCGCGGACCGCGCGCGGCGCGATCCCGACCGCGCGTTTCGTGTCGCGCTGCGCGGGCATCGGGTGCTGAGCGCGATCGCGCTGATCACCATCCTCGGCGCGGTCGGCGGTGCGCACGGCATGTTCTCTTGAACCGCTGATATCAGCCGATGCTGGCCCGTCGCAGCCATGGCCGTCCGCAGCTGCGCCGCCGCCGACTTTCGACCAGCAGCTTGTCGCAGAACAAGCTGGCGCTCGCACGGCCGCGTATCGTCGGGCAGCTTTCGGAGTGCGACCCGCATGACCAGCCGCTCAGACATTCCCGCCAGCGTTCGGTCGTGGCAGACCGGGGAGGGGCTGCATGTCGATGTCCGCGGTCTGCCCTGTCCCGAGCCGCTGGTCACGCTGCTGCGCCTGATCGACGGTGGCAGCGTGCGTGAACGGATGTTCGCGCATCTCGGTCAGGAGCCTCTGCTGCTGTATCCGGAGCTCGACGCGCGCGGCTGGCGCTCCCGGCTGGTTGCGAGCGCCGGCGATTCGGCGGCGGGCGATGACCACGTCGTGCTCGAGATCGTCCGAGGGACGCCATGACCGCGGCCGGCGCCTTCCTCGGCTCGGCCAGGAGCCGGCTGTTGCCGGCGTCGGTGCCGTTCCGGTTCTTCGTCGCGGCGGCGGTGTTTCACGTCCTGCTGTGGCTGGTGCTGCTGGTCGCGGCCGCCGATTTCCCTCGGTTTCGCGGCGGCGCCGGGCCGGCGCTGGCGGCCGTGCATCTGCTGACGCTCGGGGTGCTGACGATGACGGCGATCGGTGCCGCGGTGCAATTGCTGCCGGTGGCGACGACCCGGCCGCTCGCCGCGGTGTGGCCGATCCAGCTGGCGTTCTGGCTGCTGCTGCCGGGCGCCGTCGCGCTGATCGGCGGGATGCTGATCGCCGACGCCCGGCTGATGATCGGCGGCGCGGTGGCTTCGACGCTGGGACTGCTGCCGTTCGCGCTGCTGCTGGCCGACAATCTGCGGCGGGCGAACAGCATGCCGGTGGTGCGCGCCTATGGCTGGGCGGCGATGGCGTCGCTGCTGGTGTTAGTTGCGCTGGGCGTGGCGCTGTCGGTCGATGCCGACGGTGGCGGTCTGCTCGCCGATCGATCGGGCGCGGCGCTCGCCCACATGATCCTCGGCGGATTCGGCTTCATGGGGATGCTGGCGCTCGGTTTCAGCCACGTGCTGATTCCGATGTTCGCGCTGTCGAACGCGCCGAACCGGCGCATCGCCGATGTCGGTTTCGCCGCCGCCGCGGCGAGCGTCGTCCTCGGTGTCGCCGGCGCCGGGCTCGGCCATCGATCGCTGCTGATCGCGGCGTGCGGCGTCGGCGCGGTCGCCGTGGCGGTGCATCTGCGGCTGATGCAGGTCGCACTCGCGACCGGGATGCGCAAGCGGCTCGGCCTGTCGTTCGTGCTGGTCCGCGCCGCATGGGCCTCGCTGGCGCTGACGCCGCTGCTCGGCGTTGCGGTGGCGCAGGGCTGGGCCGGCGCCGGCGGACCGACACTTTTCGGGTTGGTCGCGCTCGGCGGCTGGCTGATGACGTTCCTGTTCGGCATTCTGCAGCGGATCGCCCCGTTCCTGGCGTCGATGCATGTCAGCCGGGCGAGCGGCGGGCCGCCGCTGCTGACCGAATTCGGCAGCGAGACGCCGCTGCGGATTCACGCCGGCTGTCATCTCGGCGCGCTGATCCTGCTGGCCGCGGCGATCGTCCTCGACAGCGCGCCGCTGGCGGCGCTCGCCGCTCTGATCGGGCTCGCCGGCGCGCTCGCTTTCGCCGCCTCGATCCTCACCATCGTCCAATCACTCGCTGCGGGCCGGACCCGTGGCTGACCCAGCAAGGAGCGCCCATGTTCGCCAATCGCATCAGCCGGACCCTTCACGACGAGCATTGCGCGACGATCGCGCTGATGGAGCGGCTGGAGGGCGCGATCACGCGGCGGCAGCCGATCAGCACCACCGACCCGGCGAGCGCACAGCTGCTGCACGACCTCGCATCGGCGATCGAGGCCGACACGCTGCGCCATTTCGACTTCGAGGAAACGGAGCTGTTCACGCTGTTCGAAACGGTCGGCGACCAGCTGATCGGCGATCATCTCACCGAGGAGCACGGCTTCATGCGCCCGCTCGGCGACCGGCTCGCCCGGCTGGCACGAGACGCCGCGGCCAACGGTTTCGACGCGGCCGGATGGAAGGAATTCAGCCGGGCCGGCGCCGAGATGGTGCAGCGGATGGTGGTCCACGTCCAGAAAGAGGAAATGGCGCTGCTGCCGTTGCTGGATCAGGCGCTCGACGCGGCGACCGAGGCGCGGCTGTACCAGGCCTACATCGGGACGACGCAGCGGGACGATCGACCGGTGTGAGGCGCCGCGTGGGGGCGCCGCGGCAGGTCGGCGATCGGCGTTGCCGCCGACGCCTCAGTGATTCAGCGGCCGCGGCCGGGCGGTGACGCCGATCGGGCCGCGCTGCAGGCCGGCGGGGGCGATCGCGACGCTGCCGGAGATCTGCCGCACCGGAGCGCCGGCGGCGATCGACGGCGTCAGCTCGCCGGCGAGGGTGGTGGCGGTGCCGATCGCGCGCGCGGCGCGCTGCACCGGGACGCGGATCATCGCGCGGATTTCCGGCTGGGTCTTTTCCGGGATGCTGAACACGGCTTCTGCCGGGACCGGGAAGGCGATCGGATTGGCCGAGGTCCCGGCCGGCTGCTGGCGCGGCCACGGCGCCGGCTTCGGCAGCGGCACCTGGCCGCGCGCCAGATGGTGCAGGCCATCGAACGGCTCGGGCACGCGGCCGATGTCGAGGCTGAGATCGGCGATCGACGGTCCGGGCAGCATCTCGGCGCTGGCGAAGCTGAAGCTCGGCACCTTCGGCCAATGCGAGATCGCGACCTGTTCGGTGACCGGGTGCAGATGCCACTGCGCCGGCTCGGTCGGGGTCTTCGGCCGGTCCGGCGTCGCCGGCACCACATGGACGATGCGGAAGCCGCGGGCCTTCAGCTCGTGCAGGATCTGCGGCAGCGCCGCCACCGTGCGTGGCTGGATGTCGTGCAGCAGCAGCACGCCGCGGCCCTTGGCCTGCAGCCGGCTCATCGCCAGGCCGAACACCGCCGCCGGCGAGATGTGCCGCCAGTCGTCGGCGGGGAAATCGGCGCTCCAGGTCTGGATGCCCTGCGATCCGAGATAACCCTCGACCGCTTCGGCGCGCAGCAGGCCGGGAATGCGGAAGAACGGCGCCACCGCCGCGCGGCTGCCGAGCGCGGCGGCGACCGAATCGATGCCTTCGTCGACTTCCTGCTTGGCCTGCTCGACCGTCATGCGGTTGAAGCTGAGCGGATGGTTCTGGCTGTGGGTGCCGATGGTGTGGCCGGCGTCGCGCATCCGGCGCACGCCTTCCGGAAACGATCGCGCCATCCGGCCGACCACGAAGAACGTCGCCTTGACGCATTCCTTGGCGAGAATGTCGAGCACGGCGTTGCTGTGACGCGGCAGCGGGCCGTCGTCGAAGGTCAGCACCACCTCGTGGTCCTGCAGCGGCAGCGTCTCGGCATATTGCATCGTGCCGATCCGCGGGTGTTCGCGCGGGTCCACAACCAGCGTCCGGGAGGTGCCGAGCGCATTCGGATTGCCCGGGCAGTCGGCGGCCCGGGAACTGGCGGGGAAGGCGAGCGCTGCAGTCACACAGGCGATGCCAAGCAGGGACCAGCTTCGGGCCCGTCGTCGAAACCGTTCACTTGCCATCACAGACCACGCACCTCGGACCGTCGCTCAGACGCTTTGCACCCTAAATCAGCGGCCTGAACGGCAGCTTAACTGTGGCAATGACCACGGTTTTCGGAATGGCGCCAGTGCGGAATCAGCGGGTCGCGTGCGATCCGCCGGCGACCGCCGGCTGCTCGTCCGGCGGCGGCACGACATGCACGACGCGATACTGATTGTCGTGCAGCCAGCGCAGGAAAGCCGGCATCATTTCAGCGGTTTGCGCGCGGGGGTCGTGAAACAGGATGATGCCCTTGCCGGCGGCCTGGAGCCGATCGGTGATCAGCTTCAACTGCACCTCGGGGGTCATCACGTTCCAGTCGCTGGCCCACAGGTCGGCGCCCCAGACGACGATGCCGCGCGCGTCCAGCGCGTCGAGCAGGGCCGGGGTCGATTCGAAATACGGAAACCGGAAGAACTTGGTCGTCGACACCGGGATGCCGTTGCGGCGGAGAATGGCCTCGTCGGCGGCGATGCCGCGGTCGATCTCGGTCATCGCGTCGGCGTGGCTGAGGCTCGACAGGTGCTGATGCGACCAGGTGTGGTGGCCGATGGTGTGACCCGCCGCGGCGATCTTCTGCACCATGCCGGGCATTTCGGCGGCCGGCTTGCCGACCAGGAAGAACGTCGCCTTGACGCATTCGTCGGCGAGCGCCTTCAGGACCTTCGGCGTGGTCGCCGCCGGCCCGTCGTCGAAGGTCAGCACCACTTCGCGATCGTTCAGCGGCAGCGTCTGCGGGAAGCTCTTGGTCCCGATGCGCGGATATTTCGCCGCGTCGATCTCCAGGGTTCGGGCGGTGCCGAGCGCGCCGGGGCGGGCACAATCGGCGGCCTGCGCCGCCGAGCCGAGGACGCCGAGAGCCAGGATCGCGGCCGCTGCCTTCACCACCGTCATGACACCCCTTTTGGCTGATCTATCAATCTCGGGTGTCACGAAATTCATTGCGCCGCGCATCACCGATTGAGTATTGCCACATCCATTCGATCCGCCGATCGACGGCGCATCTTGCCCGACGGCGCACGAATTCTGCAACCGATAAAACCCGCGGGGTGCGCCATGGCCGACGATAGCGAAACGGTCGTGCGAGCCGACCCGACCGTGCTCGACCACCTCTCGATGCGCGACGAGGACGGCGAAATCAGGGCCGATTTCGTCGCGGCCATCTCCCGGGCGATCGCCGAGGAGAACGCGCCGTTCCTGCGCGAGATCGTCTCCGACCTGCACGAGGCCGATGTCGGCGACCTGATCGAGGCGCTGAATTCCGACGAGCGCGTCCGGCTGGTGGAACTGACCGGCGCCGACTTCCACTTCTCGGCGCTGAACGAGGTCGACGAGACCGTCCGCGAAGAGATCCTCGAGGAACTGGAGCCCGAGACCGTCGCCGAAGGCGTCCGCGAACTCGACTCCGACGACGCCGTCGAACTGCTGCAGGTGCTCGACGAGGAGGATCAGGAAGAGATCCTCGAAAAGCTGCCGCAATCCGAGCGCGACGCGCTGGAGCGCAGCCTCGACTATCCGGAAAACTCCGCCGGCCGGCGGATGCAGACCGAGTTCATCGTGGTGCCGCGCGACTGGAACGTCGGGCAGGCGATCGACTTCATGCGCGAGACGCCGGATCTGCCGGACCGGTTCTACGAGATCTACGTCGTCGACGGCGTCAACCGCTGGCAGGGCGCGATCGCGCTCGACGCGCTGCTGCGCTCGCATCGCGACGTGCCGCTGGCCGATCTGATCGACGAGGAGCGTCGCAAGGTCTCGGTGCTCGACGATCAGGAAGAGGTGGCGCGGCTGTTCGGCAAGTACAATCTGGTCGCGGCGCCGGTGGTCGACATCGACGACCGTCTGGTCGGCGTGATCACCATCGACGACGTCGTCGACGTCATCGAGGAGGAGGCCGACGAAGACCTCAAGGCGCTCGGCGGCGTCACCAGCGACGAAGAATTGTCCGACCGGGTCTGGACCATCGCCCGTGGCCGTTTCAACTGGCTGCTGGTCAATCTCGCGACCGCGTTTCTGGCGTCGTCGGTGCTCGGGCTGTTCGAGGGCCAGCTGCAGCAGATGGTGGCGCTGGCGGTGCTGGCGCCGATCGTCGCCAGCCAGGGCGGCAACGCCGCGACCCAGACCATGACGGTGGCGGTGCGGGCGCTGGCGACCCGCGAACTCGGCTCCAGCAACGCCTACCGCGTGGTGATGCGCGAGCTGCTGGTCGGGCTCGTCAACGGCATCGGCTTCGCGGTGATCACCGGGCTGGCGGCCTATGCCTGGTTCCGGGTGCCGGGGCTCGGCGTGGTGATCGGGCTGGCGATGATCACCAATCTGGTGGCCGGCGCGCTCGGCGGCATTCTGATCCCGATCGCGCTCGACCGGGTCAAGGCCGATCCGGCGGTGGCGTCGGGGACATTCGTCACCACGGTCACCGACGTGGTCGGCTTCTTCGCCTTTCTCGGCATCGCCACGCTGTGGTTCGGGCTCAAGTAGTACGCGTTTCTTTCACCGGCTGTTAACATAGCTGGCGGAGCATCGTCCGATGGCAAATCAGTTGCAGCGGCTGCGCCTGAAGGCGGACGGACGGATCGTCGAACTGCGCGACGGACGGGAGTTCCCGCTGGCGCCGGAGCATCCCGCGCCGCAGCTGTCGGCCCTGCCGGCGGTACGCGAACTGCGCCGGCGCGCCCGGCTGACGCAGACCGAATTCGCCGCAAGGCTCGGCGTTCCGGTCGAGACCATCCGCAACTGGGAGCAGGGCAAGCGGGCCCCGCGCGGCCCGGCGCGGGCGCTGCTCTCGGTGATCGCGCATGCGCCGGAAACGGTGTTCGCCGCGCTGGCGCCGCCGCTGGAGACGACCTCGTAATTGCGGAGATTGGCAGCGTCCCGGTTCGGAGACATACTGCACCACCAAGGCGCGCGTTGCCGACTGCGAGGCGACTGAGATGCAGTTCGTTGAAGCTCACGGCGCGAAGATACCCGCCATCGGTCTCGGCACCTGGGAGCTGAGCGGTCACGCCTGCGCCCGGATCGTCGAGCAGGCGCTGCGGCTCGGCTATCGCCACATCGACACCGCGCAGATCTACAACAACGAGCGCGACATCGGCGAGGGCATCCGCAATTCGCACGTCCGGCGTAGCGAGATGTTCATCGCCACCAAGGTCTGGACCACGCATTTCGCGCCCAACGATCTGATCCGCTCGGCCAAGGAAAGCCTGTTCAAGCTGCGGCTGTCGGAAGTCGATCTGCTGCTGCTGCACTGGCCGAACGCGCATGTGCCGCTGAACGAGACGCTCGGCGCGCTGGCCCACGCCAGGGAGCTCGGCATGACGCGCCACATCGGCGTGTCGAACTTCACCGTGGCGCTGCTGAAGCAGGCGGTCGCGCTCTGTCCCGAGCCACTGGCGTGCAACCAGGTCGAGTACCACCCGTTTCTCGGCCAGAGCAATTTGCTGGCGGCCTGCGCCGAACTCGGCATCGCGCTGGTCGCCTACAGTCCGATCGCCAAGGGCACCGCGCGGCAGAGCGAGGTGCTGACGCGGATCGGCGCGGCGCACGGCAAGTCGCCCTCGCAGGTCTGTCTGCGCTGGCTGGTGCAGCAAAACGTCCCGTCGATCCCGCGCACCTCGCGGATCGAGCGGCTGTCGCAGAACATCGACGTGTTCGACTTCACGCTCAGCGACGCCGAGATGCGCGAGATCTTCGCACTGGGCAACCCCGAAGGCCGTCTGGTGCATTCGGTGACCGAGCCGGAATGGGACTGAGCGACATCGCGGCCGATTGACCCGGCCGCCGAAATCACGCACCTCGCAGAGCAGTTCGTTGGCCGCGCGGGTGATCGATGTTCTTCGTGCTCTCCAAAATCCTCGGTTTCTTCATCCATCCGTCCAACACCATCGCGGTGATCTGCGCATTGGGGGCGGTGCTGCTGCTGACGCGGTGGCGGCGGGCCGGGGGGCGGGTGCTCGGCGTCGGCGTCGTGCTGCTGCTGATCGTCGGCTATTCGCCGCTCGGCAGCGTGCTGCTGCTGAGCCTGTCGGAGCGGTTTCCGCCGTGGCGGTTCGAGGGGCGGGCGCCGGACGGCATCATCGTGCTCGGCGGCGCGATCGACTCCGAGGTCAGCGTCGCGCGCAACGCGCTGGAGATCGATTCCTCGGCGGAGCGCGTCGTCGCCGCGCTGGAACTGGCCCGGGACTATCCGCGGGCGCGGATCGTCTACAGCGGCGGCAGCGGCAATCTCGTTCAGAATTCGATCGCGGAGGCGCCGATCGCGGCCGCTCTGTTCGCGCGCTTCGGCGTCGCGCCGGATCGCTTCGTGGTGGAGAGCCGGTCGCGCACGACGGCGGAGAACGCCAGCTTCACCCGCGAGCTGGTGTCGCCGAAGCCCGGCGAAGTGTGGCTGCTGGTGACCTCGGCGTTTCACATGCCGCGCTCGATCACCGCGTTCCGCGCCGCCGGCTTCGACGTGACGGCCTATCCGGTGGATTGGCGGACGCGCGGCTGGGGCGATGCGACGCTGCCGTTCGACCGGCTCAGCAGCGGCCTTGCGCGCACCGATGTCGCCGCGCACGAATGGGCGGGGCTGCTGGCCTATCGGCTGAGCGGCCGGACCACGAGCCTGCTGCCGTCGCCCTAGCAGGCTGTTGAAGAAGTCGCTGGCGGCGCGGCCTGCATCATGATTCCCTTCGATGCGGATGCATTGGGGACGGACGATGCGGGGCAGCGACGAACGGACGGGCTCTCTGTTCAGCTATGTGGATGTTGAGGCGCGGG
>JACRJB010000040.1 GCA_016215605.1 Rhodopseudomonas palustris
CCACATACCTCGCAAACCGTACTTCACTGCCGCCGTCGAAATCGAGACTCATTTGGCGCCTCCATCTGCCAAAATCTGAATCTCAATAGATACTTGAGTCCCGCCTCACAGGCCCGCGACCTTGTGACTCAGTACAATTAGTAGGGACCTGCGGCCCATCCTTCGAGACGCCGCGCTGCGCGCGGCTCCTCAGGATGAGGATGTGCCTGTTGTCGCGGCTGTGTGGCGCTACTCCGCCGGCTGCAGCCGCGCGGCCTTCTTCCGCGGCGCGATCCAGAACGCATCGGGGCGTTCGAACAGGAAGGTGGCGCCGCCGAGCATCGCCAGTCGCCAGATGATCAGCGCGCCGACCACGCCGGCGATGTTGACCAGGAGCGCGATCACGCCGAGGTCGAGGAACGGCGCGAACTTCAGCAGCAGCGAGCGGCTGATCGCCATCGGCAGGAAGAACGCCAGATAGATCACGATCGAATGCTCGCCGCAGAATCGCAGGCCGTCGAGCCAGCGCTTCTCCGCCAGCAGCGTGCCGGTGGCGATGATCGCACAGGCGCCGGCGAGGCCGAGCAGCAACGACAGCAGCGGCGCTTCGCTGACTCCGGCATGCACCAGCGCGGCGTTGATCGCGGCCCACAGCGCGAGGCCGATCAGCGCCAGCGCCGGCCGCGCCCGCGCCGCGTCGGAGAACGCGAAGACGTGGCGGGCGAACAGATAGCCGGCATAGAAATAGAAGAACCGCGCGCAGAATTCGTCGGGCACCATCCAGCCGGTCTGCAGATGCAGCGACTCCGGCAGCGCGGCCACGCCCAGGATCAGCAGCGGCGGCGCGCGGCGCGTCAGCTTGGTGACGACGAAGAAGATCGGCAGCAGATAGATGAACCACAGCGTGCCGAACGGATCGATGAACGACAACGCGTACAATTTGACGACGCCGGCCCAGCCTAGCTCGGCGGCGAAGGAGGGCGCCTTGAAGGCGAACTGGATCGTCACCCACAGAATGTAGAAGTAAGCGAAGTGCACCACCTTGCGGTCCAGATAGGTGCGCCAGTCGCGATCGATCACCACGGCGAGAAACAGCCCGGAGATCAGGAAGAAGTCGGGCATCCGGAACGGCTTGGCGAACTCGACCACGTAGTGCATGAAACTGGTGTGGCCGGCGGCGGCCTCGACGCCGAGCACCGAATGCATCATCACCACCATGATGATGCAGATGCCCTTGGCGTAGTCCACCCAATCGACCCGGTCGCCGTGCATCCGGGTCGGGACATCTGTGCCGTTTGCGGTCATCATTGTTCCTGTCTGATGCGGCCCGCCTGGATCATCGCGCGGATCGGTTGCAGTATTCTTTCAGCAATCAATGAATATGCCGCTTCCGCCGCGATCCGGCCGCTGCGTCGTTTTGCTGCGACTGTCAGAGTCTGTTAACCATCGCGGCGCGCTTCATCCTTCGAGCTGCCCTTGCCCCGTTCCTTCGACACGCCCCTTCCGATCGACGACGCGCTCGGCGATCTCGCTTCGGCGCTGACGGCGACCAGCACCGCCGCGCTGGTGGCGCCGCCCGGCGCCGGCAAGACCACGCGGGTGCCGCTGGCGCTGCTCGATGCGCCGTGGCTGAAGGATCAGAAGATCATCGTGTTGGAGCCGCGCCGCATCGCCGCCCGCGCCTCCGCCGAGCGGATGGCGAAGACGCTCGGCGAACGCGCCGGCGAGACCGTCGGCTACCGGGTCCGGTTCGGCTCCAAAGTTTCGCGGTCGACGCGGATCGAGGTCGTCACCGAAGGCATCTTCACCCGGCAGATCCTCGACGATCCGGAACTGACCGGTGTCGGCGCGGTGCTGTTCGACGAATTTCACGAGCGCTCGCTCGACGCCGATCTGGGGCTGGCGCTGGCGCGCGACGCCCAGCAGGGGCTGCGCGAAGATCTGCGCATCCTGGTGATGTCGGCGACGATCGACGGCGCGCGGGTCGCGAAGTTGCTCGGCGACGCGCTGGTGGTCGAAAGCCTCGGCCGAGCCTTCCCGGTCGAGACCCGCTATCTCGGCCGCCGCAGCGACGCGCCGATGGAGCGGCAGATGGCCGAGGCGATCGCGTCGGCGCTGCGCAGCGATGCCGGGTCGGTGCTGGCGTTCCTGCCCGGCGCCGCCGAGATCCGCCGCACCGAGACGATGCTGCGCGAGCGTGTCCAGGACCCGGCGGTGGAGATCGTGCCGCTGTTCGGCGCGCTCGACGCGGCGGTGCAGGACCGCGCCATTCAGCCGGCGCCGAAGGGGCAGCGCAAAGTGGTGCTGGCGACCTCGATCGCCGAAACCTCGCTGACGATCGAAGGCGTGCGCATTGTGGTCGATTGCGGGCTGTCGCGGGTGCCGCGCTACGAGCCTGATCTGGGGCTGACGCGGCTGGAAACGGTGCGCGCCTCGCGCGCGGCGGTGGATCAGCGCCGCGGCCGTGCCGGCCGTATCGAGCCGGGCGTGTGCTACCGGCTGTGGGACGAACCGCAGACCGCGTCGCTGCCGGCCTATACGCAGCCGGAGATCCTGAGCGCCGATCTGTCGTCGCTGCTGCTCGATCTGGCGCAATGGGGCGTCGCCGATCCGGCGACGCTGGCGTTTCTCGATCCGCCGCCGGGGCCGGCGCTGAAAGAAGCGCGCGAGCTGCTGCGCGACCTCGGCGCGCTCGACGGCGACGGCCGTATCACCGACGAAGGCCGCGCGCTGCGGGCGATGGCGCTGCCGCCGCGGCTGGCGCGGATGATCGTCGATGCGGCGCGCTGGGACCACGCCGAGGAGGCCGCCGAAATCGCCGCGATCCTGACCGAGCGCGGCCTCGGCGGCGACAGCGCCGACCTCGACGCCCGCCGCGACAACTTCCGCCGCGACCGCTCGCAACGCGCGATGAGCGCGCGGCAGATGGCGGAGAGATGGGCGAGGCAGGCGGACAATCGCGGCGCTACTTCACCCGCTTCGCCGCAAAACGCGGCGCCCTCTTCTCCCTCCCCCCTTGCGGGGGAGGGTCGGGGTGGGGGGTGGCCACAGGCGGGGCCTCGCTTGGGGACCCCTACCCCCGACCCCGGATCAAGTCCGGGGCAGGCTCCCTCCCCGCAAGGGGGAGGGGAGCAGCGCCGCGGTTCGGGGCGAGGTGGCGGCTCGCAAAGAGAGACAGCCGTCGAGCAGCTCAGCTCCGGCGTCCTGCTCGCCTTCGCCTTTCCCGATCGCGTCGCCAAGAATCGCGGAAACGGCTCGTTCGTGCTGGCCAATGGCCGGGGCGCGATGATCGAGCAAACGTCGGCGCTGGCGCGGGCGGCGTATCTGGCGGTCGGCGAAATCACCGGCACCGCGGCGCAGGGGCGCATTCTGCTGGCGGCGCCGATCACGCTGGCAGAGATCGAGCGGCAGTTCGGCGATCAGATCACCGACGCCGACGAGGTGACGTTCGATCGCGCCGCGCTGGCGCTGCGGGCGCGCCGCCGCCGTGCGCTGCATGCCATCACGTTCTCCGAAGCGCCGCTGGCGCTGACGACGTCGGAGCACACTGCCCGCGTGCTGGCCGATGGGCTGATCGCCGCCGGGCTCGACCGGCTGCCGTGGTCGAAACAGCTTCAGCAATGGCGCGGCCGGGTGATGTTTCTGCGCAAGGCCGAGGGCGAACCATGGCCGGACCTGTCGGACGACGGTCTCGCCGCGCAGCGCGAGGCCTGGCTGGTGCCGGCGCTGTTCGACAAAGCCGGACTCAAGGACGTCTCGGCTTCCGATCTGTCCGATGCGCTGATGAACCTGCTGCCGTGGGAGCTGCGCGCGCGGCTCGACCGCGAGGCACCGACGCATTTCGAGGCGCCGACCGGCAGCCATCTGCCGATCGACTACGAGGCCGAGCAGGGGCCGACGATTGCTGTCAGATTGCAGGAACTGTTCGGGCTGACCACCCACCCGTCGGTCGCCGGCGGCGCGGTGCCGCTGGTGCTGGAGTTGCTGTCGCCCGCGCATCGCCCGGTCCAGCTGACGCGCGATCTGCCCGGATTCTGGCGCGGCTCCTATGCCGGGGTCCGCGCCGACCTGCGCGGCCGCTACCCGCGCCATCCCTGGCCGGAGGACCCCGCGAGCGCGCCGCCGACCCGGCGGGCCAAGCCGAGGGGCACCTGACCGCCCGGCGCGCGAAGTTCCGCACCGCAGTTTAAGTCTTCGCTCACCCTTTTGGGCAAAATAGCCGGGCGCGTGCGCCGCCTCGGTCGCGGCCGCCGCACGTGCGTGGTCCAATCGCGCGGTTCTCGTCGTTGTGGGTATGAGTCATGCGTAACATCATGATCTTCGCGGCCGTGCTGGTCGCTCTCGGTTCGGTGATGGCCCAACTCGCCGACCGGCTGATGCCGGCGCCGGCTCAGGCCAGCATCGCCAGCAGGGCGACCGTCGGCATGGCGTCGAACGCCGGACTGCGCAGCATCGCGATTTCGCGCGACGCGCGCGGGCATTTCCAGACCGACGGGCGGATCGACGGCCAGCGCCTCGCCTTCATGGTCGACACCGGCGCCTCGGTGGTGGCGCTCAACCAGACCTCGGCGGCGCGCTTCGGTCTGCGGCCGCGGCCGACGGAGTACACCGCCAAGGTCTCCACCGCCAACGGCACGGTGAAGGCGGCGCCGACGCGGATCGCGATGCTGGACGTAGGCGGGCTGGTGGTGCGCGACATCGACGCCATGGTGCTGCCCGACGAGGCGCTGTCGGAGAATCTGCTCGGCTTGTCGTTTCTGTCGAAGCTGAAGCGGTTCGAATATGCCAACGGGCAGATGGTGCTCGAACAATAACTAACTAACTCCGGTGCAGCATGTCCTTCGCCGCCAGCAGCCCGCCGCCGGCGATCAGCAGCGCCGCCAATGCGAGATTGGCGGTCGGCTGCGCGTAGTCGGCCAGGATCAGGAAGCCAGTCGACAGCAACGGCGTCGCGTAGGATGCCGCTCCCAGCACGCGGATGTCGCCGCGCTTCATGCCGATATCCCAGGTATAGAACGCGGCGCCGACCGGGCCGATGCCCAGCGCGATGATCGACAGCCATGGCGTCAGGCCTTGCGGCCACACCGTCGATTCAATCAGGCCGTGGACCAGAGCCGCGAGCAGCGCGGTGACGAAGCAGAAGCCGGCGACCGCATCGGTCGGCACCGCCTTCAGCCGTCGTGACAGCACCGAATAGGTCGCCCACACGAAGGCGGCGACGAACGCCGCCGCGAGTCCCGGCCAGGTCGAGGGCTCGAGCGCGGCGCCATTGCCGGTGAACAACAGCGCCGTGCCGGCGAGACCGAGCAGCGCGCCGGCGATGTGATGCGGCCTCAGGCGCTCACCGGGCAGCAGCGACGAGAACAGCACGATCAACAGCGGCCACAGATAGTTCAGCAGTCCCGCCTCGGCCGGCGGCGCCAGCCGCAGCGCGAGGAAATACAGGGCGTGATAGCCGAACAGCCCGCCGACGCCGACCGCCCACACCAGCGGCGGCTGCCTCAGGGCCGCGATCGCGCCCGGCCGCACGATCCAGCCGGTCGCGGCAGCCAGCGCGCCGATCGCGAACGTCATCGCGGCGAGTTGAAACGGCGGGATCGTCCCGGTGGCCACCGTCAGCACCGCGAGCAGCGACCACATCAGGATCGCGGACAGTCCGATCAGAGTGGCGGTGCGCGGCGTCATCGTCTGCGGTTGTTAACGTGAACGATGCGCCGCGCCAAGCCGACTCCGCAGAGCCGAACTCTGCCGGGCCGGATCGCGGTCAGGTCATCAACTGGCCGCCGTTGATCGACAGTGTCGAGCCGGTGATGAAACCGGAATCGTCGCCGGCGAGGAACACCACGGCACGCGCGATCTCCTCGGCCTCGCCGAGCCGGTTGCACGGGATCAGCGGCAGGATCGCTTTCTCCAGCACGTCCTTCGGCACCGCCTGCACCATCTCGGTGTTGATGTAGCCGGGGCAGATCGCATTCACCGTGATGCCGCCGCGCGCGTTCTCCAGCGCCAGCGCCTTGGTGAAGCCGATGTCGCCGGCCTTCGCGGCGGAATAATTCACCTGTCCGAACTGGCCCTTCTGGCCGTTGATCGACGAGATGTTGACGATGCGGCCGAACTTGCGTGCGCGCATGCCCTCGATCACCTGCCGCGTCATGTTGAACAGCGAGCCGAGATTGGTGTTGATCACCGCGTTCCACTGTTCGAGCGTCATCTTATGGAACGCGCCGTCGCGGGTGATGCCGGCATTGTTGACGAGAATGTCGACCGGCCCGAGATCGGCCTCGACCTGTTTCACGCCCGCCGCGCAGGCGTCGAACGAACTCACGTCCCACTTGTATACCGGGATACCCGTCTCGCTCTTGAACTTCTCCGCCGCCGAATCATTGCCCGCATAGGACGCCGCGACCGCATAGCCTGCGGCCTTCAACGCCTTGCTGATCGCCGCACCGATTCCGCGCGTCCCCCCAGTTACCAACGCCACACGCGCCATTTCAAAGCTCCTCCCGCAATGCTTTCTTTTCTAGAATTCGATTGTGTCGTCTCGAATAAAATCCGCACGCCGATCGAACATCAAGCAAAAACGCCCGGCAATCTGCCGGGCGTTTGAACATTCGTTGGTGCAGCGCAACTCCGCAAAGATCGTGCCGAGTCGCGCTGCCCTTGTCGCGTCAGTCGCGCGCGAGGCACATCGCGATGCCCATGCCGCCGCCGATGCACAGCGTCGCGAGTCCCTTCTTGGCGTCGCGCTTCTGCATTTCGTGCAGCAGCGTCACCAGCACGCGCGCGCCGGAAGCGCCGACCGGATGACCGATCGCGATCGCGCCGCCATTGACGTTCACTTTGGAAACGTCCCAGCCGAGATCCTTGTTCACCGCGCAGGCCTGCGCCGCGAACGCCTCGTTGGCTTCGATCAGATCCAGATCGTTGATGGTCCAGCCGGCCTTCTTCAGCGCCGCACGCGACGCGGGAATCGGACCGGTGCCCATGATCTTCGGGTCGACGCCGGCATGCGCCCACGACACGATCCGCGCGAGCGGCGTCTTGCCTTCCTTGGCGGCCTGGCTCGCCTTCATCAGCACCACGGCGGCGGCGCCGTCATTGATGCCCGAGGCATTCGCCGCAGTGACGGTGCCGTCCTTCTCGAACGCCGGCTTCAGCTTGGTCATCGCGTCGATGGTGGCGCCGTGGCGCGGATACTCGTCGGTGTCGACGACGATGTCGCCCTTGCGGGTCTTGATCGTGAACGGCACGATCTCGTCCTTGAACTTGCCGGCCTTCTGTGCGGCTTCCGCCTTCTGCTGCGACGAGACCGCGAACTCGTCCTGTTGCTGGCGGGTGATCTGGTACTGCTTGGCGACGTTCTCCGCGGTGTTGCCCATGTGGTAGCCGTTGAAGGCGTCCCACAGACCGTCCTTGATCATGGTGTCGACGAATTCGACAGCGCCCATCTTCACGCCACCGCGCAGATACTGGGCATGCGGCGCCATGCTCATCGATTCCTGGCCGCCGGCGACGACGATGTCGGAATCACCGTTGAGCAGCGCCTGATAGCCGAGCGCGACGGTGCGCAGGCCGCTTCCGCACAATTGATTGACGCCCCAGGCCGGGCTTTCGACCGGAATGCCGGCGGCGATCGACGCCTGACGGGCCGGGTTCTGGCCCTGCGCGGCGGTGAGGATCTGCCCCATGATCACTTCGGAGACGCGTGCGGGCTCGATGCCGGCGCGCTCCAGCGCCGCCTTGATGGCGACGGCGCCCAATTCGTGTGCGGGCGTATTGGCGAAGGCGCCGTTGAAACTTCCGACAGCGGTGCGTGCAGCGCTGACGATGACGACATCGTCCGACATGGACATCTCCTGGGGCTCGGGTTGTTTGAACGAATTGGTTGGACGGTGGGGGCCGGTTGGGTCGGCCAGCGTCGGCTCCATCCTGAGAACGCCGCCCCGGCGTGTCAATCCGGGACGCGGCCGTTCTTGCCCATAAAGTCACGCCGCCGGCATCATTCGAGGCAGCGGATGCCCGCCGATTAACCCTGGCGCACAAAACGGTAGCCGAACCGCATTGGAAGTGCTTACTTTATTGCATTGCGTCTCTGCCCCGCCGTCGGGAGCGGTGGGTTCCTTTCCTCCATGCGTGTGGGTGCCATGGCGAAATCAGACCAACCAACGACAATCAAAAAATATGCGAACCGGCGGCTCTACAACACCGGCACCAGTACTTACGTCACACTCGAAGACCTCGCCTCGATGGTGAAGGACGGCGAAGACTTCCTCGTCTACGACGCCAAGACCGGCGACGACATCACCCGCTCGGTGCTGGCGCAGATCATCTTCGAGCAGGAGAACAAGGCGGGCCAGAACCTGCTGCCGACCACCTTCCTGCGCCAGCTCATTCGCTTCTACGGCGACAGCATGCAGATGGTGGTGCCGAAATATCTCGAGCAGTCGATCGATTCGCTGACGCGCGAGCAGGAGAAATTCCGCAAGCAGATGACCTCGACCTTGAGCATGACGCCGTTCGCGCCGCTCGAGGAAACGGTCCGTCGCAACATGGAGCTGTTTCAGCAGACCTTCTCGATGTTCGTGCCGCGCAAGCCGAGCCACGAGCTGGATGCCGAGGCGGCGCCCGCCGAAGCGGCGCGCGAGCCCGACAACATCGACGATCTGCGGCGCCAGATGAAGGACATGCAGGAGCGGCTGGATCGGATGTCGCTGGAGCAGCCGAAAAAGGACGAGTGATCAGCGAACGACGCGCTGGACCGCGGCGGGCTCCGCCGCGGCCGGCCTGTCCCACGGACGACGCTGCGAGGCCAGGCCGGTGAGCCGGCCCTGAATATAGTCGCAGCCCCAGTCGCGCAGCAGCAAGGCCGACTCCTCGTCCTGCACCCATTCCGCCACGGTCTTGATGCCGAGCCGCCGCGCCAGGTCGATCAGGGTCTGGACGAAAGCGCGGTCGTCGGCCGACCGCGCGATGTTCTGCACAAACGCGCCGTCGATCTTCACAATGTCGACGCCGAGGTTGCGCAGATTGCGGAACGAGGTGTAGCCGGCGCCGAAATCGTCGATCGCGATCTTCGAACCGAATTTCTTCAACCGGGTGACGAAGCCGCGGACTTCGTCGATGTCCTGGATCGCCACCGTCTCGGTGATCTCGACGATCAGCCGTTCGGCGACGCCGGGATGCGCCAGCATCAGCGATTCGATCCCCGCCCACCAATCCGCGTCCATCGTGGTGTCGGGCGAGATGTTGAGGCTGAGCGTGATCTGCGGCGCGGCGGCGAGTTCGGCGACGACGAGCTCGAGCACGCGATGATCGACCAGCCGGATCAGCCCGAGCCGCTCGGCCACCGGCACGATGTCTGGGGCGAGCAGCACCTGGCCGTCGTCCTGCTTCATCCGGACCAGGCATTCGTGAAACGCCGGCGTGCGGATCGCGGCGTCGACCACCGGTTCGTAGGCCAGTACGATGCGGCGCTCGTTCAGCGCGGTGACGATCTCGTCGGTGACGCGGATGTTGACGCGGCGCTGGGCGTCGCGCTCGACATTCGGCCGCCACATCGAAAACGCCCCGCAGCGGCGATGCTTCGCGGCGGCCAGCGCCTCCTGGGCACGGTTGACCGCGTCCTCGGCGGTGCGGGCGTGGCGCGGCGAGCTGACCGCGCCGATCGAGGCGGTGATCGACACCGGGCCCGACCGGGTCGGCACGATGTCGTCGCGCACCGCGGCGAGGAAACGCTCCGCGGCGATGTGGGCGTCGTCGATGGTGCAGGCCTTCAGCACCACGCCGAATTTGTTGCCGGAGAAGCGGCCGAGCTGATCGCCGGAGCGGAGCCGCGCCCGGATCCGCTGCGCGAGCGTGCGGATCACTTCGTCGGCGACGTCGAAGCCGAACGAATCGTTGATCCGCGACAGATGATCGATGCCGATCAGCATGAAGCAGAGGCTGTTGCGGAAACGCGCCGCCTCCTCGATCGCCTCGGCGAGCGATGCGATCAGATGTGTGCGATTGAGTTCGCCGGTCAGCGGATCGTGCTGTGACAGCTTGAGCAGTTGCTGATCGCGAGCGTGGCGCTCGTTGTTGACGCGGACGATGCCTTCGACGCGTGCGGGCCGGCCATCCGGGCCCGGATACCAGCAGCCGCTTTCCTCGATCCAGATGATCGGTGCCGAGGTCGTGGCGCGGACGCCGTATTCGATCCGGTACGGGACGCAGTTGGCGCCGGCCGCGGCGGCGGCGTTGAGCAGCGCGTCGGTGCGGATCGCACGCGACGGCTCCAGCAGCTCGGCGTAGCTGGCCCCGGTCGACAGCGTCTCGGCGGGAATGTCCTGAAACATCGCCGCGGCGGAGCCGCTCCAGACGATGGCGTCGGTGGCGAGCTCCCAAGCGAACGTGGCCTGTCCCAGCGCCGACAGGATCGCGGCCGGGTCGGGGCCGCGCGACACAGCCCGCGCAGTCGGATCGTTGGAGGCTGATTCGGCTGGCGGCACAACTGCCTCGTTTCGGGACGGGATCAGATGATTCTCCACCGCAGAATAGGGCGTTGCACCTTGTTCAAGCTAGGGAGAGATCGTTAACAATCTGGAAACCTATTTGAGTCGGGCCCTCGGAACGATACTAGGCACGGCGGCATACTCCTTGCGATGCTACCGTTGAAGCGCGGCATTTGTCCCGAAATGGTGCAGGTTGAGTGCGATGACCAACATCTGGATCGATCAAGGCGATGAGCGCCCCCGCAATTTCGGAACGTCCGACGCGGCCGAGCCGGAGCTCATCGAGCCGATGCCGGTGCCGGTGATGCCCGTGCAGCCGCGCACCCGCTACACCGACCAGCCGGTCCGGCCGTCGTCGAATTTCGTCGCACAGCTGATGGCGGTCGAGCGCGGCTATCCGCAGACCCGCGATGTGTATCGCGCGGAGCCCGACCAGGCGACGGCGGCGTACCGCTCCGCCAAGGCCTATGAGGCCGGCCGGACCCGACGTTTTTCCTGATACAATCGGATTTGTTCAGCGCGGAGACGGAGCGCCGACCACGTCCTGGGCCGGCTGCAGGCCCGGCGACGGCACCCGCGGCGACGCCACGGCGCTGACCGGCTGCGGCCGATCCAGCAGCACGGCTTCGGCGATCGAGGCGGCCGCGGTGGAGGCGGCGGTCGAGGCCGACGGTGCGGCGGTCGACGCGGGGGGTGTGTCAGCGACGAGCGGCGGGCCGAGCGGGCCCTGCTGGGTCGGCTGAGCAGCCTCGGCGACGATGCGGCGGTCCTGGCGCGATCGCCGGCTGCGCAGCGCAAGACCGGCGAGGAAGTCGACCAGCATCAGGCATGCCAGCAGGAAGATCGTGGCATTGCCGAATTGCGGCAGCAGGACGAATTCGGCGACCGTGCCGCCGAGCACCAGCAGCGACAGCAGATGATCGGTGACATAGCGGGCGCCCGGCTTGCCGGCCTTGATCACCTCGAACAGCAGCATCAGCACGCCGAAGGCCACCAGCACATCGCCGGCAGCGATCGTCCACACGCTGCCCGAGGGCAGCGGAACGCGGCTGAGAATGGCGTCGAAACCGACGCCCGGCATCAGGAAGACGACGATGTTGCAGATCGCGATCGGGATCAGCAGCAGCGGGAAACCGATAATCGACATCGGCAAAGCCTGTTGTTCAGAAAGGCCACAAATCAACGGGCGACCGTCCGGACGTCCGGCGGTTACTCTCTAACGCAACAGTTGGAACGAATTCGGGCGCCGGGGCGATCCTGCGGACCAGATCCGCGTCGCGACGTCGCCATGCCGCGACGCCACCGGTATCGCTTGCAGATCACCGCAAGCCCGTCACCGCCACCGCGGTCACGCCGCGCCGGCGAGCGCCTGAGCCTGGCTCAGGCGTCCTTCTTCTTGATGACCTGGCGGCCCTTGTACATCCCGGTCTTGAGGTCGAGATGATGCGGGCGGCGCAGTTCGCCGGAATCCTTGTCTTCCGCGTAGGTCGGGCGCTTCAGCGCGTCCGCCGACCGGCGCATGCCACGCCGCGAGGGCGAAGTTTTTCTTCTCGGAACGGCCATATCAGTGATCCTTGACGGGATTGATCTCGTCGTCCACGGCGGGACGGCCCGGCACTCGCGCGCAGGCGTAAAGCTAAGGCCGGGCTTATAACGGAAGCCCTGCCGCAATGCTAGAGCGCCGAGCGGCCTAAATCGCCTCAGGAGCCGCTATTTTCGCGCCAGCACTGCTGCAATTCGGCGGATTTCGCCCGCGCCACATAGGTTGCGGCGAGGCGGCGCACCCCCGGTCCGGGCTTCCTGGCACTGCGAATCCGCGGATTGGGCAGGATCGCCGCCATCAGCGCGGCTTCCTGCGGCGTGAGCTGGGCTGCCGGACGTCCGAACGCATAGGCGGCGCCGGCCTCGGCGCCGAACTGCCCGTCCGGGCCCCATTCGGCGATATTGAGGTACAGTTCGAGGATACGCTGCTTCGACAGCACCAGGTCGATCCACAGCGCCAGCGGGAACTCCAGCGCTTTGCGGACCACGCTGCGACCCGGCCACAGGAACAGGTTCTTGGCGACCTGCTGAGTGATGGTGGAGCCGCCGCGGCTGACCTCGCCGCCGTCCTGCAAATCGTCGATGACGTCGCGCACCGAATCCCAGTCGATGCCGCGGTGGCTGCAGAACTTGGCGTCTTCGGAGGCGACCACGGTGCGCGGTAGCGCCGGCGCGATCCGCTCGATGTCGACCCACTCGCGCGTCACCGTCGACCCGGTCAGCCAGCGCCAGACCATCAGCGTCGAGATCGGATGCCCCGCGCCGTACAGCAGCGCGAGGCCGTAAGGCGCGGCCAGCAGCACCAGCAGCGTCAGGATCGCGGCGCGGATCAGCCGTCTCATGCCGCCTCGGCGCAGGTCGGACGGCGCGCGGCGGTGGAGATCGATTTGGCCGGCATGGTTCGGCTCCCCAGATGGCCAGCCGCGTCGAGCGCCGAATTGACGAAGCCGGTGCCATGATGAATGGTCCCGCCGAATTTTATCTGGAGCACTTCCGAATGGCCACCGGCACTTCCACGATCGACTTCGCCAAACGGCTCGACGCCACCGCCGAGGATACCGAAGCCCTGCTCGGACGGCTGCTGTCCGACGATCTGCTGCCGGACGAGATCGCCCGTCCCCGCCGGCTGATGGAGGCGATCCGCTATTCGACGCTCGGCGGCGGCAAGCGACTGCGGCCGTTCCTGGCGGTGGAGAGTGCGGCGGTGTTCGGCGTCGATCGCGCCGCGGCGCTGCTGGTCGGCGCGGCGCTGGAGTGCATCCATTGCTACTCGCTGATCCACGACGATCTGCCGGCGATGGACAACAGCGATCTGCGCCGCGGCCGGCCGACGCTGCACAAGGCCTATGACGACGCCACCGCGATCCTCGCCGGGGACGCGCTGCTGACCTTCGCCTTCGACATCATCACCCGCGACGAGGTGCATCGCGATCCGCAGGTGCGGCTCGATCTCAACCGTGTGCTGGCGCGCTGCGCCGGTCTCGGCGGCATGGTCGGCGGTCAGATGCTCGATCTCGCCGGCGAAGGCCGGTTCGGCGATCGCGAGCCGGTCGACGTTGCGCGGCTGCAGCAGATGAAGACCGGCGCGCTGTTGCGCTACGGCTGCGTCGCCGGCGCGATCCTCGGCCAGGCCTCGCCGGAGCAGTATCGCGCGCTCGACGATTACGGCCGCGCGCTCGGCGAGGCGTTCCAGATTGCCGACGATCTGCTCGACGTCGAGGGCGATGCCGAAGCGCTCGGCAAGCCGGCGGGCGCCGACGCTGCGCTCGGCAAGACCACCTTCGTCACCCAGCTCGGCATCGACGGCGCCAAGCAGCGCGTCCGCGATCTGCTGGCGCGCGCCGACGAAGCGCTGGCGCCGTTCGGTAGCAAGGGCGACGTGCTGCGCGCCGCCGCCCGGTTCGTGGCCGAGCGGAAGAACTGAGCCGCGCATGAATCGTGAAGCGCCCGAGGACACCCGCCTCCTGCGCTTCAGGCGACTGCCGCGTGCGGTCCGGGTGGTGGTGTCCCGGCCGCGGCTGTTCATCTCGATCGTGGTGGGGGTGGTGGCGTTCCTGCTGCTGCCCGCCATGTTGCGGCCGGTGACGCGGTCGCTGATCGGCTGGGACGTCTCGATCGTCGTCTATCTGGTGCTCGCCTTCACCATGATGGTCCGCTGCGGCGTCGACTACATCCGCCGCAACGCCGTGCTGCAGGACGACGGCCGTTTCCTGATCCTGATGGTGACGGCGACCGGCGCGTTCGCCAGCATCGCGGCGATCGTTTTCGAACTCGGCGCCGGGCATCGCGGCGCGGCCGAACTGGTGCTTGCGATCGTGACGATCGCGCTGTCCTGGGCCGCAGTGCACACCACCTTCGCGTTGCACTACGCGCATGAATATTATCGCGGCAGCGACGTCGGCGGCCTGGCGTTCCCGGGCAGCGGCGACGACTTCGAGCCCGATTACTGGGACTTCGTGTACTTCTCGTTCGTGATCGGCATGACCGCGCAGGTGTCGGATGTCGGCATCACCGACCGCGAGATCCGGCGCACCGCCACCGCGCACGGCGTGGTGTCGTTCGTGTTCAACACCGCGCTGGTCGCGCTGATGGTCAACATCGCCGCCAGTGCGATCTGAGTGGGCTGTGGTCAGTCGCGGCGGGGCTGCGGCTCGACCGCCAGCGAGTCGATGATGTCGAGCAGGCGGCGGGCTTCGAGATGCGTCGAGCCCACAGCGGCGGTGCTGGTCGAGGCGGCCGGCTGAGAGCCGATCTGCGACGGTTCGACGTAGGCCATCGGCCAGCCCGGGAAGGCGCGTTGCTCGGCGGGGCCGAACGCCAGCACCTGAACATCGCCGTGCCGCTCGTCGCGCTGGATATTCTCGAAGGCGGTCTCGACGGCCTGGCGCGGCCCTTCCAGCAATTGGGCGAAGATGCCGCGACCGACCGCCAGCGCGCCGGTGATGCCGAGCTGCGCGTTGTTGCGCCGGGCCGCCGTCAGGATCGATTCGATCTCGGTTGCGACCTGCTCCGGCGTGCCGTCGATCCGTTGTCTGCTCCAGTAGACGCAGCGATAGGGCCTAGCCGGCATTCAGGCGACCAGGAAGGGATCGTCACGGCAGGCGGCCTTTTGGGCGCCGTTGCCGGCCAGGAAGCCGGCGACCTGTTCGGGCGGAATCGGCCGGCTGATCAGATATCCCTGGACATGGGTGCAGCCGTCGGCGGCGACGCGCTCCATGTGCTCGGCGGTCTCGACGCCTTCGGCGACGGTCGCCATGCCGAGGTTCTGGCCGAGCGATGCGATCGCGCGCACGATCGCCCGGTTGCCGGGGTCTTCCAATGTGCCGCGGACGAAACTCTGGTCGATCTTGATCTTGTCGAACGGGAAGCTGCGCAGATAGCCCAGCGACGAATAGCCGGTGCCGAAATCGTCCAGCGAGACGCGCACGCCGGTGCTGCGCAGACGTTGCAGCACGCCGAGCGCGGTGCCGCGCGCGTCGAGCATCACGCTCTCGGTGATTTCGAGCTCCAGCCGCCGCGGATCGAGGTCGATGTCCGACAGCGCCGACAGCACCGTGGTGGCGAGCGTGCGGTGGGCGAACTGGACCGCGGAAATGTTGACCGCAACGGTGATGTCGGCCGGCCAGTTCGCGGCGTCGCGGCAGGCGGTGCGCAGCACCCATTCGCCGATCGGATTGATGATGCCGGTCTCTTCCGCGAGCGGAATGAAGTCGAGTGGCGACACCATTCCGCGGGTCGGGGAATTCCAGCGCAGCAGCGCCTCGAATCCGGTGACGCGCCGGGTCAGCAGGTCGAATTGCGGCTGGTAGACCAGCGAGAATTCGCGCAGCGCCAATGCCCGGCGCAGATCGGTCTCGAGCGCGCGGCGCGCCTTCACCGTCTCGTCCATCCCGGATTCGAAAACGCAGTAATCCTTCGACTGATCCTGCCGGGCGCGGTTGAGCGCGAGGTCGGCGTTCTTCATGACCTGGTCGACGTCGGTGGCGGCCTGGGCGAGCGGCGCGATGCCGACCCGCGCGGTGACGTCGATCAACTGGCCTTCGAGCATGTACGGACGGCTCAGCAGGTCGCCGAGTCGCTTGGCCAGAATGGTGGCGGCTTCGGGTTGCGGGCGTCCGATCTGGATGATGCCGAACTGATCGCCATACAGCCGGGTGACGACGTCGACGCCCGACACCGCGGAGCGGATCCGCTTCGAGACCAGGCAGAGCAGGGCGTCGCCGATGTTGCGGCCGAGCGCGTCGTTCACAGCCTTGAAGCGGTCGAGGTCGACGGTGAGCAGAGCGCAGTCGTTACGGACCGCGGGCGAACTCTCGAGCAGATCCTGCAGGCGTTCGCGCAGCAGGCGCTGGTTGCCGAGCTCGGTCAGCCGGTCGGTCCGCACCAGCCGGGCATCGCGCGCGGCCTGGGCGAGCTGGTCGGTGATGTCTCCGGCGCAGACGAAGTAGCCTTCGGGCAGCGCCATGATCTTGATCTTGAAGCTGCGGCCGTTCGGAAACGGGACGATGCGCTCGGCGCTTTCCGCCTGCTGCCAGGACTCGATCTGCAACTGTGTCGGCAGATCCTCGGCGGAGATGTCGCCGAACAGCTGGTCGAAGGCCGGATTGGTCATCAGGATGCGGCCGTCCGGGGCGACCATCGCCAGCGCCGAATCGAACGTTGCGAACGCGGACAGCGCCAGCCCGGCCGCGAGTTTCGACGACACCTGCCGCAGAGGCGTACGCTCGCGCGATTGCACAGACGGCTTCCCGGCCAGTTTGATGGAGTGCACCGATCCCATGATTCCACCAAACGCGGCTAACCTTGCCAAAGGTATAACAGCGGTAATTGCGTCATCCGACGGTGAATCGGTGGTTATCGCAGCTCCTCAGGCTTCATCGAGCGCGTTCATCCAATCGTTACGCTGTCGGACGGTGCAGCCGGTCCCGGTCTTGAGGTCCGCTCTGTGGGACCGCTTGACCTGTTCCGAGGGGCGGGCGATGCAGATCGGCCGGTCAATCCACCAACAACAGCGGGCGTCGTGGAAGCGAAGTTCCAGATCTTCCTGATCTTGCTGGCGGTGCTGGCGGGGACTGCGCTGCTGGCGCGCCGTTTCCACGTCGCGCCGGCGATCCTGTGGCTGCTGGCCGGCGTCCTGCTGGCGTTCATTCCCGGCATGCCGGCGATCGAGCTGCCGCCGGATCTGATCCTGCTGCTGGTGTTGCCGCCGCTGATCTACTCGGCGAGCGTCGCGATGAGCTGGCGCGAGTTCCGGGCCAATCTGCGCGCGATCGGCCTGCTGGCGATCGGTTGTGTGATCTTCACCGCCTGCGCGGTGGCGGTGGCGACCCACTATCTGCTCGGGCTGAGCTGGAGCGTCGGCTTCCTGCTCGGCGCCATCGTGGCGCCGCCGGATGTGGTGGCGCCGCTGGCGATCGCCCGCAAGCTCGGCCTGCCGCGCCGGATCGTCGTGGTACTCGAGGGCGAGGGGCTGGCCAACGACGCCACCGCGCTGATTCTGTATCGCTTCGCGTTGGCTGCGATCATGACCGGGGTGTTCTCGCTGCCGGAGGCGTCGGGCGCCTTCGTGGCGATCCTGGCCGGCGAGATCGCGTTCGGCATTGCGATCGGCTGGCTCAGCCTGCGTGCCCGGCGCTACGCGCGCGATCCGCAGATCGAGATCACGCTGTCGCTGCTGACGCCGTATATCGCCTACTGGATTCCGGAGCATCTCGGCGGCTCGGGGGTGATCGCGACGGTGGCGTGCGGGCTGTACATTTCCTGGAACGGCCCGCTGCTGATCTCGGCGGCGACCCGGCTGCAAGGCGTGTTCTTCTGGGATTTGGTGATCTATCTGATCGAGGGGCTGCTGTTCCTGCTCACCGGCTTCCAGATGCGGGCGATCCTGGAGCGGTCGAAAGGGTTTGCGGTCGACGACATCGTGGTCGCGACGCTGCTGGTCGCGGCGATTGTCGTTGTCGCGCGCTTTCTCTGGGTCTATCCGGCGACCTATCTGCCGCGCCTGCTCAGTAGGCGCATTCGCACGCGCGAACGGCGCCCGTCCTGGCGTGCGGTCTTTGTTGTCGGCTTCACCGGCGTGCGCGGCGCGGTCTCGCTAGCCACCGCGCTGGCGCTGCCGTTCGCGCTGCCGGATGGCTCCGGTTTTCCGGATCGCGACCTGATCCTGTTCGTCGCCTTCGGGGTCATCCTGATCACGCTGGTCGGGCTCGGCCTGACGCTGCCGGCGGTGGTCGCCGCGCTCGGGATAGCCCGCGACGGCCAGAGCGAACATATCGCCGAACACGAGAACGAAATCGCGGCGCGCCGCGAGGCGCTGGCCGCCGCGCTGCGCTCGCTGGACGAGATGACGGATGACCGCGAACTGTCCGACGAGGTGGTGGAGCTGCTGCGCGCCCGCCACGACATCCGCGCCAACCAGTTGCCGACGTCGCTCGACGACGACGCCTATGCGGCGACCGCCAATGCGCGCGCACTGGTGCGCGAACTGATCGCGGCGGAGCGAACCTTCATCCACGCCCAGCTCCGCGACGGCAAGATCACCGACGAAGCGCGCCGCCGCATCGAGCGCGATCTCGATCTGGAGGAGGCGAGTTTGGCGAACCGGGAGTTTCGCAAAGGGACGACGGTTTGAGGCGGAGGCGCAACTAGAGCTTTTCCGGTTCTGATAGAATCAGAACCGGAGCTCTAGAGTCATTCAGCTTCTGATAGAATCGGAGCTGAAGATGCGTAACTCCTGCCACACGCACAACCTCATGGTGAGGAGGCGCGTAGCGCCGTCTCGAACCATGGGCCGCGGACACTGCGTTGCCCCATCCTTCGAGACGCCCGGCTTCGCCGGGCTCCTCAGGATGAGGACTCAGTGCCTTCGGGAAGGTCGGATCGTTTCAATCAAACGATGAACCGCTCTAGATTCTTGTTTTGACGCGTTTTCTTCACGCGAACCGGTCTCCACTTCGCTCGAAAACTCTATAGCGATCCGTCATGCCCGCGCTTGTCGCGGGTATCTACGTCTTGGTCGGTGCAGGAGCTCAAATACGTGGATGGCCGGGACGAGCCCGGCCATGACGATGACAATAGCTGCTATCGAGCCGTCTCGGATTTACTCCGCCGCCGGCACCATCTGGGCGGCGCCAGGCTTCGGAGCCGCGCCATAACGCTGCTCGATGTAATCGATCACCAGCGCCTTGAAGTCGCTGGCGATGTGCTCGCCGCGCAGGGTGCGGAATTTCTCGCCGTCGACAAACACCGGGGCGGCCGGGGTCTCGCCGGTGCCGGGCAGCGAGATGCCGATATTGGCGTGCTTGCTTTCGCCGGGGCCGTTGACGATGCAGCCCATCACCGCGACGTTGAGGTTCTCGACGCCGGGATAGCGGGTGCGCCAGGCCGGCATCTCGTCGCGGATGAAATCCTGGATCGAGCGCGCCAGCTCCTGGAACGTGGTCGAGGTGGTGCGGCCGCAGCCGGGGCAGGCCGCCACCAGCGGCACGAAGGTGCGGAAGCCCATGGTCTGCAGCAGCTCCTGCGCGACCTGCACTTCCTTGGTGCGATCGCCGCCGGGCTCCGGCGTCAGCGAAATCCGGATGGTATCGCCGATGCCCTGCTGCAGCAGGATGCCGAGCGCGGCCGAGGAGGCGACGATGCCCTTGCTGCCCATGCCGGCCTCGGTCAGGCCGAGATGGATGGCGTAGTCCGAGCGCGACGCGAGGTCCTGATACACCGCGATCAGGTCCTGCACCGCGGAGACCTTGGCGGACAGGATCATCTTGTTTTTGGGCAGGCCGATCTCTTCGGCGCGGGCGGCCGACAGCAGCGCCGACTGCACCATCGCCTCGCGGGTCACGGCGCGGACGTCGCGCGGATTGGCCGAGGCGGCGTTCTCGTCCATCAGCTTGGTCAGCAGTTCCTGATCGAGCGAGCCCCAATTGGCGCCGATCCGGACCGCTTTGTTGTTCTTGATCGCGATCTCGACGATGTCGGTGAACTGGCTGTCGCGCTTGTTCTTGAAACCGACATTGCCCGGATTGATCCGGTACTTGTCGAGCGCCTCGGCGCAGGCCGGGTAGTCGGCCAGCAGCTTGTGGCCGATATAATGGAAGTCGCCGATCAGCGGCGTGGTCAGGCCGAGCTTGCGCAGGCCGTCGCGGATGTGCGGGACGGCCGCGGCGGCCTCCTCGCGGTCGACCGTGATCCGGACCATCTCGGAACCGGCGCGGGCCAGCGCCGCGACCTGCTTGATGGTGCCTTCGATATCCGCCGTGTCGGTGTTGGTCATCGACTGCACGACGATCGGCGCGCCGCCGCCGACGGCGATGTCGCCGACCATGACCTGGGTGGTTTTGTGCCGTGGCGCGGGGCCGGCGACGTCGTGCTGCAGCGGATTTTCGAGCTTGTTCATGGCGTCCGGAATATCAGGTTTTTGTGACAGTCAGCAATGGATCAATGGGTGCAGGAACCCTCATGCAGCCTTCGCGGGGCGGTTGACCAGGTACAGCCCGGCAATCACCAGCAGCGCCGCGAAACCGAAGGCCGGGGTCAGCGGGTCGTGCATGATGAGATAGCCCGCCACCACCCCGAATAAAGGGGTAATGAATGAAAAAGCCGACAATTTGCTGGCCGAATAGGTCTTCACCAGGCTGAACCAGAGCAAAAACGTCAGGCCGACCACCCAGATCGACTGGTAGGCCATCAACGTCAGGGCGCCGGGGCTGGGCATTTTGGCGATGGATTCGCCCGAAATCAGCGCCGCGCCGAACAGGATCGGGATCGAGACCGCGATCTGGTAGGCGAGGCCCTTTTCGGCCGGTGCCTTCTGCAGCCGGGTGGCCTTGAC
Organism: Rhodopseudomonas palustris; assembly: GCA_016215605.1. GTDB lineage: Bacteria > Pseudomonadota > Alphaproteobacteria > Rhizobiales > Xanthobacteraceae > Rhodopseudomonas > Rhodopseudomonas palustris_L. The sequence goes on from JACRJB010000040.1 coordinate 20,842, forward strand.
GATCAGCGTGGTGGCGCCCCACAGGGCGCCGCCGCCGACCAGCATCAGGTCGCCGAGCAGCACCTTGGCGTCGACGTCGGGCTGCGGCACCCCGATCGCCAGCGCCACGCCTGCAAAGCTCAGCGCCAGGCCGGTCCATTGCAGGGCGCTCAGCCGCTCGCCGAGGAAATGATACGATCCGAGCGCCACGATGAACGGTGCGGTGTAGAGGAAGACCACTCCCCGCGTCGCCGTGGTCAGCATCAGGCCGCGATAGATCAGCACGAATTCCAGCCCGAACAGCAGGCCGGCGAACAGCCCGGCCTTCAAAGTGCCGTCGCGCTGGAACAGCCTCACGCCCCGCGCCCAGGCAATAATCAGCAGCACCACCATGCCGATGCTGGACCGGATTGCCGCCTGCAGGAACGGCGGGATCTCCGGCAGCACCAGCTTCACGGCGATCTGGTTGAAACCCCAACTGAAGCAGCACACCAGCATCAGCGCGATGGCGCCTGCGGAAAGCGGCCGGCCGACCGAGCCGCCTACCGGGTGCGACATCGGGCCATCGTCTGCGTGCCGAGCATGTCGGATGAAAAGGATGACATTGCGCCTCCGGCTTGTCGCCGTGTTGTCGCGGGCGCGCGCTCGTGCGAGCGACGCTCCTCCCAATGCTCAAGGCGTAGACCGCGTCAGGTGGATTGGCAATGCCCGCAGACGCCGGTGATCTCCACCACCGAGAGCTTCGGCGTGAAGCCGGTCTGGCGCGCCGCGTCGCTCAGGCTCTGCGCGACGGCGGTCGCGGGAATCTCGCCGACCGAGCCGCAGCATTCGCAGATCAGGAACGCGACGGCGGAGGCGTCGTCGTGTTCGCGGCCGCAGGCCAGGAAGGCGTTGCGGCTTTCGATCCGGTGCACCAGCCCGTTCTGCATCAGGAAGTCGAGCGCCCGGTACACCGTGATCGGCGCCGGCCGCGGCATCACCCGCGCCAGTTCGTCGATCACCTCGTAGGCGCCGAGCGGCCGATGGCTGGACAGCAGCGCGCGCAACACCTGCCGCCGGATCGGCGTCAGGTTCTGTGACCGGTCCGCACAGATCCGCTCGGCATGCTCGATGCCTTCCGCGGTGCAGCGGTCGTGGTCGTGACCCGGTGCCGGAAAGGCAGGCTTCAAAGCTGTCATCGCATGGCCTCAACGCTGCAGCAGGTCCGCAATCCTCGGCGCCGCTGCACTCAGAGGTAGTCTACGCGGTTTGCGTCGACAAGTCTCGCTGCGCCCGGCCAGAGGTTCCCCAGTTGCGAGCCATGCGCGCGTCACAACGCCTCATGCGGACAATGATACTGCCGGAATTCATAAGCTAGCTTACTTTATTCCAAGCTTAGGGAGCGAAGCTCGAGGAGTAAGAGTCCGATGACCCGCGGGTCCGTCGATCAGCATTTCCTGTTCACGCTGGCCGAGGTGCAGCGCGTGCTGCGCGCCTATGCGGACCGGCAGGCCGCGCGCCACGGCATCACCCGCGCCCAATGGGCGGTGCTGGCCAAGGTCGAGCGCTGCGAGGGCATGAAGCAGTCGGAACTCGCCGAGCAGATGGAACTGCAGCCGATCACGCTGACGCGGCTGATCGACAAGCTCTGCGACAACGGTTGGCTGGAGCGGCGCAGCGACGACAGCGACCGCCGCGTCAAGCGGCTGTATCTGCGCAAGGCCGCCCGCCCGCTGCTCGGCAAACTGGCCGGGCTGCGCTCCGAAATCACCGCGACAGCGCTCGCCGGCATCGGCCCGGCGGATGCGCAGCGTCTGCTGACGCAGCTGGAAACGGTCAAAGACAACGTGCGCGCCGCCATTCAACAATCCTGTCAGACCGACCAGAACCGAAAGGAGCAGCGCTATGGCTGATCCCGTTCTCAAGTTTCCACCCGAGCAGAAGGGCACGCCCGCGCAGGCGACCTCGTCCGAAACTGAGCGTCCGACGCGCCGGCTGCTCGCCGGGCTACGCCGCTATCGCCGGCTGCTGCTGCTGGTGGTGTTGCCGGTCGTGGTGCTGACCGCCGGCGTCGCCTTCTATCTCGAAGGCGGCCGCTACGTGACGACCGACGATGCCTATGTGGGCGCGCAGAAGGTGCTGATCACGCCCGACGTCGCCGGCAAGATCGTCAGCGTGACCGTGAAGGAAGGTCAGCACGTCCAGACCGGCGATCAGTTGTTCCAGATCGACCCGGTGCCGTTCCGGCTGGCGGTGGCGCAGGCGCAGGCCAAGCTGGCCGACGCCAAGACCACGCACGACAACCTCGTCGCCAACGTCAAGATCTACGGCCAGACCATCGAGCTGGTGAATGCCGGGATCGACCTCAAGCAGCGCGACGTCGACCGCAAGTCCTCGCTGGTGCAGAGCCGCGCCGGATCGCAGCTCGACCTCGACAACTCCGCGACCGCGCTGGTCACCACCAAGGCGCAGCTTCAGCTCGTGATGCAGCAGCGCTCGACCGCGCTGAACCAGTTGCTCGGCGATCCGGATCTGCCGCTGGAGAAATTCCCGGCCTACATGCAGGCGAAGGCGGCGCTCGACGACGCCCAGCGCAATCTCGATCTGTCGACCGTCCGCGCGCCGATGAACGGCACGGCGACCCAGGTCGACAACATCCAGCTCGGCCGCTTCGTCGCCGCCGGCACGCCGGTGTTCAGCGTCATCGACACCACCGCGCCGTGGGTCGACGCCAATCCGAAGGAAAGCGACTTCACCTATGTGACGGTCGGACAGAAGGTGACGATCGAGGTCGACGCCTTCCCCAATCACGAATTCACCGGCTCGGTGTCGTCGCTCAGTCCGGGCACGGGTGCGCAATTCGCGGTGCTGCCGCCGCAGAACGCCACCGGCAATTTCGTCAAGGTGGTGCAGCGCGTGCCGCTGCGGATAGCGCTCGACCCGTCGGATCCGATGACGCAGAAGCTGAAGGCCGGCATGAGCACCACGGTGTCGATCGACACCCGCCATCGTCGCTCGCTGGCGAAGCTGCTCGGCTTCGGCACGGCCGCTGCCGCCGTGCAGCCTGATCGTCACTGACCATGGCTGCGGCTGCGACATCTTCCGCGGTTCCCGGCCTTCGCCGCAACATGGTGACGATCTGCGCCATGACGGCGACGATCATGCAGGCGCTCGACACCACCATCGCCAATGTGGCGCTGCCCTACATGCAGGGCTCGCTGTCGGCGTCGCAGGATCAGATCAACTGGGTGCTGACGTCCTACATCGTCGCCGCGGCGATCATGACGGCGCCGGTCGGCTGGATCGCCAACAGGTTCGGCCGCAAGCGAATTTTCATCATCTGCGCGGCCGGCTTCACGGTCGCCTCGGTGATGTGCGGCCTGGCGCAGGACATCACCCAGATGGTCGCGTTCCGGCTGCTGCAGGGCGTGTTCGGCGCGGCTTTGGTGCCGCTGTCGCAGGCGGTGATGCTCGACAGCTACGCGCTGCACGAGCGCGCCAAGGCGATGGCGATCTGGGGCATGGGCGTGATGATGGGGCCGATCATGGGCCCCTCGCTCGGCGCCTGGCTGACCGAGACCTATTCGTGGCACTGGGTGTTCTTCGTCAACCTGCCGTTCGGTGCGATCACCGTGATCGGACTGCTGGTGTTCATGGACGAGACCAAGACCGATCAGGAGCTGCGGTTCGACTGGTTCGGCTTCCTCGCCCTCGCGGTCGGGATCGGCTCGATGCAGCTCGCGCTCGATCGCGGCGAGCAGCTCGACTGGTTCAACTCGTCGGAGATCGTGATCGAGTTCATCGTCGCGGCGATCGGCTTCTACTACTTCTTCGCGCATTCGTTCACGACGCCGAAGCCGTTCATCCAGTTCGCGATCTTCAAGGATCGCAACTTCATCGGCGGCTGCGTCTTCATGACCGTGATGGGCCTGGTGCTGTTCTCGACCATGGCGCTGTCGTCGCCGTTCCTGCAGAATGTCGAGGGCTTTCCGATCATGACCGCCGGCCTGCTGCTGGCCTCGCGCGGCTGCGGCACCTTCGTGGCGATGATGCTGGTCGGGCGGATCATGCGTCACATCGAGGCGCGGATCCTGATCGCGACGGGGCTGACGCTGACCTGCCTGTCGCTCTACGCCATGACCGGCTGGACCGACCAGACCAGCGTGTCCACCATCGTCACCACCAGCATCGTGCAGGGCTTCGGCTTCGGCCTGGTGTTCGTGCCGCTGTCGACGGTCGCGTTCATGACGCTGCCGGGCCATCTGCGCACCGACGGCACCTCGATGCTGACGCTGCTGCGCAACGTCGCGTCGTCGATCGGGATCTCGGTGGTGATCGCGCAGCTCACCTCCGGCACCCGCGCGACCCATGCCGTCCTGGCCGAGCACATCAACCCGTTCAATCAGGCGCTGCAGATGCCGAACATCACCGGCACGATCGACATGGCGACCACCACCGGCAAGGCGATGATGGACGCCATCGTCACCGCGCAGGCGCAGATCATCGCGTTCTCGCTCGACTATCAGATGGTGATGCTGTTCACCGCCTGCACCATCCCGCTGGCACTGCTGATCGGCTCGACCAGGGCCGCGCTGCGCAAGCAGGGCGAAGCCCCGGCGGATCATGCGGCGGTGATGGAGTAGCTGCCGCCGCGTGAGGCGCGGCGCCTTACACTCCGACGTCATGCGCGGGCTTGACCCGCGCATCCATCGCTCTTCGCAAGAAGATGGATTGCCGGGTGGAGCCCGGCAATGACGTGCGTAGTTAAGTCAGTTCAACTTCTCGATCGCCATCGCGACGCCCTGGCCGACGCCGACGCACATCGTCGCCAGCGCCAGTCTGCCGCCGCGCTTCTCCATGCCGTGGACGGCGGTCAGCGCCAGGCGGGTGCCGCTCATGCCGAGCGGGTGGCCGAGCGCGATGGCGCCGCCGTGCGGGTTGACGAAATCGGCATCGTCGGCGACGCCGAGCTGGCGCAGGCAGGCGATGCCCTGCGAGGCGAACGCCTCGTTGAGTTCGATCAGATCGAAGTCGCTGATCTTGAGGCCGAGCCGTTCCATCAGCTTGCGGGTCGCCGGCACCGGGCCGATGCCCATGATCCGCGGCGGCACCGCCGCCGAGGCGAGGCCGAGAATTCGCGCACGCGGCGTCAGGCCGTGCTTCTTCACCGCGGCTTCGGAGGCGACGATCATCGCGGCCGCGCCGTCATTGACGCCCGAGGCGTTGCCGGCGGTCACGGTGCCGGGATTGCGCACGATCGGCTTCAGCTTGGCGAGGCCTTCGAGCGTCGTTTCCGGGCGCGGATGTTCGTCCTTGTCGACGATGATCGGGCCGGCCTTGCCGCCGGGCGCCGACACCGGCGTGATTTCCTCGGCGAAATATCCGGCGGCGATCGCGGCGCCGGCGCGTTGCTGGCTGCGGATCGCGAAGGCGTCCTGGTCGGCGCGCGAGATCTGGAATTCCTCGGCGACGTTCTCGCCGGTCTCCGGCATCGCGTCGACGCCGTATTGGGCCTTCATCAGCGGGTTGATGAAGCGCCAGCCGATCGTGGTGTCGAAGATGTCCGCCTGGCGGGAAAACGCCTCGCCGGCCTTGCCCATCACGAACGGCGCCCGCGTCATCGATTCGACGCCGCCGGCGATCGCCAGATCGATCTCGCCGGCGCGGATCGCGCGGCCCGCGGCGCCGACCGCGTCGAGGCCGGAGGCGCACAGCCGATTGAGGGTCTGGCCGGGCACCGAATCCGGCAGTCCGGCGAGCAGCACCGCCATCCGGGCGACGTTACGGTTGTCTTCGCCGGCCTGGTTGGCGCAGCCGAAGAACACCTCGTCCACCGCGCTCCAGTCCAGATTGGGATGTTTCGCCATCAGCGCCTTGATCGGAACCGCGGCGAGATCGTCGGCGCGGACCTTGGCGAGCGAACCGCCGAACCGGCCGATCGGGGTGCGCACTGCGTCGCAGATGAAGACGTCGGCCATGGTTCTCTCCCTTGCTGGCGTATTCCGGGCTGAGGGCCGGAATTGGCGGCGAGTTTTAGGAAGCGGCTTGGGGCAGGTCAATGCGCGCTGCATGCACAGGGCGTTGCGGAAACCGTGCATGGCTGGCTTCGCCCGATAGGAAGGTCCGGTGGAATTTTGCTATGCATCGGGTCATGACCATCCGCCCCGACATTCCGACGCCGCCCGATCCGCCGCCGCCCGCCGAGGCGTCGGCGAAGATGTCGCCGATGATGGAGCAGTATCACGAGATCAAGGCAGCCAATCCGGGGCTACTGTTGTTCTACCGGATGGGCGATTTCTACGAGCTGTTCTTCGAGGACGCCGAGATCGCCTCGCGCGCGCTCGGCATCACGCTGACCAAACGCGGCAAGCATCTCGGTGCCGACATCCCGATGTGCGGCGTGCCGGTGGAGCGCTCCGACGACTATCTGCATCGGCTGATCGCGCTCGGCCACCGCGTCGCCGTGTGCGAACAGACCGAGGACCCGGCCGCGGCACGCGCCCGCAAGAGCGTGGTGCGGCGCGACGTGGTGCGGCTGATCACGCCCGGCACTTTGACCGAAGACACCCTGCTCGACGCCCGCGCCAACAACTATCTGCTGGCGATTGCGCGCGCCCGCGGGTCGGCGGGGGCCGACCGTATCGGGCTCGCCTGGATCGACATTTCGACCGGCGAGTTCAGCGTCACCGAATGCGCGACGGGCGAATTGTCGGCGACGCTGGCGCGGATCAACCCCAACGAGGCGATCGTTTCCGATGCGCTGTACAGCGACGCCGAACTCGGGCCGAGCCTGCGCGAACTCGCGGCGGTGACGCCGCTGACCCGCGACGTGTTCGACAGCGCCACCGCCGAACGGCGGCTGTGCGATTACTTCGCGGTCGCCACGATGGACGGCCTCGCCGCGCTGTCGCGGCTCGAGGCGGCCGCGGCCGCGGCCTGCGTCACTTACGTCGATCGCACCCAGCTCGGTAAACGGCCGCCGCTGTCGCCGCCGTCGCGCGAGGCCACCGGCTCGACCATGGCGATCGATCCCGCCACCCGCGCCAATCTCGAACTGACGCGGACGCTTGCCGGCGAACGCCGCGGCTCGCTGCTCGATGCGATCGACTGTACCGTCACCGCCGCCGGCTCGCGCCTGCTGGCGCAGCGCCTCGCTGCGCCGTTGACCGATGCCGCCGCGATCGCGCGGCGGCTGGATGCGGTCGAGGCTTTCGTGGCCGAACCGGTGTTACGCGAGCAGATCCGCAGCGCGCTGCGGGCCGCGCCGGACATGGCGCGGGCGCTGGCGCGGCTGTCGCTCGGCCGCGGCGGCCCGCGCGATCTCGCGGCGCTGTGCAGCGGCATCCTCGCCGCGGACGAGGTGCTGGCGCAGCTGTCGCGCCTCGCCGCGCCGCCGCAGGACATCGCCGCGGCGATGGCGGCGCTGCAGCGGCCGTCGCGCGATCTGTGCAACGAGCTCGGCCGCGCGCTGGCCGACGATCTGCCGCTGATGAAGCGCGACGGCGGCTTCGTGCGCGACGGCTACGAGGCATCGCTGGACGAAACCCGCAAGCTGCGCGACGCCTCGCGCCTCGTCGTCGCCGCCATGCAGGCGCGCTACGCCGACGAGACCGGCGTCAAGGCGCTGAAGATCCGGCACAACAACGTGCTCGGCTACTTCGTCGAAGTGACCGCGCAGCACGGCGACAGACTGATGGCGCCGCCGCTCAACGCCACCTTCATCCATCGCCAGACGCTGGCCGGACAGATCCGCTTCACCACCGCCGAACTTGGCGAGATCGAGGCCAAGATCGCCAATGCGGGCGACCGCGCGCTCGGCCTCGAACTCGAAATCTTCGACCGCCTGGCGGCGATGATCGACACCGCGGGCGATGATCTGCGCGCCGCCGCGCATGCGTTCGCGCTGCTCGATGTCGCCACTGCGCTCGCCAAGCTCGCGGTCGATGACAACTACGTGCGGCCCGAAGTCGACGCGTCGCTGAGCTTCGCGATCGAAGGCGGCCGGCATCCGGTGGTCGAGCAGGCGCTGAAGCGCGCCGGCGAGCCGTTCATCGCCAATGCCTGCGATCTGTCGCCGGGGCCGGCGCAGAAGAGCGGCCAGATCTGGCTGCTGACGGGCCCGAACATGGCCGGTAAATCGACCTTCCTGCGCCAGAACGCGCTGATCGCGCTGCTGGCACAGACCGGCAGTTTCGTGCCGGCCAGCCGCGCCCGGATCGGCATCGTCGACCGGCTGTTCTCCCGCGTGGGCGCCGCCGACGATCTGGCGCGTGGCCGCTCGACCTTCATGGTCGAGATGGTCGAGACCGCCGCGATCCTCAACCAGGCGACCGAACGGGCGCTGGTAATCCTCGACGAGATCGGCCGCGGCACCGCGACCTTCGACGGCCTGTCGATCGCCTGGGCGGCGATCGAGCATCTGCACGAACAAAACCGGTGTCGGTCGCTGTTCGCGACGCACTATCACGAACTGACCGCGCTGTCGGCCAAGCTGCCGCGGCTGTTCAACGCCACGGTGCGGGTCAAGGAATGGCGCGGCGAAGTGGTGTTCCTGCACGAGGTGCTGCCGGGCTCCGCCGACCGCTCCTACGGCATTCAGGTCGCCAAGCTGGCCGGGCTGCCGCCCACGGTAGTGAACCGGGCCAAGGCGGTGCTGGCCAAGCTCGAAGCCAACGACCGCGGCCAGCCCAAGGCGCTGATCGACGATCTGCCGCTGTTCGCCATCACGGCCCGGGCGCCCGCCGAAGCCGCGCCGCCGACCGAGGCCGAGCAACTGATCGAGGCAGTGAAAGCGCTGCACCCCGACGAGCTGAGCCCGCGCGAGGCGCTCGACGCGCTGTACGCCCTGAAGGCGAAGCTGCCGAAGGGCGATTAGCCGTAGGATGGGTTGAGCACAGCGAAACCCATCACCGCCGAGCTGGGTCCGATGGGTTTCGCTCCGCTCAACCCATCCTACGAACTGAAAGACAGCCCACCAGCATCACTTAAACGGCAACGGCCGGGGCAGAGCCCCGGCCGTGCAGCAGACCTGAACGTCTGTGACGTTTACTTCTTGGCGGGCGCTGGCGTCTTGGCGGCGTCGGCCGGTGCGGGGGCCGCGGCGTCGGCCGGCTTGTCCATCCGCTCGACCTTGGCGGACTGACGCAGCTGCGCGACGTAGTCCGACTGCGCCTTGCGGGTGACGTACTGCTCGATCTGCGGCTTGACCTGCTCGAAGGTGGGCGGCTTGCGCGAGCGCTTTTCCTCGACCTTGATGATGTGCCAGCCGAACTGGCTCTTCACCGGGTCCGAGATCTTGCCCGGCTCCAGCGCGAAGGCCACCGCGGAGAATTCCGGCACCATCTGGTCCTTGGTGAAGAAGCCGAGGTCGCCGCCGTCGGAGGCGCCGGGGTCCTTGGACTTCTTCTTCGCCAGCTCGGCGAAGTCGGCGCCCTTCTTCAGTTCCTCGGCGACCGCCTTGGCCTCGTCCTCGGTCTCGACCAGGATGTGGCGGGCGTGGACTTCCTGCTCGCCGGAAATCTGCTTGGCGGCGTCCTCGTAGACCTTCTTCATCGCCTCGTCGGTGGTGGCGGCCTTGCCCTCGACCGAGAGCAGATCGTCCATCAGCAGGCGGTTGCGGGCGAATTCGAGCCGCTTCTTGAACTCGGCGCGGTCGGCGATCTTCTTGTCCTCGGCGGCCTTGGCGACGATCTTCATGTCGATCAGGAACGCCAGCACGTTCTCTTTCTTGGCCGCCGGGTCCATCTGGGCCAGGCTCGGACCAAGCTCTTCCTCGGCCAGGGTGACGTCGCTCTGCCGGATTTCAGCGCCGTTCACCTTCGCCAGTACCGGGTTGGCGTCCTGGGCGCGCGCCGCCGGGCTTGCGAGCAGCGCAAAAGCGAGACAACCGGTCGCGGCCGCGCTGATGATGCCGGAGCGCAGGGCCGAAAGGGCTGCGGGTGACGCAGGGGTCATGGAAAATCCTTATTCTGAAAGCCGGGGTGTCGGGGGCGGCGGGACAGTCACCCAATCGCAGGGCCTTGGCAACGTGAAAACTCTGTCAAAATGATGAAATCCCTGAAGGGGCGGCGCGTTGACAACCCCCCACCCCAGCCATATCTCTGCCGCCACTGGCACGGGTATCAAGGTCGTCGGACGGCCATGGCCGTCCCGCCGGCCCTCGGATTGCTGGATGACCAATCATTTTGCGCCTGCGCCTGTATCCCGATAGGTGGCTGGGCGTCACGATGAGTTGATAGTGACTCGAGCGAACGGCACACAGGCTGCGAAGTCACATCGCAAGGACAGGAAGCTGGTATGATCGGCGCGTTGGCCCGCAAACTCTTCGGCTCTTCGAACGATCGCAGGATCAAGGCCTATCAGGCCCGGGTCGCCGCGATCAATGCGCTGGAGCCGGAGGTCGCGGCACTGTCGGACGAGGCGCTGCGCGCCCGCACCGATGAATTCCGCGCCCAGCTCGCCGCCGGCAAGACGCTCGACGACCTGCTGGTGCCGGCTTTCGCCACCGTGCGCGAGGCTGCCAAGCGCACCCTCGGCCAGCGCCATTTCGACGTCCAGCTGATCGGCGGCATGGTGCTGCACGAAGGCGACATCGCCGAGATGAAGACCGGCGAAGGCAAGACCCTGGTCGCCACGCTCGCCTGCTATCTCAACGCGCTCGCCGGCAAGGGCGTCCACGTCGTCACCGTCAACGACTACCTCGCCAGCCGCGACGCCGGCTGGATGGGCCAGATCTATGCCTTCCTCGGGATGTCGACCGGCGTCATCGTCCACGGGCTCGACGACAGCCAGCGCCAGAAGGCCTATGCCTGCGACATCACCTACGGCACCAACAACGAATACGGCTTCGACTATCTGCGCGACAACATGAAGTACCGGCTCGAGGACATGGTCCAGCGCGGCCATTTCTTCGCCATCGTCGACGAAGTCGACTCGATCCTGATCGACGAGGCGCGCACGCCGCTGATCATCTCCGGCCCGCTCGACGACCGCTCCGAATTCTACAACACCATCGACACCTTCATTCCGAGCCTCGACAAGTCGGACTACGACGTCGACGAGAAGCAGCGCACCGTGACGCTGACCGAAGCCGGCATGGAGAAGATCGAGAAGCTGCTCGGCGACGCCGGCCAGCTGCGCGGCGAGTCGCTGTACGACGTCGAGAACGTCTCGGTGGTGCACCACATCAACCAGGCGCTGCGCGCGCACACGCTGTTCCAGCGCGACAAGGACTACATCGTCCGCAACGACGAGGTGGTGATCATCGACGAATTCACCGGCCGCATGATGCAGGGCCGGCGCTATTCCGAAGGCCTGCACCAGGCGCTGGAAGCCAAGGAACGCGTCACCGTCCAGCCGGAAAACCAGACGCTGGCGTCGATCACCTTCCAGAACTACTTCCGGATGTACGGCAAGCTCGCCGGCATGACCGGCACCGCGGCGACCGAAGCCGACGAATTCTACGACATCTACAAGCTCGAAGTGGTCGAGATCCCGACCAATCTGCCGATCGCCCGTCTCGACGAAGACGACGAAGTGTATCGCACCCAGGCCGAGAAATACGCCGCGATCCTCGCCGAGGTCGAGCGCGCCAATGCGCGCCTGCAGCCGGTGCTGGTCGGCACCGCCTCGATCGAGAAGTCGGAAGTGCTCGCCGAGGTCCTGCTCAAGAACGGCTACAAGCAGATCGACTTCGGCGATCCGAAGGCGCTGGAGAAGCTGTACGCCGCCGCCCGCGCCGGCAAGCCGGCGAAGCTGTTCGCGGTGCTGAACGCGCGCTTCCACGAGCAGGAAGCCTACATCGTCGCCGAAGCCGGCGTGCCGGGCGCGATCACCATCGCCACCAACATGGCCGGCCGCGGCACCGACATCAAACTCGGCGGCTCGCTGGAAATGCGGATCCCGCAAGAGACCCAGGGCATCACCGACGAGGCCGAGAAGGCCGCCCGGATCGAGCAGATCAAGGCCGACATCGAGCGCTTCCGCCAGATCGTGCTGAACGCCGAGGACGAGATCGAGATCGAGCCGGCCAAGGGCAACAAGCCCGCCAAGACCGCCAAACGCCCAGGCGGCCTGTACATCATCGGCTCCGAGCGCCACGAAAGCCGCCGTATCGACAACCAGCTGCGCGGCCGCTCCGGCCGTCAGGGCGATCCGGGCCGCTCCAAGTTCTTCCTGTCGCTGGAAGACGATTTGATGCGGATCTTCGGCTCGGGCAAGCTCGACACCATGCTGACCCGTCTCGGCCTGAAGGAAGGTGAGGCGATCATCCATCCCTGGATCAACAAGGCGCTGGAGAAAGCTCAGCAGAAGGTCGAAGCGCGCAACTTCGACATCCGCAAGAACCTGCTGAAGTTCGACGACGTCCAGAACGACCAGCGCAAGGTGATCTTCGATCAGCGCATCGAGCTGATGAAGGAAGACAGCGTGGTCGAGACCGTCACCGACATGCGCCACACCTTCATCGAGGATCTGGTCGCCAAGCACGTCCCCGAGCATGCCTATGCGGAGCAGTGGGACGTCGCCGGCCTGAAGGAAGAGCTGCACCGCGTCGTCGGGCTGGAGATTCCGGTCGACGAATGGGCCAAGGAAGAGGGCATCGCCGACGAGGAGCTGCTGACCCGGCTCGAGAAGGTGTTCGACGAGCACATGGCGGCGAAGGTGGCGCAATGGGGCCCCGACGTGATGCGCTACGCCGAGAAGAGCATCCTGCTGCAGACGCTCGACCATCTGTGGCGCGAGCATCTGGTGATGCTCGACCATCTGCGCAACGTCATCGGCCTGCGCGGCTACGGCCAGCGCGATCCGCTGCAGGAATACAAGTCGGAAGCGTTCAATCTCTTCCAGGAGATGAGCGCGCATCTGCGCGAGGCGGTGACCGCGCAGCTGATGCGGGTCGAGATCATCCCGCCGGAGCAGCCGCAGGAGCTGCCGCCGATGGAGGTCCACAAAATGGACCCCAACACCGGCGAAGACGAAATGCAGTTCGCCAACGTCTCGCTGGCGCCGGCCGACACCGTCGAGAAGTCGGCGCGCGATCCGAACCGTCCCGAGACCTGGGGCAAGGTCGGCCGCAATGAGGACTGCCCGTGCGGCTCCGGCAAGAAATACAAGCACTGCCACGGCAGGTACGCGTAAGCGGCGCAGTCCGGATCAGGACAAGCAATGCCCGGCCTCGCGCCGGGCATTTTGCTGTTCGGGGCTCATGACGGAAACCGTCATTCCGGGGCGCGAGCGCAGCTCGCGAACCCGGAATCCAGAGGTTGTTGAATTATCTCGGGTGCCCTGAATCTCGAGATTCCGGGGTCGCTCACTGATGTGAGCGCCCCGGAATGACGAGCCTCTTGCTTAAGGGAAGGAGCGACGCGTCCGCCTCAGCGGAACGCCGAGAACCGGCTGTCAAAATTATTCGACGACACCACGGGCGCGGCGCCGGTGATGGTGCCGGTCGTCGCCGGCTTGGACGCGGTCGCGTTGCCGGTGTCGACGCTCGGCTTGAGCTGCGGCTTTGCCGCGGCCTGTTTGGTGTCGGCCGGCTTCGGCACCGCGGCCTGGGGCCGCGGCGGATGTGCCGCCTCGTTGTGCCGCGCGGTGATCACCTGCGGCGGCGACGACGGCGGGGGCGCCGTCGAAGATGTGGTCTCGCCGCTGCCGACTCTGCGGCTCAGGCCGGACAGCAGTCCGCCGATATCGTCCTTCGAGGCCGAGGCGACGCGCGGGCTCGATGGTGCGGCGGTCGCAGCGACGGCCGTGGTCTCCGGCGCAGTCCGCAGCAGATTATCGGATGGCCGCGGCGGATTGACCGTCGGCGGGATGGTGCCCGGCGCGCGCTCCATCGCCACCGCTACCGGATTCTCGTCGGCTTCGGACAGGCCGGTGGAACCGTCCGGAATCTTCGAGGCGAACACCTGGTGCATGCCGCCGTCGATGCCGGTGCGCAGCCGTGCCACCGGCGTGCCCTTGGAGATCAGCTCGGCGAGCTTGGTCTGATCCTTCTGGTCCTTCTCGCGCACCGCCTCGGCGATGTCGGCGGGGACCGAATAGGCCGGGCATTTGGCCGAGGCGTCGAACTTCAGCGGCTTGGTCGAGCCCGCGGGAGCCGCGGCGTCGAACACGTATTTATGCTCGCAGAAATCGACCTTCGGCTCCTGCCGCGTCACCTCGAAATGATCGTAGCCTTCCTTCAGCATCTTCCAGAACGGCATGTTCGGGTTGTTGCGATGCTTGGCGAAGTTCGCCGGCGTCATCTTGAAGGGATAGGCCTGAAGCTGGAACGCGCGCTGGCCGCCGAAGAACGATTCGCGCCCCAGCGAATAGATTTCGGCGATCTGCTCGTCGGTCATCGCGTAGCAGCCGCGCGACGAACAATCGCCGTGCACCATCAGTTGCGAGCCGGTGCGGCCGAGCGATTTGTCGAACGCGTTGGGATAGCCGGTGTTGAACGACAGATAATAGGCCGATTGCGGATTCATCTGGCCGGGCGAGATCGAATAGAACCCTTCCGGCGCCTGGCGGTCGCCCTCGCGCACCTTGGGGCCGAGATCGCCGGACCAGCGGCAGATCGGATAGGTCTTCAGCAGCGCGAACACGCCGCTGCGGTCCTGCTTCCAGACCTCGAGTTCGGCTTCCTGCTTGAACAGCCGCACCAGGATCGGCGACTGCAGGTCCATGTTCTTGTCCTGCATCGCGGCGACGAGCTTGGGCGGCACAGGCTGATTGGCCTTGGCGTTCTGCGCGAGCGACATCTGATCGCTGTTGCAGCCGGCCAGCACCGCACTCGCAGCGATCGCAGCCGAAGCCAGCAGCGCGCGCAGCAGCGGAGTTCTCGTCACAGCGAAGCTCCCCAGACGACCGGCAAACCTGCACCCCACATTCGAGCAGCTCAGTCCGTCGCTCTGACGCGATCTCTCCGGCCGCATTGGGTCGAATTTGATCGCGTGAATTTACCAAGAAGCGCAGGGCGTTATCGCTGCAGACCAGCGCATCCTGCACTCGTGAAAGATTATCCTTAAGCCCCTGCGCTCGCAAGCCGGACGGCTGGCCAGGCCGGCTCCCTGTCCGACATGGTCAAGGAACATTGAATGCGGCGGCCGCGGCGAAACTGCGGCCGATCGGACGGATTTCGAGGCCGGACGGGGCGGATGGTTAGCAAACCGCCAACGCGGCGGGCCGGCGGCCCTGGCCGCGTTCAGGCCAGCTTGCGGCCGATTTCGAGGAATTTCTGCCGGCGCTTGGTGCGGACCGCGCCGGAATCCAGGCCGGCCAACTCGGCAAACGCCGCGGCGACGGCGTCGCCGGTGGTCGCGATCATCGCGGCCGGATCGCGGTGCGCGCCGCCCTTCGGCTCGGCGAGGATCTGGTCGATGACGCCGAATCTCAGCAGGTCCTGGGCGGTGATCTTCATCGAATTGGCGGCTTCCTGCGCCTTGGTGCCGTCGCGCCACAGGATCGAGGACGCGGCCTCCGGCGAGATCACGCTGTAGATCGCGTGCTCGAGCATCAGCACCTTGTTGGCGGTGGCGATCGCGATCGCGCCGCCGGAGCCGCCTTCGCCGATCACCACGGCGACGTTCGGCACGCCGAGTTGCAGGCAGGCGTCGGTCGAGCGCGCGATCGCCTCGGCCTGGCCGCGCTCCTCGGCGCCGATGCCCGGATAGGCGCCCGCAGTGTCGACCAGCGACAGCACCGGAATCCCGAAGCGGTCGGCCATTTCCATCAGCCGGACCGCCTTGCGATAGCCCTCGGGCCGCGCCATGCCGAAATTGTGCTTGAGCCGGGTCTCGGTCGAGGAGCCCTTCTCCTGGCCGATCACGCAGATGCTTTCGCCGCGGAAACGGCCGAAGCCGCCGACCAGCGCTTCGTCCTCACCGAATTTGCGGTCGCCCGCCAAAGGCGTGAATTCGGTGATCAGGCCTTCGATGTAGTCGATGCAATGCGGCCGCTGCGGATGCCGCGCCACCTGGGTCTTCTGCCACGGCGTCAGCGACGCATAGAGTTCGCTCAGCGCCTGAACGGCCTTCTCTTCGATCTTGGCGACTTCCTCGTGGATGTCGCTGCCGGAAGCGGCCAGCGCGCGCAGTTCGTCGATCTTGGAATCCAGTTCCGCGACCGGCTTTTCGAAGTCGAGATAGCTGCGCATGGGCTCGGACATGGTCTGGGACACGGGGAGAATTGCGGTGGCCGGACATCAGCCGGGCCTCGGCTTTTCGAACCAACCGCGAACCAAGTCAAGCGGCTGGGACAGTCGGTCGCTTAGGCAAAAGAACCAAGCCGCGCACCCTTCGGGTTGTTTCCCCGACGCCGTCGGAGCGCGCGGCTGCACCTCGGCATCTCGTGCCGGGCGCGCGTGGCAGCAGCGGCTTCCCGGCTGGCACCCGCCTCGCGTGTATCCCCATTCCTCCTGACAAATCAGTTATTTGACTTTCGTTCGCGGATCGGGCCGAGGAGGCCGAACGTTACTCGCCAGCCCGAAAGCCCGACATGACCGCGCCGCCCCCCGCCTCGTCTTCGACCGATCAAGACTACGTCCATCATCCCGCCGTTCGCTGGCTGCACTGGACGATGGCGATCCTGATCTTCGTCGCGATCGCGCTCGGCGTCGTCGCGGCCTATCTGCCGGTCGGCCAAGAGCCGCGTCGAAGCCTGCTGGAGCTGCACAAGTCGCTCGGCTTCACCATCCTGATCCTGCTGGTGGTGCGGATCGGTTGGCGGCTGATGGTCGCCGAGCCTGCATTTCGCCGGCCGCTGGATCGATCCACCAGGCTTGCCAGCCGTGCGGGCCATCTCGCGCTTTATGCCCTGATGCTGTTCATGCCGCTCAGCGGTTATCTCTATTCGGGGGCTGGCGGATATTCGCTGCCCTGGTTCGGCCTGTTTCAATGGCCCCGGCTGCTGCCGCGCGATCCCGGGCTGTCGCATTGGGGGCAGGTGCTGCACGACCGGGCCGCCTGGGTGCTGGGCGCGGTGCTGGCAATGCATCTCGCCGCCGTGGCTTGGCACGCCTTCGTCAAGCGCGACGAAGTGTTGTCGCGAATGACCGGCCGAACCGGCGCGGACTAGGTCGACTCACCGAGCGGATGCAGGTCGCGCACCAGACTCTTCAGCCGGTCCTCGACCACATGGGTGTAGATCTGCGTGGTCGAGATGTCGCTGTGGCCGAGCAGGGTCTGCACGATCCGCAGGTCGGCGCCGTTGTGCAGCAGGTGGCTGGCGAAGGCGTGGCGCAGCACGTGTGGGCTCACCAGGCGCGGCGGCAGCCCGGCGCGGACCGCCAGATCCTTGAGATCGCGGGCGAAATGCTGTCGGGTCAGATGGCCGCTCTCGCCGAAGGACGGAAACAGCCACTTCGAGCCGGCCGGCTTCTTGTCGCCGGCCGCCTTGTCGAGCGCCGCGGCCGCCGCGAGATAGCGCGTCATCGCCTGTTTGGAGCTGTCGTTGAGCGGCACCAGCCGCTCCTTGTCGCCCTTGCCGCGGACCGCGATCATCCGGGCGTCGCGCCGCGCCGCCGACAGCGGCAGCGACACCAGTTCGGAGACGCGCAGCCCGGTCGCGTACAGCACCTCCAGCAGGCAATTCAGCCGCGCCGCGCGCAGGCCGGCCGCACCGTCGGTGGAATCGGCCTCCTGCCGCGCACAGCCGAGCAAGCGGTCGACGTCGGCGATCGACAACACTTTCGGCAGGCCGCGGCCGCGCTTGGGGCCCGACAGAATCGCCGCGGGATCGTCGACCCGGATCCGTTCATTCAGCAGGAACCGGAACAGATGCCGCAGCGCCGACAGCCGCCGCGCCACGCTCGACGAGGCGAAGCCGCGGGTGTCGAGGTCGGCGAGATAGCCGCGCAACGCCTCGGTGTCGGCGGAAGCGATACTTTTGCGGCGGCGGCCGAGATAATGCGACAGGTCGGCGAGGTCGCGGCGATAGGCGTCGATGGTGTTGGCGGAGGCGCCCTGTTCGGCGGCGATCATGTCGAGAAACAGCTCGCTCAGCCCGGCATCGGAATAGGACGCGGGCCGCAGCGGCGCGGCGCGATCGCCGGCCTCGGCCGTCGGAGGGGTGTTGGAAGGAGTGAGTCTGGCTCGCGGTCTGCGCATGCCGCCGACTCTAGCCGCTATTTCTTGAGAAATTTGTCCGGCGGCACGACCACGGTCATTTCGCGCGATTTCGGGCCGACGAAATTGGCCAGCGCGAAAATCGTCCCGTAGATGATACCGCCAATCACCGCAACGACCGACAGAAAGCGGAACAGGCTGGGCATTTCGCTCGATCTCGGACGGCGGTGGAACGGCAATTGCTGGGCGACGGCCGACGATGACCATGTTCCCCAGCGCGTGGCAAGAGACTCTGGCAACCGCAGCAACCACAGTAGTATAGCTGGCCGTTCCGGGCCGCGGCGATCCGCGCCCTGGCCCACGGGTGATACGAGAATGTCCGAAACCGCACCGACGGCCGCCGCCGCCAGGTCCCAGGAAGCCGAGATCGTCGCGGCGCTGGGCCAGCGCCCGGTTGTGCTCGTCGGCATGATGGGTGCGGGCAAGTCGACCGTCGGCCGCCGTCTGGCGCTGCGGCTCGGCCTGCCGTTTCTCGACGCCGACACCGAGATCGAGTCCGCCGCGGCGATGACCATCCCGGAGATTTTCGAAACCCACGGCGAGCCGCATTTCCGCGATGGCGAGGCGCGGGTGATCGCGCGGCTGCTCGACGGCGGCGCGAAGGTGCTGGCGACCGGCGGCGGCGCGTTCATGCGCGAAGAGACCCGCGACCGCATTCGCGACAAGGCGGTGTCGATGTGGCTCGAGGCCGACGCCGACGTGATCCTGCGCCGGGTGAAGCGCCGCGCCGACCGGCCGCTGCTGAAGACGGCCGATCCGGCCGGCACCATCGCCCGGCTGATCGCGGAGCGCTATCCGGTGTACCGCGCCGCCGACATCACCATCGCGTCGCGCGACGTGCCGCACGAAAAGATCGTCGACGAATGCGTCGCGGCGCTGCACGACTATCTGTCCGGCGCCTCCGCCCCAACCCTGAGCGAGACCCCATGACCGCGCCGCTGAATCACTCCGCCCCGATCAAAGTCGAGGTCGCGCTCGGCGATCGCGCCTACGACATCATCATCGGCCGCGACGTGCTGGGTTCGCTCGGCGAGCGGATCGCCAAACTGCGGCCCGGCGCCCGCACCGCGATCGTCACCGATCGCACCGTCGCGCAGAACTGGCTGTCCAGGACCGAAGCGGTGCTCGACGCGGCCGGCGTTGCGCATACGCGCATCGTGGTCGGCGAGGGCGAAAGCTCGAAGACCTATGCGGGGCTCGAACAAGTCAGCGAGGGACTGATCGCCGCGAAGATCGAACGCAACGATCTGGTGATCGCGCTCGGCGGCGGGGTGGTCGGCGATCTCGCCGGCTTCGCGTCGTCGATCCTGCGCCGCGGCGTCGACTTCGTGCAGGTGCCGACCTCGCTGCTGGCGCAGGTCGACTCGTCGGTGGGTGGCAAGACCGGGATCAACTCGCCGCAGGGCAAGAATCTGCTCGGCGCGTTTCATCAACCCGTTTTGGTGATCGCCGACACTGCGGTGCTCGACACGCTGTCGCAGCGGCAGTTCCGCGCCGGCTATGCCGAAGTGGCGAAATACGGCGCGCTCGGCGACGAGGCGTTCTTCGCCTGGCTCGAAGCCAACCACGCCGAGATCTTCAGTGGCGGGCCGGCGCGCGAGCACGCCATCGCCACCTCGTGCCGCGCCAAGGCGGCGATCGTGGCGCGCGACGAGCGCGAGAACGGCGAACGCGCGCTGCTCAATCTCGGCCACACCTTCGGCCACGCGCTGGAAGCCGCCACCGGCTTCTCCGATCGGTTGTTCCACGGTGAGGGCGTGGCGATCGGCATGGTGCTGGCGGCGCAGTTCTCCGCCGAACGCGGCATGATGCCGGACGCCGACGCCGTTCGGCTGCAGCGGCATCTCGCCGAGGTCGGGCTGCCGACCCGGCTGCAGGACATCGCCGGCTTCGCCCAGGAAGGCCTCGCGGACGCCGACGCGCTGCTGGCGCTGATGACGCAGGACAAGAAGGTCAAGCGCGGCCAGCTCACCTTCATCCTGATGGAAGGGATCGGCCGCGCGGTGATCGCCAACAATGTCGAGCCCGCGCCGGTTCGCGACTTCCTCGCCCGGCAGCTCGCGCGTCCGTCGTGAGCGAACGCGACATCATGGACTGGGTCACGTCCGGCATCGTGATCGCCTGTCTGTTCGGCTCGGCGTTCTTCTCCGCCAGCGAGACCGCACTGACCGCCGCCTCGCGCGCCAACATGATGCGGCTGGCGAAACAAGGCAGCCGCAACGCCGGCATCGTCGGCCGGTTGCTGGCGACGCGCGAGCGGATGATCGGCGCGCTGCTGCTCGGCAACAACATCTTCAATATCGGCGCCTCGGCGCTGGCGACCGGGCTGTTCACCGCATGGTTCGGCGAGTTCGGCGTGCTCTATGCCACCGCGGTGATGACCGCGCTGGTGGTGATCTTCGCCGAAGTGCTGCCGAAGACGGTCGCCATCAACGCGCCGGACCGCTTTGCGCTGCTGGTCGCCAAGCCGATGCGGCTGATGGTGCTGGTGCTCGGCCCGCTGCTCACGGTGATCGAGGCGCTGGTGCGCGTGCTGATCCGGATGCTCGGCATCAAGGCCGGCGCGCATCCGTCGCTGTTGTCTGCGACCGAACGGCTGCGCGGCGCGGTCGAACTGATCCATCACGAAGGCGGCGTCGCCAAGCACGACCGCGATATGTTCGGCGGTCTGCTCGATCTCAGCGAATTGCAGGTCTCGGACGTGATGGTCCATCGCACCGAGATGGTGATGGTCAATGCCGATCTGCCGCCGGAGGAACTGGTGCGCGAGGTGCTGGCGACCGAGTACACCCGGATTCCGCTGTGGCGCGACAAGCCGGAGAACATCATCGGCGTGCTGCACGCCAAGGATCTGCTCCGGGCGATGCGCGCCGCCGACGGCGACGCCAGCAAGATCGACGTCGGCAAGATCGCGCTGCCGCCGTGGTTCGTGCCGGAAATGCGGCTGGTGTCGGAGCAGCTCAAAGCGTTCCGCACCCGCAAGACTCACTTCGCGCTGGTGGTCGACGAATACGGCGAAGTCGAAGGCATGGTGACGCTCGAGGACATTCTCGAGGAAATCGTCGGCGACATTTCAGACGAGCACGACGTCGTCGTCGCCGGTGTCCGCACCCAGCCCGACGGCTCGGTGGTGGTCGACGGCTCGGTACCGATCCGCGATCTCAACCGCGCGATGGACTGGAATCTGCCGGACGAGGAAGCCACCACGATCGCCGGCCTGGTGATTCACGAGGCGCGCTCGATCCCGGTGCGCGGCCAGAGTTTCACCTTCCACGGCTTCCGCTTCCGGGTGCTCCGCCGCGAGCGCAATCGGATCACCGCGCTGCGCATCGTGCCGATCCTGCGCGAAACCGAGGCCGAGTTCGCCGACAAGAAGAAGGGCAAGGTCGCGCGCATCGGTCCGGTGTCGTAACCCGCGAGTCTTGCCTCAACGAGTCTCGCCTCAAGCCTCGCCCGGGGCCTGCGCCTTGATCGCCAGCGCGTGGACGCCGCCCTTGAGTTCCGCCGCCAGCAGATCGTTGACCATGCGGTGGCGATCGAGCCGGCTCTTGCCGGCGAACGCGCCCGACACAATATTCACTCGGAAATGCGTCTCGCTGCGGCCGGCATGGCCGGCATGGCCCTCATGAAGGTTGGATTCGTCGATCACGTCGAGGCTGTCCGGCGTGAAAGCTTCGCGCAACTTCTGTGTGAGAGTATCCCTGACGCCCATGGCCCGACCAATCGTTCGTTTCATCGTCCGTTCGAAGCATCAACCCGGGGCTTGCTGATAATGTCAAGACTTGAAGCTCGGCGCGGGGCGTAGTCAAAGTCATCCATGCCAATCGACTCGTCCAAATTCTTCGACAAGATCCGCGTCAAGCCCACCAAGGCCGAGGCGGCGCGCGAGGCCGCGCGCGAGCAGGTGATCATGTGCGACGCGCCGGGCTGCACCAATCGCGGCGCGCATCGCGCCCCGAAGGGCCGCGGGCTGGAGAAGGACTACTGGCACTTCTGCCTGAATCACGTCCGCGAATACAATCAGGGCTACAATTTCTTCGAGGGAATGGCCGCAGACGCGGTGGCCCGCTATCAGAAGGATGCGCTGACCGGCCATCGCCCGACCTGGAAGATGGGTCAGAACGGCGCCAAGAGCCGGACCAGGAGCCCCGAGGATCTCGAGGGCGCCGCCGATCCCTTCAATGTGATCAACGAGTTCAACGGCCGCAGCCGGTGGCGGCGCGGGCCGGACCCCTCCGCCGAGCAGGCCAAGTCGGAACCCCGCAAGGTGTTCAACGCCGAGCGCAAGGCGCTGCAGGTGATGGGGCTGGACAGCGATGCCACGCTCGAGGTCGTCAAGGCGAAGTACAAGGCACTGGTCAAGCAGCACCACCCCGACGCCAATGGCGGCGACCGCTCGACCGAGGACCGCCTGATCGAGATCATCAAGGCGTATAATTACTTGAAGACGTTGGTCCGGAGCTGATCTCAGCCTGACAGGCCTCGGTTCTCGTACCGAGGAGCCCGGCGCAGCCGGGCGTCTCGAAGGATCGGTGGTCTGCGCCATCGTCCGAGACATTCAGGATTCGCGACGCTGCGCGGCGCACCTGACCCGCCATGAAGTCTTGCGCGCGCCGAGCGATGCAGGACGAGCCGCGTCAGGTCGATGGCGCGCCGCCTTGCCGGCGCCGCCAGATCAGCCATCCCGCGAAAACCAGCACGCCGACCGCGCCCGCCACCACCGGCAGCCAGTGATGCATCCGGCCGTGCGATTGCTCCAGCGCGGTGGCGGCGATCACGCCCGGCAGCACATGCGCCGGCGCCCACAGCAGGATTGCCGGAATGTTGATCGCGAAGAACCGCGCCGGCGGCATCTGCAGTGCGCCGGCGGTGACCGGCACGAAGGCGCGGATCGGCGGCACGAAGCGGGCGAAGAACACCGCCCAGCCGCCGTATTTCAGGAAGAACGCCTCGGCCTGCGCCACCACCTCCGGATAGCGCGCCATCGGCCAGGCCGACAGGATCTGCCGCTGCTGGCGATGCCCGAGCCCATAGGCGGCGCCGTCGCCGATCGCGGCGCCGGCGGCGGCAGCCGCGAGCACGCCGATCAGGTCGAGCTGCCCGCCGGGGATCAGCGCGCTCAGCGCCAGGATGATGGTCGAGCCCGGCACCACCGAACCCAGCACCGGGACGGCCTCGAGCAGCGCCGCGAGGAACAGCGTCAGATAGGCCAACTCGCGATGGGCGGACGCAAAGGCGATCAAGGCATCGAGAAAGGCGTTCACACGGAGCTCCCGGCACGGGATCAGGTTGATCGTGAGCAGTCTATGACAATGCGGCTCAGGAAAGGTTGCATCTCGGCCCGCTTCGCCGCCGATCCGCCCGGCGGTTTCGCAAGGCAGCCTTCCAAAAACCGGCTTCCGTGCCTATCTCAATGAAACATCGACGGAACTTTGATTGTGCGGCGGGCTTCTGCCGAACGCGGCTCTCTGCTAGGTTTAAATCCGCACTCAACCGCATCCACCACCATGATCGGGTTTCGGGCGCGTCCGGGACCACGGAGGATTGATGACCGCCGCCACGACCACAGCCCAGGAGATCGCCGGCCAGCCCGACATGAAGGTGTCGGTCCGCCAGGTCTTCGGCATCGACAGCGACCTCGAAGTGCCTGCCTTTTCCGAGGTCGATCCGCATGTGCCGGACACGGACCCGGATTACCGCTTCGACCGCGCCACCACGCTCGCGATCCTCGCCGGCTTCGCCCGGAATCGTCGCGTCATGGTCACCGGCTATCACGGCACCGGCAAATCGACCCACATCGAGCAGGTCGCGGCACGGCTGAACTGGCCCTGCGTCCGCGTCAATCTCGACAGCCACATCAGCCGCATCGATCTCGTCGGCAAGGACTCGATCGTGGTGCGTGACGGCAAGCAGGTCACGGAATTCCGCGACGGCATCCTGCCCTGGGCGTTGCAGCACAACGTCGCGCTGGTGTTCGACGAATACGACGCCGGCCGTCCCGACGTGATGTTCGTGATCCAGCGCGTGCTGGAAGTCTCCGGCCGGCTGACGCTGCTCGACCAGAACAAGGTGATCAAGCCGCATCCGGCGTTCCGGCTGTTCGCCACCGCCAACACCATCGGCCTCGGCGACACGTCGGGCCTGTATCACGGCACGCAGCAGATCAATCAGGGCCAGATGGACCGCTGGTCGATCGTCACCACGCTGAACTATCTGCCGCACGACGAGGAAGTCGAGATCGTGCTGGCCAAGGCCAAGCACTATCGCAACGCCGAGGGCCGCGACATCGTCAACAAGATGGTGCGGCTCGCTGACCTGACCCGCAACGCCTTCGCCAACGGCGATCTGTCGACGGTGATGAGCCCGCGCACGGTGATCACCTGGTCGGAAAACGCCGAGATCTTCGGCGACATCGGCTTCGCCTTCCGCGTCACCTTTCTGAACAAATGCGACGAACTGGAGCGCCCGCTGGTGGCCGAATTCTATCAGCGCTGCTTCAACGCCGAGCTGCCGGAAAGCTCGGTCAACGTAGCGATGAGCTGACCAAACAGCCTCTCCCTGCACGCGGGGGGAGGCGGAAGGGTGGCGATGACGACGACCAAGTCGAAGCTGCGCAGCGATCCGCTCGAGCCGGCGGCGCCAAAGGCGCCGCGTGGCTACCGAGAAGATCTGCACGGCTGGGTCGAGGATCAGGTCGCGCTGCTCAAGGCTGGGCGACTGTCGGAAATCGACGCCGTCAACATCGCGGACGAGTTGGGCGACGTGGGCAAGACCGAGTACGACAAGCTGCAAAGCGCCATCCGAATCGTCCTGCTGCATCTGCTGAAATGGGACCATCAACCAGAGCGACGGTCGCGAAGCTGGGTATTGTCAATCCGTGAACATCGAAGGCGGATTGCGCGTGTGCTGCGGGATAATCCGAGTCTGGGGCCGCGCATCTCCGATGGGATCGTTGAGGGCTACGAGGATGCTGTCGACGATGCCGTGAAGGAAACAGGACTGACCGAGACGGCTTTCCCCGCGACTTGTCCCTACGATTGGCAGACCATCGTAGACCGCGTGGTCGAGTACGACGAATTGCAATCACCACGCCGGCATTGATCAGCATGACCACCTCCAACACGAAATTCCGCACCGGATCGAAGGAAGCGCCGACCGAACCGTTCAAGCGGGCGGTGACGTCGTGCCTGCGGGCGATCGCGAAATCGCCGGAGCTGGAGGTCAGCTTCGCGGCCGAGCGCCCCGGCCTGTCGCCCGGCAAGGCCCGGTTGCCAGAACCCGCGCGAAAGATGAGCAAGCGCGACGCAGCGATCGTGCGTGGCCATGCCGATTCAATCGCGCTGAAGCTCGCCTGTCACGACCCCAAAGTTCACCGCAAGCTGATGCCGGGAAATCCGCAGGCGCGCGGGGTGTTCGAGGCCGTCGAGCAGGCCCGCGTCGAGGCGCTCGGCGCGCGGCGGATGGCGGGCGTCGCCAAGAACCTCACCGCGATGCTCGATGATCACTTCCATCGCGGCAAGTTCGACGAGATCACCGACCGCGCCGATGCGCCGTTGTCCGATGCGCTGGCGATGCTGGTGCGCGAGCGCCTGACCGGCCTGGCGCCGCCGGCGGCCGCCAAGAAGCTGGTCGATCTGTGGCGCCCGGTGCTGGAAGACAAGATCGGGCCGAAGCTCGACGAACTCGAACGCTTCGCCGAGAACCAGGCGAAGTTCGGCGACGCCATTCACGATCTGCTCGACGTGCTCGAACTCGGCGACGATCGCGACGCCGAGTCCGAGGAAGACGAGAATCAGGACGACAAGCAGGACGGCGAGAACGATCAGTCCGGCGCCGAGGGCACGCCGGAAAGCGAAGCCGCGCAGGAGATGAGCGCCGACCAGGCGGAGGCGACCAGCGACGACGTCAGCGACAGCGCAATGGAGAGCGCGCAGGCGTCGGCCTCCGATGCGTTCGACGATTCCGAGGTCGGCGAGGACGATACGCCGGGCGAGGCGACGCGGCCGAACAATCGCGGCGCCAACGAGCCGCGCGGCCCGGAATATCACGCCTTCGCGCCGAAATTCGACGAGGTCGTCGCCGCCGAGGATCTGTGCGATCACGACGAGCTCGAGCGGCTGCGCAGCTATCTCGACAAGCAGCTCGCGCATCTGCAGGGCATCGTCGCCCGGCTCGCCAACCGGCTGCAGCGCCGGCTGATGGCGCAGCAGAACCGCGCCTGGGATTTCGACCTCGAGGAAGGCATCCTCGATCCGGCGCGGCTGTCGCGGGTGGTCACCGATCCGTTCCATCCGCTGTCGTTCATGAGCGAGAAGGAAGCGACCTTCCGCGACACCGTGGTGACGCTGCTGCTCGACAATTCCGGCTCGATGCGCGGCCGTCCGATCACCGTGGCCGCCACCTGCGCCGACATCCTCGCGCGCACGCTCGAGCGTTGCGGCGTCAAGGTCGAAATCCTCGGCTTCACGACGCGCGCCTGGAAAGGCGGGCAATCGCGCGAGGCCTGGCTCGCCGCCGGCAAGCCGAGCAATCCCGGCCGGCTCAACGATCTGCGCCACATCATCTACAAATCCGCCGATGCGCCGTGGCGCCGGGCACGGAAGAATCTCGGCCTGATGATGCGCGAAGGCCTGCTGAAAGAGAACATCGACGGCGAGGCGCTGGACTGGGCGCACAAGCGCCTGCTCGGCCGGCCCGAACAGCGCAAGATCCTGATGATGATCTCGGACGGCGCGCCGGTCGACGATTCGACCCTGTCGGTCAATCCCGGAAACTATCTCGAGCGGCACTTGCGCTACATCATCGAGGAGATCGAGACCCGCTCGCCGGTCGAGCTGATCGCGATCGGCATCGGCCACGACGTGACGCGCTACTATCGCCGCGCCGTGACGATCGTCGACGCCGAAGAACTCGGCGGCGCCATCACCGAGAAGCTCGCCGAATTGTTCAGCGAGACCGCGGTGGCGCCTGCCGCACCGGGTCGCCGGCGCCGGCTGCATTCGTGAGCGCGCACCAAGCGCGATGAGACCCCTGCACGTTCGCCCGGCTGAGCAGAAAGAGCACAGCGTGAGCAACGCAGAAGGCGCGCTCCCTCCCCCGCAAGGGGGAGGGGAGACGCGGCGCCGTCTTCTTGCGGGAGGCTTGGCTTTCGGCGCTTTGGCCCTCCTGCCGACGTTTCGTCCAGATCCCGCGCGAGCGCAGTCCACCAAGGATGAACTCGACGCCTACTCCATCCCGGTGCCGGCGCGGATCGAGGTGCGGGCGCGGCCGATCGAGTCGTTCGATCTGCGCGACCGCGCGGGGCGACGGTTCGGCGCGCTGCAATTTCGCAGCGGCCTGGTGCTGACGTCGTCGTTCCGCGGCTTCGGCGGGCTGTCGGCGCTGCGGCTCGATCCGAAGGGCGAGCGATTCGTCGCGATCAGCGACCGCGGCGTCTGGTTCACCGGCCGCATCGTCTACCAAGGCGCCGAGATGTCCGGCCTCGCCGACGTCGAGGCGGCGCCGATCCTCGGAAGCGATGGCCAGCCGCTCACCCGACGCAAATGGTACGACAGCGAGTCGCTCGCCTTCGACGGCGCCACCGCCTATGTCGGGTACGAGCGCGTCAACCAGATCGTCAAATTCGATTTCGGCCGCGACGGCGTCCGCGCGCTGGGCCAGCCGATCGCGGTGCCGCCGGGGCTGCGCAAGCTGCCGAACAACAAGGGTATCGAATCGCTGGTCGTGGTGCCGAAGGGGTCGCCGCTCGCCGGCACCCTGATCGCAATCTCCGAGCGCGGCCTCGACGCCGACCGCAACATCGTCGGCTTTCTGATCGGCGGCAAGACGCCCGGCGCCTTCGCGATCCGCCGCACCGAGGATTTCGACATCAGCGACGCGATGCTGCTGCCGTCCGGGCAGCTCCTCGTCCTCGAACGCAAATTCTCGTGGATCCAGGGCGTCCACATCCGGATCCGGCGCATTGCCTTGTCGACGCTGATGCCCGGCGCGGTCGTCGACGGTCCGGTGCTGTTCAATGCCGATCTCGGGCACGAGATCGACAACATGGAGGGCATCGACGCCCATGTCGACGCCGCCGGCGACACCGTGCTGACGCTGGTGTCCGACGACAACTTCTCGATGTTGCAGCGGACGCTGTTGCTGCAGTTCACGCTCCTGGACGACTGAAACCAGCGACGCCGCTCAGACGATCGCCCGCGCTACGCCGGCGGATGTCGTGGCGGCCCCGGACGATGTCGCCGCGCCCGGCTGCCCCGCGTTGGACTCGGCGGTAGAACTCAGCGCGAGGCGGATCATCTGCGCGAGGTCGAGCCGCCGATACGGTTTCGACAGCAGCAGGATGTCGGAATCGATCCGGTCGTTGTGGATCAGCGCGTTTTCCGAATAGCCGGAGGTGAACAGCACCTTCAGCCCTGGGCGCCGCTTGGTCATCTCCGCCGCCAATTGCACACCGTTGTAGGGCCCGGGCATCACCACGTCGGTGAACAGCAAATCGAACTGGGTGTCGCTGTCGCCGATCGACAGGGCCGCCGTGGCGTTGCCGACCGACAGCGTGGTGTAGCCGAGACTCTTGAGCTGGGCGTTGACGTAGCTGCGCACCATGGCGTCGTCCTCGACCACCAGGATGGTCTCGGTTCCGCCGATCACTCCTTGTTCCGACGCCGCCGGCGCCTCGCGTTCGGCGTCGGCGGTGGCGCGCGGCAGATACAGGCGGAAGGTGGTGCCGAGCCCCTCCTCGCTGTACAGCGTGATGTGGCCGCCGGACTGCTTGATGAAGCCGTACACCATGCTGAGACCGAGCCCGGTGCCCTTGCCGACTTCCTTGGTGGTGAAGAACGGATCGAACACCTTGCCGCGGATCGCTTCGGGAATGCCGCAGCCGGAATCCGTGATCGCGATCATCACGTAGGAGCCGACATCGACGTTGCCGAGCCGCTTGGCGAATTCCTGGTCGACCACGATGTTGCAGGTCTCGAGCGTCAGCTTGCCGCCGCCCGGCATCGCGTCGCGGGCGTTGACCGCGAGATTGACCAGCGCGGATTCGAGCTGGCCGCGGTCGACATAGATCGGCCAGACGTCGTCGGCCAGCACGGTCTCGACCTCGATCTGTTCGCCGAGGGTCGGTCGCAGCAGGCTCTGCAGCCCCGCCACCAGTCCGTTGACGTCGGTGTCGTCCGGCCGCAGCGGTTGCTTGCGCGCGAAGGCGAGCAGCAGCCGGGTCAATTCCGCGCCGCGGTCGGCCGCCTCGCTGATCAGCTTGGCAATCGCGGCGAGGTGCGGCTGTTCGGCGACGCCGTCGCTGATGATGTCGATGGTGCCGGTGATCACCGTCAGCATGTTGTTGAAGTCGTGCGCGATGCCGCCGGTGAGCTGGCCGATCGACTCCATCTTCTGCGACTGCCGGAGCTGCTCCTCGAATGCGATTTTTTCGGTGAGGTCGCGCAGGAACGCATTGATGACGAAGCTGCCGTCGCGATACAGCGCCGTCATCGCCACTTCGATCGGGATCGGCGTGCCGTCCTGGCGGATCGCCTCGATCTCGACACGGAAGCCCGGATTGTCGCGTCCGAGCTGCGAGGCGAAGTCCTTGAATTGCTCGGTCCGCTGTTCGAGCTGATCGGACGGAATGATCAGCTGGAAGACGTTGCGGCCGATCGCCTCGGTGCGCCGCCAGCCGAACATCAGCTCGGCGTGCGGGCTCCATTCGGTGATCGTGGCCAGCGCGTCGATCTGCACGAAGGCGTCGAGCGCGGTGTCGACGATCGCGCGCGCCATCTGCTCGCTGCGGCGCAGCGCCTCTTCGGCTTTCTTGGTCTGGGTGATGTCGTGATACACCATCACCGCGCCCTGGATGTCACCGGTCTCGCTGCGCAGCGGCCGGCCGTTGGCGATCAGATAGGACCTGCGGCCGGAGCCGATCGGTTGCACCAGGAATTCGAAGTTGACGATGGTCTCGCCCTGATACGCGCGCAGCAGCGGTGACTGATTGGGCAGAAGCGGCGTGCCGTCGGGAAAATAGCGGTCGAACGAGCGGGTGGTGTTGAGCACGCCGACGCCGGACAACGTCCCGAACATCTCGCGCGCGGCCGGATTGGTCAGGATCACCATGCCGCGCGCGTCCGCGACCAGGACCGGATCGACCATGTTGTCGATGGTGTTCTGCAGCACGCCGGCGAGACGGCTGCGTTCTTCCGTCTCCTCCGTGAACGCGATCGCCTTGCGTTCGGCTTCGCGGGTCATCTGCGAAAAGGCCTCGGCCAGCAGCTTGATCTCGTGGCCGCCGCCGGGAGTGACTTCGACCTGCTCACCGCGGGCGAACGCCTGCACCGATTTGGTGATCCGGACCAGCGGCCGTGTCAGCGAGCGCGCCAGCGGCACCGCCATCAGCATCGCCACCAGCACCGCGACCGCGCCGCCGGCCAGCGTCGCGTTGCGGACAGCGCTCTGCACCGACGTCAGCGCGCTGTAAGGCCGCATTTCGAAGACGCCGACGGTCGGGCCATCGGCCAGCCGCACCCAGCCCCAGCCTGCGCCGAAGCGTTCGCCGGCGGCATTTTCGATCACGCGAGGCGTCGTGTCCTCGCCGTCGAGCAAAGCGGCGAGCGCCGGAAAGTCGTCCTGGATGCGACTGCGCCGACCGAGGTCGAAGCCGAATTCGCGCGATTGATCGGGGTGCAGCAGATAGTCGCCGGCATCGTTGACGATGTAGATGAGGTTGCCGGCATCGACGCTCTTCCGGACCCGTTCGAACAGGCTGATCAGACTGGTGTTGATGACCAGGACGCCCAGTCGGGTGCCGTCGTCGGCGTCGATCGGCGCCATCGTGCGCACGGTGGGTACGTAGGGAATCTCAAGCCCGACGTCGGTCTTGTTGAGTTCGATGCGCGAGATCGCGATCTGGCGAGGCGGCAGCGCCATCCCCTCCTTGAAGTATCGGCGATCGCCGCGTCGGGTCAGTCGCGATTCCGGCACCGCGCGGATCGCGCCGTTCGGGCCCAGCCGGTCGACGCGGACCAACTCCCGGCCGCCGTCGTCGGGCCCGATGATCCGCAGGATGGCGCAATTCGGTTTGGCGGCCAGCTCGGAGGCAAAGCGATCCTCGATCGGGTTGCGCCAGTTCGCTGGTGGGGCCACCCCCGCTGCGGCGGCCTGGTGGCGGGACGTGAGAAGTTCGCGCAACCCGGCGGAGGCCTGCGCACTCAGCGCATCCGCACGCGTCCCGCGCAGATACGCATCCATCAGCAGGGCATTGAGTTGTGCATGGGTCTGCATCTGCAGCAGGGCACGCGGCATCACCAATTCGAGGATGCTGCGATAGTTCAGGAAGCCGAGAACCGCGGTGGTCACCAGGACCAGCGCCACCATCGCCAGCGTCAGACGCGTCGAAAGCTTCATTGCAGCCTCTGCGATGAGGCTGCGTCGCAGCCACCGTCAATCCAGATCGGGCGGGACGTCTGGGACATGGTGTTCGGTCTGACAGATGAGCCGATGATAACAGCTTTTGCGTGTACCCGGCGGAACCGTCACCTCGGTAAACTACGTGGATCGACCAATGATCGGTGCCAAGTCGGAGCTGATGTTCGGCGACGGTGTGGGTTTGAACGGACTGAGCGGCCGCGAGCGGACTGGGGCGCCGCAGTCCCCGGCGGATTGGACGCCGAGACCGATGAAAAATACGTCAAGACCAGCCGGCGGCCGCGAAGCGCGGCAACGCCGGACGCGCTGTCCCGAGGCGTTCGGTCGCAGGGGGCGGAGTTGCCGCGGGCCCGCTGTTCAGCGCGATGCCGCGGCACAAGATCCGCGGTTCAGAGCAACGCGGGAAGTGCGACACGCGCACAACGAAAACGGCCGGGCTTTGAACCCGGCCGTCCGGAATTCGTGAGAAGCTGAGAAGCGGCGGATCAGCTCGCCGCGGCAGCCGGCTCGCCGGCCTTCTTCTTGGCGATCGCGCGCTTCAGCTCGGCGGCCTTCGGCGACAGCTCGGCGATGCTGGCCTTGAGCAGGAAGGCATCCAGACCACCGCGATGGTCGACGCTCTTCAGCGCGTTGGTCGACACCCGCAGCCGCACCGGGCGGCCGAGCGCGTCGGACAGGAACGTGACGTTGACCAGATTGGGCAGGAAGCGCCGCTTGGTCTTGATATTCGAGTGGCTGACCTTGTGGCCGGTCTGGGCACCCTTGGCGGTCAGTTCGCAGCGCCGGGACATGGCGAAAATCCTCTGTCATCCCCGCCAGCCCACTAGCAGGCGCGGGGGTTCGATCGACGTCCATTTCAGGAACCGCGGACGTATAAGCGGGCTCGCAGCCAGCGTCAAGCTGGGGCGGGCTTCGCGGCGCATTTCCGCGGCCGGATGGAACCGACGCCGCAGCCGCGGGTCGATTGATTTACCCCGAGCGATCAACGCTGTGCCATCATATAAACGACGCATTCGGTTCCGAAACGATGGTATCGGATCGGCTCGCGGATTTTGACGAGATCAGTGAACGGCGTGCCGTGGCCGCCAGGCAGGACCCCCGAGTGAACATTTCCGTCAGCAGCCCTCTGTGTCGGCAATCCAGCGCTCCGCTGCTGCGGGCCGGTCAACTTGCCGGACTGGCGCTGGTGCTGGCCTCGGTGGCGCCGCTCGACCGCGCCGCCGCGCAGGGCAAGCTCGACGCCCGCTACGAGGCGACGTTGGCCGGCATCGAGGTCGGCAAGGGGGCCTGGGTCATCGAAATCACCGACGACGGATACGCCGCCGCCGCCAACGGCGCGACGTCGGGCGTGCTGCAGGCCTTCTCGCGCGGCCACGGCAGCGGCGAAGCGCAGGGGCGTATCGTCAACGGCCAGTTCGTGCCGATGAACTACATGGCGACCACGACCAGCTCGAAGAAGACCGAGACGATCCGGATCACGCTGGCCAATGGGGCGGTGAAGGAATCCTCGATCGAGCCGGAGCAGCCGCCGGATGCCGATCGGATCCCGGTCACCGAGGCGCATCGCCGCGGCGTGGTCGATCCGATGACCGGCTCGTTTCTTCGCGTGCCCGGCACCGGCGATCCGATGAGCCCGGATTCGTGCCGGGTCTCGACGCCGATCTTCGACGGCCGGATGCGTTACGATCTGCGGCTCGACTACAAGCGCACCGAGATGGTCAAGGCCGAGAAGGGCTATCAGGGCCCGGTGCTGGTCTGCGGGATCTACTTCACCCCGGTGTCCGGCTACATTCCGGATCGTGCCGCGATCAGATATCTGACCGAACAGCGCAACATGGAGGTCTGGCTGGCGCCGATCGCCGGGACGCGGACGCTGGTGCCGTTCCGGCTGAAGATCCCGACGCCGCTCGGCAATGCGGTGCTGCAGGCGACCCAGTTCGTCACCACGGCGACCCCACCGAAATCCGCTTCGCGGACCCAATAGCTGCCGGCCGCGCCGACCTGCCGCCGCATCGCCCGCTGCCGACCCCGCCGAATCCTGTTGACTCGCTTCGGAATCACGGAACGCATGACATGGAAGGACGCGACCGCCGGTTGGGACGTTGATCGCCCGATTTGTCCCTGATCTGGTGGCGCAGCTTTCGCTCGACGCGAGATGTTGCGGTGGGCGGAAGCGAGACTCATCGAGTCTGCGATTCGGCCGCGTTTCGTTCCGGACTCGTTCCACTGCTTAACCAGCGTGCGCTGCGGCGTCGCAATGTGACACACACTTGACCGCAGCCACGCAGAAATCCCAGCAAAATGCCTCACTCGTCTTCCGCGCCGTTTACCAATGCGCCCTTTGCCAATGATCGGGCGCCGGGCGCCGGCGTCACCGCCGTGCTCGGCCCGACCAACACCGGCAAGACCCATCTGGCGATCGAGCGGATGGTGGCGCATTCCTCCGGGCTGATCGGTTTGCCGCTGCGGCTGCTGGCGCGTGAGGTTTACAACAAGATCGTCGACCGGGTCGGCCCGGACGCGGTGGCGCTGGTCACCGGCGAGGAGAAGATCAAACCGCCGAAGGCGCGTTACTGGGTTTCGACCGTCGAGGCGATGCCGCGCGATCTCGACGTCTCCTTTCTGGCCGTCGACGAAATCCAGATCGCCGCCGATCTCGAGCGCGGCCACGTCTTCACCGATCGCATCCTGCGCCGTCGCGGCCGCGACGAGACGCTGCTGCTGGGTGCCGCGACGATGCGCCCGATCATCGAGCGGCTGCTGCCGGGCGCCAGCATCGTCACGCGGCCGCGGCTGTCGCAGCTCGAATTCGCCGGCGACCGCAAGCTGACGCGGCAGCCGCGCCGGACCGCGATCGTGGCGTTCTCGGCCGACGAGGTCTACGCCATCGCCGAGCTGATCAAACGCCAGCACGGCGGGGCCGCCGTGGTGCTGGGCTCGCTGTCGCCGCGCACCCGCAATGCCCAGGTGGCGATGTTTCAGTCCGGCGACGTCGATTATCTGGTCGCGACCGATGCGATCGGCATGGGGCTCAATCTCGATGTCGATCACGTCGCCTTCGCCTCCGATCGCAAATTCGACGGCTATCAGTTTCGCCGGCTCACCCCGTCGGAATTCGCCCAGATCGCCGGCCGCGCCGGCCGCGCCACCCGGGACGGTACTTTCGGCACAACCGGGCGCTGCGCGCCGTTCGAGCCCGAACTGGTCAACGCCTTGCAGAATCACAGCTTCGATTCGGTGAAGATGCTGCAATGGCGGAATTTCAGCCTGGATTTCGCCTCGGTCGGCGCGCTCCAGGTCTCGCTGGCGGAGACGCCACGGCACGATGCGCTGACGCGCGCGCCGGTTGCGGAGGATCTTCGGGTGCTCGACCACGCCGCCCGGGATGGCGAGGTGCGCGAGATGGCGCATGGCGTGGCGGCCGTGGAGCGGCTATGGGACGTTTGTCAGGTCCCGGATTATCGAAAGATCGCACCGGCGGCCCACGCCGAATTGGTGACGACGCTGTATCGCTTTTTGATGCAGAAGGGCCGGATTCCGGATAGCTGGTTCGCCGCGCAGGTCGAGCAGGCCGACCGGATCGACGGCGGTATCGACACGTTGTCGGCACGGATCGCGCAGATCCGGACATGGACTTTCGTCGCCAACCGGGCCGACTGGTTGGCCGATCCTGAACACTGGCAAGGCATTTCACGCGACATCGAAAATAAATTGTCAGATGCGTTGCACGAACGCCTCACGGAGCGTTTCGTAGATCGTCGGACCAGTGTATTGATGCGCCGCCTGCGGGAAAACACGATGTTGAATACGGAAATTGGTAAGACCGGCGAGGTGATCGTCGAAGGGCATGTGATCGGTCGTCTCGACGGCTTCACATTCGCGCCCGACGCCGCCGAAGCGGGATCCGACGCGAAGGCGTTGCAGGCGACGGCGCAGAAGGCTTTGGCCGGCGAAATCGAGTCCCGCGCCGAGAAGCTGTCGGGCGCGCCCGACGAGCAGTTCGTGCTGACGTCCGATGGCACCGTGCGCTGGACCGGCGACGCGGTGGCGCGGCTGGTCGGCTCCGACGACGTGCTGCGGCCCCGGCTGCGGATCATTGCCGACGATCGTCTGGCCGGTGCGTCGCGCGAAGCGGTGCAGACCCGCCTCGATCTCTGGCTCAAGACCCATATCGAGAAAATCCTCGGGCCGCTGTTCGAACTCGGCAAGGCCGAGGACATCGCCGGCATCGGCCGCGGCATCGCCTTCCAGCTGATCGAATCGCTGGGCGTGATCGAACGCGCCAAGATCGCCGCCGAGATGAAGGATCTCGATCAGCCGTCGCGCGCGACGCTGCGCAAATACGGCGTGCGGTTCGGCGCCTATCACATCTATGTCCCGTCGCTGCTGAAGCCGGCGGCGCGTGCGCTCGCCTCGCTGCTGTGGGCGCAGAAGCTCGACAATGTCGACATGTCGGCGCTGTCGGGGGCACAGCATCTCGCCAGCAGCGGCCGCACCTCGTTTCCGGCCGACAAGGCGCTCGACCGCGACGCCTATCGGACGCTCGGTTATCGGCTGTGCGGCGAACGCGCCGTGCGTGTCGATATCCTTGAGCGGCTCGCCGACCTGATCCGCCCGGCGCTGGCCTGGCGCGAAGGTGCGTCCGGCGAGAAGCCGGCCGGCGCCTTCGACGGCCGCAGCTTCGTCGTGACCCAGGCGATGACCTCGCTGACCGGCTCGGCCGGCGAAGATTTCGCCTCGATCCTGCGTGCGCTCGGCTACCGCATGGAAAAGCGGCCGGCCCTGCCGCCGCAGCCCAAGGCGCCGCAGACGGCGCCCGAAGCGGCCGCGGCCGAAGCTTCATCGGTCGCTCCGAGCGAGACCCTGTCGGCTGAAGACCATGCCATCCTGGCCGGCGCGATCGCGTTCGAGCCGGCGGTGGATGCGGATGCTGGCGATGCCGCCGACGCGCCCGAACCGGCCGTCGCGGCCAGCGAGCCCGCGGCAGAGGCGTCGCATGCGACGCCCGCCGACACACAGGCCGAACCGATCGAAGCCACTGCCGCAGAACCGGCAGCAATCGAACCGTCGCAGGACGCGGCCGTTGCCGAGACGGCTGCGCCCGATGCGCCGGCTGCAGAAGCTGCTGCCGAGGGCGCGGCGCCGGTTGCCGAAAATGCCGCGCCGGCCCAGCCCGATCTGGTCGAGGTCTGGCGCCCGGGTGGTCGCTCGGACGAGCATCGTGCGCGGCCGGATCGCAATCGCCCGCGCCATCGTCCGCAGCAGGGTGGCCAGGCGGCCGCCACCGAAGGCGAAGCCGGCGAAGCCAAGCGGGGCGATCGTCCGGGCGGTGGCCGACGTGGCGACCGCAAGGGTGGCGGCGATTTCCGCCGCGACCGCCGCGAGGGCGAGGGCGCGCCGGCTCAGGCTGCCGGCGAAGGCCGTCCGCCGCGCGAGCGCTTCAAGGGGCGCGACAAATTCCAGGACAAGTTCAAGGGCGGGCCGAAGGGCGGTCGCGACAATCAGGGCGGCGGATCGCACCGTCAGGTGCATTCCAGCGCACCGCCGCGCGAACGCGATCGGCCGATCGATCCGAATTCGCCGTTCGCCAAGCTCGCCGCGCTGAAGGAGCAGCTTTCCGCCGGCCGCAAGGAGTAAGCATGGCTGCGCGGTTCGCGCGGATTCCCATGGTGATGCGTGGAGCGTCAGCGTCTTGATAAATGGCTGTGGCATGCGCGGGTGGTGAGAGCCCGCAGCACCGCGGCGGCCTTGGTGGAGAGCGGACATGTCCGCATCAACGGGGTGCGGGAGAAGTCGCCCGGACACGCGATCAAGACCGGCGATGTCGTGACGATTGCGCTGGATCGTAGCGTGCGGGTACTGAAGGTGATTGGATTTGCCGAGCGACGGGGCGACGCCGCCTCCGTCACTGGACTTTATGCCGATCTCGAGCTGCCCCGGGAATAGGCATCTTCACTTGCGGCTGTGGAAGTCCTGCGGTACGCAAACACTCAAAATTAGAACCGTTCCGGAGCCTTGGGATGACTTACGTCGTCACTGAAAACTGCATCAAGTGCAAATACACCGATTGCGTTGAGGTTTGCCCCGTCGATTGCTTCTACGAGGGCGACAACATGCTGGTCATCCATCCGGACGAATGCATCGACTGCGGCGTGTGCGAACCGGAATGCCCCGCCGATGCGATCAAGCCCGACACCGAGCCGGGGCTGGAGAAGTGGCTCGAGCTGAATTCGGAGTACGCCAAGACCTGGCCGAATCTGACTCAGAAGAAGGAATCGCCGGACGACGCCAAGTCGTTCGATGGCATGGAAGGCAAGTTCGAGAAGTTCTTCTCCCCGGAGCCCGGCACCGGCGACTGAGCCGGTCGCGCGCCGCCTGAGGCCTGCGGGCGGCGATTTTCCTAACGCGGCTTAACCCTGTTGATCACGAGTTGGTCCGGCTCCCGCAAGGAACCGGGCTGATTCGTCATAAATCATTGATTTTTGCGGGAAATGTGCTATATTTGGCACATTCTACAAACTCGGCATGCCGTTTTGCGGCCGGGAAGGGATCCCGTCAAAAACAACGAACAGGGGCGTGGCGGTTCCACGCGCAGGCTGTGTCACAGAAAACGCGTAAAATGAGTGTTTCGTCGAAGGGTGCCAAGCATGGCGCTGCGGTCGGCCGCGGCGCGACCAAAAGCCGATCCCGGACTTCTGCCAAGGACACCCGGACCGCCAAATCTTCCGTTCCGAAGTCCCCTGTTGTGAAGGCCCCTGCTGCCAAGGCCTCCGTTTCGAAGGCCGCCCTTGCCAAATCGACAGCCGCCAAGGCGAGCGCCGGCAAGGCTCCGACTGCGAAGACGACAACCGCTAAGGGTTCTGCCGCGAAGGCTTCGGCCTCCAAGGCGGCGGCTCTCAAGTCCTCGAAAAACAAAAGAAGTGCAATGCCATCCAAGACTGCGAAAACTGCCGCCGCGGCGCCGACCCCCAAGGCTGCTGCAGCGAAATCGACCGCCAAGCCCGTCGCCAAGGAGGCTGCCGCCAAGGTTCCGGTAGCGCCGAAGGCCGCCGCGAAGCCTGAGGTCAAGCCGGCGGCTGCTGCCAAGCCGGCTCCCGCGCCGAAGGTCGAGGAGCCGAAGAAGGTCGTGACCCAGCGTCAGGGCTTCAAGGCGAGCGAGTTCGTGGTCTATCCGGCCCATGGCGTCGGTCAGATCCTCGCGATCGAGGAGCAGGAGATCGCGGGCGCCAAGCTCGAACTGTTCGTCATCAACTTCATCAAGGACAAGATGACGTTGCGGGTGCCGACCGCCAAGGTCGCCAATGTCGGCATGCGCAAGCTGTCCGACCCGGCGCTGGTCAAGAAGGCGCTGGAGACGCTGAAGGGCCGTGCCCGCGTGAAGCGGACGATGTGGTCGCGCCGCGCCCAGGAGTACGAAGCCAAGATCAACTCCGGCGACATCGTGGCGATCGCCGAAGTGGTGCGTGACCTGTTCCGCTCGGATTCGCAGCCCGAGCAGTCCTACAGCGAACGCCAGCTCTACGAAGCGGCGCTCGACCGGTTGTCGCGCGAAATCGCGGTGGTGCAGCAGGTGACCGAGACCGAAGCCGTCAAGGAAGTCGAAAGCCAGCTCGCCAAGAGCCCGCGCCGCGGCGCCAAGGCCGAGGCGGACGCTGAAGGCGATGCCGACGGCGATCTCGACGGTGACACCGACGAGGCGGTCACCGACGAAGCGGCCTGAGCCGCATCGTCACCATCGCAGCGACAAGCAATTCGGGCCCGGCGCAAGCCGGGCCTTTTTTGTTGGTGGGCTGGATCTATGCCGCTGCCACAATGCGGCGCGCCGGCTTTAGAGCGGTTCATCGTTTGATTGAAACGAGCCGACATTTCCGAACGCACTGAGTCCTCATCCTGAGGAGCCCGGCAAAGCCGGGCGTCTCGAAGGATGGGGCAACGCATTCGCTGCGGCCCATGGTTCGAGACGGCGCTACGCGCCTCCTCACCATGAGGTTGTGCGCGTGGCAGACGGTGTCGATCAGCTCTGATTC
>JACRJB010000043.1 GCA_016215605.1 Rhodopseudomonas palustris
ACACCAACTGGCGCAAGATCAAGACGGTCGACAGCGAGACCTACAAGTGGAACATGAGCTCCACCTACGTGCAGAATCCGCCTTACTTCGAAGGCATGAAGATGCAGCCGGAGCCGATCGTCGACGTGGTCGACGCCCGCATCCTGGCGGTGTTCGGCGACAAGATCACCACCGACCACATCTCGCCCGCCGGTTCGATCAAGCTGACCTCGCCGGCCGGCAAGTATCTGTCGGAGCATCAGGTGCGCCCGGCGGACTTCAACCAGTACGGCACCCGCCGTGGCAACCATGAAGTGATGATGCGCGGCACCTTCGCCAACATCCGCATCAAGAACTTCATGCTGAAGGGCGCCGACGGCAACATCCCGGAAGGCGGCCTGACCAAGCACTGGCCCGACGGCGAACAGATGTCGATCTACGACGCCGCGATGAAGTATCAGCAGGAGCAGGTGCCGCTGGTGGTGTTCGCCGGCGCCGAATACGGCAACGGCTCGTCGCGCGACTGGGCCGCGAAGGGCACCCGCCTGCTCGGCGTCCGCGCCGTGATCTGCCAGAGCTTCGAGCGCATCCACCGCTCCAACCTGGTCGGCATGGGCGTGCTGCCGCTGACGTTCGAGGAGGGCACGTCGTGGGCCTCGCTCGGCATCAAGGGCGACGAGACCGTGACCATCAAGGGCCTGCAGGGCGATCTCAAGCCGCGGCAGATGCTCGAGGCGGAGATCAATTCGGGCGGCAAGGTCTCGCGCGTGCCGCTGCTGTGCCGCATCGATACGCTCGACGAGCTCGAATATTATCGCAATGGCGGCATCCTGCATTACGTTCTCAGGAAACTCGCCGCCTGAGGGGCGCGGGCCACAATTGTGGCCGAAAAGCCTCACCGCGAAGTGAGTGGCAGGTGAACGGAAGGCGGCCTATGCAAAGGGCCGCCTTTTCGTTTTAAGGCGCTCCCGGACGGCGGCGGAAGCCGCCGCCCCCCGCTCCCCGGCAAAGGCCCAGATGATCGGTGTAGATGGCTTTTCGCGATGGTCCGGCGCACTCGGTCTGTGCGCGCTGATCGCGATGGTTCGTCCCGTCGCCGCGGATCCGCGCGCGGTGGTCGAACTGTTCACCTCGCAGGGCTGCTCGTCGTGCCCGCCCGCCGACAAGATCATCGGCGATCTCGCCGCCGATCCGTCGGTGATCGCGCTGAGCATGCCGATCGACTATTGGGACTATCTCGGCTGGAAGGACACGTTGGCGGATGCGCGCTTCAGCGCCCGCCAGAAGGCCTATTCGCAGATGCGCGGCGACCGCGACGTGTACACCCCGCAGGTGGTGGTCAACGGCTCGGCGCATCTGGTCGGCAGCAACCGCGCCGGCATCGAGGACGCGATCAAGACCACCGAAAAGACCGTCGGGACCATGACGGTGCCGGTGCGGATCGCGCTCAGCGGCAAGGAGATCAAGGTCTCGGTCGCGGCCGCGCCCGGGGGCGACGGCGCACGGCACGCCGAGGTCTGGATCTGCTCGGTGTCGAAGGCGGTGCCGATCGCGATTTCCCGCGGCGAGAATCGCGGCCGCGAGGTCACCTATCACAACGTCGTTCGCAATCTGCTCAAGGTCGGCGACTGGACCGGCGTGGCCGGCAGCTGGACGGTGCCGCTGGAAAACATCGCCCATGAGGGCATCGACGCTGCTGCGGTCTATGTCCAGGACGGCAGCCGCGACAAGCCGGGACCGATGCTCGGCGCGGCTTTCACCTCACTGCACTGAGCGGGCGCATTCCCGGCTGATCGTTGGATAAGAATGGGCTGGGTCGGCGCTCGGCGCGGACGGCTGGCCGACAAAGCCCTCCCCAAAACAAAAAAGGCCAACTCGCGTTGGCCCAGGCTGGGGATTTGGCTGCTGCGTCGGACCCGATCCCGACTGCCTCGGGGGGCTGGGGGCTGAGGAATCCGAAACCGAAGGGACCGGGCCAACGCAGTGATGATGTTCTCGCAAGCCCAGCGGGCGTTCGATGGGCGAAATTCGGGCGGTAATAAGATTCGTCTAACGAAGGCGTGAGGCGATATTTCTGTGCGACCGCCGCCGCCGCGGCCGCTCCGCTTGCTGCTTTAGGTCCCCTTGCGGCGGGCCGCGGTCGGCGCAATCATGTCACGTCAGTGACAGGAGGCGCCGATGAGCTTGATTTCCGAGGAGGCCGACCCGAGCGAAAGCCGCGCAGCGGAGCGCCAGGGCGCCGCGCCGCTGCAGGGACGGGTGACGTTCAATCGCCTCGAGCTCAATCGCATCCTCAACCTCTACGGCCGGATGGTCGCCGATGGCGAGTGGCGCGATTACGCGATCGATTTCCTCAAGGACCAAGCGGTGTTCTCGGTGTTCCGCCGCGCCTCCGAAGTGCCGATCTACCGCATCGTCAAGGATCCACGGCTGGCGCGCAAACAGGGCGCCTACAGCGTCATCGCCGCCTCCGGCCAGATCCTGCGCCGCGGCCACGACCTCGACCGCGTGCTGCTGGTGATCGACCGCAAGCTGGCGCTGGTGTGAGACGCCCGAACGGCCGGTGAGGCGCGGGACCACCTGCATCACCGCCATAGGCCGTCGCCGGCGCAGCCGGGCTCGGCACGGTCGTTACGCGGATCCCTCCCGCTGCGATGGGCCGCGCCTAGAGCGGTTCATCGCTTGATTGAAACGATCCGACCTTGCCGAAAGCACTGAGTCCTCATCCTGAGGAGCCCGGCGAAGCCGGGCGTCTCGAAGGATGGGGCAACGCAGGGCCGGCGGCGCATGGTTCGAGACGGCGCTACGCGCCTCCTCACCATGAGGTTGTGCGTGTGGCAGGCGTTACGGATCTTCAGCTCTGATTCGATCAGAAGCTGAATTGCTCTAAAGCAAGCTCCTCAAAGCCCGCAACGCGGTGGCTCCGCCCTGGTATCACCCTCGCGACCGCTGCCGTCGCCAATCCGACGCAGTTTCGCGCTCAACTGCCTTCCGAACAACCGCCCCCGATTGACCGCGTCAACGCGGCGTCAATCGTGCTGAAGCAGGGCGCCAAAGGAGACCGAATGGTGATGTCGCTTGGCCCCGCCTGCCGCGTCGTGCTGGCGGCAATGATCGTCGCAACCACAATGTTCGCGCCGGTGCGCGCGCAGGACCCCGCGCCAGCCGCCGCGCAGGCCAAACCGGAGTCCGGCGGAT
This sequence comes from Rhodopseudomonas palustris, assembly GCA_016215605.1. Classification (GTDB taxonomy): domain Bacteria; phylum Pseudomonadota; class Alphaproteobacteria; order Rhizobiales; family Xanthobacteraceae; genus Rhodopseudomonas; species Rhodopseudomonas palustris_L. The sequence goes on from JACRJB010000043.1 coordinate 3,178, forward strand.
CGCACGGCAAGGCCGCGTCCGACGCCGAACAGCACCGGCTGCCCGCCGACTCGATCACCAAACACACTCTCGCGCTACCCGGCCGCAGCCTGGCCTTCACCGCCACCGCCGGCTCGATCCGGCTGTTCAACGACAAGGGCGAGCCGCAGGTCGACATCGCCACCACCGCCTATCAGCTCGACAACACCGATGCGCGGACGCGGCCGGTGACCTTCCTGTTCAACGGCGGGCCCGGCGCCTCCTCGGCCTGGTTGCAGCTCGGCGCTGCCGGGCCGTGGCGGCTGCCGCTGGCGGGCGACGCGGCGTCGGCCTCGGCGACGCCGGCGCTGCTGCCGAACGCCGAGACCTGGCTCGACTTCACCGATCTCGTCTTCATCGATCCGGTCGGCACCGGCTACAGCCGTTTCGTCGCCAGCGGCGACGACGTCCGCAAGCAGTTCTATTCGGTCGACGGCGACGTCGCCGCGATCGCACTGGTGATCCGGCGCTGGCTGGAGAAGCACGACCGGCTGCTGTCGCCGAAATACGTCGCCGGTGAAAGCTATGGCGGCATCCGCGGCCCGCGCGTGGTGCGCAACCTGCAGACCAAGCAGGGCGTCGGCATCAAGGGGCTGATCCTGGTGTCGCCGGTGCTGGATTTCCGCGAACTCTCAGGCTCGAGCCTGCTGCAATACGTCACCCGGCTGCCGAGCATGGCGGCGGTAGCGCGGCAGCAGAAGGGGCCGGTGACCCGCGCCGCGATGGCCGATGTCGAGACCTACGCGCGTGGCGAGTATCTGGCGGATCTTGTGAAGGGCGAGGCCGATCAGGAAGCGACCACGCGGCTGTCGGACCGCGTCTCGGCGCTGACCGGCATCGACAAGACGGTCACGCGCCGGCTCGCCGGACGGTTCGACACTTCCGAATTCCAGCGCGAATTCGCCCGCGCCAGCGGCAAGGTCACCGGCCGGTTCGACGGCTCGGTGCAGGGGCTCGATCCGTTTCCGGATTCCAGCGACGCCCAGTTCGGCGATCCCTCCGCCGACGCGCTGATCGCGCCGCTGACCAGCGCCGCGGTCGACCTCACCCGCAACAAACTCAACTGGCGGCCGGACGGCTCGTATCAGCTGCTCAACGGCGCCGTCTCCAGCCAATGGGATTTCGGCCGCGGCCGGCATCCGGTGGAATCGGTGACGCAGCTGCGCGAGATCCTCGCGGTCGATCCCAAGCTCCGCGTGCTGGTCACCGGCGGCCTGTACGATCTCGCCGCGCCGTATTTCGGCAACCAGATCGTGCTCGACCAGCTGCCGCCGACACTGGCGCAGAACCGCGTCAGCCTGGTCGTCTATCCCGGCGGCCACATGTTCTACGCCGCCGACCCTTCGCGCCAAGCGCTGCGCGAGGACGTCAAGGCGATGATGAAGTAGTTAGTCCGACCATTGCTCATCCCCGTCATTGCGAGGAGCGGAGCGACGAAGCAATCCAGCCCCGTGCACTGCACTGGATTGCTTCGCGGAGCCTGTCATCGGGCGGCGCTTTGCGCCGACCCGTTGGCTCGCAGGGACGGATAGGTGGGCGAACTAACTACACTGTCTTCTCCGGCCAGCGGCAGAGATCGTTGATCAGGCACACTTCGCAGCGCGGCTTGCGGGCCAGGCAGGTGTAGCGGCCGTGCAGGATCAGCCAGTGATGCGCGTGCTGCATGAACTCCGGCGGGATCACTTTCTCAAGCCCGAGTTCGACCGCCAGCGGCGTGTCGCCCGGCGCCATGCCGGTGCGATTGCCGACGCGAAACACATGGGTATCGACCGCCATGGTCGGCTGGCCGAATGCCATGTTGAGCACCACGTTGGCGGTCTTGCGCCCGGCCCCCGGCAGCGTCTCCAGCTCCTCGCGCGTGCGCGGCACTTGCCCACCAAAGTCGGTGATCAGTTTTTGCGACAGCGCAATCACGTTCTTCGCCTTGGTGCGAAAAAGGCCGATGGTCTTGATGAACTCCCGCACCCGCTCCTCGCCGAGCGCCAGCATCTTGGCGGGCGTGTCGGCGATCGCGAACAGGCTCCGCGTCGCCTTGTTGACGCCGGCGTCGGTCGCCTGCGCCGACAGCACCACCGCGACGAGGAGCGTGAATGGGTTGACGTGCTCGAGCTCGCCCTTCGGCTCCGGGTTGGCCTTGGCGAACCGACCGAAGGCCTCGCGGACCTCGGCGGCGGTCCAGCGGCGGGGGCGTTTTGGCGGCCTCGCAGGTTTGCCTCCGGTTTGCCTCGGGTTTGCCGCAAGGCTTTTGGGGGCGTTTTGGGCAGTTTTCTTGGCGGCGGGAGCAGCCACGCGGCGGGTGATCTTCGACATGGGTGAGGTATAATATTCCGCAAATGACGACAGACAGTGATCTTGATCCGGATCGGGCCGAGCCGAAACTGTTTTCGGCGCTGCTGAAGCCGCATCGCGCCTTGAGTCACAAGGCTTTTCTGGTGCTGATGGGGTTTCTCGGCACGATCAGCTTCGCCGCCGGCCTCGGCTTCTGGATGCTCGGCGCCTGGCCGGTGTTCGGCTTCTTCGGCCTCGATCTCTTGGCGATCTACATCGCCTTCAGGGTCAGCTTCGCCCGCGGCCGTGCCAGCGAAGAAATCTCGATGACGATCAGTGAGTTACGCGTCCGCCGCACGTCCCCGCGCGGGCAGGTCGCCGAATGGGTGCTGAACCCGCTGTGGGTCCGGCTGGAAAAGATCGTCCACGCCGAATTCGGCATCGAGCAGCTCTATCTGGTCTCCAGCGGCCGCCGCCTCAGCGTCGCCAGCTTTCTCGGCGCCGACGAAAAGGCGAGCTTCGCAAATGCCTTGACGGCCGCGCTCGAAGCCGCGCGGCGCGGTCCGGTGGTCCAGGCCTGATCCCGCGAAGGCTCTGAAAACGGGTGGCCGCGGCCGCTCCGGCAGGTAACATCGGCGGCATGATGAACCTCGCCCTTGCCGATCACCGCCTCGCCAAGCCCGGCCCCCGCGACGCCGCGCTCGCCGACTATGACTGCGTCCGCCGCGCCATCGCGTTCATCTCGCAGAAGTGGAAGGCGCAGCCGACGGTCGAAGCGATTGCCGACGCGGCCGGGCTGACGCCCGACGAACTGCACCATCTGTTCCGCCGCTGGGCCGGGCTGACGCCGAAGGCCTTCATGCAGGCGCTGACGCTCGATCATGCGAAATCGCTGCTGCGCGATTCAGCCAGCGTGCTCGATGCGGCGCTGGAGTCCGGCCTGTCCGGCCCCGGCCGACTGCACGATCTGTTCGTCACCCACGAGGCGATGTCGCCGGGCGAATGGAAGAGCGGCGGCGCCGGGCTGACGCTGCGCTACGGCTTTCATCCCTCGCCATTCGGCACCGCCGTGGTGATCGCCTCCGACCGCGGCCTCGCCGGGCTCGCTTTCGCCGATCCGGGCGAAGAGCAGGCCGCCTTCGTCGATCTGCAGCAGCGCTGGCCGCGCGCCACCTGCATCCCGGATCAGGACTTCACCGCGCCGTTCGCCGAACGCGTGTTCGATCCGGCGCAATGGCGTGCCGAGCAGCCGCTGCGGGTGGTGCTGATCGGCACCGATTTCGAGGTGCGGGTCTGGGAGACGCTGCTGAAGATCCCGCTCGGGCGGGCGGTCTGCTACTCGGACATCGCCAACCAGATTGCATCGCCGAAGGCCTCGCGCGCGGTCGGCGCGGCGGTCGGCAAGAATCCGATCTCGTTCGTGGTGCCCTGCCACCGTGCGCTCGGCAAAGGCGGCGCTCTGACCGGCTATCATTGGGGTCTGACCCGCAAGCAGGCGATGATCGGCTGGGAAGCGGGCCGGCTCGGAGCGGGCTGACCCTCCGGCCAACCGATTGACGGGGGCGGGCCGCGACCATAGGTGTGGAGAGCGCCCAAGCGCGCCCCCGCACTCAGGAAAGTCTTTGCCATGCAGTCCCGTCGTCCCGTGATGCTCGTGATCCTCGATGGTTGGGGATGGCGCCAGGACCCGGCGGACAATGCCGTGCTGCAGGCCAACACCCCGACCTTCGACGCGCTGTGGGCGAACGGCCCGCATGCGTTTCTGCGCACCTCCGGCAAATCGGTCGGATTGCCGAACGGCCAGATGGGCAATTCCGAGGTCGGCCATCTCAACATCGGCGCCGGCCGGGTGGTGATGCAGGACCTGCCGCGGATCAGCGACGCCATCGCCAGTGGCGAGATCGATCGGGCGCCGGAACTGCTGGCCTTCATCGACAAGCTGCGCGCCAGCGGCGGCACCTGCCATTTGATGGGCCTGGTGTCGCCGGGCGGCGTGCATTCGCTGCAGGATCACGCCGTGGCGCTGGCGAAGATCCTGGCGAAGGCCGGAATTCCGACGGTGCTGCACGCCTTCACCGACGGCCGCGATACGCCGCCGAAATCCGCCGTCGACGACATCGCCCGGCTCCGCGCCGAACTGCCGTCGAGCGTGCCGATCGCCACCGTCAGCGGCCGCTATTACGCGATGGATCGCGACAACCGCTGGGAGCGGGTCGGCAAGGCCTATGGGGTGATCGTCGAGGCCGACGGCCCGCGGTTTGCGAACGCCGATGCGGTGGTTGCCGCCGGTTACGCCTCCGGCGTGAACGACGAGTTCATCGTCCCGGCCGTGGTCGGCGACTACCAGGGCATGCGCGACGGCGACGGCGTGCTGTGCTTCAACTTCCGCGCCGACCGGGTGCGCGAAATCCTCGCCGCCTTGCTCGATCCGGCCTTCGCGGGCTTCGCACGCAAGCGCGTGCTGAAGATCGCGGCCGCCGCCGGCATGACGCAGTACTCGACTGCGCTGGATGCGCTGATGCGGACGATCTTTCCGCCGCAGAGCCTGGTGAACGGCTTGGGCCAGGTGGTCGCCGCCACCGGCCGGCATCAGCTGCGAATGGCGGAGACCGAGAAATATCCGCACGTGACCTACTTCCTCAATGGCGGCGAAGAAGTCCCGTATCCCGGCGAAGACCGCATCATGGTGCCCTCGCCCAAGGTGGCGACCTACGATCTCCAGCCTGAAATGTCAGCGCCCGAACTCGGCGACAAGGCGGTGCAGGCGATCGAGTCCGGCAAATATGACCTGATCGTCCTCAACTTCGCCAATCCCGACATGGTCGGCCATACTGGGAGTCTGCCGGCGGCGATCAAAGCGGTAGAGACGGTCGACACCCAGCTCGGCCGCATCGTCGCGGCGATCCGCAAGGCCGGCGGCGCGCTGCTGGTCACGGCGGATCACGGCAATTGCGAAATGATGCGCGATCCGGTCACCGGGGGTCCGCATACCGCGCACACCACCAATCCGGTGCCGGTTCTGCTGGTGGGCGACAACGGTCCGCTATCCGACGGCCAGCTGTCCGATCTCGCGCCGACGCTGCTGAAGCTGATGGATCTGCCGCAGCCGGCGGAGATGACCGGGAAATCGCTGATCGGTTAGCATCGCGCGCGGCGACATCCGCCGCGGCGATCCGCGTCGTTGCTAGAATTCGGCGAGCTCGAGGACGTCCATCATCGAATACAGGCCGGGCGCCTTGCCGTGTGCCCATTGCGCGGCCTTGAGCGCGCCATGGGCGAAGATCATGCGATCCTCGGCCTTGTGGGCCAGCTCGATGCGCTCGTAGGGCCCGGCGAAGATCACGCTGTGATCGCCGGTGACGGTGCCGCCGCGCAAGGACGCGAAACCGATGTCGCCGGTCTTGCGGGCACCGGTGAGGCCGTCACGGCCGCGCGCCGAATGGCTGTCGAGATCGACCTTGCGGCCCGCCGCAGCGGCCTCGCCGAGCAACAGCGCGGTGCCCGAAGGCGCGTCGATCTTGGCACGGTGATGCATCTCGACGATCTCGATGTCGAAATTGTCGCCGAGCGACTGCGCGACGCGCTTGGTCAGCGCCGCCAGCAGATTGACGCCCAGGCTCATATTGCCGGACTTCACCACGATGGCCTGCCGGGTGACGCTCTGAATCACCGCGTTGTCGGACGACGACAGGCCGGTGGTCCCGATCACGTGCACGATGCCGCGCTGCGCCGCGATCGCCACATTGGCGATGGTGGCAGCCGGCACGGTGAAATCGAGAATGCCGTCCGCCGCCGCTGACAGCGTCCACAGATCGGCGGACAGTTCGATGCCATTGGCGGGCAGACCGGCCAGCACGCCGGCGTCCTGGCCGAGCAGCTCCGAGCCGGGCGCCTCGAGCGCGCCGGCCAGCACCACGCCTTTGGTTTCGGAAATGGCACGCGTCAGCGCACGGCCCATCCGGCCGCCGGCCCCGGCAACGATCAGGCGCATATCGGACATCGGCTCACGATCCTCATTCTAAGCGCGGTATAGCGGCGCGATGACAGCGCGGCAACTCACCGAACCGCAAAGCCACGCCGCGACCGGCGGTCAGCCCGGCTGCGGGCCGTCATAGCCCTCGATGATAACCAAATCGCTTTCCGAATACGGGGCACGTGCCTTGATCAGCGCCTGATATTCCGGAGAGTGAAAGCAGGCGAGTGCGGTGGCGTAGTCCTTGAACTCGATCACCACATTGCGGCTGCGCGACGAGCCTTCGGCGGTCTCGAAGGTTCCGGCGCGGACCAAGAACCGGGCGCCGTATTTGGCGAACACCGCGCCATTGTGAGCAACGTAGTCACGCTTGTAGCCGTCGAGGTCGTGCACATCGACCCGCGCCACCCAGTAGCCTTTGGCCATCGTTCTCTCCTGTCGTTATTTCGCAGCCGCGATCTCGGCGACGATCGCCTCTGCCGCCTGCTTTGGATCGGCCGCGTCCATCACCGGACGCCCGACCACGAGATGACTGGCCCCGGCCGCGATCGCCCGCGCCGGCGTCATGATCCGCTTCTGATCGCCCGCGGCCGCGCCGGCCGGCCGGATTCCCGGCGTCACCAGCGCCATGGCGGGGCCGACGATGCCGCGCAAATGAGCCGCTTCTTCCGGCGAGCACACCAGCCCGTCGACGCCGATCGCCAGCGCCTGCCGCGCCCGCGCCTCGACCAGATCACGCACGCCGAGCGTGTAGCCGGCGTCAGCGAGATCGGTGTCGTCGTAGGAGGTCAGCACGGTGACGGCGAGGATCTTCAGGCCCGACTTGCCACGCGCCTCGACCGCGGCCTTCATCGTTTGCGGATAAGCGTGCACGGTGAGAAAGGTCGCGCCGAGCGAATTCAGACTTTCGACCCCGCGCGCCACCGTATTGCCGATGTCGTGCAGCTTGAGATCGACGAACACCATCTTGCCCGCATCGATCAGCTTCGGCACCAGCGCGAGCCCGCCGGCATAGGCGAGCTGATAGCCGATCTTGTAGAAGCCGACGCTGTCACCGAGCTTCCCGATCATCGCCTCGGCGGCGTCGACGCTGGGGACGTCCAGTGCAACGATCAGCCGGTCGCGATCGGCGGGGTCGGCATGCGCCATGACCAATTACCTCATCATCTGTTGGGCGAAGTCGATCAATTGTCGAACCATCGCGTCCATCGCTGCGATGTCGGCGGGAAGCTTGAGCCGGTCGGTGTCGTCATAGGCCTGATGCGCAAACGACAGCGTGAGCTGATTGGGGATCACCGGGGCACGGCAGCCGGACAGGATCAGGCGCAGCGCCGCCAGACAGCGTGCACCACCGAGCTTGCCTTCGGAGGCCGAAGCGAGCGCAAAGGCGCGTTCGCGAAACACCTGGCCCTGGCTTTCGTGCGGATCCTCGACCCGCGACACCCAGTCGATCGCGTTCTTCAGCAGCGCCGGCGGTGCGGAATTGTATTCCGGGCTGACGATCAGCACGCCGTGATGCGCACCGATCATCCGCTTCAGATTGACGGCGTTGACCGGTACGCCCGACTTCGCCTCGAAGTCGGCGTCGTAGATCGGCAGCGGATAATCGGCCAGCGACAGCCGGGTGACGTCGACGTCGGCGCGGGCGAATTCATGCGCCGCGGCCGCCGCCAGCCGCACATTGTGCGAACCGGTGCGCAGCGAGCCGGGAATGACGAGGATCTTCACCGCTGACATGACGCCGACCTCCTGCTGCCGACAACCGCGACCGTGGCCGCGCTTTGTTTAGCGAAATTGCCCGGCGAAAGAACACCGGAATTTCCATCGGGGTCGACGGTTGTGGGAAACACGGCGGTGAGCTTGTGCGGAGCGGTCGCCGGGAACGGCGGAGGCTCAACGCTTGCGATAGACCCAGACCCGGGCGGGCGGGATATTCATCCAGATCCGTTCGGACGCCTCGGTGGCGACACCCGGGAGGGATTTCGGAATTGGCGGCGCGACCGAGTAGGTGAACTGCACGAACGGCGCGCCGGGCTCGAGCAGGTTGAAGGAATCGCGGATCAGCTTCATCCGGGTCAGCATCGGCTTGGTGACCAGCGGAAGGCCCGACACCACCGCGGTGGCCGGCTCCGGCAGCACATCCCACAGCGAGTCGCGCAGCCGGTAGGCGTCGCCCTGCACCACGGTCGCTTGCGGATAGCGCTCGCGCAACAGCGCGCAGAAGCTCGGATTGTATTCGACCAGCACCAGCCGCTTCTGGTCGACGCCGTGCTCGACCAGCGCGTTGGTAATCGCGCCGGTCCCGGGTCCGAGTTCGACGACGGGTCCGGTGGAGTCGATGTCGACATATTGCGCCATGGTCCGGGCCAGCAATTTGCCCGACGGCATTACCGCACCCATGTGCAGCGGCTTTTCGATCCACGAACGAAGGAAGCGAACCTCGTCGTCGAGACGTGGCGGCTTCTTCAACGCGCGAACCGTGGACTGCAAAGCCATTCCGCTACCAAACCGGGGAGGTATTTTGGCCCAGTGTCAAATTATTGTTACAGCACAAGTATAGGGCGCTCCCCAGCCGGTCAAGTTAGACAGTTAGGGAGTGTTCGCGCGCGAGCCGAAGAAGTCCTTGACCTTGGAGAAGAAACCCGCGGCCTCCGGTTGGGTTGCACCGGACGATAATTTTTCGAACTCGGCCAGCAGCTCCTGCTGCTTCTTGGTCAAATTCTGCGGCGTTTCCACGGCAACCTGAACATACATGTCGCCGACCTGGCGCGAACGCAGCACCGGCATGCCTTTTCCCGCAATGCGGAAACGCCGGCCGGTCTGGGTGCCCGACGGCACCTTCACCTTGGTCTTGCCGCGCTCGATGGTCGGCACCTCGAATTCGCCGCCCAGAGCCGCCGTCACCATCGAAATCGGCACCCGGCAGTGCAGATCGGCGCCATCGCGCTGGAAGATGGCGTGGGAAGCCAGCGACAGGAAGATGTAGAGATCGCCCGGCGGTCCGCCGCGGACGCCGGCCTCGCCTTCGCCGGCCAGACGGATGCGGGTGCCGTCCTCGACGCCCTGCGGGATGTTGACCGACAACGTCCGCTCCCGGGTCACCCGGCCCAAGCCGGTGCAGGACGGACAGGGATCCTCGATGATCTGACCGCGCCCCTGGCAGCTGGGGCAGGTGCGCTCCAGCGTGAAGAAGCCCTGGGCCTGGCGGACCCGGCCAGCGCCGCCACAGGTCGAACAGGTCTTCGGCTTGGTGCCGGCCTTGGCGCCGGTGCCCGAGCAGGACTCGCAGGTCACCGAGACCGGGATTTCGATCTGCGCGGTCTTGCCCTTGAAGGCGTCCTCGAGGGTGATTTCCATGTTGTAGCGCAGGTCGGCGCCACGCTCGCGGCCGGTGCCGCGGCCGCGCTGCCCGGCCATGCCGAACAGATCCTCGAAAATGTCGGAGAACGACGAGGCGAAGCCGGCGCCGAAGCCGGCACCACCGCCGCCCATGCCCTGCTCGAAGGCGGCATGGCCGTAGCGGTCGTAGGCGGCGCGCTTGTCACCGTCCTTGAGGACTTCGTAGGCTTCGTTGATTTCCTTGAACTTGACCTCGCTCGACGCATCGCCCGGATTGCGATCCGGATGCCATTTCATCGCGAGCTTGCGAAATGCGCTCTTGAGCGTCGATTCGTCGGCGCTCCGCTCGACTTCAAGGGTTTCGTAATAGCAACGCTTGGTGGTGGACATCCGTCAAACCTGCTCGATCCAATTGACCCTCGAGGGAACGTGCATGCTTCATGCCGTCCCAGGCCCAACGAAAGCAACCCCCACCTGATGTCCGCAGAACGCGTTCGTCAGATGGGGGCTGCGATCTCCGTCTCGAAGTCTTAGGCGGACTTCTTGTTGGTCTTGTCGTCGTCGACTTCGGTGAAGTCGGCGTCGACAATATCGTCCTTGGCGGCATGCTTGGCCGCATCGCTTTCGGCCTGCTGGGTGTACATCGCCTCGCCGAGCTTCATCGAGGCCTGCGCCAGCGTGTTGGTCTTGGCCTTGATCGCCTCGGCATCGTCACCCTTCAGCGATTCGCGCAGATCGCTCAGAGCGTCCTCGATGGCGCGGCGCTCCGGCTCGGCGACCTTCGAACCATGCTCGGCCAGCGCCTTCTCGGTGGAATGAACCAGCGCGTCGGCGTGGTTCTTGGCGTCGACCGCCTCGCGGCGCTTCTTGTCCTCGGCGGCGTTGGCCTCGGCGTCCTTGACCATCTTGTCGATGTCGGCGTCGGACAGACCGCCCGAAGCCTGGATGCGGATCTGCTGCTCCTTGCCGGTCGCCTTGTCCTTGGCCGAAACGTTGACGATGCCGTTGGCGTCGATGTCGAACGTCACCTCGATCTGCGGCATGCCGCGCGGTGCGGGCGGGATCCCCATCAGGTCGAACTGGCCGAGGATCTTGTTGTCGGCCGCCATTTCGCGCTCGCCCTGGAAGACCCGGATGGTGACCGCGTTCTGATTGTCCTCGGCGGTCGAGAACACCTGGCTCTTCTTGGTCGGGATCGTGGTGTTGCGCTCGATGATCCGGGTGAACACGCCGCCCAGCGTCTCGATGCCCAGCGACAGCGGGGTGACGTCGAGCAGCAGCACGTCCTTGACGTCGCCCTGCAGCACGCCGGCCTGGATCGCGGCGCCGATGGCGACGACTTCGTCCGGATTGACGCCCTTGTGCGGCTCCTTGCCGAACAGCTGCTTCACGACTTCCTGGACCTTCGGCATGCGGGTCATGCCGCCGACCAGCACCACTTCGCCGATTTCACCGGCGGTGAGGCCGGCGTCCTTCAGCGCCTTGCGGCACGGCTCGATGGTCTTCTGCACCAGATCGTCGACCAGCGCTTCGAACTTGGCGCGGGTGAGCTTCATGGTCAGATGCTTCGGACCGGTCTGGTCCGCGGTTATGAACGGCAGATTGACTTCGGTCTTGGTGGTCGACGACAGCTCGATCTTCGCCTTCTCGGCGGCTTCCTTCAGCCGCTGCAGCGCCAGCTTGTCGTTGCGCAGGTTGATGCCCTGCTCCTTCTGGAACTCGTCGGCGAGATAGCCGACCAGGCGCATGTCGAAGTCTTCGCCGCCGAGGAAGGTGTCGCCGTTTGTCGACTTCACCTCGAACACGCCGTCGCCGATCTCCAGGATCGACACGTCGAAGGTGCCGCCGCCGAGGTCGTACACCGCGATGGTGCCGGACTTGGTCTTGTCGAGGCCGTAGGCCAGGGCGGCCGCGGTCGGCTCGTTGATGATGCGCAGCACTTCGAGGCCGGCGATCTTGCCGGCGTCCTTGGTGGCCTGGCGCTGGGCGTCGTTGAAGTAGGCCGGAACGGTGATGACCGCCTGATCGACCTTCTGGCCGAGATGCGCTTCGGCGGTTTCCTTCATCTTCTGCAGAATGAAGGCGGAGACCTGCGAGGGCGAGTAGGTCTGGCCGTCGGCCTCGACCCAGGCGTCGCCGTTGGAGGCTTTGACGATCTTGTAGGGGACGAGCTTCTTGTCCTTCTCGACCATCGGGTCGTCGTAGCGGCGGCCGACGAGGCGCTTCACTGCGAAGAAGGTGCGCTCGGGATTGGTAACGGCCTGGCGCTTCGCCGGCTGACCGACCAGTCGCTCTCCATCGTCGCTGAACGCGACGATCGAGGGGGTCGTCCGCATGCCCTCGGCGTTCTCAATGACCTTCGAATTCTTGCCGTCCATGACGGCGACGCACGAATTGGTGGTGCCGAGATCGATCCCGATGACCTTTCCCATGGTGCTCATATCCTTCCTTTTGCGGCGAGTTGGGCGGGCCCTGACGGCGCACCAGCCCAAACCCCCAAATATCAAATGCTCGCGATTGTGCGGCGGTGAGCCTCATATAGGAGGGGGGGTGGTGGCCGCAAGGACTGGCGGACGGCTTCGCTCACGAAAACATGGGCTTTAACGAATCCTTGCCGGCCAAGGTGACGGGCCGGCGTGCTGCGGTTTTGCGGTCCGGAACGGCGCGCGATCGCGGCCGGTCGTCTCATCATGGGGTTGCGCCTTGACGGTCCGGCAGGACGTGATCTGGTGACCTCGACCGAAAATTCGGCGGCGCTGCGATCGCCGGACGGGCGCCGCCGCCGACCATCGAACGGCCTCAATGCGACTTCAGTAGAGCCATCCATGAGACAGATAGCGCGCCTCTTTGCGATTGCCGTGGCGGTTGCCGCCGTCACGCCGGCCGTCGCCGCCGACACCATCTATCCACGCGGCATCCGCGTCGGCGTCACGCCGATGCCAGGGCTGACCGAGTCGCAAGCGTTCCTCGGCTTCGAATCCGCCGGCCATGGCGTCAAGGTGCTGGTCGCCGAATTGCCCGGCCCGGCCTTCGGCGAAGTCGAAGCGGCCTTCAAGACCGTGCCGGAAGGCGCAATGGGCAAGGTGAAGCCCGAGAGCCTGCAGACCGCCGCCGGGACCGCCTACTACACGGCCGAAGAGGCCGTGGTCGGGACCGACAAGGTGAAGCGCTATTCGCTGATCGTCGCCGGCAGCAAGTCGTTCTCGGGCTATGTCGCGGTCCAGGTCGCCGACAACGAGGCCCAGACCTACTCCGACGAGGCGGTGAAGAAGATGCTGTCCTCGGTCTCGGTCCGGCAGCAGGTGCCGGTCCAGGAGCAGGTCGCGCAGATGCCGTTCAACGTTCGCGACCTCGGCGACTTCAAGACGGTGCGGACGCTGGCGCCGGGCGCTGCGTTGCTGCTCGCGGACGGCAACGAGGAATCCGGCATCGAAGGTTCGCCGTTCATGGTGCTCGGCCTGATCGGCTCGGTGCCGGAGCAGACCGACGATCGGGCCCGCTTCGCCCAGCAGGCCGCCGCCACCATTCCGGGTCTGCGCGAGGCCCGGATCACGACGTCCGAGCCGATGCGGATCGACGGCTCGCCCGGCTTCGAGACCCGGATCGAAGCCGTCAGCGGCAAGGACAACACCCCCGTCACCGTGGTGCAGTGGCTGCGTTTCGGCAGCGCCAGCGTGGCGATTCGGGTGATCGGCAGCTCGCCGCGCGATCAATGGTCGGACGCGTTTCCGCGCTTTCGCAAGGTGCGCGACGGGCTGAAGGGCCGCTGATCAGGCCTCGTTGGCGGCGGCCGGGGCCGGCTTGGCGCCGCCCTTGGACACGCCGACCAGCGCCGGACGCAGCACGCGTTCGCCGATCATGAACCCGGCCTGCACCACCTGCACGACGGTGCCCGCCGGCACCGACGGATCCGGCACTTCGTACATCGCCTGCTGGAAGTTCGGATCGAACTTCTCGCCCTGCGGATCGAATTTCTTGACGCCATTCTTCTCCAGCGCGTTGATCAGCGAGCGCTCGGTGAGTTCGACGCCTTCGATCAGGCCCTTCAGACCCGCATCGGCGTTGGCCCGCGCTTCGGCCGGAACGGCATCGAGCGCGCGCTGCAGATTGTCGGCGATCTCGAGCACGTCGCGGGCGAATGCGGTGACGCCGTAGGTCCGTGCGTCGGCGACTTCCTTCTGGGTCCGGCGGCGCAGATTCTCCATTTCAGCCAGCGTGCGCAGCATCTTGTCGCGCGCCTCGGCGGCTTCCTTGACCAGCGCCTCGTTCGGGCCTTCTTCCGGGTCGTCCGGCATGATGTACGGCTTGGAAACCACCGGATCGGCGGCTGCCTGCGCCTGGTCCTGGTTGTTGTCCTTGGGTCCGTTGGAATCGGTCATCACGCTACCTTTTGAGAGAAAAGTCTGGATCGATTGGGAATGGGCTGGCCGGGATATCGTGGTTTGCGCCGCGAAAATCAAGCTTGGGACGGCGTCAGCCGCCCAACATCTGGCTGACGATGCGCGCGGTGTAGTCGACCATCGGGATCACCCGCGCGTAGTTCAGCCGCGTCGGCCCGATCACGCCGAGCACGCCGACGATATGGCCGGCGCCGTCGCTGTAGGGCGCGATGATGGTCGACGAACCGGACAGCGAGAACAGCTTGTTCTCCGACCCGATGAAGATCCGCACGCCTTCGGCGCGCTCGGCGCGGCCGAGCAGATCGACCACGCCCCGCTTGGTCTCGAGATCGTCGAACAGCAGCCGCACCCGCTCGAGGTCTTCGAGCGCGTGCAGATCCTCCAGCAGATTGGCTTGGCCCCGGACGATCAGCTGACGATCCTCGCCGTCGCCGCCGGACCAGCTTGCGATCCCGGCCGAGATGACCTTCTGGGTGAGCTGATCGAGCTCGCTGCGATCCTGCGACAGCATGGTTTCCAGCTCGAGCCGGGCTTCGGCGAGCGTCCGGCCGCGAATCCGGGCGTTGAGAAAGTTGGTCGCCTCGATCAGCGCCGACGACGGCACGCCGGGCGGCAGCGTCAGCACGCGGTTCTCGACCTGGCCGTCCTCCGCCACCAGGATCACCAGCGCGCGCTCCGGCTCCAGCCGGACGAATTCGATATGTTTGAGCCGGACGTTGGATTTGGCGGTCAGCACCACGGCGGCGGCCCGGGTCAGGCCGGACAGCCGGGTCAGCGCCTCGCCGAGCGCGGCCTCGACGGTCTGGGCCTGCCCGACCGAGGCGAGCTGCGCCTGGATCGATTGCCGTTCCGGCTCGGTCAGGTCGCCGACCTGCATCAGCGCATCGACGAAGAAACGCAGGCCGAGTTCGGTCGGCAGCCGGCCGGCCGATGTGTGCGGCGCATAGATCAGGCCGAGCTGTTCCAGATCGGCCATCACGTTACGCACCGAGGCCGGCGACAGCGGCATCGAGATCAGCCGCGAGATGTTGCGCGAGCCGACCGGCTCCCCGGTCGCCAGATAGCTTTCGACGATCTGGCGAAAGATATCGCGGGAGCGTTCGTTGAGCTGGGCCAGTCCGCTGGTGGGCGCGATCAAACCGATCGGATCGTGATGAGCCAAATTGTCCTCCGTTCCCCCTCTAATCTGTCGTTGCCGGCGTCCGGTTACAAGCCGGGAGGTGGTCGGGCGGCCAGCGCCCTTGCCGCTGCGGCGCTCCGCCCCTAAAAGCAGCCCAGATCGCCATTTCCCGAAATTGACGGAGGATTTCCCATGCGGCCAAGCCGCCGTGCGCCCGACGAATTGCGCGCCGTGTCGCTGGAGCGAGGCGTCGTGAAATACGCCGAGGGCTCCTGCCTGGTTAAGTTTGGCGACACCCATGTGCTGGTGACGGCGACTCTGGAAGAGCGGCTGCCGCCGTGGCTGAAGGGCCAGGGCCGCGGCTGGGTGACGGCCGAATACGGCATGCTGCCGCGCGCCACGCTGGAACGTACCCGCCGCGAGGCCGCGGCCGGCAAGCAGAACGGCCGCACCGTGGAAATCCAGCGCCTGATCGGGCGTTCGCTGCGCACCATCGTCGATCTGGAGGCGCTCGGCGAACGCCAGATCACGGTCGATTGCGACGTGCTGCAGGCCGACGGCGGTACCCGGACGGCCTCGATTACCGGCGCCTGGGTGGCGCTGGCCGACTGCCTCGCCTGGATGAAGGCCCGCAACATGACCAGGGGGCAGGTGCTGCGCGACAACGTCGCGGCGATTTCCTGTGGCATCTACAACGGCACGCCGGTGCTCGACCTCGACTACGCCGAGGATTCGGAAGCCGAGACCGACGCCAATTTCGTCATGACCGGCGACGGCCGGATCGTCGAGGTGCAGGGCACGGCTGAAAAGACGCCGTTCTCGCAGGAGGAGTTCCTGGCGCTGATGGCGCTGGCGCAGAAGGGCGTGTCCCGGCTGGTCGATCTGCAGAAAATGGCGGTGGCGTGAGTCATTCTTGCCACCCATTCGCGGCCGCTCCTGAGCTACGCTAGCGCCACCATGCATCGTCGAATCAGCGGCCAGCTCGTGATCGCGACCCACAATCCCGGCAAGCTTGCCGAGATGCGGGAGCTGCTGGCCCCTTACGGCATCGAAGCCGTGTCGGCCGGCGAACTCGGCCTCGGCGAGCCGGACGAGACCGGCGACAGCTTCCGCGCCAACGCGAAGATCAAGGCCCAGGCCGCCGCACAGGCGGCGCAACTGCCTGCGTTTGCAGATGATTCCGGGCTGGCCGTGGATGCGCTCGATGGCGCGCCGGGGATTTTCTCGGCGCGTTGGGCCGGCGAGGGCAAGGATTTCAACGCCGCGATGGCCCGGATCGAGCGGCTGCTGCAGGAGCGCGGCGCCACCGCGGCGGAGCAGCGCGGCGCGCATTTCGTCTCCGCCCTGTGCGTCGCCTGGCCGGATGGGCATGTCGAAGAGGTCGAGGCGCGCGCCGACGGCACGCTGGTCTGGCCGCCGCGCGGCACCGCCGGCTTCGGCTACGATCCGATCTTCCTGCCCGACGGCTTCGATCGCACCTTCGGCGAAATGACCAGCATCGAGAAGCACGGCCTGCCGCCGCTCGGGCTCGGCCTGTCGCACCGCGCCAAGGCGTTCGTCAAACTGGCGGAGATCTGCCTTGCAGGCTAGTTCCGACCAGGCCTTCGGCGTCCAAGCCTTTGGTGTCTACGTGCACTGGCCGTTCTGCCTGTCGAAGTGCCCGTATTGCGACTTCAACAGCCATGTCCGCCACGCCGCGATCGACGAAGACCGCTTCGCCCGCGCCTTCGCGCGCGAAATCGAAACCACCGCGGCGCGGATCGGCCCACGCGAGGTGACCTCGATTTTCCTCGGCGGCGGCACGCCATCGCTGATGATGCCTTCGACCGCCGGGGCGATTCTCGACGCGATCGGCAAGCACTGGAACGTATCGCCCAAGGCTGAAGTCTCGCTCGAAGCTAATCCGACCAGCGTCGAGGCGACACGGTTTCGCGGTTACCGGGCCGCCGGCGTCAACCGCGTGTCGCTCGGCGTGCAGGCGCTCGACGACGCCTCGCTGAAGACGCTCGGCCGGCTGCACAGCGCGCAGGAAGCGATGGACGCGGTCGCGATCGCGCGCTCGGTATTCGACCGCTACTCGTTCGATCTGATCTACGCCCGCCCCGGCCAGACGCCGGCGATGTGGGAAGCCGAGCTGCGCCGCGCGATCGGCGAAGCAGCCGAGCATCTGTCGCTGTATCAGCTCACCATCGAAGCCGAGACGCCGTTCTTCGCGCTGCATCGCGCCGGCAAGCTGCAGACGCCGGACGAAGCGGTGTCGCGCGCGCTCTACGATGTGACGCAATCGGTCTGCGCCGAGCTCGGCCTGCCGGCCTACGAGATTTCCAACCATGCCCGGCCGGGCGCCGAGTGCCAGCATAATCTCGTCTACTGGCGCGGTCAGGAATATGCCGGGATCGGGCCCGGCGCGCATGGCCGGCTCGACATCGGCGGCACCCGCTACGCAGTCGCCACCGAGCGGCGGCCGGAGAGCTGGCTGATGCGAGTCGAGGCCAGCGGCCATGGCGTGGTGACCGACGACCGCCTCAACAGCGAAGAGCGCGCCGACGAATTCCTGCTGATGGGGCTGCGGCTCACCGAAGGCATCGACCCGCGGCGCTATCAGGCGCTGTCCGGTCGCTCGCTCGATCCGTCGCGGATCGCGCTGCTGCGCGCCGAAGGCGCGATCACGGTCGACGCCGACGGAAGGCTGCGCGTGACGCAAGCCGGCTTCCCGGTGCTCGACGCCGTGGTGGCGGATCTGGCGGCTTAATCGCAATACAGCCGTCATTCCGGGGCGCGCTGACGCGCGCCCCGGAATGACGGCTGAGCTTGCGCGTCGTGGCTTGCGACGTCGTCGCCGACTACGCGCCGAAACTCTTCGGCGATCCGGCGACCGCCTGGGCGCCGCCGGTGGCGACGCGCATCACGGCGAGACCGCGCTCGTTACTGCCGTCGGCGCGGAAGCGGAATAGGCCATCGATGCCGGCGAAACCGGACGGATTGGTGAGCACCTCCGACGAGAACCGCCGGTTGCCCTGGGTCTTCGACAACGCCGCCACCAGCGCCACCGCGTCGTAGGCCAGCGTCGCGGTGCGCACCGGATCCTGGCCGTAGCGGCTGCGATAGCGGCCGGAGAAATTGCGGAAGCCGGACGGATCGGGCGCGGCATAAAGCCCGCCCTGCAGCGCCGGCGTCGCGAACACCCGCGGATTGTCCCACAGCCCGGTGCCGAGCAGTTGCAGGCGGCGCAGATCGGCTCCCGCCGCCGTCAACGCATCGGCGACACTCGCAAGCGAGTCGCCGTCATCCGCCAGCAGCAGCGAATCGGCGCCGGTCAGCGCCTGGGCGATCGTCCGCGCCGCGCCGGCGCGATCAGCGCCGTACTTCTCGAACGCTGCGATGCGGCCGCCTTTGGTTCCGACCACCTGCTTGAACGCGGCTTCGACCACGCCGCCATAGGCGTTGTCCGGCAGCAGTGCCGCATAGGAGCGCTTGCCGACGCTGGAGGCGTAGCCGATGATCCGGTTGACGTCGGATTCCGGCAGGAAGCTGAGCAGATACACTCCGCGGCCGGCGACGCTGGAATCGGTCGAAAACGCGATCATCGAGATGCCGCGGGAGCGTGTGAGCTGGGCGGCGGCCGGCACCGACTGCGCGAACAGCGGGCCGAGAATGATCTCGGCGCCTTCGTCGAGCGCCTGCTGGGTCGCGGTTTGGGCGCCCTGCGGATTACCGGCGTCGTCCTTGATCAGCAGCTGGACGTCGGGATTGTTGAATTCGGCGAGCGCCATCTCGGCGGCGTTCTTCATCGACTGCGCCGCGACGCCGGCATTGCCGGGGGCCGACAGCGGCAGCACCAAGCCGACCTTGACCCGGCCGCTGCCGACCGATTGCGCCTGCTGCGCCGCCTCGGGGGGAGGCGGCTGCTGGCCGAACTGGTTGGACAGAGACTGCTGCGCACCCGAACACGCGCCGAGCAACGGCGCGCCGAGGATCAGGCCGACGGCCGTCCGGCGTGTCGTTAGCAACGAAGTCGTGGTTGGATCGGGCAGTCCCGTCATGTCATCCCTTGTTGAAGACCGGCGGCGCCAGCCCGGTTATCTTGGGCGCAAGCCCGGCAAGACATCCGCCGACGATGGCCGCACACTCCATCATAATGTCGGCGAATGATTAACCAAAACAAAAGGTTTATGCTGCGTGAAGGCGCCGCGCGAATGTGCGGTTCGGTACGTTGCGTTTCCCGTTCAGTTGGCTGTCCCAGATTGTGATCATGCGCGCCAGAGCCGCCCCCACCGCACCGACGACGCCCGCTTCCGAACCGGAAGCCCGAACGTTCCTGGTCGCGGGCCAGAAACTGATCGCGCCGCGCGCCGCCCCCGGCCTGCATCTGGTGGCGACGCCGATCGGTAATCTCGGCGACATCACCTTGCGTGCGCTGGAAACCCTGGCCGGCGTCGATGTGATCGCCTGTGAAGACACGCGAATCACCCACCGGCTGACCGAGCGCTACGGCATCTCGGCGCAGCTCAAGCCGTATCACGAACACAACGCCGTGCAGGCGCGGCCGAAGATCCTGGAAAAGCTGGCCCAGGGCGGCTCGGTTGCGCTGGTGTCCGACGCCGGCACGCCGCTGATTTCCGATCCGGGCTACAAGCTGGTGCGCGAAGCCTACGCCGCCGGTCACGATGTCATCGCGCTGCCCGGCGCTTCCGCGGTGCTGGCCGCGCTGGCGCTCGCCGCGCTGCCGACCGACCGCTTCTTCTTCGACGGCTTTCTGCCAGCCAAGCAGGGCGCCCGCCGCACCCGGCTCGGCGAACTCGCCGCGATCGACGCGACGCTGGTGCTGTTCGAGGCCGGCAGCCGGATCCACAACAGCCTGCGCGATCTCGCCGACGTTCTCGGCCCGCGCGACGCCGCGGTGTGCCGCGAACTCACCAAGCTGCATCAGGAGGTGCGCCGCGCGAAGCTGACGGAGCTGGCCGAGACCGCCGAAACGCTCGATACCCGAGGCGAGTTCGTGGTGGTGATCGGCCCGCCCGATGCGGCGGCGCAGATCATGAGCCCGGATGCGCTCGACGATTGGCTGCGCGAGGCGCTGCAGCGCGACAGCGTCAAGGATGCGGTGGCGCAGGCGGTCGAGATTTCCGGACGGCCGCGGCGCGAGATCTATGCCCGCGCGCTCGAATTGGCGCGGCAGCGCGAGGCCGACGATGGCGAAGACTGACAGTCCTCCCGCGCCCGAACGCGTCGCGGCATTCCAGACCGGAATCTCCGCCGAGACTCGCGCGGCCGCTTACCTGATGGCGAAGGGCTACCGGATTCTGGCGCGACGTTTCAAGACACCCTATGGCGAGATCGACATCGTCGCGCAGCGGCGCCGGCTGATCGCCTTCGTCGAAGTGAAAGCCCGCGCCCGGCTCGACGATGCGGCCTATGCGGTGACGCCGCGGCAGCAGCAGCGCATCATCGCCGCAGCCGAAGTCTGGCTGATGACCCACCCCGACCACGCGGCGTTCGAGTTGCGCTTCGACGCGATGCTGGTGGCGCCGAAACGGCTGCCGCAACATCTGCCGGCGGCGTTCGACGCAAGCCCTTGAACGCCAGATCCTTGACCGCCGTCCCAGATCGGCCGATAGCCCTGTTGTTTGGCAACCCTGGAAGCTCTGCATGACATTGAAGGTCGCCGTCCAGATGGACCCCATCGCGCGGATCAACATCCGCGGCGATTCGACATTCGCGCTGTTGCTCGAAGCGCAGAAGCGCGGCCATGCGATCTCGTACTTCACGCCCGACAAGCTGTCGCTGCGCGGCACCGACGTCGTCGCCTCGGCGCAGAGCCTGCAGGTGCGCGATCAGCAAGACGATCACTTCACCCTCGGTGAGCCCACGCGCGTCGAGATGCGCAGTTTCGACGTCGTGCTGTTGCGACAGGATCCGCCGTTCGATCTCGCTTACATCACCAGCACGCATCTGCTGGAGCGCATTCATCCGCACACGCTGGTGGTCAACGACCCGGCCAGCGTCCGCAATGCGCCGGAAAAGCTGTTCGTGATGGACTTCACCGAGCTGATGCCGCCGACGCTGATCAGCCGCGACCTCGACGAGATCAACGCCTTCCGCGCCGAGCACGGCGCGGTGGTGATGAAGCCGCTCCACGGCCACGGCGGCGCCGCGGTGTTCCGCGTACTGCCGCAGGACATCAATTTCGGCTCGCTCTATGACATGTTCGCGGTGACATTCCGTGAGCCCTGGGTGATCCAGCGCTTCCTTCCCGAAGTGAAGCACGGCGACAAGCGTATCATCCTGGTCGACGGAGAGTTCGCTGGCGCCGTCAACCGCGTGCCGGCGGCGGATGATCTGCGCTCCAACATGGTACGCGGCGGCGCCGCAGCGGCGACCGACCTGTCCGAGCGCGAGCGCACGATCTGCGCGACACTGGGCCCGAAGCTGCGCGAACGCGGGCTGTTATTCGTCGGTATCGACGTGATCGATGGTTACCTCACCGAGATCAACGTCACCTCGCCGACCGGCATCCGAGCCGTCGCGCGGCTGGGAGGTCCGGATATCGCGGCGCGGGTCTGGGACGTGATTGAGCAAAAGCGGGCATGATCGGAACGATCGGGCAGCGGTATTTGACGTTAGTCTCGGTCGCTGCCTCTTGCTAGTTCGCTGACGCCGCTCCAGAAGTAGTGGGGTGCGAGCGGAGCATCGAGCGATGTCGGCCGACGATAGTCATCAGTGGGGACGGCGTGCGCTGGAGTTCGTCGATGCCGCGGACCGGCTCGACGCGCCATCGCTGGTGCGCCGGTTCGAATCCCACATCGCCAGCGCCGGCTTCAACGCCTACATCATGGCCGGATTGCCGTCGCCCGGCGCCGGACTGGCCGACCTGACACTGGCCAATGGCTGGCCGCGCGGCTGGTTCGAACTCTATGTCGGCCGGAACTACATCGCGGTCGACCCGGTGCCGCGCCATGGTGCGACGACGGTGCAGCCGTTCGAATGGGCGGAGGCGCGCTACGACCGCCGGCAGGACCGGGCGGCCCACAAGGTGATGACCGACGCGACCGAATTCGGCCTCGTCCGTGGCTACTGCATTCCGCTGCACTACGACGACGGCGGCGCGGTGATCAGCATGGCTGGCGAAGCGCCCGATCTCGATCCCACCGCCAAGAGCGCGATGCAGTTGATCGGCGTCTACGCCCATAACCGGCTTCGCGCGCTCAACCGGCCGAGGCCGCAGCGACGGCTGCTGACGTCGCGTGAATGCGAGATCCTGCTGTGGGCGGCGCACGGCAAGACGGCTTGGGAGATCTCCATCATCCTTCGCATCGCCGAACGCACCGTCAAGTTTCACCTGATCGAAGCCTCCCGAAAGCTCAATGCGGTGAACCGGACCGCGGCCGTTGCCAAGGCGCTGGCGCTCGGCCTGATCAAGCTTTGACCTGTCCGATCGGACAGTAGGCCACACCTCACCACCGCGTCAGTCTCCCCCCGCATTCAAACGGGGGAGAGGATGATGGACGTTCACGTCGTGCGCCGCGAGAACCGCGAGCTCTACGCGGACCTGATCGAGCGGCAGTTTCGCATCAGGCACCAGATCTATGTCGTCGAACGCAAATGGACCGAGCTCGAGCGGCCTGACGGCCGCGAGATCGATCAGTTCGACACTGACGACACGGTTTATCTCATCGGGCTGCAGAACGGCGAGATCGTCGCCGGCATGCGGATGGTGCCGACCACCTCGCCGACGCTGCTGAGCGACATCTTCCCGCAGCTGGCGCTGGACAGCCCGGTGCGGCGGCCGGACGTCTACGAATTGTCACGGATTTTCGTGGTCCCGACCAAGCGCGGCGAGCACGCGGGTCCGCGCGCCGAGGCAGTGATCCAGGCCGCGGCGATGGAGTACGGCCTCACCATCGGCCTGTCGGCTTTCACCATCGTGCTCGAAACATGGTGGCTGCCGCGGCTGCTCGACCAGGGCTGGCGCGCCCGCCCACTCGGACTGCCGCAGGACATCAACGGCATGTCGACCACCGCGGTGCTGGTCGATGTCGACGACGAGTCCTGGCTCGAAATCTGCGCGCGCCGGGCGGTCCCCGGACCCGCTCTGCTCTGGCAAGGCCTCGACGGCATCGACCGCAATCCGCTTCCCAACATCATGGAGCTGGCATGAGCACTCAATCCCGTTCTCGTCCGGACAGGACCATCGCGGCCGAAGCCAACGGCCGCGCCAAGCCGGTGTCGATCGACACGCTGGCGACCACGATCAACCGCGCCATCGAGCAGGCCGAGGAGCTCGGCATCCCGTCGGCGGTGCAGCTGCTGATGATGGCGCGGCTGGAGGTCGATCTGACCGAGATCGCGCTGGAGACCAAGCTGACGAAGTCCGCCTGATCCTTCAGCACGGCCGGAAAGACGGGGAACTTTGTTCTTCTAATGTTCTTGCACGGTTCCGCGAACCGCGTTAGCTTTGCACGTCAGAGGGGCATCATGGTTCAGCACGTGTCCACCGTGGCTTTTGAAGGCATCGAGGCGCGAGCCGTCGATGTCCAGGTCCAGGTGTCGCCTGGGCTGCCGGCGTTTGCGGTGGTCGGTCTGGCCGACAAGGCGGTGTCGGAGGCGCGCGAGCGGGTGCGGTCGGCGCTGATCGCCTCCGGCCTCGCCCTGCCGGCGCGGCGCATCACGGTCAATCTCGCCCCGGCCGATCTGCCTAAAGAGGGCAGTCACTACGACCTGCCGATCGCGCTGGGGCTGATGGCGGCGATCGGGGCGATCCCTTCCGATGCGCTGACGGGCTTCACCGTGCTGGGCGAGCTCGGCCTCGACGGCTCGATCGCGCCGGTGGCTGGCGTGCTGCCCGCCGCCATCGCAGCCAATGCCCGTGACGAGGGCCTGATCTGCCCGGCGGCCTGCGGCTCCGAAGCCGCCTGGGCGAGCCCCGACATCCAGATCATTTCGGCCAGTTCGTTGATCCAGATTGCCAATCATTTCAAGGGAACGCAGCTGCTCAGCCGGCCGCAGCCGCGGGTTCACGAGGCCGAAAATTCGACGCTCGATCTGCGTGACATCAAGGGCCAGGAGAGCGCCAAGCGCGCCTTGGAAATCGCAGCGGCGGGTGGACATCACCTATTGATGGTCGGATCGCCCGGCGCCGGAAAATCGATGCTGGCGGCACGGCTGCCGTCGATCCTGCCGCCGCTGTCGCCGGCCGAGCTGCTCGAAGTCTCGATGATCGCCTCGGTCGCCGGCGAAATCCGCGACGGCGCGCTGACCGCCAAGCGGCCGTTCCGCGCCCCGCACCATTCCGCCAGCATGGCGGCGCTGACCGGCGGCGGCATCAAGGCCCGTCCCGGCGAGATTTCGTTGGCGCATCAAGGCGTGCTGTTCCTCGACGAATTTCCGGAGTTCGATCCGCGCGTGCTCGACTCGCTGCGTGCACCGCTGGAAACCGGCGAGGTCGCGGTGTCGCGCGCCAATCACCGTGTCACCTATCCGGCCCGCGTCATGCTGGTCGCGGCGATGAACCCCTGCCGCTGCGGCCGGGCTTACGAGCCGGGCTACGCCTGCAAGCGCGGACGGGTCGACCGCTGCAGCGCCGACTATCAGTCGCGGATTTCGGGACCGCTGATGGACCGCATCGACCTGCGCATCGAGGTGCCGGCGGTCACCGCGGCCGATCTGATCCTGCCGCCGGCCGCGGAGGGGTCGGCCGAGGTCGCAGCGCGGGTCGCCGCCGCGCGCGACGTGCAGCGCCGTCGCTATGCCGCGACCGGGCTGCCGCAGATCCGTACCAATGCCGAAGCGCCGGCCGCAGTGCTGGAAACCACCGCACAGCCGGACGCGGCGGGACTCAAACTGCTACGTGACGCCGCCGAGACGATGCAGCTGTCGGCGCGCGGCTATCACCGCGTGCTGCGGGTCGCGCGAACCCTCGCCGACCTCGACGGCGCGGACATGATCGGACGGATCCATCTTGCCGAAGCGCTGTCCTATCGAGCGCTCGGCGAAGACGTCAAACGCGCCGCATGATGGTGAATCGCTTCTCAATCTCATCAACCCGCCGGTAACTTGTTTTGTTTACCCTCTGCGAACCATAGCCCTGCGTATCGGGGCTGGTGTGCGGGTGAATGTATGTCGCGTGTCCGAGTTTTCGCGTTGGGCCTTCCGCTTCTCGTCCTCGGATTGCTCGGGGCACGCGGCGAACTGATCGCCGGGCCTCGGCCCTGCATTGTGGTCAGCGATCGTGCGGTGCAGATCGCGCCCACACCGCGGCAGGCCCAATTGCATGTCGGCTTCACCGACGACCCGGTCCGCGCCACCGTCCGCGTTCAGATCGTCGACGATCCCGACGCCGCCGATTTTGCCGTCACCGACGATGCCGCAACTGACGAGCCCAGCGCCTGCGCGCTGGCGCCGACAACGAGACTGGTCGCGATCGCAGAGCAGCCGGCCGCCACCGATCCGGTGATCTATCTCTCGCACGACGACGGGGGCGGGGCCGACTACCGGATCTTCGTCCGGTCGAACAGCTTCACCGCGCGTGACGCGGCGGCGCTCCTGGTCGGCGCTTCCGACCGCCACGCTCCAATCACCACTGCGTCGATCGGCAGCCGCTCTTAAGTCCCGGTCAACCCTGTCGGCAGGGCGCGGCGCAACCATCGCGCGCCTCAAGCTCTTTGCAACATCGGGGCCCGATACTGACGTCGGCCCTGTGTTGGACGAACGGTTGACGGATGAGGCGATGGTTGCGGATCAAGTCGAGACGGCGCGTCTTCGCCCGCCGGTTTCCACGGCTGGTGTTCGCGCTGCGCTCGTTCGTGGTGTTCTCGGCGGCCTTCGGCAGCGCTTACGGCTTCATCATCGGCAGCCGCGCCGAATCCTCCGGATACAATCCGCATAGCTTCGCGATGGGCGCGAGCCTCCTGTTCGCGCTGGCCTGTCTCGGCCTTGCGGTCCAGAGCATGCGGCTGCGCTGGATGCGACGGCGCCTGGAAGCGCTGGCGCGGCACAACGAGGCGCTGGCGGACCGAAACTGGGAGCTGAAGGACGTCGAGGAGAACGTGCGTGTTCTGCGCGAGGCCCGGACCGCGTTGCCGGCGGGGCACGACGACACGACACTGCATGCGAAATCCCGGCTGCTGGCGATGGCGTCGCACGAGATCCGCACGCCGCTCAACGGCATCATCGGCATGAGCGGCCTGCTGCTCGACACCGCGCTGACGCCGGAGCAGGCGACCTACGCGCGCGCGGTGAAGACGTCGGGAGACGCGCTGCTGTCGCTGATCGACGAACTGCTCGACTACTCCAAGATCGAGGCCGGCCGGATCGAACTCGACCATCGTCCATTCGCGCTGATGGCGCTGGTCGAAGACATCGTCGAGCTGCTGGCGCCGCGTGCCCAGGCCCGCGGGCTCGAGATCGCCGCCGATATCGACGAAGACTTGCCGGCCTCGGTGACCGGCGACGCCGCACGGCTGCGCCAGGTGCTTCTCAACCTCGCCGGCAACGCCATCAAGTTCACCTCCACAGGGGGCGTCACGCTGATCGTGACGGCCGGCGCACGCGAGGGGGACATCGACTTCGACGTCCGCGATACCGGGATCGGCATCGCGGCCGACGCGCAGGCGCGAATCTTCCGCGAGTTCGAACAGGCCGACGATGGCATCGCGCGCACCTACGGCGGCACCGGGCTGGGACTGAGTATCAGCCAGCGGATCGTCGAGCGGATGGGCGGGAGGATCACGCTGCACAGCCAGCCGGGGGCAGGCTCCACCTTCACGGTCTCGCTTCCCCTCGTCGCGGCGGATGGCGGTGAGGCCGCTCCGGCCTTCGTGGCGCCGGATCTCGTCGGCCAATCGATCCTGCTCGCGGCGCCGCACACCCTCGAAGCCGATTTGGTCGCACGCCGGCTGCGACGCTGGGGGGCGGAGCCTTGCATCGTGTCGGACCTCGGCGCCGCCCGCGCTGCGCTGCCAGAGCGCGCCTGGTCGGCCATGCTGATCGATGTCGATTTCGGCGCAGATGCGGCCTCGGCGCTGGCGCTGAGCGCGGAACCGCATGCGACGCAGCGCATCGTGATGCTGACGCCGGCGGCGCGGGCCGGACTGTTGCCGAACCTACCCGCTGCGCTCACCGGCTACCTGGTGAAGCCGCTGCGGGCGGCCTCGCTCGCAGCGCGGCTCAGCGGCACGCTGATCGACGTGGTGGCGCCGGGCATCGCCGAGGTCGATCCGCCGGCGCTGGCGGCGTCGGACGAGCAGATGGTCGGCCGCAAGCTGTCGATCCTGGTCGCGGAAGACAACGAGATCAACGCGCTGCTGATCCGGTCGCTGCTGACCAAGCTCGGCCATCGCGCGGTGATCGCCGGCGACGGCGAACAGGCTGTGCAGAGCTGGCTCGCCGCCGCCACCGATGGTGCGCCGTTCGATCTCGTGCTGATGGATGTGCAGATGCCGGTGCGCGACGGCATCGCCGCGAGCCGGCAGATCCGCGCGCAGGAATCCGCCAGGGCGGCGCGGCGCACGCCGATCCTGGCGCTGACCGCGAATACGCTGGCCGAGGATCGCAATGCCTGCCTGGCGGCCGGCATGGACGGCGTCCTGGTGAAACCGCTCGACCGCGACAAGCTGGTCGATCTGCTCGCCGATATCGCTGCGGCTAGGCCGCTGATCGCGTAGTCGAGGCAAGCAGTTACCGGACGCAAGCCGCATACTACAAACTTCGAGGCGGTGTCATGCGGCGGCAATCGTCGTGTCACATCGCTGTCGAAACGCCGTGATTGTTGATGCGCACAGGCCGCGCATCACCCGATTCGATCGCATGCGGCCGCGAGGATCCCATGCAGACCGAACATCTCGCCCGCTCGAAGAAATTCATCAGAATGCTGAGCCCGGAAATGGCCGGCGCTGCGGCGCAGACCGCGATCACCTGGTTCAAGCCGGCGCTGAAAGTCGGCGATCACGGCAGGCCGATCGCGCAGCCGGCCCTGACGCCGGCGACGCTCGGCCGGCTCGGCGCGCTGGAAGTCCGGCTGGCGCAGAAGAAACAGGACATCAAGCGCGCGCAGAAGCTGCGCTATCGCGTGTTCTACAAGGACGGCACCGCGATCGCCGACGCCGCCACGCTGCTGGCGCGCCGGGACAAGGACGCATTCGACCGGATCTGCGATCATCTGCTGGTGATCGACCACGCCGCCAAGCCGTCGCTCAGCGGCAAGCAGCCGGTGGTCGGCACTTATCGGCTGCTGCGCCAAGAGATCGCCAACCGCCATGGCGGCTTCTACACCGAGAACGAGTTCGATATCAGCGGCATGATCGCGCGCCATCCCGGTCTGCGCTTCCTCGAACTCGGCCGGTCCTGCGTGCTGCCGCCCTATCGCAACAAGCGCACCGTCGAATTGCTGTGGCACGGCATCTGGAGCTACGTCCGCCAGCATGGCGTCGATGTGATGATCGGCTGCGCCAGCTTCGACGGCACCGATCCGGAGCGTCTGGCGTTGCCGCTGTCGTTCCTGCACCACTACGCCTCCGCACCCGACGCGTGGCGCGCCCGGGCGAACCCGTCGCGCTATGTCGAGATGAACCGGATGCCCAAGGAGGCGATCAATCAGAAGGCCGCGTTGCGCGAGCTGCCGCCGCTGATCAAGGGCTATCTCCGACTCGGCGCCACGATCGGTGAGGGGGCGGTGATCGACCATCAGTTCGGCACCACCGACGTGCTGATCATCATGCCGGTGTCGGCGATCAGCGCTCGCTACATCGAGCACTTCGGCGCGGACGCGTCGCGGCACGCGGCGTAAGCGCAAACCTCTCCACGTCATTCCGGGGCGCTCGCGAAGCGAGCGAACCCGGAATCTCTTTGCTACAACTCTTTGCTACAACCTCTGGATTCCGGGTCTCCGCGCCAAGCGGCGCGGATCCCGGAATGACGGGGGCGAGTGAGAGAGGATCCAAAACAGATCCGTCATTGCCGGGCTTGACCCGGCAATCCATCCTCTTCGCAAGAACTGTTTCGATGGCGCGCTCCGCGCGCGATGGATCCGCGGGTCAAGCCCGCGGATGACAGGCCGTGGAGATCACAGCCTCCGCAGCGCCACCGAATCGACCACGTGGTCGGCGCCCTTTTTCAGGATCAGCGTCGCGCGTGGCCGGGTCGGCAGGATGTTGTCCTCGAGGTTGGCGAGGTTGGTGCGTTCCCAGATCGCGATCGCGGTGGCGGTGGCTTCCTCGTCGGACAGCGGCGCGTAGCGGTGGAAATACGACCGCGGGTCGTGGAACGCAGTGTCGCGCAGGGCCAGGAAGCGCCGGATGTACCAGTCGCGCAGCACCGGTTCGTCGGCGTCGATATACACCGAGAAATCGAAGAAGTCGGACACCACCGGCACCGCCTTGCCGTCGCGCGGCAGGCGGCCGGTCTGCAGCACGTTGACGCCCTCGACGATTAGGATGTCCGGCCGATCCACTACCGCGAATTTGTTCGGTACGATGTCGTAGGTGAGATGCGAATAGATCGGCGCCTTGACCTTGCGGCGGCCCGACTTGATGTCGCTGAGAAATGCCAGCAGTGCCGGGAGATCGTAGCTTTCCGGAAAGCCCTTCTTCTGCATCAGCCCGGAGCGCTCCAGCACCGCATTGGGATGCAGAAAGCCGTCGGTGGTGATTAGATCGACCTTCGGCCGCGGCGACCAGCGCGCCAGCAGCGCCTGCAGCACGCGCGCGGTCGTCGACTTACCGACCGCAACCGAGCCGGCGACTCCGATGATGTACGGCATCTTGCGCTCGACCACGCCGAGAAAGCGGCGCTGCGCGTAGTACAGCTGCTGCATCGCGCCGACATGGATCGACAACAGCCGCGACATCGGCAGATAGATCTCCTCGACCTCGGATAGATCGAGCCGGTCGTGCAGCGACCGCAGCGTCGACACCTCGCCGGCGTCGAGCGTCATCGGCGTGTCCTGGCGCAGATTGGCCCATTCCGAGCGCGAGAACACCCGATACGGGTTGTAGTGGTGCAGTTCCGACCTAGCATCCATCGCGCAGTCCTCGCTTCGTTTCCGGTTCTTGTTGCTTTTGCGGCCGTTGCGGCCGGTGGGAATTTGTCCGACGCGTCCTCTCGACGCGAACCGGGATCCGGTCCGCGCGAAAACGCCCTAGTCGCGTTTGCGGGAGGCCTTTTCCTCGAGGCCGGACATCGAGGTGCGCTGCCCCAGCGTCGCCTCGACCTGATCGAGCGTCACGCCGCGCGCCTTCAGCAGCACCAGCATGTGGAACAGCACGTCGGCAGCCTCGGCGATCAGATGGCCGCGGTCGTTCTCGACCGTCGCGATCACCAGCTCGACCGCTTCCTCGCCGAATTTCTTGGCGCAATGCTCGGCGCCCTTGTCGAGCAGCTTTTTGGTGTAGGACGCCTCGCCGCCCGACGCGGCGCGGGCGTCGATGGTGGCTTCGAGATCGTGAAGGGTGAACCGGGCCATACGCAACTCTACCACTCTACCGGTGCAAGACTACCGCCTCCACCGGCCCGAATCTAGGGATCGAGCCGCATCGGCAGCCCGCAGCGAACCATATGATCCTTGGCCTGACGAATGGTGTACTCGCCGAAATGGAAGATCGACGCCGCCAGCACCGCCGTGGCGTGACCCTCGCGGATGCCGTCGACCAGATGATCGAGATTGCCTACGCCGCCCGAAGCAATCACCGGGACCTGGACGCTGTCGGCGATCGCCCGGGTCAGCGGCAGGTCGAAGCCGGCCCTTGTGCCGTCGCGGTCCATCGAGGTCAGCAGGATTTCACCGGCGCCGAGGGAGACGACTTCCTGGGCGAACTCGATCGCGTCGATGCCGGTGCCCTTGCGGCCGCCATGGGTGAAGATTTCCCAGCGGTCCTTGTTCGGCACCCGCTTGGCGTCGATCGCCACTACTATGCACTGGTCGCCGAATTTCTCGGCGGCTTCCTTGACGAATTCGCGTCGCGCCACCGCGGCCGAATTGATCGAGACCTTGTCGGCGCCGCTGCGCAGCAGTGTCTTGATGTCGTCGACGGTGCGCACGCCGCCGCCGACCGTCACCGGCATGAAGCAGGCTTCGGCGGTCCGCCGCACCACGTCGAGCATGATGCCACGGTTCTCATGGGTGGCGGTGATATCGAGGAAGCAGAGTTCGTCCGCGCCGGCGGCGTCATAGGCGATCGCCGCTTCGACCGGATCGCCGGCGTCGCGCAGATCGACGAAATTGACGCCCTTGACGACGCGGCCGTCCTTGACGTCGAGGCAGGGGATGACGCGGACCTTGAACATCGCCTGTCCTCAGGCCGCCTTGGCGGCGCCGATCAGCGCCAGCGCTTCCGCCGGATCGAGCCGGCCGTCATACAGCGCCCGCCCGGCGATCGCGCCTTCGAGCTTATGGGCACGCGGGCTGAGCAGCGTGCGGACATCCTCGATCGAGGCGAGGCCGCCCGAGGCAATCACCGGGATCGAAATCGCATCCGCCAGCGCGATGGTGGCGTCCCAGTTGATGCCTTTCAGCAGGCCGTCACGGGCGATGTCGGTGAAGATGATGGCGGCGACGCCGGCGTCCTCGAAACGCTGGGCGATTTCCAGCGCGGTGACTTGTGAGCTCTCCGCCCAGCCTTCCACCGCGACGTTGCCGTCGCGGGCGTCGAGGCCGACGGCAACGCGGCCCGGGAATTGCTTCGCCGCATCCTTCACCAGCGCCGGATCGCGCACCGCGGCGGTGCCGATGATGACGCGGCTGATGCCCTTACTGAGCCAGGCTTCGATGGTCTTGAGATCGCGGATGCCGCCACCGAGCTGCACCGGCATCGACACCACTTTGAGCATCGATTCCACGGCCTGGGCGTTCATCGGCTTGCCGGCGAAGGCGCCGTCGAGATCGACCACGTGCAGATACTCAAAGCCCTGCGCCGCAAAGCTCTTCGCTTGTGCGGCGGGATCGAGATTGAACACGGTGGCGCGCGCCATGTCGCCCTGTTCGAGCCGCACGCACTGGCCGTTCTTGAGATCGATCGCGGGAAAGAGGATCACGGCTTCCACTTCAGAAAATTCGAGATCAGCGCCAGGCCGAAGCGCTGGCTCTTTTCGGGGTGAAACTGGGTGCCCAGCATGGTGTCGCGGCCGACCACCGCGGTGACAGGCCCGCCATAATCGGCGCGCGCCAGCACGTCGCCTTCGCTCTGCGCGGCGAGGTGGAAGGAATGCACAAAATAGGCGTGCAGGCCCTTCGGCCCGAGCGGCAGACGATCCAGCACCGGATGGTCGCGCAGCACGTCGAGCGTGTTCCAGCCCATGTGCGGGATCTTCAGATCGTCCTGGTTCGGCGCGATCTTGACCACGTCGCCGGGAATCCAGTTCAGCCCGTCGGTGGTGACGTGCTCCTTGCCGCGGGTCGCCATCAACTGCATGCCGACGCAGATGCCGAAGAACGGCCGCGCCTTGACCCGCACCGTCTCGTTCAGCGCCTCGACCATGCCGTCGACGGCATCGAGCCCCTTGCGGCAATCCGCGAAGGCGCCGACGCCCGGCAGCACCACGCGATCGGCGCGAAACACCTGCTCCGGATCACGAGTGACGATGATCTTCTCCGGGACCTCCATGCCACGCGCGGCGCGCTCGAACGCCTTGGCGGCCGAGTGCAGATTGCCGGAGCCGTAATCGATGATGGCGACGCTCACCGCGGGGCTCCCGGGCGTGGAAACGAGCCGACGATGTCGCCGAAGATCGACGACGACGGCAGCGGCACGCTACGGGTCGGCGGCGGGGCGCCGCGATCGATGGGAAACGAGAAGCCGATCGGCGCCGGCTGACGGCTGGACCAACGGTCGAAGAAGCGCCGTTCGGCCGACGGCAGGTCGTCTCCGACCACGACGTCGAGTTGGCGCCAGCCGCGGCGCCGCAGCGTCCACCGCCACAGGCTGGCGGCTTCGAGGCCGAGCAGCAGCGCCATCAGCAGCATCACAGCCAGGCGTGGGCCCGCGCCCACACGAAGCGCGGCCAGCGCGAAGGTCATCGCCACGACGACCACCAGATAGCCGAGCAGCGCCAGCCAGAGCCGGCGCCCGAGCAGCCACAGCGGCCCGAACACGAAGGCCCAGACATAGAACCCGTCGCGCACGAACACGAAACGGTCCGGACTGGCGCCGCGCTCGTCGTCGACCGGCGGCGGCGCGTGAACTGTGTAGACCGGCATTCAATTTCTCCGCCGATGGACGGGCCCTAGCCGCCGAGCTGACCCTTGGTCGAGGGCACCTCGCCCACCGCCTGCGGATCGATCGCTACCGCCGCGCGCAACGCCCGTGCCAGACCCTTGAAGCAGGATTCGGCGATATGGTGGCTGTTTTCGCCATATAGGGTTTCGACGTGCAGAGTCACGCCCGCATTCATTGCAAAGGCCTGGAACCACTCGCGGACCAGCTCGGTGTCGAATTCACCGATCTTGTTGCGCGGGAACTCCGCCTTGAACACCAGGAACGGCCGACCGGAGACGTCGATCACCACCCGCGTCAGGGTCTCGTCCATCGGCATCAGCATGCTGGCATAGCGGGTAATGCCCGCCATGTTGCCGAGAGCCTGCTTGACGGCCTGGCCGAGCGCGATGCCGACGTCCTCGGTGGTGTGGTGAAAATCGACATGCAGGTCGCCGACCGCCTTCACGGCGATGTCGATCCGGGAATGCTTGGCCAGCAGATCGAGCATATGGTCGAAGAAGCCGATCCCGGTCGCGGCGTCGGACACGCCGGCGCCGTCGAGGTTGACGGTCACCTCGATGTCGGTTTCCTTGGTCTTGCGCTTGATCGTTGCCGTGCGCATGAAGCGGGCTCTCCGTAAAAAACGTCGTCCTTTTAACAGGCTAGCGACGCCTTCGCTACAGCGGGAGGCGCTGCCGCGCCCCGATCTTCGTCCTATGGTGACCGTTTTCCGCCCCGCGGCGCGGCCAATCGCCCGCCGGTTTGCAAGCGGCCGGTTCAGTGCCTAGATCAGCGCTCGCGAAAGGTTTCCCATGAACATGTATTCCGCGGCGGGCGAAGGCTCGTCTTCCTCAAGCCCCGGCTGGCACGGCACCACCATCCTGACCGTCCGCAAGGGCGGCAAGGTGGTGATCGGTGGCGACGGCCAGGTTTCGATCGGCCAGACGGTGATCAAGGCCAACGCCAAAAAGGTCCGCAAGCTCGGCAGGGGCGACGTGATCGGCGGCTTCGCGGGTGCCACCGCCGACGCCTTCACGCTGTTCGAACGGCTGGAGGCCAAGCTCGAGCAATATCCCGGCCAGCTCACCCGCGCCGCGGTCGAGCTCGCCAAGGACTGGCGCACCGACCGCTATCTGCGCCGGCTGGAGGCGATGATGATCGTCGCCGACAAGGACGTCTCGCTGGTGCTGACCGGCACCGGCGACGTGCTCGAGCCGGAATACGGGGTGATGGCGATCGGCTCTGGCGGCAATTATGCGCTGGCCGCCGCTCGGGCGCTAGCCGACACCGACCAGGACGCCGAGACCATCGTCCGCAAGGCGCTCGATATCGCCGCCGACATCTGCGTCTACACCAACCGCAACCTGACCCTCGAGACTCTGGGCGGTTGATGGGTTTCTTCCCCTCTCCCCTTGTGGGAGAGGGTGCCCGAGCGAAGCGAGGGCGGGTGAGGGGCAGCCTCTCCGTCTCGCGACACCCCTCACCCGGCACGGACTTCGTCCGCGCCACCCTCTCCCACAAGAGGAGAGGGAAAGAAGTAGACTCATGACCGACTTTTCTCCCCGCGAAATCGTTTCCGAACTCGACCGCTTCATCGTCGGCCAGGGCGACGCCAAGCGCGCGGTCGCCATCGCGCTGCGCAACCGCTGGCGGCGGCTGCAGCTCGAAGGCAGCCTGCGCGAGGAGGTGCTGCCGAAGAACATCCTGATGATCGGCCCGACCGGTGTCGGCAAGACCGAGATCGCGCGGCGGCTGGCGAAACTCGCCAACGCGCCGTTCCTCAAGGTCGAGGCGACCAAGTTCACCGAGGTCGGCTATGTCGGCCGTGACGTCGAGCAGATCATCCGCGATCTGCTCGAGGTGGCGATCGCACAGGTGCGCGAGAAGAAGCGCAAGGACGTCCAGGCGCGTGCCCAGATCGCCGCCGAGGAGCGCGTGCTCGACGCGCTGGTCGGCCCCGGCTCGGGCCCGGCGACGCGGGATTCGTTTCGCAAGAAGCTGCGCGCCGGCGAGCTCAACGACAAGGAAATCGAGGTCGAGACCCAGGCGAGCAGCGGCTCGCCGATGTTCGAGATTCCCGGCATGCCGGGCGGCCAGATCGGCGCGATTTCGATCGGCGACATCTTCGGCAAGATGGGCGGACGCACCAAGACGCGCCGGCTCACCGTCGCCGACTCGCACGAGATTCTGGTCAACGAAGAGGCCGACAAGCTGCTCGACAACGATCAGCTGGTGCAGGAAGCGATCAACGTCGTCGAGAACAACGGCATCGTGTTCCTCGACGAGATCGACAAGATCTGCGTGCGCGACGGCCGCAGCGGCGGCGAAGTCTCGCGCGAGGGCGTGCAGCGCGATCTGCTGCCGCTGATCGAAGGCACCACGGTCACGACCAAGCACGGCGCGGTCAAGACCGAGCACATCCTGTTCATCGCCTCGGGTGCGTTTCACATCGCCAAGCCGTCCGATCTGTTGCCGGAGCTGCAGGGCCGGCTGCCGATCCGGGTCGAGCTCAACGCGCTGTCGCGCGACGACATGCGCCGGATCCTGACCGAGCCGGAAGCCTCGCTGATCAAGCAATATGTCGCGCTGCTGCAGACCGAAGGCGTCACGCTGGAGTTCGGCGACGACGCCATCGACGCACTCGCCGACGTCGCGGTCGCGGTGAACTCCACGGTCGAGAACATCGGCGCCCGGCGGCTGCAGACGGTGATGGAGCGCGTGCTCGACGAAATCTCCTTCGGCGCGCCGGACCGCGGTGGCGAGACCATCCGGATCGACGCCGACTACGTCCAGAAGAACGTCGGCGATCTGGCCAAGAACACGGATCTGAGCCGGTTCATTTTGTAGCGACGCATCCTCACATACGGCCGTCATGCCCGGGCTTGACCCGGGCATCCATCGCGCGCCGAAGCGCGCCTTAGATCGACTTTTCGTAAGAGGATGGATTGCCGGGTCAAGCCCGGCAATGACGGGTGTGTAGTTGTGAGGCGCTGCCACGAACAATGGGCGCATTCAACAATGGGCTCACTGCAATTGCACCTCTCCCCACTCTCCCACGTCATCGCCCGGCTTGACCGGGCGACCCAGTATCGCAATGGTTCTGCGACTAAGTAACAGACGCTCTGGGATACTGGATCACCCGCATGCGCGGGTGATGACGGTGTACGTGTGGCTAGCGCAGCATAACTAACACCGCACCGGCTTAGTAACCGCGCGCCCGCCGCACCCGCACATACAGCGCGCCTTCGCCGCCGTGGCCGATCGCGGCTTCATCGAAGCCGATCACATAGGCGCGGAATTCCGGCAGGCTCAGCCAGTGCGGCACCTGACGGCGCAGCACGCCGCGTTCGGGATCGCCGCCGAGCCTCGAGCCCTTGCCGGTGATCACCAGCACGAAGCTCAGCCCGTCATGGCTGGCGCCCTGCAGGAAGCGCAGCAGCGCGTGATGCGCGCGCGCCTGGGTCATGCCGTGCAGATCGATCCGTGCATCGATGTCCTTGCGGCCGCGCGACAGATGCGTGCGCTCGCGGCGGCCGAGCGCCGCGAGCGGCGGCGGGCTCATCGGCGTGGCGAGCTTGACCGGGCGCTTGACCGGCTGCTGCGAACCGACGGGCAATGGCGGTTTGACCGCGGGTGCGGCCGGGGACGGCATTGGGACTTCAATCTTGGTCAGCCGCGGCCGGCCACGCAGCGGCTTGACCTGCTTGGCGACGCTGTCCCACAGCGCGCGCTCCTCTTCGCTCAGGCTGCGCTTGCGTCGCGGCGTGGCGGGCGGGTCGAGCGGCGGCACGATACGCTTCATCGGCGTCAGCGATGGCGGCGTTGATAGTGGCGATGTCGATGATGGCGCCGGTGAGTTCGCTTCGGCACGGCGGCCGGCGCAGCATCGGGGCGCGCCTGCGGCGTCGGAACAGCCTGCGCCCCGGCGGCCGTTGCCGCCGGCTCCGCTTTCGTCGTGGTCTCCGAAGCCTTCTGATTGGCGACCGGCGTCTGCGGGAACAGCTTGGCGATCGTTGCCGACGGCCGCGGTTCCGGCAGCGGCATGGTGCGGCCGCGCGCCACCGGATCGAGGCTGTTCGGCAGCAGCAGCACGAAGCGGATCGGATGCCGCATCCGCCCGGCCACCGCACCGGCGGCCGCACCAGCGCCGAAATACAGATCAGCGCGCGCCGGACCGACGATCGCCGAACCGGTGTCCTGCGCGATCATCAAGCGGCGAAACGGCGTCTTGGCATCGACCGCATCGACCGGCAGTTCGCCGGTGATGAAGAACGGCGTGCCGTAGACGTGCAGCGCCTTGTCGACCGCGATCGAGCGGCCCGCGGTCAGCGGCACGCCTTGCGCGCCGACCGCCTCGTCGTCGTCCTTGAGCTTGACCTCGCGGAAGAACACGTAGGACCGGTTGGCCCGCCGCAGCTCCTTGGCGCCGTCGGGATTGGCATCCATCCATTCGCGGATGCGCTGCATCGACATCTGCTCTTTCGGGATGATGCCGCGGTCGATCAGGATGCGGCCGACCGGCGTGTAGGGATAGCCGTTGTGGGCGTCGTAGTTGATTCGAACGACGCTGCCGTCCTCGAGCTTGACCCGCGCCGAGCCCTGGATCTGCGAGAACAACAGGTCGGTCTGGCTTTTCAGCCAGCAGATCTCCAGCCCGCGCCCGGCGACAGCGCCGTCCTCGATCTCGGCGCGATCGTAATACGGCACCAGCTTGCGCCGGCCGATCTTGCGATACACCGGCCCGCCGTTCGGCAGTCCGGCGCCCTGGGAATAGCCGCGCACGAACAGGTTCGACGGTCGTCGATAGACCGGGACGTTGTAGATCTCTGTCTGCACGCGCGAGCCGTCGACCACCGGCTCGTAGTAGCCCGTGACGAAGCCGGCGTCTTCGCCGACCCGCGAAATCTGCACCGGCAGGAAGTGCTGTTCAAAGAACCGTCCGGCCTGAGCACCATCGGAAATTTCCGCGGCGCGCGCGGCCCGACAGGGCTCCGTCAGCGACGCACCGAGCGCCTTGGTCTCGTCGGCCGGCTTGCGCCGCGCCAGGATCGGCCGGCAGCTCACGCGGAAGGTCCTGAAGGCGGCGAGATGATCGTCGGCGTCCCAGCCGGCGACCTGGTCCCAGCTCACCGGGGCGTATTGGCCGCCTGGAATCTCGATCGGCCAGACCGGCGTGGGATGCCGCTTGTGCGCGGCGCCATGATGAGCTTTCGCCGGATGACCGGCGGAATGGCGCGACGCATGGTGATGACGGTGTCCGGCCTCGGCGGCGAGCGGCGCCAGCACCACGGCGGCGGCGAGCACGCCGCGCGCCCAGGCGAAGCGCGATGCGCCTCGCGCGCTAGATGCCGCTTCCGGTGCCAACCAGCTTCCAGTTCGGATCACGCGAGCTGACGTCGCGGGCGAAGGTCCAAACGTCGGTGATGTCGGAGACCTTGTCGGCGTTGCCGTCGACGATGGTACCGGTCTTGTCGCGGGTGGCGGAGATCATCTGCGACACGAACTTTACGGTGATCTGGGCGGTGTGGTCGCGCACCTCGGCGCTGATCAGTTCCGCCTTCTCGATGGCAACGAAGCGGGTCTCGGTCTTCAGCTCGTTCTTCTCGCGATCCTTGATGGCGGCGTCGAAGCTGTCATAGACCTCGCTCGACAGCAGGTCGCGCAGTGCGCGACGGTCGCCATTGGCGAACGCCATCACGATCATCTCGTAGGCGCTCTTGGCGCCGGCGACGAAGTGATTGGCGTCGAACGACGAGTCCTGCAGCAGCACGGCGTTGAGGCCGTGGGCCAGCGGCGACTCCGGCTCGGCGATGCCCTTCCAGCGATCCGACGGGGGCACCACATCGGCGCTCGGCGCGCTCGGCGCCTGGTCGATCACCGATCCCGGCATCGACACGACATTGGTGTCCTGCTTGCCCGGAATCATGTCCCGCGCGGCGGCGCGATCGAACGGCGGACGTTCACTGCCGGTCCGCTGACCCAATACGTTGCGCAGACGCAGGAAGATGAACACCGCAAGCGCAAGAAAGATGATGGTGTAGATATCCACGTCGCTTCACTTTCTCATCGGCGTCGGCGCGGATGCGGCTTGCACCTGCGGCACGACGGCCCTGAATCACGATGCGGGCCGGTCCTCACATGTAGTGAGGAACTTTGCCCAGCCAATGGCGCCTTTTGGCACAGCCGACCGGGTTGGCAAGCCCCCCGTCGCGCCGCGGCCGGGCTTCGGATGGACGGAATGTAAGCCCTTCGCCGCGGCGGGGAAACCGGATCATTGTAAGAAAGTTCAATCCGCCAGTGATTTAGGCAGGCCCTGGGCCTGCCTGGGGGCGGTTTCGAGCGTGCCGTCCCGAGATTTGGTGCCGGACGTTGCGGCTTCGGTCGACCTTGTGGACGGCCGCAGGCCTATGATAGCCACTCGCCGACAGATTCACCCGCCATCCGCGCGACTGCAGCCGCCTGCCGGCCGCAAGATCCCGCACACGCCCCAGGAGAGATTTCGATGACCAACGGAAACGGCACCCCTCCGGAGGCCGGCGCTCCTCCGCAGCTCAACGTCCTGGCGCAATACACCAAGGACCTGTCGTTCGAAAACCCGAACGCCCCGGCGTCGCTGGCGCCGCAGCAGAACCAGCCGGCGATCAACATCCAGATCAATGTCGGCGCCAACAACCTCGCCGAGAACGAGTTCGAGGTGACGCTGTCGATCGAGGGCAAGGCGGAATCCGGCAGCACCGTGCTGTTCAGCTTCGAGCTCGCTTATGCCGGCGTGTTTCGGATCGTCAACGTGCCGCAGGAAAACCTGCACCCGCTGATCATGATCGAGTGCCCGCGGCTGCTGTTCCCGTTCGCCCGCGAGATTATCGCCAGCGCCGTCCGCGATGGCGGCTTCCCGCCGCTGATGCTGGATCCGGTCGATTTCGTGGGCCTGTATCGCCAGAACCTGGAACGGGCGCAGCAGGGCCAGCCGAGCTGAGATCAGCACGGCCGACGGCATCATCTCTCACAGATGAGCCATTTCAGCGTGATGGCCGGGCTTGTCCCGGCCATCTGCGCATTCCGGTGATGAGCCATCAAACGTAGATGCCCGGCACGAGGCCGGGCATGACGAGCTCTGATATTCGCCCGGTTCAGGCGCCGGCGAGATATTCTTTCCAGATCGCCTTGTCCCCCATGGTGGCGATGAAGGCGGCGTGGGCCTCGATGTCGAGATCGCTGACCCGCGGCGCCAAAGGTGTCGCGCGGTGCCGACGGGGCGTATCGCCGCTGGCCCCGGTCCGCTCCGACGGCACCTCGGCCAGAATCAGTTGCGACTGCCGGGCGCCGATCAGATCGATATAGACTTCAGCCAGCAGTTCGGCGTCGAGCAACGCGCCGTGCTTGGTGCGGCGTGAATTGTCGATCGCGTAGCGCGAGCACAGATCGTCGAGCCGGTTCGACACGCCCGGATGCTTGCGGCGCGCCAGCAGCAGCGTATCGACCAGCCGCTCCCGCGGGATCGCCGCCCGCGACAGCCGCCCGAGCTCCGCATTGATGAAGCCGATGTCGAACGAGGCGTTGTGGATCACCAGCGGCGCGTCGCC
Source organism: Rhodopseudomonas palustris (assembly GCA_016215605.1). GTDB lineage: Bacteria > Pseudomonadota > Alphaproteobacteria > Rhizobiales > Xanthobacteraceae > Rhodopseudomonas > Rhodopseudomonas palustris_L. The sequence continues at coordinate 44,064 of JACRJB010000043.1, forward strand.
GATGAATTCGACGAATTCGTCGGCGATCTCGGCGAACAGCGGCTTGTCGGCGAGAAACTCGGCCGACAGCCCGTGCACCGCGAAGGCTTCGGCCGGCATGTCCCGCTCGGGATTGATGTAGCGGTGATACACCTGCCCGGTCGGCATCCGGTTGAAGATCTCGACGCAGCCGATTTCGACCAGCCGATCGCCGCGCAGCGGATCGAGGCCGGTGGTTTCGGTATCGAGAACGATTTCACGCATCGTGGGCTGGTCGCTTGCTCGTGTGCTGCCGGCGAATCACGGCCGCCGTCGCGGCATCTTAGCAGCCGCGGTGAGGATTTCGCGGATCTGCGCCCGCACCGGGTCGAGCCCATGCGAGGTATCCACCAGGAAATCCGCGCGCTTGCGCTTCTCGGCGTCGGGCATCTGCCGCGCCAGGATGGCGTCGAGCTTCTCCGGGGTCATGTTGTCGCGCGCGAGAATGCGCTCGCGCTGCACCTCCGGCGACGTGGTGACCACGACCACCGCATCGACCCGCTTCTCGCCGCCGGTTTCGAACAGCAGCGGCACGTCGACCACCGCGATCGGCGCCCCGGATGATTCGGCATCGTCGAGAAAATTCTGATGATGCGAGCGCAGCATCGGATGCACGATCTGCTCCAGCCGCTTCATCGCATCGGCATCGTGCACGACGTTGGCCGACAGCAATGCGCGATCGACCTTGCCGTTGACGATCGTTCCGGGAAATGCCGCCTCGATCGCCGGCACCGCTTCGCCTTCATAGATCTTATGCACCGTGGCATCGGCGTCGTAGACCGGCACGCCGGCCTCCTGGAACAGCTTCGCGGTGGTGGATTTGCCCATCCCGATCGACCCGGTGAGCCCGAGTATCAGCATTCCGCCCCCCTCCGCTTCGCCCGTTTCCAGCTAGAACGACAACAGTTTCTGGCTACGCAGAAATCCGAGCAAGGGCAACAGCGGCAGGCCGAGAATAGTGAAGTGGTCGCCGTGAATGCCGTCGAACAGATGCACGCCGAGGCCTTCGACCTGATAGCCGCCGACGCTCGAGGTCGCGTTGTCGCCGGCCTCGTCGAGATAGGCGGCGATTTCGTCGTCGCTGAGCGGCCGCATCGTCATCCGCGCGATCACGACCTCCGCGAACAAGGTGATGCCGTTGCGCACCAGGGCGATCGCCGAATGCAGCTCGTGGCGGCGGCCGGCGAGCTCGCGCAATTGTTTCGCAGCCTCGTTGCGGTCGGCCGGCTTGTTGAAGCCGCGCGCGCCGAGCGCCAGCGTTTGGTCGGCGCCGAGCACCAGGCGGCCGGGATGATGGTTCGAAACGAAGGCGGCCTTTTCTTCCGCCAGTAGTGCGGCGATCTCGCCGGGCGCGGACAGGCCGGAGGCCTTGGCAATGCCACGCTCGTCGATGTCGGCCGGGATCGCATCGAACGGAATCCCCGCATGGGTCAGCAGCGCTTGCCGGGCCCGGCTTTGCGAGGCCAGCACCAGCGGTTGCGGCCCGAGCCACAACGTCATTCGGACATCCTCTGGCGTTGGCGGTCGGCCAGCAGTTTCATGATCGCCGCGGCGGTTTCCTCGATCGAGCGCCGGGTGACGTCGAGCAGCGACCAGCCGTATTTGGCGCTGAGCTTGCGCGCCAGCACCACCTCGTCGGTCACCGCCTGGCGATCGATATAGGAGTCGTTGCCAGAGCCGGCGCCGATGCTCAGCAGCCGGTTCTGCCGCACCTGGATCAGCCGTTCCGGCGATGCGTGCAGGCTGACGACCAGCGGCTTCTTCAATGTCTCGAGCTGGTGCGGGATCGGAATCCCGGCGACCAGCGGCACATTGGCGGTGCGGATGCCGCGATTGGCCAGATAGATCGAGGTCGGCGTCTTCGAGGTGCGCGACACCCCGACCAGCACCACATCGGCTTCTTCGAGGCCTTCGACGTGCTGGCCGTCGTCATGCATCATCGAATAATTCAGCGCATCGATGCGCTTGAAATATTCGGCATTGAGGGTGTGCTGGGCGCCGACCCGACCGGTGGTGGAGGCGCCGAGATAGGCCTCGAACAATTGCATCACCGGACCGATGATCGACAGGCTGGGGCTGTTGATCTCCTGGCATTTGGCTTCGAGCCGGCTGACGAGCTCGCTCTCCAGCAGAGTGAACAGCACGATGCCGGGCGATTCCTCGATCTCCTGCAGCACGCGGTCGAGCTGCTTCTGGCTGCGCACCAGGGGATAGACGTGTTCCACCGGGGTGACGTTGGCGTATTGCGCAGCGACGGCGCGCGACACCGTGATCAGGGTCTCGCCGGTCGAATCGGACACCAGGTGAAGGTGAAAATAGCTGCCGTCGGTCAGCATCATGACCCTGTGTATCCTGTGAACAACGGGGCGAAAGCCGCCGGATTGCGGCACCGCGACCGGCACGGGCGGGATAACCCGGTTTTTTCTTCACAGGCCTCGGGTGAGGAAATCGTCTCGGGATGGTGTCGAGGTTAGCGGGCGAATGTGGATTTGTCTCTTGATAAAGAGACCGGTATCGCGGCGCAAACGCCGATGCGCCAGGTGTTCGGCCGATCCTGGCGGATGCCGTCCTGGGCTGTGCACATGTGAATCGTGCAAGGACAAGCCGGAGCGTCTGTTGCGCCGGCACAATCCACGTTCACTACGACTCAAACCCTAAGAATCTATAAATATTGTTTAGAGGGGTGAAGCTTGCGGAAAACCCGGTGATCGCGCATTCGAGTAACGCGTGGCGCGGGCAGCGCGTTCCCGATGGGCTCGGGAAATTCCGCGCAGGCGGTGGGGCGACCGATGATCGACTGGTCCGATATTTATCTCTGGGTGAAGAGCCTGCATGTCGTCGCGGTGATCTCGTGGATGGCCGGGATGCTCTACATGCCGCGGTTGTTCGTCTACCACTGCTCCGCCGAGATCGGCTCGAAGCAGTCCGAAACCTTCAAGATCATGGAGCGGCGGCTCTACAAGGCGATCATGAATCCGGCGATGATGGTCGCGTGGGCCGCCGGCCTCGTCATCGCCTGGGAGCAGGGCTATTTCACCTCGGGCTGGTTTCACGCCAAGCTCGGCGCGGTGGTGCTGATGACGGTGATTCACGTGATGCTGGGTCGCTATGTGCGCGATTTCGCCGCAGACCGGAACACGCGGTCTCATAAATTCTATCGCGTAATCAACGAGATACCGACTGTTCTGATGGTCGCTGCGGTGATCTTCGTGATCGTCAAGCCGTTCTGATGCCGCAAAATCGGGCTTCGGGCCGGTGCCGAACGCCTTGCATGGCCGCGGACGATTTTCTATAGTTGCTGCGTCCCACCTAAAGCAGGCGAATGTGGTTGCGATCTGGTTTCGTATGAACCGGCCGCCGCATCGGGTTTGAAGCCTCTCTGCACCTTCCTTGCTCAAGACGTCGTCGACCTGAAGACCTGCGGACTCTCCTGTATTTTCCAGTCTCCGCTCTCTTCCGCTGACGAATCCCCTCTCTCGATTTTTTCCACAGGACCACCCCAATGCGGGAAATGAAACTTCAAGACCTCAAGGCCAAGACGCCGGCCGAGCTCGTCTCGTTTGCGGAAGAGCTGGGGGTCGAGAACGCCAGCACGATGCGCAAGCAGGAGCTGATGTTCGCCTGTCTGAAGCAATTGTCGGCGAAAGAGACCGATATTATCGGTGAAGGTGTCGTCGAGGTTCTGTCCGACGGCTTCGGCTTCCTGCGCTCGCCGGATGCCAACTACCTGCCGGGTCCGGACGACATCTACGTCTCGCCGTCGCAGATCCGCCGCTTCGGCCTGCGCACCGGCGACACCATCGAGGGCCACATCCGCAGCCCGAAGGAAGGCGAACGCTACTTCGCGCTGCTCAAGGTCAACACGCTGAACTTCGAGGATCCCGAGAAGTCCAAGCACAAGGTCAATTTCGACAATCTCACGCCGCTGTTTCCGGACGAACGCTTCCGGCTCGAGATCGACGATCCGACCCGCAAGGATCTGTCGGCCCGTGTCATCGACATCGTGGCGCCGATCGGCAAAGGCCAGCGCGCGCTGATCGTCGCGCCGCCGCGCACCGGCAAGACCGTGCTGATGCAGAACATCGCGCATTCGATCACCGCCAATCATCCGGAATGCTATCTGATCGTGCTGCTGATCGACGAGCGGCCCGAAGAAGTCACCGACATGCAGCGCTCGGTGAAGGGTGAGGTGGTGTCCTCGACCTTCGACGAACCCGCAGTGCGCCACGTCCAGGTCGCCGAGATGGTGATCGAGAAGGCCAAGCGGCTGGTCGAACACGGCCGCGACGTCGTCATCCTGCTCGATTCCATCACCCGTCTGGGTCGCGCCTACAACACGGTGGTGCCGTCGTCCGGCAAGGTGCTGACCGGCGGCGTCGATGCCAACGCGCTGCAGCGGCCGAAGCGCTTCTTCGGCGCGGCGCGCAACATCGAAGAGGGCGGTTCGCTCACCATCATCGCCACTGCGCTGGTCGACACCGGCTCGCGCATGGACGAAGTGATCTTCGAAGAGTTCAAGGGCACCGGCAACTCGGAGCTGATCCTCGACCGCAAGGTCTCCGACAAGCGGACCTTCCCGGCGATCGACATCTCGCGCTCCGGCACCCGCAAGGAAGAGCTGATCACCGATCCGCAGCTCTTGAAGAAGATGTATGTGCTGCGCCGGATCCTGAATCCGATGGGGACGATGGATGCGATCGACTTCCTGCTCGACAAGCTGCGCAACACCAAGAACAACTCCGAGTTCTTCGAGTCGATGAACACCTGATCGACCGATCTCGGCGACGACGATCGAGGGCGCCCCGCAACGGGCGCTCTTTTTCGTTGCGGTGGAATCCGCGTTGCGTCGGGCCGCGCGGCTCGGCAAGACAGGCGTATGCATCCGAGCGACCAGACCATCTTCGCCCTCGCGACCGGGCCGTTGCCTTCGGCGCTGGCGATCGTGCGCGTGTCCGGGCCGCGCGCCGGCGAACTGGTGACCGCGCTGACCGGCTCGCTGCCGCCGCCGCGGACGGCTCGGAGATGTCAGATTCACGATCAAAATCAGGAGCTTATTGACGACAGCGTGGTGCTGTGGTTCGTCGGTCCGGCGAGCGCCACGGGTGAGGATGTCGCCGAATTTCACATCCATGGCGGCCGTGCGGTGCTGGCGGCGTTGGTCAAGGCGCTGACAGCGTTCGACGACGTGCGGCCGGCGGAGCCGGGCGAATTCACCCGGCGAGCGTTCGAGAATGGCAAGCTCGATCTGACCGAGGCCGAGGGGCTCGACGATCTGATTCATGCCGACACCGAGGCACAGCGGCGGCAAGCCGTGCGCCAGCTCGGCGGCCTGCTCGGCGACAAAGCGCGACGCTGGCGAGGACAGATTATCGAGGCGCTGGCGCTGATCGAGGCGGGGATCGACTTCGCCGACGAAGGCGACGTGCAGGGCGAGCTGATGGCGCCGGCGCTGCGGACGATCGCGGCGCTACATGACGAAGTTGCAGAAGTGCTTGCGGCACAGGGGAAAGCGGAACGACTGCGGGACGGCCTGGTGGTCGCGATCGCGGGTCCGCCGAACGTCGGCAAGTCGACGCTGATCAATCGCCTGGCGCGGCGGGAGGTGGCGATCGTGTCGCCGCATGCCGGCACGACGCGCGACGTGATCGAAGTGCAGCTCGATCTGCGCGGCTATCCGGTGACGGTGATCGACACCGCGGGGATTCGGGAGAGTGACGATCCGGTCGAGCAGGAAGGTGTGCGCCGGGCGAGGGCGCGAGCGGCAGAAGCGGATCTGGTGCTGTGGCTCGGTGATGACGATGCGATCGGTGCAGCGGTAGAGGGGGCAGCGCCGGTCTGGCGGGTGCGCAACAAGATCGATTTGGCACCCCAGACGGATACCGGCAGGGCCGATTTTGATGCTTCGGGGCTTGGGGCAAACCGATGGCAAACCGGAGGCGCTGCTGCCCCAAGCGCGACGTTCGCGATTTCAGCAAAACGGGGCGATGGCGTCGGTGAGCTGATCGAAGCGCTTGCGGGATTTGCTGCGCAATATTTCGCGCGCGGCGAGTCCGCAGTGATCAGCCGGGAACGGCATCGGATCTTACTGCAGCAAGCTGAGCGAATGCTGCAGTGCAGCATGGTTGCTGGGTTAGCGCCCGAGCTGGTCGCTGAAGAGCTGCGGCTCGCGGCGGGATCTTTGGGGCGGTTACTCGGGCGGGTCGATGTTGAAGACGTCCTGGGCGAAATCTTTGGGCGGTTCTGCATCGGCAAGTGAGATCATCTAGAATATAGAAATATAATTATATTCATTTATTTGAGATGTGATGCGGAGTTTCCGCGAGCGCGAGGCGTGTCGACTGGGGGGCGCGAGCGCGGACCCGCTGCCGGCGCCACCCACGGGGAGCTGTTTCACGTGAAACGTGGCCGGCGTTTCACGTGAAACAACGCCGAATCCAATACCGCTTCAAAGCCATCCAAAGCTGGGTTAAAAGCCGGCCATGCGCAATTCCTTCGATGTCATCGTCATTGGCGGCGGTCATGCCGGCTGTGAAGCGGCGGCCGCCGCGGCCCGCCTTGGGGTGTCGACCGCGCTGGTGACGCATCGCTTCGCCACCGTCGGCGCGATGTCCTGCAATCCGGCGATCGGCGGTCTTGGCAAGGGTCATCTGGCTCGCGAGGTCGATGCGCTCGACGGGCTGATGGGGCGAGTCGCCGATGCCGGCGGCATTCAGTTCCGGATGCTCAATCGGCGCAAGGGGCCGGCGGTGCGTGGGCCCCGGGCTCAGGCGGACCGTAAGCTCTATGCCGCGGCGATGCAGGCCGCGATCCGCGAAACCGCCAATCTCAGCGTGATCGAGGGCGAGGCAGATGCGCTGCTGAGCCAGGCCGGCCGGGTGACGGGGATCCGCCTCGCCGACGGCCGCGAGTTCAGTGCCGGCGCGGTCGTCATCACCACCGGGACCTTCCTGCGGGGCCTGATCCATCTCGGCGAGCAGAGCTGGCCGGCCGGCCGGATCGACGAAGCGCCGGCGCTCGGTCTTTCGGCCTCGTTCGAGGCGCTCGGCCTGACGCTCGGGCGGCTCAAGACTGGGACGCCGCCGCGGCTCGATGGCCGGACCATCGACTGGGGCGCCGTCGAGATGCAGCCGGGCGACGATCCGCCCGAGCCGTTTTCGGTGCTGACGCCGGCGATCACCACCCCGCAGATCGAATGCGGCATCACCCGGACGACGCCGGCGACCCACGAGGTGATCCGCGCCAACGTTCACCGCTCGCCGATGTATTCCGGGCAGATCCAGTCATCGGGGCCGCGCTATTGCCCGTCGATCGAGGACAAGATCGTCAAGTTCGGCGATCGCGACGGCCATCAGATCTTCCTCGAGCCGGAGGGGCTCGACGATCCGACCGTCTACCCGAACGGAATCTCGACCTCGCTGCCCGAAGAGGTCCAGCGCGCGATTCTGGCCACGATCTCGGGCCTGGAGCGGACCGTGATGATCCGCCCCGGCTATGCGATCGAATACGACCATGTCGACCCGCGCGAACTGGAGCCGACGCTGCAGACCAAGCGGCTGCGCGGTCTGTTCCTGGCGGGGCAGATCAACGGCACCACCGGATACGAAGAGGCGGCCGCGCAGGGGCTGGTTGCCGGGCTGAATGCCGCCTTGGCGGCCGGCGGCGGCGATTCGATCGTGTTCGACCGCGCCGACGGCTATCTCGGGGTGATGATCGACGATCTGGTCACCCGCGGCATCACCGAGCCGTACCGGATGTTCACCTCGCGGGCCGAATATCGCCTGACGCTGCGCGCCGACAACGCCGACCAGCGGCTGACCGACAAGGGTCTGGCGCTCGGCTGTGTCGGAGCGGAGCGGGGGGCGTTTCACCGGAGCAAGATGGCGGCGCTGGCGGAGGCGAAGGCGCTGGCGCAATCGCTGTCGATCACCCCGAACGAGGCCGCCCGCCACGGGCTGTCGCTCAATCGCGACGGCCAGCGGCGGTCGGCGTTCGATCTACTGTCGTATCCGGAGATCGAATGGGCCCAGGTCCAGGCGATCTGGCCGGAATTGGCGGTCGTATCGCCGATGATCGCGACGCATGTCGAGATCGACGCCAAGTATCACGTCTATCTCGAACGCCAGACCGCCGATGTCGCCGCCTTCCGGCGCGACGAGGGGCTGTTGCTCACCGAGGTCGACTACGCTCAGGTGCCGGGATTGTCGAACGAAGCGCGGGTGCGTTTGGAGCGGCACCGGCCGCGGACAGTCGGGCAGGCGGGCCGCCTCGACGGCATCACGCCGGCGGCACTTGGGATCCTGGCGGCGTATCTGCGGCGGGAAGCACGGAAGCGGCCGGCAGCGACAGCAGGCGAGGGATAGACTAGCGCTGTTTCACGTGAAACAGCGCCGGTGCGGCGCGTCCCTGATTCAGCGCCCTGAGCGCTTCCGTTTCGGATTGGGTGTGCGTGGCTGCTTGGTTCGGGACCCCTGCCAGGCCGCTTCGAGCGCCGACTGCAACTCCTGATCGGACAGTTCAGCAAGCAACGCTGTCGTCCATCCCTGTGCGCCCCACGCATTCGCCACTGGCGAGAAGGCGTCCGGCGCCACCGCACATTTCAAGGCTTGCTGGTCCGGCGTGAACCGAAGGTTGGCGGTGAGCCCGTCGCCGGCCAGCGTCACGTAGATCCGGGACGTCTTGAACGCGGCGCGGTCAAAATGCGGCGCCTCGACGGTGCCCTCCAGTGCCAAGGCCATTCGACGCAACGCGGCCGCTGTCGCCATCGTGCTTCCTCCGATCGCACCGATTGTCGCGAGCGGAGACGTTGCTGTCAAAGCTATCGATCGCCAGCTGCACATGCGCCACCTTCACGCGACGACATGCGGACAACGGTCTAAAAGGTCCGGATCACGCGGGATCGGCTGTCGAACGACCTTGGACAGGCTCGTCCGCGCAAGACTGGTCGTATGACCTCACGAGTGGACATCAAACAGTGGCCGGAATCGATGCGCCGGCCTATGTGTAAGGCCGACATCGCGTACAGACACGAGACCCCAGCTCCATGGCCTCACGCCCCTCATCGACGGCGGCCTCTCCGCCGGACGCCGCCGACAAGGCCGCGGCCCTGAAGCTCACCCCTGTTTCACGTGAAACAGAGGCGCGGCTCGAGGCGTATCTCGATCTGCTGCGGCAATGGCAGGCGAAGACCAATCTGGTCGCGCCGTCGACGCTGCCGCAACTTTGGACCCGGCACGTCGCCGATTCGTTGCAGCTGCTGCGCCTCGCGCCGACCGCGCGACGCTGGCTCGACTTCGGCAGCGGCGGCGGCTTCCCGGGCATCGTCATCGCCTGCGCGATGGCCGAGCGCGAAGGGGGCCACGTCACGCTGGTCGAGCGGATCGGCAAGAAGGCCGCGTTCCTGCGCGAGGCGCTGCGCGTCACCGGCGCGCCGGGCACAGTTATGCTCGCGGACATCGGGGATAATGTGGATAGGTTCCCACGGCCGGTGGATTGCATCACCGCCCGCGCCGTCGCTCCGCTACACCAGCTCATCAGTTTCGCCGCGCCCCTGATGGCCGAGGGCAGCCAGGCCCTGTTCCTCAAGGGCCAAGATGTAGAGGCGGAATTGACGGAAGCCACTAAGTATTGGAAGATTGAGCCCAGATTGCACGCCAGCCTGACCGGTGGACAGGGCTGGATCGTCGAACTCGACAGGATCGACCGACACGCCCCCTCCACCGCCAGCAAAGAAGCCGCGCAATGACCGTGATTGATCAAATATTTCAAGGGGATAGGGCCGTGACCGAGCCTGGACGCCCACGCATCATCGCGCTCGCCAACCAAAAGGGCGGCGTCGGCAAGACCACCACGGCGATCAATCTCGGCACCGCGCTGGCCGCCATCGGCGAGCGGGTGCTGATCGTCGATCTCGATCCGCAGGGCAATGCCTCGACCGGCCTCGGCATCGACCGCCGCGACCGCAACTGTTCGACCTACGACGTGCTGGCCGGCGAAGCGCCGCTGCGCGATGCGGTTGTCGCGACCGCGGTGCCCCGGTTGCACATCGCCGCGTCAACGATGGATCTGTCCGGTCTCGAACTCGAACTCGGCCACACCCGCGACCGCGCCTTCCGGCTGCGCGATGCGATCGCCGTGCTCAACAAGGACGTCGATCCGCCGCTCGACTACACCTATGTGCTGATCGACTGCCCGCCGTCGCTGAACCTGCTGACGGTCAACGCGATGGCGGCATCGGACGCGATCCTGGTGCCGCTGCAGTGCGAGTTCTTCGCGCTCGAAGGTCTGTCGCAATTGCTGCAGACGGTGGAGCAGGTGCGCTCGACGCTCAATCCGGAGCTGACCATCCACGGCATCGTGCTGACGATGTTCGACAGCCGCAACAATCTGTCGAGCCAGGTCGTCGCCGACGTTCGCCAGTTCATGGGCAAGAAGGTCTACGACACCATGATCCCGCGCAACGTGCGGATCTCGGAAGCGCCGAGCTACGGCAAGCCGGTGCTGGTCTACGATCTGAAATGCGTCGGCAGCGAAGCCTATCTGAAGCTCGCCACCGAAGTGATCCAGCGCGAGCGCGAGCTCCGCACCACGCATTGAGGCGATGCTTCGTCAAGCCGACCGTAGGGTGGGCGAAGCGAAGCGTGCCCACGCGCTGATCGAAGCCTGTTCCGTCATTGCGAGCGGAGCGAAGCAATCCAGGGCCACGCGACGAAGCTGGATTGCTTCGTCGGCTTCGCCTCCTCGCAATGACGATGCGGACTAACAACTTTCTGTCCACCAGTGCGGAGTAACGACGTGAATCCAAGGGAGCTGGCGATGGCCGACGAGCACCGTTCGCGACTGGGGCGCGGGCTGGCGAGTCTGATCGGGGATGTCGGCGGCGAAGCCGCGCATGTCGAGCGGCCGCGCGGCCAGCGCAAGGTGCCGATCGAATTCATCAAGGCCAATCCGCGCAACCCGCGCCGCACCTTCTCCGACGCCGAGCTGAGCGAGCTCACCGATTCGATCAAGCAGCACGGCGTGATCCAGCCGATCGTGGTGCGCCCGGTCAAGGGCGCGCAGGATCGCTACGAGATCATCGCCGGCGAACGGCGCTGGCGCGCGGCGCAGCGCGCCGGTCTGCACGAAGTGCCGATCGTGCCGGTGGACGTCAGCGACGCGCTCGCGCTCGAGATCGCGATCGTCGAGAACGTGCAGCGCGAGGATCTCAACCCGCTCGAAGAGGCGCAGGGCTATCACGCGCTCGCCAACGAGTTCAAACGCAGCCAGGAAGACATTGCGAAGATCGTCGGCAAGAGCCGCAGCCATGTCGCCAACATGATGCGGCTGACCAAGCTGCCGGAGGACGTGCTGGCGCTGATCGCGGCGGGCCAGCTGTCCGCCGGTCACGCCCGCGCGCTGATCGGCGTGCCCGATCCCTCCGCGGCCGCCAAGCGGATCGTCGCCGAAGGCCTCAACGTCCGGCAGACCGAAGCGCTGGCGCACGACGAGGGCGTGCCGGAGCGCAAGCCGCAGAAGCCGCGCGCCTCCGCCGCCGCGAAGCCGGCGAAGGACGCCGACACGCTGGCGCTGGAAAAGCGCGTCAGCGACGCGCTCGGCATGAAGGTGACGATCGACGACCGTGACGGCACCGGCTCGCTGCAAATCCGCTACGCCGACCTCGATCAGCTCGACGACATCATCCGAAGGCTGGAAGCGGGCGGTTAGTTGAAGTTGTTAGTTGGCGCCTTGAACGCCAGCCTCTCGTTCGTCATTCCGGGGCGCGCAGCGCAGCTGCGCGAACCCGGAATCCATAACCACTGCCGTCAATAGTTCGTCATTCACCGCCGTGCGCTCTCACCAGCGACGGGAGTATGGATTCCGGGTTCGCCGCTGCGCGGCGCCCCGGAATGACGAACGAGAGGGTTACTGTGTCGCAAGTCAAGCGGGGGCTTGCTGTGCTCAGTGGCAACGCACGGATGATACCAACTAACCCCTTCGCCGCGCGTTCACCGCGATCGACAGCAGGGTGCGTTGGGCGATGGCGGCGCCGAGGGTGGCCTGTCGCCTTGTGTCGAGGGCGGCGGTGGCGAGTTGATCGATGATCTGCGCCAGCCGCGGCGTCGGCAGATTGCGCAGTGCGGTTTCGGCCGCGGTCTTGCGTGAGAAGTGCAGGCGCGGAAAGCCGCTGTCGAGCGCGGTCGCGGCCGGGGTGCCGGCTTCGACCGCCAGGCTGGTCTTGTGCAGGAATGCGGCGTGGCGCTGCGCGGCCAGAATGATCTGCCCCGGATAGGTGCCGGCTACCATCGCCTTGGCGAATTCGCTTTCGACGATCTGCGGCTTGCCGGAAAACGCGGCGTCGACGATGACGTCGAGTTTGAGGTCCGAGGCATCCGAGACGCAGGCCATCACGTCGTCGAGCGTGATCTCGCCCTGGCCGTGCGCATACAATGCGAGCTTGCGCACCTCGTTGCGCGAGGCCTGGCGGTCGCCGCCGAGCAGCGTCATCAGCACGGCGCGGGCATCGCGGCCGATCTGCAGCTGCGAGGCGCGGAGTTCGTCGTCGATCAGCTTGGCGAGATCGGCCTCGGCGTCCGGATAGCAGCCGATCGCGACCGCGCTCGCGGCTTTCTCGCAGGCCTTGCGCAGCGCATTGTCCGGCTTGATGTCGCCGGCCTCGATCACGATCCGGCATTCCTTCGGCGGCGTGGCGGCGAGCGTCTCGACGCCCGCGACGAAACTGCGCGAGCCGGCGCGCACGCGGATCGCACGGCGGCCGCCGAACATCGGAATCGCCAGCGCCTCGTCGACCAGCCGCGACGGCTCGGAGGCGAGTTCGTCGCCGTCGAGCCGCACCAGCGCGAACGGGTCGTTGGGATCGTCGAGCGCCGAGGCGATCAGCGCGTCGGCGCGTTCCCGCACCAGGCCGGCGTCGGGGCCGTACAGCAGGATGATCGGCCGCGCCGCATCCGGCCGGGCCAAAAAGGACGTGGCGTCTCTGCCGCGCAGCGCGACCATGGCGAACTCACACCGGCGATGGGGCGCGACCGGCCCGCACGATCGTCTCAGATGCCGGCGTAGAAGAACGATGCCAGCCGGGTGTTGATGTTGTCGGCGATTTCCTGCGCGGCGCGGTCTTCGGCGTCGCGGCCGGCGCGGGTCCTGGCGAAGCGCTGGGTCTGGCCGGGGATGTCGTATTCGACGCGCGAGAAGGTGTTGCCGGACATCACCACCTTGCCGGTGGCGATTTCGGTCAGCTTGTAGTTGGCGTCGATGCCGTAATTCTCGATCGTCGGCAGCGCGGTGTTGGGGTCGACGATCAGCGACGAGCGCTGGCTGGTGATGTTCAGATCCAGCGTGTACAGCGGCGGCGCGCCGGTGGCGCTGCCGTACATCTTGAACATCAGCGCGTTGCGGATCTCGACGCCGATCCGGGCGTTGCGCGAGCCGTTCGGAACCTTGAGCGGCGGCACCTCGACGGCGGCGAGCTTGTCGCGCAGCGCCGGCGAGCCGTCGCCGCGGTCGGCGTACATCGGCTGGAAGCATCCGGCGAGCGGCGCCGCCAGCACCGCGGCGAGCGCAAGCTTCGCGAAAACCCTCAGCATTGCGGGCCTAACCGACGACATTCACGATCCTCTGCGGCACCACGATCACCTTGCGGACGGGCTTGCCGTCCAGCGCCTGTCTTACCGCATCGAGGGCCAAAACGGCAGCCTCAATTTCCGGGTTCTTGGCGTCCCTGGCCACCGTGACCTCTCCGCGCTTCTTGCCGTTGACCTGCACCGGCAGCGTGATGCTGTCTTCGACCAGCAAATCGCGTTCGATTTGCGGCCAGAGCGCCTCGGACACCAGGCCGGGCTGGCCCAGCGCCGCCCAGCATTCCTCGGCCAGATGCGGCATCATCGGGTGAAACAGTTGAACAAGGATGACCGCGGCTTCGCGAATCGCCCAGGCCGAATCCGGGGAGGGGGTGCCCGGCTTGGCCAGCGCCTCGCCGAGGCTGTTGGCGAATTCCCGGATGTGGGCCAGCGAGACGTTGAAGGCGAGCCGCTCGATGCCGTTCAGCACCTTGTCGAGCGCGCCGTGGGCGGCCTTGCGGACCGCCAGCGCGTCCGGCCCGAACGTCGCCGGCCGCTCGGCCGGGGCCGCGATCGCTGCGGCGTCGCCCACCATCCGCCACAGCCGCTGCACGAAGCGTGAGGCGCCCTTGACGCCTTCCTCGCTCCAGATCACGTCGCGGTCCGGCGGCGAGTCGGACAGCATGAACCAGCGCGCGGTATCGGCGCCGTAGGTCCCGATGATGTCGTCGGGATCGACGGTGTTGCGCTTGGACTTCGACATCTTCTCGATCGGGCCGATCTCGACCGGCGTGCCGCCGGCGAGCAGTGTCGCTTTCCGGCCGTCGCCCTCGGCGACGATCGCGACTTCGGCCGGCGAGGCGTAGTGGCCGTCGGCGGTGCGGTAGGTCTCGTGCACCACCATGCCCTGGGTGAACATGCCGCGGAACGGCTCGTCCAGGCCGAGATGGCCGGTGGCCTTCATGGCCCGGGTGAAGAACCGGCTGTAGAGCAGATGCAGGATCGCGTGCTCGACGCCGCCGATATACTGATCGACCGGCAGCATCCGGTTGACGACGTCCGGCGTGGTCGGCGCGGTCTCGTTCCACGGATCGGTGAAGCGCGCGAAGTACCAGGACGAATCCACGAAGGTGTCCATGGTGTCGGTTTCGCGCTGCGCCTTAGCCCCGCATTGCGGGCAGGCGACGTGCTTCCAGGTCGGGTGATGGTCGAGCGCGTTGCCGGGCTTGTCGAACGACACGTCCTCCGGCAGTACCACCGGCAGGTCCTTGTCCGGCACCGGCACGACGCCGCAGACCTCGCAATGGATCACCGGGATCGGGCAGCCCCAATAGCGCTGCCGCGAGATGCCCCAGTCGCGCAGGCGGAAGTTCACCTTGCGCTCGCCGACCGGCGCATTGCCGAGCGTCGCGGTCTCGAGCCGCTTGGCGACCTCTTCCTTGGCGTCGGCGATCGTCATGCCGTCGAGGAAGCGCGAATTGATCATCCGGCCGTCGCCGTCATAGGCCTCGTCGGTGATGACGAAGCTCTTCGGGTCCTGGCCCTCGGGGCACACCACCGGCGTATTGCCGAGTTGGTACTTGTTGACGAAGTCGAGGTCGCGCTGGTCGTGCGCCGGGCAGCCGAAGATCGCGCCGGTGCCGTATTCCATCAGCACGAAATTCGCCACATAGACCGGGATCTGCCAGCTCGGGTCGAACGGATGCACGGCGCGGATGCCGGTGTCGATGCCCTGCTTCTCGGCGGTGTCGATCTCGGCCTGCGCGGTGCCGCGCTTCTTGCACTCCTCGACGAAGGCCGCGATCTTCGGATCCTTGGCGGCCGCCGCCTGCGCCAGCGGATGATCCGCGGCGATCGCCATGAATTTGGCGCCGAACAGCGTGTCGGGCCGCGTGGTGAAGATCTTCAGCTCGGTCTCGCCCGCCGGGGTCGTCGCTGCATCCAGGGCGAACCGCACCAGCATGCCCTCCGAGCGG
Organism: Rhodopseudomonas palustris; assembly: GCA_016215605.1. Classification (GTDB taxonomy): domain Bacteria; phylum Pseudomonadota; class Alphaproteobacteria; order Rhizobiales; family Xanthobacteraceae; genus Rhodopseudomonas; species Rhodopseudomonas palustris_L. The sequence goes on from JACRJB010000043.1 coordinate 59,611, forward strand.
CCGATCCAGTTGCGCTGCATCAGCCGGACCTTGTCGGGCCAGCGGTCGAGCGTCTCCAGCGCGTCGAGCAGGTCCTGCGCGTAGCGGGTGATCTTGAACACCCACTGGTTCATCTCGCGCAGCTCGATGACGGCGCCGGAGCGCCAGCCGCGGCCGTCGATCACCTGCTCGTTGGCCAGCACGGTCATGTCGACCGGGTCCCAATTGAGCTTGCGGGTTTCCCGCTCGGCGAGGCCGGCCTTGAGGAAATCCAGGAACATCTTCTGCTGGTGCTTGTAGTAGCGCGGGTCGCAGGTCGCGAATTCTCGCGCCCAGTCGAGCGACAGCCCCATGGTCTGGAGCTGCTTCTTCATCGCCGCGATGTTGTCGTAGGTCCAGGCCTTCGGCGCGACCTTGCGCTCGATCGCGGCGTTCTCGGCCGGCAGGCCGAACGCGTCCCAGCCCATCGGATGCAGCACGTTGTGGCCGCGCGCCCGCATCGTCCGCGCCACCACGTCGCCCATGGTGTAGTTGCGGACGTGCCCCATGTGGATCCGCCCGGACGGATAGGGAAACATCTCGAGCACGTAATACTTTGGGCGCGGGTCGTTGTTCTGGGTGGCGAAGATCTTCGCCTCGTCCCATTTCGCCTGCCATTTCGGCTCGGATTCGCGGGCGTTGTAACGTTCGTTGCTCATGGAGATCAGTCGGCCGGCCGGTTCGAGCGCTCTACAAACGGAAAAGGAGGCGCGAATGAGGTCGCAAACCGGTGCGTTCTCAACGGGAATCCACGCCCAAGGCGCGCGGAATAGGCCACGAAACGCTGCGTCGGGTCAATGGGATGGGCGCAAATCCGGGGCCTCGCGGCGGCCGTCGCGGACCGCCCGGAACGGGCCGGGCGGAGGGCGCCGTCTCAGCTGGCGATCGCCATCGAGACCGGCTCGGCGGTGCGCATGAAGCCGTGTTCGACCACGGTGTTGCGGCCGCGGTGCTTGGCGGCGTAGAGCGCGGCGTCGGCGGCCTCGACCAGTTCGCTCGGCTCGGCGTTGCCGGCCGGCAGTGCCGACGCGACGCCGACGCTGACGGTGACGCGCTGAAACACGCTGGTGCGATGCGGCACCGCCAGCCCTTCGATGGTGGCGCGGACCATTTCGCCGATCTGCAGCGCGGCGGCCGCATCGGTATTCGGCAGCAGCAGGCAGAATTCCTCGCCGCCGTAGCGCGCGGCGAAACTGCCGGTGTCGTTGGCGATCGCCGCCAGGGTCTCGCCGATCCGCGACAGGCAGGCGTCGCCCTCCGGATGGCCGTAGGTGTCGTTGAACAGCTTGAAATGGTCGACGTCGAGCATCAGCAGGGCGACGCGATGGCCGTCCTGGTGGCCGCGCATCCATTCGAAATCCAGCCGGCTCTGGAAGCCGCGGCGGTTGGCGAGCCCGCTCAGCAGATCCATCGATGCCATCACGGTCAGGCTGTTGTTGGTCGCGACCAATTCGCGTTCGCGCTGGCCGAGCTGCGCCGCCATGGCGTTGAAGGCGCGCGCCAGCGGCACGAATTCCGACGGCAGCCGCGCCCGCGTCGCGCGTGCCGACCAGTCGCCCTGGGCGAACTTCTTGGCCGTCGAGGTCAGCATCGAGATCGGCCGCACGATCAGCCGCTCCGCGGCGATCAGCGCGCCGAGCAGGACGAACAGGCAGACCAGCGCGAGCTGCAGATAGGCGGTGCGGATGTCGCGGTTGATCGCCGCCGACACCGTGCCCTCGTCCAGCGACACCAGCAGCCGTGCATTGGTGCCCGGGATCCGCGACACCGAGAGCTTGTGGCCGGCATGGTCATAGGCGCTCTTCAGCTCGCGCGGCGGCTGCGTGGCGGCGAGCGCGAAATCGAGCGTGGCCTGGTCGAGCTTCTGGCCGATCTTGCTGCGCTCGTCGGGCGGCGTCGCCAGCACGGTGCCCTCGCCGTCGATCAGCTTCACGCTGATCCCGGGGTGGCCGGCGAGATTCGACATGATGTCCGACAGCCAATCGAGGTTCATGCCGGCGATCAGCACGGCTTCTTCGCCGCTGTCGACCGCCGACACCGGATAGGCCGCCAGAATGGTGCCCTTGCGGCTCTGCGCTCCGATCACGAAATCGCTGACGACGAAATCGTGGCTCTCGAGGGCCCGGCGGAAATAGGCGCGCTGGCTGACGTCGGCGCCGACGAACATCGACGATGTCGAGCAATGAATGATGCCGTTGGCGTCAGCCACCGACAGCATCCGGATCGACGGCAGATCGACGCGCAGGCTGGCGCGCAGGATGCTGCAGCTTCGGCCGACCTGCGACGCGGTGGCATGGATGTAGGCCGCCGATTTCAGCACCGCTTCGACCGAGGAGATCACTTCGCGCTGGGCGTCGGCGGCGCGCTGCGCCAGGGTGGAGACGCTGGCGTCGACGGCGGCGATCTGGATGGCGCGGGTGTGTTCGAGCAGCCGCACCCGGTCCAGCATCAGCGGGCACACCAGAATCAGCGCGAGCACGACCAGCCGGGCGCGGATTCCAAGCAACCCCCGGAGCTTCGCTTTCTTGCGAACAATGGCGATGCGTGACATCGTAGGACCCCTCAACCCCCGCAAACAAACTAGGCCCCAAGGGTTCAAGAACCCTTCCTCCAACTCGTTACAATTTGATCGAAAGCCGTCCCTTGAGTGCATCCGCCGTCCGCATCGTGCCGTTTTTCCCGCGTTTTACGGGCGAAACGACCTCGCCATGTCCTGGAGAGCGGCGATGAGCCCGCCCGAGCTTCACGGGCTGGCGGCGGTCGAGCAGGAGATCGCGCGGGCCTGCAAGGACGCCCGCCGCGAGCGCAGTTCGGTCACGCTGATCGCGGTGTCGAAGACGTTCGAGGCCGACGCGATCCGGCCGGTGCTGGCCGCCGGGCAGCGGGTGTTCGGCGAAAACCGCGTGCAGGAGGCCAAGGCGAAATGGCCGCCGCTGCTCGCCGAGCATCCGGGTACCGCCCTGCATCTGATCGGGCCGCTGCAATCCAACAAGGCCAAGGAAGCCGTCGCGCTGTTCGACGCGATCCATTCGGTCGATCGCGAGAGCCTGTGCGAGGCGCTCGGCAAGGTGCTGCCGGCCTCCGGCCGTTCGGTCGAACTGTTCGTCCAGATCAACACCGGCGAGGAGCCGCAGAAGGCCGGCGTGGCGCCGCAGGACGCCGACGCCTTCATCGCCGCCTGCCGCGACCGCTGGGGGCTGGCGATCGCCGGCCTGATGTGCATTCCGCCGGTCGACGAGGCGCCGGCGCCGCATTTCGCCCTGACGGCGAAGATCGCCAAGCGCAACGGCCTGACGAAACTGTCGATGGGCATGAGCGCCGACTTCGCCACCGCGATCGAATTCGGCGCCACCCATGTGCGGGTGGGAAGCGCGATCTTCGGGCATCGGTAGGCGCGCCCATTCGTCCCGGTCATCGCCCGGCTTGTCCGGGCGACCCAGTATTCCCGAGCGCCAGTGCCGAACAACGAACGCTCTGGAATACGGGGCCACCCGCATTCGCGGGTGGTGACGGCCGAGTCTGGAGTGGCTGCTGCGCCGAACGCTCCGCCTACCCGATCACGATCCTGGTGGTCGGCCCGAGCCGCGCCAGCAGGCGGCGCAAATTACCGCGGGTCATGGCGATGCAGCCGGCGGTGGGGCCGAAATTGTCGCGCGCCAGATGCAGAAACACCGCACTGCCGCGTCCGGCGACGCGCGGCCTGGTGTTGTGGTCGATCTCGACGATGAAATCGTAGAGCTGGTCGTCGCGGCGCAGCCGGTCGCCGGGTTCGCCGGGGCCGCGGCGCATCGGGCGATTGTAATGCCGGCTCGACGGGTCTTCGCACCAGGCGTCCTCGGCGGTGATCGCCCGGACCGGCAGATGGGTGCGCGGCCGCGGCGCGCGGTCGGACCGCCACCACAGCCTGACCGGATGAAACGTGCCGCGCGGGGTGCCGCCGTCGCCCTCGCGCTTGTTGGCCAGAATGCCGCCGCGGCCGAGCGCGACCGGGATGGTCAGGCCCTCCGCGGTCAGCCAGCCGCGGCTGCGCTGCCCGGCGGCGGTGCGGACGCGCAGCATCGGCAATGCCGCACCGCGTGGGGACTTCTTGTAAGGCATTGATTTTGTTCGAGTCGTCAATTTTGGCGCCGACGATTGGATGGCTTCGGTGGGCAATTTTAGCATGCCGCTGTTCAATTCCGCAGAATCGATCCCTATTTGCTGTTCTGCGATACAATCGCGCATGATTTGGAAGGCGCCCTCGGCCGATCCGGCCGCAGCCGCGCGCAAGACCCGAAGGACATCGCCCATGCCGAACGCCCGCAAGATCCTGATCGTGGACGACGACACCGATCTGCGAGACGCGCTGGTCGAGCAATTGTCGCTGCACGAGGAGTTCGAGGCCTCGGCGGTCGACACCGGCGCCAAAGGCGTGCAGTCGGCCAAGGCGAATTCGCCGGACCTGGTGCTGATGGATGTCGGCCTGCCCGACACCGACGGCCGCGAAGTGGTGCGGTCGTTGCGCAAGGGCGGGTTCAAGGCGCCGATCATCATGCTGACCGGACATGATACCGACTCCGACACCATTCTCGGGCTGGAGAGCGGCGCCAACGATTACGTCGCCAAGCCGTTCCGCTTCGCCGTGCTGCTGGCGCGCATCCGCGCCCAGCTCCGCCAGCACGAGGCCAGCGAGGACGCGGTGTTCACCGTCGGGCCGTACAGCTTCCGCCCCGGCTCCAAGATGCTGACCGGCGCCAACGCCAAGAAGGTGCGGCTGACCGAGAAGGAAACCGCGATCCTGCGCTTCCTGTACCGCGCCGGCCAGACGCCGGTGTCGCGCGAGACGCTGCTGCAGGAAGTCTGGGGCTACAATTCCGGTGTGACCACCCACACGCTTGAGACCCATATTTACCGACTTCGCCAAAAGATCGAGAAGGATGCGGCGAATCCGGAGATTCTGGTCACCGAGGCCGGTGGCTACAAACTCGTGCCGTGATACCAATAGGGACCGAATCGTCGCCGGGGGTTGATCACCAAGACCCTGGCGGCGTCCCGTTTCTCCGGCCGGTCCCTGATGTCGATCGAAGATGATGTTGCCCTGCTCGAGCGCGTCCCGACGCTGCGGCTGTTGGGCGACACCTCGTTGCGGATGCTGGCGATCGGCTCCGATCAGCGCGAATTTGCCCGTGGCGACGTGCTGTTCAACGCCGGCGACGCGTCCGACGCCGGCTATGTGGTGCAGACCGGATCGTTCCAGGTGACCTCGGCCGAGGGCGGCCCGCACGAACTGATCGCGCGGCCCGGCGATCTGATCGGCGAACTGGCGCTGGTGCTGCCGATGCCGCGGCCGTCGAGCGCAGTGGCGCTGGAGTACTCGTCGGTGATCCGGATCGCCCGCAGCCTGTTTCAGCGCGTGCTCGAAAGCGACCCCGCCGCCGCCCGCCGCCTGCGCGACGAATTCGCCTCCCGCACCAGCCAGATCGCCAGCGACATCATGATGGCCGGCGCGAAGCTGAGTTCGTAATTTGTGATCCAGATGGCAATCCCATCGATATCTGTAGAGCAACTTCTGGATCGAGCGGGTCTTACGCTGGCCGGCACTGTGAAGTGGCGTACCAAAGTCCCGGAAAGCTCAAGCGGCATCTACGTCATCTCGATTGATTGTCCCGAGGACGTTCAATTGGATGGGCTTCCAAGCGAGGTTCGGTCTCGCTGGAATGAAGGACAGCAGATCATTTACATTGGAAGAAGTGTCAACGTAGGTAAGAGGTTATCTCAGTTCTACAGGCATGTTCGCGGTAAGCCGCGCCCGCATCGCGGCGGCGAAGATATCCTTCGACTCGAAGGACAAAAGTTAGTTCACTGGTCCTGCGTTCGAGAATACGCGCTCGCTGAGCGTAAGCTGATTGAGTTCTTCGAGCAGTCAGTTGGCAAAAAGCCGTTCGGAAATCGAATGAGATCCGCCCAGTTGGCTAAAGTGTCAATTGGCAATTCTCTTTGACCGCTAGAGCTCCATCGTCATCGTCACCGGGACGTGGTCGCTCGGGCGTTCCCAGCTGCGGGCGTCGCGCAGGATCTTGAAGTCGGTGACGCGAGCGCGCAGCGCTTCGGACACCCAGATGTGGTCGAGCCGGCGGCCACGGTCGCCGACGGTCCAGTCGGCGGCGCGATAGCTCCACCAGGTGTAGATCTTCTCCGACAGCGGAATCCGGTCGCGCGCGACGTCGACCCAGTTGCCGGCGGCGAGCACCGCGAGCAGCTTGTCGCATTCCACCGGCGTGTGCGATACGACCTTAAGTAACTGCTTGTGCGACCAGACGTCGTGCTCGTGCGGCGCGACGTTGAGATCGCCGACCAGAATGTGCCGCGCATCGCCCGAGGGATGCAGCGGCTCGCAGGCCTTCATCTCGTCGAGGAACGACAGCTTGTGTTTGAACTTCGGATTGAGCTCGGGATCGGGAATGTCGCCGCCGGCGGGGACGTAGAAATTATGCAGCACCAGCGGCGGGTCGGCCTCGCCGGTCTGCAGCGAGACCGAGATGTGGCGCGAGTCGACATTGTCGCAGAAGGTGCGGATGTCGGTGGCGAGAAACGGGATCTTCGAGATCACCGCGACGCCGTGATAACCCTTCTGGCCGTTGAGCGCGATGTGCTCGTAGCCGAGCCGCTTGAAACGCTTCAGCGGAAACGCGTCGTCGGGGCACTTGGTCTCCTGCAGGCACAGCACGTCCGGCCGCTGCGCTTTCAGAAACTTCGCGACGAGGTCGATGCGCAGCCGCACCGAATTGATGTTCCAGGTCGTGAGGGTGAAGCGCATGGGAGTGCCGGTTCAGCGGGCGGACCTCATCCTGAGGAGCGGCCCCAACGGGAGTTGGCGTTTGATGCACGGCCGGTGATGGGCCGCGTCTCGAAGGATGAGATGCAAGATGCGCATGGTTCGAGACGCGCGCCAAGAGGCGCGCTCCTCACCATGAGGCTTTGCCTGTGGACGCCGGCGTTCGATCTAAACGGCGTGCATTTATCCGGCGCGTCAGCCCGGCGGTGTGCCGTAGTCGGTGAAGTCGATCTTGAACATCGCCGGATCGGGGCGGCGGGTGGTGTCGAGATTGTAGATCGCCACCGTGGTGTCGTAGCCCTGCGGGTCGGTGACGGTCCATTGCTTGAGCTGGCCGTCCTTGACGCCGAGCATCAGCATCAGCCGGCTGGTGCCGATCACCGCGTTGCGCTCCTCGATGATGATGCTGATGTAGAGATCGTCCGAGGTGATGGCGACCACATTGGTGTCGCGCAACAGATCGATGCGGTCGCTGAGCAGATAGCGCAGCGGCGTCTGCGACAGCGGATAAACGTCCTGGGTCGCGAGCTTGCGGTCGCGCACCACCAGCGACTGGCCGTCGGCGACCATCGAGATCGGGCTCGGGTCGTCGTATTCGAACCGCACCTTGCCGGGCTTCATGATGTAGAAGTCGCCCTTCAGCTTGGTGCCGTCGGGGCCGACCTGAACGAAATTGCCGACCAGCGTCGACAGCGACGACAGATAGGCGCTGACCTTGGCGGCGTCGGCCTTCTGCTTGGCGTCGAAGGTGGTGAAGATCGAGGCCGGCACGTTGCGCCGCGGATCCGGGATGATCGGCTCCGGCGGCGTGGTCAGCTTCGCGACCGGAGGCGGCGCCGGCTGCGGCGGCCGCTGCCGGCCGGGCTCGGCGGCACTGATCAGCTTCTCGCCGGATTTCGGCGCCGGCTTGGGCACCGGTACGGGCTCGGCGAATGCCGGCACCCCGGCCAGCCACAGCCCGACGCCGGCCGCGATGGTCCGGCGCAGCCCGGGGGAGATCGCCGGTCTCGGCGCCAAACCATTGGAAACGTTCGTCAATGCACTGTCCTGCGCGGGCGCGGCGGATCCGTCGCTCAGCCCCCCAGCCGCTACCTTGGCGCTGTGGCGATTTCGCGACTCCTGCTCGGAGAATTCCATACCGCTGATCCCGCCGGTCAAAAGTCGGAGTCTTCTTCAGCCACCAGGATCTCACGCTTGCCGGCGTGGTTGGCCTGGCCGACGATGCCTTCGAGTTCCATGCGCTCCATCAGCGAGGCGGCGCGGTTGTAGCCGATCTGCAGCCGGCGCTGAATGTAGCTGGTCGAGGCCTTGCGGTCGCGCTTGACGATCGCGACCGCCTGCTGGAACAGGTCGCCGCCGCCGTCGCCGCCCATGCCGGTGGCGTCGAACACCGCGCCGTCCTCGCCCTCGGCCGGCTCTTCGGCGGTGACCGCTTCGAGATACTCCGGCTGGCCCTGCGTCTTGAGATGCTTGACGACCTTCTCGACTTCCTCGTCGGAGACGAACGGGCCGTGCACGCGGCTGATCCGGCCGCCGCCGGCCATGTACAGCATGTCGCCCTGGCCGAGCAGCTGCTCGGCGCCCATTTCACCGAGGATGGTGCGGCTGTCGATCTTCGAGGTGACCTGAAACGAGATGCGGGTCGGGAAGTTCGCCTTGATGGTGCCGGTGATGACGTCGACCGACGGACGCTGCGTGGCGAGGATCACGTGGAGGCCGGCGGCGCGCGCCATCTGGGCGAGGCGCTGCACCGCGCCTTCGATGTCCTTGCCGGCGACCATCATCAGGTCGGCCATTTCGTCGACGATGATGACGATATAGGGCAGCGGCTCGAGGTCGAGCTTCTCTTCCTCGTAGATCGCCTTGCCGGTCTCCTTGTCGAAGCCGGTGTGCACCGTGCGGGTGAGTTCCTCGCCGCGCGCCTTGGCTTCGGACAGCCGGGTGTTGTAGCCGTCGATGTTGCGGACGCCGAGCTTGGCCATGCGCTTGTAGCGCTCTTCCATCTCGCGCACCGCCCATTTCAGGGCGACCACGGCCTTCTTGGGGTCGGTGACGACCGGCGTCAGCAGATGCGGGATGCCGTCATAGACCGAGAGTTCGAGCATCTTCGGATCGACCATGATCAGCCGGCACTGATCTGGCCGCAGCCGGTACACCAGGCTGAGGATCATGGTGTTGATCGCCACCGACTTACCCGAGCCGGTGGTACCTGCGATCAGCATGTGCGGCGTGCGGGCGAGATCGATGATGATCGAATCACCGCCGATGTTCTTGCCGAGACACAGCGGCAGCTTGTGCACGGTCTCGTTGTTGTCCTTCACGCTCAGCAGTTCGCGCAAGTACACCTTCTCGCGATGCGCGTTGGGCAGCTCGATGCCGATGGCGTTGCGGCCCGGCACCACGGCGACGCGTGCCGACAGCGCGCTCATCGAGCGGGCGATGTCGTCGGCGAGGCCGATCACGCGCGACGACTTGATACCAGGGGCCGGTTCGAGTTCGTACAGCGTCACCACCGGACCGGGGTTCGCCTTGACGATCTCGCCGCGCACGCCGAAATCCTGCAGCACGCCTTCGAGCGCGCGCGAATTGGCTTCGAGTTCGGCCTTGTTGAGCGGCTGGCGGTCGGACGCCTTCGGCGCCGTCAGCACGTTGACCGAGGGCAATTCGAACTTGCCGGATTTCTTCACGGGCGGCTTCGGTGCGGCCTTCTTGCGCGGCGCGCGGGCGACCGGCTGTTCGTCTTCCTCCTCGTCCTCGATCGCGTCGGCGGCCTCGAGGTCGAGCGTCTCGCCGTCGGCGCGTTCGTCGCGCGGCACGATCGGCGGCGACGTGCGGCCGCTGCCGAGCCTCGGCTCCTGGCGCTCGAACGACGCGGCGGAGCCGGCCTTCGGCGCGCTGCTGACCAGGCCGCGATAGCTCAGCTTCATCAGCCGCCACAGCCGCGCCTTGGCGGACAGCATCGCGTGCGCCAGCCAGCCGAGCGAGACCGAGCCGGTGTCGCGATCCTCGTCTTCGTCCAGCGGCACGTCGTCGGCGATGATGTCCTCCGGGTCGGGCTCGCGCGAGCCGTAGCCGCTGGCGATCACGAAGCACACGGCCGTCGCCGCGCCGAGCACGACGCTGAGAATGACTCGGAAGATCAGGCCCGGGCCGAACACCAGCGACGGCGCGCGCACCAGCGCGTCGCCGACCACGCCGCCGAGACCGGTCGGCAGCGGCCAGGCGCTGTCGTGCGGAAACGACGAGGCGAAGCCGGCGGCGAACACGGTGCACAGCATCCAGGCGGCGAACCGCAAGGCGCGGCGATCGAACGGCCGGTGGTTGATCATCCGCCAGCCCCAGGTCGCGACCGGCAGCAGCAGGCCGATGGCGCCGAGGCCGAGGATCTGCATCGACAGGTCGGCGCCGATCGCGCCGGGGTAGCCGATCAGATTGTGAATCTTGCGCGAGGTGGCGTGGCTCAGACTCGGGTCCTGCACCGACCAGGTCGCCAGCGCCGCCGCCGCCACGGTCGCGATCGCGATCAGGCCGAAGCCGGCGAGTTCACGCAGCCGCCGCGCCAGCGCGTCGCGAATCGACGCCGGCAGGTGCCCGACCAGGGGAATGACACGCTCGATCGCCGGCATGCTCAACTTTCAGCCTCGCGATTCACTCGAGAATCCGCACCATGCGGTGCAACGCTTCGGCGGTGACGTCACTGTCCTGCACCATCGCGACACGGATGTAGCCGGCGCCGGGATTGCTGCCGTCGGGCTGCGGCCGCGCCAAATAACTGCCGGGAACGACGCGGACGCCGCCGTCCTTGAACAGCTTCACGGTGGCGGCCTCGTCGCCGCCCTGCGCCGAGACGTCGAGCCACAGGCAGAAGCCGCCGGCGGGGCGCTGATAGCCGTAGCGTTCGCCGAGGATCTGATCGGCGAGATCGAATTTCAGCCGATACAACCTTCGATTCTCTTCGACATGCGCCTCGTCCGCATAGGCGGCGATCGCGACGTGCTGCAGCGGCACCGGCACCTGCGGCCCGGCGACGTTGCGCAGCTCGTGATACGCCTTGAGAAAATCGGCGTCGCCGGCGACGAAGCCGACCCGCATGCCGGGCAGGTTCGAGCGCTTCGACAGCGACTGGAACACCGCGACGTTGCGGAAGTCCGGACCGGCCACCTGCAGCGCGCTGCCCGGCGCGGTGCGGGTGTAGATCTCGGAGTAGCACTCGTCGGCGAGAATCAGAAAGCCGTGGCGATCGGCCAGCGCCTTCAGCTTCGCGAAGTAATCGTTCGACGCGACCGAGCCCTGCGGATTGGCCGGGGAGGCCATGTAGATCGCGACCGTGCGCCGCAGCGTCGCATCGTCGAGCGAATCGAGGTCGGGCAGGAAGCCGTTGGCGAGGGTGGTCGGCAGGAACACCGCCTCGCAGCCGGCGGCGCGGGCGCCGGCCGCATAGGCCGGATAGAACGGGTTCGGCATCAGGATCGCCGGCGTGCCGTCGCGCGGCGCGACGTAGCGCGCGGCCGCGACCGCGGCGAGGAATAGGCCCTCGCGGCTGCCGTTCAACACCAGAACTTCGGTCTCGGGATCCGGCGCGCGCGGCAGCGCGAAGCGTGTCGTCAGCCAAGCCGACGCGGCGGCGCGGAACGGCGCGATGCCCTTGGCCATCGGATAGCGGCCGAACTCGGCGGTGTGCTGCGCCAGAACCGGGCCGACGAAATCCGGCACCGGATGCTGCGGCTCGCCGAGCGACAGGTTGATCAGCTTCTCGCCGGGCTGATACGGCGCCAGCAATTCGGTCAGCCGCGCGAATGGCGAGCGTTCGCTGCCTGCGGCAGCCGAAGCACTGCCGACAGCGCGCGCCGAAGCGGAAGAGGCGGGCAAAGCCATTCAAAAACGCCAGTTTTGCAGGGCGCCCGGCCGCAGTCCGGCCCGGGCGGAAACAGATCAGCCACCATAGATACGGCGAGGTTAAGACGCGATTAACCATCGACGGGCGGGAGAGCCGTGCCTAGATTATGGCGGCGCCTCGAAAACAGGCGGAGGTCGAGATGGCGAGCAGGGTCACGAGCGACGGCCAAGTGACGATCCCCCCGGACGTGCTGGAAGCTCTGGGCGTGGCGCCGGGGGAAGAGATCGACTTCAAGCGCGCGGCGGACGGAGCGGTAGTGCTCGAGAAGGCCGCGCGAAGTGACCCGAACAGGCCGTGGGACAAGGCCAGGGGCAGCGCCGATGCCGGCATGTCGGGCGAAGAACTGATCCAGTTGCTGCGCGACGGCGATTGAGCCGTGACGCTGGTCGATTCCAATGTTCTGATCGACTTCCTCACCGACGATCCGATCTGGTCCGACTGGTCGCTCGACCGCCTGAACGAGGCCGCGGATCGCGGGCCGCTGCTGATCAACGACGTGATCTACGCTGAAGTCTCAGCCGGCTATCTGCGCATCGAGGATTTCGAGGCCGCGCTGGCGACGTTGGCGGTCCGTGTGGTGCCGTTGTCGCGGGCGGCGTTGTTTCTGGCCGGAAAGGTCTTCGTCTAGTATCGCCGCGCCGGCGGCGCCCGCACCGGCGTGCTGCCGGACTTCTTCATCGGCGCACACGCGCAAGTCGACGGGTTGGCACTTCTGACGCGGGATCCGCGGAAGTATCGCGTGTACTTCCCGTCGGTCCGCCTGATCACTCCCGATCGCGACTGATACAGTCTCTCGCGAGGATCGCCGCAAAAAGAAAGGGGTCCCAGCTTGCGCTGAGACCCCTCGACGGCTCGGACAGTGCCGGGATCTGCCCGAACCGTAGGTCTGGGCGCGGCCTCCCTGGAGGAAAGACGCCGCGCCCCCGGGAGAACTTACATGTTGTAAGCGCGTTCGGTGTGCTCGACGAGGTCGAGGCCTTCGCGCTCGACTTCGACCGGGGCCCGCAGACCGACGATGACGTCGACGACCTTGTAAAGGATCGCCGAGCCGATGCCGGACAGCAGGATGGTGGTGCCGACGCCCCAGCACTGCGAGATCATCTGGGCGCCGAAGTCGTAGTCGGCGACCTTGCCGGCGACGTAGTCGTAGACGCCGGTACCGCCGAGCGCCGGGTTCACCAGGATGCCGGTGCCGAGCGCGCCGATGATGCCGCCGACGCCGTGAACGCCGAACACGTCCAGCGAGTCGTCGTAGCCGAGCGCGTTCTTCACCACGGTGCAGAAGAACAGGCAGACCACGCCGGCGACGAGGCCGAGCACGATCGCGCCCATCGGGCCGGAGTAGCCCGCCGCGGGGGTGACCGCGACCAGACCCGCGACTGCGCCGGACAGCGCGCCGAGCAGCGAGGGGTGACCCTTGAAGATCCATTCCGCGAACATCCAGGCCATCGCCGCCGCCGCCGTCGCGACGAAGGTGTTGGTCATCGCCAGGCCGGCGACGCCGGTGGCTTCGAGGTTCGAACCGACGTTGAAGCCGAACCAGCCGACCCAGAGCAGCGCAGCGCCGATCATGGTCATGGTCAGCGAGTGCGGAGCCATCAGCTCCTTGCCGTAGCCGGTGCGCTTACCCACCAGAATGGCGCCGACCAGACCGGCGATGCCGGCGTTGATGTGCACCACGGTGCCGCCCGCGAAGTCGAGCGCGCCCTTCTTGAAGATGAAGCCCGCGTCCGCGTTGATTTCGTCGAGCTTGGCCTGCGCGGCCGCCTTGGCGGCGTCGTCGGTGGCGGCAGCGAGCGCCTTGGCGGCGTCGGTGATCGCATCCGGACCCGGCCAGTACCAGACCATGTGGGCCATCGGGAAGTAGATCAGCGTCACCCACAGCGGCACGAACAGCGCGACCGCGGCGAAGCGGGTGCGTTCGGCGAAGGCGCCGACGATCAGCGCGGGCGTGATCGCCGCGAAGGTCATCTGGAAGCAGATGTAGATCAGCTCCGAGACGTTGGCGTCGACGCTGAAGGACGCGACCTTCGAGTCGGGGGTGACGCCGGCGAGGAACGCCTTGGAGAAGCCGCCGATGAAGTCGGAGCCGCCGGTGAAGGCGAGGCTGTAGCCGTAGACCGCCCAGATCACGATCACGATCGAGAAGGTGTAGAACACCTGCGCCAGCACCGAGAGCATGTTCTTGGAGCGGACCAGGCCGCCGTAGAACAGCGCCAGGCCGGGAATGGTCATCAGCACGACCAGAACCGTGGCGGTCATCATCCAGGCGTTGTCGCCCTTGTTGACCGTGGGCTCGGCGTAGGCGGCAGTCGCCGCGAACAGGCCGGCCGCCAGTGCGGCCAGTCCCGCGCCGTAGGGACGTTTGAACGTCATTTGTTGTCTCCTGAGTGAAGGAAGTTGGGTGAGCGGGAAATCAGAGAGCTGCTGCGTCGGCTTCGCCGGTGCGGATGCGCACCGCATGGTCGAGGCCGATGACGAAGATCTTGCCGTCGCCGATCTGGCCGGTCTTGGCGGCGCTGGTGATCGCTTCGATGGTCTTCTCGACCTGGTCGGTGGCGATCGCGACCTCGATCTTGATCTTGGGCAGGAAGCTCACCGCGTATTCGGCACCGCGGTAGATTTCCGTGTGGCCTTTCTGCCGGCCATATCCCTTGACTTCCGTCACCGTCAAACCGTGAACGCCAATGGCGGTCAGGGCATCACGGACTTCTTCGAGTTTGAATGGCTTGATGATCGCCATAACAATTTTCATAGGTCCTATCCCCGCTAGGGCCCGGCCAAAATGGTCGGGGCATGATCTCGACTGAAAATCCCCACGCGGAGAACATCACTACGCGGGCACAGCCACGCCCCTTAGAATCAAATGCCGTGCCAGTCGGGCGACGCGCTGGAATCGTTCAGGAATCCGAAACTTTCGCGGGAGACCGCACCGCAACACCGGCTGCGCTATTCGGTCGCGCTCAATGGATAGGCAAATCTGGTCAAAAAGCGAGCACGACAGGGTGCGGACACAATCGTGCTCAGCCGACGGGCAGTCCGTGCGGTAGAATATTATGGCAAGTGGCTATTGAAGCGCCTCGCCATGCTGCGAAATGTCGAGACCCTCGATCTCGTGCTCACGGGACACCCGCAGCGCAACGAACAGTCCGACCAGTTTGAGCAGCACGTAGGTCGCGCCGGCGGTCCAGATGAAGGTCACGGCGATGCCGCCGAGCTGGATCAGCGGCTGCATCCAGTTACCCTCGAACGCGCCGGACACGCCGCCGATCGCCGCGGTGGCGAAAAAGCCGCCGAGCAGGGTCCCGGTCAGCCCGCCGATGCCGTGGACGCCGAACACGTCGAGCGAATCGTCGTAGCGCAGCCGGTGCTTCAGCCAGATGCAGGCCCAGTAGCAGACGCCGCCGGCGATCACGCCGATCACCACGCCGTGCCAGGGCTGCACATAGCCGGACGCCGGCGTGATGGTGCCGAGGCCGGCGACCGCGCCGGAAATCATGCCGAGCACCGAGGGCTTGCGGCGCGATGCCCATTCGATCGCGCCCCAGGTCAGTGCGCCGGCGCAGGCGGCGAGATGGGTCGCGGTGATGGCAAACACGGCGCGCGAATCCGCGGCGAGCGCCGAGCCGCCGTTGAAGCCGAACCAGCCGACCCACAGCAGGCCGGTGCCGATCACCGCCAGCGACAGGTCGAACGGCGACAGGTTTTCCATGCCGTAGCCGTGGCGTCGCCCGATCACCAGCGCGGCGATCAGGCCGCCGGTGCCGGCCGACAGATGCACGACGAGACCGCCCGCGAAATCCAGCACGCCCCAGCCGGCCAGGAAGCCGCCGCCCCAGATCCAATGCGCCAGCGGCACATAGACCAGCACGAACCAGCCGACCGAGAACAGCAGATAGGCCGAGAACCGCATCCGGTCCGCGACCGAGCCGGCCACCAGCGCCACCGTGATGATCGCGAAGGTCATCTGGTAGAGCATGAACAGCGCTTCCGGGATGGTCTTGGCCGCCGGATTGACGCTGTCCATCGTCATGCCGGCGAGGAAGACGCGGTCGAACGAGCCGATCACGGCGCCGCTTCCGACAAACGTCAGCGAATAGCCGAACGCCACCCACAGCAGCGAGATCAGCGCCACCGCGGCCAGGCTCTGTGCCATCGTCGCCAGGACGTTCTTCTTGCGCACCATACCGGAGTAGAACAGCGCGAGGCCGGGAATCGTCATCATCAGCACGAAGGCGGTGGCGACCATCATCCAGGCGGTATCGGCGGCGCTGATGCCCGGCGCGGCCGCGGTGCCCTGGGCGAGCGCCGGCGAGATGCCGAGGCCGCCCGCCGCCATGGTCAACGCCACAAGGATGAAGCCCGTCGCAGCCTGTGCCGCACGGCGTGTCGACCCGGTCATGATGCCTGCCCCGTCGGAATGTCGCGGCGCCCCGGCACCGCCGTTCGAAGTGCGGTGAAGAAGGAGAGCCTACAGCGCGTCGGCGTCGGTCTCGCCGGTGCGGATCCGCAGCGCGTGGTCGATCGGCGTGACGAAGATCTTGCCGTCGCCGATCTGGCCGGTGCGGGCGCCGCGGGTGATGACCTCGACGGCCTTGTCGGCGAGGCCTGAGTCGACCGCGATCTCGATCCGCAGCTTGGGCAGGAAATTCACGATGTATTCGGCACCGCGATAGATCTCAGTGTGGCCGCGCTGGCGGCCGTAGCCCTTGACCTCGGTCACGGTCATGCCGTGCACCCCGATCTCGGTCAGCGCCTGGCGCACTTCATCGAGCTTGAAGGGTTTGATGATGGCGACGACGAGTTTCATGCAGCAGCCCCAAATCTTCGCGCACATGCGTGCGGCACCGCGCCGCGCGGCGCTTTCGTTCTGTATATGCCGGGTTTATCGGCAATGCGCGCAGAAAATAAGCGGATTGACGGCCTATGGAAATGGCAATCCGTCTGGTTGTTATTTGTGGACGCCCTCAACCAGCGGCACAGACCTCTCCTGAGGAGCCCGTCCGTGCCCGCAGGGCACCGACGGGCGTCTCGAAGGATGGCGACAGGTTTCTGCGCCCGCGGCCCATCCTTCGAGACGCCGCGCAAGGGCGCGGCTCCTCAGGCTGAGGTCGGTAGGGTGGAGAAGTCGAAAGGGGCAGGTGCAGGGAAGACCGGACAGGATCAGCCCTTCGGTGGCTCCCGCCGCTGCCGCACCGAGCCTTCCTGGACGACGGACGCCACCAGGGTGCCGTCGGCCTTGTAGATCATGCCCCGGGTGAGGCCGCGGCCGCCCTGGGCGGACGGCGAGTCCTGCGCGTAGAGCAGCCATTCGTCGGCGCGGAACGGGCGGTGAAACCACATCGCGTGGTCGAGGCTCGCCGGCATCATCCGCTTGTCGAACAGCGTGCGGCCGTAGCGCGCCATCACCGCGTCGAGCAGCGAGAAGTCGGACGCATAGGCCAGCGCGCACATGTGCAGCGCCGGGTCGTCCGGCAGCTTGGCCGCGGTGCGGATCCAGACATGGATGCGGCCGTCCTCGATCTTCTTGCCGAAATAGCGCTTCAGTTCGACCGGGCGAAGCTCGATCGGCCGATCGCTCTCGTAATAGCGTTTGATGAAGTCCGGCATCTCCTTGAAGAACGGCTGCTTGGAGATTTCCTCAGCGGTCAGCGCCTCGGGCGGCGGCACGTCCGGCATCTTGTCCTGATGGTCGAACTCGGTCTCCTCGTCGTCGTGGAACGACATCATCAGCGAGAAGATCGCCTGGCCGTGCTGGATCGCGGTGACGCGGCGGGTGGTGTAGCTCTTGCCGTCGCGCAGCCGCTCGACCTCGTAGATGATCGGCACCTGCGGATCGCCGGGCAGGATGAAGTAGCAATGCAGCGAATGGGGCAGCCGGTTCTCGACGGTGCGGCAACCGGCCACCATCGCCTGGCCGATCACCTGGCCGCCGAACACCCGCTGCCAGCTGGTCTTCGGGCTGGTGCCGCGGAACAGGTTCACCTCGAGCGGCTCGAGATCGAGGATCGAGATCAGGTCGATCAGGCTCTTGGACACCGGCTTTTGCTCCCTCAGGCGTTTTCAAGCGAAGTGGTCACCGGTTCGCATGAAGAAAACGCGTCATAAACAATGGGGTGGCGGCGCGTGATTTCCCACCGCCGTCGATGTCTGGTAGAACCGGGCGATAATCCACGGCTGTTCCAGCCTGTTTCGCCCAGCTCCGGGTTGGGCGCAAGAACCCCGACAAGCGCCTCAGGCGCAAGAGTGAGAAATATGACCGCACCGCGAAGCATTGTCATCGGAGGCGGCGCGTTCGCCGGTCTGGCGCTGGCGCTGGCGCTGCGGCAGGGACTCGGCCCCGAGGTTCCGGTGATCGTCGCCGATCCGGCGCTGGCGCTGCGGCCGTCGCGCGATCCGCGCGCCACTGCGATCGTGGCCGCCTGCCGCCGGCTGTTCGAAGCGCTCGGCGTCTGGGACGAGGTGGCGCCGACTGCGCAGCCGATCATCGACATGGTGGTGACGGATTCGGCGCTGGAGGATGCGACGCGGCCGGTGTTCCTCACCTTCGCGGGCGAAGTGCAGCCGGGCGAGCCGTTCGCCCATATGGTCGAGAACAAATATCTCAACGAGGCGCTGGCCAGCCGCGCCGAGGCAGCGGGCGTCGAGCTGCGCGCCACGCCGGTGACATCCTACCAAGCGGGCGCCGATGCGACCCGCGTCACGCTCGGCGACGGCAGCGTGATCGAGGCCAGCCTGCTGGTCGCCGCCGACGGCGCCAAGTCGAAGCTGCGCGAGCGCGCCGGCATCGCCACCTATGGCTGGGACTACGACCAGTCCGGCATCGTCGTCATGGTCGAGCACGAGCGCGACCACAATGGCTGCGCCGAGGAACACTTCCTGCCGGCGGGGCCGTTCGCGATCCTGCCGCTGACCGGCAAGCGCTCATCGCTGGTGTGGACCGAGAGCCGCGCCGACGCCGCCAGGATCGTGGCGCTACCGGAAAAGGCGTTCCAGGCCGAGCTGGAGTCCCGGTTCGGGCTGCGGCTCGGCGAGGTCAAGCCGCTGGACGCGCCGAAGGCGTTTCCGCTCGGCTATTTCGTGGCGCAATCCTTCATCGCGCCGCGGCTGGCGCTGATCGGCGACGCCGCTCACGTCATCCACCCGATCGCCGGGCAGGGCCTGAACATGGGCCTGCGCGACGTCGCGGCGCTGGCCGAGGTCATCGTCGATGCGGCACGGCTCGGGATTGATCCCGGCCAGGCCGACGTGCTGGAGAATTACCAGCGCTGGCGCCGGTTCGACACCATGGCGATGGGCGTCGCCACCAACGGGCTGAACCTGCTGTTCTCCAACAAGTCGCCGCTGCTGCGCAGCGTCCGCGACATCGGCCTCGGCATTGTCGACCGGCTGCCGCCGCTGAAGGAGGTGTTCATCCGCCAGGCCGCCGGCCTAACCGGCGACACCCCGCGGCTGCTGAAGGGCGAGGCGCTGTAAAGGCTCGCGGGCGGCCGCGCCTTCGGCTGCGCATCGCCCACGAACCTGAGCTGGGGTGGATGAAACTGGAACCGGTTCACCGGGCCGCTGTTGTTGCCTAAGAAAGAATTTCCATATATTATTTCTTTAGAGAAGGAGGTGGAAATGGTCGCCGCTCCTGACCAAGCAACGGCCCCCTTGAATGCCGGAGCCGTCCTGACCAAAGCCACGATCAAGGCGGCCGAACGGCTCGGCCTGTCGCAGAAGGTGCTGAGCAACGTCATCGGCCTGTCCGAGTCGGTCGTCTCGCGGATGAAGAGCGCCGACTACGTGCTGGACGGCGGCAAGCCGTTCGAACTCGCCGTACTGTTCGTCCGGCTGTATCGCTCGCTGGATGCGATCGTCGCCGGGGACGAGGCCGCTGCGAGGGCATGGATGAAGAGCGACAACCTCGCGCTGCGGGGTTCGCCGGTCGAGCTGATCCAGAAAATCCAGGGCCTGTTCCATGTCGTCCAGTACCTGGATACGCGACGCGCTCCGGTCTGACGCGGCCCGGTTCTCCGGCCGGGCCTGGCGCATCGTCGAGGCCCAGCATCAATCGGCGACGATGAAGCTGACCGACTCGCTCGCCGAACAGGCACTGCTCGAGCAGATCATCGAGGACACCAAGCCGCCGATCCCGCCGGATTGCGACGGGCTCGATTTCCTGCTGATGACGCCGTTCCGCTACAGCGCGATCAACCCCTGGGGCTCGCGGTTTCGCCGCCCTAATGCCGATGCGGGCGTGTTCTACGCGTCCGGGCAGCCATCGACGGCGATCGCCGAGACGGTGTTTCACCGCCTGATGTTCTTCGCCGAATCGCCCGACACGCCGTGGCCACAGAACCCCGCCGAATACACCGCCTTCGCGGTCGAACTGAGCTCGGATCGGGTGCTCGATCTGGCCGCGCTGCCCGACGACCAGCGTTCGACGATCATGAGCTATCGAGACTACGGCGCGGCACAGGCGTTCAGCGAGGCCGCGCGGGCCGCCGGCGCAGAGATCATCCGCTATCCGTCGGTGCGCGATCCGCAGGGCGGCGCCAATGTCGCGGTACTGTCACCGCGCGCGTTTCGCCTCAAGGCGCCGGTCGATCGCCAGACCTGGCGGATCCATCTCGACCGCAACGGCGCCCGCGCCTTCTGCGAAGCGCCGCGCAGCACGCTCGGCTTCGGCCGCGACGCGTTCGATGCCGATGCCCGGATGCACGGTTTCGTCTGGGATCGCTGAGGGCGCGGCCGGCCGCGCATCCGAACTGACCCGGATGCCGGCACGGCGCCCGGCCGGAATTGCTGCGCTGCGGCAGTCGTCGCCGTGACCCATCGCTGCGGCCGGATCAACTCCCGCGGAGACGACGGCCTCCGGACAAGGCCGCATTGCCTGTCTCCGCCCATCCCATTATCAGGGATGCCATGACGCTGACCGAACTCGCCAATCCGACCCGGTTCCTGACGCTTGCCGGCCGCATGCTGCCATGGCTGGCCGGCGCGACCGCGCTGCTGCTGACGGTCGGGCTGGTGCAGGCGATGCTGGCGCCGGACGACTACCAGCAGGGCGCGACCGTCAAGATCATGTTCATCCACGTGCCGAACGCCTGGCTGTCGATGTTCGTCTGGGGGGTGATGAGCGTGGCCTCGCTCGGCACGCTGGTGTGGCGGCATCCGCTCGCCGACGTCGCCGCCAAGACCGCCGCGCCGATCGGCGCCGCCTTCACCTTTCTGGCGCTGCTGACCGGCTCGCTGTGGGGGCGGCCGATGTGGGGCACCTATTGGGAGTGGGATGCGCGGCTGACCTCGATGCTGATCCTGTTCCTGATGTATCTCGGGCTGATCGCGCTGTGGCGCGCGGTCGAGGATCCGTCGCGGGCGGCGCGGGCCGCCGCGGTGCTGACGCTGGTCGGGGCGATCAACCTGCCGATCATCAAGTTCTCGGTGGACTGGTGGAATACCCTGCACCAGCCCGCCTCGGTGATCCGGATGGGCGGCTCGACGCTCGACAAATCCTTCCTGATCCCGCTGCTGGTGATGGCGATCGGCTTCTCGCTGCTGTTTCTGACGTTGCACGTCGCCGCGATGCGCAACGAAATCCTGCGCCGCCGGGTGCGCACGCTGCAGATGCTGCAGGCCAGCCGCGCCGAGGCGGCGTGATGTTCGGTCGCTATGCCGAGTTCATCGTCTCGTCCTATGCGGCCACCGCGATCGTGGTGCTGCTGCTGATCGGCTGGGTGGTGCTGGATCATCGCCGCCAGAAGGCGCGGCTGCGCGACCTCGAGGCGCGCGGCGCCACGCGGCGCTCCGGCCGCAGCGCAACGGATCTGTCATGACCACGCCCGCTACCGACGTCCCCTCGCCGGCGCGCCGCTCCTTGATGGTGGTGCTGCCGCTGCTGGTGTTCTCCGGGCTGGCGGCGCTGTTCTGGGTGCGGCTCGGCGACCGTGACATTTCCAGGATTCCCTCGGCGCTGATCGGCCGCGAGGTGCCGCAGACCGTGCTGCCGCCGCTCGACGACCTCGCCCGCGACGGCGCGGCGGTGCCGGGGCTGGGTCCGGCGCTGTTCAACGGCAAGGTCAGCATCGTCAATGTCTGGGCGTCGTGGTGCGTGCCGTGTCACGACGAGGCGCCGCTGCTCACCGCGCTCGGCGACGACAAGCGCATCCAGATCGTCGGGATCAACTACAAGGACAAGCCGGACAACGCCCGGCGCTTCCTCGGCCGCTACGGCAATCCGTTCGCCGCCGTCGGCGTCGACGCCAATGGCCGCGCCGCGATCGAATGGGGCGTCTACGGCGTGCCGGAGACCTTCGTGGTCGGCCGCGACGGCAAGATCGCCTACAAGCTGGTTGGCCCGATCACGCCGGACAATCTCGACAAGGTGCTGAAGCCCGAGATCGAGAAGGCGCTGGCGAAGTCCTAGCCCAAGTTCATCCGCACCCCCTCCCCGACCGCCGCGAGCCCTCTCCCGCTTGCGGGAGAGGGCTGGGGTGAGGGCGCCCCAAGCAGTGAGTCGGCGACTCGTTGATAGGAGTGCCCTCACCCGCCGCGCTACGCGCGTTGACCTCCCCCGCAAGCGGGGGAGGTGGGCGCCCCCCGCGGCCAGCTCACCCCCCGACAAATAATTATCAGCGTTTATCGCAGGTTCATTTGGCGGCCATGGACCCGCCATGAATCGACGGCTAGCTTCACGGCGTTACTAACAACGTCCCTGGAGGACACCCCGATGCGTACTTTGAAGTTGCGCCACCTCACCCTCGCCCCGCTCGCCGCTGCGCTGGCCTTCGGCCTGCTCGCCTCCGGCCCCGTGATGGCCCAGGGCACCCAGACCGCGCCGTCCGGCACCATGGCGCCGCCGCCCAAGGCGGATACCAAGATGGCCCCGGCCCCCAAGGCCGAGTCCAAGATGGCGCCGGCCAAGTCCGAGAAGGTCGAACTGCTCGACATCAACTCGGCCACCGCCGAACAGCTCGACGCGCTGCCCGGCGTCGGCAAGGCCTACTCGGCCGCGATCATCAAGGGCCGCCCCTACAAGGGCAAGGACGAGCTGGTGCAGAAGAAGATCGTGCCGGAAAAGACCTACGAGGGCATCAAGGACAAGATCATCGCGAAGCAGAAGAGCTGAGCGGACGACCCTCGGCCCACCGGCCGACGACAAGCCTCGTGCTTGCACACCACGTCATTGCCGGGCTCGACCCGGCAATCCATCTTGTTCAGAAGGATGGATGCCCGGGTCAAGCCCGGGCATGACGGCGGTGGAGTTGGCAATACCGGGTCAAGCCCGGCAATGACTTGTTTTTGGTCTCGGTGTTATCGTCCCGACACGTCGCCTTCGTCCGCTGCGCTCTTTTCGAGCGTCGCCGGTTCGGCGGCGTAGCGTTTGGCCAGCGGCATTTGCAGCATGGCGAACAGCATGGTGATCGGCACCATGCCGAACACCTTGAACGACACCCAGAACTCGGTCGTCTGCGTCCGCCAGATCGCTTCGTTCAGCACGGCCATCGCCAGGAAGAACAGCGCCCAGCGCAGCGTCAGCTTGCGCCAGCCTTCCGGTGTCAAATTGAACACCTGATCGAACATGATCGCGATGAAGCTGCGGCCGAACAGCAGGCCGCCGCCGAGCACGGCGCCGAACAGCGTGTAGACGATGGTCGGCTTCATCTTGATGAAGGTCTCGTCGTGCAGCACCAGCGTCAGCGTGCCGAACACCAACACCACCACGGCGGTGACGATCGCCATGATCGGCACGTGCTTGGTCACCACGTAGGACGCGATGATCGCCGCGATCACCGCCACCATGAAGGCGCCGGTGGCGGCGAACAGATTCCACTTCGCGTTGACGAAGAAGAACACCAGCAGCGGGCCGAGCTCGGTGGCCAGCTTGAACAGCGGATGCGGCTGGTTCTTCTGCAGGATCTCGTCGGTCGCTGAGGGTTTCGTCATGTCGTCTCCGTGCCGGCGATCGCCTGCGCGAAATCGCGCGCGGTGAACGGCGACAGATCGTCGACGCCTTCGCCGACGCCGATGAAATGCACCGGCAGTCTGTGCTTCTCGGCGATGGCGACGAGGATGCCGCCGCGCGCGGTGCCGTCGAGCTTCGTCATCACCAGGCCGGTGACGCCGGCGGTCTTGGTGAAGGCCTCGACCTGCGACAGCGCGTTCTGGCCGACGGTGGCGTCGAGCACCAGCAGCACCGCATGCGGCGCGGTGTCGTCGACCTTCTTGATGACGCGCACCACTTTTTCGAGCTCGCTCATCAGCTCGGTGCGGTTCTGCAGCCGGCCGGCAGTGTCGATCAGCAGCACGTCGCGGCCCTGCTCTTTCGCCGCGGTCAGCGCGTTGAAGGCGAGGCTGGCCGAATCCGAGCCCTGCGCGCCGGCCACCACCGGCGTGCCGGTGCGCTCGCCCCAGATTTTCAGCTGCTCGATCGCCGCGGCCCGGAAGGTGTCGCCGGCCGCCATCATCACCTTGCGGCCCTCGGCGGCGAAGCGGGCCGACAGCTTGCCGATGGTGGTGGTCTTGCCGGAGCCGTTGACGCCGACCACCAGCACCACGAACGGCTTCTTCGCGGTGTCGATCGCCAGCGGCTTGGCGACCGGCGCCAGCACCTTCTCGACCTCGGCGGCGACGATTTCCTTGACGTCACTGGCCGAGATCATCTTGTCGTAGCGGCCCTCGC
The DNA here is from genome assembly GCA_016215605.1 of Rhodopseudomonas palustris. GTDB lineage: Bacteria > Pseudomonadota > Alphaproteobacteria > Rhizobiales > Xanthobacteraceae > Rhodopseudomonas > Rhodopseudomonas palustris_L. The sequence goes on from JACRJB010000043.1 coordinate 84,004, forward strand.
CGACCGCGTCCGAGATCCGCGACGCCACTTCCGTGCCGAGGTCGGCGCGCAGCAGCACGTCCTCGATCTCCTCGAGCATCGCCCGGTCGAGCTTGCGCTTGGAAATGAATTCGGACAGCGCCGTGCCGATCGAGCTCGACGTGCGCTTCAGCCCGCTGGACAGCCGTCGCCACCAGCTCGGCTTTGAATTTTCCGGAGTGTCACTCATCAGGGCGCTGTGTTAGCCGTTTCGGGCCATGAACGAAAGCCACGCAGATCAATTCGACGTGCCGGAACTGTCGGCCGAGGACATTCAGTCGCGGGTGCTGCATCGCGACGGACTGATGCTGGTGATCGACAAGCCGGCCGGCCTGCCGGTGCATCGCGGCCCCAAGGGCGGGCCGAATCTGGAAACCTCGTTCGAGTTCCTGCGGTTCGGCCTGCCGCGCCCGCCGGTGCTGGCGCATCGGCTCGACCGCGACACCTCCGGCTGCCTGGTGCTCGGTCGCCACCGCAAGGCCACCGCCACGCTGGGACTGCTGTTCAAACACAGCAAGATTTCCAAGACCTATTGGGCGATCGTCGAGGGCGGCCCCGAGCAGGACCAGGGCACCATCGACCTCCCGATCGGCCGCCTCAACGCCGAACGCGGCTGGTGGCAGAAGATCGACCCCGAAGGCCTGCCGTCGCTGACGAAATGGCGGGTGATGGGAAGGTCAATAGGCAGTGAAGCTGCGGCAAACGGCTCCCCTCCCCCTTGCGGGGAGGGGTCGGGGGTGGGGGTCGACAACGGGAGCCTCGCCTTGGGGCTCCCTCACCCCAACCCTCTCCCGCAAGCGGGAGAGGGGGCTCGTCGTGCGGGGGGAGAGGGTGATGGTCTGTCTCGAAGGCCGGGCGCGATCGTCGGTGCGCCGGCCCCGACGCGGCTGACCTGGCTGGCGCTGGAGCCGATCACTGGGCGGACGCACCAACTGCGCGTGCATTGCGCCGCGATGGGCTGGCCGATCGTCGGCGACAACATCTATGGCAACGGCCCGCGTTTCGGCGAACCGCGGCTGCATCTGCACGCGCGCGAGATCACCATCCCGCTGTCGCGCAACAAGCCGCCGGTGGTGGTGACGGCGCCGCCGCCGGCCCATATGCATCCAAGGCTGCAAGCGTGCGGATGGGTTAGCGATTAGTTCGCGCTGCTAGCAACACAACCACAGCGTCATTCGCGGGCTTGACCCGCGAATCCATCAATCAAAGAGCGATGGACCGCCGGATCAAGTCCGGCGGTGACGGGAGTGGGCGGGGCGAGGCCGTGAGTCCTGCGCAAAGGCTGCGCGCTCAGTCTCGGTGCAAGCAAGCTCCACGTCAAACGCCTCGTGACGCGTCAGACGACCAGCCGCGCCCCATCATGCCCGCGGATCACCATCGTTCTCACGTCGCCCGCCTTACCACCCTCGATCGCCACTGGGACGAAATGCTCGGTGCGGCCTTGCGTGGCGCTCTCGATCAGCACGGACCGCGTCGCGCCCGTTTCGCCGGCCAGCCGTCGCGTCAGCGCAGCTTCGCCGGCGGCGCGCAGCCTTGCGGCACGGTCGCGAATGACGCGGCCGTCGAGTTGCGGCATCCGCGCCGCCGGGGTGCCGGGGCGTTTCGAATACGGAAACACGTGCAGGAAGGTGAGGCCGCAGTCCTCGACCAGATCGAGCGAGCGGGCAAACATCTCCTCGGTCTCGGTCGGAAAGCCGGCGATCAGATCGGCGCCGAGCGCGATGTCCGGGCGCAGCCGCCGCACCTCGTCGCAGAACGCGATCGCGTCGCTGCGGCTGTGCCGCCGCTTCATCCGCTTCAGGATCAGATCGTCGCCGGCTTGCAGCGACAGATGCAGATGCGGCATCAATCGCGGCTCGTTCGCCAGCGCGTCGATCAGGTCGCGATCCGCCTCGATGGAGTCGATCGAGGAAATCCGCAGCCGTCGCAGCTCGGGCACGTGGCGCAGGATCTTCTTGACCAGAGATCCGAGTCTCGGCGCGCCCGGCAGATCGGCGCCGTAGCTGGTGAGATCGACGCCGGTCAGCACGATCTCGGCATGGCCGCGCTCGGCCAGCGTGCGAACCTGATCGACCACTGCGCCGACCGGCACCGAGCGGGAGTTACCACGACCATAGGGGATGATGCAGAAGGTGCAGCGATGGTCGCAGCCGTTTTGCACCTCGACGAAGGCGCGGGCATGATCTGAAAAACTCGAAATGAGGTGCGGGGCGGTTTCGCGCACTTGCATGATGTCCGACACGCGCACCTTTTCCTGCGCGGGAGCAAAGGAGCGCGGCTCCATCTTCTCGGCATTGCCGATCACGCGGTCGACCTCAGGCATGGCCGCGAACAGAGTGGGGTCGGTCTGCGCCGCACATCCGGTGACAATGATGCGCGCATCCGGGCGCGCGCGCTTTGCCCGCCGGATCGCCTGCCGTGCCTGCCGCACCGCTTCGCCCGTTACGGCGCAGCTGTTGACGATGACCAGGCTCGGGTCATCGCCCGCAAGGCCGCGCATAGCCTCGCTTTCAGCAATGTTGAGGCGGCATCCGA
>JACRJB010000042.1 GCA_016215605.1 Rhodopseudomonas palustris
CCAGCTTCGTCGAACTATCACCCGGCTGGTTGCCCAGCCGCATGATCTGTCCCGCTATCCGACGCCTCGCGAAGCGCCCCTCACGGACAGGACGACGCGGATTATAATCATAATAGGAATTCTGTCAAGGGGCGGCTTGTGTTCTCTCAAGCGCGCTTCGCGCGCGATGGATGCGCGGGTCAAGCCCGCGCATGACGGATGGGGATTCTCTCGTTCGTCATTCCGGGGCGCCGCGCAGCGGCGAGCTCGGAATCCATACTTGCCGCGCTCAGCCTGGAGGCACGGCGGTTGCGCCGCTGCGCACGATCGCGACTCCAGGGGCTATAGATTCCGGGTTCGCGCTGCGCGCGCCCCGGAATGACAAACGGGAGGCAAGGGTGCGCACGCTCGCGCTTTGGAATGAGGAGCTTCTGGCCGTCATTGCGAGGAGCGAAGCGACGAAGCAATCCAGCTCCGTGCTCTGCGCTGGATTGCTTCGCTTCGCTCGCAATGACGAGGCTAGACTCCGGGCCTAGCCGGGAATTGCCAATGCCTAATACGGCAGGCCGACGTAGTTCTCCGCCAGCGACGTGGTCGCGGCCTGCGAGCTGATCAGATAGTCGAGTTCGGCGGTCTGGATGCGCTGGGAGAACGCGTCGCTGTCGGGGAAGCGGTGCAGCATCGAGGTCATCCACCACGAGAACCGCTCCGCCTTCCACACCCGGCGCAGCGCGTTGGCGGAGTAAGCGTCGATTCCGGCCTTCGACTTTTCACCGTAGAACTCGCGGAAGGCGCGCGACAGATAGTAGACGTCGCTGGCCGCGAGGTTGAGGCCCTTGGCGCCGGTCGGCGGCACGATGTGGGCGGCGTCGCCGGCCAGAAAAAGCCGGCCGAACCGCATCGGCTCGGCGACGAAGGAGCGCAGCGGCGCGATGCTCTTCTCGATCGAGGGGCCGGTGACCAGCCTGCCGGCGGCTTCCGGATCGAGCCGGCTCTTCAGCTCATCCCAGAACCGCGCGTCGCTCCATTGCGCGACGTCGTCGCTGAGCGGGCACTGCACGTAATAGCGGCTGCGCTGGGCGGAGCGCATCGAGCACAGCGCGAAGCCGCGGTCGTGGTTGACGTAGATCAGCTCGTGCGACACCGGCGGCGTGTCCGACAGGATGCCGAGCCAGCCGAACGGGTACACCCGCTCGAAGGTCTTGACCGCGCCCGCCGCGCTCTGCCGCGACACGCCGTGGAAGCCGTCGCAGCCGGCGATGAAATCGCAGGCGAGCTCGTGGCTGACGCCGTCCTTGACCCAGCGCACCTTCGGTGTGTCGCCGTTGAAATCGTGCAGGCTGACGTTCTCGGCGTCGTAGATGGTGGTGAGGCCCGCGGCGGCGCGCGCCTCCATCAGGTCGCGCGTCACCTCGGTCTGGCCGTAGACGGTGACGTGCTTGCCGCCGGTCGAGCCGGCGAGATCGATGCGGTGGCGCCGGCCGGAAAACGCGATCTCGAAGCCGTCGTGCACCAGGCCTTCCTGGTGCAGCCGCGCGCCGACGCCGGCCTCGTCGAGCAGGCCGACCAAGCCCTGCTCGAGCACGCCGGCCCGGATTCGCGACAGCACGTAGTCGGGATCCTTGCGCTCGAGAATGACGGCCTCGATGCCGTATTTGTGCAGCAGCTGGCCGAGCAGCAGACCCGACGGTCCGGCGCCGATGATGGCGACTTGCGTGCGCATGCTCGCTCCCGTGATTGATTGTCCGTGGCTGGTCGATCGTCTCGTTACGGGAGCAGGGCGGCGCCGTCCAGTTGCCGTCCGCTGTCTACCAGCTATTCCGACCCGGTCACTTGCTTTAAAGGTTATAACCTATAACAATGCAACCAAAGGGCCGATTGAAGCCCATCCAACAGGGAGAGACAGTCGATGAGGAAGACCTTGCTCGCGCTCGTGCTCGCAGCCGGCGTGACGCCCGTCGTGGCACCGTTCCTGGCGCAGCCCGCCTCGGCGCAGGACAAGACCGTCAACTGGAAGGTCTCGTTGTGGGTGCCGCCGGCGCATCCGCTGGTGCCGGCGACCAAGGCCTGGGCCGAGGACATCGAGAAGGCGTCGGGCGGCTCGATCAAGATGGCGGTGTTCCCCTCCGAACAGCTCGGCAAGGCGTTCGACCATTACGACATGGCGCGCGACGGCATCGCCGACGTCACCTACGTCAATCCCGGCTATCAGCCCGGCCGCTTCCCGATCGTCTCGGCGGGCCAGCTCCCGTTCGTGTTCAAGGACGGCAAGAAGGGGACGCTGGCGCTCAACGAGTGGTACCAGAAATACGCGCCGACCGAGATGAAGGACACCAAGCTGTGCTTCGCCTTCATCCACGATCCGGGCGCGCTGCACGGCAAGAAGAAGGTGGTGGTGCCGGCCGACATGAAGGGCCTCAAGGTGCGCCCGGCGCAGTCGACCATCGGCGAGATGGTGAAGCTGTTCGGCGGCACCAACGTCCAGGCCTCGGCGCCGGAATCGCGCGACGCGCTGGAGCGCGGCGTCGCCGACGAGATCACCTTCCCCTGGGGCTCGATCTTCCTGTTCGGCATCGACAAGGTGGTCAAGTATCACATGGACGTGCCGCTCTACACCACGGTGTTCACCTACAACATCGGCATGAAGGCCTACAACGCGCTGTCGCCGGGCCAGAAGAAGATCATCGACGATCATTGCACGCCGGAATGGGCCTCCAAGGTCACCGACCCGTGGACCGACTTCGAGGCCAACGGCCGCACCAAGATGAAGGCGCTGGAAGGCCACGAGGTCTATGCGCTGACGGCCGATCAGCTCGCCGAATGGAAGAAGGCGACGCAGCCGCTCAACGATTCCTGGGCCGAAGGCGTCAAGAAAGCCGGCGGCGACGCCGCGGCGATCGACGCCGAGCTGAAGGCCGCCCTGAAGAAGTACGACGCGGGATTGTAAGCGATGTCTTCGTCATTCCGGGATGCGCCCCGGCGGGCTCTGCCCGACGGGGCGCAGGCCCGGAATCCATACTCCCTGCAGGGGTTATGGATTCCGGGCTCGCGCTGCGCGCGCCCCGGAATGACGCCGCGTTTGTGGTGACCCCAGTGCCAACCATCAAAACCCCATGACCTCCGACCTCGACAAGCTGGCCGACCGATTGCCCGGTGCGCTGGAGACCAAGCGAGTCTCGAAGAATCGCATGGACCGCTTCATCGACGTGATCGAATGGATCGCGGCGTTCTTCGTCGGCATCGTCGCGCTCAACACGTTCCTCGCCGTGTTCATGCGAAAATTCTTCGCGGTGACGATCCCGGACTACTACGATTTCGGCCAGTTCATGCTCGGCGTGCTGATCTTCTGGGGGATCGCGGCGACCAGCTATCGCGGCTCCCACATCACCGTCGACCTGGTGTGGGCGGCGGCGTCGCCGCGCTGGCAGCGCTTCATCGACATCTTCGCGACGCTGGTGCTGCTGTTCGTCGTCTCGGTGCAGACCTACACGCTGTTCGACAAGGTGGTGACGACCCGGGCCGACCACATCGTCACCATGGACCTGCAGGTGCCGATCTGGCCGTTCTATCTGGTGTCGTGGATCGGCGACGTCTCCGCCGTGCTGTTGATTGCAATCCGAACCTTCCGGCTGATTTTCCATCCGGAGCAGATGCGCGAAGCGCGTCTCAAGCCGGTGGAGTAAGCGGGCATGTCCAACGAAACAGTGGCGCTGATCGGCTTCGTCAGCCTGTTCGTGCTGATGCTGCTGCGGGTGCCGGTCGGCATGGCGATGGGCCTCGTCGGCGCCACCGGCTTCGGCTATCTCACCGGCCTCGAGCCGGCGCTGAAGCTGGTCGGCCAGACCACGATGCGCACCGTCACCGACTATTCGTTCGGCGTGATCCCGATGTTCCTGCTGATGGGCGCGTTCGTGTCGGCGTCGGGCATCAGCCGCGAGCTGTTCCGCGCCGGCAACACGCTGGTCGGGCACTGGAAGGGCGGGCTCGGCATCGCCACCATCGCCGCCTGCGGCGGCTTCGCGGCGATCTCCGGCTCGTCGGTGGCGACCGCGGCGACGTTCTCGGCGGTGGCCTATCCGGAGATGCGGCGGTTCGGCTATCCGCAGTCGTTCTCGACCGGCGTGATCGCGGTCGGCGGCACGCTCGGCGCGATGCTGCCGCCGTCGACGGTGCTGGCGGTGTACGGCATCATCACCCAGCAGGACATCGGCAAATTGTTCATCGCCGGCATCGTGCCGGGCCTCTTGGCGATCGTGATGCACATGATCACGATCTGGATCATCGGCGTGACGCGGCCGGGCTTCCTGCCGGCGGGGCCGAAGAGCTCGTGGGGCGACCGGCTCGCCGCGTTCCGCGACGTGTGGTCGCCGCTGCTGCTGTTCCTGTTCGTGATCGGCGGGCTGTATGGCGGGTTCTTCATTCCGACCGAGGCGGGCGCGGTCGGCGCGGTCGGCGCCTTCCTGATCGGCATCCTGCGCGGCAAGCTCAGCCGCGACGGCATCCTGCAATCGCTGCTGCAGGCGACCCGCACCGCGGCGGCGGTGTTCACCGTGCTGATCGGCGCGCTGTGCTTCGGCTACTTCCTCACCATCACCCAGACTCCGCAGCACGTCACCGAATTCCTCACTGGGCTCGGCATCGGGCCGTACGGCGTGCTGGCGCTGATCCTGCTGATGTATCTGGTGCTCGGCTGCCTGATGGACGCGATGGCGATGGTGATCCTCACCGTGCCGATCGTGTTTCCGGTGGTGATGGCGCTCGGCTTCGATCCGATCTGGTTCGGCATCATCATCGTGATGACGGTCGAACTCGGGCTGATCCACCCGCCGGTCGGCATGAACGTGTTCGTGATCAAGAGCGTGATCAAGGACGTCAGCATGTCGACGATCTTCAAAGGCGTGCTGCCGTTCGTCGCCACTGACCTGATCCGCCTCGCCATCCTGGTCGCGTTCCCGGTGATCGCCACCTGGCTGCCGATGCGGATGATCGGGTAAGGACGGGGAGACCTTCACAATCAACCTCACCGTCATTGCGAGGAGCGAAGCGACGAAGCAATCCAGCGCCGTGCACTGCTTCTGGATTGCTTCGCTTCGCTCGCAATGACGGATAACGCAGGAGCCCACCGATGACACCCACACTCGAAACTCGCTACGTCTTCACCATCACGGCGCGGATCGGCGAGGTGATCTCGGCCGGGGACACCGGCGCCGGGGTGCGGCGGGTGATTCCGGTGATCGGCGGCACCGTGAAAGGCGAGGGCGTCAGCGGCCGCATCCTGCCGTCCGGTGCCGACTTCCAGATCATCCGGCCGAACGAACTGATCGAGCTGGAGGCCAAATACGCGTTCGAGACCGATGATGGCGCGGTGGTCTATGTCGAGAATGTCGGCATCCGGTTCGGGCCGGTCGAATTGCTGCAGAAGCTGAAGCGCGGCGAGCCGGTCGATCCCAAGCTGATCTACTTCCGCACCCGCCCGCGGTTCGAGACCGGGCATCCGAACTATCAGTGGCTGACCCAGCATCTGTTCATCGGCTCCGCCGCCCGGCACCAAGACCGCGTCGTCGTCGACGTACATCAGGTGCTGTGAGCCTCACCTCTCCCCGCTCTTTGCGGGGAGAGGTCGGCGCGTTTTGCGCGCCGGGTGAGGGGCATGACACGGCGTCACTACGACCGCAGCATTCGCGGATGGCTCGCCCCTCACCCCAGCCCTCTCCCCGCAAGAGCGGGGCGAGGGAGCGCGCTTTGCTCGCGGGGATGCAATCGTTTTGAGCCTTGCTCTCCGCGAGGGCAGCCCAACCCTCTCCCCTCGTGGGAGAGGGTGGCTTCGCGCAGCGAAGCCGGGTGAGGGGGCGGCGGGCACGGCGTTCGCCGCTCCCCCTCATCCGGCACGGACTGCGTCCGCGCCACCTTCTCCCACGAGGGGAGAAGGGAAGAAGTTTGCCGCCGTGCCACGCCCATTGACTCCCGCGTCATTCGTTATAGTCTATAACTATTCTGCACAGGACGTAATAAGTGCTCACAGGAAACGCCTCTGCCGCGACGCTCGCGGACACTTCGACGCTCGTCGTCGACACCGTCGGCTCGGTGCTGACGATCGGCCTCAATCGCGCCAAGAAGCGCAATGCGCTCAACGACGGCCTGATGGCCGCGCTGAAGGATTGCTTCACCAGCCTCCCGGACGAGATTCGCGCCGTGGTGATCCACGGCATCGGCGATCACTTCTCCGCCGGCCTCGATCTGTCCGAGCTGCGCGAACGCGACGCCACCGAAGGGCTGGTGCATTCCCAGACCTGGCATCGGGTGTTCGACCGGATCCAGTATTGCCGGGTGCCGGTGATCGCGGCGCTGAAGGGCGCGGTGATCGGCGGCGGGCTGGAGCTGGCCTGCGCCGCGCATATCCGCGTCGCCGAGCCGTCGGCCTACTACGCGCTGCCGGAAGGCAGCCGCGGCATCTTCGTGGGCGGCGGCGGCTCGGTGCGGCTGCCGCGGCTGATCGGCGTGGCGCGGATGGCCGACATGATGCTGACCGGCCGGGTGTACTCCGCGGCGGACGGCGTGGTGCACGGCTTCTCGCAATATCTCACCGACGGCGGCTCCGCCTACGACAAGGCGCTCGAACTCGCCGGCCGCGTCGCCCAGAACGCGCCGCTGACCAATTTCGCCGTGCTGCAGGCGCTGCCGATGATCGCGGAGGCCAATCCGCAGACCGGCCTGCTGATGGAGTCGCTGATGGCGACCGTCGCGCAGAGCGACCAGGAAGCCAAGAGCCGGATACGCGCGTTCCTGGATCACAAGACCGCAAAGGTTAAACCGACCTGAGATGGATGCCATGACCAACCCGACTGCACTCGCCGGCACTGCCGTTGGGCAAGCCGAGTCTCATCCGTTGCGGGACATTTCGTTCGGCGAGATCGGCATCGCCACCGATCGCCGCCCCGACGGCACCATCTACGTCCGCTCGACGACGTCGCTGTCCGACTATCCGGTGCGGATCACCGACCGGCTGCTGCACTGGGCCGAGCAGGCGCCCGACCGGGTGTTCATGGCCGAGCGCGACGGCAGCGGCGGCTGGCGCAAGATCACCTATGCGCAGATGCTCAGCGCGGCGCAGAAGATCGCCTCGGCGCTGCTGGCGCGCGGGCTCTCGGCCGAGCGGCCGGTGATGATCCTGTCCGGCAATTCGATCGACCACGCGATGATGATGTTCGGCGCGCTGTATGCCGGCGTCGCGATGTGTCCGGTGTCGCCGCCATATTCGCTGGTGTCGAAGGATTTCGGCAAGCTGCGCTACATCGTCGGGCTGCTGACGCCCGGCCTGATCTACGCCGAGGACGTCACGCCGTTCGCGCCGGCGATCCTCGCCACCGTTCCGGCCGACGTCGAGATTGCGGCGACGCGCGGCGCGGTCGACGGCCGCAAGGTGACGCCGCTGGCGGAGCTGCTGAACACGCCGGAGCACCCGGAGCTGGCGGCGAAGCACGACGCGATCGGCCACGACACCATCGCGAAATTCCTGCTGACCTCGGGCTCGACCGGCAATCCGAAGGCGGTGATCAACACCCAGCGGATGATCTGCGCCAATCAGGTGATGATCCGCGAGGCGATGGCCTTCCTCAAGGACGAGCCGCCCGTGATCGTCGACTGGCTGCCGTGGAATCACACCTTCGGCGGCAACCACAATATCGGCCTGACGCTGTTCAACGGCGGCTCGATGTATATCGACGACGGCAAGCCGACGCCGGCCGGGATTGCGGCGACGATCCGCAATCTGCGCGAGGTCGCCCCGACCGTGTATTTCAACGTTCCCAAAGGTTACGAGTCGCTGCTGCCGGTGTTGCGCGAGGACGCACAGCTGCGCAAACTGTTCTTCAGCCGGCTGCACGCGATGTTCTTCTCCGGCGCCAGTCTCGCCGCGCACGTCTGGAAGGGCCTCGACGAGGTCGGGGCGCAGGAGACCGGCGCGCGCGTACCGATGCTTACCGGACTCGGGGCCACCGAGACCGCGCCGTTCTTCATGTCGGTGACGCCGCAGACTTCTCGTTCAGGCCATGTCGGCCTGCCGGTGCCGGGCAACGAGGCCAAGCTGGTGCCGAACAACGGCAAGCTCGAGGTCCGCGCCAAGGGCCCGAACATCACGCCGGGCTATTGGCGCGCGCCGGAGCTGACCGCCAAGGCGTTCGACGAGGAGGGCTACTACAAGCTCAACGACGCGCTGAAGCCGGTCGACCCCAACGACCTCACCGCCGGATTCGACTTCGACGGCCGCATCTCCGAGGACTTCAAGCTGGCGTCGGGCACCTGGGTCAGCGTCGGCCCGCTGCGCGCCAAGTTCATCGCCGCCTGCGCGCCGCTGGTGCGCGACGTGGTGATCGCCGGGCTCGACCACGACACGGTGTCGGCGGTGGTGATCCTCGACGCCGACGGCTGCAAGCTGATCAATCCGAAGCTCGCGCTCGACGATCTCGCCGGCATGGCGGCGGACGCGACGATCCGCGCCGCGTTCCGCGAGCGGTTCGCGCGGCTGCTGACACAGGCGACCGGATCGTCGACCCGGATCACCCGCGCGGTGCTGCTCGGCGAGCCGCTGTCGATCGACAATGGCGAAGTCACCGACAAGGGCTCGGTCAATCAGCGCGCGGTGCTGGAGCATCGCGCCGCGCTGATCGCCGATCTCTATGCAGAGCCGCCGCCCGCGCATGTGATCGCGGTGGATTAGGAGCGGACTGCATTGCCTCAGTGGTTGTCATTCCGGGGCGCGCGAAGCGCGAGCCCGGAATCCATAACCACCGTCAGGGAATATGGATTCCGGGCCCGCGCCAAGGGGCGCGTCCCGGAATGACGAACTTATAGTTTTCGCTGTGATTTGAGCCGGGTGCCGATAGTGATGTTCACCAACCGCCGCGACGTGCAGATCCAGTGGGGCGATTGCGACCCGGCGAACATCGTTTACTACCCGCGCTATTTCGCGATGTTCGACGACTCGACCTCGGTGCTGTTCGAAGCCGCCGGCTGCTCGAAGCAGGATCTCGTGCGCGTCTACGGGCTGGTCGGAATTCCGATGGTCGACACCCGCGCCAAGTTCTACATCCCCTCGACCTACGGCGACTGGATCACGATCGAGAGCCGGATCGAGAAATTCAACCGCTCGAGCTTCGAGGTGGTGCACAACGTCCGCAAGGGCGAGGCGCTGGCGATCGAGGCGTTCGAGACACGGGTGCTGGTCGGCCGCGACCCCAATGATCCGGGCAAGCTGAAATCGGCGGCGGTGCCGTCGAGCATCATCGAGAAGTTCATGCGGGGCTGACTTGCCGCCCGGTATGCCGTAAAGAAGACGCCACAAGATCAGGCCGAAGGGCCAGCTACAACAAGAGGGAGGAGGAGCACATGACCAAGTTCAAGCTTTCCGTCGCTGCGTTCGCCGTCGCGATCGCATTGCCGGCGATGTCCGGCGCGGCACTCGCCGAAACCAACGAAATCACGGTGGGAATCAGCGTCACCACCACCGGCCCGGCGGCCGCGCTCGGCATTCCGGAGCGCAACGCGCTGGAATTCGTCGCCAAGGAAATCGGCGGCCATCCGATCAAGGTGATCGTGCTCGACGATGGCGGCGACCCGACCGCGGCCACCACCAATGCGCGGCGTTTCGTCACGGAGTCGAAGGCCGACGTGATCATGGGCTCGTCGGTGACGCCGCCGAGCGTGGCGATCTCCAACGTCGCCAACGAGGCGCAGGTGCCGCATTTCGCACTGTCGCCGCTGCCGATCACGCCGGAGCGCGCCAAGTGGTCGGTGGTGATGCCGCAGCCGGTGCCGATCATGGGCAAGGTGCTGTACGAGCACATGAAGAAGAACAACATCAAGACCGTCGGCTACATCGGCTACTCCGACAGCTACGGCGACCTGTGGTTCAACGATCTCAAGAAGCAGGGCGAGGCGATGGGCCTCAAGATCGTCGCCGAGGAACGCTTCGCGCGTCCCGACACGTCGGTCGCGGGGCAGGTGCTGAAGCTGGTCGCCGCCAATCCCGATGCGATCCTGGTCGGTGCCTCGGGCACCGCCGCGGCGCTGCCGCAGACGAGCTTGCGCGAGCGCGGCTATGCCGGGCTGATCTATCAGACCCACGGCGCCGCCTCGATGGACTTCATCCGCATCGCCGGCAAGTCGGCCGAGGGCGTGCTGATGGCGTCGGGTCCGGTGATGGATCCGGAAGGCCAGGACGACAGCGCGCTGACCAAGAAGCCCGGCCTCGCGCTCAACACCGCCTACGAGGGCAAGTACGGTCCGAACAGCCGCAGCCAGTTCGCCGGCCATTCCTACGACGCCTTCAAGGTGCTGGAGCGCGTCGTTCCGGTGGCGCTGAAGACCGCCAAGCCCGGCACGCAGGAATTCCGCGAGGCGATCCGCAAGGCGCTGCTGAGCGAGAAGGACATCGCCGCCAGCCAGGGCGTCTACAGCTTCACCGAGACCGACCGCTACGGCCTCGACGACCGCTCGCGCATCCTGCTGACGGTCAAGGGCGGCAAGTACGTCACCGTCAAGTAAGCGCCCCGGCGGCGACGCCGCCGACTGCACACCGATCGAGCCGGCCTCTTCGCGGAGGCCGGCTTCTTCGTGCGCATTTGCGCCGTGCGATGGCGCGCGGCGTCACCGCCGCTCCGCGTTTATGTTAGCGATGCGTTAAGCCTGAGCGATCGAATTGCCGGGATTTAATGTGTCCGCGAAAAGCCGTCTGGTAAGAATACCAGGCACGTCGCGTGCACGCAGGACACCGCGTTCGATTTGGTGGGTGAGGGCCAGGATCCCAGCGGAGTTTCGGGGTCTGTCGTGTCCCCGTTGACGGTGAAGACATGCCGAAGCAGATCGTCACGCATCGCGATGCGATCATCTATACGGCCGGGCGGATCGCGCTCGCGGGCGGCCTGACCGCGGTCGTGACGTTCCTGTTCCTCGTCTCCGATCTCGGCGCCGATGCGACCGCGCTGGTGCCGGTCGGCCAGGTGACGCATGCCTCGATGGCGATCGCGGTCGGCGTCTCGACCCTGCTGTCGGGCGCCTTGAGCTATCGCTCGGCGCGGCTGCTGCGGCAGTTGACGCTGACGCGCGCCGAACTGGCGCGGATGTCGCGCACCGATCCGCTCACCGGGCTGCTCAACCGGCGCGGCTTCGACGACGCCGCGGCGCCGATGCTGGCGGACGCCATCGCGGCGGGCCGGCGGGTGGTGGCGCTGATGTGCGACATCGACCGCTTCAAGGCGATCAACGACCACTACGGGCACGCCACCGGCGATCGCGTGCTGGCGCGGATCGGCGGCATCCTGCGCGACTTCGCCGCCGCCAACGATCTGCTGATCGCTCGCCACGGCGGCGAGGAATTCGCCGGCCTGATGATCGGCGTCAGCGACGACGACGCGATCCGCTGCGCGCAGGCGCTGTGCCGGCTGTGCTCGGCCCAGGTCGCCGGCAACGACGTCGCGGCGCCGGTGACGATGAGCTTCGGCCTCGCCGCGCATGCGCCGGGCGGCGATCTTGCGTCGCTGATGCGGCGGGCGGATCAGGCGCTGTATCGGGCCAAGGATCTCGGCCGCAATTGCGTCGTGCAGATCGACGAGATGGAAGCGGTCGCGCTCTGCTGAGCCGCCGGCGCCGTCGCGCCGCCACGATCAGGCCGGATGCGAAAATCCCAGATAGCTCGCCACCACCTGTTCGTTGGCGGCGATGTCGGAGGCCGGACCGTCGAGCACGAACTCGCCGAGCTCCATCACATAGGCGCGGTCGGCGATCTGCAGCGCCGCCTTGGCGTTCTGCTCGACCAGCAGCACCGAGACGCCGGCGGCGCGCAGCTCGCCGATGATGCGGAAGATGTCGGCGACGATGATCGGGGCGAGGCCGAGGCTCGGCTCGTCGAGCATCAGCAGCTTCGGCGCGCCCATCAGCGCGCGGCCCATCGCCAGCATCTGCTGCTCGCCGCCCGACAGCGTGCCGGCGAGCTGCTTGCGCCGCTCCTTCAGCCGCGGAAACAGCCCGTAGACTCGCTCCTGCGATTGCGCCGCCGTCGCCTTGGCGATCCGGAACGCGCCGAGTTCGAGATTGTCCTCCACCGTCATGGTGGCGAACAGCTCGCGATGCTCCGGCACCAGCGACAGGCCGGCGGCGACGCGGTCCTCGATGTCGAGGCTGGCGATGTCGACGCCGTCGAACACGACGCGGCCCTTCAGCGGGAAGATGCCCATCGTGGCGTTGAGCAGCGTGGTCTTGCCGGCGCCGTTGGCGCCGATCACGGTGACGATCTCGCGGGCTCGCACTTCGAGCGTGACGTCGCGCACCGCCTCGACCTTGCCGTACGACACCGAGACGTCCGACACCTGCAGCAACGCGCTCATGCCAGCGCTCCGAGATAGGCCTTGATCACTTCGGGATTGGTCTTGATCGCGTCGGGCGTGCCCTCGGCGATCCGCGTGCCGAAATCCAGCACCACGATGCGGTCGGCGAGATCCATCACGAAGCCCATGTCGTGCTCGACCAGCAGCACCGACATGCCGCCGTCGCGCAATTGCCGCAGCAGCGCGGCGAGGCGCTGCTTCTCCATGTGGCGCAGGCCGGCGGCCGGCTCGTCGAGCAGCAGCAGCATCGGATCGGCGCACAGCGCGCGCGCGATCTCGACGATGCGCTGCTGGCCGAGCGACAGGCTGCCTGCGAGCTGATCGATCTCGCCGGACAGGCCGACGCGCTCGATCTGCCGCGTCGCCTCGGCGAGCAGCTTCTTCTCGTCGGCGCGGTCGAGCCGCAGCATGCTGGTCAGCGGCCCGGCATGGCCGCGCAGATGCGCGCCGATCGCGACGTTCTCCAGCACGGTCATGTCGGGCACCAGCTTGACGTGCTGGAAGGTGCGGGCGATGCCGAGCTGCACCACGTCCTGCGGCGGGGCGTTGTCGATCGGCTTGCCGTGGAGTTCGATCCGGCCGCCGGTGGTGGTGAGGATGCCGGTGATCAGGTTGAAGGTGGTCGATTTGCCGGCGCCGTTCGGCCCGATCAGCGCGACGATCTCCTTCGCGTCGACCTCGAACGAGACGTCGTGGACCGCGATCACGCCGCCGCACTGTTTTCGCGCGCGTTCGACCTTCAGCAGCGGGCCTTTCCCGGCCGCGGTGCGTGGGCGCGGCGCCAGCGCGGCGCCGGGATCGACGCGCGGGCGCCGGATCTTGATCGGGATCAGACTGCTGAGCCACGGCCAGACGCCGCCCGGCGCCAGCTGCAGCAGGATCACCAGCAGGATGCCGAACACGATGATCTCGAGCTGGCCCTGGCCGCCGAACAGCAGCGGCAGATAGCTCTGCAGCACTTCCTTGAGGATGATCACGATCGCGGCGCCGAGCACGCCGCCCCAGACATAGCCGGCGCCGCCGACCACGGCGATGAACAGATATTCGATGCCGGCCTGCGGACCGAACGGCGTCGGATTGACGTTGCGCTGGAAGTGCGCGTAGAGCCAGCCCGACAGGCCGGCGAGCACCGCCGCGTAGATGAACACCAGGAGCTTCGCCCGCGCGGTCTGCACGCCGAACGCTTCGGCCGCGATGTGGCCGCGGCGCAGCGCGCGGATGGCGCGGCCGGTACGGCTGTCGAGCAGGTTCATCGTCAGCAGCGCGCTGATCAGCACCATGCCCCAGATCACGAAATAGATCGTCTCCGGCGCCCACATTTCGAGCGAGCCGATCGACAGCGGCGGCACCCGCGAGATGCCGTCGTTGCGGCCGAGGAAGTCGAGCTTGCTGAACAAATAGTACAGCGAGATGCCCCAGGCGATGGTGCCGAGCGGCAGGTAGTGGCCGGAGAGCCGCACCGTCATCAGCCCGAGCAGCACCGCGGCGCCGCCGGCGACCAGCAGCGACAGCGGCAGCGTCAGCCACGGCGAGAGGCCGTACACCGTGGTGATGTAGGCGGTGGTGTAGGCGCCGAAGCCGCAGAACGCGGCCTGGCCGAACGAGGTGAGGCCGCCGACGCCGGTCAGCAGCACCAGGCCCATCGCCACCAGAGCGGCGAGGCCGATATTGTCGAGCAGCACGATCCAGAACGGCGGCATGCCGGGGATCAGCGGCAGCGCCGCCATCACGACGGCGAACACGAGAATGGGCAGCCAACGCGGCATCGCGCTCAATCCTTCTCTTCTTCGACCGCGGGGGCGGCGAGCGAGCGCAGCACCAGCACCGGCAGGATCAGCGTGAAGACGATGACCTCCTTGTAGTTCGAGGCGTAGAACGAGGAGAACGCCTCGACCACGCCGACCACGATCGCCGCGAAGGCGGTGAGCGGATAGCTGACCAGCCCGCCGATGATCGCGGCGACGAAACCCTTCAGGCCGATCAGGAAGCCGGTGTCGTAATAGAGCGTGGTGATCGGGACGATCAGGATGCCGGAGATCGCGCCGATCACCGAGGCGAGCAGAAACGCGAGCTGGCCGCTCAGCGAGGTGCGGATGCCGACCAGCCGGGCGCCGAGCCGGTTGACCGCGGTGGCGCGCAGCGCCTTGCCCATGCGGGTGTAGCCGAAGAACAGCCACAGCCCGGCCATCACCACGATGGTGATGCTGTAGACCGCGATGCTCTGGCCGGTGAAGCGCAGCGGCCCGAGGGTGACGGCGGCGTCGGACAAGGGCGGTCCGCGCAGGCCCTCGGCGCCGAAGAACACCAGGCCGAAGCCCTGCAGGGCGAGGTGGGTGCCGACCGAGGCGATCAGCAGCACCAGCACCGAGGTGTGCGCCAGCGGCTGGAAGGCGATGCGATACAGGAACAGCCCGATCGCGGCGACGATCGCCAGCGACAGCGCGATGTTGACGGCGACGCCGGGGCGGGTCGCCGGCAGCAGCGTCGCCAGAGCGAGCACGACCGCCGGAAACACCAGATAGATCGCGGCGGCGCGCAGCACCTTGGCGGCGCGCAGCGACTTCCGCGTGCTGAACAGTTCGAAGCCGAACGCGACGATGCCCATCACCATCGCGAGGCTGGCGGTGCCCGGCACGCCGCCGGCGGACAGCGTCGCATAGGTCAGGGCGCCGAACGTGATGAATTCGCCCTGCGGGATCAGGATCACGCGCGTGACGGCGAAGACCAGCACCAGCGCCAGCCCGAGCAACGCGTAGATCGCACCGTTGGTGATGCCGTCCTGCAGCAGGAACAGCAGTATAGTGGTGTTCAAGCGGACGCCCCCCTCACGCACGAGCGGCGGTCGCGCCGCCTCTCGCCAGCCGGCAGTTGAATTCTGCGCGGGCTATTTGATATAGTTCATAACAATTATCGATTATAAGCTCAAGGCCCGTCCGTCGGCGGGCGCTCCGAAATCGAAACAACCGCGAGCCAGGCGATGACCGCTCCCAAATCCGCCGCCGTCGCCAAGCCGCCCCGCGGCGGCCGCAAGGAGCCCGCCGCCGAGCCGGCGCCCGAAGCCGGCGACATGATGATGGGCGAGCTCGCCGAGCTGCTCGGCTACGCGCTGAAGCGGGCGCAGCTTCGGGTGTTCGAAGACTTCCTGCAATGCGTCGCGCCGGTACAGCTCACGCCGGCGCAGTTCTCGGTGCTGCTGCTGCTCGACGTCAATCCCGGCCGCAACCAGACCGAGATCGCCACCACGCTCGGCATCCTGCGGCCGAACTTCGTCGCGATGCTGGACGCGCTGGAGAGCCGCGGGCTGTGCCAGCGCACGCGCTCGCCGAGCGATCGCCGCTCGCACATCCTGATGCTGACCGACAAGGGCCGCGCCACGCTGGCACGCGCCAAGAAACTGGTGGCGACCCGGCACGAGGCGCGGCTCAGCGAACTGCTCGGCGAAGACAACCGCATCGCACTGCTGGCGATGCTCGGCAAGATTGCACGCGAGTTCTGAGGCCGCTCCCAGATAGCGCGTCCGCACGGAACCGATGATTGCAGCGCGCCATCGGCGGGTTCCACTTCACGACATGGTAACGCTGCGGCGGGTTCCAACAGCGGCGCAGCAACTCGTTAAGTGATGCGTAGTCCATCACCATTAGCTCGATTGTCGTTAGTCAACGGATGATCGATGCTCAAAGTCTGGACCTGTCTGCAAACACAACACGACTGGCGATTGGTGCTGGTGGCCGGACTGGTGTGTTTCCTCACCTGCCTCGCCGCGGTCAATCTGCATCAGCGCGCGCGTGCGGTCGGCACGCGGCCGAGCGTCGGCTGGCTGCTGGCCGCAGGCGCGGTCACCGGCGGCGGAATCTGGGCGACGCATTTCATCGCGATGCTGGCCTATGTCCCCGGTTTCGACTTCGACTTCGATCTGACGATGACGGTCGCGTCGCTGATCGTCGCGGCGACGATGACCACGCTCGGCCTCTCCGTCGCGGCCTGCCTGCCGGGGAGCCGCGGCACGGTGATCGGCGGCGGACTGATCGGCGCCGGCATCGGCTGCATGCACTACATGGGTATGGCGTCGCTGAACTTCGTCATCCTCTGGGATTGGCCGATCGTCGCCGTCTCGCTGCTGTGCGCCCTGGTGGGCTCGATCGGCGCGGTGGCGCTGGCGCAACGCGGCGAGACGCTGCCGGCACTGACCGGCGCCGCCGGCCTGTTGGCGCTGGCGATCCTGTCGCATCATTTCATCGCCATGGGCGCCATGGACGCGCTGCCTCCGGTGACGGCGGACCACGCCGCGGACCGGATCGAGCCGCTCGCGCTGTGCCTGGCGATCGCCGCCGCGACCGGCGCGATCATCGTCGCCAGCCTGTTCGTCGCCCTGATCGACCGCAGCACGCATCGGCGGATCACCGAGCGCAATCTGCAGCTCGACGTCGCGCTCAACAACATGGGGCGGGGCCTGTGCATGTTCGACGCGAGCGGCCGCGTGCAGCTGTGCAATTCGGAATATCTCGACATGTACCATCTGCGCGGCCACGATCTTCAGGCCGGCGTGGACTACAGGCATCTGTTGCAACTGAAGGCGCAGGTCGGAACCAGCCCGATCGATGCGGGGACGCATTGCGCCCGCCTGGCCGAGGCGATCGCCGAGCGCCGTCCGATGGAATGGATGACCTCGCTGGCCGACGGTCGGCAGATCCACGTCTCGTACCGGCCGGTCGCGCACGGCGGCTGGGTGATCACCCACGAGGACTACACCGAGCGGATGCAGAACCGCTCCCGGATCGAGTTTCTGGCGCATCACGACGGGCTGACGCAGCTGCCGAACCGGAGCGCGTTCGACAAGCAGTTCGACGAGGCGATCATCCGCGCCAACAAGGCGCGGTCGAACTTCGCCACGATCTGCATCGACCTGGACCGCTTCAAGGAGATCAACGACGTCTACGGCCACGGCGTCGGCGATGCCTTCCTGTGCGAAGTGGCGCGGCGGCTGAGCGCGGCCTCCGAAGACGCGTTCGTCGCCCGGATCGGCGGCGACGAGTTCGTCATCATCGCGGAGGGAAGCGAGCAGCCGGCGGCGGCGGCGGAGCTGTGCGAGCGCATCCTGCGCGCGTTCGACGCCGAATTCCTGCTGAAGGGCTGCGCCATCAAGGGCAACTGCTCGATCGGCGTCGCGATCTATCCCGACAACGGCCGGGCCGCCGAGGAACTGCTCGCCAATGCCGACGCCGCCTTGTACCGCGTCAAGGCCGATCAGCGCGGCTCGTACCGGTTCTTCGAGACGGCGCTGGACGCCAGCCTTCGCGAAAAGCGGATGCTGCAGATGGAACTGGCCGAGGCGGTCGAGGCGGGGCAGTTCGAACCGCACTACCAGCCGCAGGTCAACGCCGCGGGCGAGGTCGTCGGCTTCGAAGTGCTGGGGCGCTGGCGGCATCCGGAGCGCGGACTGGTCGCGCCTGCGCTGTTCATCGGGCTGGCGGAAGAGACCGGACTGATCGGCGGCATCGACGAACAGATCCTGCGCGCGGCGTGCCGCGAAGCGGCGTCGTGGGAAAAGCCGCTGCCGATCGCCGTCAATCTGTCGCCGATCGATTTTCGCCGCGGCGACGTGCCGTCGATGATCCTGTCGATCCTGTTCGAGACCGGGCTCAGCCCCGGCCGCCTGCACATCGAGATCACCGAGGGGGTGCTGATGCAGGACGACGGCCGCGTCATGAGTCAGCTGCGCCGCATCAAGAGCCTCGGCGCGCATCTGGCGCTCGACGATTTCGGCACCGGCTACTCGTCGTTGTCCTACCTGCAGGCGTTTCCGTTCGACAAGCTCAAGATCGACAGGGCGTTCGTGGCGCAGCTCGACAGCAACCCGCAGTCGCGCGCGATCGTGAGGGCGATCATCGGGCTCGGGCACACGCTCGGCCTGTCGGTGATCGCCGAGGGGGTCGAGACCGACGATCAACTCGATGTTCTGACCGGGCTCGGCTGCGACGAATTCCAGGGCTATCTGACCGGCCGGCCGCAGCCGTTCAGACTGTATCGTCACCTGACCCGCTCGGCGCCGGCCTCGATCGCGGTCTGAGCGCGGCTGCCCGCTACGGCAGCACTTCGCGGCGCTCGCTGAGCCGGGCGTCCAGCTCCGCGCGCTTGTCCTGCAGCAGGCCGTTGTCGGCGGCCTCGATCACGTCGAACAATTCGTTGGCGTCGCTGAGCCGGGTCACGGTGACGTAGTCGGCGCCGGCCGCGTACAGCGCTTCGACGTCCACCAGCAGATCCGCGGTGGCGACGATCTGTGCGGTCGGGGCGAGCGCACGGACGTGGCGCACCAGGCGCTCGTTGTTGGCGCCCTTCAGCAGCGAGTCCGGGACGCTGAGGATGATCATCTCGGCCTTGCCGACGCCGGCATGCAGCAGCGTGTCGACATTGCTGATGTCGCCGTAGACGACGTGCATGCCGCGCTCGGTGAGGGTGCGATACACCATCGGATTGAAGTCGATCACGCTGATCTGCTTGAGCAGCTCCGGATTCTGCCGCTCGATCTCGCTGATCAGCGCGCTGGCGGCGCGGAAGAAGCCGAGGATCACGATCCGCCGCACCGCGCCGTGGCCGGCGTCCTCCTCGGAGTCCTCGGCCTTGTGGTCGAGGTCGCGCAGGCCGATCGCCTTCAGCAGCCGGATCGTGGCCCGGGTGATCGGATCGCTGCGCACCATCACGAAGGTCGACAGCACCGCCAGCAGCACGAAGGCGAACGAGGCGGCGCTCGCGGTCTCCTTGCCGATATGGCCGGCGACGATGCCGGTCTGGATCACCACCAGCGAGAATTCGCTGATCTGCGCCAGATTCAGCGCCGGCAGCAGGCTGGCGCGCAGCCCCTGCCGCATCAGATACAGCGGCACGAAGGTGGTGACGACGCGGCTGACCACCGTGAACGCGGCGATCGCCAGCGCCAGCACGATCACCGAGCCGTTCGGGATCGGGATCGTCATGCCGAGCGCGACGAAGAACAGCGTGATGAAGAAGTCCCGCAGCGTCGTCACCTTGGCGGTGACGTCGAGCGCATAGGGGAACGTCGACAGCGACACGCCGGCGACCAGCGACCCCATCTCGCGCGACAGATGCAGCCGCTCGGCGATCTCGCCGATCAGGAAGCACCACGCCAGCGCGCCGAGCAGCACCAGCTCGGGGGTGCGCGCGATACGGTGAAACAGCCAGGGCAGCACGTAGCGCGACAGCACCAAAGCGGTCGCGACCAGTACGCCGACGCGACCGATCGACAGCAGCAGCACGCTGATCTGCAGATCGGCGAGGCTCGGCTGCACCGCGAGGAACAGGATCGCGAAGATGTCCTGCAGCACCAGCACGCCGAGCGTGAGGCGGCCGGGCAGGGTGTCGAGCTCGCGCTTCTCGTACAGCACCTTGACGATGATCACGGTGGAGGACAGCGCGCAGGCGACGGTGAGATAGACCGCGTCGAACTGGCCGCCGGCGAACGACAGGCCGATCGCGACGAAGAAGGCGAGGCCGAGCAGGCAGCCGCCGATCAACTGGCCGCCGGCCGCGATCAGAATCACGCTGCCGGCGCGCACCACCTTCTTCAGGTCGATCTCCAGCCCGATCATGAACAGCATGAAGATCAGGCCGAGCTCGGAGATCACCGAGATCGATTCCTGCGACTGCACCAGACCGAGGCCGAATGGACCGATCACGAAGCCGGCGATAAGATAGGCGAGGATCAGCGGCTGACGGAAGAAATGGGCTGACAGACCGAGCATCCAGGCGAACAGGATGCTCAGCGTGATGTCGCGAATCAGTTCGTGCATACAATCGGCCGCCGTTGAATTGCAGGCCGCACATTAAAGGTAATGCCATGCGTCCGAAAGACATTACTCGAAGCTCTTGGTCGATCAGCCGGATCGGCGCCGGCGGGCGGATCGCGGCGGCCGCGATCGGGCTGATTCTGCTGTCGGCCGGTCCCGGGCTGGCGCAGGGGCGAGCCGCGGGGCAGGGGATCGAGCAGACCTTCGCGACCTCGCTGACCGCGCTGCCGGCCGAGCCGCTGGGCACCAGCGGGTCGTTCTATGTGCCGGCCTATTCCAGCGTCTGGATCAGCCAGGGCAAGGTGCGCGCCGATTTTTCGGTGACGCTCAGCATCCACAACGCGTCCGAGACCAAGCCGCTGGTGATCCGCCGGGTCGCCTATTTCGACGGCTCCGGCAAAATGGTCGAAAGCTATCTCAAGGGGCCGGTGGCGCTGAAGCCGTTCGCCACGATCGAGGCGTTCGTGCCCAACATCGACGTCCGCGGCGGCACCGGCGCCAATTTCGTCGTCGACTGGGCGGCGTCCGGCGAGATCGCCGAGCCGGTGATGGAAGCGCTGATGCTCGGCAGCTTCGCCAGCGGGCATTATGCCTTCATTTCGCAGGGCCGCCCGATCCGGGTCAGCGGCAAGGACTGAGCCCGCTCGGCGGGTTCCCGCGCGCGGCTTTCGTCTCTCGGCATGATGAGACAAGTGCGGGTAGCCCTGCACCGGTGACGCTTCTCATCGTCGTCGGCGCACGTTAATGGAGTCCACCGGAACAAGGGTGGGCAGCGGGTGCAGAACGACGAGGACAAAGCCGAGACCCTGCGCTGGCGCGGCGTGCTGACCGGCTGCCTGATTGTGCTGCTGCTGCTGGCGCTGCCGGTCGCGGTGTGGCTCGATCTCACCCATCTCGCGGATGCCGCGTTGCGTCGCCAGGCCTCCGATCTCAATTCGGTGATCAAGAGCGTCCGCCACTACTACGCCGCCAATGTGGTCGGCCGGATCCTGGCGCATCCCGGCCAGGTCCAGGTGATCCACGACTACGAAACCGTTCCGGGGGCGATCCCGATTCCCGCCACGCTGTCGCTCGAACTCGGCAAGGTGATCGGCGAGCAGCAGAGCAACATCACCTATCGCTTCGTCTCCGACTATCCGTTCGCCAACCGCGCGCCGCATCAGCTCGATGCGTTCGAGCGCGACGCGCTGGCGGCGCTGCGCAAGGACGCCAGCGAGAACATCGTGTCCAGCTCTGCCGGGCTGTTCAGCGACAGCGTCCGGCTGGTGTCGCCGGTGACGATGGCGCCGGCCTGCGTCGCCTGCCACAACGTGCATCCGGAGAGTCCCAAGCAGGACTGGAAGGTCGGCGACGTCCGCGGCATCCAGGAGGTGATGATCACCCAGCCGATCGCCGCCAATCTGTTCTCGTTCAAGTTCCTGCTGGCCTATTTCGCGCTCGCCGCGGTGTGCGGCGTGTCGTTCCTGGCGATGCAGCGGCGGCAGTCCGCCAGGATCGTGGCGATCAACGAGGAACTGGAAACCAACAACGACTTCCTCGCCACGCTGTCGATGAAGATCTCGCGCTACATCCCGCCGCAGATCTACAAGAGCATCTTCTCCGGCCAGAAGGACGTCGTCATCCACACCGAGCGCAAGAAGCTGACGATCTTCTTCTCGGACATCCAGAACTTCACCGCGACCACCGAGCGGCTGCAGCCGGAGCTGATCACCCAGCTGCTCAACGAGTATTTCACCGAAATGTCCGAGATCGCGCATCGCCACGGCGGCACGATCGACAAATTCATCGGCGACGCGATGCTGATCTTCTTCGGCGATCCGGAGACCAAGGGCGACCGCGCCGACGCGCAGGCCTGCCTGCGGATGGCGTGGGCGATGCAGCGCCGGCTCGCCGAGCTCAACAGCAAATGGCGGGCGGCCGGCATCGAGCAGCCGTTCCGGGCGCGGATCGGGATCAATTCCGGCTATTGCAATGTCGGCAATTTCGGCAGCGCCGACCGGATGGACTACACCATCATCGGCGCCGAGGCGAACCTCGCGGCGCGGCTGCAGGCGATCGCCGAGCCCGGCGGCATCGTCATCAGCTACGAGACCTACGCGCTGGTCAGCGAGATCGTCGCCGCCCACACGCTGCCGTCGATCACCATGAAGGGCATCAGCCGTGACGTGGTGCCCTACGCGGTCGACCATCTGCGCGACGGCACCGAGGCGTCGGAGGTGGTGATCGAGAGGATGCCGGGGCTCGATTTCTATCTCGACGCCGCCGCGGTGGCGCCCGCCGACAGCGAGAAAGTCCGCGCCGTGCTGCGCCAGGCGCTGTCGTCGCTGGAGCGGCGGGAGACTGCGGCGGAGTAGCAGGATCGATCCACGACAAAGGCCGTCATGCGCGGGCTTGACCCGCGCATCCATCCTTCGAAGAAGATGGATCGCCGGATCAAGTCCGGCGATGACGGCTGTATGTGTAGCTACCGTATGTGTAGTGACGTCGACGCAGAACGCATCAGATCAGGATCACCCGGACATCGTTGACGTTGGTCAGCGTCGGGCCGGTGAGTAGCAGGTCGCCGGTTTGTTCGAACAGCGTCGTGGCGTCGTTGTCCGCGAGCGTCGCGGCCGGGTCGAGTTGCAGGTCGGCGATCTGCGCGAAGGTGCGGGCGTCGATGATCGCGCCGGCGGGGTCGGTGGCGTTGCCGGCGCCGCCGTCGGCGCCGTCGGTGTCGGCGGCGAGCGCGGCGATGCCCGGCAGGTCGCGCAGATGCTGCGCCAGCGCCAGCGCGTATTCCTGGTTCGGGCCGCCGCGGCCCTGGCCGCGCACCGTGACGGTGAGTTCGCCGCCGGAGACGATCGCGAGCTTGCGGCCGGCCGCGCGGGCCTCGCGGGCCAGCTGCGCATGCGCGGCGGCGACGTCGCGGGCTTCGCCCTCGAGATCGGCGCCGAGATCCATCACCTCGTAGCCGGCGTCGCGCGCGACCTTGATCGCGGCGTCGAGCGACTGCCGCGGCGTCGCGATGATGGCGAAGCGCGCGCGGGCGAACGCGGCGTCGCCGGCCTTGACGCTCTCGTTGCGTGCATCGCCCAGCGCGGCGCGGACGGCGTCGTCGATGTCGAGCCGATAGCGCGCCACCAGCGCGCGGGCATCGGCCAGCGTGGTCGGATCCGGCACCGTCGGCCCCGACGCAATGGCAGAAGGCTCGTCGCGCGGCACGTCGGAAATCGCCAGCGTGACGATCCCGGCGGCATTGTTGCCGGCGCGGGCGAGCCGGCCGCCTTTGATCCGCGACAGATGCTTGCGCACGGTGTTGACCTCGCCGATCGGCGCGCCGGAGCGCAGCAGCGCGCGTGTCGTCGCCTGCTTCTGCGCCAGGGTGAGGCCGTCGGCCGGCAGGATCCAGTTCGCCGAGCCGCCGCCCGACAGCAGCACCAGCAGCAGATCGTCGGCGGTCGCGCCGGCGGCGAGCGCGAGGCTGGCTTCGGCGCCGCGCAGGCCTTCGGCATCCGGCATCGGATGGCCGGCCTCGATCACCTCGATGACGCGCGTCGGCACGCGGTGGCCGTGGCGGGTGGTGGCGATGCCGGTGAGGCGCGCGGGATCGAGCTTCAGCGTGTCGAGATAGTGCCGCTCGGCGGCGGCGGCCATCGCGGCGGCGCCCTTGCCGGCGGCGAGGCAGATGATCTTCCCGCGCGGCACCGGCGGCAGCTGCGCGGCGAGGATGCTGTCGGGATGCGCCGCCGCGACGGCGGCGTCGAAGATCGCGCGGAGCAGGGAGCGGTGATCGGTCATGGCGCCGTTGTCGCAGGCCGCGCGCGGGGCGGCAAGGGTGTGAGGCACGGCGCCGCCTCGACCCTCTCCCCTTGTGGGAGAGGGTGCCGTCGCGCAAGCGACGGGGGGTGAGGGGGCGCGACGGAGCGCAGCGTCTCGTTGCGCGCGCGGTGCCGCGTCAGCGGCGCTGCCCCCTCATCCGGCGCGGACTGCGTCCACGCCACCTTCTCCCACCAGGGGAGAAGGAAGAAGAGCAGCCGTCGGTCAAAGAAAAAGCCCCCCGCTTGCGCGGAGGGCTTGGTCGTTGGCGTTTCGACGAGGCTTGCGAACTAGCCGCCGGTCGGGGCGGAGACTTCGCCTTCGATGACGTCGCCGAACAGCTTCCAGTTCTCGCCTTCGAACCGCATCAGCTGCAGCTGTTCGATCGGCGCGAAGTCGGTGGCGCTGGTCTGGAGCTTGATGCCCGGCAGCAGGCCGCCGAGCTGGACGTCCTTGAGGCTGGCCGCCTGCTTCATGACGTTGTCGCGGGACAGGTCGTCGCCGCACTGCTTGATCAGCACCGCGACGGTCTCGGCGATGTTGTAGCCGGTCATGAACGAAGAGTCGGCGCGGCTGGCCTGCGGCGCGTACTTCTCCATGAACTCGTAATACGCCTTCATGCCGGGGTCGTTTTCCCACTGCTTGTCGGTGGCGTCCTTGGCGTAGGAGGCCGAGACGATGCCCTGGGCGTTCTCGAAGCCGGCGGGCTTCATCACGCTGCCGGTCGAGGCCGAGACGTTCGGCACGATCATCATCGGCTTCCACGCCAGCTCGGCGACCTTCTTGATGGTCTGCGCCGCGAATTTCGGCGTGGCGAAGATCACCAGCACGTCCGGCGACTTGGCCTTGATGTTGACGATGTGGGAATCGACCGTCGGCTCGGTCAGCTCGTAGCTGTCCTCGATCACGATCTGCGAGGCCTTGTCGCCGAGGCCGTCCTTGAGGCCCTTGAGATAGTCCTTACCGAAATCGTCGCCCTGATACAGCACGGCGATCTTGGCGCCCGGCTTCTCCTTCAAGAGATACTTCGCGTAGATCCGGCCTTCGCTCTGGTAGCTCGGCAGCCAGCCCATGGTCCACGGGAAGTGCTTCGGATCGTTCCACTTGGTCGCGCCCGACGCCAGGAACAGGTGCGGCACCTTCTTGGCGTTGAGATATTTCTGGATCGCGGTGTTCGACGGCGTACCGAGCGGGCTGAACATGAACAGCACCTCGTCGCTCTCGACCAGCTTGCGGGTCTGCTCGACCGACTTCGGCGGCGAATAGGCGTCGTCGTAGGAGATGTAGACGATCTTGCGGCCGTTGATGCCGCCCTTGTCGTTGATCATCTTGAAATAGGCTTCTTGCGCCTTGCCGACGCTGCCATAGGCCGACGCCGGGCCGCTGTAGGGCACGATGTTGCCGATCTTGACTTCGGTGTCGCTGGCGCCGGGGCCGTATTTCTTCTGCGCCATTGCTTGTCCGCCGGCTGCGGACAACAGGGCGGCGGCCGCCAGGGTGGCGATCGATCGGGAGAGGGCCGACATTCAGAATCCTCGTTTGTTTTTGTTGGTCTTGCTGCAGGCGCTGCTCTGCAGTGCAGCAGTGCGCCGCAGGGTTAGCCGGTTCGGCGTCCCGGCTCAACCCGCTGCGGTTGCGACGGTTACCGAAATTCGCCGGGTTTCCGTCGAATGTCGAAAGACTCGGCGGCGCTGCGGTGAATTGTCGCTGAGCTGCGCGGTGTCCTGGGTGCGGTGGCGTGCGGCGCTCGCGAGACGAGGTCGAAGCAGCGCGACGCGATGATCCAGGCGATTGTTCCCGCGCCGGCGAGCGCTGCGACTTGCCGCTGCCTCACCCCACCCCTCTCCCCGCGACAAGCGGGGCGAGGGAGCGGGCTGTGCTTGGGATGGAGTTCTTGTCCATCATGCGTCGCGCATTGGTCCTGTCGGCAGCTGCTACGCGGCTGCGTGCGCCTTCTTCAGATGCGCGGCGACGAGTTTCAGGTCGTCGACGAAGCGGGCGTATTCGCGGACCTTGGCATCTTCGTCGGGCAGCCGCAGCAGGTAGGACGGGTGGACGGTCACCAGCACCGGCGGGCCGCCGTCGCGGTCGATCAGGTGGCCGCGATTGGCGTTGACCGGCGTCGCCTTGCCGAGCACGCTGTGCGCCGCGGTGGCGCCCATCGCCACTACCAGCAGCGGCTTGATGGTCGCGAGCTCGCGCTCGTACCATGGCCGGCACGCCTTGATCTCCGGCGTGTTCGGCTTCTGGTGCAGGCGGATCTTGCCGCGCGGCACGAATTTGAAGTGCTTCACTGCGTTGGTGACGTAGGTCTTGCTGCGATCGACGCCGGCCTCAAGCAGCGCGCGGTCGAGCATCTGTCCGGCCGGACCGACGAACGGCTTGCCGGCGAGGTCTTCCTTGTCGCCGGGCTGCTCGCCGACCAGCATCACGGTCGCATGCTGTGGGCCTTCGCCGAACACGGTCTGGGTCGCCGGCTTCCACAGATCGCAGGCGCGGCAGCCCTGCGCGGCCTCGCGCAACGCGTCCAGCGTATCGGCGCCGTGCTTCGCTTTGGTCATCGCCGGCTCCTGTCGCTGCGGCTTCTTCGGCGCAGTGGCCTCGGCCGCGACCATCGCGCTCGCCTTGCGCTCGGCCTCTGCGATCAGCGACTTGATCAGCGTGGCCTCGGGCAGATTGCGCCAGTATTTCTTCGGCATCTCGGCCTGCATCGCCTTGGTCTTCAGCCGCGCCGGATTGAAGATGCTGGCGTAGTAAGTGAGCCAGGTTTCCTCCAGCCGATCGTCCGACGGCGCCATCGACTTGGCGACGCCGGGCGAGAACGCGACCGCGTGGCCATCCCAATGTGCGCACAAATCCGGCGTCAGGATCGACCACGCCATGTCGGCGAAGCGGCGGGCGAAGAACGGCGCGGCGAGTTCGACGATATGATGCTCGGGCTCGAACCACGCCACATAGCGCGACTTCGGCTCGCGGCCAATCTCGCGAAAGCGCACGAAGGCGTGCATCTTGTGCTCGTCCCGCCGCACCGCCTTGACCATCGCCTGCAGGCGAGCAACGTCGGAATCGGTGGCGATCGACATCAGCTCGGGATTGGTTCGGAGTCGCCACAGCAGTTGATACAAATAAGCGAAGCGCTGCGGATCGCGGTGCAGGATCGCGGCCTTGGCGAGCCCGACGAAGCGGGCGGGGACGTTGAAGGTGCGGTTGGGCGAGGCGGCCTGCTGCGTGAACGGCGTTCCGGTTTCTGCAAACGATCCAGGCGCCAGCCCCGACGTATCGAACAACTCCGGCTCGTCCCCCGCCACCGTCCAGGTCACATCCGCCGGGGCCACATCCGCCAACACCAACCCCCGCGCCGCCTTGCGCCAGGCGTCGAAGTCGGTGTCGCTGTCGAGCCGGATGTAGTGCATTGGTCCTTTCGAACTCGTTCCGAGTTGTTAGTTGCTTCAGACCGTGAGCGACATGCACTGCCCTCATCCTGAGGAGCCCCGGCGACGCCGGGGCGTCTCGAAGGATGGCCACGGGCGTGTGACCGCATCCTTCGAGACGGCTGCTGCGCAGCCTCCTCAGGATGAGGCTGTGCTCGTATCAAGACCTCTCCATCCGCCCGTCATTGCGAGCGAAGCGAAGCAATCCAGAAGCGCGGTGCACGGCGCTGGATTGCTTCGTCGCTTCGCTCCTCGCAATGACGTTGATGATCAAAACCCAAATCCCAATTGCTGCGCCTTCGGGCGAAACCGCTCCGCCAGCCGCGCGCCGTCGAGCTGGTAGCTCGGCGGGCGGTGGTCGGGGAGAACGATGAAGGGCAGCGCCTTGTTCCTGGGGATGTGGAGTTTTGCCAGATCCGCGCTGCGGATCGCGCTGTGGCGCCGTGTATCGATGATGCGGTCGACCGCCTTGCGGCCGAAGCCGGGGACGCGCAGCAGGTCCTCGCGGCTGGCGCGGTTGACGTCGAGTGGGAAGCGGTCGCGGTGGCGCAGCGCCCAGGCGAGCTTCGGGTCCATCTCCAGCGACAGCATGCCGATCGAGGGATCGATGATCTCCTGCGCGCCGAAGCCGTAGAACCGCATCAGCCAGTCGGCCTGATACAGCCGATGCTCGCGCACCAGCGGCGGCGCCTGCAGCGGCAGCGCGCGGCTGGCATCCGGGATCGGGCTGAACGCCGAGTAGTACACGCGCTTCAGATTATACGAGCCGTACAAATTGGCGCTGGTGTCCAGAATGGTCTGGTCGGTGGCGCTGTCGGCGCCGACGATCATCTGCGTACTTTGTCCCGCCGGCGCGAAGCGCGGCGGTTTGGCGCGGCTCGGCTGTTTGCGCGCCTGCGCCTTTGCCTCGGTCGCTTCATCCAGCCGCAACCGCAGCCGCCCCATGGTGCGGCGGATGGCGCGGACGTTTTTCTCCGGCGCCAGCGCCGCCAAACTCTGTTCCTCCGGCACTTCGATGTTGATGCTGAGCCGGTCGGCGTAGCGGCCCGCCTTGGCGATCAGCGCGTCGTCGGCTTCCGGAATGGTCTTGAGGTGGATGTAGCCGCGGAACTGATGCTCCTCCCGCAGCCGCCGCGCGACTTCTACGACCTGCTCCATCGTGTAGTCGGCGCTGCGGATGATGCCCGAGGACAGGAACAGCCCCTCGATGTAGTTGCGGCGATAGAAGTCGAGCGTCAGCTGCACCACCTCGTCGACGGTGAAGCGCGCCCGCGGCACGTTCGACGACGCGCGGTTGACGCAGTACAGGCAATCGTAATTGCAGGCATTGGTCAGCAGCACCTTCAAGAGCGAGATGCAGCGACCGTCCGGCGCGTAGGAATGGCAGATGCCCATGCCGGGCGCGGTCGAGCCCAGCCCACGGCCGTCCCGGCTGTCGCGTTTCTCCGTGCCGCTCGAGGCGCAGGAGGCGTCGTATTTCGCCGCATCCGCCAGGATGGCCAGCTTGCGCTGCACGTCCATGCTTGGAATCTCCTTGATTCAACTCGTGAAAAAATTTGCCGCCGGACCTCGTGGCAATCCCGATTGACTCCCCAGCACGCTAGGGCTTTATTAGAACATATCATGAACAAATGAGCCGGCAACGGGTTCACTGAATCTCGAAAACGGCAACCGAAAAGGAGCGGCGCCATGACCAGCGCGCGCCTCGACACGCTTGCGCGCCTGCAGGGCGCCATCGACCGGCTCGAAAGCGGGACGGCCGAGACGCTGCGCCGCGTGCCGCTCGGCCATGCCGAGGCCGACTCCGTGCTGCACGGCGGGCTGGTGCAGGGGGCGCTGCATGAAGTGTTTTGCGACGGCCATCACAGCGCGGCGGCGACCGGCTTCGCCGCCGGCGTGGCGCGGCTGCTGGCCGATCAGCGCTACCTGCTGTGGATCCGCCAGGATTTTTCCGCGCGCGAGAACGGCGAGCTGGCGATGGAAGGTTTTGCCGAGCTCGGGCTCGATCCGCGCCGCCTGGTGATGGTGTGCGCCCACGACGCCGACAGCGCGCTGCGCGCCGCCGCCGATGCGCTCGGCTGTAACGGCCTCGGCGCGGTGATCACCGAGCTGTGGGGCGAGACCCGCAGCTTCGATCAGGTCGCGTCGCGAAAACTGACGCTGGCGGCGCAGGACAGCGGCGTCACCGCGTTGATGCTGCGCATCGCCGCGGCGCCGCAGGCCTCGACCGCGGAGACGCGCTGGATGGTGCGCGCGGCGCATTCGCCGCCGAGCGAGGACTGGGGCGCGCCGGTGCTCGAGACGTCGCTCATCCGCAATCGTCACGGCCAGACCGGCCGTTGGATCATGGAATGGAATTGTGATGCGTGCCAGTTCCGTGAACCGCAGACGCATTCTCGGCCTGTGGCTGCCGAGGTTGCCGACCGATCGGTTCGAACGTCAGGCATCAGCGCCGAACGCCTGCTCGCCGGCTGAGGCGCCGCGCCCGCCACGCGTGGTCGCCGCCAAGCGCGACAATGCGCTGGTGGTGGTCGCCTGCGACGCGCGCGCCAGCCGGGGCGGCGTGCTGCCCGGCATGCCGCTCGCCACCGTGCGGGCGATGCATCCGGCGGTCGACGTCATCGACCACGATCCGCACGCCGACAGCGTGCTGCTGAATGCGATCGCCGATTGGTGCGACCGCTTCACCCCGCTGGTGGCGCTCGACGGCGCCGACGGGTTGTTGCTCGATATCACCGGCTGCGCGCATCTGTTCGGCGACGAGGCGCGCCTACTCGATACGCTGATCGCCGCGCTGACACGCCAGGGTTTCGAGGTGAGCGCGGCGATCGCCGGCACAGCGGTGGCGGCGCGAGCACTCACCCGCGGTGCGCCGCGCAGCATCGTCGCGCCGGGCGAGGAGGCGAGGGCGGTGGCGCCGCTGCACGTGGCGGCGCTCGGCGTCGATGAGGCGATCGTGCGCGGCCTGCGCCGCGCCGGGCTCAAGACCATCGGCGAGGTGCTGGCGCGGCAATCGGCCGAACTCGCCGCGCGGTTCGGCGAAGGCTTCGTCGCGGTGCTGCGCCAGGCCACCGGCGACGACGATGCGCCGATCTCGCCGCGGCGGCCGGCACCGGACTATTTGATCGACAAGCGCTTCCCCGAGCCGATCGCCACCCTTGAGGTGATCCTGCCGACGCTGCTGGGCCTGGCCAAGCTGCTGATCGCCGCGATGGAGCGGAGCGGCAAGGGCGCACGGCAACTCGTCGCCAGCTTCTTCCGCAGCGACGGCGCGGTGCGCCGCATCAGCGTCGAAACCGGGCAGCCGGTGACGCGCGTCGACGTGGTGCAGCGGCTGTTCGCCGAGAAGCTGGGTGCGCTCGCCGATCCGCTCGATCCCGGCTTCGGCTACGATCTGATCCGGCTCGCCGCCAGCGTCAGCGTGCCCACCAGCGAGGCGCAGCGCGGCTTCGACACCAATGCGCATCAGGCCGAGGACGTCGCCTTGCTGGCCGATACGCTGGCGGCTCGGCTCGGTGCGCGGCGCGTCGTGCGCTATCTGCCGCAGGACACGCATATTCCCGAGCGCGTCGCGTTGGCCGTGCCGGTGCAGCATTGTCCGCCGGACGCCGGCGATGCGCCGTGGCCGGCGCGCGCCGACATCCCGCCGCTGCGGCCGTTGCGATTGCTGCAACAGCCCGAGCCGATCGAGGTGCTGGCCGGCGTGCCGGACGGCCCGCCGGCGCAGTTCGTCTGGCGCCGCGTCACCCACCGCGTCGCCCGCGCCGAAGGCCCGGAACGCATCGCGGCCGAATGGTGGCGCGCCGCCGAGCCCGGCCTGACCCGCGATTACTTCCGCATCGAGGACGAGTCCGGCGCGCGGTTCTGGTTGTACCGCGACGGGCTGTACAACGTCGAGGTGACGCCGCAGCCCGACGGCAGCGACCCGCTGCGTTGGTACATGCATGGGCTGTTCGCTTAGGAGCGTAGGATGAGCATCCCGCGCTACGCCGAGATCGGCGTCACCACCAATTTCTCGTTTCTCGAAGGCGGCTCGCATCCGCAGGACTATGTGCGCCAGGCCGGCGCCCTCGGCCTCGATGCGATCGGCATCGCCGACCGCAATACGCTGGCCGGCGTGGTCCGGGCCTATGTCGAACTCGACAACAAGGAGCTGATCCACAAGCCCAAGCTGCTGATCGGCACGCGGCTGTGCTTTGTCGACGGCACGCCGGATCTGCTCGCCTATCCGACCGACCGCGCCGCCTACGGCCGCCTCTGCCGCCTGCTCAGCACCGGCAAGCTACGCGCCGAGAAGGGCGAGTGTCATCTGACGTTGGCGGATTTGGAAGCGTTCATCGACGAAGCGCCGACGATCATCGATCGGCCTTCGGCGACTATCCACCAGCTTTCTACTTCCACCCTTCAGCCTTCCGCCTCCATCCACCACCTCCCCACGCCGTCATGGCCGGGCTTGACCCGGGCATCCACGCCCACAAGCAAGGCCGTGCTGGTGTCCGTGGATGCCCGGGTCAAGCCCGGGCATGACGAGGGGAAACGTAAGGACAGCAATTCGCAAATCCTATTAGTCCTGATGCCGTCCTATCGCTTCCAGACCAAGACGATCGCAACCGCACTGGCCCGTCTCACCGCCCTCAACGCCGGCGCCGTCTGGCTCGGCCTCGCGCCCTATTATCGCGGTGACGACAAGCGCCGTCTCGATCGGTTGCGCGGCGTCGCCGCGGCAGCGCGCGTGCCATGTATCGCCACCAACGACGTGCTGTATCACCATCCGGCGCGGCGGGCGTTGCAGGACGTGCTGACTTGCGTGCGCGAGAAGACCACGATCGACAAGATCGGGCGCCGGCTCGAAGCCAATGCCGAGCGTCATCTCAAGCCCGCGGCCGAGATGGAGCGGCTGTTCCGCGCCGATCCCGACGCCATCGCCGAGACGCTGCGCTTCGCGTCAAAGATCGAGTTTTCACTCGATCAGCTCAAGTATCAATATCCCGACGAGCCGGTGCCGCCCGGCAAGACGGCGCAGCGTCATCTCGAGGACCTGACCTGGGCCGGCGCACATAAATGCTTCCCGAAGGGGATTGCGCCGCGCACCAGGAAGGTGCTGCACAAGGAGCTGCGGCTGATCCGCAAGCTACGCTACGCGCATTATTTCCTCACCGTGCACGACATCGTGCAGTTCGCGCGGTCGCAGAACATCCTGTGCCAGGGCCGCGGCTCGGCGGCGAACTCGGCGGTGTGCTACGTGCTCGGCGTCACCGCGGTGAATCCGACCGAGGTCGACCTGTTGTTCGAGCGCTTCATCTCCAAGGAGCGGCTGGAGCCGCCGGACATCGACGTCGATTTCGAGCACATCCGGCGCGAGGAGGTGATGCAATATGTCTATCGCCGCTACGGCCGCCACCGCGCCGCGATCGTCGCCACCGTCATTCACTATCGGCCGCGCTCGGCGATCCGCGACGTCGGCAAGGCGCTCGGGCTGACCGAGGACGTCACCGCGGCGCTCGCCGATACGGTGTGGGGCAGCTGGGGCAAGGGCCTCAACGAGATGCAGGTCAAGCAGGCCGGGCTCGATCCGGCCAATCCGATGATCGCGCTGGCGGTCGAACTCGCCACCGAACTGATCGAGTTTCCGCGGCATCTGTCACAGCATGTCGGCGGCTACGTGCTGACGCAGGATCGGCTCGACAGCTACGTGCCGGTCGGCAACGCCGCGATGGTGGACCGTACCTTCATCGAATGGGACAAGGACGATATCGACGCGTTGAAGATGATGAAGGTCGACGTGCTGGCGCTCGGCATGCTGACCTGCATCCGCAAATGCTTCGACCTGATCGACGCGCACAAGGCCGAGCGCTGGACGCTCGCCAGCCTGCCGCGCGAGGTGCCCGAAGTCTACGACATGCTGTGCCGCGGCGAGTCGCTCGGCGTGTTCCAGGTTGAAAGCCGCGCGCAGATGAACATGCTGCCGCGGCTGAAGCCGCGACGGTTCTACGATCTCGTCATCGAGGTCGCGATCGTGCGCCCCGGCCCGATCCAGGGCGACATGGTGCATCCCTATCTGCGCCGTCGCAACAGGCAGGAGCGGGTCGCCTATCCGTCGCCGTCGCCGCAACACGGCGACAAGGACGAACTCCGCAAGGTGCTGCACAAGACGCTCGGCGTGCCGCTGTTTCAGGAGCAGGCGATGCGCATCGCCATCGAGGCGGCGAAGTTCACGCCAGAGCAGGCCAACGGCCTGCGCCGCGCCATGGCGACGTTTCGCAATGTCGGCACCATCGGCAAGTTTGAATCCATGATGGTCGAGAACATGGTGGCGCGCGGCTATGAGCGCGCCTTCGCGCAAAACTGCTTCGAGCAGATCAAGGGCTTCGGCTCCTACGGCTTTCCCGAAAGCCACGCCGCGAGCTTCGCGCAGCTGGTCTATGCGTCGTCATGGCTCAAGCACGTCCATCCCGACGCGTTCTGCTGCGCGCTGCTCAACTCACAGCCGATGGGCTTCTACGCGCCGGCGCAGATCGTCGGCGATGCGCGCACCAACAAGGTCGAGGTGCGGCCGGTCGACGTCTCGTTCAGCGCGGGCCAGTGCACGCTGGAGGAGCGTTGCGGCGCATATCACGCGGTGCGGCTCGGCTTCCGCATGATCGACGGTTTTCGCTGGGCCGATCCGGACGAGGAGCGGGTGCGGCGCGAGGCCGGCGAGCCGCCGAGCGACGATTGGGCGGCGCGCATCGTCGCGGCGCGGGCGAGGGGGGCTTTCACCTCGCTGGAGCAGTTCGCCCGCATCACCGCGCTGCCGAAGCGCGCGCTGATCCTGCTCGCCGATGCCGACGCCTTCCGCTCGCTCGGGCTCGATCGCCGCGCCGCGCTGTGGGCAGTGCGACGCTTGCCCGACGACGTGCCGTTGCCGCTGTTCGAAGCGGCGCGCGCGCAAGAGCAGCAGGACGAACACGCCGCGCCGTTGCCTGTGATGCCGATGGCCGAGCACGTCGTCGCCGATTATCAGACGGTGCGGCTGTCGCTGAAGGGCCACCCGATGGAGTTTCTGCGCGCGCTGTTCGCGGCCGAGCGGGTGGTGACGTGTCGCAGCGTCTCGGAAACACGAAGTAACAATCGCCATGCGCGCTGTGCCGGCGTCGTGCTGGTGCGGCAACGGCCGGGCAGCGCCAAGGGCGTGATCTTCATGACCATCGAGGACGAGACCGGCATCGCCAACATCGTGGTGTGGCCGGCGGTGATGGAGAAGTTTCGGAAAGAGGTGATGGGCGCCCGCCTGGTGCTGGTCGAGGGCAAGGTCCAGGCGAGCCCGGAAGGCGTCGTGCATCTCGTCGCCGAGCGGCTGATCGATCGCAGCCATGAGATGAGCCGCCTCGCCGACGGCCTGGTCCGCCCCGCGCTGCCGGACGGCGCCGACCTCTACGAGCCGCTGACCTCCGAGAAGCCCGGCTACGAAGCCCTCAACGGCGACCGCCGTGACACCCCCGACGCCCCCGCTCAGCGCCATCGCCACCCCCGCGACGTCCGCATCCTGCCGCCGTCAAGGGATTTTCACTAGAGGAGCGCTTGATCGATTGATTGAAGCGATACGGCCTTCCCAGAGGCACTGTCTC
Source organism: Rhodopseudomonas palustris (assembly GCA_016215605.1). Classification (GTDB taxonomy): domain Bacteria; phylum Pseudomonadota; class Alphaproteobacteria; order Rhizobiales; family Xanthobacteraceae; genus Rhodopseudomonas; species Rhodopseudomonas palustris_L. The sequence goes on from JACRJB010000042.1 coordinate 34,998, forward strand.
CTCATCCTGAGAGCCTGTGAATCTTCTGTTTTTCGCCGCGATTTGCAGTGACGCTTGTCGGATGGTGATTCTTGGCGAGAGGCACGCATGGGCGCTGATGATCTGTTCGGAGACCTGCCGGAAGTGGCCATGCCGGGCG
>JACRJB010000044.1 GCA_016215605.1 Rhodopseudomonas palustris
ATGCGCGTCGCCCAGAAGCGCACCATCGATGCTGCTTGCGACTACATCGGCTACCTCGTCGGCACAATTCCCGCCGCCGAATGCAGCAACTATTTCAGCAACGCTGGATACGGTTCTATCAAAACATGAAACGCTCTAGCCGTCATTGCGAGGAGCACTCGGATCGGCGCTTCGCGCCGTCCGAGCACAGGCTCCGCGACGAAGCAATCCAGCGCGGTGCACGGAGTTGGATTGCTTCGCTGCGCTCGCAATGACGGAGAGTGAGCAGCCTACGCAATCTCTTGGCTGTCCCTGTGCCTATACAGCACCATCATCAGCGGCGCGAACGGGCGGAGCAGTTCGTTCGCCGGGATCGGGGTCGGTTCGGTGAAGGGCAGCGCCAGTTCGGCGTCGGGCGCGCCCTGCACGGCCTTCGACAGCTGATCGCCGAGCGCGATCGACAGCGCGACGCCGCGGCCGTTGCAGCCGGTCCAGCCGTAGGCGTTGGGGCCGAGGCGGTGGATGTGCGGCAGGTAGTCGGTGGTCATGCCGATGAAGCCGTTCCAGACGTAGTCGAACTGAACGTCGCCGACCTGCGGCCACAGGCTCTGCAAGCGCTTGCCGACGCGGGCCTTCAGCGTCGCGACCTGGTTGAACGGCCGGATGATCGCGCCGCCGGTGACGAAGCGGTTGCGGGCGTCGAAGCGGCCGAAGATCAGCTCACCGTGGGTGTCCGACATCGCCTGCCGGCCGGGGATCATGCTCTTGCGCACATTGTCGCCGAGCGGCTGCGTCGCCATCTGCCACGACCGCACCGGCATCACCTCGCTGGCGATCGCCGGCGCCAAGGTCCTGGCAAATTCCCCTGTGTAGGCGTTGCTGGCGACGACCAGCGCGCGGCCGCTGATCTCGCCCTGCGCGGTCTTGACGATCCAGCGGTCGCCGCGCCGCTCGATGCTCACCGCCGGCGAGCGCGCGAAGATTTTTCCGCCTTGTGCGACGACGGTCCGCGCCAGCCCGCGCGCCAGCGCCAGCGGATTGATGTGACCGCCCGTCCTGTTCCAGAAGCCGCCGAACCAGGCATCGGAGCCGAGCATGGCGCTGATCTGGTCGCGCGACAGCAATTCGACCGGCGCGCCGACCTTCGACCATTGCCGCACCCGGCGTTCGGCGATCTTGATCCGCCCCGGCGTATGCACCGGCTGCACCCAGCCGTTCTGCTCCTGCTCGGCATCGATGCCGTGGCGCTTCACCACGTCGAACAGGATCGAGGCGCTGTCGCGGATCAGCCCGACCAGTCGCTCGCCGGCCGCGCCGTGCTTGGCGACGATGTCCTCCGGGTCGGGCCGCGACAGCGTCGGGATCACCTGGCCGTTGTTGCGGCCGGAGGCGCCCCAGCCGGGCTCGGCGGCCTCGACCACCGCGACGTCGATGCCGGCCTCGCGCAAATGCAGCGCCGTCGACAGCCCGCTGAAGCCGGCACCGATCACCACCACGTCGGTCGTCTCGGACCCGCGCAGCGCCGGCAGATCCGGCCCCGGCGGCGTCACCGCGGCCCACAGCGAATCCGGCCAGCGCACTTCGGCAGTCATCCGTCACCCTTTCATCGATTTTCTGATCGCGTCGTCCCCCGCCTCCGACCTGCGTCGGGTTGCGGCGCCGCGGCGATCTGGCTAGCCTATTATGCAGAGAATTTGGGGAGTTGAGCCAGCGTGTCACTGGAATATGTCGTCGGAATCGACCACGCCGTGGTCATGGTCAAGGATCTGGACGCCGCTGCGGCCAATTGGCAGCGGCTCGGCTTCACGCTGTCGCCGCGCGGCACGCACAGCCCCGCGCTCGGCTCCGGCAATTACACCATCATGTTCGGGCAGGACTATATCGAACTGCTCGGCATCCTGACCCCGACCGAGCACAATGCGCCGAGCCGCGCCTTCCTCGACGAACGCGGCGACGGCATCGAGCGGATCGCCTTCACCACCACCGACGCCGCCAAGGGCGCAGACGAGCTGCGCGACGTCGGCCTCGACGCGGTCGGCCCGATCAACTTCGGTCGACCGGTGCCGCTGCCGGGCGGCGGCGAAGGCAAAGCGCGCTTCAGCATCTTCCAGTGGCCGATCAAGGAAGCGCCCGCCGGCCTGCGCATCTTCGCCTGCCAGCACCACACCCGCGACACCGTGTGGATTCCGGAGCTGCAGAGCCACGCCAACACCGCCGCCGGCCTGGTGCGGGTGCTGATCACCGCGCCGCGGCCGGAAAGCGACGCCCGCCACATGCTGCGGCTGATCGACGGCGAGCAGTATTCGGAACCAGACGGCAGCGTCGTGGTGCCATCGGGCGGCGACCGTGCCGAATTCGCCTTCGTGGCGCGTGACACGCTGGCGCAGCAATATCCCGGCGTGTCGCTGGCCGGCGTGCCGGAGCGCGGCGGCGCCGGGCTGATCATCGCCGTGAACGATCTCGCCGCGGCGGCGCAGGCGGCCGGCGCAGCGGGCGTCAGGATCGGCGACCGCGTGGTGGTGCCGCCGAGCGCCGCCAACGGCGTGCTGCTGGTGTTCGTCGCGCGCTGACACGCCACGGCATTTTTCAGGAACGATTTCCCGGCCAGCCGCGTTCTTGCGCCGTCGAGTCCGCTCGACGGTCTGAAGCGTGCGAGCGCTCCGCAAGGGACGCTCGAATTCCGGGAGCGCCGGCTGTGCCGGCGACTGCAAATGTCCGACGCCTACGTGATTGAAGTCAGCTCGCGCACCGCGGGCATCGTCGTGCGCGACGGACGCCATTTCTGCTTCCACGCCGCGCACCGGGATTTTCACAGCCTGGAACGCCGCACATTCGCGTCGCTGGTCGCAGCCCAGAAGGCCGCCAGGTCGTGTGCCGAGCAGATTCGTAAGCTGATGGGCTGAGGCCTCTTCTTTTTTCGTCATTGCGAGCCGAAGGCGAAGCAATCCAGAAGCATCGTGCACCGCGCTTCTGGATTGCTTCGTCGCTGCGCTCCTCGCAATGACGGGAGGCTGAAGGCTGAGGCTCAGCCCCTCTCCGGCTCGACCTTCCGCGTTTCCGGCATCAGCAGCCACACCAGTGTCAGGCCGAGCGCTGCGACGCCGGCGAGGCCGAGGAAGGCGGCGTGGCTGCCGAATTTGTCGGCGACCAGTCCGGCCAGGACATTGCTCATCGACGCGCCGATGCCGCCGGCGGTGCCGACCACGCCCTGGGCGAAGCTGAAATGGCCGCTGCCGAACGCGACGTCGGCGATGATCAGCGGCACCATCACGCTGAACACCGCGGCGGTGACGCCGTCGAACAATTGCACCGCGACCAGCCAATACGGATCGGTCACGGTCGCGAACAGCAATCCGCGGATCGCCAGCGCACCGAAGCCGGCGAACAGCAGCGGCTTGCGGCCGATCGATTGCGCCAGTCGCCCGACCGTCGGCGAGAACAGCGCCACGATCGCCTGCGGCACGATGATGCAGAACGCGATCAGCGCCGGCGCGGAATCGCTCGAGCGGGTGGTGACGGCACTCGCCATCAGCGGCAGCATCGCGGCGTTGGCGAGCTGCAGCGTCAGCATCGCGCCGGCGAACACCAACAGCGGCCGCTGCCGCAGCAATCCGGCGAGGCCGGCGAGGCGGAAGCCGGACGTCTCCTCGCACACTGCGGCGCCATGTGCCTGGGACGAGTCGATCTCGTTGCCGCGGATGCGCGACAGCGCGATCAGCGTCGGCACCACCAGCAGGCAGGTGACCAGAAACACCGAGCGGCTCGACAGCAGATAGCCGGCGGTGCCCATCACCGCGGCGGCGACGCCGTTGCCCAGCGAGGCGCAGCGCGCGTTGCGGCCGAGCCGTACGCCGATCGCAGTGCGGCCGACCAGCCCGAGGCTGATCGCCGCGATCGACGGGCCGAGCACGCAGCTCGCCGCGGCGTGCAGCGTCGCGGCCAGCATCACCACCGGAAAGATCGGCATCGCCGCATAGGCGAGCGCCGCGACGCCGATCGCCGCGACGGCGACACCGGCCACCTTGCGTTCATCGCGGGCGGCGTCGACGATCGCGCCGCCGGGCATCTGGCCGATCAGCGAAATGATGCCGCCGATCGACAGCACCAGGCCGATCTCGACCTGGGTCCATTTCTGGGTGGTGAGATACACCGCGATGAACGGACCGAAGCCGGTCTGCACGTCGGCGAGAAAGAAGATGAACCAGTCGAGCCCGCGCTGACTCTGCCGCGACGGCGTGCGCGGCGGCGCGGCAGGGCCGATCGCGCCGTTGTTCAGGTCGGGCGGGCCGTTGCCAAGGGGAAGCGGCGCGCTCAGACTACTTCTCCGGGCCGAACTCGAGCGGCGACAGCTTGCCCGAGGCGCCGAGCACCACGACGAGCTGATCGTCCTTGTATTCAGGCGCGGCGCGGACCTGATCGCGAGTCAGCGCCAGCGTCACCTTGTCCTCCTTCTTGGCGACGGTGCTGAACTTCAGCGCCGCCCAGTCGACCGCGATCTTGCGGCTGCCGACACCGAGAAAGCCGCCGAAATCGATCACCGCGGCGCGCGGCTTGCCGTCCCTGTCGACCACAATGTCGACGATCCGGCCCATGTCCTCGTCGGCCGCGCTGCGCACCTCGCGGCCGAGCACGCCGCGGGCATCGTCCGAGCTGATCACCGTCACCGACGGCGGATCGGCCTTCGCCGGCGCGGCCGGCTTGACCGGTTCCGCCTTGGCGGCAGGCTCCGCCGGTTTGGGCGGATCGGCCGGATCGGCGCGCAGCCCCGCGGAGACGACGCTGGTGATCACCACGACGGCGAACGCAGTACTGAACCGGATGTGCATCGAGCCTCTCCACGATGGCGCGCCGGGCGCCTGAGCGAACTGCCGCGCTTCAGCGCGCCAGCACGATCGAAACCTGAATGCGTCCGTCGGTGCGGATCACCTCCATCGAGACGCCCTCGCCGTGCCGGCGAATTCGCAGATCGACGCTGGACTCGCCGAGCCGCAGATCGCGCAGCACCACCTCGCTCAGAAAAGCCGGCAACCGCGGATTGACCAGGCGGATCTCGCGGCGGTCGGCGTTGAACTGCACGCCGAGTGCGGCCTCGAGCAGCGTGAACGCCGTCGCGCTGGCCCAGGCCTGCGGCGCGCAGGCGACCGGATACAGTGTCGGGCCGCGGCGACGTTCGCGCTGGAAGCCGCAGAACAGTTCCGGCAGCCGCCGCAGCTCCATGTAGGTGACGGCGTCGAACAGCCCCTTGAACACGTTCTCGACCGCGGCCTTGAAGCCGTAGCGCGCCAGACCGAGCGCGATCAGCGCGTTATCGTGCGGCCAGATCGAGCCGTTGTGGTACGACATCGGATTGTAGCGCGCCTCGCCGCAGGCGATGGTGCGGATGCCCCAGCCGGAGAAGAAATGCGGCCGCATCAGATCGGTCGCGACCAGCCGCGCGCGATCGGCCCGGACGATGCCGGTGAACAGCAACTGCCCGGCATTCGAACTGCGCACCTTGCACGGCCGCTTGGCGCCGTCGAGCGCGAGCGCATAGGTGCCGAGCTCCTCGCACCAGAACGAGCGCTCGAACTGCGACGCCAGCTTGTCGGCCTGCTCCTCGAGCTGTTCGGCGCGCGCGATCAGGCCGAGCCTGCGGGCGCAGACCGCCGCGAGCCGCTTGCCGGCGAACACATAGCCCTGCACTTCGGCGAGCGCGATGTGCCCCTCGGCGAGCTTGCCGTCGGCGTGGAAGATCGCGTCGTACGAATCCTTCCAGCCTTGATTCTGCAGGCCCTGCTCGGTGGCGCGCTGATATTCGACGAAGCCGTCGCGATCGGGATCGCCGGGGCCGTCAATCCAGCCCAGCGCGCGCTCGATCGCCGGCCACAACTCCTTCAGCGTGGCGTCGTCGCCGGTGCGCTCGACATAGAGGCCGGCGAGCATCACGAACAGCGGCGTCGAATCCACGCTGCCGTAATATTGCGCGAACGGCACTTCGCGCAGCGCCGCCATCTCGCCGCCGCGCATCTCGTGCAGGATCTTGCCGGGCTCGGCGTCGTTCAGCGGATCGACGCTGGTCGCCTGATGCGCCGCGAGCCGGCGCAGCACGCCGCGGGCGACGCGCGGATCGATCCACAGCATCTGCAGCGCGGTGATCAGCCCGTCGCGGCCGAACGTGGTCGAGTACCAGGGAATGCCCGCATACGGATAGCGGCCCTGCGGCGTCTCCGTCATCAGGATGTTGAGGTCGGCCATCGCGCGGCACAGCACCTCGTTGAAAATGTCGTTCGAGGTCTCGATCGTGGTGGCGCCGGCGGTGGTCTCCCGCATCTCGCGGCGATGCGCCAGCAGGCTGCGGAAGAACGGCAGCAGCTTCTGCGCCTGCGGCTTGTTGCAGCTCACGGCGACGAACACCGACGCGGTCTGCTGCGGCGCGAGCGTGATCTGATACACCGCGCGGCCGGCCTTCAACTGCGCCGGGGCGGGGTCGAACTTCACCGTTGTGCTGCGGGTCGCGCCGTCGAGGCCGCGATAATCGAACGTGACGTCGGACGGCGACGCACGACGGCTGAGAACTTCGCCGCGCTTCGGCCGCACGCTGCCGCGCACCTCGAACAGATCGGCGAAGTCGTTGTCGAAGTCGAGCGTCAGATCGAAACTGGCTTCGGCATCGCCGTGGTTCTGCAGGCCGATCCGCTGAAACGCCGTGCCGCGCCACAGGAAGATCGTGCGCACGATGTGCAGCAGATCCTTGGCCAGCGCCAGCCGGCCGTCGCGATAGATGTCCGGATTGGTCAGATCGACGGTCAGCGCCGAATTGTCGTCGCGCAGATTGGAACCGAGCAGCAGCGGCTGAACGTCGGCGATCTGCAATTGCAGCTTCGCCAGATAGCGCGTGTCGGAATTGAACAGCCCGTCGGTGCCCACCGCCGCGCCCACGTCGCCGTGGCTGTCGATCACCAGGAAGGTGTCGTCATGCTTCAGCACGGTGCGCGGCCGCGCCGCCTGCCCGACCATCGCGATGTAGAACGGCGATTCGGCGATCGGCCCGGCGTCCTCGGCGGTGACGGGCTGCGACATGACAGGAGTGAGCATCCATCGACCTCATCGGCTTGCTGATGTCACGGCCGAACCGGCCGTGACGCGGACGCAGACACGCGGACGCTAACAGATGAACTCACGCGGCGTGCGTCGCGAGGCGGCTGATCTCACGCGCCACGAGCTCACGATACGGGCCCTGGCCCTGCATCAGCCGATCCGGCGGTCCTTCCTCGATGATCCTGCCGCCTTGCAGCAGAACCACGCGATCGAAATTGCGCAGCGTGGCCAGACGGTGCGCGATCGCGATCACGGTACGCCCGTGCATCAGGCGCGCCAATGCTTCTCTGATGGCTTCCTCCGATTCCGAATCCAGCGCGGCGGTGGCTTCGTCGAGCAGCAGGATCGGCGCATCTTTCAGGAAGGCGCGGGCGATCGCGAGACGTTGCCGCTGGCCGCCGGACAGCTTGACGCCGCGGTCGCCGACCATCGTGTCGAGCCCTTCGGGCAGCGTTTCGACGAAATCGCATCGCGCCGCGATCGCCGCGCGCAGCACTTCTTCGTCGGTGGCGTTGGGGCGGCCGTAGCGGATGTTGTCGCGGATCGAGCGCTGGAACAGCGAAATGTCCTGCGGCACCACGGAGATGGCGTCGCGCAGGCTGTGCTGGGTGACGCGCGCGATGTCCTGGCCGTCGATGGTGATGCTGCCGCTGCCGACGTCGTAGAACCGCTGCAGCAACACGAACAGCGTTGACTTGCCGCCGCCCGAAGCGCCCACTAACCCGACGCGCTCGCCGGCGTTGAGCCGCAGCGTGAACCGATCGAACACCTTCGATCCGCCCGGATACTGGAAGCTGACATTGTTGAACGAGATTGCCGCTCCCGCCCGCACCAGCGGCTCGGCGTCGGGATGATCGCTGAGTTCGTGCGGAACCAGCAGGGTCGCGACCGCCTCCGACAGGCGCGCCACGTGCTGAGTCACGTCCACCAGCGCCACCGCGAGATCGCGGGTCGCGTGCAGGATCGACAGGCCGAGCGTGCAGATCAGCACCACGTCGCCGGTCGACGCGCCGCCGCGCTGCCACAATTGAATCGCCCAGGCCAGCAGCGCCACCGTCAGGATCACGGTGATCACCGCGTGCAGCAGGCGCAGCCGCTCAAGATAGCGCAGGCTGCGGCCGCGCGCATTGACCTCGAGGTTGACGGTGTTCTCGAACCTTGCGTGTTCGTAGCCGAGCCCGCAGAACGCGCGGACCAGCGGCATGTTGTTGATGACGTCGACCATTTCGCCGTCGACCGTGGCGGCCTTGTCGGCGAATTCGTCGTGCAGCGGCTTGCCGTCGGCGGCGAGCTTGAACACCAGCGCCATCAGCAGCGCGGCGGCGACCGACAGCGCCAGCGCCATGTTCACGCTGACGCTGGAGATCAGCGCGATCGCCAGGAATGTGGCCACGAACGGCGGCAGCACGTTCCAGACGAACATGTTCTCGATGGTGAACACGGCGTTCGAGGTGGCGGTGATTCGGCTCGACAGCATCCCTGGCAAACGATCGGAGAAGTAGCTCGGCGCATGGCAGGTCAGATGCCTGAACATATCCCGCCGTAGATCGGCGGTGACGCCCGGGAAGGTGAAGCTGGCGACCCAACTCGCGACGCGCCACAGCAGATTGTCGGCGGCGATCAGCGACACGAGGAAGATGAAGCCGACCCAGACCGGACCGGATCTTCCGCCACTCAGACCATCGACCAGATACTTAACGCCGTATTGCGTGCCGACAGAACAGGCAACTGCCAACAGAACACACCCGAGAATCACCAGATGTGTGCCCGGTCTTTGGCGCACGTAGCGCAAAATGAAGGCAAAGGGACGACGCGAATAGCCTGAAAGAGAGTCCATCAAAAGTCCGCCTCCGCAACGCATCTTCGCCAAGGTCACGAGCGATAGATCACTACGCGAGCGACCGCCGCCTTGTTCCGTCGAGTGGTAGCGCAACAGGACATCGGGATGTGGCACCAACGAGACGGGAACGTGGAAGAAGCAGGTTGTTCCTGAGGAACTTCGCATCTGCGGGATCGTTCCTCGTCGCGGCAATGCCGGTGCCATTCGATTGACGCCCACGTTTCACATCAACACAGGAGACTCATCGATGCGCATCGCGCAGGTCGCTCCTCTCACCGAGGCCATTCCCCCGAAACTTTACGGCGGCACCGAACGTGTCGTGCACTGGTTGACCGAAGAGCTGGTCGCGCTCGGACACGACGTGACGCTGTTCGCCAGCGGCGATTCGACGACGTCGGCCAAACTGCAAGCCACCTGGCCGCGCGCGTTGCGGCTCGACGGCGCGGTCCGCGATCCCAACGCGCTGCACATGGTGATGCTGGAGCAAGTCCGACGACGTTGTGACAACGAAGAATTCGATCTGATCCACTTCCATCTCGACTACTACCCGTGGTCGTTGTTTCATCGTCAGCCGACTCCGTTTCTGACCACGCTGCACGGCCGGCTCGACCTGCCCGAACATCAGCCGGTGTTCTCCACCTTCGCGGACGTCCCGGTGGTCTCGATCTCGGATGCGCAGCGGCGCCCGGTGCCGAAGGCGAACTGGGTGAGCACCATCCATCACGGCCTGCCGGCCGACCTGCTGACGCCGCTGGTCCGCAAGCCGGACTATCTCGCCGTGCTCGGCCGGATCGCGCCGGAGAAGGGCGTCGACCGCGCGATCCGGATCGCGATCCGCGCCGACATCCCGCTCAAGATCGCCGCCAAGGTCGACCGCGCCGATCAGGACTATTTCGATCAGGTGATCGAGCCGATGCTGCATCATCCGCTGATCGAATTCATCGGCGAGATCGGCGATCATCAGAAGTCGGAATTCCTCAGCGGCGCGCTGGGTCTGCTGCTGCCGCTGGACTGGCCGGAGCCGTTCGGGCTGGTGATGATCGAATCGATGGCGTGCGGCGCGCCGGTGATCGCCTACAACCGCGGCTCGGTTCCGGAGATCATCGAAAGCGGGCTGACCGGCTTCATCGTCGAAGACGAAACCAGTGCGGTCGCCGCGGTGCATCAGCTCGAGGATCTCGATCGCTCGGCGATTCGCGGCCGGTTCGAGAAGCGTTTCACCGCGCGGCGGATGGCGCTCGATTATCTCGCGGCGTATCGCAGCCTGGTCGCCAAGGCAACGCCGCCGCGGATCAAGCTGGTGTCGGGCGAGTAGCGGCCCGACGTGCCGTCGCACTGAACTCTCTCACCTGGTCGCTATGCCCGGCCTTGTGCCGGGCATTCACGTCTTTATCGCATGTCGAGAAACAAGACGTGGATGCGGGGACGAGCCCGGCCATGACGGTTTGTGGATGTGGACGACCCGCTGGTCGTCGGCGCGCGCGTCAGCGCTTGGCGCCGATCCGGCAGTTGTAGGCCTTGCGGAATCCGGCGGCGCGCGCGTCGTCTTCCGAACAGAACCAGCGGGTCGGCTTGATCAGGCTGGCGTAGCTCGGGCAACCCGGCAGCTGATAGACGCCGACATTGCCGGTGATGCGGGCGCGCTTGGCGAGCTTGCCCTTGATGGTGCAGCCGTCCGGCCTCGCCGGCATCTCCGGAAACAGCACGTCGAGGGTCGCGGCCTTGCGGTCGTCGCGGCAGGCGGCGCCCAGCAGCGGCGCGGTCTTGTCCCATTGCCGGAAGCCTTGCGGCGCGACGAAGCAGCCCTTCCACAGCGCCGTACGCTCGCTTTTCGCCTTGGCTTCGTCGGCGGCGAAGCGGCCTTTGGCATCGGCATTCAGTGCCAGGCCGGCCTGCACCAGACGCTGGCTCAGGCCGAGGCCGTCGCCGGCGATCGTGCAGGCGCCGATCCGGCGGCCCTTGAACACGGGGTCGAGCCCGAGATCGCGGCAGGTCACGTTGCGGCCGCCGATCAGCTTCACCGCGGCGTCGCGCGCTTCGACCCCACAGGCTGCGGGGTCGGCGAACTCGGAGAGGCAACGCTGGTCGAGCTCAGGCGCATCGATGCCCTCCAGCCGATAGGTGACTCCGCCGAGCTGCAGCGTCGCCGCGTCCTTGACGATCACCTCGGCCGCGAAGGCCGGCGCGCCGAACAGCAGCGCCAAGACGAAGATCACCGCACCCATATCCAAGCCCCCGCGCCCTCACGGCATCGCCTAGACGCGGGAAGGAATCGCCGCGCCCTCGCCGCAGCTATAGCGCGATTCCGGGCGTTCGCCTGCAGCGATCGTCGGGACGGGGAACGGGACCGGCGATCAGTAGGCGTAATCGCGGTAGATCGAATCCCAGAACGCCGGCGGCGGCGTCCGGCGCCATTCGCCGACCGGGCGATATTGCGGCCCGCAACCGCCGCAGATGCCGGTCGGCACCAGATGCTGGACGTATTGCGGCGGAGCTTCGACCCAGATCACCGGCGGTGCCTGCGGAATTCCGATCGGGCGCGGAGCCACATAGGTGACCGGCGCGGACCGGTAGGCAGGCCGGTAGGGCGCGGGCGAATAGTCCGCGGCCATCGCCGCCGTCGCCGTCACCAGACCTGCAACCAGGGGAACCAGAAATCGGATTGTACGCACCGGACAACTCCACGCCACACTGACGCAGAATCGTCGCACGATATCGTAAACAAAGCCTGCAGACCGCGGCATGGGAGACGCGCGACGGGATCGCTTCCCGCCATGCGCCCGACTTGCTAGAAGGCCGCCACGATGTCCGAACAACCGACCCACGCTGACGCGATGTCCTTCGAGGACAAGGCGCGCATGATCCAGCTCCGCCGTTCGATCCATGGCGGCATCATCGGCCTGCAGCTCGACCGGTTCGAGCCGGAGCAGGCGTGGAGCAGCCTGCCGTATCACCCGGTTTTCGTCGGCGACACCCGCACCGGCGTGATCCACGGCGGCGTCGTCACCGCGATGCTCGACGAGAGCTGCGGCATGGCGGTGCAGCTCGCGCTGCCGAGCACCCCGGCGATCGCCACGCTCGACCTGCGGATCGACTATCTGCGGCCGGCGACGCCCGGCCAGGCGATCCGCGCGCACGCGCATTGCTATCACGTCACCCGCTCGATCGCCTTCGTGCGCGCCACCGCCTATCAGGACTCCGAAGCCGATCCGATCGCCAGCGCCACCGCGATGTTCATGATCGGCGCCAACCGCACCGACATGCTGCGGCAGACGCCGAAGGTGAGCTTCGACACGCCGCCGCCGCTGGTGGCGCCGGACGAGCCCGACGGCGCCGACGGGCTGCTCGCGATCAGCCCCTATGCGCGCTTTCTCGGCATCCGCATCGACGCCGGCGCGCAGCCGGTGATGCCGTACGACCCCAAGCTGGTCGGCAATCCGATTCTGCCGGCGCTGCATGGCGGCGTGATCGGCGCGTTTCTCGAGACCGCGGCGATCGTCAGCGTTCACCGCGAGATCGGCCTCGCCACCGCGCCGAAACCGATCGGGCTGACGGTGAACTATCTGCGCTCGGGACGTCCGCTCGACACCTATGCTCGGGTCTCGATCGTCAAGCAGGGCCGCCGCGTCGTCGCGTTCGAGGCTCAGGCCTACCAGACCGATCCCGCGAAGCCGATCGCGTCCTGCTACGGCCATTTCAAGCTGCGGGCGGCCGGCAACGAAGCGGCTGGCCCGTCGGATTCGTGAGGCCGCAAATTGGCGGCATCGGCTTAATCGGGGATTCACCAGTCGCCGCGGCCGGGCCGGGACTTCACCGGGGATTCAGCTTTCGTCGAATAGGTCTCACTCCCAACAGGTATTGAGCAACCGCGCTGGGCTCGTCGGATCGGGACGCGGCGCCGCCTCGGGATCACGATGACGTCGAAAGCCAACATCGCGAGCACCGTCTACATCGAATTGGTCCGGCTGCTGTTCACCGCGCGCTGGCCGATCGTCGTCGTCGGCGCCGCCATCCTGATGGTCGGACTGGCCGTCGGACGGCAGACCGGCGATCCGATCGCCCCGGTGATCGGCATTGTCGGCATGCTGGTGACGGTCGGACGGCTGATGCTGTGCGTCGCGTTCGACCGCACGTTTCAGCGGCGCCCGCTCGATCTTCCCTCCGCCGAAGTGTGGGAACGGCGCCTCGCCATCGGTGTGGTGTCGACCGGCGTCTGCGTCGGCGCCTTCGCGGTGCGCTGTTTTCTGCTGCCCGACCTGACCGCCCACATGGTCGCCGGCGGACTCGTGTTCGGCTACTGCGCCGGAACGACGACACGGTTTTCGATCCGGCCGTGGATCGTCAAGGCCAGCCTCGGCGTGTCAGTGATCCCGGCGGTGAGCGCGGCGCTGTGGAATTTCGATCTGATGCACGCCGCCCAGGCGCTGCTGTTCCTGATCTTCTTCTTCGGCGCCTTCGAGCTGATCGTCTACATCCACGACACCACCCGTGAGCAACTGACGCTGCGCGCCGAGGCGGCGCATCTGGCGCGCGCCGACGTGCTCACCAAATTGCCGAACCGGCTGCGCCTCGCCGAGCATTTCGACGAAGCGGCGGACCGGCTGCAGCGGCACGGCGAAGGCTTCGCGGTGATCAGCGTCGACCTCGACTTCTTCAAGGAAGCCAACGACCGGTTCGGTCACGCGGCAGGCGACGAACTGCTCCGGGTCGTCGCCGCGCGGCTGACGCATCTGCTGCGGGACGGCGATCTCGCCGCACGGATCGGTGGCGACGAATTCATCGTGATTCAGGCCGATGTGACCGGCGCCGGCGACGTCGAACGGCTGTGCGGCCGGATCATGGAGGCGCTGTGCGCCCCCTACGCGATCGACGGACACACCATCAGGCTCGGCGCCAGCGTCGGCGCCGCGCGCGCGCCGAACGACGGCGTCCGTCTGGACGAGTTGCTCGGCAAAGCCGACGCCGCGCTGTATGCGATGAAGCGCAACCGGTCCGGACGGCCGACCGCCGACGCGATGCCGGGCACGCGCGACGCCGGTCCGCTGGCACCCGCGCTGCCGGCCGGCCCGGACAGCGGCGGATCGGCGACCGAACGATCACAGCCCCTGGTCCAGGCCTGATCCGAAGGCCCGACTACAGCAATTCAGCTTCTGATCAAATCAGAGCTGAAGATCCGAAACGCCTGCCACACGCACAACCTCATGGTGAGGAGGCGCGTAGCGCCGTCTCGAACCATGCGCCGCAAGCACTGCGTTGCCCCATCCTTCGAGACGCCCGGCTTTGCCGGGCTCCTCAGGATGAGGACTCAGTGCTTTCGGCAAGGTCGGATCGTTTCAATCAAGCGATGAACCGCTCCAAGCCGTCCGGCCGCCATCGACCAGCCGCCAGACATGGCGGGCGATCATCAGGTCTTCGTCGGTCGGGATCACCCAGGCGGACGCCGTGCTGTCGGCGATGCTGATGCGCCCCGCGCCCTCGAGCTGCGTGTTGGCGGCGGCGTCGAGCGTGACGCCGAGCCATTCCGCCTGCACGCACACCCGGCGGCGGATTTCCGCGGCGTGCTCGCCGATCCCGCCGGTGAACACCAGCGCATCGAGGCCGCCGAGCGCGGCGGCGAGCGAGCCGAGTTCGCGGCCGATGCGATAGACGAACAGCGCGATCGCTTCTTCCGCATGCGGATCGTCGCTCGCCAGCAGCGTGCGCATGTCGTCGCTGATGCCGGAGACGCCGAGCAGGCCGGAGCGGCGATACAGCAAGTCGCTGATCGCATCGGGCGTCATGCCCTTCTGTTGCAGCAGATACAGCACCACGCCGGGATCGAGCACGCCGGTGCGGCTGCCCATCATCAGGCCGTCGAGCGCGGTGAAGCCCATCGTGGTCGCGACGCTGCTGCGCGCCCGCATCGCGCACATGCTGGCGCCGGCGCCGAGATGCGCCACCACTACGCGGCCGTCCGCGACCGCCGGTCCGGCCACGTCGGGCAGCCGGCTGGCGATGTATTCGTAAGAGATGCCGTGAAAGCCGTAGCGCCGCACGCCCTCCTCCGTGAGCTGGCGCGGCAGCGCGTACCAGGTCGCCAGTTGCGGAAGCCGGTGATGAAAGGCGGTGTCGAAACAGGCGACCTGCGGCAGCGCCGGGTGCAGCTTCGCCAGCGCTTCGATCGCCGCGATGTTGTGGGGCTGATGCAACGGTGCCAGCGTGGTGAAGCGGCGCAGCTTCGCCACCACATCCGGATCGATCTGCACCTGCGCATCGAACAGATCGCCGCCGTGCACGACGCGATGCCCGACCGCGGCGAGGCGCTGGTCGGGGAAGCGTTGCTCGATCCAGCCGATCAGGGTGGCGATCGCGTCGTCATGGCCGGCGCCCTCGGCCAGATAGGCGTCGTGCACCACCCCGCCCTCGCGGTCCACCACCTTGAAATGCGGGCGATGGCCGATGCTGCCGATGCCGCCCTCGCAGATCAGATGTCCGGCGGTCGGTTCGGTGTGCGCCTCGTACAGCGCGAATTTGACGCTGGAGGAGCCGGCGTTCAGCACCAGCAGCATTTCGCTCATGCGGCGCCTCCGGCCGACACGCTGGGCAGCGCCGCCGTCCGGTGCCGCGCGACCAGCAGCGCGATCGCGCAGGAGCCGAGCCGGGCCAAGGTCTTGTCGGCGCGGCTGGTGAGGATGATCGGCACGCGGGCGCCGAGCACGATGCCGGCGACATGCGCGCGCGCCAGATATTCGAGCTGCTTGGCCAGCATGTTGCCGGCCTCGAGGTCGGGCACCACGAAGATGTCGGCGCGGCCGGCGACCGGCGAGACGATGCCCTTGGTCTTGGCGGCTTCGGCCGACACCGCGTTGTCGAACGCCAGCGGCCCGTCGAGGATGCCGCCGGTGATCTGGCCGCGCTCGGCCATCTTGCACAGCGCCGCGGCGTCGAGCGTCGAGCGGATGCTTTCGGTGACGGTCTCGACCGCCGACAGGATCGCCACCCGCGGCTGGCCGATGCCGAGCGCGTGCGCCAGATCGATCGCGTTCTGAATGATGTCGCGCTTGTCGGTCAGTGTCGGATAGATGTTGATCGCGGCGTCGGTGACCAGCAGCGCCCGCGGATAGTCCGGCGCGTCGATCGCATAGACGTGGCTGATGCGGCGCGCAGTCCGCAATCCGCGCACCGGATCGACCACCGCGCGCATCAGTTCGTCGGTGTGCAGCGCGCCCTTCATCAGCGATTCGACCTTGCCGGCGCGCGCCAGCGCCACCGCGGCCGCCGCCGCGGCGTCGCTGTGCTCGGTGGCGACGAGTTCAAAGCCCGCGATGTCGACCTCGGCCTGAGCGGCGGCGGCGCGGATCTTGGCGTCGGGGCCGACCAGCACCGGCACGATCAGCCCGGCGCGCGCCGCTTCGACGGCGCCGAGCAGCGACGGCGGATCGACCGGATGCACCACCGCGACGCGCAGCGGCTCCAACCCCTGCGTCATCTCGATCAGCCGTTCGTAGCGCCGCGCCGCCGGGTGCAGATCGATCTCCGGCAAATGCACGCGCGGGCGCGAGATCTTCTCGACTGGAGCGATCACTTCGGCGAGGCCGACGATCACCTCCTCGCCGTTCTGATTGGTGGCGCGGCAATCCAGCAGCAGCCGCTTCTTCGCGTCGTTCTTCTCCTTCACCTTGACGGAGACAGTGACGGTGTCGCCGAGCAGCACCGGGCGGACGAAGCGCAGCGACTGGTCGAGATAGATCGTGCCGGGCCCCGGCAGTTGCGTGCCGAGCAGCGTCGAGATCAGCGATCCGCCCCACATGCCGTGCGCCACCACCTGGTGGAAGTGATCGCTCTTGGCGAAGGCGGCGTCGACATGCATCGGATTGACGTCGCCCGACATCACCGCGAACACCTCGATGTCGCGATAGGTCAGCGTCCGCACCAGGCTCGCGGTGTCGCCCACCGCGATCTCGTCGAAGGTGCGGTTCTGGATCTGCTCCATGGAATTCTCCAGCCGGCGGATCATCCGACGACGTGATAGCCGGCGTCGATGTATTCGATGTTGCCGGTCAGCGCGCTGGCGCCGTCGCCGACCAGGAAGGCCGCGACGTTGCCGACGTCCTCGATGCTGACGAGATTGTGCGCCGGCGCGCGGGCGCGGGTGCGCTCCATCAGCTCGTCGAAATGGCCGATGCCGGACGCTGCCCGGGTCTTCAGCGGCCCCGGCGACAGCGCGTGGACGCGGATCTGCTTCGGTGCCAGCTCGGCCGCCATGTAGCGCACCGAGCTTTCCAGCGCGGCCTTCACCGGGCCCATCAGATTGTAGTCTTCGACCACCTTCTCCGAGCCGTAGAACGAGACGGTGAGCAGGCAGCCGCCGTCCGGCATCAGCGGCTCGGCGAGCTTCGCCATCCGGATGAAGGAGTGGCAGGACACGTCCATCGCCATCGCGAAGCCGGCCTGCGAACAATCGACCACCCGGCCGTGCAGGTCTTCCTTCGGGGCGAAGGCGATCGAATGCAGCAGGAAATCGAGCCGGCCCCAGCGCTCGCCGATCTGCGCGAACACCGCCTCGAGCTGCCCCGGCTCGCGCACGTCGCACGGCACCACGATCGGGCTCTGCAACTGCTCCGCCAGCGGACCGACATGGGGCCTGGCCTTGTCGTTGAGGTAGGTGACGGCGAGATCGGCGCCGGCGTCGCGAAACGCCCGCGCGCAGCCAAACGCGATGCTGTCCGCGTTGGCGATCCCGACCACCAGCCCTTTTTTACCTTGCAGCGTCATGGCGTCTCCCTAACCCGGCTGATGTGTCATGGCCATGACCGGCGCGCTCGACCATCGATCAATGCACGCGGGACACACCGGAGGCGGCGGGACGACCGATGCGGCAGCCTACTTCGTCAGCTGACGCCGCAATTTCAAGAGCTCCTTTCGCCGCGCCGGCGAGGTCTCGGGATAGGACATCTTCAGCTCTTCCATCGTTTCCAGAATGGCCTGCGATACGATCAGCCGGGTGTTCTGCTTGTCGTCGGCCGGAACGACATACCACGGCGCGTCGTCGGAGCTGGTTTCGCTGAGGCACTTCGCATAGGCCTCCATGTAGTCGTCCCAGTATTTGCGCTCCTCGATATCGGCCGAGCTGAACTTCCAGTTCTTGTCCGGCTCGTCGATCCGCGACAGAAAGCGCTTGCGCTGTTCGTCCTTCGACAGATGCAAGAAGAATTTGACGATCCGCGTGCCGTTGGCGTGCAGATGCTGCTCGAGATCGCGGATCGAACGGTAGCGCTTCTCCCAGAACTTCTTGCCGGCCGGCCCGTTCGGCACCGCCTCGCTCTGCAGGATGTTGGGATGGACGCGGACGATCAGCACCTCCTCGTAGTAGGAGCGGTTGAAGATGCCGATCCGGCCGCGCTCCGGCAGATCGCGAGTGGTCCGCCACAGGAAGTCGTGCTGCAGCTCGGTCGCGCTGGGGTGTTTGAAACTGAACACCTGGCAGCCCTGCGGATTGACGCCGGACATCACGTGCTGAATCACGCCGTCCTTGCCGGCCGCGTCCATCGCCTGGAAGATCAACAGGATGGCGTGGCGGTTGCTGGCGTAGAGCAGCTTCTGTTGTTCGGCCAATCGCGCGACCTGGCCGCGCAGCATTTCCTGGTAGTTCTCCTTGGATTCGTAGAATGGATCGACCAGGGTCGGCCACTCGCCGAGATCGACTTTGGTGCCTTCCGAGACACGAAACGGCTTGGTCTTGATCTTCATCCGGTTGTTCCACTCCGCGGCCGACCCCGGATACCGGGGCCATACGGCGGAATATAGCCCTCTCTGAGTTCGAGAGCACCCACCTCTTCCCCCCGGTCATTCCGGGGCGCCTGCACTTGCAGGCGAACCCGGAATCCAGAAATTGTTGCAACGCTGCCCACACCACATCGAGATTCCGGGTTCGCGAGCTGCGCTCGCGCCCCGGAATGACGGTGCGGGTGGAGAGGATTCGATCCAGAAACACAGGGGACGGCCCCAGGTCTGGATAGTCAGCCTTCGTTCATGATCAGACCTTTATGGTCGCCCGTCCGGCTCAGGGTGCGTCGACCGACGGCCTCGGCGGGCGATCGAACCGGACACAAAGCGACCGTAATTCCAAGCGATTAGACCCCCGTAACCCCCTTCAAAGAAGGATGCCGGCCGGACGGCCAGCCCGCTGATCAGGTCTCGACTTGTGAGATCGGCGGGAAAAAGTATGGTGCTGCACGTCAGGAGCCCGCAGCCGCGCGGCGACGACCTGTCCGCCATATCGAGCCGAGCGATCGCAGCAACCAACGGCTGACAAGACCCTCGACATGGACACTTCCGCGCAAGCCAAGGTTCTCGCCCCCCAGTCGCGCCGATCGATGTCGGCACGGATCGCGATGTTCGCGCTGCCGCTGCTGCTACTGGCGCCCGCGTTGTGGAACGGCTACCCGCTGCTCCAATACGACACCGGCGGCTATCTGGCGCGCTGGTACGAGGGCTATCTGGTCCCGAGCCGGTCGACGACCTACGGCATCTATCTGCATTTCGGCGAGACCTCGCAGTTCTGGATCAATCTCGGATTTCAGGCGATCGTCACGCTGTGGATCCTGCAGCTGACGCTGCGCGTGTTCGGCATCACCCGGCCGTTCCGGCTGGCGGCGATCGGCGTCGCGCTGGTCGCGACCACGGCGCTGCCGTGGATCACCAGCATGCTGCTGACCGACATCTTCGCCGGCCTGTCGGTGCTGACGCTGTTCCTGCTGGTGGCCTGCCGCGACCGCACTTCCGGCATCGAGAAGCTGGCGCTGTTCGTGTTCACCACCTTCGCCGCCGCAACCCACAGCGCCACGGTCGGGGTGCTGACCGGGCTGTGCGTCGCCGGCTGGCTGCTGCTGCCGTTCCTGCGCGGACGGCTGTCGGCGGTCGGGCTCGCCCAGGGCAGCATGACCGTGGTCGCCGGCTCGCTGCTGCTGCTCGCCACCAATTTCGCGCTGTCCGGCACCGTGGCCTGGACCCCGGGCGGCTCCAGCGTCGCGTTCGGCCGGATGCTGCAGGACGGCATCGTCAAGCGCTATCTCGACGATCATTGCGGCGCGGTGAAGCTCAAGCTCTGCCCCTACAAGAATGAACTGCCGCCGACCGGCGACGACTTCCTGTGGGGCGGCAACAACATGTTCGACAAGCTCGGCCGCTTCGAGGGGCTGAGCGACGAGATGGAATTCATCTCGCGGGAGGCGCTGAAGGCCTATCCGTGGATGCAGGCGACGGCCGCCGCCAAGGCGACCTGGGACCAGCTCGTGCATGTCGGCACCGGCGAAGGCACCAACGGCTGGATTCCGCACACTTACGGCATCATCGAGCGCTACATGCCGAACCAGGTCGCGGCGATGCGCGCGGCGCGGCAGCAGCATTGGGACATCAATTTCAACGCGGTGAACTGGGTGCACGTGCCGGTGGCGCTGGGCTCGATGGCGCTGCTGCTGGTGATCCTGGGCCGCGCGCTGGCGCGGCGCGAGCTCGACGACGTCTCGCTGCTCGCCGGCTTCGTCGCCACCGCGCTGCTCGGCAACGCCATGATCTGCGGCATCATCTCCGGCCCGCACGACCGCTACGGCGCGCGGATCGTCTGGATCGCGACCTTCGTGGTGCTGATCGCGGCGATCAAGTACTTCGTCGACAGCCGCAACGCGAACGGCGACGAAGACCTCGCCGACTGATCAGTCCGCCGGCGCGGCCGCCGGCGGCTGCGCCCGCAATCGCGGCTTGATGAACAAAGCCGCCACGTCCGGACAGGCCTTCCGGATGTCGGCCTCCAGCCTGCTGAAATCCCGTTCGATCTCCCGCCCCGGACAGTCGGCGGCAAAATCCAGCGTCAGCGCCACCAGAATCTGGCGCGGCGCCAGATGCACGGTGTAGAGATTGTCGGCGCTGACGATGTCGCCGTGCCGCCGTGCGATCGCGAGAATCCGCTCGCGCGTCTTCGGCCCGGCCGGTTCGCCCATCAGCAATCCCTTGCTTTCCCGCGCCAGAAAAGCGCCGGTGGCGCCGAGCAGTAGCGCAATGCCGATCGAGGCGACGCCGTCGAGCACCGGCATGTCGAGCCGCTCCGACGCGAAGGTGCCGGCGAGCGCAATCAGAATGCCGATCAGCGCCGCGCTGTCTTCGAACAGCACCATGAACATCGTCGGGTCCTTGCTGCGGGTCGCGGCGTCGATGTAATCGAGATCCGGCACCGGACCGAGGCCCGGCGATTCCGCGCGAAACCCCTTCCACGCGACGTACCAGGAGCCGCCTTCGAACAGCAGTGCGAGGCCGAGGACGATGTAGCTCACCCGGCTGTCGGAAATCGGCACCGGCTCCAGAATGTGGATGACGCCTTCGTAGAACGACACGCCGGCGCCGATCGAGAAGATCAGAAGCGCGACGATGAAGCTCCAGAAGTACAATTCCCGTCCGTAGCCGAACGGATGCAATTCGTCGGCAGGCTTGGCGGCGCGGTGCAGACCGTACAGCAGCAGCAATTCGTTGCCGGTGTCGACCAGCGAATGCACGCCTTCGCTCAACATCACCGAGCTGCCGGTCCAGGCGGCCGCTGCGAGCTTGGTGACCGCGATCGCCAGATTGCCGGCGAGCGCCGCGTAGATCACCGTCTTCGATGACGCGTGCGCCGCCATGCCGATCTCCTTCCGCCCCCGCCGGATCGCCGGCTCGATCGGTGAAGACGGACGAGCCGCCGGCTGGTTCCATTGCGGCGCGACAGATTTGGAACTTTCACCCGACCAGGCTGTCGCGAGATTCGTGACGCCGGCGCCGCGCCCGCACCGGCGATTCACTTACAGAACCGCAGCGGGGACAAGCGACAGCGGCCGCGCGATGGACTCGCGCGGCCGCTTGCAAATGTACGATCAGTCCGACGGGTTACGGACAGGCGTGCCGGTTGCCGTCATAGCCGAGATAGGTGCCCGACGACGGGTCGTAGGACTTGAAGCGCTGCGAGCAGTACGCGACCGCATCGTTCGACCGGGCCTGCGCCTGGCTGTTGGCGATCGCGCCGCCGATGATCGCGCCCGCCGCCAGACCACCAAGGGCCGCGCCGGCACCCCAACCGTGCCCGCGATGATAACCGTAGCCGCGATGATAGCCGTAGCGCGGACCGCCGTGCCAGCCACGATGGCCGTAGCGATACTGAACCTGTTCGACACCGGACGCCGCAGCGATCGGCTTGGCGCCGGCCATCATCGGCGCTGCCGAAGCCGGGACCGACGCGACGGCGAGCGAGCCGGCGATCAGCGCCATGGCCGGCAGCGTGCGTGACATCTTCATCATTGTCTCCCTCTTTCTCATATGTTTCAGGGGAGGTAACGGTCGCACGACGGCGGCGTTCCGAATCCGCGCGGGCAGCGACAATTCGCCCGCACTGCGTGCTACAACGTACCAACCGCACAAAACCGCCTTCGACCAAGATGCGGGAGTCATTCGGGACTGACGTGGCGCGCGCCGCGGTGTAAACAAGCGTCGGATCGTATGGGGGAACTTCGGCCGATGCCGCGCTACATGGCCGCGCTAAAATACCTCGGTCTCGGGCTTCTCGTGACTCTTCTGCTCGGATTGGCCATCGCACCGTTTTCCAAGCGTCTCGTCGAGCAATGGTCGCGCAGCGACGTCGAGGCGCGATCGCGACTGGTCTACAACGCGATTCAGGGTCAAGTCGCGAGCGCGATGGCCGACGACAACGTCGTGCAGCTCTCGGTCAGCTTCGAGGCGGTCGCGCTCGACCCACGCATTCTCGCGGTCGGATTGTGCAGCGATCAGGGCCTCCTGATCGCACCGACCAAATTGATGCCGAAGACGTTCTCCTGTGAGAAGGTCGCACGCTCGGAAGGCATCAGCTTCTCCGCCATCGTGATCGACGGACGGCGCGTCATGGTCGGCGCCTTCCCGGTCGTCGAGCGGGCGCACAAATCCTATCTGATCATCCTGCACGATCTCAGCTTCGTCGATGTCCGCTCCAGCGAGGCGCAGGGCTTCATGATCGCCGCGCTCGTCGGCATGGCGATCCTGATCGCCGGCAGCGCCGCGATCTTCGTCGTGGTGATGCTGCGCGGCTGGATGAACGCGCTCAGACGGGCGGTGGACGACGTCCGCTCCGGCGCGGCCGCACAGACGCCGAAGCGCGACGCGACGGCGATCGACCTGCAGATCAAGAAGCTGCTGAGCGAGGTCGAGACCGGCCGCCATTCGATCAATTCGACGCAGATCGACTGGTCGCCGGCCACGCTGCAGCAACTGCTGCATTCGACGCTGCCCGATGCGGAGGTTCTGATCGTCTCCAACCGCGAACCCTACATCCACAACAACGACGGAGCCGGCATCGAAGTGCAAATTCCGGCGAGCGGCCTGGTGTCGGCGCTGGAGCCGGTGATGCGCGCCTGTGGCGGCACCTGGATCGCGCACGGCAGCGGCAATGCCGATCGCGACACGGTCGACTCCCACGACCGGATCGACGTGCCGCCGGATCACCCGTCCTACAAGCTCCGCCGGATCTGGATCAGCGACGAGGAACAGGACGGCTTCTACTACGGCTTCGCCAATGAAGGGATGTGGCCGCTGTGCCATATCGCCTTCGTGCGGCCGTCGTTCCGGGAGTCGGACTGGAAGGCCTATCGGCAGATCAACGAGCGCTTCGCCGCCGCGGTCGTCGAGGAGGCGAAGACCGACAATCCGATCGTGCTGGTGCAGGACTATCACTTCGCGCTGGCGCCGCGGATGATCCGCCAAAGGCTGCCGAAGGCGACGATCATCACCTTCTGGCACATTCCATGGCCGAACGCAGAGACCTTCAGCATCTGTCCGTGGAAGGAACAGATCATCGACGGCCTGCTCGGCTCGACGATCCTCGGCTTCCACACCCAGTTTCACTGCAACAATTTCTTCGAGACCGTCGACCGCTTCGTCGAGAGCCGGATCGACCGCGAGCACGCCACCGTCACGCTCTCGGGTCACGAGACGATGGTACGGGCCTATCCGATCTCGATCGAATGGCCGCCGGCGGCGCTGGACGGCCAGCCGCCGGTCGAGATCTGCCGCAGCGAAGTACGCCAGCAGCTCGGGCTCGCCGCCGATGTCAAGATCGCGGTCGGGATCGAGCGGTTCGACTACACCAAGGGCATTCTCGACCGCATGAAGGCGGTCGACGATCTTCTCACCCACGCGCCGCAATGGAAGGGGCGACTGGTGTTCGTCCAGGTCGCGGCGCCGACGCGCAGCAAATTGTCGAGCTACAGCACGCTGCAGGACGACGCGGTGGCGCTCGCCGACGACATCAACCGGAGGCACGGCTCCGACAGCTACCAACCGATCAGCCTGTTGATCCGACATCACAGCCCGCGGGAAGTGTTCAAGCTGTTCCGCGCCGCCGACCTCTGCGTCGTCAGCAGCCTGCACGACGGCATGAACCTCGTGGCCAAGGAATTCGTGGCGGCCCGCGACGACGAGCGCGGCGTGCTGGTGCTCTCGAGCTTCACCGGCGCGGCTCGTGAACTCTCCGAAGCACTGATCGTCAACCCCTATCACGTCCACGAGATGGCGACCGCGCTCGACACCGCGCTGCGGATGCCGGAGCACGAACAGCAGGAACGCATGCGGGCAATGCGCCAGCAGATTCGCGAATGGAACGTGTATCGTTGGGCCGGGCGGATGCTGATCGACGCCGCCACCAGCCGCCGCCGCCAGCGCATTCTCGATCTCACCGAGAGCTGACCCCGACGCTACAGCTTGAACGCACCGAGCGGGCCGTGCTCGACCATGTCGATGAACGCCCGATATCGGGTGCGGATGTCCGCGAGATCGTCCGGCGCGCCGACTTCGCGTTCGGCGTCGCCGATCACCAGATCGGCGTGCTTGCGCAGGCTGGACACCCGCGGCGGGTCGCGCTCGACGCTAACCACCCGGGTCAGCACCTCGAGCAAGGCGATCAGCACCGACGGCTTGCCGGCGGCGTTCTGCCGGATCATGTGCAGCATGCCGTCGACCAGTTCGTCGTACTGCACATGGGGGACCACCAGCACGATGCGGCCCTGCCTGACCGACACGCCGCTCCGCAGCGGCAGCTTCTGCATCTCGCACAGCGCGGCGCCGAGCCGGTTGAGGACGCTGATCGCGGTGTGCGGATCGTTGATGCCGGGCGACAGCGCGCGCACTGCGACTTCGACGAGCTGGCGGATGGCGAAGCGCAGATCGGCCGACGAGGTGAGGCTGGGACTGAGCGCGGTGGCATCGCGGACGGCCTCGACCGCGCCCTCACACGGCGGCTTGATCAGCGCGATCGGCGCGCCGGGAAAGATGTAGTCACCGGGCCGCACCAGCAGCAGGATTTCGACCTGCTGCTCGCACGCCCAGGTCGCGAGCCCGTGCTCGTCGAGATGATGCAGATAGCCCTGCCGTTGCTCGCACACCGGCTCGGCGTCGCGCCAATGCGCGAGCGGCGGTGGCGGCGGCTGCGGCTCGCTGTCGGCCAAGCCGCGCATCACGCTGCGCACGTCGTCGCTGACCAGTCCGATCACGGTGTCGACATTGATCCGGCTCGCCATGTGGTCGACGAAATACACCAGCGTCGCGACGCAGACGAACGCCAAGACGATGCCGACGCCGAGCGCGAGATGCGGAACGAACGCGCCCTCCTCCGCGGTGCGAACGCTGCGGAGCACGATCAATGCGTAGCAGAACGTCCCGAGGAAGATGCCGAGAGTCGTCTGGTTGCCGCGGTCGCGCGTGAAGTTGCGCAGCAGCCGCGGCCCCATCTGGCCCGCCGCCAGCGACAGGGCCGCGATGGTGATCGAGAACACCGTGCCGGCGACGCCGATCGTCGACGACGCCACCGCGCCGAGCAAAGTGCGCGCGCCGGTGGCGCCGCCATTGTACAGCCAGTTCTCCAGCAGCCAGGCCGGCACCTTGCCGCTGCGATCGACCTCGATCAGTCCGAACGCCGCGACCGAGCCGAGCAGCACCACCAGCGCCGGCACCAGCCAGAACGTATCGGACAGGTCGTCGTAGAGTTTGCGAAGACGCGCGTTCATGGCCATCCCGTCGGGTCACACGACCTCGTTGCCGTCGCGCGACCAAGGCACCGGCAGCGAGCCACGACAGATCAATTCGGCAACGACCAAGTGGGGTCCGGACGAAAAGTTCCATTTCGGGACCCGGCGTCGACCAAGCGGGCCGACGCGGTCGCCTCCGTCGATGTCGGATGACGACGACCAGACGCACGAAAGGCGGCCTCGCGGCCGCCTTTCGCTTCGTGAAAGTGGTGGGCCGGATCAGCCCTTGGCGATCGGCACCGCGACGAAGCGGGCCGCCGCATCGGCGCTCTTCACCCGCATCAGCACGGTCTTGCGGCCGTGCTCGCTGGCCTGCTTCAGCGCCTCGCGGACATCGCCGGAGTTGGAGACCGCCTTGCCCGCGACGTCGAGAATGACGTCGCCGGTGCGGACGCCGCGATCGGCCGCCGGACCGTCCGGATCGACGCTGGTGACCACGACGCCCTTCTGGCCGGAGCCTTCGACCTCGCCGGCCGGCGCGACGCGGACGCCGAGATAAGGCCGTCCCTCGCTCTGCCCGGACTGATCGTTGCTCGCCACCTTCTGAGTGTCGTTCGGCATCTCGGCCAGCGTCAGCGTCATGGTCTTGGCTTCACCCTTGTGCAGCACGTCGAGCTTCACCGAGGTGCCCGGCGCCATCATGCTGATGGTGCGCGCGAGGGCCCGCGAGTCCTTGATCTCGTCGCCGTTCACCGCGGTGATCACGTCACCGGCCGAGATCCCGGCCTTGGCGGCCGGGCTGCCGTCCTGCGGGCTGTCGACCAACGCACCACGTGCCTGCTTCAGGCCCATGCTGTCGGCGATGTCCGCCGTCACCGGCTGCACCTGCACGCCGAGCCAGCCGCGGGTGACGCTGCCCTTGTCCTTGAGCTGCGCAACGACCAGCTTGGCGGTCGCGGCCGGAATGTCGAAGCCGATGCCGACCGAGCCGCCCGACGGCGAGTAGATCGCGGTGTTGACGCCGATGACGTTGCCGCTGGTGTCGAACGCCGGGCCGCCGGAATTGCCCTTGTTGATCGGCGCATCGATCTGCACGTAGTCGTCATAGGGGCCCGAGCCGATGTCGCGGCCGCGCGCCGAGACGATGCCGGCCGTCACGGTGCCGCCGAGCCCGAACGGATTGCCGACCGCGACCACCCAGTCGCCGACGCGCGCCGGCTTGTCGGCAAATTTCACGTAGGTGAAGTCGGTCTTGCCGTCGACCTTGATCAGCGCGAGGTCGGTCTTCTTGTCGGTGCCGACCACCTTGGCGGTGTAGACAGTGCCGTCATCAGTCGTCACCTGCACCGACTTGGCACGGTCGACGACGTGATTGTTGGTGACCGCATAGCCGTCGGCGGTGATGAAGAAGCCGGAGCCTTCGCCGGTGACCATCTCGTGACGCTTCGGCATGCCGTCCTGGCCGCGGAAGCCGAACTGCTTCAGGAACGGACGCAGCTGATCTTCGCTCATCCCCGGAGCGCCGTTGTCGTCGCTGTCGTCGTTGCGGATCAGCGGCGTGGTGCGGCTGTCCTCGTCGATCTTGACCCGCACCGAAATCACCGCCGGCTTCACCTTGCTGACGAGATCGCCGAAACCGGCGGGCGCGCCGGAGGGTGACGCCGCCTCGGCGGCGTGCGCCGGCGAGGCGAAGGACGGCACCTCGTGCGTCAGATATCCGCCGGTGACCAGCGCCGCGCTCAGCGCGGCCGCGGAAGCCAGCAGCGCGAAGCGCCGCGGCCTCATGATCCGGCGCAGCTGAGCGTCCGATTTCGGGGTGTAGTCGATGTCGTTGCGATCCATGACGAGTCTCCAATGAGCAGGGGGCGGGGCGTGAACTACTCGCTGGAATATAGACGCCCGACATTACGCCGAGCTGTTTGGGGAATTAATCTTTGGACAGAGAGGGCCGCCGAACGGGATTAATGCGCCCGCGACTACGCGGCACGCGCGAACGATCTTTCCGGAAATTCATGAAGAGGACTGGATGGGCAGAGATGAAGCGGCAGGCGATGCGGAAAGAACGGGCGGCGACCACGCTTCTCTCGCACCTTCTCCAAACTCCCATTCGATTACTTCGTCATGGCCGGGTTTACGTTCGTCATTGCGAGCGCAGCGAAGCAATCCAGAGCGCAGTGCACGCAGCTGGATTGCTTCGTCGCTTCGCTTCTCGCAATGACGAACTTAGGCGCCTGATCTCGTTGAGCGCATTTGAGGCAGCGGGTCGAGATCCAGAGCGGATGATGGACTTGTTATCCTCAGCGCTTCTTCAGCGACACCGAGACGTTGCGGATGTCGGTGCCTTGCGGCACGATCGTGACCGACTGCGACGCGCCCCGGGTCGCGACCGACAGCGCGGCGGAGAAGCCGGGGCCGCCGACCTGCGCATCGATGCGGCCACCGCGGGCGGTGCCGGCGACCTGTCCGTTGGCGTTGCGGGTCGCTTCGGTCCAGGTGCCGGTGATGCGACCGCCGTTTTCCTCGACGTGACTGGTGATGTCGAATTTCGCGCTGGCGCTGGCGCAGACCAGCGTCTGCTGCAGCAGGCGCCCCGCGCCGGCCACCGCATAGGACGCGCGACAGCGAATGCGCTCGCTCGAACCGTCCGACAATTCGACCTTGCCGCTGCCGTTCCAATAGCCGGCCAAGCCGTCGAACGCGCCGGCGGCGTAGCTAGCCGTCGACGTCAGCCCGAGCGAGCCGAACAGTACGGCGGCCGACAGAAGCCGCGTGGCGGAGGAAGATGTCATCGGGAGTCCCTTTCAGTGCAAAGCGCCGAAAGCGACAACGGCGAATGCCCGATCGGGTTTCCTCAAGACGCGGTGATCGACGCGTGAGTGTGCCCCGGCGAGCTCAGCCTTGCTCGCTCCCCATCGCTGCAAGCACCGCGGTGGAGTCTGTGACCCACCCGAAGATGCCGCCCTGCGCCTTGATCATCGCCAGCCCCGCGGCGTGAAATTCCGGGAAGTAGGAGGCGCAGCCGTCGGCGATGACGACACAGCGATAGCCGCGGTCGTTGGCCTCGCGCACCGTGGTGTTGACGCAGACTTCGGTGGTGACGCCGCACACCAGAAGATTTTCGATGCCGTATTTCTGCAGGATGTCGCCGAGCTCGGTGGCGTAGAACGCGCCTTTGCCGGGCTTGTCGATGACGATCTCCTCGGCGCGCGGATACAGTTCCGGGATAATGTCGTGCCCGGGCTCGCCGCGGATCAGGATGCGGCCCATCGGCCCGGGATCGCCGATCCGCAGGCTCGGCGCGCCGCGCTCGATTTTGGCCGGCGGCGCGTCGGTGAGATCCGGCCGATGGCCCTCGCGGGTGTGCACGACCAGCAGCCCCATCGCCCGCGCCGCGGCCAGCACTGCGGCGATCGGCCCGACCGCGCGGCCGAGCAGCGAGACGTCGTTGCCCAGTGTCTCCCCGAAACCGCCGGGCTCCATGAAGTCGCGCTGCATGTCGATGATCAACAGTGCGGTCGCCGACCAGTCGAGCGCGATCGGCGCCGGCTCGGCTTCGATCATGCTCGACGCTGCGGATGTCGTGGTCGCCATCGCCTGCCCCTGCGATCCTGGGAATCGATCGCATCATAGAGCAAGGCTCATGCCAGGGTGAAGCAGTGCGGTCGGTGCCGATCAGCCGATCAGCAGCGCGATCAGCGTGCCGAGGATGGTGCCGGCGCAGGCGGCGGACAGGCCGAACGCCGAGCCCCAGACCAGGAAATACAGCACCACCGAGCCGAGATTCTTGTCGAGGTGGTCGCCATACATCAGGAATCCGGCCGCACAGCCGGCCAGCAGCACGGCAGCGACGCCGATCCGCACCCACAGCGCCCGCCGCGGCGCGCGCGCCAGATACCACGCGCCCCAGCCGCAGACCGCGGCCAACGCCAGCCAAAAGATGATCAAACGGACAGCCATCTCGATGCCCTGATTACAATGCTCCGCGTAGCGCGGGAAGCCGACGATCGGATGACGCTTCGCGCCGGCCGCGCTTTTCCGTTAGATTGTGGCGCGGGCCCCTCAGTTGGACGAGCGTTGCACTCACTTGAATACCCCTTCTGATCAGAGCCGGCCACCCGACGCCGCGGCAGCGCCCCCGGGCGAAGTGCCGCTGTTGCAGGGCATCGGGCTGACCAAGCGCTATGGCGGCTTCGTCGCCAATGATGCGATCGACATCGCGATCGCGCCGGGGCAGGCCCACGCTTTGCTCGGCGAGAACGGCGCCGGCAAATCGACGCTGGTGAAGATCCTCAATGGCCTGATCCAGCCCGACGACGGCGAGATGCGCTGGCGCGGCGAAGCCTTCACGCCGAACGGCCCGGCTGCGGCGCACGCTCGCGGCATCGGCCTCGTCTCGCAGCACTTCGCGCTGTTCGACAATCTCACCGTCGCCGAGAACGTGGCGCTCGGACAAATCGGCGGCGAATCGCTGAAGACCCTGTCGGCACGGCTGGCGCAGATCTCCGAGCGCTACGGCCTGCCGCTCGATCCGAAGCGCGAAGTGTGGCGGCTGTCGGTCGGCGAGCGGCAGCGGATCGAGATCGTTCGCGCGCTGATGCAGGAGCCGCACTGCCTGATGCTCGACGAGCCGACCGCGGTGCTGACGCCGGCGGAGGCGGAACGGCTGTTCGAGGTGCTGCAGCGGCTGCACGCCGATGGCCGCGCGCTGCTGTACATCTCGCACAAGCTGGAGGAGGTGAAGCAGCTCTGCGACACCGCCACCATCCTGCGCGCCGGCCGCGTGGTCGCGACCTGCGACCCGCGCACCGAGACCGCGGCCTCGCTGGCGCGGCTGATGGTCGGCGCCGATGTGGCCGCACCCAAGCCGCAGCCCGGCCATGCGATCGGCGCACCGCGCCTGTCGGTCAGCGACCTCAGCCTCACCCCCGACGACCCGCACGGCACCACGTTGCGGCGGATCACGTGCGACGTCCGCGCCGGCGAGATCGTCGGCATCGCCGGCGTCGCCGGCAACGGCCAGGACGAGTTGTTCGCGGCGCTGTCCGGCGAGCAACTGGTGGATGATGCGCGCAGCATCTCGATCGACGGACGGCCCGCCGGCGCGTTTTCGATCACTGCACGCCGCAAGCTCGGCGCCGCCTTCGTGCCGGAGCAGCGGCTCGGCCACGCCACCGTGCCGGGGATGCGGCTGTCCGACAACGCGCTGCTGACCAGCCATGCCGAAGGCGGCGTGGTGCGCCACGGCTTCGTCGACCGGGCAGCGCTGCTCGACCTCGTCGATCGCGTCACCGCCGCGTTCGACGTGCGCAAGCCCGGCCGCGATCCGGAAGCCGCTCGATTGTCCGGCGGCAATCTGCAGAAGTTCATCATCGGCCGCGAGATCCTGCGGCAGCCGAAGCTGCTGGTAGTGAACCAGCCGAGCTGGGGGCTCGACGCCGGCGCCGCCGCTGCGATCCGGCAGGCGTTGATCGATCTCGCCGCAGGCGGCGCCGCGGTGCTGGTGATCAGTCAGGACCTCGACGAACTGCTCGAGATCGCCGACCGCGTCGCGGTGATGTTTCACGGCCGGCTATCGCCACTAGTCGCGGCACGCGAGACCAGCCGCGAGCAGCTCGGCCTGCTGATGGGCGGCAGCGGCTGGCCGCAACAGGGCGCGCGCGATGCCGTTCCGGCTTGAGCGGCGCGCCGAACCTGCGACGGCGATGGTGGCGCTGTCGCCGCTGATCGCGGTCGCGCTGACCATCGTCACCATGGCGGCGCTGTTCGCCGCACTCGGCAAGGATCCGCTGGCGGCGCTGCAGGTGTATTTCATCGTACCGCTGACCGATACCTACTCGCTGCAGGAAATCGCCGTGAAGGCGTCACCGCTGGTGATGATCGCGGTCGGGCTGTCGCTGTGCTACCGCGCCAATGTCTGGAACATCGGCGCCGAGGGCCAATTGCTGATCGGCGCCATGGCGGGAAGCTGGCTGGCGGTGGCGACGCACGGGACCAACACCGGGCCGTGGCTGCTGCCCGCGATGCTGCTGCTCGGCGCCGCGGCCGGCGCGCTGTATGCGCTGATCCCGGCGCTGTGCAAAATTCGGTTCGGCGCCAGCGAGATCCTGATCAGCCTGATGCTGGTCTATGTCGCCGAGTTCGCGCTCGACTATCTGGTGCGCGGACCGTGGCGCGATCCCGCCGGCTTCAACTTCCCGACCACCGCCGAATTCGACGCCGCCGCGACGATGCCGCTGCTGATCGCCGGCAGCCGGCTGCATGCAGGGGTGATCCTCGGCGTGCTGCTGGTGATCGGCGCGGCGGTTCTGCTCGGCCGGACGCTGAAAGGCTTCGAAATCCGCGTCGTCGGCGCGGCGCCGCGCGCGGCACAGTTTGCGGGCTTCGATGCCGACCGGCTGACGCTGACGACCTTCGCGATCTCCGGCGCGCTGGCCGGCCTCGCCGGCATCATCGAAGTCGCCGGGCCGATCGGGCATCTGCAGCCGGGGATCTCGCCGGGCTACGGCTTCACCGCGATCATCGTCGCGTTTCTCGGACGGCTCGATCCGCTGGCGATCCTTGCGGCAGGCCTGTTCCTGGCGCTGACCTTCATCGGCGGCGAGCAGGCGCAGATCGCGCTGAAGATCCCGCAGGACATGGCCAAAGTGATCCAGGGCGTGCTGCTGTTCTACGTGCTCGCCTGCGACTCGCTGATCCTGTACCGGGTCCGCCGGACCGCGGCGCATCGAAAGGCGGCCTGACATGCTCGAGGCCATCCTGCTGTCGATCGTCACCGCCTCGACGCCGCTGTTGCTGGCGGCGAGCGGCGAGCTCGTCACCGAGCGTGCCGGCGTGCTCAATCTCGGCGTCGAGGGCATGATGATCATCGGCGCCGCCTGCGGCTTCGGCGGCGCTTGGCTGACTGGCTCGACCATGGTGGGCGCGCTGTGCGGGATCGCCGCCGGCATGGCGCTGGCGGCGCTGTTCGCTGCGATGACGATCGGGCTCGCGGTCAATCAGGTCGCGGCCGGGCTGGCGCTCACCATCCTCGGCACCGGCCTCGCGGGACTGATCGGACTCGGCTTCGTCGGCGAGCGCATCACTGCGGCGCCGCATCTGGCGATCCCCGGCCTGACCGATCTGCCCATGGTCGGCAAGCTGGTGTTCGGTCAGGATCCCTTGGTCTATGTCTCGCTGGGGCTGATCGCGGCGATCCCCTTCGTTCTGGCTCGCACCCGGGCGGGCCTAGTGCTGCGCGCAGCCGGCGACAATGCGGCCGCCGCGCACGCGCTCGGCTACGACGTCGCCAAGATCCGCACGCTGGCGGTGCTGTTCGGCGGCGGCTGCGCCGGGCTCGCCGGCGCCTATCTGCCGCTGGCCTACACGCCGTTCTTCGCGCCGGGCATGACGGCGGGCCGCGGCTGGATCGCGCTGGCGCTGGTGGTGTTCGCCTCGTGGCGGCCGGCGCGGCTGATGGCCGGGGCCTATCTGTTCGGCGCGGTGTCGATCCTGCAACTGCACGCCCAGGCGTTCGGCATCGGCCTGCCCTCGCAACTGATGTCGGCGCTTCCCTATCTTGCCACGGTGATCGTGTTAGTGCTGATCTCCCGGGTGCGCCGCGGCGGCTCGGTGGCGCCGGCGGCGCTCGGGACGGCCTTCGTGCCGGACCGCTAGAGACAGATGGAATCGCGCGGCGGGGCGCCGCGGTTCCGGCCAATGACCGGCCCCGGACAGGCGATCGGAGAGGCGGAATGCACAAGGCGATGATGGCGGCGGCGCTGATGCTGGCGGCGGGCTGTGCGGGCGCGACCAGCGCCGCAGCGCAGGACAAGCCGGCCAAGCTCAAGATCGGCTTCGTCTATATCGGCTCGGTCGGCGATTTCGGCTGGACCTATCAGCACGATCAGGCGCGCAAGGCGATCGTCAAGGAATTCGGCGATAAGGTCGAAACCACCTTCCTCGAAAACGTCAGCGAAGGGCCGGATGCCGAGCGCTCGATCGAGCAACTCGCGCGCGCCGGCAACAAGCTGATCTTCACCACCTCGTTCGGCTACATGGATTCGACCATCAAGGTCGCGAAGAAATATCCCGACGTGAAATTCGAGCACGTCACCGGCTACAAGCGCGAGCCGAACGTCGCGACCTATTCGGGCCGATTCTACGAGGGCCGCACGATCCAGGGCACGATCGCCGCGAAGATGTCGAAGAAAGGCGTGATCGGCTATATCGGCTCGGTTCCGGTGCCCGAAGTGATCTCCGGCATCAACGCCTCACTGCTGGCGGCGCAGAAGATCAACCCCGCCATCAAGATCAAGATCGTCTGGGTGAATTCCTGGTTCAATCCCGGCAAGGAAGCCGACGCCGCCAAGGCGCTGCTCGATCAGGGCGCCGACGTGATCATGCAGAACACCGACAGCGCCGCGGCGATGCAGATCGCCAACGAGCGCGGCGCGCTCGCTTTCGCGCAGGATTCCGACATGATCAAATTCGGGCCGAAGGCCCAGCTCACCGGCACCATCTCCAACTGGACGCCGTACTACCTTGCCCGCGTGAGGGCGGTGCTCGACGGAAGCTGGGCCTCGGCCGACACCTGGGCCGGGCTGAAGGACAAGATGATCCTGATGGCGCCGTATACCAACATGCCCGAGGACGTGAAGAAGCTCGCGGCCGACACCGAGGCCGGAATCACCGACGGCAGCATCAAGCCGTTCGCCTGCCCGATCGTCGATCAGGAGGGCAAGGAGGTGGAGTGCAAGGGCGGCGACCATCTCGACGACAGCCAGGTGCTCGGCATGAACTTCTACGTCAAAGGCATCGACGACAAGATCCCGGGCAAGTAGCAAAAGTTGCGCTGGCGCCGGATTATCCGATCGGCGCGCCCCACCTCTCGAGGTCGTCGCCCGGCTCGACCGGGCGACCCAGGGCGGATTCAACCGGTCGTCGCAACACTCTCTCTATGGCTGACGCGAATGACCTCGTCGAGGGCTTCCGCGGGTGTCTTCCAGCCGAGGGTTTTTCGCGGTCTGGCGTTGAGTGCTGCGGCGACTGCCTGAAGGTCTTCGGCGCTGTGCGTGCCGAGGTCCGTTCCCTTTGGGAAGTACTGACGGAGGAGTCCGTTGGTGTTCTCGTTGGTGCCGCGTTGCCATGGGCTTTGGGGATCGCAGAAGTAGATCTGCAATCCGGAATC
>JACRJB010000045.1 GCA_016215605.1 Rhodopseudomonas palustris
CGCGCCGCCGGCCGACAAGGGCGCGCCGCCGCCCCGACCGACGCCGCCTGCTGCCGGCCAGATCGGAACGCCTCCGGCTGCCCCGCCCCCGCCCGCCGCTGCCGAAAAGGCCGCACCACCGTCCGCGCAGCCTCCGGCAACCCAGCGCACCGCACCGCCGCCGGCCGGAGGTCAGGTCGGCGCGCCGCCCGCGGCCCAGACTCCGCCGCCAGCGGCTCTGAAGGGCGCCCCCCCGCCGCCGGCTGCCGCTCCGCCGGCCGACAAGGGCGCGGCTGCTCCGCCGCCGCCGCCCGCCGCCGGCACGATCGGACCGCGGGACGCGCAGACTGGCGCACCGGGCAGCTTGCCGCCGGGCGCACCGGTCGCCCGCACGCCACCGCCGACCGTCAGCGCGCCGATTCCGGCCGCCCCGCCCCCGCCGCAGGCGCTCGCGCCGATCGCTCCCGGTGCGGTTGCGCCGGGGCCGCGCAACATGAGCGACTTCCGCAGCGAACGCCGCGAGGTGCGTGAAGGCGGACGCGTCGTGATCACCGAGCCGGGCCGCATCATCGTGCGCGATCCGGGCGGTCAGGAGTTCATCCGCCACAACGAGGTGGATCGATTCCGTTACGGCGCCCGCGACATTCGCACCGAGGAGATCCGCGGCGGCGGCACCCGCACCATCGTGGTTCGGCCCGACGGCACCGAGATCATCAACGTCACCGGCGACGACGGCCAGTTGTTGCGCCGCATCCGCCGCGACCGCGACGGCCGCGAGATCATCATCATCGACAACTCGTTCCGGCCGCGCGACCGGGCGAGCTTCTATGTCGATCTGCCGCCGCCGGTGATCCGCATTCCGCGCGACCGCTACATCGTCGACTACGAGGATGCGTCGCCCGAGCTGGTCTACGACACGCTCGAAGCCCCGCCGGTCGAGCAGATCGAACGGCGCTACACCATGGACGAGATCCGCTACAGCCCGTCGGTGCGGCAGCGGATGCCGTCGATCGATCTCAACACCATCACCTTCGAGACCGGGTCGTGGGACATTCCCCCCGACCAGGCCGCCAAGCTGCAGGTGATTGCCGACGGCCTCAACCGGGCGATTCAGCGTAATCCGCGCGAAGTGTTCCTGATCGAGGGGCACACCGACGCGGTGGGCAACGACACCGACAATCTATCGCTGTCCGACCGCCGCGCCGAAGCTGCCGCCACGCTGCTCACCCAGCAGTTCGGCGTGCCGGCGGAGAACCTGACGTCGCAAGGCTATGGCGAGCAATATCTGAAGGTGCCGACCGACGGACCGGAGCGGCAGAACCGCCGCGTCACCGTCCGCCGCATCACGCCGCTGCTGAACGGCGGTCAGGCGTCGGTGGCCCCGCCGCCGCCCGGCACCCGCCCGCCGCGCTGAGCGACGACGCTACCAACAAAGAAGCCGCGCTCCGAAACGGGCGCGGCTTTTCTATTGCGGTGTTGGGCGCGCGGCGAGCGCCTCAGCGGGTGACGATCACCTGCGTGCCGACCGACACGCGCTGATACAGATCGGTGATGTCGTCGTTCAGCATCCGGATGCAGCCATAGGAGACGAAGCCGCCGACCGAGTTCGGCCGGTTGGTGCCGTGGATGGCGTATTCGCCGCCGGCCAGCGTCATCGCCGCGACGCCCATCGGGTTCTCCGGCGTGCCGCCCGCGATCACGTCCGGGATGCGCGGATTGTCACGCTTCACATCGGCGGGCGGCGCCCAGGCCGGGTTGCGATACTTGCCGTCGATCTTGGTGATGCCTTCCCAGCGCTTGCCGGCCTTGCCGACGCCGACCGGGTAGCGCACCGCCTGACCAGGCTCGACCACCAGATACAGCCTGCGCTCGTTGGTCTTGACCACGATCGTGCCCGGCGAATAGTCGCCGCGGAAGCTCACGACATCCGGCCGCGCCTCGGCGCCGGGCGCCGTCAGCACGAAGGCGCCGGCCGAAGCCGCCACCGCCAAAGCAATCTTCGCCGCACGAAATCCAAAAGACATCCGTCTCTCCAGTTTCCTCTGCCGGTCTCATCGCGCCCGATCCGGCTGCCCTCGCGCCTCGCATTGTAGCGATGCGCGTTAACCGAGTGATTCAGGAGGGCTGCAGAACGGGGCTCGGAAGCGGCATTGAAAGAAAATCCGCCGCTCAAAGTAAATGTCCGGGAAACAACACTCGGCCGCAAAGTGGCCGGTATGGCCGCGCGGACCCACACATGTTGTTGAACTGGCACAAATGAACGCGGCCGGGAGGCCCCGACCGTGACTTCCGTCACTGAGATGGCAGGGCTACGGCGTAGCCGCCGACCAAGACGATGCCCTGCCCCCGAATCGGGAGCAGGGCATTGTCGCGGCGGTCAGACCGCCTTGTGGTGCTTGTTCTGGCGATGCTCGACGAGGTCGTCGACCACGGCGGGATCGGCCAGCGTCGAGGTATCGCCCAGCGTCGAGGGCTCGTCCTCGGCGATCTTGCGCAGGATTCTGCGCATGATCTTGCCGGAGCGGGTCTTCGGCAGGCCGGGCGCGAACTGGATCAGGTCCGGCGAGGCGATCGGGCCGATGTCCTTGCGGACCCAGGCGACCAGCTCCTTGCGCAGCTCCTCCGACGGCTCGATTCCGGCCATCAGCGTCACATAGGCGTAGATGCCCTGGCCCTTGATGTCGTGCGGATAGCCGACCACGGCGGCTTCCGACACCTTGGGATGCGCTACCAGCGAGGATTCCACCTCGGCGGTGCCCATGCGGTGGCCGGAGACGTTGATGACGTCGTCGACCCGGCCGGTGATCCAGTAATAGCCGTCGGCGTCGCGCCGGCAGCCGTCGCCGGTGAAGTACTTGCCCTTGTAGGCCGAGAAGTAGGTCTGCTCGAACCGGGCATGATCGCCATAGACGGTGCGCATCTGGCCCGGCCAGGATTTGGCGAGGCAAAGGTTGCCGGTGCATTCGCCTTCCAGCACCACGCCCTCCGGATCGAGGATTTCCGGCACCACGCCGAAGAACGGCCGGGTCGCCGAGCCGGGCTTCAGCTTGGTCGCGCCGGGCAGCGGCGTGATCAGGATGCCGCCGGTCTCGGTCTGCCACCAGGTATCGACGATCGGGCAGCGGTCCTCGCCGACGACGCGGTGATACCACTCCCAGGCTTCCGGATTGATCGGCTCGCCGACCGAGCCGAGCAGACGCAGCGACTTGCGCGAGGTCTTCTTCACCGGCTCGTCGCCCGCCTGCATCAGCGCGCGGATCGCGGTCGGCGCGGTGTAGAAGATGTTGACCTTGTGCTTGTCGATGACCTCCCAGAACCGCGAATTGCTCGGGTAGTTCGGCACGCCCTCGAACATCAGCGTGGTGGCTCCGTTGGCGAGCGGACCGTAGAGAATGTAGCTGTGGCCGGTGACCCAGCCGACGTCGGCGGTGCACCAGTAGATGTCGCCGTCGTGATAGTCGAACACGTACTGGTGCGTCATCGAGGCGAACACCAGATAGCCGCCCGAGGTGTGCAGCACGCCCTTGGGTTGGCCGGTGGAGCCCGAGGTGTAGAGGATGAACAGCGGATCTTCCGCGTGCATGTGCTCGATCGGGCACTCGGTGGTCACCATCTCGGCGGCCTCGTGGTACCAGAAGTCGCGGACGTCATCCATCTCGACCGCGGCGCCGGTGCGCTTCACCACCATGACCCAGTCGACGCCGTCGCATTTCTTCAGCGCCGCATCGACATTGGCCTTGAGCGGCACCTTCTTGCCGCCGCGCAGGCCTTCGTCGGCGGTGATCACGATCTTCGAGGCGCAGTCGTTGATGCGGCCGGCCAGCGAATCCGGCGAGAAGCCGGCGAACACCACCGAATGGATCGCGCCGATGCGGGCGCAGGCGAGCATCGCGAACGCCGCCTCCGGAATCATCGGCAGGTAGATGGTGACGCGGTCGCCCTTGCCGACATTGCGGTTGCGCAGGATGTTTGCGAACTTGCAGACTTCGTCGTGCAGCTCGCGATAGGTGATGTTGCGCGACTGCGAAGGATCGTCGCCTTCCCAGATGATCGCGACCTGGTCGCCGCGCGTGGCGAGATGGCGGTCGATGCAGTTGTGCGCGACGTTGAGGATGCCGTCCTCGAACCATTTGATCGAGACGTTGCCGGGCGCGAACGAGCAGTTCTCGATCTTGTGCGGCGTCTTGATCCAGTCGACGCGCTTGGCCTGGTCGGCCCAGAAGCCGTTCGGGTCGCTGACCGAGCGGGCGTACATCTCGCGATATTTCGCGTCGTCGACGAAGGCGCGGCTCGCCCATTCCGAGGGCACGTCGTAGATCTTCTCGGACATTCTTTCCTCCACCCGAATACGCGGCCTTGCCGCACCCGCCGTCAGTGCCCGGACCGCAAATCGCTTCGAACCCGGCGGCCCATCTGTCAGCACGTCCCGCTTCGCCGGACCGTATAACTCCGATCGGGCGAAATCGCGAAAACCGCTGATGGATGAGGTTCGCCGGCGAAGAGACGTGCGATCGTCTCACCATCCGGCCGTTGTTGTTGGTGCGATTATGCGTCGGCGCCCCCGGCAACGACAAGCGGTGCGTCCATCCGACTTTTGGCGCTGGCGCGCGCGGCCACCGCCGCCCGGCGCGTGACGAGGCGGTCGCCCCGGAACCGGAAGGGCTCCGGCGCATTGATTGTCGTCAACCGCCCCGAGGCGCCGCAAGACGATGATGGATCAGCAGAATTTCGACGCTCCCGGCGCCGCCGCCGGGCCCGAGCCGATCGCCAGTGTCGAAATGCTGGCGAGCGATCTCGGACTGACCTTGGGCGAACCGGAGCAATTGACGATTCGCCGCATCCGCCGCGGCAAGCGCTTTCAATATCTGCGCGCCGATGGCTCACCGGTGAAGCAGCAGGCCACCCTGCGCCGGCTGAGCGCGCTGGCGATGCCGCCGGCCTATGAGGACGTGCGCTACGCCGCCGATCCGACCTCGCATCTGCAGGCGGTCGGCCGCGACGCCGCCGGCCGGCTGCAGTACCGTTATCATTCGGATTGGGAGAAGGTGCGCGAGACCCGCAAGGCGCATCGCCTGGCGCAGCTGGTCGGCGCGTTGCCGAAGATCCGCCGCGCGGTGACCAAGCACCTGTCCAGCGACGAGCCGACCCGGGAATTCGCACTGGCGGCGGTGATCGAGCTGATCGCCCGCACCGCGATCCGCCCCGGCAGCGAGTCCTACGCGCGGCTGAACGGCACCCGCGGCGCCGCGACGCTGCTGAAGTCGAACGTCGCGCTCGAGGACGACTGCGTGATCCTGTCGTTTCGGGCCAAGGGTGGCAAGGCGGTGCGTAAGGAATGCGGCGCAGCGCGGCTGGTGCGGGCGATCGAGATCCTGCGCAAGCTGAAGGGCAAGCGGCTGTTCCAGTATCGCGGCGCGGACGGCGCGGTGCATCAGGTCAGCGCCACCCAGGTCAACGTCTTCCTGCGCGAGATCGCCGGAATCCGCATCTCGCTGAAGGATTTCCGGACCCTGATGGCCTCGGCCGTGGTGCTGGAATCGCTGGCGCGGATCGAGCCCGCGACCAGCGCCACCGGCCGGCGCAAGCAGGTGCTGAATGCGCTGCGCGAAGCCGCCGACGAACTCGCCAACACCCCGGCGATCTGCCGCAAGAGCTACGTCCACGCCACCATCGTCACCGCCTTCGAAGACGGAATCCTGGAGCGCTTCGCCGCGACGCTGAAGGGCACGCGATCGCAGACCAAACGCGAGCAATTGCTGGCGCAGGTGGTGACGGCGGCGGCGGCGTAAGGCGGCCAGTCCCTTGCTGAGCACGGCGTCGCCCCACCCCCAGACGTCATCGCCCGGCTCGATGTATGGACCGGAGAGATAGGTAACGACTGTTCGGAGACATGGGTAACACATCGACGGCATGACAGGCTCAGGAGGCCGGGATGCCGTGGCCCAAGGTGTTACTCATGGACCAGAGGATTGAGTTTATTCGGTTGTTCCAGCAGCCGGAGGTGAACCGGCAGGAGCTGTGCCGCCGGTTCGGGATCAGCCCGAAGACCGCCTACAAATGGCTGAAGCGAGCCACGTCGGGCGATTCGGATTGGGCGCAGGATCGGAGCCGACGTCCGCATCGCTCGCCGAAGCGCAGTGGCAAGACGATCGAAGCGGCGGTCCTGCAGATCCGGGATGTTCATCCGGCCTGGGGAGCGCGCAAGATCCGCCGCCGCCTGACGACAACGCCGGCCATTCCGGCAGCCTCGACTGTGCACGCCATCCTGCAGCGGAACGATCGAGTCCCGGCGCAACGGCATCCGTCGCATTACACGCGGTTCGAACACCCTGCACCGAACGACCTCTGGCAGATGGACTTCAAGGGACGCTTCGCGTTCGGCAACCGCGTCTTCTGCCATCCGCTCACGATGGTCGATGACCATTCGCGCTATAATCTGTGCCTACAGGCTTGCGCCAACGAGCAAAGCGAGACCGTCCAGCAGCACATCGAACGGACCTTCGGCCGCTTCGGCCTGCCGAACGCCTTTCTGGTCGACAACGGCGTGCCCTGGGGCACTTGCTCGCAGATGCGGTGGACGAAGCTGCGGGTCTGGCTGCTCAAGCTTGGTGTCGGCGTCGTCTATGCGCGCCCCTACCACCCGCAAACCAAGGGCAAGAACGAGCGCTTCCATCGCACACTCAAGGAAGAGGTGCTCTCGATGATGACGTTCACGAGCCTCCGGCAGATCCAGGTGGAATTCGATCGCTGGCGCGAGATCTACAACACGGAGCGGCCGCACCAGGCGATCGACTACGATGTGCCGGCGAGCCGTTATCGGCTCAGCGAACGGTCGATGCCGACCAAACTACCCGAAGTCGAATACGAAGAGGGCACGATCGTGCGCCGGGCCAGCAAACTCAAAGCCGACTTCCGCTTCGCCAATCGCCGCTTCAGCGCGCCCGAAGCCTTCCGCGGCGAGCTGCTGGCAATCAGACCAACCGCAACTGACGGCACCTTCGGCGTCTTCTTCGGCGCCCACCAAATCGCATGCATCGACCTTCACAAACCTGCTAAATGAAACCGTGACCCATGTCTCCGAACACCTGTTACCCATGTGTCCGGGCCATACACTCGACCGGGCGACCCAGTATCCCAGCGCGCTGGTTATCAATCACAAGCGCTCTGGAATACTGGGTCCTCCGCTTTCGCGGAGGATGACCTCAGTGCATGCGGGTGCGCAGCGGACTTACTTCAGCGTCCACACACCCGTCTGCTTGATCTCGGAATCCTCCAGCTCGCGCGTCACCGGCACGCCATAGGTGGCGAGCTGCACAAGCTTGTCTTTCGGCAAATAATAACGTCCCGGATCGCCGATCAGCACGTGCGCGCCCTGCGTGGCGCGGCCCTGCAGGAACGCGAAGGCGAGCGCCGCGATGTCCTGCTGATAGAAGATGTCGCCGGCGAGCACGATTTGCGCCGGCAGCGGATGCGGGGCGCCGAGCAGATCGTCGCCGCTGATATCGAGCGCCACATCATTCGCCGCCGCGTTGAGGGCGATGGCCTGCCGCGCAAAGCCGTCGATATCGAACGCGGTGACTTTGCGCGCGCCTGCCTTCATGGCGGCGATCGCCACCAGGCCAGAGCCCGAGGCGAGATCGATCACCTCCTTGCCGGCGACGTCCTCCGGATGATCGAGCACATAGCGCGCCAGCGCCTGTCCGCCCGCCCAGGCGAACGCCCAGAACGGCGGCGGCAGCCCGGCCTCGCCGAGCTCCTCCTCGGTCTTGCTCCACAGCGGCAGCGCCTCGTCGGCGACATGCAGCGACACTTCCGGCACCAGCCGCACAGGGCGCAGACGCGTATTGGCGTGGATGAAGGCGACCGGGTCGGCGATGGCGCTGGTCATAAGACCGTTATGCGAAGTCTGGGTGGCACCG
Organism: Rhodopseudomonas palustris; assembly: GCA_016215605.1. Lineage (GTDB taxonomy): Bacteria > Pseudomonadota > Alphaproteobacteria > Rhizobiales > Xanthobacteraceae > Rhodopseudomonas > Rhodopseudomonas palustris_L. Next base: position 7,899 of record JACRJB010000045.1, read on the forward strand.
TCCATGGGAATGTCCTCAACCTTGCTCTACTTGAAGTTGAATAATGAGACGGGTAATGAACCCAACGACGATCCTCAAATAATTAGAAATGTCGATGGCAAAATTCACACCCGAAGATGTCAAGCGAATCGCAGAGCGATTGAGACAGGCACGAGGGCGCGGTCATACTGCGCATTTCTTGATAGGAGCCGGTTGTTCGATTTCTGCGGGAATTCCGAGTGCTTCGGATCTCGTTAAGCGCATCCACGAGGACTACGCCGCTCATTGCTTGGGTCTATCGGATGGCAGCCGACAATTGTACGGCGCTTGCATGGCGCTTCTGACCATTAATGAACGCCGCGACCTAATTCGCCCCTACCTTGACAGCGCGAGAATTAATTGGGGGACTATAGCGTTGGCGCAGATGATTGCGGATGGCTTCATAGGCCGCGTATTGACCGTTAATTTCGACCTGGTCCTCGAAAGGGCGTGCGCGCTTCTTGGAATACAGCCGGCAGTCTACGACTTTGGTGTGGCTCCCGCTAGCGACCCTGCGATGATTGTTACTCCATCTATTTTGCACTTACACGGCCAGAGTTACGGTCTGGTGTTACTGAATACCGAAGATGAAACGAGAAAACATCGAGCCAAATTACTCCCCGTATTGATCGATACACTCAGAAACGCTCCGCTTGTAGTTGTGGGCTATAGTGGCAGCGCTGACGGCATTTTTCAGACATTGATCGACGAATTTCACGGCCGTGAAGGGCTATACTGGGTTGGTCACAATGAAGAGCCCGATGAGCATGTTCTTCCTCTGCTTGAGAAGGAACATTCGCAGTTCGTGGGTGGGGCGGACTTCGATCGTTTTATGATCGAGCTAGCTCAGTTGCTTTCGTGTTGGCCTCCAAAACTCTTTGCAGATCCACTGGGCCATTTAATAGGAGAACTTGAGCCAGTCATTCCTTATCCTGTATCAGGTTCGGATAGTGAAATCGATCTGCTTAGCGATCTTAGACAGAGACTCGAATCATGGCGGGGTGAACAGAATTCGATCGGCCGCCGGCAGATTGATCTTTCGAAGTTGTACATGGAGCGTGAATATCATCAGATCGCGAGCTATTTTCATGGTAAGGGCCAATTCAAAAATCTGTCTGTAGAAGAGAAGCAAATCGGCTCTCTGTCCTTCGTCAATTTAGGAAATGAGCTTGGGCTGGCTGCGAAAAATACCAGTGGGCGCCAGCGTGCAGACTTGATCAAACAGGCTGCCCGACATTATCAACATGCGTTATCGATCAACCCTAACTCTGATGAAGCATATAGATTCTGGGGTATCTTACTACGAGATGAGGCTGATCGAGTTACTGGCGATGATGCTATGCAACTCTTTGCTGAAGCCGGTGAGAAATTTCAATCCGCACTCGCAATCAATCCGAAGAATTTAAGAACGCTCTTCGATTGGGGCAGATTGCTGACTATGCAAGCGCGTCACTCCCAAGAGCAGGACGCTAGAAAATTTTTTGCTCAAGCCGAAGAAAAGTACGAAGCGGCCCTGACGCTGCAGCCAGAGAACGACGGCGCGCGATACAACCTCGGGAGCGTCCTATTGCGACGAGCAAACTTAGCAGTAGGGGAAGAGGCTGTTGATTTCCTTGCGAAAGCCGAGAAACATCTTCTCATTGCACTAAAGCAGCGCCCTCACCAGACATACAATCTAGCTTGCTTGCGCTCGCTGCAAGGAGACGAGGACGCTTGTCGTGAAGCTCTTTTGACTGCAGCTAAGAACGGTACGCTTCCGAGCGTTGAATATCTGATGTCTGACTTCGATCTAAAGTCAGTCCGTGAAACTACTTGGTTCAAGGAGCTTGTAGAACAGCAACTCAACAAGAAAATCTAGCAACCTACAGCGCACCCATCTTGCAGACCAGCTTCCATTCCTCGGCCGTCACCGGCTGCACCGACAGGCGCGAGTATTTCAGCAGCGCCATCTCCGACAGCTTCGGTTCGGCCTTCACCGCGACCAGCGTCACCGGCGTCTTCAGCTTCTTGTCGGCCTTGATGTCGACGCAGACGAACTTGCCGGACGCGTCCGTCGGGTCCGGATAGGCTTCGCGGATGATCTCGGCGATGCCGACGATCTCCTTGCCTTCGTTCGAGTGGTAGTAGAAGGCGCGGTCGCCTTTCTTCATCGCTATCATGTGCAGCTTGGCGGAGTGGTTGCGCACGCCGGTCCAGGCCTCGCCCTTGGCGCCCTTGGCCACCTGCTGGTCCCACGACCACACCGAAGGCTCGGATTTCACCAGCCAATACGCCATCGTCTCTATTCCTCCGCCTTGAGCGGCCGCGTCAGCAGGCCTTCGATCGCCGCATCGACGCCGAGCTTGCCGGCCAGGATCGCCGCGACCGCGGTCGAGATCGGCATCTCGACGCCTTTCGCCTGCGCCATCTCCAGCAGCACCGGCGCGGTGTAATAGCCTTCGGCGAGCTTGCCGTGGGCCGCCTCTTCGATCCTCTCGCCGCGGCCGAGCGCCATGCCGAACGAGAAGTTGCGCGATTGCGGCGTCGAGCAGCACATCGTCAGATCGCCGAGGCCGGACAGGCCGTGCATGGTCTCGATCCGCGCCCCATAGGCCTTGCCGAACCGCACGAGTTCGACGAAGCCGCGCGTCGTCATTGCCGCGAGCGCCGATGCGCCGAGCTTGCGGCCCTCGACGATGCCGGCGGCGATCGCCATCACGTTCTTGGTGGCGCCGCCGAGTTCGACGCCGCGCACGTCGGTCGAGTGATAGGGGCGGAAGCTGCCGGAATTCATCGCCTGCGCCAGCGCCTGGGCGACCGCGGCATCGCTGGCCGCGATCGTCACCGCCGTCGGCAATCCGCGCGCCACGTCGGCGGCGAAGCTCGGACCGGACAGGATCGCCGGCACCGCGTTCGGCGCGCATTCGGCGATGATCTCGGTCATGAAGCGGTGGGTGCCGTGCTCGATGCCCTTGGCACAGGCGATCAGCGGCGTGCGCGCGGCGATCAGCGGCTGCAGCGAGGTCACCACCGATCGCAGCACCTGCGCCGGCACCACCAGCAGCAGCGCCTGCGCGCGCGCAGCCTCCGCCAGATCGCGCGTCACCTTGATCGAATCGTCGAGCCTGACGCCGGGCAGAAACCGGCTCTCGCGCGCGTCGATCAGATGCTGCGCGTTGCCGGCATCGTGCTCCCACAGCACGACGCTGCGGCCGGCGCGCGCCGCCGTCTGCGCCAGCGCCGTTCCCCACGCGCCGCCGCCGAGCACGGCGACCGAATCAAATGAAGCCATCGGGATGTCCCGTCGAAGTAATCGTCATGGAGGAGCAGGAATTAACAGCTGAAGTGATCGGCCCCAACGCCGCAATGCGCACGGCGCGCTCCCTCGCCCCGCCCTTGCGGGGAGAGGGCTGGGGTGAGGGGCTGCGGCGCCCCAGCGAGTCCCGCCGCGTGCGCAAAGGCACTGCCTGGCCCCTCACCCGACCAACTGCGCTGCGCGCAGCCGGTCGACCTCTCCCCGCAAGCGGGGAGAGGTGAAAAGGAGCCGACGCGGCGATGAAAAACATCGTGGTGTCCCGCCCTCAAAATCCCGCACGCGTATTGGCGAATTTGCCGGGCGCGGTCGCATTGGCGTCGAGCAGCCAGCGGGCGCGGGGAGCGGCGTCCATGTCGTCGATCAGGCCGAGCGCGAGGCGCTCGGCGCCGGCCCAGGCGATCATCGCGCCGTTGTCGGTGCACAGCGCCGGCGGTGGCACCATCAGCGTGGTCTGCGCTTTGGCGGCGACCTCGCGCAGGACGCGGCGGATCGCCTGATTGGCGGCGACCCCGCCGGCCGCGACCAGCGCCTTCGGCGCACCGAAGCGTTCGCGAAACAGCCGCAGTCCGGAGGTCAGCCGGTCGGCCATCGAGTCCAGCACCGCGGCCTGGAAGCCGGCGCACAGATCGGCGATGTCCTGCGGCTCCAGCGGCGTCAGCCGGCTCGCCTCGTTGCGCACCGCCGTCTTCAGCCCGGACAGCGAGAAATTGGCGTCGGGACGCCCGAGCATCGGCCGCGGAAACGCGAACCGCGCCGCATCGCCGGAGGCCGCCGCGCGCTCGACCTGCGGCCCGCCCGGATAGGGCAGCCCCAACATCTTCGCAATTTTATCGAACGCTTCGCCGATGGCGTCGTCCACCGTGGTGCCGAGCCGGACGTAATCGCCGACGCCGAGCACGGCGACGATCTGGGTGTGGCCGCCGGAGGCGAGGAACAGGCAATAGGGAAACTCGGTCGAATCCGTCAGCCGCGGCGTCAGCGCATGCGCTTCCAGATGATTGACCGCGATCAGCGGCGTGTTGTGCACCAGCGCGATCGCCTTCGCGGTGGTCAATCCGACGATGACACCGCCGATCAGGCCGGGACCCGCCGCCGCGGCGACGCCGGACAGTTCGGCAAAGCCGGTTCCGGCCTCCCGCATCGCCCGCGCGACGATGCCGTCGAGCAGATCGACATGGGCGCGGGCCGCGATTTCCGGTACCACTCCACCAAACGGCGCGTGCTCTTCGGTCTGCGAGCGCACGATATTGGAAAGAATCCGGCCGCTGCCGTCGGCGCGGCGCTCGACCACCGCGGCTGCGGTTTCATCGCAGGTGGTCTCGATTCCAAGCACCAGCAAGGTTTGTTCACTAGTCAAATTGAGCCCTTGCGTTTGCCGCCGAACCGGCGTTCTCCTTGCTTCGCGTAGCATTGCGGGGTCTCGGAATGCAATCATCCGGTCGGCTCCCCGCGGCTCCGGCAAAGTCTGACGGATCGCCGAAGTCGGTGTCGATGCCGGCGACCGCAACGGCTCCTGTTTCCCTCTCACATACGAGGACGTCAGGCGTGGCTATGCTTGTCACCCGCCCGCAACCCGACAACGACGCCACTGCCACGGCGCTGCGTGCGAAGGGTTACGACGTGTTGCTGGCGCCGATGCTGCGGTTCGAGGCGATGCCGTTTCCGGACGATCCCGACGCCGCCTATACCGGGGTGATCGTCACCAGCGCCAATGCGCTGCGGGCGATCGCCGATCAGCCCGGCTTCGCGCGGCTGCTGAAATTGCCGCTGTTCGCGGTCGGCAAACACACCGCGCAGGCCGCCCGCGACGCGGGGTTCGACACCGTCATCGTCGCCGACGGCGACGCCGCCAGGCTGCGGCTGAAGGTCGCCGACAGCGTGCGCGGGAAAAAGAAGACCGACGGCGCGCTGCTGTATTTGGCCGGCGCCGATCTGTCGCGCGACCTCGCCGGCGAATTGCGCGAAGACGGCTTCAACGTGGTGATGCAGACCACCTATAGAATGGTGCCGGTGCCGACGCTGCCGGCGAAGATCTGCGACGAATTCGCCGCGAACCGGATCGAAGCGGTGCTGCATTATTCGCGGCGCAGCGCGCGCGCCTTCATCGACGCGACGCGGGCGTCGGGGATCGAGATTTCGGCGCTGGCGATCCCGCAATGCTGCCTGTCGGAAACCGTCTCCGACGTGGTGCGCGAGGCCGGCGCGACGCAGGTGATGGTGGCGCGCACGCCCGACGAGAAGGCGCTGTTCGAGGCGCTGGATCGAGCCATCGGCGCGCCCGCGCGCTAACTAACAACGCCCCGGACCGGCAACGGATTCGGCGGGAGTCACGAGGAACGATTGCGGATGGTCGAGAACAGGCCCGGACACGAGGATACGCAGCACGGAGGGGATCATCAGGCGCAGCCGGCGCCGGATGGCCTGCCCGGCGCTGATCCGGAACACACCGAGACGCCCGCGGAGCCGGTGGCGCATCGCGCGGCCGAGCCGGTGCCGGAGGACGTTCACAACGACGAACCGGCCGAGCATCGGCATCCCGTCGAGATCGACGCCGAGCCGTTGCCCGAATCCGCGAGCCCTTATCCCGAGACCCGGTTCGCCGCCGCGTCGCCCGCTGCGGACGAGCCGCCGCCGCGCCCGGCCGCAGCCGAGCCGCGCCGGCCCGGCGTCGCCGCGATGATGCTGCCGCCGGTGCTCGCGGTGGCGATCGCCGCCGCCGTAGTGGTCGGCGCTGCCAAGACCGGGTTGTTGCCCGAATTCCTGTCCTCGACCAGCGTCAGCGCGCCGCAGGGCGACGCCGCAGCGCTCGATGCGTTGAAGGCCCGGATCGCCGATCTCGAAGCTCGCCCCGCCGCCCGCGCCGGCGCGGTCGCCGACGCCACCGCGCTCGATGCGCTGGCGGCCCGGATCGCCAGCCTGGAAGCGCGCCCGTCGCAGACCGGCTCGGACTCCGCGGCGCCGTCCACCGGGACGCCCGACGCGGCGCTGACCGGCAGGGTCGAGGCGCTGGAAAAATCCGTCGCCACGCTGCGCGACGAACTCGCGACGCTGCGCAGCCAGTCCGAGCAGCTCGCCGGCACCGTCAAGGACATCAAGCTTGCAACGTCCGAACCGGCGGCTGCCGAGACCGCGGCAACCGCCTCGAGCGAGAAGGCCGACCGGCCCGCCGCCGATCCCGCCGCGGCGCTGGCGGCGATCAATGCCCGGCTGAGCGAGCTCGAACACGCCGCCAAGGCCGCGACCGAGGCCGCGCCGCAAGCTCCGCTGCCGCCCGCCGCGGCTGACGACGCCCCACTGCGCCGGCTGGTCGCCGCCACGCTGCTGGATCTCACCGTGAAGCAGGGCGCCCCGTTTGCACCGATCCTGAAGGCGGCGCAGCCGCTCGCGCCCGAGCCCGCGGCGCTGAAGCCGCTGGAGCCGTTCGCGGCGACCGGCGTGCCCAGCGCTGCCACGCTCGGCCGCGAGCTGATCGCCCTGCTGCCGAAGCTGTTGTCGGCCGACGACCCGGCCAACACCACCAACTTCATCGACCGGTTCCAGGCCAACGCCGAGCGGCTGGTGCGGATTCAGCGCTCGGATGCCACCGCCGGGATCGATCGCACCGCGATCGTCGGCCGCCTCACCGCCGCCGCACAGCGCAGCGACCTTGCCGAGGCGCGGCGCGAGCTGAAAGCGCTTGCGCCGGCCGACCGCGCTCCTGTTCAATCCTGGATCGACAGATCCGAGGCGCGCGATCAGGCTTTGGCCGCCTCGCAATCCTTCGCCACCGCGGCGCTGGCCGCGCTGAAACCGTCGCCATAGGATCCCCATGCTGCGCATCATCCTGTTTCTCGTGATCATCGCGCTCGCGGCCGCGGGCGCAGCCTGGGTGGCCGAACAGCCCGGCGATGTGGTGCTGTCCTGGAACACCTGGCGTGCCGAGATGCGGCTGCCGGTGTTCATCCTCGGCCTCGGCGGCGCGATCGTCGCGATCGGGCTCGCCTGGGCGATCATCACCGGTCTGTGGCGCGCGCCGGGCCGGATGAAGCGCGGCCGTTTCGAGCGCCGCAGCGGCAAGGCGCGCCGCGCCATCACCCAGGGCCTGCTCGCGGTCGGCCATGGCGACGCCGCCGCCGCGCGCCAGCACGCCCAGGCGGCGCGCCGGCATGCCCCGCACGATCCGCTGGCGCTGCTGCTGCAGGCGCAATCGGCGCAGCTCGAAGGCGATCGCGACGGCGCCCGCCGCGCGTTCCTGGCGATGGCCGGGCGCGACGACACCAAATCGCTCGGCATGCGCGGGCTGTATATCGAGGCGCAGCGCGCCGACGATCCCTATGCGGCCCTGGCGATCGCCGAGGAAGCGCTGCGGCTGCAGCCGCATTCGGCCTGGGCCTCGCAGGCGGTGCTCGGCTTCCGCTGCGCCCGCGCCGACTGGACCGGGGCGCTGGAGATTCTCGAAGCCAATCTGTCGTCGGGGCTGGTCGACAAGAAGGCGTTCCGCCGCCAGCGCGCGGTGCTGCTGACCGCGCGCGCGATCGACGTCGAGGACAGCGACGAGAGCCTGTCGCGTGACAGCGCGCTGGAGGCCAACAAGCTGGCGCCGACGCTGATCCCGGCCGCGGTGCTGGCCGCGAAATGCCTCGCCCAGACGCATCAGGTCCGCCGCGCCATGAAGCTGCTCGAGGCGGCGTGGCAGGCTCAGCCGCATCCCGACCTCGCCGAGGCCTATGCCCACATCAAGCCGGGCGATCCGCCCAATATCCGCTTGGCGCGCATCGAGAATCTGATCGCCAAGAACCCGGCCGATTTCGAAAGCGCGCTGGCGCTCGCCCGCGCCGGAATCGACGCCGGCGAATTCGCCAAGGCGCGCCGGGCGCTGGAGCCGTATCTCGACAACCCGACCCAGCGGGTCGCGATGCTGATGGCCGAGATCGAGCACGGCGAGCGCGGCGACACCGCCAAGGCGCGCGCCTGGACGCTGCGTGCGGTTCGCGCGCTGCCGGACCCGGTGTGGACCGCCGACGGCTACATCTCCGATCATTGGCGCCCGGTGTCTCCGGTCACCGGCCGGCTCGACGCGTTCCAGTGGCAGGTACCGCTCGCCGCATTACCGGCCAAGAAGACCGTGGTGATCGAAGACAATCCGTTCCACGACGCGCTGATCGCCTCGTCCGCGACCGAGGCGCTGCCGGCGGCGAAGGCCGACGAGGCCGTGATGGTGACGATCGAACCGGCCGTCGAGGCTGCGGTGGTGACGCCGAAGCAGGCCGAGCCGGCCGTGATCACGGTCGAGCCCGATTCGGTGGCCGACAAGCCCAAGGATTTGTCGAAGGACGTCCCGAAAGAAACCGCCAAGGAGCCGGCCAAGGACGGCGGCAAGGACGGCAACAAGACCGAGGCGCCGGTGGCGGCGGCCGAAACCGTTATTCCGATGCCGTCGACTCCGCTGTTCCACCGCCGCCCATCGCAGACCCCGCCGGTGATCCCGATCGTCCGCGCCCCGGACGATCCAGGCGTCGACGAGGAAGCGGCGCCCGAGGAGTTCAGCGAGCGCTCCACCGCCCCGGCCGGCCAGACCGGCAGCTGGCGCGGCTACCGCCCGCCGCGCTGATGCATTGCGGCGCCGCCGAACCGCTGGCGGCGCCCAACAGGGATTTTGAAGCGATTCGGCCGGGTCGAAGAGGCCGATCCGACCCTCGATCCGGTGGTGGTTCTTGCCAATCCGCCCGCCGGTCGATATCAGAGGCCACGTTTGCCGAGCGGTGCATCACCCGCCGGCGGTCGCCGCAATAGCTCAGCTGGTAGAGCACGTCATTCGTAATGACGGGGTCGGGGGTTCGAATCCCTCTTGCGGCACCACCCTTCTCCGCCCGGCCTCGCGCCATCGCCGGCGGATCGTCCCTGAGACATGCCCGACAAGCCATCGGTGAAGAGACCTCGGTGAGACTCCGAATCCGCAAGGATGGCGGCGGTCGCGCCGTGTCTGCTCGCCGATCCTCGCGGGCCAGGTTGCAAGCCGAATCCTGCCCGGCCCCGGCGTGTTGACGCGGATCGCGAAGGCGTTTGAATGACGCCCGATGCTGTTCAGTTCGCCCGTCTTTCTATTCCTGTTCATGCCGCTGCTGCTGCTCTGCTATTGGAGCGTGCCGCGGCCCTTGCGCAATGCCGTCCTGCTGGTCGCCAGCATCGTGTTCTACGTCTGGGGCGAGCGTTTCTTCTTCGTGGTGATGCTGGCCTCGATCGCCGCCAACTGGCTGCTCGGGCTGGCGCTCGATGCGCTGGACGCGCCGCGGCAGCGCAAGGCGGTGGTGGCCGGCGCGGTGGTGCTGAACATCGGGCTGCTGGCGTTCTTCAAATATGCCGAATTCCTGATCGCCAATCTGAACGGCCTGCTCGCGGCGATCGGCGTGGCGCCGGTCACCGTCGTCTCACCGCATCTGCCGCTCGGGATTTCGTTCTTCACCTTCCACGCGCTGTCCTATGTGATCGACGTCTATCGCGGCGTCGCCACGGCGCAGCGCAAGCCGATCGATTTTGCGCTGTACATCGCGTTCTTCCCGCAACTGATCGCCGGCCCGATCATCCGCTATCACGACATCTATCGGCAGCTCATCCGCCGCACCGTGACGCTGGAACTCTGCGCGTCGGGCGTCGAACGGTTCCTCGCCGGCTTCGGCAAGAAGATGCTGCTGGCGAATCCGCTCGGCGAGGTCGCGGACAAGATCTTCGCGCTGCCGGTCGCCGAGCTCAGCCCGGGCGCCGCCTGGCTCGGCGTGGTCTGCTACACGCTGCAGATCTATCTGGATTTCTCCGCCTATTCGGACATGGCGATCGGGCTAGCGCGGATCTTCGGCTTCCATTTTCTGGAGAACTTCAACTACCCGTATCTGTCGCGGTCAATCCAGGAATTCTGGCGGCGCTGGCACATTTCCCTCTCCAATTGGCTGCGCGACTATCTCTACATCCCGCTCGGCGGCAGCCGCGTCGCCAACTGGCGGATCTACTTCAATTTGTTCGTGGTATTCTTCGTTTGCGGGCTGTGGCACGGCGCCAACTGGACGTTCGTGGTGTGGGGCATGATCCACGGATGCTTCCTGATCCTGGAGCGGATCGGCCTGACGCGGCTGCTGGCCCGGCTGCCGCGGCCGGTCGGTCACCTCTACACGCTCGCCGTGGTGTCGCTGGCCTGGGTGTTTTTTCGCGCGGCCGACCTCCCCCAGGCACTGCAGTATCTTCGGACGATGTTCGGCGTCGGCGGCGACGCGCCATCGCTGGATGCGCTGCGCTATGTCGACCCGCTGGTGATGCTCAGTCTGGCGCTCGGCCTGCTGGCCAGCGCCGGGATGTTCAGCCGTCTGACCTCGGACTGGCGCTGCCGCGCCGGCCAGCGCGAGGGCGTGCTGCATCCGCCGCTGGACGAAGTCCGCCTCGATGCCGACGGCGCCCGGATGCTCGGCGTGCGATTGATCGCGCTGCTGACGATCGGGCTGCTGGCCTGCAGCCAAGTCGCGGCCGGCACCTACAATCCCTTCATCTATTTCAGGTTCTAGCGATGCGCCGCGCCTCGTTGTCGATCCGGATCTATGCCGGCGCCCTGATCGGCCTGGTGGTGCTGTTCTCCGCCGTCGGACTGGCCGCGACGGTGTTCCGTCAGGCCGCGGTCGGCGGCGAAAACCGGATGTTCGCGCAGTTGCCCGGCTGGCCACGTTCGCTCTCCGATTGGGAGAGCTTTCCGCAACGCTTCGACGATTACTTCAACGACCAGTTCGGGCTGCGCAAGCTGCTGCTGCGGCTCAACACCGACATCAACGCGCTGATGCTCGGGCGGCTGCCGTCCGACCGGGTCGTGCTCGGCCGGGACGACTGGCTGTTCTATGCGGGCGAGGAGTCGCTCGAACTCTACGCCAACAAGCGCCCGCTCAGCAGCGCGCAACTCGACGACGCCCGCGAGTCGCTGGCCCGGCGCGTCAGCCGGGCGAAACAGCTCGGCGCCGGCTATGTGCTGATCATCGCCCCCGACAAGCACAGCATCTATCCCGAACCCATGCCACGGTTTCTGACGCGGCGCGGCGGACCTTCGCAGCTCGATCAGTTGCTGAGCGTCGCCCGGCCCGCCGGCCTACCGGTCGTCGATCCACGCCCCGCGCTGCTGCAGGGCAAGGCCGATGGGCTGGTCTACTACAAGGACGACACCCACTGGACCGACTGGGGTGCCTATCTCGGCTACCGCGCGCTGATGGCCGCGCTGCCGCTGCCCGGATTGCCGATCGTCGAACTCGATCACCGCCAGTTCTCGGTGCCGGGCGAGATGAGAGGCGGGCTCGCCGACATGGCCAATCTCCCCTGGGTCGAACGCAAATGGAGCGTCGACCCGGCGACCAGACGCTGCGACGTCACCAAGACCCCGTTCGAGCGGCTGTCGCCGAATCTGTCCATCGCCCATACGCACTGCGCCGGCGCCAGGTACAAGGTCGTCTATATCGGCGACTCGTTCTCCGACTGGCTCATGCCCTATCTGTCGCAAAGCTTCGGAGAAATCGTCCATATCGCCCGCTCCGGCTTCACGCCGTGGCGCGATCTGCAGCCCACCATCGATCGCGAAGCGCCCGACCTGATCATCGAAGAGCTGGTCGAGCGCCACGTCTCGTCGATCGCCGACGCCCACGAGTAATGACAACGTCATGGCCGGGCTCGTCCCGCCTGCGGGGCCGGAGCCCCTTCGGCGCGGCGAAGGCCCGGCCATCCACGTCTTTCATCGTTGGGCAGCAAGGCGTGGATGCCCGGCACGAGGCCGGGCATGACGCGAGGTCAGGTTTTGCGCTCCTTCGTATGTGGAGCTTTCGGCTGTCTTTCAGAGGGCGATTGCTGCAGTTGTCCTACTCCGCCGCCATCAGCGACGGTGCCGCATAGGGGGCGCCTTCTTCGATCGGCAGCGACGGGTCGCGCGACCATTCGTTCCAGGAGCCGAAATACAGGCTGACGTCCTTGATGCCGGCTTCCTTCAGCGCGACCAGCGTGTTCGACGCACGGGCGCCCTTGAAGCAGTACAACACGACCGGCGTATCCGGCGTGATGCCGACGCTGGCGCATTCGGCGAGAATCTCGGCGGAGGATTTGAACATCGGGCCGGCCGGCGACGGCTTCATCATCCGGTACCATTCGATCCAGACCGCGCCGGGGATGCGGCCCTTGCGCGGGCAGAAATCCTTGCCATAGGGCGACGAGCTTTCGCCTATCCATTCGTCGACGTCGCGGGTGTCGAGCTTGACCTTGCCGGAATCGGCGACCGCGGCCTTCATCGATTCCAGATCGACCAGGATCGAAGCCGCGGCCGGATCGACCGTGAAGCTCTTCGCCACCGGCGTCGGCACGTCGGTGGTGCTCGGCAGGCTGGCCGCGGCCCAGGCCGCGTAGCCGCCGTGCAGGATCTTGACCTTGGGATAGCCCAGCGACTTCAGCAGCACGTAGCCGCGGCAGGACTGGCCGAAGCCGGTGTTCATCGACTGCTCGTAGATCACCGCCGTCTCTTCGCCCGACAGGCCGGCGGCGCCGAACGCGGCGGCGAACTTCTCGCTCATCTCCTTGACGCCCTCGGGCGTCGAAGTCGCGAGGTACGTGAAGATCTCGTGGATGTTGACGGCGCCGGGAATGTGGCCGGCCGCATAGGCCTCGGGATTGCGGGTGTCGATCACCACCGTGGTCGGGGAGGCAAGCATTTCGGAGAGTTCGGCGGGCGTGACAAGAACCTTCTCAGTCATGGGTTCGCTCCTGTGTGCATCGTTGAACGTCGGCTGGGAGTGTCTCGGGCACAGGGCAGCGTCCTGTGGTGACTGTTGCCGCGCGCGCGGCAGCGGCACGCGGGCGGCGAAGGCGCCGCCGCGTCGACCGCGCGCGAACTAGTGCGCCATGTCCGCCAGCATCTTGCGGAGTTGCTTGGTGGCGGGTGTCACGATCGCCACGAAGTAAGCCTCGCGCAGGCGGCGCTGCGCGGTGGCGCCCGCGACGTAGCCGCGCGCGCCGCAATGGAGCATCGCGGCATGAGCGGCCGCGACCGAGGCGTCGCCGGCGGCCAGACGCGCTTCGATCACCGCCCGCCAATAGTCGCGGTCGGTTTCGAACGGCGTCGCGGCGAGACGCGCGACCTCGGCCTCCATGGTGGCGAGCCCTTCGGCGATCGGCTCGGCCTGGACGTCGAGATATTTGTTGACGTGGCCGAGCGGGCCTTTGGTCTGCTCGATCAGCCGCAGGCAGTCGCGGATCAGGCCGAACTCCATGCCGGCTTGCAGCAGAATGAAGCCGGCGCGGATGCGCTTGATGTAGTCGTCGACCGGATCGGCGATCACCCATTCGTCCGGCACGCTCACGTCGCGCATCTGCACCGCGAAGGTGCGGGTGCCGTCGAGGGCGGTGAACTTGGCGTTGTCGGCGAGGCTCAGGCCCTCGGCGGCGCAGGGAATCGCCGCCATCACGTTGCGCGTCGTGCCGCCGTCCTCGACCTCGAAGATGCCGCCGAAGTAGTGATCGGGTCCGAGATTGGAGACGTAGGGCAGCAGCCCCTTGACCACATAGCCGCCGGCGACGCGGCGGCCCTTCAGCCGCATCGGCTCGATGCCGAACAGCGACTTCATCGGGTTCGACAGCGCGGTGCCGCCGAGCACCGCACCGCTGGCGATCTGCGGGCCGATGCCGGTCCGCAGATGGTCGTTATCGGAGGCGTAGATGTACCAGGCCAGTGCGTCCTGGCACCACATGCAGAACGACGTCGACAGGCAGTGCTCGCCGGCCGCCGCCATGGCGTTGATCGAGGTCATCAGATCGACGCTCGGGCTCTTGCCCGGAAGGTGATGCGCATAGGCGCCGAGACGCCCGAAGGCGCGCATCAAATCTTCCGGGTAGTAACCCTCGGTGTCGATCCGGTTGACCAGCGACGGCAGCTCGCGCGCCGACAGCGCGCGCACCGCTTCGACGACCTCGGCGCCGGGAAGCGCCGCGGCGTCGCCTGTGTTCATCGACTGGACGTCCAGCATGGGCTCGCTCCGCTGTTGGAGGGCTGGGATCAGGCCATCGTCACGTCGAGATTGACCGGGCGCGAGAAGGTGTTGGCCACCGGCGACCACAGCCGCGCATGCGCCACCAGCGCGTCGAGTTCTTCGCGGGGACGGTCGGCCTCGAACTTCACCTTGGCGCGGACGTCGGTGAAGCCGACCGGCTTCTCGGACAGATCGCCGGTGCCCCAGACGCCGGTGATGTTGAGGTCGCCCTCGAGTTCGATCTCGAGCGTGTAGACGGTAATGCCACGCGCCACCGCATTGGCATGGATGCCGACCGCGAGGCAGGAGCCGAGCGCGGCGAGCGAGGCTTCGGACGGATTCGGCGCGGTGTCGTCGCCGAGCAGGCCCGGCGGCTCGTCGACAATGTAGGGCGGCAGGGTGCGGACGAAGTTGAGATGACGGAAGCGGCCCTCGGCGACGGTCTTGCACTTCAGCGTCTTGATCGCGGTCGGATCGGCCTTGCCCTTGGCGATCAGCTCGTCGAGCCCGGCCTTGTCGATCGGCGCGAGGCAGCCGGTCATGGCGACGGGGCTATCCGGGGTGAGGCAGGCGGTCATCGCGGTGGCGGCTTTCGTCATGGGATCTCCTCTGGCTGCCGTGGGTCCGGCAGCATCTAGGCTACAGACCGTTCTGTATTAGCAGGAAGCATGCCAGATCGGCCGGCCGTCAAAAGTTCAACAAAATCAACGAATCAGTGGCCGAAACGCGCCTGCCCGACAATTAGGCGCGCCGCTTTTGCGGTCAAATCGCGCTCCTGGTTGCCTGCATCGGCGTCAGCAAGGTTGCGAACAGACCATTCGGTTTCCCCGATTGCAGTTTGGCGGAGGCGGGGGTATTGGCGTTTGAATGGCCCAGGTAGCGCCCCAGCCCACGATCGATTCGCCCGCGCCCGATGTGCGGATATCCCCGCGCGATCGGCTGATCGAAAGCGCCCGGGTGCTGTTCTGCCGCTACGGCATCAACTCGGTCGGGGTCGATGCCATCATCGAGAACGCCGGCACCGCCAAGACCACCCTGTACAAGCTGTTCGGCTCCAAGGACGGGCTGGTTGAAGCCGTGCTGCAGCGCGAGGGGCAGAGCTGGCGCAGCTGGTTCATCGACGAGATCGACGGGCCGGGCGGCAGCGCGCGCGAGCGGCTGGCGCGGATCGGCCCGGCGCTGAAGAGCTGGTTCAGCCGTCCCGATTTCTACGGCTGCCCGTTCATCAATGCGGTCGGCGAATCCGACAAGGCCGACGACCGGATGCGCAGCCTGGCGATCGCCCACAAGACGATCGTACACGACCGGCTGACCGCCTTGTGCGCCGAAGCGGAGATCGCCGAGCCGGCGCAGGTGGCGCATACGCTCGGGCTGGTGATCGACGGCGCCATCGTGATGGCGCTGGTGACCCGCGACGCCGGTGCCGCCGATGTCGCCGGCCGCGCCTGCGCGGCGATCCTGCCGCACTGATCGTCCGGCGCGTCAGCGCCCGAAGATGCCCTGCGCCCGCTCCCGCATGAAGTAGACCGATCCGGCGACGGTGAGATGGTCGCCATCGAACACCGTCGGCTCGCCCGCAGTGCCGGGCACAGACAGCAGGCAACCGTCACCGTTACAGAAGCTCGGCGTCGGCGACACGAAGTGGGCGCCTTCGGCTTCGAACAGCGCCCGCAGCCGCGCATTGTCGTCGGCCCAGTCCGATTCGAGATGGGTGCGGTCGCGCTGCGGAATTGGCTGCGCGCTCCATCCGGCGGCGCGCGCGCGCAGCGCCTGCGCCAGCACCCGCCGCGGCGGCGTCCGCCACGACGGAACCCGGCCGATCACCACGATCCGGCGAATGCCGAAGGAGCGGAGATCGGCCAGCGTCGCGCGCATGAGCGCCTCGGTGTCCGGCGCTCCCGGATCGCGCCAGCGCTGCGCCGCCATGATCAGCGTGTCGGGCCGCAGCTCCCGCAGCCGCTCGCGCACGCCGGCATTGATCGCGGCGCAATGCGGCGACCGCTCGGTGACATAGCCGAAGATCGGTGGACACAGTCCGGCGGTGTATTGCGAGATGCGGAAATCGCCGCTGGCGCGCTGCAGCGCGCGCAGGCCGGGATAGAGATGCGCGGCGTGGGAATCGCCCCACAGCACGACCCGCCTGGCGTCCGCCGGGGCGTCGTCCTCGCACTCGGCGGCAAAGCCAGGCCGTGCGCTCTGGAAGCAGACGCCGTTGCGATAGGCGGTCTCCGCCTCGGCCCTGAAGTCGCGGGTGATCGCCTGCAGATCGGGCCCGAAGCGCGACGGGAAACCGCCGGCCGCGTAGATGAAGACACCGGCGAGGCCGGCCGCCGCCACCGCGGCGAAGGCCGTCGCAGTCTTGGCGCGGCTCGGGCGGGCGCGGAACGGCGGCTCGATCACGCGCCAGGTGACATGCGCCAGCGCAAACGCCACCAGGATCGCGATCGCCTTCATCAGCGGCGGCGGTTCTTCGCCGAACCGCACGATCCGGATCGCCGCCAGCAGCGGCCAGTGCCACAGATACAGCGGGTAGCTGATCAGCCCGACATAGACCATGGCGCGATGGCCGAGCAGCCGCCGGTTCACGACCGGCGACGGGCCGGCGAAGATCAGCAGCGCCGCGCCGCCCACCGGCAGCGCCGCCCACCAGCCGGGGAAGCCGCGATCGCTGCTGATCAGCACCGCGCCGGCCGCCAGCAGCAGCAGGCCGAGCCAGGCGCAGGCCGCGCGGATCGCCGCCTCGTGGCGGTCGAACACCGCGCGGAGCGCATCGAGCGCAGCGATCGATGCGATGTCGCGCCCCGGGCCTGCATTGGCGGCGATCGCCAGCAGGCAGCCGACCATCAGCTCCCAGAACCGCGTCACCGGCAGATAGAACGCGGCGAGCGCGTGCCCCGGCGTCAGCGCCACGTTGGCGGCGAACGAGGCGATCAGCACCACCAGCGCCGCCAGCAACGGGCCGTGCGTCCATCGCCACGCCAGCAGCAGCAGCGGCGGCCACAGCAGATAGAACTGCTCCTCGACGCCGAGCGACCACAGATGCAGCAGCGGATTGAGTTCGGCGGCGGTCTCGAAGTAACCGGCGTCGCGCAGCAGCGCGAGGTTGGAGAGGAACGCGGCGCCGAAGCCGATCGACTTGCCGGCGTCGCGATAATCGACCGGGAACAGCAGAAACCAGCCGGCGATGGCGCAACTGATCAGCACCAGCGCCAGCGCCGGAAAGATCCGGTTGATGCGGCGCGCGTAGAACGTGCCGAAGCTGAAGCCGTCGCCGCGCTGCGCCTGGCAGATGATCGAGGTGATCAGAAAGCCCGAGATCACGAAGAACACGTCGACGCCGACGAACCCGCCGCGCACCGACTGCGGAAACGCATGGAACGCCACCACCAGCAGCACGGCGATGGCGCGCAATCCGTCGATATCGCTGCGGTAGCTCGGCCTCATGGCGCTGCTGCGTCGTCCTGGCTCGCGAGAGAAGCTGCAACTCGCCGAAGGGCGGCCGCGTGGCCCCGTGGATACGAGCTGAAACAGCTCGGTGGCAGGCGTCCCATCGCGAAGCCGGACGGCCGTGTCAAGCGAGCCGCGGCAGCGAGGGCCGGGGCGGCTTCCCGGCATCGGCAAAAAGAACGAAGAGGCCCGCTCCAGGTTTGCCCGGATACCGCGTGCGCGCGTACACTCGGCGGGTTCCAAAGGCCGGCATCGCCGCGCCTCCAACGCCGGACGCCCCGATGCAAATCCTCAGACACCGGATCGACCTCGCCACCACCGCGCCGATCCAGATCATCGACATCACCGAGCAGGTCCGCGGCTTCGTCGCCGGCAGCGGCGTCAAGGACGGGCTGGTCACGGTGAGCTGTCTGCACACCACCGCGCGGATCAACGTCAACGAGCGCGAGGAAAAGCTCGAGCGCGACATGCTGACGTTTCTCAAGCGCTTCGCGCCGCGCGATGGCGACTACCTGCACAACCTCGCGCCGATCGACGGCCGCGACAACGCCCATTCGCATCTGATCGGGCTGTTCATGAATTCGTCGGAGACGATTCCGCTGGCGGGCGGCGCGATGGTGCTGGGCGAATGGCAGTCGATCTTCTTCATCGAACTCGACGGCCCGCGCGAGCGCCGCGGCGTCGAGCTGCAGATCATCGGCCAGGGCTAGCCTCTACGGCGCGTCATCGCCGGCGTGACGCGCCCGCTGGGCCGAAGCCGCTTCGGCGCGGCGAAGGCCCGGGCATCCATCGGTCCAAAGGAGGGCTTCTTTGCGATGGATACGCGGGTCAAGCCCGCGTATGACGGCTTCCACTCCTCAGCGGAACAGAACGATGACGCCGGACGACATTGCGGGCTTCTACGCGACGCGCGCGGAGCTCGACCTCGACGATTACATCGAGCTCGATTTCGATTTCGAATGCGCGGGCGATCCGCGCGAAGCCGCGGCGCATCTGTGCAGCGAGCAATCCACCGCGCAGTGGCGCCGGGTCGGAATCGACGAGGATTTCCGGCCGCGCTTCGCCGCCAAGGTGCTGGAGTTGTCCGCCGAGCGGCGGCCGTCGGGCTTCAGCACCCCGGTCGAATGCGCGGTGCGCGGCGAGGTCCACGCCTGCCGCGTCACCATTGCGCATCCGCACCGCAATTTCGGGCCGAAGATTCCCAATCTGTTGTCGGCGGTGTGCGGCGAGGGGGTGTTCTTCTCGCCCGGCATCCCGCTGATCCGGCTGCAGGACATCCGGTTTCCGGACAGCTATCTGGCGGCGTTCGAGGGCCCACGGTTCGGCGTCGCCGGCCTGCGCGAGCGGCTGCAGGCCTACGACCGGCCGATCTTCTTCGGCGTGATCAAGCCGAATATCGGGCTGCCGGCGGAGCCGTTCGCCGAGCTCGGTTATCAGAGCTGGCTCGGCGGGCTGGATATCGCCAAGGATGACGAGATGCTTGCGGATGTCGACTGGTGCCCGCTCGCGGAACGCGCGGCGCTGCTGGGCGACGCCTGCCGGCGCGCCGCGCAGGAGACCGGCGTTCCGAAGATCTACCTCGCCAACATTACCGACGAGGTCGACCGGCTGGTCGAGCTGCACGATGTCGCGGTGGCGGCCGGCGCCGGGGCGCTGCTGATCAACGCGATTCCGGTCGGCCTGTCCGCCGTGCGCATGCTGCGCAAAGTCGCGCGCGTTCCCCTGATCGCCCACTTCCCCTTCATCGCCGCCTTCAGCCGGCTCGCAAACTACGGCATCCATTCGCGGGTGATGACGCGGCTGCAGCGGCTCGCCGGCTTCGACGTGGTGATCATGCCGGGCTTCGGGCCGCGGATGATGACGCCGGAGCACGAGGTGATGGACTGCGTGCGCGCCTGCCTCGAGCCGATGGGCGCGATCAAGCCGTGCCTGCCGGTGCCGGGCGGCAGCGACTCCGCCGCGACGCTGGAGGGCGTGTATCGCAAGGTCGGCAGCGTCGATTTCGGCTTCGTGCCGGGGCGCGGCGTATTCGGCCATCCGATGGGGCCGGCGGCGGGCGCCGCCAGTCTGCGTCAGGCGTGGGACGCGATCGCGGCCGGCATCCCGGTTGGCGAGCACGCCGCCAGCCATCCCGAATTGGCGGCGGCGTTGCAGGCGTTCGGCGGCCGCTGATTTCGCCGCAGCGGGCTGGCGCTCAGCGCGGCAGTTCGGTGAAGGTGACGATCACCGCGGTGCGACGGCCCTGGGTCGGCGCCGCGTCGCGATGGATGCCGGCGGGGTCGTACAGCACGGCGTTGCCGTCGCTGCTGGTGACCGCGACCTGACTGGCCTCGATCGCCGCGGCGAAATTGCTGTCCGCGACCAGATCGGCGCCGAACGACGCCTTGCGCTGCAACCCGGCGGGCAGCGCGTAAAACGTCTCGCGCCAGCTCTGCAGCGTCGACGACAGACCGCAAAGGTCGTTGGCGCGGCGGATCAGCCCGTCCCAGAAACGGGTGGCGGCGCGGTTGCTGCCGGCGACGTAAGTCAGCGGGCCGTTGGCCGGCCCGACCTCGCCGAGATAGACCATCAGCTTCAGCACATGATAGCCGAGGTCGACCTTGAAGCCCGCGCACGGCGACGCATCGACGCTGACATCGGCGAACGGGCTCGCCGGCGGCGCGGTCGGCGCATCGACGATTTCGGCGGCGATCCGGCCGACGCCGACCGGGCGCTTCAGATAGGCGCTGGCGGCTTCGGTCAGGCCGAGATCGGCCGCCGTTTGATTGAACCAGCGATACAGATCGGGCGCCGCGGCGGGATCGACCGAGATCCGGCTGCCGTCGGGATCGCCTGCCGGCGTGGCGCGCTGCTCCAGCGTCTTCAGTTGCGGCGCGAGCAGATTGCGGATCTGCGCGATCGCGTCGTTGCCGAGGCGGGTGACGGCAAAGCCGTCGCCCTGCAGCGGAACGAAGATTGCGGTGCCGCGCTCGGTCTTCGGCGCATAGGCCTGGCCGGCGGTGAACCGCGACAGGCGCTGCAGCAGGATCAGGCGCAGCGTGGTCGGCAGGCCGCGCAGCACCGCGACCAGCGGCTTGCCGGCATCGGCCTGTTGCGGCAGGTGCTCGCTATCGATGATGCGTTGCGCCGAAGTCAGCAGGAAGCCGTAGCCGAAATAGCTCAGCGCCTTCAGCCGGGCGCCGAGCATCGGCATCGACATCACACGGCCATAGGCCGGATGGGCGTCGTAGTCGATCGCCGGCAGATGATCGAACGGATAGGACTTTCCTTCGGGTTGCATGACCTGCCCCTCCACGGACTCACGAATGCCTTAGACACCAATTGCGGACTATGGTGGGCGCTGCCGCGTCGCGCGAGATAGCAATACGGCGATGTCCCGCGAAATCACGCGGAAGCATTCGCCTGCGCGCCCAAGCCGCAGCGCACGACATGGGGCGTCGCGGAAACACGTGCTCCGTCAGAAGCGCGACAGGGTGTGGCTGCGGAAATCAGATCCAGGCGAAGTTCGCCGCCGGGCGGGCCGTGCGGTTGAGCAGCGAACGCATCAGGCAGCGTTCGATCTGCACCGAGGAGACGGTGGCGGCATCGGCGCCGACCAACGCGCAGGCATCGGCCCGCTCGGCGAAGACGCGGCCGCTGGCGACGATGGCGAGTGCCGGATTGCGCGAGACTTTGCGAATCTTGCGAATGGTCTCGGCGACCCGCGGCAGCCAGTGCTCGCGGCGCAGCGCCGGGCTGAGCGACAGGTTGACCGCGTCGAACCAGCCATTGGCGACGAGATCGCACAGCGCCTTGTCGGTATCGGGGAATTCGCTGACCGTATTCCAGCCGGCCTGGCGCAGCAGTTCGGAATGCAGTGCGGCGCAGAACGAATGCGGCTCGCCGGGCTGCGAGATCACCAGCACGGTGCGCGGCTGCGAGCGCGTCAGCGGCGCCGACAGCAGATCGAAGCTGATGCGGCGCATCGCGGTCTGCAGATGGCAGAGGCCGATCGCAACCTCGAATTCGCTGCAGGAGTCCTCGCTCCACAGATCGCCGAGCTTGCGCGCGGTCGGTTCGAACAGGCCCGTGAACAGCGCGGCCGGCGACGCCGCGCGCGCCAGCGAGCGATCGATCAGATCGAACGCGTCGGCCAGATTGGGGGCGATCAGCAGGCGGGCCAGCTCGTCGGCCCGGGCTTCCGCCGGATCCTGTGCGGCGCGCACCCGCGTCGCGGCGGCGACGTGCTTGACGAGGAGATGCGGGATGACCGTCGAGACAATGCTTTCTGGATGCACGGCACGCACTCGATCTGGTTGCCCTCGGACCACGAGAGATTTTTGAATGTCTGGACCCAGCGAAACTGCCGAGGGGGAGAGCAGGTCGGGGTTTCCTCGTGCGGTCACGGGCTCGTAACAAAACCGGCAGCGCCGTTGCCGCAAAGGCAGGGAGCCCCGGAATCGACAGCTCGTCTTTGCTCTGGATCAAAAGCGGCCGGCCGCCGAACGTCGGAGCGGAAGCAGGCGGGCCGCCGCGCGCATCACAGCGGCATAGCGTCGCTATGGTATCAGGGTAACAATTGACCGATTGGGATTTGAGTACCGTGCTGCACAGCGATGTGAGTCGGCGTCGCGCGCGCGGAATCCGTCCGTCTCTCGGCGGCTGGTATTCTGGCGAATCCAGATTCGTGGTATTTGCTTTCCATGCGCGAGCTGGCGATTCTCGCCGGCTCGGATCGAGCCTGTGCCGACACACGCGCGCAGGAAATTAGTTTTCCCGCGTCGCAAATGTACCATCGCAGGTATCGATCGGCAGTTAGTTAGCAAAGGAGTGAAGCACGCTTGCGTCTTTGTCCTGAATCAATCGATCCAGTTAGCTGCCCCGTATATTTACAGTTGTGCGAATCAGCGCAAAACTGAATCGACGAGTCTATCTACGCTGAGCAACTACCAAGTTTAAACAAAGGGTTAGACTGGTTTTTGACTCACAGGTGATTCGCGATTCTAAAGAACGAGTGCCTGGTTACCAGCGCTCGTTCACCGTTCCAGCGTGAGGGCGTTTTGGCGGTATCGGAAAAGCCGATTTCGTCGAATCTAGAGGTTTCGTTAACCTTAATAAGTAAAGCGTTGATCACGCTGTTCACCTTAGGGGGCAAGCCGCCCCTAATTGAAGAAAGCTGGAGAAACAAGATGCAGTTCGACCTTTCAAATCGGAGCCTCGCGCAGAAGATCTCGATTCTGGTGTTGGGAATTACCTTCGTCGTCGCGCTCGCGATCGGCAGCGTCAGCCAGATGGTGCTGCACAAAGTGAGCACCGAGCAGGCCAAGCAGCACGCCAGCGTCGCCTCGCTGGACCGCCTGATCGGACACGGAGGCGCAACGCTGTCGCCAGTCCGGGCGGCTGACGGAAGCATCGTCGGCATGCTGGTGATGCAACAGGAATCCGGGCCGGTGGTGATGCCGGCGTCGTATGAAGGCCAGGGCCTCGTGGTCCAGGCGGCCGAGACCGTCACGGCGCCGACCGCGAATTACGCCCTCAGCGCTGCCAACACCATGCTGCTGCTCGCCGGGATCGTGGTGTTCGCGGTGGTCGGCCTGATCGGAACCCGGATCTCGCGCGGCCTGCTCGCTCCGCTCGGTGAACTCGAGAAGGACGTCGAGAAGCTCGCCAGCGGCGAAACCAACATCCGCATCCACGCCCTCAGCCGTTCCGACGAAATCGGCCGGATCGCTCGTTCGATCGCCAAGATCCAGGAATCGCTGATCGAGCTCGCCAAGCTCAAGACCCAGCGGGTGGTCGGCGGCGCCAATTCGGTGCTGGAGAATCTGAAGGAGATGTGGGGCGACCTGAAGTCCGCCGCACGCAACGCCCGCGAGATGCTGTTCACCGACGGCAAGACCATCAGCGAGACGCTGTCGCGATCGTGGAGCGAATGGGTGCATAACGGCCTCGGCGTCCCGAAACGCGCCTGACGAGACATCCATCGCGCGCCCCCTTCGGCCGGAGGGGGCGCCGACGGAGACAAGCCTCGATCAACTTCAAAAGCCCGCGCTCGCCGCGGGCTTTTTGCTGTCCGGCGACGATGCCCGCGATGCGCCCGACGGCTCAGGAATAGGCGCGGATGAAGAAATGGATCGTCATCACGGTGGCCAGCAGCACCGTCGCGACGCGCACGACGACCGCAGGCAGTCGCTTGCCCAGCACCGCGCCGAGATAGCCGCCGACGAGTGCGCCGCCTGCGACCGACAGCGCTTGCGGCCAGCGCACCGCGCCCGCGCCAATGAAGCAAAGCACCGCGACGGTGTTGGCGGCGCTCACCAGCAGCGTTCGCGGCGGGTTGAGCGCCTTGACGTCGGCGCCGTCGAGCAGATTCCAGGCGGCCATCATCATCAGCCCCACCGCGCCGCCGAAATAGCCGCCGTAGATCCCGAGCAGAAACTGGATCGCCAGCAGCGCGACGAGGCCGGTGCGGAAACGGGCGCGCAGCAGCGGCCCGAGCCTGCGGCCGAACGCCAGCGCCAGCGTCGCCACCAGCAGCAGCCACGGCAGCACGCGATCGAACAGCGACGTCGGCGTCCACAGCAGCAGCAGCGCGCCGACCAGCCCTCCGGTCAAGGTGGCGAGCAGCAGCGGACGCAGCGGGACGCCCGCGACCCGGCTGAGGCCGTCGCGATACACCCAGGCGCTCGCCAGACCGCCGGGATACAGCGCGATGGTGCTGGAGGCATTCGCCAGCACCGAAGGCACGCCCGCGCTCATCAGGGCCGGCAAGGTGACGAAACTGCCGCCGCCCGCCATCGCGTTCATGGCCCCCGCGAGCACTCCTGCGCCCAATAGAAACAGCGTCTCTCCCATGGCCGCTGTGTCGCCCGGCCGGGTGCCGCTGACAATTCGGAAGGTTCGATGCTAGCCTTCGGTATCTCCGAAGGATGTGGCGATGCGGTTCGACCTGACCGACCTGAGGCTGTTCGTCGACATCGTCCAGTCCGGCAGCATTTCGAAAGGCGCCGCGGCGGCCCACATGGCGCTCGCCTCCGCCAGCGAGCGGGTCACCGGGATGGAGCAGGTGCTCGGCACGCCGCTGCTCCGGCGCGGCCGACGCGGGGTCACGCCGACCGCCGCGGGGCGCGCACTGCTTCAGCATGCCCGCATCGTCACCCTGCAGATCGAGCGGATGCGCGGCGATCTGCGGGCCTTTTCCGCCGGCCTGCGCGGCGAAGTGCGGATGCTGTCCAACACCGCCGGCCTGGTCGACCTCGTCCCCGCGGCATTGCGCGCGTTTCTGGCGGCGCATCCCCATGTCGACGTCGATCTTGAGGAGCGCACCAGCGCCGACATCGTGCAGGCCGTCGCCGAAGGCCAGGCCCATATCGGCGTCATTGCCGGCAGCGCCGATCCCGGCGCGTTGCAGCTGCGGGGGCTCGGGGTCGATCGGCTCACGGTGCTCGCCGCGTCTCATCACCCGCTGGCGGCGCGTGAAGCGGTCGGCTTTGCCGAATTGCTCGACGAACCCTTCGTCGGGCTCGGGAGCGGCGCGTTGCACGATCATCTGGAGCAGCACGCTGGCCGGCTCGGTCGGCGGATCGGCTATCGCGTCCGGCTCCGCAGCTTCGAAGCGGTGGCCCGCTTGGTCGAAGCCGGGGTCGGCCTCGCCATCCTGCCGCTGGCCGCGATCGAGCGCCATCCGGTCGACGGCGTCACCACGGTCCGGCTGACGGACGCTTGGGCGCAGCGCCATCTGCTCGTGTGCGCCACCGATTTCGGGCAGCTGACGACCCATGCGCGATTGCTGGTCGAAGAACTCGAACGCCAGGCCGATGGTCCGAAGCGCCCACCGCAGCCAGCGTGAGCCGATCGCCAATGGCTTCGCGCGCCGAGCCGCACTCCGCGTTGCGATGATCCGGCGAGACGATCAATCCCGGCCGGTCGGCGGCGACGCGTGCGGTGTCTTGGTTCGGTCTTTGGCTGGCCATTGCTCGGCAAGCGGCGGCATCGTGGTTTCCTTGCCGGTGATGCGCTCCGCCACGACGGCATAAACCGTGATGGCGTCGAGGCGAGGAAAGAAGCCCTTCGGTCGGATCGTGTCCGGCTTGCCGTATTTCGCCATCAGCGCCTCGCAGAATCGTTGCTTGGCATCGGGCTCTTCGACAATGCGGATCCGGCCGAACAGACACACGCTTCGGTAGGCAAGGCCGGAATCGCATTCGAACCGGCCGTAGTCGAAAACGCCCTGCTGTTCGTCGACCTCGAAGCAGACGCGCGGCTCGTGCTCGACATTGGCGCGCAGATGCCCGTGCGCGCTCGTCGTGTGCAGATACAGGACGCCGTCGATCCAGAGATAAAGCAGCGGAACGCAATAGGGAAAGCCGTCCGCGCCGACCGTTGCAAGGCGGCCGCTATATCCCGCCGCCAGCGTCTCGAGCGTCCGCTGCTCGGACATCGCCCGGTCGGCTCGGCGAATCTGAGGTGAACTCATGATGCCTGGCGCTCCCCGTCATCAATCCGCTCTCGGCGGCTGAGACAAACAGGCAAACGGTCTTTTCGCGGGATGTCCAACGAGACGGTCTGGCCGAAGATCAATTCGACGATCAATTCTTGGCGAGACGAATTTTCTGGAGCGGGCGAAGGGATTCGAACCCTCGACCCCAACCTTGGCAAGGTTGTGCTCTACCCCTGAGCTACACCCGCATCCGAGAAACGCCGAAGCTCGCGCCGCGGCCGTGCGCAGACCTATGCCAAATGCCGCACGCGAATGCAACCACCCTTGGCGACTTCGATGCGCCGCTTTGGCAGGGGGCGGCAAAACGCCCGCCGGACCGCGCGAACGCCTCGACTGCCGCGCCAAACGTCCCGACATGGGACACGGCTTTGCCGCGGGTTCCGGTTGAAAACGAAACGTCGCGCGCCATTTACAGGGCATGCTATAGCGGTTTCGGGCGAAGTGAGGCCGGTTCGCATCACGAAATCGCGTCAGGCCAGGATCGAGCTCCGGCTTCGACCCGATCAGAACCGAAACTCTCGGACGACGCTGTTCCGGACACCAGACGAGGATCACGTGACAATCATCGAGCAGGGCAGCGGTGCGGCCCCCCAGGCGGCGGCCGATCTGATCAAGGACACCACGACGCAGACCTTCGTCCGCGACGTGATCGAAGAGTCCAAGCGCCAGCCGGTGCTGATCGACTTCTGGGCGCCGTGGTGCGGCCCATGCCGCCAGCTCACCCCGATGCTGGAAAAGGCGGTCCGCGCCGCCGGCGGCAAGGTCAAGCTGGTCAAGATGAACATCGACGAGCATCCGTCGATTCCGGGCCAGATGGGCATCCAGTCGATCCCCGCGGTGATCGCGTTCGTCGACGGCCGCCCGGCCGACGGCTTCATGGGCGCGGTGCCGGAGAGCCAGGTCGCCGCCTTCATCGAAAAGCTGACCGCCGGCGTTCCGGGTGCGCCGAGCGCGGCCGAACTGCTGCAGGAGGCCGAGGCGGTGCTGGCCGAAGGCGACCTGCAGACCGCAGCCGCGATCTACGCCGAGGTGCTGCGCACCGACGCGGCGAATGTCGAGGCGATCGCCGGACTGGCGCGCTGCTCGATGCAGTCCGGCGCGGTCGACGAGGCCAAGCAGATTTTGAGCCAGGTCCCCGAGGCCCGGCGCGAGGACGCCGCCGTCAAGGCGGTGCAGGCGATGATCGATCTCGCCGAACAGGCCGAGCAGCTCGGGCCGATCGCGGAGCTGGAGCAGAAGGTCGCGACCGATCCGCTCGACCATCAGGCCCGGTTCGATCTCGCCACCGCGCTGAACGCCGCCGGCCGCCGCGACGAGGCGACCACGCATCTGCTGGAGATCGTCAAGCGCGACCGCAAATGGAACGACGACGGCGCCCGCAAGCAGCTGGTGCAGTTCTTCGAGGCCTGGGGTCCGACCGACGACGCCACCGTCGAGGCGCGCAAGCGGCTGTCCACCATCCTGTTCTCGTAACCGCGTTCAACGCCGGGATCCGCCGATGCCGATCAATGCCGACTATCGCGGTCCCGCCGACCTTCCCGAAGTGATCCCGGTGTTTCCGCTGCCGGGCGCGCTGCTGCTGCCGCGCGGCCAGATGCCGCTGAACGTGTTCGAGCCGCGCTATCTGGCGATGGTCGACGATTCGCTGCGCGACGGCCACCGGCTGATCGGCATGATCCAGCCCGACGTCACCCATTCGGAAAAGGACGAGGCGCCGAAGCTGTTCCAGGTCGGCTGCGTCGGCCGCATCACCCAGCTCGCCGAATCCGGCGACGGCCGCTACATCCTCGAACTCACCGGCGTGTCGCGCTTCAAGGTGGTCGAGGAGCTGTCGGTGAAGACGCCGTATCGGCAGTGCAAGGTCGACTACTTCCCCTATGTGGACGACTTCACTGCGCGCAAGGGCGAGGACGAGGTCGATCGCGAGGCGCTGCTGACGGTGCTGACCGACTTCCTCAAGGCCAACAATCTCAAGGTCGATTGGGACGGCGTCGAGAGCGCGCCGAACGAGGCGCTGGTCAACGCGCTGGCGATGATGTCGCCCTACGGCGCGCCGGAAAAGCAGGCGATGCTCGAAGCGCCCGACCTGAAGACCCGTGCCGAGATCCTGATCGCCGTCACCGAGATGGACCTCGCCAAGAAGGGCACCAGCGGCGACCCGCCGCTGCAGTGAGCCGCCGCCGCGAAATTGCGCCGGCGCGTTGACGCCGGCGGCCGGTTGGCCTTTCAATCCCCGCAACATCTCCGATCAGATCGTGCCCCATGACGACATCCCCCGAGCGCCCCGAGACCTCCGTCGATCGCAAGCTGCTGGAAATCCTGGTGTGTCCGATCACCAAGGGCCCGTTGGAATTCGACGCGGCACGGCAGGAGCTGATCTCGCGCGGCGCCAAGCTCGCCTACCCGATCCGCGACGGCATCCCGATCATGCTGCCGGAAGAAGCGCGCAAGCTGGGGTGAGGTTGCCGCGGGCGTCGGCTTAGCGGCCCAGCCTGGCGGCGTGGGTTTAATCCAGCCCGTGGTGCAGGCTCGCCGCGGCGGCCAGCGGTCCGATCACCCTGTGATCGCCGCCTGCGAGGCGGCGACGCTTCGGTTGGATAGAACCCGCCTGTCGCTACTTCGTGGGAATGCACGTGGCTTGCTTCTTAATCACGTCGTCCATATTTTGACATTTGGCCTTCTTCCTCTTGTTAGGCTTCGAGAAGTCGGCTTGAGCCATCGCGCTGCCGGTGGCGGTGGCGGTGACGGCGCCAAACGCAAAGGCGGCGCAGAGCAGCAATCTTGCAAGCATGTCGAGTTCGTTCCTGATTGATCGGGTTACTTGGCGGCCTGATTCTATCAAGAGCGGCGAAATTCAATCAAGGCCGAGATGGAACTGCTCAATCCAGCCCGTGGCGCAGGCTGGCGGCGGCGGCGAACGGGCCGACCACGAGGCTCGCCAGCGACAGCGCGCACAGGATCGAAAACGGGGTTCCGAACGGCACCGGCCCGGTGATCGCCGCCTGCGAGGCGGCGACGCCGAAGATCAGCACCGGAATTGCCAGCGGCAGCACCAGCACCGCCATCAAGAGCCCGCCGCGGCGCAGCGTCACGGCCAGCGCCGCCCCGATCATGCCGGTGAAGGTCAGCGCCGGCGTGCCGGCCAGCAACGTCGCCATCACCGCGAGCGAGGCGGTGCCGTCGAGATTGAGCAACAGCCCGAGCACCGGGGTCGCGACGATCAGCGGCAGGCCGGCGGCGAGCCAATGCGCCAGCGCCTTGGCGGCACAGGTCAGCTCCAGCGGCGTGCGGCTCATCACGATCAGATCGAGCGAGCCGTCCTCGGCATCGGCGGTGAACAGCCGGTCGAGCGTCAACAGGCTCGCCAGCAGCGCGCCGAGCCACAGGATCGCCGGCCCGAGCCGCTGCAGCAGCTTGAGGTCCGGGCCGACCGCGAACGGCATCAGCACCACCACGGTGAGGAAGAACAGCACCCCGATCAGCGCCCCGCCGCCGACCCGCAGCGCGATCCTGACGTCGCGCCGGATGATCGCACCGAGCGCGGTCATGGCGTGGCTCCGGCGCCACGGGCGGTGACGGAAGCGAGCGCCGTGCGTGTTGCCCCCCCACCCCCGACCCCTCCCCGCAAGGGGGAGGGGAGCCTAGGGACCGCGAGGGGAGCGGATGGTGCAGGATCGATGTGGAAGAAAGCGGAAGCCTGAGTCGTGTCTTCGCAAGTCGCGAATTCGGGCAACAACGAACAGCGCCTCGTCCCCCCTCCCCCTTGCGGGGAGGGGTCGGGGGTGGGGGTCCACGGGCAGCGAGCCGGCGGCTCCAGCGCGATCAAGTGAAACCCACTCACGCCGCCGCTCCGATTCGCATTTCGCGTGTCTGAATACCGAGCGGGCTGTGGGTGGCGGCGACGATCAGGCCGCCGCTCGCCAGGTGCTCCTGCATCAGCCCCGCGAACAGCGCCTGGCCTTTGACATCAAGCGCCGAGGTCGGCTCGTCGAGCAGCCAGATCGGCCGGCGCACCACCAGCAGCCGCGCGATCGACAGCCGCCGGCGCTGGCCCGCGGACAGATAGGCGGCCGGCAGCTCCGCCGCATGCGCCAGCCCTACCGCGGCGATCGCGGCGCCGCAATCGGTCGGCTCGCCGCCGAGAAAGTCGCGCCAGAACGCCAGGTTTTCCGCGACGCTGAGCGAGGGCTTCAGCGCGTCGCGATGGCCGAGGTAATGCGCCTGTTCGGCGACCGGCGTGTCGGCCTCGCCGCCGTCGAACGAGATGGTACCAGCCGCCGGCACCAGCAGGCCGGCGATCAGCCGCAGCAGCGAGGTCTTGCCGGCGCCGTTGTGGCCGACCAGCGCCAGCGCCTCGCCGCCGGCGGTCTCGAAATCGAGTCCGTCGAACACCTCGCGGCCGCCTCGTATACACCTCAGTCCGCGTCCCGAAAGCCGCATGCGTCGTTGCCTGTTCCGCTCCCGCGCGGCGGGACTGTCTTGCTCACAATCGATGCTGCCGCTAGTCATTGTCCAACTGGCGGGGCATCTGGAAAGGTTCTATAAGCCGGAACTTGATGCAGTACACCATCGGCGCCTGCAAGCCGGTCGGCTTGCCCTCCTGGTGCCCGCACGATCGCCCGCCCCATCGAAAACGAAAAATCTGGGACCCGCCTTTCATGACCTCGCTCGACAGCTTCAAATGCCGGAAGATCCTCAAGGTCGGCAGCAAGTCTTACGTCTATTACAGCCTGCCCACCGCCGAGAAGAACGGCCTGAAGGGCATCTCCCGGCTGCCCTATTCGATGAAGGTGCTGCTGGAAAATCTGCTGCGCAACGAGGACGACCGCACGGTCAAGAAGGCGGACATCCAGGCGGTCGCCAAATGGATGCGCAAGAAGGCGCTGGAGCACGAGATCGCGTTCCGCCCGGCGCGCGTGCTGATGCAGGACTTCACCGGCGTTCCCGCGGTGGTCGATCTGGCCGCGATGCGCAACGCCATGCAGGCGCTCGGCGGTAATGCCGAGAAGATCAACCCGCTGGTGCCGGTCGACCTCGTCATCGATCACTCGGTGATCGTCAACTTCTTCGGTGACAACAAGGCGTTCGGCAAGAACGTCACCGAAGAGTACAAGCAGAACCAGGAGCGCTACGAGTTCCTGAAGTGGGGCCAGAAGGCGTTCTCGAACTTCTCGGTGGTGCCGCCCGGCACCGGCATCTGCCATCAGGTCAATCTCGAATATCTGGCGCAGACGGTCTGGACCCGGAAGCAGAAGATGACGATCGGCCGCAAGACCGGCACGTTCGAAGTCGCCTATCCGGATTCGCTGGTCGGCACCGATTCGCACACCACCATGGTCAACGGCCTCGCGGTGCTCGGCTGGGGCGTCGGCGGCATCGAGGCGGAAGCCGCGATGCTCGGCCAGCCGCTGTCGATGCTGCTGCCCGAAGTGGTCGGCTTCAAGCTGAGCGGCGCGCTGAAAGAGGGCGTCACTGCCACCGACCTGGTGCTGACCGTGACGCAGATGCTGCGCAAGCAGGGCGTGGTCGGCAAGTTCGTCGAGTTCTTCGGCCCCGGCCTCGACCATCTGTCGGTCGCCGACAAATCCACCATCGCCAACATGGCGCCGGAATACGGCGCGACCTGCGGCTTCTTCCCGGTCGACGCCGAGACCCTCGGCTATCTCAAGACCTCCGGCCGCGCCTCGGCGCGGGTTGCGCTGGTCGAGAAATACGCCAAGGCGCAGGGCCTGTTCCGCACCGCCAAGTCGCCGGACCCGGTGTTCACGGTGACGCTGAAACTCGACCTCGCCGACGTGGTGCCGTCGCTGGCCGGACCGAAGCGCCCCGAGGGCCGCGTCGCGCTGCCGGCGGTTTCGGAAGGCTTCACCACGGCGATGGACGCCGAATACAAGAAGGCGCTCGACGGCGTGCGCTACTCGGTCGACGGCCGCAATTTCGACCTCGGCCATGGCGACGTGGTGATCGCCGCGATCACCTCCTGCACCAACACCTCGAATCCGAGCGTGCTGATCGGTGCCGGCCTGCTCGCCCGCAACGCCGCCGCCAAGGGCCTCAAGGCGGCGCCGTGGGTCAAGACCTCGCTGGCGCCCGGCTCGCAGGTGGTCGCCGAATATCTCGCCAATTCGGGTCTGCAGAAGGACCTCGACAAGGTCGGCTTCAACCTGGTCGGCTTCGGCTGCACCACCTGCATCGGCAATTCCGGCCCGCTGCCGGAGGAGATCTCGAAGTCGATCAACGACAACGGCATCGTCGCCGCGGCGGTGCTGTCGGGCAACCGCAACTTCGAAGGCCGCGTCTCGCCGGACGTGCAGGCCAACTACCTGGCCTCGCCGCCGCTGGTGGTCGCCTACGCGCTCGCCGGCACCGTGACCAAGAACCTGTCGGTCGACCCGATCGGCACCGGCAAGGACGGCAAGCCCGTCTACCTGAAGGACATCTGGCCGACCACCAAGGAGATCAACGCCTTCGTCAAGAAGTACGTCACCTCGACGATCTTCAAGAAGAAGTACGCCGACGTGTTCAAGGGCGACACCAACTTGCGCAAGATCAAGACGGTCGACAGCGAGACCTACAAGTGGAACATGAGCTCCACCTA
>JACRJB010000046.1 GCA_016215605.1 Rhodopseudomonas palustris
CGGTCGCTGCCGTCGCCTCAGCAAAGACTTCGAGCAATCCATCGCTTCGGCGACCGCCTGGCTCCTGATCGCCCACTTCCGCCTCCTGACCCACCGTCTCGCAAGGCTCGCAAAATAACGACAAGTTTTGAGTCAGACTCTGAGGAGCGCGCCGCAGGCGCGCGTCTCGAAGGATGGGCAATGAACATCTCATCCTTCGAGACGGCCGCTGCGCGGCCGCCTCAGGATGAGGTGACGTGTGGTTGCACGAGCGTCACCGCAGCGAGAAGTTCACCGGGACGGTGAAGCCGAGGGACGACTGCGTCATTTCCGGCGGGAACGACGGCAGCGGCTGGGCGCGGCGGATCATCGCCATGGTCTCGGCGTCGAGCGCGGCGTGGCCGGACGAGCGCGCCAGCCGGCTGCCGAGCACCTCGCCGTGGCGGCCGACGGTGAAGCTCAGCATCGCGGTGCCTTGCTCGCCGGCGGCTTTCGACGACGACGGATATTGCTTGAAGCGCGCCAGATGCGCGGCCAGCCGGTCGCGATAGGACGGCAGCGCCGCGGCCGCCGCGGCGCGGCCGGCCTGCGGCGAAGACTGCAGCGACGCCTGACGCTCGGCCCTGGGCGCGGCGGTGGTGCGCGGCGCCGGCGGCTCGCGCGACGCCGGCTTCGCCTCAGTGCGCTCCGGCTTGCGTTTCACCGGATCGGGCTTCACCCGCTCCGCCCGGGTCGGCTCCGGCCGCACCACTTGCGGCTTCGGCAGCTCCTTCGCCGGAGTCGGGACCACGACCTCCGGCGCCGGCGCGACCGGGACCGGCTCGGCCTGTTGGGCGGCGACCGGCTTCGGCGGTTCGGGCGGCGTCGGCGTTTGGTTCGGCTGCTCCGGCTCGACCGGCTGCGGCGCGGCGTGCGCCTGCTGCATCTGCGGGCCCGGCGCCAGGTCCTGCTTCTGCACGGCGGGAGCCGACGGCGCCGGCGACAAATCGACCATGATCGCCGGCATCTCGACGCCCGGCGGCGACGCCTGCTGATACCAGGCGACCGCGGCGACGATCAGCCCGAGATGCGCCGCGACGATCGCCACCGCCGACAGCATCCATTGCGAGGTGCGGCCGGTGTCGACCTGCTCGTGCAGCGCGAACGCATTCATGGCGCGTCACGTCCGTCGAGGCCGACCAGCGCGATCTTGAGATAGCCGGCGTCGCGCAGCTGGTTCATCAGCTTCATCAGGTCGCCGTAGCTGACCGTCTTGTCGGCGCGCAGGAAGATGCGCTCGTCCTTGTTGGCGTTGGTCGCGCTCTGCAGCGCGCCGTCGAGCGCGTCGCGGGCGACCACGGTTTCGCCGATCGCCAGCGTCAGGTCGGATTGCAGCGTCAGATACACCGGCTTGTCCGGCCGCGGCTGCGGCGCCGCGGTCGAGGCCGGCAGGTCGACGCCGAGATCGACGGTGGCGAGCGGCGCCGCGACCATGAAGATGATCAGCAGCACCAGCATGACGTCGATGAACGGCGTGACGTTGATCTCGTGCGCGACGGCGAGATCGTCCTCGGCGGCCTGCCGCCTGCTCGCGCCGAGCCGCACGCCCATCGCCTAGCCCCCGCGCGCCATCAGCCGCGCCGAGCGGCCGCGATCGCGGCTGACCAGCAGCAGCACCTGCGCCGAGGCGTCGCCGAGCAGCGCGCGATAATTGGCGATGCCGCGGACCAGATAGTTGTAGATCACCACCGCCGGCACCGCGGCGACGAGCCCGAGCGCGGTGGCGAGCAACGCCTCGGCGATGCCCGGCGCCACCACCGCCAGATTGGTGGTGTGCGCTTCGGAAATGCCGATGAAGGCGTTCATGATGCCCCACACCGTGCCGAACAGGCCGACGAACGGCGCCACCGCACCGATGGTGGCGAGGATGCCGGTGCCGCGCGCGATCTTGCGCGCCATCGCCGCCTCGACCCGCTCCAGCCGCAGCGCGACGCGGTCCTTGAACGCGTCGTCGAAGGTCCAGTCCGACAGGCTCGCCTCGCGCGCCGCGCTCTGCACCAGCTGCGCCACCGCGTCGTGCGCCTCGTCGGTGCTGCGCAGCTCGGCGAGCGTGACGTCGGTCTCGAGCCGCGCGAGGCCCTCGCGGGCGCGGGCGGTCTCGCGGCGCAGTTCGGTGGTCTTGGACAGCCACACCGTCCAGCTCGCCAGCGAGGCGACGGCGAGGCCGGCCATCACGAATTTCACGACGATGTCGGCGTTCCTGAACATGCCCCAGGGCGACAGATCGCGCGGCAGCAGCGCGCTGTCCGCGGCGAACACCGGCCCGCCCGGCAGCAGCGACGCGGCGGCCGCCAGCGCGCCTGCGCAAACGACAGTCCGGAGCATCGCGGCATTCGGCAACGGCGGCATCGTTCACTTTCGGCGGGCGGCGGACAAGGCGCGGGGCCGCGACCTATCGCATGGATCGCCGCGGCGAAAAAATCAAATCTGACCGGGACTTGCCGATCCGGCCCAGGCCCATCGCACAATCCCGCGGATTGCGGTTTGTTCTGCCTCAAAGCCGGCGGAACCGGCCGGACCCGGGCTAGAAGATCGACGGTTCGCCGACCGGGGCGCCGAACTCGGTTTCGAGGAAATCGAAATCGCAGCCGTCATTGGCCTGGCGGATATGCCGCGAGAACATCCAGCCGTAGCCGCGCTCGAACCGCCGCGGCGGCGGCGTCCAGGCCGCGCGGCGGCGCGCCAGTTCCTCCTCCGGGACGTCGAGGTCGATGGTCCGCGCCGCGACGTCGAGCGAGACGATGTCGCCGGTCCGCACCAGCGCCAGCGGGCCGCCGATATAGGCCTCCGGCGCGACGTGCAGGATGCAGGCGCCGTAGCTGGTGCCGCTCATCCGCGCGTCGCTGATGCGCACCATGTCCCGCACGCCCTGCCGCACCAGCTTCCTCGGGATCGGCAGCATGCCCCATTCCGGCATGCCCGGCCCGCCCTGCGGCCCGGCATTGCGCAGGATCAGGACGTGATCGGCGGTGACGTCGAGATCGTCGCGGTCGATCGCGGCCTTCATCGACGGATAGTCGTCGAACACCAGCGCCGGGCCGGAATGCTTCAGGAAGCGCGGGTCGCAGGCCGACGGCTTGATCACGCAGCCGTCCGGCGCCAGATTGCCGCGCAGCACCGCGAGCGCGCCTTCGGCATAGATCGGGTTGTCGAGCGGACGGATCACATCGTCGTTGTGCACCTCGGCGCCGGCGATGTTGTCGCCGATGCTGCGGCCGGTGACGGTGACGCAGTCGAGATGCAGATGCCGGCCGATCCGGTGCATCAGCGCCGGCAGGCCGCCCGCGTAGTAGAAATCTTCCATCAGATAAATGTCGCCGGACGGCCGGACGTTGGCGATCACCGGCACCTTGCGGGACGCCGCCTCGAAATCGTCGAGGCCGATGTCGTGGCCGGCGCGGCGCGCCTGGGCGATGACATGGATGATCGCGTTGGTCGAGCAGCCCATCGCCATCGCCACCACGATCGCGTTCTCGAACGCACGGCGGGTCTGGATCTTCTGCGGCGTCAGATCCTCCCACACCATCTCGACGATGCGGCGGCCGCATTCCGACGCCATCCGGATGTGGCTGGAATCCACCGCCGGAATCGACGAGGCGCCCGGCAGCGACATGCCGATCGCTTCGGCGATCGCCGTCATCGTCGAAGCGGTGCCCATCGTCATGCAGGTGCCGGCGCTGCGGTTGATGCCGGCCTCGATGTCGGTCCAGTCGCGGTCGGAGATCGTTCCGGCGCGGCGCTCGTCCCAGTACTTCCAGGCGTCGGAGCCGGAGCCGAGGGTCTTGCCCTTCCAGTTGCCGCGCAGCATCGGCCCGGCCGGCAGATAGATCGCCGGCAGGTTCATGCTGGTGGCGCCGAGCAGCAGACCCGGCGTGGTCTTGTCGCAGCCGCCCATCAGCACGACGCCGTCGACCGGATGGCCGCGCAGCAATTCCTCCGCGTCCATCGCCAGCATGTTGCGATAGAGCATCGTGGTCGGCTTCAGCATCGATTCCGACAGCGACAGCGCCGGCAGTTCGACCGGGAAGCCGCCGGCCATCAGCACGCCGCGCTTGACGTCGTCGACCCGCGACTTGAAGTGCATGTGGCAGGGCTGCACGTCCGACCAGGTGTTGAGGATGGCGATCAGCGGCCGGCCCTTCCACTCCTCCGGCGCGTAGCCCATCTGCATCGCGCGCGAACGATGGCCGAAGGCGCGCAGATCGTCGGGCGCGAACCACCGCGCGCTGCGCAGATCTTCGGGACGTTTCCTGGAGGAGTCGGACATGGCAGGCACCGCGGGTCGGAGGGCGCGCGACCTTAACGGTCAAAGCCTTTTAACGGTCAAAGCCTTGCGCATCCATACGCGCTGCACAACACCGCGCGGCGGAATATCGCGCGGGCCGCCGCACAGATCGCGTTTGCGGTCGCAGCAGTGACCTGCCAGACTACGCACAACCACACCGGCGGCCATCGCCGAACCAACAACAAGAAACGGGAGGATGCATGGGCGCCTACGAGACGCTCGTGGTCGAACGTCCCGATCCGGCGATCGCCCGGATCGTGATGAACCGGCCGGAGGCGCGCAACGCGCAAAATCTGCAGATGACCTACGACCTCAACGCCGCGTTCGACGACGCGGTGCAGGACGACGGCGTCAAGGTGATCATCCTGGCCGGCAACGGCCCGCACTTCTCCGCCGGCCATGATCTGCGCGCCACCACCAGGAACGAAGCCGGCATCGACTTTCCGCCGGTCGGCGCCTGGGGCGGCTTTCGCGAGCCCGGCGCGCACGGAAGGATGGCGCGCGAGCAGGAGATCTATCTGCAGATCACAAGGCGCTGGCGCAATCTCGCCAAGCCGACCATCGCCGAAGTGCACGGCAAGTGTATCGCCGGCGGGCTGATGCTGGCCTGGGCCTGCGACCTGATCGTCGCCGCCGACAGTGCCGAGTTCTGCGATCCCGTCGTGACGATGGGCGTGTGCGGCGTCGAATGGTTCGTGCATCCGTGGGAGCTCGGGCCGCGCAAGGCCAAGGAGCTGCTGTTCACCGCCGATAGCTGGAGCGCGCAAGACGCCCATCAGCTCGGCATGGTCAATCACGTGGTGCCCGCGCCCGAACTCAGCGACTTCACGCTGCAGCTCGCGCTACGTATCGCCGCCAAGCCGAGCTTTGCGTTGAAGATGACCAAGGAAGCGGTCAACCGCTCGGTCGACATTCAGGGTCAGCCGGCGGCGATCGATCAGGCGTTCGCGCTGCATCAACTTTGTCACGCTCACAATCTGCAGGAGTTCGGAATGATCGTCGACCCAATGGGGCTGCATCCGTCGGTGCGCCAGCAAGTGAAGGTGTAAGCGATGGATCTCACGCCCAGTGACGAACAGCGGCTGCTGCGCGAAAGCGCCGACCGTTTCATCCATGAGACCTACACGGCGAAGCTGCGCGAGCACAACGCCAAGGAGCCGTTCGGCTTCAGCGAAGGAATCTGGAAGCAGTTCGCCGAGCTCGGCTGGCTGGCGCTGCCGCTGCCGGAACAGCATGGTGGCATCGGCGGCGGCGCGATCGAGGTCGGCATCCTGATGGAAGCGTTCGGCCGCGGCCTGGTCAGCGAGCCGTATCTGTCGACCGTGGTGCTCGGCGCCGGCCTCGTCGCCGAACACGGACGCGACGACCAGAAGGCGGCGCTGCTGCCGAGCGTTGCAGAAGGAACGCTGCGGCTCGCCTTCGCCCATGCCGAACGCGCGGCGCGTGCGGATCTCGCTCGCGTCGATACCACGGCCCGCCAGGACGGCGACGCTTACGTGCTCGACGGCGCCAAGGTCGCGGTGCTGGACGGTGCTGCCGCGGATCAGCTGATCGTCTCGGCGCGGCTGGCGAACAACGGCAGCGGCTCGCTGCGGCTGTTCCTGGTGCCGCGCGACGCGGCCGGTCTGACGCTCGCCGACTATCCGCGGCTCGGCGGCGGGCGCGCCTGCAATCTGACGCTGCAAAGCGTGCGGGTGGCGGCCGAGGCGATGCTCGGTGGCGACACTGATGCCACTCCGGCGGTCGAAGCCGTGGTCGATCGCGCGCTCGCCGCGATGTCCGCCGAAGCCGTCGGGATGATGCAGACGCTGACCGACAAGACGCTCGACTACACCAAAGTTCGAAAACAGTTCGGCCGGCCGCTCGCCGCCAATCAGGTGATCCGGCATCGCCTCACCGACATGTCGGTGCAGGTCGATGAAGCCCGCTCGATGGCGCTGCGTGCGGCGCTGAAAGCCGACGCCGACGCCGCCGAGCGCGGCCGCGCCGCCTCCGGCGCCAAGGCCAAGATCGGCAAGGGCGCGCGCTTCGTCGCCGAGCAATCCGTGCAGCTGCACGGCGGCATGGGCGTCACCGATGAACTCGACGTCGGCGCGTACTTCAAACGCCTGCTGGCGTTCGAGACGCTGTTCGGCGGCAGCACCCATCATTATCGCCGCCACGCCGCGCTCAGCGGCCGGCCGGTTTAAGCACAGCGAGGCATCGACATGGACATGACCTTCGGCGAAGCCGAGCTCGCCTTTCAACAAGAGGTCCGCGACTTCATCGCGGCCAATCTCACGCCCGACATGAAGCGGGCGGAGTCGCTCAACGCCTCGGTGTTCTCCGAGCCGGAAGCCGGCGTGCCGTGGCAGCGTGCCCTCAATGCCAAGGGCTGGGGCGCCCCCGGCTGGCCGGTGGAATATGGCGGCACCGGCTGGACGCCGGCGCAGCGCTGGATCTTCGAGACCGAATGCGCCCATGCCGGCGTGCCCTCGCCGACACCGATGGGCGTCAAGATGGTCGGCCCGGTGATCATCGGCTTCGGCTCCCCGGAACAGAAGAACTACTTCCTGCCGCGGATTCTGTCCTGCGAGGACTACTGGTGCCAGGGCTATTCGGAGCCGGGTTCGGGCTCCGATCTGTCGTCGCTGAAGACCCGCGCGGTCCGCGACGGCGACGAATACGTCATCAACGGCACGAAGATCTGGACCACCCACGCGCACAACGCCAACATGATGTTCGCGCTGGTGCGCACCAGCGACGAGCCGCGGCAGCAGGACGGCATCAGCTTCGTGCTGATCGACATGAAGAGCCCCGGCATCACCATCCGGCCGATCCTGACCATCGGCGGCGACCACGAGGTCAATCAGGTGTTCTTCGACGACGTCCGGATTCCGGCGTCGAACCTGGTCGGCGAGGAAGGCAAGGGCTGGACCTACGGCAAGTACCTGCTCGAATTCGAGCGCGGCTCCGGCATCGCCTCGGCCAAGCTCCGCAAGGCGCTGCACCGGGCGGCCGCGTTCGCCGAGTCGGACGCGACCGGGCGGGCGATCGAGGATCCGGACATCGCGATCCGGATGTCGGAGGCCGAAGTCGATATCGACGCGCTGGAAATGACCGAGCTGCGGGTGCTCTCCGCGCTGCAGAACGGCCAGAACCCCGGCGCGGTGTCGTCGATCCTGAAGCTGCGCACCAGCGAGATCTATCAGGCGGTGAGCCGGCTCGCCGTCGACGTGATCGGCACCGACGGCCTCTACGTCGAACCGACCCGCCCGCTGCACCGCCTCAACGCCCCGCCGGCGATTCCGGAAGACGAACTCGCCGTGATGCCGACCCACCTCAACGGCCGCGCCTACACCATCTTCGGCGGCACCTCCGAGATCCAGCGCGACATCATCAGCAAGCTGGTGCTGGGGCTGTAAAGGCAGCCGACTCTCAGCGGGGCAGGTGTCACCGAGACCACGTGCCCCGGATGCTGCGCACCGCGCCGCGAAGCGGCGTGGTGCGCTGCTGATCCGGGGCCCCGGTTTCTTTGGCGGAGTCGCTCAACCGGGATCCCGGGTCTGCGGAGCAGCACTGCGTGCTGCACCGCGCCCGGGACACGATACGGCGAAGCAGCCAAGCTCTCCACGTCATTGCGAGCGAAGCGAAGCAATCCAGAAGCTCCGTGCACGGGGCTGGATTGCTTCGTCGCTTCGCTCCTCGCAATGACGGGGATAGGCCGATCAAATATTCCGCTGATCCTTGACCCGCACGGCCTTGCCCTGCGACCTGGGCACTGCCCCCGGCGACTTCACCACCACCGTGCAGGTGACGCCGAACAGCGACTTGATGTGGTGGGTGACTTCGGTGGCCTTCTTCGTCAGCGCCGCCTCGTCGCGCGGGGCGTCGGGGGCTATCTCGACTTCGACCGTCATGGCGTCGAGCGCCTTCTCCCTGGTCAGCACGATCTGATAGTGCGGCGCGATGCCGGGGAAGCCGACCAGCACCGACTCCACCTGCGACGGATAGACGTTGACGCCGCGGATGATCAGCATGTCGTCGTCGCGGCCGGTGACGCGCATGATCCGCAGATGGGTGCGGCCGCAGGCGCAGGGCTCGGTCGACAGGCTGGTGATGTCGCGGGTGCGATACCGGATCATCGGCAGCGCT
The DNA here is from genome assembly GCA_016215605.1 of Rhodopseudomonas palustris. Lineage (GTDB taxonomy): Bacteria > Pseudomonadota > Alphaproteobacteria > Rhizobiales > Xanthobacteraceae > Rhodopseudomonas > Rhodopseudomonas palustris_L. Next base: position 8,438 of record JACRJB010000046.1, read on the forward strand.
TCCTTGGTCAGCGTGGTGATCACCAATTCGCCGACCGCGCCCATCGGCAGCACCTGCAGGGTCTCTGGGTCGATGGTCTCGAACAAGAAGTGATCTTCCCAGCCGTGCAGCCCGTTCTGCGCGACGGCGCATTCGCAGGCGACGCCGGGGCCCATGATCTCCGACAGGCCGTAGACGTCGATCGCCTTGATGCCGAGCCGGGCTTCGAGGTCGCGGCGCATCGCATCGGACCACGGCTCGGCGCCGAAGATGCCGACGCGCAGCGGCGCGGCGCGCAGATCGACGCCCATCTGCTCGGCGACCTCGGCGATGTTGAGCGCGTAGCTCGGCGTGCAGCACAGCACGTTGGCGCCGAAGTCGGTCATCAGCGTGACCTGCCGCTCGGTGCCGCCGCCGGAGATCGGCACCACGGTGCAGCCGAGCCGCTCGGCGCCGTAATGCGCCCCGAGGCCGCCGGTGAACAGGCCGTAGCCATAGGCGTTGTGCACGATGTCGTCGGGCGACACCCCGGCGCCGACCATCGACCGCGCCATCAGGTCGGCCCAGTTGTCGAGATCGGTCCTGGTGTAGCCGACCACGGTCGGCTTGCCGGTGGTGCCCGACGAAGCGTGGATCCGCGGCAGCTGATTGCGCGGCACCGCGAACATGCCGAACGGATAGTTGTCGCGCAGATCGTTCTTCTTGGTGAACGGGAACCGCGCGATGTCGGCGAGCGACTGCAGATCGGCCGGCTTGACGCCGGCTTCGTCGAACGTCCGGCGATAATGCGGCACGTCGCGATAGGCGCGCTCGACGATCTTGCGCAGCCGCTCGAACTGCAGCGCCGCGAGCTGCGGCCGCGGCATCGTCTCGATGGCGCGGTCGTGCATATAGACGGGCTGTTCACGCAATGCGGGCTGGGCGCTCATGGAAATAACCTTTGTCAGATGACGACGGCTCCCTCTCGGCGCTGGTGCGCGGAGAGATGAAGAGGCGATTCTCGGCGGAATGTGCGTGGATGCGATCGCCGCGCGCACGGCCAGCTCCCTCTCCCGCTTGCGGAAGAGGGTTGGGGTGAGGGCGACGCCGGCACGGAGGCTCGGCCTCGCTGAAACGCCCCCTCACCCACCCGGCTTCGCTGCGCTACGCCGGGCGACCTCTCCCCGCGCGCGGGGAGAGGTTCAGTCCGTGCCCGCGGCGGGAATGCAGAACGATGCGTTCGCCGCGCGCGCGGCGAGCTCCCTCGCCCCGCTCTTCGCGGGGAGAGGGTTGGGGTGAGGGGCTACGCGGGCACTGAGGCTCGGCCTCGCTGGGACGCC
>JACRJB010000049.1 GCA_016215605.1 Rhodopseudomonas palustris
CGAAAACGCCGTGCGTATTCAGATCGCCGTCGCACTGATCGCCTTCTTGCTGCTGCGCCTCGCCCACAAGCTGCAGACAAGCGTCACCAGCCTGCTGACCTTCACCAGGCTGGTCGCGCAAAACCTGATGCAGCGCCGGCGCATCGAACATCTCCTCGCCCCGCCACCACTCCCCCAAGACAAACGCCAGTTGAGCCTCGCCCTATGCCAAATTTAAACCGGACAGCAGTGGGCTTGACCCGGCAATCCATCCTCTTCGCAAGGACTCCTCATGGCGCGCTGGCGCGCGCGATGGATGCGCGGGCCTTCGCCGCGCCGAAGGGGCTTCGGCCCCGCAGGCGGGTCGAGACCGCGCATGACGACCTTGGGTTGGGCGGCTTCTTGCCCCAGAGCGATCGCTGCGGGCAGCAGAGACGAGCGCCGCGCAGACCACCACTGCAAACGCCCGCCGCAGCAATCTCCAGCAACATTTACGTTCCGTTAACCATGTCCTGAAAGGGTGGCGCTCGGTAAGGGTTCCTTAATTTTTTGCGGACGGCGGGGCGCGCCAATGACGTCGATTTCCAATCAACTGCCGGGTTACGCGCAATACGGCGCCGCCTATGCGCGGACCGCGGGGGCGCAGACCTCGCTGGCCAACATCCTGAACGGCACCAGCGACGATGTGCTGCCCGGCGCGAGCAGCAACGCGGCGACCAATCTGACGCTGTCGGCGGCGGCGAAGGCGCAGCTCGCCAACGCGACGGCGGCGAAGGATTTCAGCGCCGTCATCAGCGACAGCCGCGCCGCGCTCGACAAGCTGTACAAGGCGGCGAACGTCAGCGCGCCTTACGATGCCGGTGGCAAGCCGACGATCGATCTGTCCACGCTCGATCGCCGCGCGCTGTATGCGGTCGCCTCCAACGGCGGCGGCAAGTTCACCGAGGCCGAGCAGAATCTCGCGGTGGTGACGCGGATCGCCGGCTTCAACGCCGCGCTGTCGCCGGCGGCGCAGACCGCGCAGCTCACCGGCGATGTCGGCATCGTCTACAAGGCCGCGGCCGCCTACCTCGATCAGGCCTCGACCGAAGAACAGGCGACCGCGACCTGGAAGGCCGAGCGCGCCGCGATCGAGAAGGGGCTCACCGCCACCGCAAACGACCCCAGCCACATCCCGTCCGGCATCACCGACGATCCGGTCGCTGCCTATCTGGCGAAATACCCCTCCGGCAGCGGCACAACGACCGCCACGCAGGATTTCGGCAGCGTCGCCAAATCGGCGCGCGCCGCGCTCGACGCGCAGGCCAAGGCCGCATCGGCCGCCGGCAAGGAGCTGGTGTACGACCCGGGCCGCAAGGTCGGCCAGCAGGCCGATCTGTCGGCGCTGAGCAACCGCGATTTGTCTGCGATCTCGCTGAACAAGGACAATCTGTTCTCGAACCAGGAGACGTTCGCGGCCAAGCGCGAACTCGACAGCCGCAACCGCGCCAGCATCCTGACGGCGCTGAAGCAGAGCCAGACCTCCGGCAATCCGGCCGACTTCTCGCTCGGCCTGCTCAACACCTATTCGGGCATGAGCGCCGAGGAACGCACCGCCACCAACTGGACGCCGGCGTTCCGCGATCACGCGGTGCAGAGCTACAAATCGACCACGCGGCTGTTGTCGATGCTGAAGAGTAGTTGAGATGCCTGAATAGGCTGTGGCTTGCCGGCCTTAAATCCCGTCATGGCCGGGCTTGTCCCGGCCATCCACGCCTTTGTGGCGGCTGCCTCAGCGAGGCGTGGATGCCCGGCACAAGGCCGGGCATGACGGGGTGGGCGGTGAACCTGCGGCTTTAATGCGGTTCTATTTCGTCGGCATCTGCGGCGTTACACCCTCACGCCCGCCAGCAGCAGCGCCAGTGCGACGCCGCCTGCGGCCAGCATCACCAGCATCAGCGCGCTCTGCAGCGTCGCGCGGCCGCCGAACGACAGCGCGTAGCTGGCCTTCAGGATGTTGTTGGACGAAGCCGCGATCAGCACCGCGATCGCCACCGCGTGCTCGCCAATGCCGGCGGTGCCGCCCTGCGCGAGGTTGAGCACGAACGGATCGATGTCGGCGAAGCCGACGATCGCCGCCAGCCAATAGATGCCGGCGGTGCCGAATTCGGTCTTGACCCAGGTCGAGGCCAGCGAGATCAGCACGAACATCACCGCGAACACCGCCGCGGTGCCGAGTTCGAGCGGATTGCCGCGCTCGGACGGGGCGCGCGCCTCGGCGGCCGGCGCCTTGATCAGCCAGTATTGCAGCGTGGCGATCGCCAGTGCCACGGCGGACAGGCCGATCATCGGCGCCGCGAGATCGCGCGCCAGCGCCATGTTGAACACCGCGATGATCACCAGAATGCGCAGATACATGATGCCGGTGGCCAGCGTGATGCCGGCCAGCGCCTGCCGTCGCGAGGCCGGATCGGCGCTCGCCTGCCGGGCCAGCACCACGGTGGTGGCGGTCGACGAATACAGCCCGCCGATCGCCGGCATCCACAGCCCGCGCGCCGCCCGCGGCCAATAGCGCTGCGCCAGATAGCTCGCATAGGACAGGGTGCAGACCAGCGTCAGCGACAGCCACGCCTGCCGCGGGGTGATGCTGGTCAGCGTGGTCACCGGCTCGGCCGGCAGCAGCGGCAGCACCACGCCGCTCAGAATCAGGAATTGCCCGGCGGTGGTGATTTCCTTCATGTCGACGCGGCGCGCGAAGGTGTGCAGCCGGTCGCGCCCGGTCAGCAGCAGCACCGCCACCACGGTGACGCCGACCGCGACCCAGTGCGGCAGCGCCAGCGCCACGGCGCCGAGCAGATAGGCGTGGACGTTCAGCAGCAGCACCACCAGCCCGGCGTTGCGCTCGCCCTTCTCGTCGCGCTCGCGCAGATGCACGCTGTAGAACATCGCCAGCCAGACGCCGAGCACGACCAGGCCGCCGGTAAAGGCGATCAGGTGTGTCGGATCGAACAGATACAGCATCCCGCCGCCGAGCGAGAGCAGCGGGAAGGTGCGAATGCCGCCGGGGCGCGCCGAACTGGCCTTCGCGAAAAAATCCTCGAAGGCGAAGCCGAGGAAAAAGCTCAGCAGCAACAGCAGGCCGAGGCTGTGGGCGGATGGCGGCGCGATCATGGCATTGGCTCGGCCGATGCGACAGCGGGGAAGCAGGCATGCGGCGGCTGCCGGGCCAGGGATCGGCTCGGCGGGCCACTGTAACAGCGGGCGTGCCGATAGAGAAGATGCTCGGCGCAGGGCCGGCTGCGCGCGCCGGATCACCGCGTTTGGCGGCCCCAAAAGAAGAACCCCGCCCGGGCGGGGGACGGGGCGGGGTTCTCTGACCCGGTCGCAGGAGCTGCGCCCGGATCTCGTTCAAGCGACTGCTTCGCCCACCTGAACGATCGTAAATGCTCGAAATCGACTGCCTCGGCACGTCGAGGGCGCCGCCACAGTCACCAAGGCAATGCCCGTCCGGACGTGATGTTCCGGAAAATCGGCCCGCAAGGCTGCGGATTTTGGACGCAGTGGAACTCTCAGGCAGGATTTGCGTCGTCTGGCGCCAGTATCGCGCACCGCCTTCCCCCGTTACAAACCGCTTGCGATTCGATCTCGATTCCCTCAGCCGGAGACGACTGCCATGACAATCACCACTGCCCACATTCCCGCCATTGTCGCGCTGATTGCCGGTATCCTGATTTTGGTGATGCCGCGGCTGCTGAACCTTGTGGTGGCGATCTACCTGATCTGCATCGGACTGATCGGTCTCGGCGTGCTGAAGTTCTTCCACCTTTAGTCGTCGGGAGGCGGCCAGCTTGCTTGCAACCGCCGAAACGTGGTGTATAGCGGCCCAATCTCATCCTCTCTTGCGGACCGTTGAAAGCCATGGCCAAAGCCGCTTCCAAGACCAAGAAGACCGCCGCCAAATCCAAGTCTTCTGCAGCGAAGTCTTCCGCAGCCAAGTCAGCTGCATCCAAGTCTTCGCGCAGCAAGGTCGCTGCGGCGAGCGCCCGCAAGTCCCTGCCCAAGAGTCCGCCGAAGCCGGCGCCGAAAGCCGCCAAGAAGGCGGTTAGCAAGCCGGCCGCCAAGCCGATTGCAAAGCCTGCTGCGAAGCCGGTCGCGAAGAGCGTCGCCAAGAGCAAGCCGGTCAAGACCAAGCCCGCTGCGAAGGCCGCGAGCGCGCCAAAGGCCGGCAAGTGGGTCTACACCTTCGGTGACGGCAAGGCCGACGGCAAGTCGAGCATGCGCGATCTGCTCGGCGGCAAGGGCGCCAACCTCGCCGAGATGGCCAATCTCGGCCTGCCGGTGCCGCCCGGCTTCACCATCCCGACCTCGGTGTGCACTTATTTCTACGCCAACGGCAAAACCTATCCGAAGGAGCTGCAGACGCAGGTCGAGCGCGCGCTCGACTATGTCGGCAAGCTGACCGGCAAGCGCTTCGGCGATTCATCGAACCCGCTGCTGGTGTCGGTGCGCTCCGGCGCCCGCGCCTCGATGCCGGGCATGATGGACACCGTGCTCAATCTCGGCCTCAACGACGAGACCGTCGAGGCCGTGGCGCTCAAGTCCGGCGACCGCCGCTTCGCCTATGACAGCTATCGCCGCTTCATCACGATGTACTCGGATGTCGTGCTCGGGCTCGAGCATCATCATTTCGAGGAAATCCTCGACAGCTACAAGGACGGCAAGGGCTACACGCTCGACACCGACCTCGACGCCGACGACTGGGTCGATCTGGTCGGCCAGTACAAGGAAGCCGTCGCCCGCGAGATCGGCCACGACTTTCCGCAGGATCCGCACGCCCAGCTGTGGGGCGCGATCGGCGCGGTGTTCTCGTCGTGGATGAACGCGCGCGCGGTGACCTACCGCCGCCTGCACGACATTCCGGAATCCTGGGGCACCGCCGTCAATGTGCAGGCGATGGTGTTCGGCAATATGGGCGAGACCTCGGCGACCGGCGTCGCGTTCACCCGCAACCCCTCGACCGGCGAAAGCCGGCTGTACGGCGAGTTCCTGATCAACGCCCAGGGCGAGGACGTCGTCGCCGGCATCCGCACCCCGCAGGACATCACCGAGCACGCCCGCCTCGAATCCGGCTCCGACAAGCCGTCGATGGAAGTGGCGATGCCGGACGCCTTCCAGGAGCTGACGCGGATCTACACGCTGCTGGAAAAGCACTACCGTGACATGCAGGACATGGAGTTCACGGTCGAGCAGGGCAAGCTGTGGATGCTGCAGACCCGCGGCGGCAAGCGCACCGCCAAGGCGGCGCTGCGCATCGCCGTCGAGCTCGCGCATGAGGGCCTGATCAGCAAGACCGACGCGGTCGGCCGGATCGAGCCCGGCTCGCTCGACCAACTGCTGCACCCGACGATCGATCCGCACGCCAAGCGCGACGTGATCGCCACCGGCCTGCCGGCGTCGCCCGGCGCCGCCTCCGGTGAGATCGTGTTCTCGTCCGATGAGGCGGCCAAGCTGCAGGCCGACGGTCGCAAGGTGATTCTGGTCCGGATCGAGACCAGCCCCGAAGACATTCACGGCATGCACGCCTCGGAAGGCATTCTCACCACCCGCGGCGGCATGACCTCGCACGCCGCCGTGGTCGCCCGCGGCATGGGCAAGCCCTGCGTCTCGGGCTGCGGCTCGATCCGGGTCGATTACGGCCGCGGCACGATGACGATCGGCGCACGCACCTTCAAGACCGGCGACATCATCACCATCGACGGTTCGATCGGCCAGGTGCTGGCCGGCCGGATGCCGATGATCGAGCCGGAGCTGTCGGGCGATTTCACCACGCTGATGGGCTGGGCCGACCAGGTCCGCAAGCTCAAGGTCCGCGTCAACGCCGACACCCCGGTCGATGCGCGCACCGCGATCAAGTTCGGCGCCGAAGGCATCGGCCTGTGCCGCACCGAGCACATGTTCTTCGAAGAGACCCGCATCCGCACCGTGCGCGAGATGATTCTCGCCGAGGACGAGCAGTCGCGGCGCGCCGCGCTCGCCAAGCTGCTGCCGATGCAGCGCGCCGACTTCGTCGAGCTGTTCGAGATCATGAAGGGCCTGCCGGTCACGATTCGGCTGCTCGATCCGCCGCTGCACGAGTTCCTGCCGCACAGCCACGCCGAGATCGAGGAAGTGGCGCGGGCGATGAACGCCGATCCGCGCCGGCTCGCCGATCGCGCCCGCGATCTCTCCGAGTTCAATCCGATGCTCGGCTTCCGCGGCTGCCGTCTGGCGATCGCCTATCCGGAGATCGCCGAGATGCAGGCCCGCGCCATCTTCGAGGCCGCGGTCGAGGCCGAGAAGCGCACCGGCGAAGCGGTCGGGCTCGAAGTGATGGTGCCGCTGATCGCGACCCGCGCCGAATTCGATCTGGTCAAGGCCCGGATCGACGCCACCGCGCATGCGGTGAACCGCGAGACCGGCAGCAAGCTGAAGTATCAGGTCGGCACCATGATCGAGCTGCCGCGCGCCTGCCTGATGGCCGGCGACGTCGCCGAGAGCGCCGAATTCTTCTCGTTCGGCACCAACGATTTGACCCAGACCACCTACGGCATCAGCCGTGACGACGCCGCGAGCTTCCTCGGCACCTATATCGAGAAGGGCATCTTCGCGGTCGATCCGTTCGTCTCGGTGGACCGCGACGGCGTCGGCGAGCTGGTGAAGATCGGCGTCGCGCGGGGTCGCAAGACCCGGCCGGATCTCAAGGTCGGCATTTGCGGCGAGCACGGCGGCGATCCCGCCTCGGTCGCGTTCTGCCACGAGGTCGGCCTCAACTACGTGTCGTGCTCGCCCTACCGCGTGCCGATCGCGCGGCTCGCCGCCGCGCAGGCCGCGCTCGGCAAGGCGGCCGCCGGCCAGGCCTGAGTCATCGGGCAAGACATTAGAGACTGCGATGGCCGGGGCCTTGTCCCCGGCCATTTGCTTTTGGGCAGAGGGCTCGGCGCGCAGCCGATCAATGGACGCCGCCGTCGGCGCATCGCAACTCAATCTTAACCACTCTGCGCAAGCGACGATTCACCAACGTTGCAGGTACTTCCCGCCGCGCATCGATGATTGTTGCCTGTGTCCCGTACGCATCGCCGATTAACCCGCAGGCAACTTTAATCAGATAACAACAGAAACGATCGACTTGTCGGAAACGGCAGGCGGATCGGAGTAAGCGTTGCGTGAGCGTATCGATGTCAGTCATGCGTAACCGGCCGAAGGGCGCACGGATCGCGTCCTTCGGTCTCGGGCTCTGCGTCTTCGCAGTGTTTCCGAACGAAATCGGCTATCAGGATATTGCTTCGCTGCTGGTCCGCCAGCCGGGCGTCACCGAGCGCTGGCAGAAGCGCATGTTCGCGTCGTCGTTCGGCTCGATCCAGGTCGCGACGTTCTCGTTCGGCCGCCCGATCGGAACCTGGACGCCGATGGGCGACAGTTACCGGCTCGCCAGCCTCGACGGCAAGGTCGGCCTCGGTGGTTCGCTGAGCCGCAATCCGCTGGCGCAGCCGCCGGCGTACTATCAGGCATCGGATTTTCCGACCGTCGACCGCACGCTGAAGGGCGATCGTCTCGCCATCTTCAAGCCGGCGCCGGTCGCCCCCGATGACGTGTCGCCGTCCGCGACCGACGATTCCCACGCTCCCAACGTCGCCGGCGCCAAGACGGCCGAGCAGGCGCCGACCGACAATGCGGCGCTTGATCCGGAACTCGCCGAGGCGCTGAAATCCGAACCGCTGCCGCAATTCGACCCCGCCCGCGCACTGGACTCCGATCCGCTGCACGCAGGCAAGTCGTCCGATCGCGCCGATGCGGCCGCGGCGCTGCCGCGCGATCCGTTCACCTTCAAGACGTCCAGCCTGTTCTTCGGCACCGGCTCGCTCGGCGGACAGGAAGAATCGCTGGAGCAGTGGCAGCCCGGCGAAGAGCCGATGATCGTCACGCCGCACGGCGCCGATCCCGACATGAAGTCACCGCTGCTGTCGGCGACCGCGGTCGATCCGGAAGCGGCCGGCGAAACCATCGCCGGCAAGGGTGAGGTCAACATCGACCACCACGCCAAGACTCCGGCCGAACGGCTCGGCCTGTCCGACCCGAAGCTGCGCGCCAAGCACGAGAAGTGCCTGACCGAGGCGGTGTATTTCGAGTCGCGCGGCGAGAAGGTGCGTGGCCAGATCGCGGTGGCGCAGGTGGTGCTCAACCGCGCGTTCTCCGGCTTCTATCCGAACAATGTCTGCGGCGTCGTCTATCAGAACAAGCATCGCCGCTACGCCTGCCAGTTCACCTTCGCCTGCGATCGCGTCGCCGACGTCGTCCGCGAGCCGGAGATGTGGGATCGCGCCCGGCGCATCGCCGCAGCGATGCTCGACGGCAAATTGTGGCTGCCCGAAGTCGCCAAGTCGACGCACTATCACGCCTATTGGGTGCGGCCGTCCTGGGTGCACGAAATGAAGAAGATGTACCGCACCGGCGTCCACACCTTCTATCGGCCGCGCGCCTGGGGCGACGGCAGCGACGCGCCGAGCTGGGGCGACGCTGCGCAAACCGCCGCGATCTCCGCGCAACTCAGCGAAGCCGCGAAGAGCTCGGCCGAGATCAACCCGAAGAACTAACTCGCCGCCTTCCGTCACTCCGGATTAGCGATTATTGCGCAGCGGCGAGGGCGTAAGCCTTGCCCCGAGCATAGCGCGCCCCCTCTCCCGCTTGCGGGAGAGGGTTGGGGTGAGGGCGCCCCGGGCAGTGAGTCATCAAGCGTGGAGAGGAGTGCCCTCACCCGCCGCGCTTCGCGCGTCGACCTCTCCCGCAAGCGGGAGAGGTTGCGCCGTGCCTGGGGCATGGTTGGTGCGACAACGAGACAACCGCGAAACAATCACGCGCTGAGATCCGTCTGGCGTCCCTGCGCGGATTGCGGCGGCTGGTAGGACGATGAGCTCCGCGCCGTGGCCCTTTGCCCCTCCGCCAGCATCGCCTGAAAGGCGGCGTCGAGCTGTTCGCGACTGTAGCTCGTCGATCTGCTCTCACGCGGCGTCCATTGCGACTGCGTGATTGCGGTGGACGCCTTCTCGACCGTGCCGCCGAGCAGCTGGGCATATTTGTCGGCGCGCCACTGCGCCAGATTCGGGCCGCTCAGACCCGGCGGGTCCTCCAGTTCGCTGACCGCGGCAGCCGCGTCATTGGTCATCATCGAAACGCCGCCATTGTACAGCGTGGCGACCACCTTGCCGTTCACCTTCACCGTCGCGTAGGTATTTTGCGGTGCGTTGTCCGGGACAACCGTCTCAGGGTCGGGGACGTTCTGCATCCGCAGCCAGTTGCTGGCCATCATGTCGCGCAGTTCCGGATTGTCGGCAGCCGACACCGGGGTGGCGATCAATGGCTTGAGTTCTGAGATGGCGATCCGATGGCGGTTCGGTCCTGAATCCGTCGTCGTCGGCACATCGGGCAGTGCGTCGGCTCGTGTCAGCGTCGTCTTTGAACTGGACGTTGCCGTGGGGCGGAAGTAGTCCGAAGCAACGCCTGACAAAGCTGAGACCATGTACATTCCTCTCCTCGGCACGCACCTTACTCATCAGGTGAGAGCAAATTGCGGACCAGACGGGAGGCTTGAAAATTCAGCGGTTTTTGTAGCAGTCGCTCCGACGGATCGGAAAAACTTGCCGGCAACGGCAGAACGTGCCGCTCCGATCCAAAAGATCACGGGCGAAGTGGACTCCATTTCGTCCCAAGACGACCCGCCGGAATAGGACGACCCGTCAAAACGAGAAGCTGCGGTGCTCAGTCGATCGGAAACGCGATGCTCTCGCAGAGCAGATCGATCACGCGTCGATGTCCAGCGCGACGTCGAAGTTCGGTGCCGAATGCGTCAGGGCGCCAGCCGATGCGTAGTCGACGCCGGTTTCGGCGATGGCGCGGATCGACTCGCGGGTGACGCCGCCGGAGGCCTCCAGCACGACGCGGCCCTGCGCCATCGCCACCGCGCGCGTCAGCGTCGCGATGTCCATGTTGTCGAGCAGCACGACGTCGGCCATCCCGGTGTCGAGCACCTGCTGCAGCTGATCGAGCGTGTCGACTTCGATCTCGATCTTCACCAGATGGCCGATCTTCGCCCGCGCCGCTTCCAGCACCGGACGGATGCCGCCGGCGACCGCGATGTGGTTGTCCTTGATCAGGATCGCATCGTCGAGGCCGAAGCGATGGTTGAAGCCGCCGCCGCAGCGCACCGCATATTTCTCCAGCGCGCGCAGCCCGGGCGTGGTCTTGCGGGTGCAACAGATCCGCATCTTGGTGCCGGCCGTGGGACGGACATAGTCCGCCGTCAGCGTCGCGATGCCCGACAGCCGGCCGACGAAATTCAGCGCCGTGCGCTCGCCGGACAGGATGGCGCGGGCCGGGCCCGAAAGCGTCAGCACGTCGATGCCGGCCGCGACCGTCTCGCCGTCGCGAACATGCGCGGCGATGGCGATGTCGGCCGACAGTCTCTGGAACGTCTCGACCGCCAGCGGCAGCCCTGCGATCACGCCGGCCTGCCGCGCGACCATCACGGCGTGGGCCTGCGTCGTTTCGGGAATGGTCGCGATCGAGGTCACATCGCCGGCGCGGCCGAGGTCTTCGTCGAGCGCGCGGTGGACCGCGGCCTCGATCGCCAGCGGCGACAGGAAGGCATCGGGCAGCAGCAGGGTGGTCGGGATCATGGGGCTGCTCCTGAGCAGGTCAGTGGGAGGGAATCAGGCGAGGACGGTGTGCGGCTGCAGCGGCCGCTCGGCGCCCGCCAATGTGGCGGCGCACTCCCGCGCTTCCGCCAGCGTCGTCATGCTGCGCTGGGCGCGTTGCGGATTTTCGGCCGGATAGTCGGAGCGATAATGCGCGCCGCGGCTTTCGGTCCGCGCCAGCGCCGCGGTCGCGACCAGCAGCGCCGCGGTCGCCATGTTGGCCAGCGCCGTCGAGGCCGCCCCGGCTTCCAGCGCTGCGAAGGCGCGCACCGCGTCGCTGAGGCCGTCGCGGTCGCGGATCACGCCGACCTTGGCCGACATCGTCGCGCGCAACGCCTGCTCCTGCGCGGGATCGAGCGCGGCGCTGCGCGCCGTTGGCGCCCAATCGAATCGTCCGGTGGCGGCGCGCAGTTCCGCGCCGCCGATGTCCTCGGCGATCCGTGCCGCATACACCACGGCTTCCAGCAGCGAGTTCGAGGCCAGCCGGTTGGCGCCGTGCGCGCCGGTGCAGGACACTTCGCCGGCGGCCCACAGCCTGTTCAGCGAGCTGCGGCCGCGCAGATCCACGGCGATGCCACCCATGTGGTAGTGCGCCGCCGGCGCGACCGGGATCGGCTGCGTGGCCGGATCGATGCCGGCGGAGATGCAACTCTCGTACACGGTCGGGAATTCGCTGGCGAAATGCGCGCCGAGCGCCTGGGTGGCGTCGAGGAACGCGCCGCGTCCCGAGGCCACTTCGGCGAACACGCCGCGGGCGACGATGTCGCGCGGCGCCAGTTCGGCGAGCGGATGCAAAGCCAGCATGAAGCGCTCGCCGCTTCCGTTGATCAGCGTCGCGCCTTCGCCGCGCAGCGCCTCGGTGGCGAGCGGCGCCGGATCGCGGCCGACCATGATGGCGGTCGGATGAAACTGCACGAATTCCGGATCGGCGATCACCGCGCCCGCGCGCGCCGCGATCGCCAGCCCCTGGCCTGCGGCCTCAGTCGGATTGGTCGTCACCGCATAGAGATGGCCGATGCCGCCGGTGGCCAGCACCACGGCGGAGGTGGCGATCAGCACCGGCGCCGACACCGCGCCGACTTTGCGCAGTTGCAGGCCGCTGACGGCATCGCCCTCCGTTAGCAACGCTTCGGCGCTCCAGCCTTCGAGCACGCGGATCGACGGCGTCGCGCGTACCGCCTGCGTCAGCGCGGTGATGATCGCTTGCCCGGCCATGTCGCCGCGGACGTGGACGATGCGGCGCGCCGAATGCGCCGCCTCGCGCGCCACCGCGAGCCGGCCTTCGAGGTCGCGGTCGAACGGCACGCCGTAGCCGAGCAGATCGTGGATGCGCGGCGCGGCTTCGCGCGCCAGCCCGAGCGCCACGGCTTCATCGACGATGCCGGCGCCGACCGCGATGGTGTCGGCGGCGTGGGATTCCGCGCTGTCGCCTTCGCCGACCGCGGCGGCGATGCCGCCTTGCGCCCAGGCGGTCGAGGCGCCTTCGCCGAGCGGCGCGGCGGAGATCACCGTCACCGGCCGCGGCGCGAGCTTCAGCGCGCAGAACAGGCCGGCGAGCCCGCCGCCGACGATGACGACGTCGCCGTGGCGGCCGAGCGTTTCAATGTCGTGTGAACGACTCATCGGGCGATCCAACTCTCACACGCTGTCTCGCGAACGCACTTGGCGCGGACGACGGCCGGAGATCGCACAGAGGCGCCGTCGTCCGCTTCGCCGCATTGCGCGGCGTCAGTTCTTCAGGTTGATCATCCGCTCCACCGAGCGGCGGGCCGGCGCGATCAGCGCCGGGTCAACCGTGACCTCCTCGCGCAAATACACCAGGCTGTCGAGGATCTTCGCCAGCGTGATCCGCTTCATGTGCGGGCAGAGGTTGCACGGCCGCACCAGCTCGACATCCGGCAGCTCGGCCTGGACGTTGTCGGCCATCGAGCACTCGGTGATCATCACCACGCGCTTCGGGTGCCTGGTCTTGACCCAGTTGATCATATGCGCGGTCGAGCCGGTGAAGTCGGCTTCGGCCAGCACGTCCGGCGGGCATTCCGGATGCGCGATGATTTTCACGCTCGGATCGGCCTCGCGATAGACGCGCAGCTCGTCGCCGGTGAAGCGCTCGTGCACTTCGCAGGCGCCCTTCCAGGCGATGATCTTCACCTGCGTCTGCGACGCCACGTAGCGCGCCAGATACTGATCCGGCACCATGATGACGCGGTCGACGCCGAGGCTTTCCACCACCTGCACGGCGTTGGACGAGGTGCAGCAGATATCGACCTCGGCCTTCACCTCCGCCGAGGTGTTGACATAGGCGACCACCGGCACGCCGGGAAATCTCTCACGCAACAAACGGACATCCGCTCCGGTGATCGACGACGCCAGCGAACAGCCGGCGCGCGAATCCGGGATCAGCACGCGCTTCTCCGGATTGAGGATCTTGGAGGTCTCCGCCATGAAGTGCACGCCGCACTGGATGATGGTGGAGGCCTTCACCTTGGTGGCCTCGATCGCGAGCTGCAGCGAGTCGCCGACGATGTCGGAGACGCAGTGGAAGATTTCCGGCGTCTGATAGTTGTGCGCCAGGATGACGGCGTCGCGCTCGCGCTTCAGCTCGTTGATCGCCTTGACGTAGGGCGCCATGAACGGCCACTCGACCGGCGGGATCACGGCCTGCACCCGCGCGTAGAGATGCGCGGTCGCGGCCTCGACGTCGGGCGTCCATTCCAGCGATGGCATCGGCAGCGCGCGCGCCTTCTCGGCGGGGCTCAGCGGCGCCCGGGCGGCCGACATCTGGCGCGCATGCGGCGGCAGACCGAAATTCTCCGGGCCGTAGAGATCAGCAAGCGGCATCACAGCCTCCCCTGTACGCACCCAGAATATACTCAATTTGAGCATATTCTGGGTTTGAGAAATCCGGCCACGAGGGCCGGCGTCGTCCACCGCAGCGCTAAAGCGATTTCCAAGTCGCCCGCGTGCCCGCGGTCGTCCCGGAAGCTCGCTGGAGATCACTTATCCTCATAACGAGCAAATCTAATATAACACGCGGATCAGGGTTCCGCCAGTGATCCAAATGGCCAAATCGTCACGGCAGATCACCTGAATTGCATCGCTGCAGCGCAACGTGATCTTTACAGCGGGGGCGTGGTTTCTCTAACTCACGTCGGCATCGACAAACACAAATCAACGGGGAGCGACATGGCGACATTCAAAGCGGTTCGGATCGACAAGGCCGAGAAGGGCACCACCGCGGCGCTGACGCAGTTCGATGAAAGCGAACTGATGGATGGCGACGTGACGGTGGCGGTCGAGTGGTCGACGCTGAACTACAAGGATGGCCTGGCGCTGACCGGCAAGGCGCCGGTGGTGCGGCGGTTTCCGATGATCGCCGGCATCGATTTCGCCGGCACCGTCCTCGACTCCACGCATGCCGATTGGAAGCCCGGCGACAAGGTCGTCTGCAACGGCTGGGGCATGGGCGAAACTCATCTTGGCGCTTACGCCGAAAAGGCGCGCGTCAAGGGCGACTGGCTGGTGCGGCTGCCCGACGGGCTCACGGCCCGCGATGCGATGGCGATCGGCACCGCCGGTTACACCGCGATGCTCAGCGTGCTGGCGCTGGAGAAGCACGGCCTCACGCCGAAAGACGGCCCGGTGGTGGTCACCGGCGCCGCCGGCGGCGTCGGCTCGGTGGCGATCGCGCTGCTGTCGAAGCTCGGCTACCACGTCATCGCCTCGACTGGCCGGACCTCGGAAGAGGCCTATCTGCGCGAGCTCGGCGCCGCCGAGATCATCGACCGCAATGAGCTGTCGGGCCCCGCCAAGCCGCTGGCGAAGGAACGCTGGGCCGGCGGCATCGACAGCGTCGGCTCCACGACGCTCGCGAACCTGCTGTCGATGACCAAGTACCGCGGCGCGATCGCCGCCTGCGGACTGGCCGCCGGCATGGACCTGCCGAGCTCGGTGGCGCCCTTCATTTTGCGCGGGGTGTGTCTTTACGGCATCGACTCGGTAATGTGCCCGCTTCCCGATCGCAAACTGGCCTGGTCCCGGCTCGCCAGCGACCTCGACCGCGCCAAATTGGCGGAAATCACCCGGGAAATCGGGCTCGACGAGGTCATCAGTGCCGGCGCCCAGGTTCTGGCCGGCCAGGTTCGCGGTCGAATCGTGGTGAAAATTGCGTAGCGTTCAGACTTTACCAACCAAGCTGCGCCAATGTTGCCGCAGTTTGTATGGTAAGGAGCGGGTTAACGAGTTCGACCCGCGCCAGTAGGAGTTCAGGCATGTTTGCGCGTTTCGTTTACGGAGCCCTGATGGCGGGCGCCACCGTCCTGCCGGCGGTGGCCGGGTCGATGACCGCAGACGAGGCGCGCAAATTCGTCGCGAACAAGGTGTTTGCCTTCACCTGCTTCGACGGCACCCGCGGCGCGGGGCGCGTGTTCGAGGATGGCGGCGCCGCCGGCGCGGTGCAGTTCTCCGGCTCCGGCCCGAACCGCTTCATGCGGCTGCCGGGCAATACGCTGCAGGTGCGGGGGCAGTCGATCTGCGCATCGATCAAGGGAATCCCGTTCGACCCCTGCTTCAATCTCGACAAGACCAGCGAACGGAGCTTTCGCGGCTCGGTGTCCGGAATGGGATTCGCCTATTGCGACTTCCGCCATCAGGGCGCCGGACAGATGATGATGGCGCGCGCGATCTCGCGGTCGCAGCCGCGGTCTCTGCACGCACCCGGCGCGCGTCAGGCCGATGCGTCGCGCCACACCGAAGTCAGCGCCAGCGTGCCGACCCCGCGCGTCGAGGCGACGCGGCTTGATCCGCCGAAGGTCGAGGCGAAGACCGAGTCGGCCCCCGAATTGCGTCGCTCGACCGACTGAGCGCTTCCGCGTCCCGCCGGTCGAGAGACGAGGGTTCCTAGAAGTCAGTCGTCATCGAGAACCTGACCGTCAGGGGTAGTCCCTGTGCGATCGTGCTGTAGCTGGCGACGCCGGACCAGTAGTCCTTGTCGAACACGTTCTGCACCGACGCACGGAAGGTGACCGGTCGCTTCTCGATCACGGTCTTGTAGCGCGCGCCGAGGTCGAGGCGCGTCCACGACGGGATCTTCTGCGTATTCGCCGTGTTCACATATTGCTCGCCGGTATAGATGACGTTCGCGGTCAGCGTCAGGCCGGACATGAACGGCGTGTCCCACTCGCCGCCGAGATTGGCCTGCAGCGTCGGAACGCCGACCGGCCGGTTGCCGAGCGTTGCGGCGCTCGTCGTCCTGGTCAATTCGCCGTCGATCAGCGCCGCGCCGCCGAGCAGGCGCACGCCCTGCGTGACTTCTCCGAACACGTTCAGTTCGACGCCGCGATTGCGCTGCTCACCGCCCTGCGTGAACAGAAAATTGCTGCCGCTGGTCTGAAGTTGACCGAACGGCTTCTCGATCTGGAAGGTGCTCAACGTCAGGCCGACGTGCCCCAGGTCGAATTTCGTGCCGACTTCGTATTGCTTCGTCTTGTACGGCGCGAGGGTCTCGCCGGCATTGATCGCATTCGTGGGCGCGGTCTCGCCGACGCTCAGGCCTTCCGCGTAGTTCGCGTAGAACGACACGATGCTCCAGGGCCGAATCACGAGCCCGACCAGCGGGGTCACGGCGGTCTCGTCGGACGACGAGGTGAGGGCGCCGGTGCCGATGTTGAAGTTCCTGGAATTGATCTGCTGGAATCGGCCGCCGACGGTGAGTTGTACGCGTTCGTTCAGGACGGACAACGTATCCGACAGAGCGACCCCGGACAGCGTGCTCTCGGAGGCCTTCGCGACGCGAGCAGGGTCGGCGACGAATTGCTGCGGACGATAGGCCGGATTGTACATGTTGCTGAATTGCGTGGTCCCCATCACCGACCCGCGCTCGAGGGTCTGGTTGAGGTAGCTCGACTGCAGCGTCATCGTGTGCGCGATCGCGCCGGTCTCGAAACGGGAGCGGACGCCGGTTTCCGCCGTCAGCCGGTCGACGTCGAAGATCGCGTTCTCCGGACGGATACTGACGTCGCCGGCCGAATTCAGGATGGTCGGCAGCCCGAACAGTCGATGGACATGCGAATTGCCGCCGCCGACTGCGCCGAACCAGGTGACGTTGTCGGTGAGGTCGTATTCGACTTTGCCGAGAACGGATTTGTCCTCGCTGTTCGACCATTCCCATGGCGCCTGAACATTCCGCGAGCCGTTCGGCGCGCTCGGAATCGCGAAGTTGCCCGACGACGGATAGAACGGCCGCTGCGGCGCCTTCAGATTTTCCTTCTGGCCGATGATGTCCAGTGTGGCCCGCAGCCGCTCGCCGCGATAGTCGAGCGCCAGCGAACCGACGAAGGCGTTGCGCTTCAGGTCGTCGATCGGCAACTCACCGCCATGCGCGCTCCCATTGAAGCGGACGCCGAATTCCTTCTGGTCGCCGAAGCGCCGAGAGATGTCCACGCTGGCGCCGCCCTGCGCGTTGGATGCGTAGTCGGTCGTCAGACGCGTCAGGTCGGTGTCGCCGGCTCGCTTCGGGACGATGTTGATGGTGCCGCCGACGGCGCTGTTGGGCGAGATTCCGTAAAGGAATGCGGTCGGCCCCTTCAGGACTTCGATGCGCTCGGCATAGTCGGTGAACACCCGATAGGTCGGCGCGATGCCGAAGATGCCGTCGAAGGCGATTTCGCCGAGATTGCCTTCGCCGATCGGAAATCCCCGGATGTAGAACGAATCCAGCAATCCGCCCGACGAATGCGTGCTCCTGACGGACGCGTCGGCTTCGAGAACATCGGCGACGGTTTGCGCGCCCTGGTCCCTGATCTTCTGCGACGTGTAGGCCGTCACGGAGAACGGCGTGTCCATCAGGCTCCGGTTGCCCAGCATGCCGATGCGGGCGCCTTGCGCCACCTGGCCTCCGGCATAGGGGACCGGTAGCGTGCCGATCGTGTGAATGGCCGCCGTGGTCGCGGCCGCCGCAACCGGCGCGGCAGGAGGCTTTTCCGCGGACTGACGAGGTTTGATCCGAGACGAACGCTGCTGCGCGCTGCGCGATCGCACCGCAGTCGCGGCCCTCGTTCTCTGCTTCGGCTGATCGACGGATACGGGAGGCAGTACGTGCGGCGCCGTACTCTGCGCCCGGCCTTCCTGCGTAACGGCTGCGATCATGCAGAGCGAAACGACGCTCGTTGCTACACCCGCAAACAACCTGTTGTTGTTGATCTTGTATTCACTCACGACGTTCCCCAGTCCACATTACGATTTGTGGACTAGGAAACCCCTCGTGTGGTGGCAACAGAGGCGGCTTAGAACCTCTGTATTCGCGTGCGTAAGTTCATAGACTCGCTCTAAGTCTGCGCATCGTCGGTTGCAGCGACGGTCTGTGGTGCTCGCCGGCGAAACAGGATGCGTTGATACAGCCAGCCGATCGCGACCAGCACCAGGCCGAGCCCGATGAACGACAGCGCGCGGTAGACGCCGGTCAGCGTCGACATGTCGATCAGGAACGCCTTGACGATGGTGAGGCCGATCACCACCGCCGAGGCCAGCCGCGCCCGCTGCGAGTTGAACAGCAGGCCGCCGCCGAGCAGCAGCACGCCGCAGCCGAGCCAGGCGAGCGAGTAGGTGTATTGCTCGGCGTCGCTGGTGTCGCCGCGCCACAGCATCGGGCCGTGATACAGTCGGCGGATCTCCAGCGTCACGTAAGCGAGGCCCATCGTCAGCGCGAGAGCCGCGAAGCTGTTGGCATAAGCGGGCCGGCGTAGGCCTGCGACCGCGTAGGACAGCAGCAGCGCCAGCAGCGCCGGAGCGGCGTAGCCCAGCAGCAGCTGGTTCAGCAGCAGGCCGTCGATGCCCGTCGTCCACCACAGCATCGGATTCTCGAACACCAGTAGGCCGCCGAGGCTGGCGAGCGCCGCGAACACTGCGAGCAGGATCGCCGCGACGTTGTGCACGACGCTCCGGCTGCGTCGCCGCAGCCGTTCGAGCCCGATCGCCATCGCCAGCGCGACGCACACCTGCAACGCGACCTCGACCAGTCCGGCGCTGTCGCGATAGACGTCGCCGCCGTTGACGGCATGACGGATCTGCAGGAACGCCAGCAGCACGGTGAACAGGATCGCCGCCGATTCCATCATCCGCAGCGGCACGTCGTCGCCGCGCCGGCGCAGCCAGATGCTGGCGGTCCAGAACGACGCCGCCGGCACGCCGTAGCCCCACAGCAGCCAGTTGAAGATCGGCGTGGTGCCGACCGCATCGCCGACGATCCGCGGCTCCCAGCCGATCCGCAGCACGACGATGGCGGCCAGGATCGCGGCGAGCCAGCGCAGGAACGGGATCGGACGTTGCAACGAGATCCACGCGGTGCCGGCCGCCATCAGCGCCAGCGCAATCGTCAGCCAGCCTTTCTCCAGCGCGAAGGTCAGCGCCAGCGCCAGCGCGCCGAGCGTGCCGGTGGCGAACAGTGCCGTCGAGATCGCGAGCCCCGGCCGCGTCTCGCGCTTGCTGAGCCATTCGGTCGCCGCGCCGAACGCCGCGGCGAGCAGTACCGCGACGACCGCGAACGGGATCGAGCGATCGAGATGGGAAATGCGCGCATACAGCGCGATCAGCAGCGCCAGCGGCGTGAACACGCCGGAGGCAGCCCAGACCACCGGGACGATCGCGTTAGTCGAGCGGCCTTGCGCCAGTAGGCCGGCGACGCCGAAGCCGATCGCAAACAGAGTGGCCGCGATCAGATGGGTGGTGACCGAACCGGCGATCGGATCGGTGCCGATCCCGGGCAGTGGCCCGCCCGGCAACACCAGCAATTCAGGTGCGCCACGGATTACCCAGAGCAGGAACACAAGCGCGACCAGCGCTGCCGCTGCGCCCACTGCCGCGGTTGCCGCCGCCGCTCGCCACGCCACGGCGAGCGTCGCCGCGACCAGCAGCGCGAACACGATCATCGCGCTGTCGCTATGGCCGTTGCTGACGACCACCAGCGCAGCCGCCAGCAGAAACGCGTCGAGCGCGCCGGACGACACGGGCTCGATCCGGCCGTCGTTCAGCGGCGGACCGAACAGGAAATTGCAGACCACCAGCAGTGTGGCGAGCGCGAAGCCGGCGATGACGTGGAACGACAGCGGCGCCAGCGCCGACACGGCGTCGTCGAGCCCCGGCAGTGTCCACAGAAACGCCAGTACGATCGTCGTCACCGCGAGCCAGCGCCACAGCCGGATTCGGGCGAGACCGAACGACGCCGCGGTCACCACCGCGAGATAGATGTAAAGCGCCCAGTAGTCCGGCTTGTCCGACGATACCAGCACCGGCGTGGCGAAAGCCGCGACGACGCCGAGCCCGGCCAGTGCCGGGCCGTGCAGCAGGGCTGCGGCCATGGTGCCGAGCGCCACCAGTCCGAGCAGGATGAAGGCGCTGGCGGGCGCGAGGAAGTCGTACAGCGCGTAGGACGCATAGACGGTGGCGAACGCCACCGCGGTGCCGGCCGCGGTGAGGATCGCGGGAATATTGGCGATTGGCAGCGCGCGGATGTTCGAAATGTCTTCCTTGCGCCGTGTCCATTCGCCGGCGCCGAGCAGCGCCAGTGCGAACAGGCCGCCGAGCAGCACGCGCACGCCAGGGCCGATCAGTCCCTGTTCGATCGAGTAGCGCACCATGAAGAAGCCGCCGAGCGCCAGCGTCAGGCCGCCGACCCACACCACCCAGCGCGTGCCGATGCGTTCCTCGAAGCCGGGTTGGTTGGGCCGTGCAGGCGCTGGCTTGCTCGATGCGGCCGGAACGGACGCCGCCTTCGGCGCCGCGCTCTCGGCGCGCGCCGACGCCGTCGGTTGCTCGGTGACGACCGTCTCGGCGGTGACCGCCTCGGCGATGACAGCGTCGGCCGTTGCGGGCTGACGTGCGGGCGCCGGCCGTGCCTCGGGGACTGCGCGGTCTCTCGATGCGGCAGTGGTCGGTTTGCCGGTCGTGAGCGGCTGGCCCGCTTCCAGCGCGACGAGCCGCGCCTGCAGTTCCTGGACGCGCTTGTTGGCCTTGTTCGCCAGGATCAGCGCGACGATGGCGAGCGCGAGCGATAGCAATTCGAACATCACATCTCCAGGCGATCGGCCCGGATTCGGGGCGCTTCGCTTCCAAATTCGAGTTCAGCGCCGGCCGCGCACCCGCAGGCCGGGCGCGGGGCGCTCCTGCAGCACCTCGCGGCGGAAGCGGAACAGTGCCGCCGGCCGTCCGCCTGTCTGTGTCGACATCTCGCCTGTCGGTTCGACCAGCGCGCCGGCCTCGACCAGCCGGCGGAAGTTCTGCTTGTGCAGATGGCGCCCCGAGATCGCTTCGACGGTGTGCTGCAATTCGGTGAGTGTGAATTCCGGCGGCAGAAGTTCAAACACCACCGGGCGATACTTCAGCTTGGCACGCAGCCGCGCGATCGCGGTGGCGAGAATCCGGCGGTGATCGAACCGCATGGCCACGCCGAGCGAGGGCACCTTGGCGCGCGCCAAGGCCGCGGGCCGTCCGTCGCGCCGCGCCTCTTCGATCAGTCCGGCTTCGTAGAGCAGTTCGTAGCGATCGAGTACGCGCTCCTCGTCCCATTGCGCGCCGTCGATGCCGAAATACAGCCGCACCCGATCCTTGCGGGCGAGGGCGCGCGCGGTGTCGGGCTGTTCGGCCTGGCCGGCCCACGCCGTGAGTTCGGGGATGATGTCCCGCGCGATGATCTCCGGCCGCTGCTCGCGCCAGTCCTCCCACGGGAAGAACCGGTACCACGGCTCGAAGGTCGCGCCGGCAGCGCGGCCGGCATTGTCGACCGCGCGGGTCAGCGCCAGATAGCCGATCGAGGCGACGTGGACGTCGGTGTCACCGATCCGCGCATGGCGGCCGCGATCGCCGAAGGTGTAGAGCTGTTCGACATAGCCGAGCCGCAGCCCGGTCTGCTCCTCCACCCAGGCGCGCAGCCCGATATCGAGCGTGCGGTGGGAGATCGCGTCGAACGGCCCGTAGGGCAGGCCGATCAGATTGTTGGCGCCCGACGCGGTCAGGATCAACGGTTCGTTGTTCTCGATCGCCACAATGGCGGCGGTCAGCCCGATCTCGATCGGAATCGGAAGCTTGTCGCCGGTCGCGGGGGTGTCGCTCATGCGGCTGCGATCATTCCAGATCGATGCGGAACGGCTGGCCTTCGATGCCGATATTGCCGGGACCCATCTGGTCCAGCGCCCGCAGCATCCGCCCCTCGCGCCCGAGTGCGCGATCGGCAAGCGTCACGATGAGCCGGTTCGGGAAGGCGCTCGGCGAGGCGTCGCGGATCTGCTGCGCGATCACCGCCTCGTCGCGATGCGGGTTGAGCGCGCAGGCGGCGGCGAAGGCGCTGGCGGTCGAACGGCTGATGCCGGCATAGCAATGCACCACCAGCGGCGCGGCGCGGTCCCAGGCGCGCACGAAGTCCAGCACCTGGGTGATGTGCTCTTCGTTCGGCGCGACGAAGCCGTCCATCTGTTCGGTGATGTCGTCCATCGAGATCCGCAGATGGTTGGCTTCCAGCACCGACGGCGGCCGCTGCACCTGGCCGACATTCGCCATCACGGACAGAACGTGGCTGGCGCCGGTCGCTGCGACGGTCGGATGCAATGCTGCGAGCGAGCAGACGTGAATCATGAGGCCTTCCGGAGTTGCCCGATCTTAATCCTGCGCCGCGGGCGGTGAAAGCGCGATGACGGCGACGCCCCTAGCCGTACAGCCCCTGGAACCGCGCCAGCAGCCGCTTCTCGGCCTTTCCGGCCGACCACGGCGTCAGATAGTCGTCGACCATCGCCTGCGGCAGGCCCGGATCGTTGCCGAACAACCGCTTGGCTTCGGCCTTGGTGAAGCCGGCCAGGTGGGTCGCCTCGAGATAGGCGGCGCCGCGGTCGGCGGCCTTGATCTGGCGTTCCACCGCGTCGTCGAGCACCGCGGGTAGACCGAACCGGATGTGGATCGCCGCCAGCAGGCGGCGCTCCACCGCCTTGTAGGATTCGCCGATCACCGCCTTGAACGGCGAGATCATGTCGCCGATCACATATTCCGGGGCGTCGTGCAGCAGCGCGGCGAGCCGCAATTTGGCGTCGATCCGCGGGCTCTTCTCGCGCATCACCGCCTCCACCAGCAGCGTGTGCTGCGCCACGGAAAAGATATGCGCGCCGTTGGTCTGGCCGTTCCAGCGCGCCACTCGCGCCAGGCCGTGGGCGATGTCGGCAATCTCGACGTCGAGCGGCGACGGATCGAGCAGATCCAGCCGTCGGCCGGACAGCATGCGCTGCCAAACCCGGGCGGAAACGTGTGTTGTCTTGGGAACTGAGGCCATGGCGAAGCTGGGGCAAAGTCGGGGCAAACTGCGGGCGTCGCGACCGTGCGACGGGTCGGCGACTTTAGGCCGCCTTGCCCGAACTAAGCCACCGTCTCGGCTCAGTTCTGCACGATCTCGTGACTAGGCTGGTGCCCCGTGCTGGTGGGCGTGTTGCGCGAAGGGGGAAGCCAATGGGAATGACCGGTCGCCGCGAGGCGGAACGATCACAGGCCGAAGACGGGCTCCGTCAAGCCGCCTCCGAATCGGCGTTGCAAGAATTGCAGCAGGAAAACGAGTCGCTGAAAGAACTCGTCGTCAGCCTATCCGAGCTGGTGATCAAGCGGGTCGCCGATCAGCGCTGACGCAGCGGCGGTCGTCGTGCCGGCGCCGCAGAAGGCCGCGCCGGTTTCTTCGCCGTGCCGCAGGTGGCGTGGCAATGGCAGTCGACCAGGTGATCGTTGACGAGGCCGGTCGCCTGCATGAAGGCGTAGACGATGGTCGGCCCGACGAATTTGAAGCCGCGTGCCGCCAGTTCCTTCGACATCTTCACCGACAGCGGCGTCGAGGCCGGCACGCTCGCGGTGGTCTTGAAGGCGTTGACCTTCGGCGTGCCGCCGACGAAATCCCACAGCAGTTTCGAAAAGCCGGGGCCTTGTTCCTGGATCGTCAGCCACGCCTTGGCGCTGCCGATCGCGCCGTCGATCTTGGCGCGGTTGCGGACGATGCCGACGTCGTTCATCAGCGACTGAACCTTGGCGGCGTCGTAGCGCGAGATCCTGGCCGGATCGAAATCGTCGAAGGCGCGGCGGAAATTGTCGCGCTTGCGCAGGATGGTGATCCACGACAGCCCGGCCTGAAAGCCGTCGAGGATCAACTTCTCGAACAGCGCGCGATCGTCGTATTCCGGCACGCCCCATTCATGGTCGTGATACGCGACGTAGAGCGGATCGTCGCCCGGCCACGGGCAGCGCTTCAGTCCGTCGTCATGGAGCCGAACCGACCGGGTCATGCGACGGTCTTTCGCGCCGCCGGCTTCAGCTCCTCCGGATCGACCAGCTGCAGCGCGATGTCGCCGGCGCTGAGCGGCAGCGAAGCTTCGCGGGCGTCGGCGACGCGGTCGATCCGCAGCAGCGCCAGGCCGCGGCCGTCGGCCGACGATCCCATGGTGCCGACGCTCTTGTCGCCGGCGGTGATCTCGGCGCCGGGCTGCGGCGACGCACCGTCGAGCAGCACCCGCACGATCCGGGTCCGCGCGGTGCCGCGATGGTGCATCCGCGACACGACCTCCTGGCCGATGTAGCAACCCTTACCGAAATCGACGCCGTGCATCCGGTCCATGTTGGCCTCGTGCGGGAACGCGTCGCCATAGGCGAAATCGACGCCGCCGGCGGGCGCGCCGCAGGCGATGCGATGCGCCTCGTAGTCGCCTGCCGCGAGCATCGTCGCCCCGAGCGCCTCCGCGGTGGCGCCCGCCAGCAGCTCCGGCACCACGATCCGCCAGCCGAGCTGATCGGCGCGGGGATCGGCAAAACCCATTTCCGGCGGCTGCGCCGGCGCGCCGTCCCACAGCGCCAGCACGCCGAGCCGGTCGGACAGGTTCTCGATCAGCACCTTGGCGCGCAGCTTGTAGAATTTCAGCTTGGTGGCGAGCGGCTCGGCGAGCGCTTTCGGGCAATCCAGCAGAAAGCCGCCGTCGTCTTCGGCGGCGAGCTCGGTGATGAAGAAATCGGCCACGATCTTGCCCTGCGGGGTCAGCAATGCGCCGAATCGGCCCAATCCCGGCTTCAGCAGCGTCAGATCCGTGGTGACCAGGCCGTTCAGCAGATGCCGGGCGTCGGCGCCGCTGATCTTGATCACGCCGCGGTCGGGGAGGAAGGCTGCCTTCATTGCGTTCTCGGGTGGCGCCGGTCGAACCTCCTTGCGGAAACACACCGGCTGGATAAGACATTTCAAGGTAAGCAACTCGGCTTCCGCCAACAAGAGTTGCAAGACTCGCGCCGGACCCGCCAGGGGCATTCGAGGACCCATGACCGCCACATTCGACACGATTCTCAGGGGCGCCACGATCGTCAATCACGACGGCGAGGGCATCGGCGACATCGGCATCAGCCATGGCCGGATCGCGGCGCTCGGCTCGCTCGGCCAGGCCTCGGCTGGCGAGACGGTCGATTGCCGCGGCCTGCACGTGCTGCCGGGCGTGATCGACACCCAGGTGCATTTCCGCGAGCCTGGCCTGACGCACAAAGAGGATCTCGAAACCGGCTCGCGCAGCGCCGTGATGGGCGGCGTCACCGCGGTGTTCGAAATGCCGAACACCAATCCGCTGACCATCACCGAGGAGACCTTCACCGACAAGGTCGCGCGCGCCGAGCACCGGATGCATTGCGACTTCGCGTTCTTCATCGGCGGCACCCGCGACAATGTCGAGGACCTGCCGAAGCTCGAGCGCGCTCGCGGCTGCGCCGGCGTCAAGGTGTTCATCGGTTCGTCGACCGGCAGCCTGCTGGTCGAGGACGATCCGAGCCTGCGCCGCATCCTGTCGGTGATGCAGCGCCGCGCGGCGTTTCACGCCGAGGACGAGTACCGGCTCAACGATCGCAAGGGCGAACGGATCGAGGGCGACCCGCGTTCGCATCCGGTGTGGCGTGACGACGTCGCGGCGCTGCAGGCGACGCAGCGGCTGGTGGCGATCGCGCGCGAGACCGGCAAGCGCATCCACGTGCTGCACGTCTCGACCCGGCAGGAGATGGAGTTCTTGCGCGACCATAAGGATGTGGCGTCGGTCGAAGTGACGCCGCATCACCTGACGCTGGTGGCGCCCGAGTGCTACGAGCGGCTCGGGACCAAGGCGCAGATGAATCCGCCGGTGCGCGACGCGTGGCACCGCGACGGCATCTGGCACGGGCTGGCGCAGGGCGTGGTCGACGTGCTCGGCAGCGATCACGCGCCGCACACGCTCGAAGAGAAAGCCAAGACCTATCCGGCCTCGCCCTCGGGCATGACCGGCGTGCAGACGCTGGTGCCGACCATGCTGGATCACGTCAATGCCGGGAAACTGTCGCTCGCCCGCTTCGTCGATCTCACCAGCGCCGGCCCGGCGCGGCTGTTTGGCATCGCCTGCAAGGGCCGCATCGCCGCCGGCTTCGATGCCGACTTCACGGTGGTGGATCTGAAGCGCAGCGAGACCATCACCAACGACTGGGTCGCCTCGCGTGCCGGCTGGACGCCCTATGACGGGGTGCGCGTCACCGGCTGGCCGGTCGGCACCTTCGTCCGCGGCGCCAAGGTGATGTGGCAGGGCGAACTGACGACCCCGTCACGCGGCGAGCCGGTGCGCTTCCTCGAGACGCTGAAGCCCTGAACGGCGGAATCTTCAGCCCTGCGCGTCGATCGAGGAGGTCGGCGCAGCGATTTGTCCGGGCCCCCGGGGAACCCCGGTGGGGGATTTTGCGTATCCCTGCCGCGAGCATCTTCGGCGATGATCGCCGCTCGATTCGGCCTGCGCTGCCGGATCGGCTGGTGCCGTTGGTTAACAGCATATCAACGAATGGGGCGCAGCCTTGGAACGTCGCAGCGATCGCCGGGTCGTCGAGTGACCGATACGCCTAGGGGGATTCCCGATGGAAGCTCAAAAGACCGCGGTCGAAGCCATCGTCGCCTTGACCGGATGTGATCGCGAAGCCGTCACCGAATTCATCCGCCGGTTTTATCTGGCGGGGGTCAAGGACCCGAAACGGCTGACCTTCAAGGGTCTGCAGGCGTTCGCGCGCAACTGAGGCGGCGCGCCGCGCGATCCTGAGGTCGCGGCTATTGCTTGGCCAGCGCGACCGAGAACTCGCCGTTGCGCACCCGGCCGGGCAGGCCCTCGACGAATTTCGCCACGGCGTCTTCGCCGTAGGTGCCGACCAGTTCCGCGAACGCGGTGAACAGGCTCGCCTGCGCCAGGCAGTCGCCATCCACACCTTCATGCAGAGCTTCCGCCCACGCCTCGCTGAGATAGCTGAGCGCGGTCTGCTTCTGCTCGCGGTCAGCCTGGATGTCGCGATCGGTCGGATAAGACGTGAGGCTCATGAAACTCAACACGGTGGGGCGCGATCCACTGCGGATCGGCGATGTCCAAGTGTTACCACGAGCGCGGCGATGGGCTAGGCCAGTTCTTTAGGAAAGGTTAACGCGCCGGGATAAAGCCGGCCGGGCGGTCAGTTCGCGTATCGAGCGGTCAGGTCGCGAGAGATCCGCGAGCCTTCCTCGAGATAGCGCCGGATCGCCACCCGCGCGGCCGGCGTGCAGATTCGGTAGGTCTGCTGGAAACCGTTGTAGCCGCGATTGAAGCCGGCGATCAGCCGGGTGCGGCGTTCGCCGGAGGGCGTTTCGGCGTCGATCAGCGCCTGCATTTCGTTGCGCCATTTGGCGCCTTCGTTGTTGCCGCAGATGCCGCGCAGATAGTGCAGCGTGCCGAGGATCTCGGCGAATCGCTGCAGATCGGCGTCGAACGGCGCCGCGCCGTCCTGCGCGCGTGCGGGCGCGATCGCCGGCGCGAAGCCGCAGGTCGCGAGCACGAGAACGATGGCGAACAGGCGGTTCAGCATGAGGGGATCCCGACGCGGCCTGATAGGCTTTTTCGGCATCAGCGGCAAGCCGCGCGGGGCCGCTCAGGTTCCGATCAGGCGGCGGGCGCTGGCGACGATGGCGGGCAGGCCTTCGGTGGTCTTGAACGTGCCGACCGCCTCCGGGGCGACCCAGACCGCGTCGTCGAGTTCGTCGTTCAGCACCGGCTCGCCGGCGATCCAGCGTGCCGCAAACGACAGAACGACGTAGTGCCCGGCCTGGGCCGGTCCGGGGACCACATCGCGCCACCCGGCCAGGCCGCCGATCGCGATCGACAGCGCGGTTTCCTCGGTCACCTCGCGGGTCAGCGCGTCCTGCAGCGTCTCGCCGTATTCGACCCGGCCGCCCGGCAGCGAATAGAATCCGCGGCCCGGCGAGCGGGCCCGGCGGACCAGCAGCACCTGACCGTCGCGAAAGATCGAGGCGCTGACGGCGATCTGGGGATGGCGCGGCGGTTCGGGCGTCACGGCGATCAGTGCGCCATGATGTAGTCGACGTCGGCTTCGCTGCCCTGGCCGTTGATGACGCCGCCGGCGCGGCCGATCAGCGGCTTGATCCAGCCGACCGCCTCTTCGGCGAGCCGGGCGCGGGTCGCGTCCTGCTGGGCGCCGCGCATCGCGTCGCCGACCGCCGTGAGGATCCTGGTCATGTTGGTGACGATGTCGTCGAAATCCGAGCGGATGCCGGGATCGGCGGTCTCATAGGCCTCGATCGCGAGGTCGCGGCCCTTGAAGTTCGATGCCCTGAAATGCTCGGCATAGGACAGCGGCTGCCAGCCGAGAAAATCCTCCGAACATTCCGGCATGTCCGGAATCATTTCGAGCAACATCACCGCTTCGTTGAAGTGATTCAGATAGTCGGTGGCGAGGCCGGTTCGCGGATTGATGTTGGCCGCCGTGAGCTGCGCAGCGCGCGCAGCAGGGTCGGCACCGAGAGGAATGCTGGCGCTTTTTGACGGGATTGGTTGCATCGACGACATCGGTGGTATTCTTGGATTAACCAAGTTAATAGGCCCTGAAGACGCGTCCTCGGAACAATGCGCAATGTGCGGTCGCTTTGTCATCACTTCGGCACCTGCGGCGATCCGCGAAGCGTTCGGCTATGCCGACCAGCCCAACTTTCCCGCGCGCTACAACATCGCGCCGACCCAGCCGGTTCCGGTCGTCCTCATCGACAACGGCGACCGCCGGTTTCGCCTGATGCGCTGGGGGCTTCTGCCCTCCTGGGTGAAGGATCCGCGACAGTTCTCGCTGCTGATCAACGCCCGGTCCGAGACGGTGCTGGAGAAGCCGGCGTTCCGGAATGCGATCAAGCGACGCCGCTGCCTGGTTCCCAGTGACGGCTACTACGAGTGGCGGGCGATCGGTACACGCAAACAGCCGTATTTCATCCAGCCGCGGGGCGGCGGGCCGATCGGTTTCGCCGGATTGTGGGAGACCTGGGTCGGGCCGAACGGCGAAGAGCTCGATACCATCGCGATCGTCACCGCGGCGGCGACCGGCGAGCTCGCCGAGCTGCACGACCGCGTCCCGGTGACGATCGCGCCGCAGGACTATGCGCGCTGGCTCGATTGTGCCGGGGTCGACGCCGACACGGCCGCGGCGCTGTTGCGCCCGCCGGTGGACGGCGCCTTCGTCTGGCATCCGGTGTCGACCGCGGTCAACCGCGTCGCCAACGACAACCCGCAATTGATCCTGCCGATCGCGGAGGACGAGATGGTCGATGCGCAGCCGGCGCCGCAAAAGCGCGCGAAGGCCAGAGCCGTCGGCGGCGGCAAGCCCGAGGCCGATGACAACGGGCAGGGCTCGTTGTTCTAGCGTCCACGTGATAGAATGTGGCCATGACCGACGAACAGGTGAAGGAAATCCTCGATCGTGTGCTGACCTGGCCGCGTGAGCGGCGTGAGGATGCGGCGCAACTACTGCTCGCTCTGGAAGCGCGCGAGGGTGAGTTCTATCGGCCTGACGACGACGAGTGGGCTGCGATCGAGCAGGGGCTCGCGCAGGCCAGACGTGGCGAAGCCGCATCGGCCGCCGAGATCGCAGCGCTGCTTGCGCCGCGGGGCCCGTGACCGTTCGATTCACGTTACGCGCGCGGGACGACCTTCGCGCGATTCTCGGCTACCTCACTGCCGAGAGTCCCGCAGCAGCCGAGCGGGTCCGGCAGGCAATGGTGAATACGATCCGCTCGATCGCCGAGCGCCCCCATCTTGGAATTCGCAACGCCAAGGCACCGGAGTTGAGAAGCCGGCTGGTGGGGCGCTATCCCTACCGCATTCACGATCTGGTCGAAGCTGCCGATCTCTGGATCATTCATATCCGTCACTCGGCGCGACGGCCGTTCGACGTCGAGGCGCCGGATTGACGACTACAGCACCTTGCCCGGATTCAGGATGCCGTGCGGGTCGAACGTCGCCTTGATGGCGCGCATCAGTTCGATCGCGGTCTTGTCCTTAACCTCGGGAAGCTCGTCCCGCTTCATCACGCCGATGCCGTGCTCGGCCGAGATCGAACCGCCGAGCCGCAGCACGATCGCGTAGACGAGGCTGTTGACCTCGTGCCAGCGCGCGAGGAATTCCGCCTTGTCGGCGCCGACCGGCTGGGAGACGTTGTAGTGGATGTTGCCGTCGCCGAGATGGCCGAACGGCACCGGCCGCGCGCCGGGAATGAGCTTCACCACGGCGGCGCTGGCCTCGGCGATGAACTCCGGCACCGCGGCGACCGGCACCGAGATGTCGTGCTTGATCGAGCCGCCTTCGGGCTTCTGCGCCGGCGAAATCTCCTCGCGCAGTTTCCAGAACGCCTGCTGCTGCGTGATCGACGCGGCGATCGCGGCGTCGGTGACGATGCCGTCCTCGAAGCCGCGTTCGAGGATCGCTTCCAGCGCGCCGCGCGCGTCGTAGCGCATCGACGACAATTCCATCAGCACGTACCACGGGTGCCGGCTCTCCAGCGGATCGCGGTTGTGGGCGTGGCGGACCGAGAAATCCACCGCGATCTCGGCGATCAGTTCGAAGCTGGTGAGGTTGCCGGCGGCTTCGCCCTGCGCGATCCCGAGCAGCTTCAGCGCGTCCGCGGGCGATTGCAGCCCGACGACCGCGGTCTCGACCGCGCGCGGCTTCGGAAACAGCTTCAGCGTCGCCGCGGTGATGATGCCGAGCGTGCCTTCGGCGCCGATGAACAGATCGCGCAGATCGTAGCCGGTGTTGTCCTTCTTCAGCTTGGACAGCAGATTGAGGATGCGGCCGTCGGCCAGCACGACTTCGACGCCGAGCGCCATGTCGCGCGCCAGCCCGTAGGCCAGCGCCGCGGTGCCGCCGGCATTGGTGGAGAGGTTGCCGCCGATGGTGCAACTGCCCTGCGCGCCGAGCGACAGCGGAAACAGCCGGTCGACCTCGGCCGCCTTGGCCTGCGCGTTCTGCAGGATGACGCCGGCCTCGACCGTCATGGTGTTCGACGAAATGTCGACCTCGCGGATCGCATCCAGCCGCTTCAGCGAGATCACCACCTCGCCGTTGTGCGGCGTCTGGCCGCCGACCAGCCCGGTGTTGCCGCCCTGCGGCACCAGCGCGACGCGCGCCTCGTGCGCGAGCCTGCAGATCGCCGCGACCTCCGCGGTGGAGCCCGGGCGCAGCACCAGCGGCGAGTGGCCGCGATACAAGTTGCGCTCCTCGGTGACGTAGGCTTCGAGCTCGGCCGGATCGGTCAGCGCATGCTTGTCGCCGACGATCGCGACGAAGCGCGCGAACAGCTCGGGTGACAGCGCGGGGGGCGGCGGCGGATTGACGATGTTCATGGGCTGGTCCGTCGGGCCTGATTGTTTCCTCTCCTCCTGTTGGCGCAGGAGGTGCGAGGCCGACACTTCACCACAATCGCCGCGCGATCAATCCCGCGGCGCGGCGGCGCGGCGCAGCCGGTCGTTGATCGCCTCGCCGAGCCCGTGCGGCGGGATCGGCATCACCGCGATCGCGCGCGCGCCGCTGGCGTCGAGATCGCGCAGGGCGCCGAACAGATTCGCCGCCGCCTCCGCGAGATCGCCGGCCGCCGACAGGTTGCGGATCGCCGCGGCGCGCTCGGCGCCCGGCAGCTCGACCGGGCCGAAGGCGAGCAGCGCCTCGCCGGGATCGACGTCTTCGGCGTCGAGCCGGACCTGCGCCCCCGGCGCGTAATGCGACGCCAGCATCCCGGGCGCGAGCGGGGCGGCGTTTCCGGCCAGCGCCGAGGCTGGCTCGGCCAGCGCAAATCCCAGCACCCGCTCGATCGCCTCGCGCAGCACGCCGCCGGGCCGCAGCAGCCGCGGCGCGTCGAGGCAGCCGACGATGGTCGATTCGACGCCGACCTCGACCGGCCCGCCGTCGACGATCAGGTCGATCCGCCCGTCGAGATCGGCGCGGACATGCGCCGCGGTGGTGGGGGAGACATGCCCGGAGCGGTTGGCCGACGGCGCCACCACCGCGCCGCCGAACGCCCGCAGGATCGCCTGCGCCACCGGATGCGCCGGAATCCGCACCGCGACGCTGTCGAGCCCGGCGGTGGCGAGATCGCACACCGTGCAGCCGCTCGCTTTCGGCAGCACCAGCGTCAGCGGCCCGGGCCAGAACGCCTCGGCGAGCTTCAGCGCAATAGCGTCGAATCGGGCGATGCTTCGCGCGGCGTCCAGGGTCGCGACATGGGCGATCAGCGGATTGAACGACGGCCGGCCCTTGGCGGCGTAGAGCCGGGCCACCGCGGCCGGATTGGCGGCGTCGGCGCCGAGCCCGTAGACGGTTTCGGTCGGAAACCCGATCAATCCGCCGCCGCGCAGGCAGTCCGCGGCCGCCGCGGCGGCGGCGTCCCCGGCGGGCAGGGTCGTGGTGGTCAAATCGAGGGTCATTCTTGGTTCATATCGCAATTCGCCCGCTTGCGAAGGGCGAAGGTCGACGCTATAAGCCGGCCTCTTGTCGGAGTGTGGCTCAGCCCGGTAGAGCACTGCGTTCGGGACGCAGGGGTCGCAGGTTCGAATCCTGCCACTCCGACCAAGATTTTCAATGTCCGGCCTTGAGACATAGGTGACGGATCGTACCTAAGACATGGGTGACAATCTCGTGCCGAACGGATTGTCGATGGTCTGTAATGTCCTTTGCTCCAGGTCGATATACCCCAGATCATAGTGCATGAAGCTGACGAGCCAAATGCCGTCGTCGACTTCCTTGATTCCGAGCTTTTGACCTGCGAGCACGGTCGAGACGTTGATCTTCTTGCGGTGCATGCAGATGCGGCCGCATGCGGTGACGAGGATGTCGCGGTCGTGGAACGGGTAGCTCAGCTCAGGCAGGCCGCGATAGGGCCGTGGTGAGGCGATGTAGCGCTCGGCGGGACACTGCATGGCGAGCGCCTGATGCGGTCGCTCGGCGTTGAACTCGGCCCTGAAGGCGTCGAACCTTTGCTGCTGGCTCAGGCTGTTGGCCTGTGGCGGGCGGGTCGCTTCCTTTTTGAGGGTCAGGTGCATGCGCTCGTGGCGGCCATTCTGCTGCGGATGGCCTGGCTTGATGCGTTCAATCGCGATGCCGAGCCTGAGCCACCACACCGACAGGCGGGAGAGATTGTAGAGGCCGTTCGGACTGGCGAAGGGCAGCCCGTTGTCGCTGCGGATGGCGGCCGGCAGGCCGCGCTCGCGGAACAGCTGCTGGAAGGCTTCGATCACCGGGACTTCCCGGGTCGATTCCAGGGCTTCGCACATCAGCAGATAGCGCGAGGCCTGGTCGGTGACCGTCAGGGGGTAACAGTAGCGGCCATCGCCGAGCTTGAACTCGCCCTTGAAGTCGGCGCACCACAGCTCGTTGGGGGCGGTGACGGCCGACAGCGTCGTGCCCTCCGCACGGTTCTTGCGCTCGCGGGCGCGCTTGACTAGGCCGTGGCGATCGAGCACGGCGTGGACGGTGCTTTGGGCCGGCAGACGAACGTCGCCGGCGAGCTTGCGAACCAAAAGCTCCCTGATCTTGCGCGCGCCCCAATGCGGCTTGTCGCGCTTGAGATCGACGATCAGCCGTTCGATCTGGGCCGGCAACTGGTTGGCGTAGCGCACCGGCCGGCGCGACCGGTCGGTCAGCGCATCGAGCCCCTGGTCCTTGTAGCGATTGAAGATCTTGTAGCCGGTTTTGCGCGAGATGCCGAACTCCCGGCACACATCGCTCATCCCCTCGCCCTCCAACAGACGGGCCACGAACCGCAGACGTTCCTCCATCACCGAACACCTTCTCCACGGCATCAACACCTCCCGCCAAATGGCAAAAAGTGTTACCCATGTGTCCGGTACGGAATGTCACCTATCTCTCAGGCCGCTCACAATGACTTATCGTCATGTCCGGTCCCGACCGCGGGATGCGGACGTCCGGTCCCGCGGCGAGCGGACCCTCCTGGCTTCCCAATCTTTATCGCCGACCACGATGCGCTTCAGCGGCGCGTCATTCGGGGAATTTCGCGGCCAGCAAATGCGTCACGCGGGGTTCTGAGGCCGCGTGGAAGCGGCGGATCGCATTCTGCTCGATCCGATCCGCGTTGGTGACGCGTTCGTGTTGCCGGAGATGCTCGAGCCATGACGCGACCTTGAACACCTCGATGAAGCGGCCCGGCTCGGCGGTGTCTTCGAACACGTCCCACGCATAGGCGCCGTCGCGCCGGCGTTGCCGGCTCAAAGCCTGGATCGCCTGCAGGAACGCATCGCGTTGGTCCGTCGGGATCCTGTACTCGACGGTGATCAGCACAGGGCCCTGATCGGCGTCGGCTTCGATCGTCAGCACCGGCGTCGGCCAATGCATCGACGGTGACAGGTCGCGTTCGTTGCTGCCGCGCAGTTTCCACCGCCATGTCGCGGCGATGCCGAGCACAGCGCCGGCCGCCGCGGCGAAATGCGCGATCGGCAGGCCGAACGACGACGCGATCTGCCCCCACAGCGCGCTGCCGGCGGTCATCGCGCCGAAGAACACCGTGACGAACATCGCCAGGCCGCGACCGCGCACCCAATCGGGCAGCGAGACCTGAACGGAGACGTTGAGGTTGGCCAGCACTGCGATCCACGACATGCCGGCGATCACGCAGGCCAGCACCGCGAGTTCGACGCCGGTGACGCTACCGAGCATGACGAGGGTGACCGCCGTCCCCAGCGTGCCGGCCGCGACCACACGGTCGGGCCCGAGCGCCGCCTTGACCCAGGGCAGCGCGAAGGCGCCGCCGACGGCGCCGACTCCGATCGCACCGAGCAGGATGCCGTACAGCTCGGGTCCGCCGGCGATGCGCGACCGCGCGACCAGCGGCAGCAGCGCCCAATAGGCGCTGGCGAAGAAGAAGAACGCCACCGCGCGCACCAGCGTGGCGCGCAGATCGTGATTGTAGCGCGCGTGGCGGAAGCCGATCACGATCGCACTGAACAGCCGTTCGGGTGGCAGCGTCGCGTTGCGTGACGCCACCGGCCGCCACCACAGCAGCGCGCCGATTACCGCCAGATTGCTGAGCGCATTGATCCAGAACGGCGCGGCGATTCCGATGGTGCCGATCACGACGCCGCCGAGCGCCGGCCCGACCGCGCGGCTGACATTGACGCCGACCCCATTGCTGGTCACCGCCGAGCCGAGGTCCTGCTTCGGCACCAGCAGGGGGACGATCGATTGCCACGCCGGCGCGGCGAAGGCGGCGCCGGCGCCGAGCAGGAAGGTGAACAGCAGCAGCAGCACCGGGTCCATCCGGCCCAGCCCGACCAGCACCGCGCTCGCGATCGCGAACACGGTGAGCACGATCTCGATCAGGATGAGGAAGCGGCGCTTGTCGACGATGTCGGCCAGCGCGCCCGCCGGGATCGCGAACAGAAACATCGGCAGACTGGACGCGACCTGGACCAGCGACACGGTGAGCGGATCGGCCTCCAGGCTGGTCATCAGCCAGCCGGACGCGGCGTTGTACATCCAGGTGCCGACATTGGCGACCACGGTCGCGGTCCACACCACCGCGAAGGCGGTGTGGCGGAAGGCGGCCCAGGCCGATGGTCGCGGCGCGTCCGTCGCCGGATGCTGGCCTTCAACATTGCTCATGATGATCTCGCATGGGTCGGAGATGGCCTGCCGGCACCGGGCCGGAGACGGATGGCGCGGATCGTCCCGTGTCGCGTGTCGATCATCGACAGGTCCTTCGAACGCGCGGGCGTCCTGCGGCGAGCGGATCGCTCGCCGTCCGCTGCGCCCCAAGCGGGGGCAGACTATCCGCGGATGCGTCGGCGCGATTGCAGGGTCTTGCTGCGGTTTGGACGTTTCGGTGCCGGCGGCTGCTCATCCAGGTCCGAAACGAGGTGCAAATGCCGCCGCGCGCGGCTGCGCTGAATTGTCGTCGGCGCCGAAGGCTCGGCATCGCGCGTTCGTGCAAGCCGCGATGGGTTCGTCCAAGCGATCGGAGGGGCCGATCGGCATGATCGGGCCAACCCAACCGGTCCCCTGGTCGAACTCGGAGAGTCGTCAAATGTCGAAGCTGGATATGCTCACCCCGGACAACAGCGCGATCGCGCTGATCGATTATCAGCCGGCGATGTATCAGGGCGTGCAGTCGCACGACCGGCTGGTCGTGTTCAACAACATCCAGATTCTCGCCAAGGCGGCGAAGCTGTTCAAGATCCCGACCGTGCTGACCACGGTGGCGAAGGATTCGTTCTCGGGTCCGTTCATGCCCGAGGTCACCGAGCTGTTTCCGAACCACGACATCATCGATCGCACCTCGATGAACTCGTGGCTCGATCCGAACTTCCGCAAGGCGGTGGCCGCGACCGGCCGCAAGAAGTTCGTCATCGCGGGCCTGTGGACCGAGGCCTGCGTGATGTTCCCGACCCTCGACATGCTGAAGGAAGGCTTTGAGATCTACATCCCGGCGGATGCCTGCGGCGATCTCTCGGTGGAAGCGCACAACCGCTCGATGGAGCGTGCGATCCAGGCCGGCGCGGTGCCGATCACCTCGTGCCAGTACGCGTTCGAGCTGCAGCAGGACTGGGCGCGGTCCGAGACCTACGAAGGCATGATGGACATCCTGCGCGCGCACTCGCCCTACGGAATCCAGATCCGCTTCTCGAAGTGGGCGCTGGGCGAGCACGCCTCCGAGGGCGGCACCAAGGCCGCGTGAGTCTCGACGTCTCGCCGGAGAGCGCGATGAAAGTCTATCTGCTGTCGCTCGGCGCCGGCCTTCTGGTCGGCGTCATCTACAGCCTGCTCAACGTCCGCTCGCCGGCGCCGCCTCTGGTGGCGCTGGTCGGGCTGCTCGGCATTCTCGCCGGCGAGCAGATCGTCCCTGTCGCCCGGCAGATGATCGCGGGCCACGGCCTGGCAGCCGCATGGCGGCAGGCGAAATGCGCGCCGCACATGTTCGGGATGTTGCCGGGCCGAAGCGAACCGACACCCCAACAGGCCGCGCGCGTCGATTCACCGGAGAAGCACTCATGACCGACGTCCCGGATCTCATTCTGCATCGCGGCCTGTTCACCACGCTCGACCGCTCGAACCCGACCGCCAGCGCGGTCGCGATCACCGGCGGCCGTTTCACCGCGGTGGGCCACGACCGCGACGTGCTGCCGCTGGCGGGGCCGTCGACGCGGGTGATCGATCTGAAGGGGCGGCGGGTGCTGCCGGGGCTGATCGACAATCACCTGCACATCATCCGCGGCGGCCTGAACTTCAACATGGAGCTGCGCTGGGACGGCGTGCGCTCACTCGCCGACGCGATGAACATGCTCAAGCGCCAGGTCGCGATCACGCCGCCGCCGCAATGGGTGCGCGTGGTCGGTGGCTTCACCGAGCATCAGTTCGCCGAGAAGCGGCTGCCGACCATCGACGAACTCAATGCGGTGGCGCCGGACACGCCGGTGTTCCTGCTGCACCTGTACGATCGCGCGCTGCTGAATGGCGCGGCGCTGCGCGCCGTCGGCTACACCCGGGACACGCCGGAGCCGCCCGGCGGCGAGATCACCCGCGATGCCAACGGCAATCCAACCGGGCTTCTGCTCGCCAAGCCGAACGCCAACATCCTGTACGCGACGCTGGCCAAGGGGCCGAAGCTGCCGTTCGACTATCAGGTCAACTCGACCCGGCACTTCATGCGCGAGCTGAACCGGCTCGGCGTCACCGGGGCGATCGACGCCGGCGGTGGGTTCCAGGACTATCCCGACGACTACGCGGTGATCCAGAAGCTCGACCAAGAAGGCCTGCTGACGATCCGGCTCGCCTACAATCTGTTCACGCAGAAGCCGAAGGGCGAGAAGGACGATTTTCTGAATTGGACGAAGACGTCCAAATACAAGCAGGGCAACGACTACTTCCGTCACAACGGCGCCGGCGAGATGCTGGTGTTCTCGGCGGCGGACTTT
Source organism: Rhodopseudomonas palustris (assembly GCA_016215605.1). Lineage (GTDB taxonomy): Bacteria > Pseudomonadota > Alphaproteobacteria > Rhizobiales > Xanthobacteraceae > Rhodopseudomonas > Rhodopseudomonas palustris_L. The sequence continues at coordinate 37,954 of JACRJB010000049.1, forward strand.
GAAGATTTCCGCGTGCCGCGCCCGGATATGCCGCCGGAGATGGAAGGCGAGCTTGAAGAGGTCGTGCGCGTGCTGGTGCAGAACAAATGGCCGTGGCGGCTGCACGCGACCTACGACGAGACCATCTCGCGCGCGCTCGACGTGTTCGAGAAGGTGAGCCAGGACACGCCGCTGGAAGGGTTGCACTGGTTCTTCGACCACGCCGAGACGATCTCCGACCAGTCGATCGACCGCATCGCCGCGCTCGGCGGCGGCATCGCTGTGCAGCATCGCATGGCCTATCAGGGTGAGTATTTCGTCGAGCGCTACGGCCTCGGGGCCGCCGAAGCGACGCCGCCGGTGAAGAAGATCCTCGACAAGGGCGTCAAGGTCTCGGCCGGCACCGACGCGACGCGGGTGGCGTCGTACAATCCGTGGGTGTCGCTGTCGTGGCTGGTGACCGGCCGCACCGTCGGCGGCCTGCGCATCACGCCGCAGCGCAACTGCCTCGATCGCGAGACGGCGCTGCGGATGTGGACCGAGAACGTCACCTGGTTCTCGAATGAAGAGGGCAACAAGGGCCGGATCGCGGTCGGCCAGCTCGCCGATGTCGTGGTGCCGGACCGCGATTACTTCGCCTGCAGCGAGGCCGAGATCGCCGACACTACGGCGCTGCTGACGATGGTCGGCGGCAAGGTGGTGTACGCGGCGGGCGATTTCGCCCGGCTCGACGACAGCGCGCCGCCGCCGGCGATGCCCGACTGGTCGCCGGTGCGGCGGTTCGGCGGCTATGCGGCCTGGGCGGACGAGCCGGCCGCGAACGACGCGGTGGCACGGCAGGCGATCGCCTCCTGCGGCTGTGCCAACTCGTGCAATGTCCACGGCCACGATCACGCCACCGCGTGGTCGAGCAAGCTGCCGATCTCCGATCTCAAGAGCTTCTGGGGGGCGCTCGGCTGCGCTTGCTGGGCGGTGTGACGTGAAGTCGATCGGCGAGCCGCGGTGGGTGGCGACGATTCTGTCGTCGCCGCTGTTGTGGCATGCCGCGCGACTGGCGCTGGTGTCGGCCTATCTGCTCGGCGGCTTCGCCAAGCTGAGCGACTTCCCGGGCGCAATCGCCGAGCAGGAGAGGTTCGGCCTGAACCCCGGCTGGCTGTGGGCGGCGCTCGCCATCGCGGTCGAACTCGGCGGCTCGGCATTGCTGCTCGCCGATCGGCTGGTCTGGCTCGCCGCGGGCGCGCTCGGCGTACTCACCTTCGTGGCGATGCTGACCGCGAACGCCTTCTGGGCGGCCGCGCCCGCCGATCGCTGGATGCTGGCCAACGCCTTCTTCGAACATCTCGGGCTGATCGCCGGCCTCGCGCTGGTGGCGATCCTGTCCGCCCGGACGCGACCGATATCCTGAGGCTTGCAAGGAGACTCCCGTGAAACAGCTCTCGAAACCGATCCTGCTGCTGGCGATCGCCGCGCTGCTGAGTTCGCCGGTCGCGGCGAAGCAGATGAAACAGGTCGTGGCCGTCGCGCCGCAATACGACACCACGCACGTCTATGTCGCGCCCGAAGAGGTCGACAAGTTCGCGACGAGCTTTCTCGCCACCTTCGGCGGCAGGAGCACCAAGCAGGTGGTGGCGACCGTGACCCCGACGCCGAGCCGCACGACGTCGCAGCTGCTGCAGACGCCGGTCGGCACCGTTTCGCTGTTCGGCTTCAAGACGCCGATCCCGTATCCGTTCGGCGCCGAGCGCAACGGCTACCTGGTCAGCGACATCGACCTCGCGGTCAAGCAGGCCCGCGCCGCCGGCGCCTCAGTGGTCGTGTCGACGTTCCCGGACCCGATCGGCCGCGATGCCGTCGTGCAGTGGCCCGGCGGCGTCAACATGCAGCTGTACTGGCACACGACCAAGCCGGACTACGCGGCGTTCGAGACGATTCCGGAGAACCGGGTCTACGTTCCGGCCGACAGGGCGGACGCGTTCGTGCGCAGCTTCGTGGCGTTCTCGCACGGCAAGGTCGTCTCCGAGTTGGCGAAGGCCTCCGGCGCCGAGATCGGCAGGCCCGACGCCTCGATCAAGCGGGTGCGGATCGAATCCGCGTTCGGCAAGATGGTGGTGCTCGTGACCGACGGCCATCTGCCGTATCCCTACGGCCGCGAGACCACCGGCTACGAGGTCGCCGATCTGGCGGCGACGCTGAGCAAAGCGAAGGCGGCGGGCGTGACGGTGCTGACCGATCCCGTTAGGTTCGAGGATCGGACGGCCGCGATGCTGCAGTTTTCGGGCGGTTACGTCGCAGAAATTCACGCCATCACGGCGAAGCACGCGGCGATGGCGAAGTAATCGATCTGGACTGTGAGGGGTGTGGTGAGGGACTGGCGGGAGGCGAGGGCTGCCTGGACGGCGCTGCCGCTGCTGGCGGCGGTGGCGCTGGCGGCGCCGGCCCGAGCCGCAGACGACGCGGCGTCGCCTGCCACGCGACCCGCGATCCAGACCAACCGCTGGGCCGAGGACTGGTCGGTGCTGGCCGATCCGCGGCTGCGCACCGAGCCGTTCGATGCGCTGAAATACATCCCGCTGTGGGCGAGCGATCCGAAAAGCTACGTGTCGCTCGGCGCGACCTTCCGGCAGCGCTTCGAGTCCAACGATGCGGCGGGTTTCGGCACGGCGGGGGCGCGGTCGGACAGCTATTTCATTCAGCGTCTGCAGGTCCACGCCGACGTGCATTTCGACGCGAACTGGCGCGCCTTCGTCCAGCTCGAGGACGATCGCGCTTTCGACAAGCGGGTGGTGACCTCGGCGGATCAGGACCGTGCCGACCTGCGGCTGGCGTTCCTCGAATACACACGGAAATTTGCCGACGGCACGCTGAAGGCGCGGATCGGACGGCAGGACTTCGCGTTCGATCTGCAGCGCTTCGTCTCGTCGCGCGACGGCCCCAATGTGCGCCAGTCGTTCGACGCGATCTGGGCCGATTGGGAGACCGGCACCTGGCGGTTCATCGGCTTCGTCAGCCGGCCGGTGCAGTATTTCGATCTTCGGCCGTTCGACGATCGCTCGAACGACCAGTTCCGCTTCAGCACGCTCCGCATCGAGCGCAAGGTGCTCGGCGACAACGAACTGTCGGGCTATTACTCACTGTATGAAAGGGCGGGCGCCAGATATCTCGACGCGCTCGGCGACGAGCGGCGCCATGTGTTCGACATCCGGTTCGCCGGCAAGGCCGCGCAGCTCGACTGGGATCTGGAGGCGATGGGGCAGCTCGGCCGGGTCGGCGCCAGCGAGGCGCGGGCCTGGGCGGTCGGCGCGCGCGCCGGCTACACGCTCGCGGCGGCCTGGCAGCCGCGGCTCGGGCTGCAGGTCGATGCGGCGTCCGGCGACAGCCGCCCCGGCGACGGCGTGCTCGGCACCTTCAATCCGCTGTTCCCGAACGGCTATTACTTCACGCTGTCCGGCTACACCGGCTACGCCAACCTCGTTCACCTCAAGCCGTCGCTCACGCTCAGCCCCGCGCCGCGGCTGAAAGTGATGGCGGCGGCCGGACTGCAATGGCGGGCGACCACCTCGGACGCGATCTATGGTCAGCCGAGCAATCCGATCGCGGGAACGGCGGGGACCGGCAGTCCGTGGACCGGCGCTTACGGCCAGCTCCGCCTCGACTACGCCTTCGACGCGCATCTCACCGGCGCGATCGAGGCGGTGCATTTCGAAGTCGGCGACACCATCCGCAACGCCGGCGGCCGCAGCAGCGACTATCTCGGCGCGCAGTTGCAGTACGGCTGGTAGCACCGCCGGACAGCAAACGGCCCGGCGCGACGCGTTGTCGGGCCGGGCCGCGTGGTTCTTTGATTTTGCGCTTACGACTTCACGAACGCCAGCAGGTCGGCGTTCAGCACGTCGGCGTGGGTGGTCAGCATGCCGTGCGGATAGCCCGGATAGGTCTTCAGCTTGCCGTTCTTCAGCAGCTTGACCGAGAGCCTGGCCGAGTCGTCGATCGGCACGATCTGGTCGTCCTCGCCGTGCAGCACCAGCGTCGGCACGCTGATCGCCTTGAGGTCGTCGGTCTGGTCGGTCTCCGAGAATGCCTTGATGCCGTCGTAGTGGGCGTTCGCGCCGCCCATCATGCCCTGCCGCCACCAATTGTTGACGACGCCCGGCAGCGTCTTCGCATCGGGACGGTTGAAGCCGTAGAACGGGCCGGCCGGGACGTCGAGGAAGAATTGCGCGCGGTTGTCGGCGAGCGCCTTGCGGAAGCCGTCGAACACTTCGATCGGCAGGCCGCCCGGGTTCTTGTCGGTCTTCAGCATCAGCGGCGGCACGGCGCTGACCAGCACCGCCTTGGCGACGCGGCCCTGCGGCTCGCCGAACTTGGCGACATAGCGCGCGACTTCGCCGCCGCCGGTGGAGTGGCCGATATGCACGGCGTTCTTCAGATCGAGATGTTCGGCGACGGCCGACGCGTCGGCGGCGTAGTGATCCATGTCGTGGCCGGTGTCGACCTGCGACGAGCGGCCGTGGCCGCGGCGGTCGTGGGCGACGACGCGATAGCCGTGGGCGCGGAAGAACAGCATCTGGGCGTCCCAGTCGTCGGACGACAGCGGCCAGCCGTGATGGAACACGATCGGCTGGGCCGACTTCGGACCCCAATCCTTGTAGTAGATCTCGACGCCGTCCTTGGTCTTGACGTATCCGCTGCTCATCGGGTGGTCTCCTTTGGTCGATCGGGTGGGGTGGGTCGGTTGGGAAACGGCGCTGCCGGGAAGCAGCGCCACGGCGGCGGCGCCGATCATCAGGTCGCGACGGGAGATCTGCGGGGCGCGGCGCTGCGCGGTGTGCGAAGCGGCCTTTGTATCGCTGTCGTGCGTCGTCATCCGCTTCTCCGTTTCGAACCTCGCGATCCCGCCGCATCCATCGGCGCCGGCGGTCGCGTTGACGGTGCCAGTCACTGGTCGATTTCGTCGCTGACGTCGTTGTGGCCCTGTTTGGCTTGGATCTACCGCGGGTTCGCGCCGGGCTCTTGTCACTTCGCACGGCGACTTGAACAATAGCGCGGTGCCGGATCGGCCGGTCGGTTCGTTGACGCGGCAAAAGGGCGCTGCGCGGAACAACAAAGTCGTCGCAAGGCCGTCGTGCCGGGCCTCCGCCTAAGGCGAGCGCGGCAGCGAGAAGTGGAAGCCGGCGCCGTGCGGCTTGACCGAGGTCGCCCACAGCCGGCCGCCATGCGCTTCCACGATCGATTTGCTGATCGACAGTCCCATCCCCATGCCCTGCGGCTTGGTGGTGACCAGGGCCTCGAACAACTGATCGATCCGATCCTCGTCGAAGCCGAGGCCATTGTCGGCGACGCTGACGATCACCGTGTCGCCTTCGCCGGTGGCGCTGGCGACGGTCAGCGTCCGGCGTCCCTCGATCGCCGCCAGCGACTCGATCGCGTTCATGCACAGGTTGAGCAGCACTTGCTGCAGCTGGACCTTGTTGCCGACCACCACCGCGTCTGCGTCGGTCAACCGCGTTTCCAGGTGAATGTTGTTCTGGCGCAGTTCGCTCTGCAGGATGGTCAGGATCTCGCGCACGATGGCGTTGACGTCGACCGGCGACATCTTCGGCGCCGACTTGACCGCCAGCCCGCGGATGGTTTGCACCACCTCGGCGGCGCGTCGGCCGTTCTCGATCACCCGGCGGGCGGCGTTTTTGGCTTCGGCGATCGACGGCTGCTCGTTGCCGAGCCAGCGCAGGCACACGTCGGCATTGGTGATGATCGCCGTCAGCGGCTGATTGATCTCGTGCGCGATCGAAATCACCAGTTCGCCGATCGCGGTCAGACGCGACATCCGCATCAGCTCGGATTGCGATTTCTGCAACGCCTCGACCAGCGCGTCCTTTTCTTCCAGGAAGGCGTTCTTCAGCGAAATCGCGGCCTGCGACGACAGCAGCTTCAGGATCGACAGCTTCAGCGGCGTGAACACGCCCGGCGACAGATCGTTCTCGAGGAAGATGACGGCGATCAGCTTGCTGCGCTTCATCAGCGGCAGGCAGAGCAGCGATCGCGATCCCGTTCGAACGATGTACGGATCGTCGGCGAACGGGCTGTTCTGGGCGTCGTCGATGGTGATCGCCTCGCCGGTGCGGGCGGCGAGGTTGACGATCGAGGTCGGCAGTTCGTCCGCCGAGGCGCCGACGTCGCGCAGCGCGACAACGATGCCGTCGTCGCCGGTTCGCGCTTCGGCGCGGATCGCGAGGTCGTCGCCTTGCGGAAGGATCAGCAGCCCGCGCTGGGCGCCGGCGTGTTCGAGCACCAGCGTCATCAGCGTCTCCATCAGGCGCGGAACGCCCAATTCGCTGGAGACCGCCTCCGACGTCTTGACGATCGCGGCGAGATCGAAGCTCTCGGCGATGCTGAGCGGCATCTGCGTCGCGGCCGGGAAACTGGTCGCCAGGTCGGGATGTTCGCGGTCGAGCTGCTCCACTTTCGCGGCCGCGCCCCAGCGGTGATAGCAGTCCCGCGCCTTCGTCAGGTGGGCCTGATACGCCGTCTCGAACCCCTGCTGGCGGCAGAACCGGGCCGCCAGTTCGTGCGCCGTGGCTTCGACCTGCGACACCCGTCCCTGTCGCGACGATGCGACGGCCTGCTGATACAGCTGCATCGCCTCGAACGGCCGGCCCTGCAGCCGGGCGAGTTCCGCGGCGAGCAGCGCGGCGGCGCCGTTGTAGTTGCCGGGATTGTGGACCGCCCACGCCGCCATCTGGCGGTGAGCCGCCGCGAGTCGCTGTTCGAGTTCCGCGCGCGGCGCCGGCGGCGTGGTGGCGTCGGCATTGGCGGCGCTGATCACGCCGACATAGAACTGGAAGATCGAATATTCGTGGTGGCCGACCGTGGTCCACAGCAGCGGCTCGGCCTTGCGCAGCGCGGCGAACGCCGCGACGTAGTCACCGGAAAAGTAGCTCGCCTGCATCTTGCGGATCCAGAACCAGCAGGCGGCGATGTCGAGGCTGCGGTTGGCGGCGAGTTGCCGCTCGAACGCGTCTTCGTCGAAATCGGCGCTGTTCAGCGAGCCGAGCGTGACCGTGTCGCCGCGCAGCGCGCGGATCAGCTGGCGCTGGGTGGTGATGATGTGGACGATCAGGCCGAATTTCGCCCGCTGCATCAGCGCCAGCCGCGCCGAGGCTTCGGTCTCGACTTCGTCCAGCGGGTCCCCGGCCGACAGCCGGTTGGTGATCAGCGTGCACGAGGAAAACCCCGCATAGGTCAGATCGCCGGTTTCGACGGCTTCCTCGAAGGCGCGGCGGAGGAACGGCTGCGCCTCGTGCAGCGGCCGCGCCCAGGGCAGCACGTGGGCGCCGTAGGTGAGGTGCACGCGGGCCTTGTAGTGGCCGAGGCCGCGCGTCTCGACCAGCCGCAGGCCGAGGTCGCCGAAGCGGAAGGCGGCGTCGTAGTCGTCGAAACAGGGACCGATCACCATGCCGAGATACGCATAAGCGAGGGCGGAGGCGTCGCAATTGCCGTGCTGGACGCTGATATTGGCCATCCGGCACAGCAGCAGGCAGACCAGATTGAGATCGGTGAAGAACGCCGGCGCCAACGCGGCACTCATCACCGCCATCGGCGCCGCACGGGACTGATCGGTGATGGTCGGCAGGTCGATCAGCGAGTCGATGGCGCGTCCGCCGAGGCGCTGCGTCAGCAACCGATATTCGGCCTTCGCCTCCTCGCGATCAGGATGCGGCGGCCAGGCGATGCCGAAGTCGCGGAGATAGACGAGGCAGGCTTCGATCGCGCGATCGCTGCGGTCGTTCGCGGTGTGGAGCGTGACCTGCAGCGCCACGAGATTGGCCAGCGCGTTCGGGCTCGGCGCTTTGCTCGCCAGGCGTTGCAGCCGTGCCTCCGCCTGCGTCAGCGCGCCGGTCAGGAAGTCGCATTCGGCGAGCTGGTATTCGACGTCGAAGGCGAGGTCCGCGTGGCGTTGCCAGCGATCCTCGCCGAGCATCGACAGCGCCGTGCCGAGATAGGTCTGTGCCGAGCCGTAGGCGATCGCCTTCATGGCGGCGCGGCCGGCTTCGCGATTGAGCCGCGCCACCGCAAGCCGCTCCGACTCCGCGGTGATCAGCGCCGCCCCGAGATTGTAGTGGTTGACGAGCTGAAACAGCGCGTCGGGCCAGGTCGGGATGCTGGTGGCAAAATGGCGCGCGATCTCCAGATGCGTCGCGGGCAGATCGGACGGGTCGATCAGGCGATAGGCCGCCTCGCGGACGCGGTCGTGAACGAAGCGGTAGGTGTCGTCGGTCCGCAGCACCAGTTCGTTGGTCACCAGGTCCTGCAGTCCGTCGTGCACCTCGTCGGTCGACAGGTCGCACAGCCGCCCGAGCGGGCCGGCTTCGGCGCTCGTTCCGAGACAGGAGAACATTCGGAGAATGGCGCGGGTCCGCGGCGGCAGCCGGTCGAGCTTGCGGCTCATCAGGTCGACGACGTTGTCGGTGAAGCCCTTGCCCTCGATCAGTTCGACGTTCCAGGTCCACTGCTGGCGCAGCAGGTCGAAGCTGACGAGTTGTTCGTGGAGCAGTGACGAGAAAAACTGGATCGCGAAGAACGGATTGCCGCCGGTCTTGCGATGGATCAGCGCCGCCAGCGTCGCCACCTGCTCGGGTTCGCTGCGCAGGACGTCGGCGACCAGCGCGCGGATGTGGACCTGGCCGAGCGGCGCCAGCCGGATTTCCTCGATGTGCGAGACGGTGCGCCGGATGCTGTCCAGAGTCCGGCTCAGCGGATGGTCGGCGCCGACCTCGTTGTCGCGATACGCGCCGATCACCAGCAGGTGGTGGATCTCACCGTCGTCCGCGAGCCGGACCAGGAAGTCCGACGTGGCCTGATCGAGCCATTGCAGATCGTCGAGGAACAGCACCAGCGGGTGCTCGGGGCGGGCGATGGCGGCGATGAAGCGGCCCAGCACGGCCTGAAACAGGCTGCGGCTTTCCTGCGGCGGCAGGTTGGGCAGACACGGCTGATCGCCGATCACCAAAGCGAGGTCGGGCACCAGATTGACCATCAGCTCGCCGTGATCGCCGACGGCCGCCTGCAGCGTGCTTCGCCACTGCGCCAGAGCCTCGCTGTCGAGGCCGAGGATCTGGCGCACCAGCGATTGAAACGCCTGGGCCAGGGTGGCGAACGGAATGTCGCGCTTGTACTGGTCGAACTTGCCGGCGATGAACCAGCCGTTGCTGGGCGTCAGGCTCTTGCGCAGTTCGTTGACGGCCGACGATTTGCCCGCACCGGAATATCCGGAGATCAGCACCCATTCGGCCGCGCCGGTCGAGGCCGCGCGATGATACGCCGACACGATCGCGTTGATCTCGACGTCCAGCCCGTAGAGTCTCTCCGGCATGCGGACGACGCCGGCATCGTCGTGCGCGGTCAGCCTGACGCGCGCGGTGTGACCGTGGGCTTCCCACGCCGCCAGGCACGCCCGCAGATCGCGTTCGACTCCGGCGGCCGTCTGGTATCGGTCGTCGGCGCATTTCTCCAGCAGCCGAAACACCAGCCGTTCGATCGCGGCGGTCGCCGGCCCGGCGGCCGGCAGCGGATTGGGTCGCCGCGCAATATGGTGGTGAACCCATTGCGCCGGATTGGTCGCGTGAAACGGCAGGCCGCCCGACGCCAGCATCTGGTACAGGATGATTCCGAGCACGTAGAGATCGCTACGGCTGTCGACCGAGCGGTTGACCCGCCCGGTCTGCTCGGGGGACATGTAGATCGGTGAGCCCGGCATGGCGTCGTGGACGGCGAGATCGCGCCGCTCCCGGCGCGAGCGCGACGCTCCGCCGAGGCCGGTCAGCCGGACCTGATCCGCATCGTCGAGCCAGACCGAGTCGGGGTGCAGATGGCGATGCACCAGCCCGCGCTCGTGGACATGGCCGAGCGCCCGGGCAAGCCCGATCGCCCGGCGCAGCAGGCTCGGCACCGACGCCGGCTGCCCGAGCAATTCCGACAGCGGCTTCGCGCCGTGATCCTCGATCAGCAGAGCGGTCCCGCCCGGGGCCGAGACCAGCTCGGACGGACGCACGACCAGTTCCGGATCGAGGTCGCGGGTGAGCGCGAATTCGAGCTTCAGTCGCTCCAGCGCGCAGGGCTCGCCGGCCGCCGCCATCAGCAGCAGTCGCGACTGCGTCGGGTCGTCGTCGCGGATTCGATGCAGGCTGAAATCGCCGTTGCGCCTCACGAAATCCAGCGGAGCTGCGATGTGCTTCACGGCAAGGCTCCGATGTTCGAGGGGCGGTCGATCAACCGGGATCGCTGGTCGGTGGCGTCAGGGCCTGTTGAATACATTGTACCAGCACTTGCGCCTCGAACGGCTTGCTGAGGAACCCGAGCGCGCCGAGCGCCAGCGCGCGCGCCTCGATCCGTTCGTCGGGGAACGCCGTGATGAAGATCACCGGCGGCGCGCGGCCTTCGGAGATCAGCCGGGAATACAGGTCGAGCCCGTTGAGCCCCGCCATCTGAATATCGGTAATCAGACAGGCCGTCGACGAGCTCACGTCGGACTCGACATAGTGCTGCGCGGACGCAAAGCCGCGAGCCGAATATCCGAGCGAGCGAACCAGCCCCTCGATGGCGACCCGAACGTTTTCGTCGTCGTCGATCACCGCTATGATCTTGCCGATGGTCATTTCGGCCATCCTCAAGGGTGATGCAGCGCGATCCGACGTCACAGAACTTTGCGGCAGGCTCCCCGGCCTTATAAGTCATACGATGGTGTTACATCGCGTCGCGCGAGGGACCGGCGATCACCTCCGCCATCCGCACCAGGTCGGCGAACGAGCGGGCGCCCATTTTCTTCATCACCCGGCCACGATGGATCTTGACGGTGATCTCGCTCAGCCCGAGATCGGCGGCGACGTTCTTGTTCATGGCCCCGGCGGAGACCATGTCGAACACCTGCTTCTCCCGCGGCGTCATCGCGGCATAGCGCTGCAACACGTCGTCGCGCCGGCGGTCGCTCTCGCGTCGCCGCCGGTCGAGCGCCACCGCCGCCGCCGCCGCATCCAGCATTTCCTGTTCGCGAAACGGCTTGGTGAGGAAGTCGACCGCCCCCGCCTTCATCCCGCGCACGGTCATCGGCACATCGCCGTAGCCGGTCATGAAGATGACGGGAATGCGAACGTCGAGCTTGGCGAGCATGTCCTGCAGGTCGAGGCCGCTGGTGCCGGGCAAGCGGACGTCGAGGATCAGGCAATTGGCCTCCGCCGGCACCCCCGCGGCCAGCAGATGCTGCGCCGATTCGAACGAAACGACGCGGTTGCCGATCGATCTGAACAGACCGGCGAGCGCTTCTCTGACGCCGGCGTCGTCATCGACCACGACGATCAAAGGGCTGGGTGTTGCGGTCATGCTGGTTTACGGCGAACTCGCGTGTGTCGAAGAGTTTATCCGAGCCGGCGGGACGATGCCAGCCGGTCCCGAGTGGCACATCGGCGCGGTTCATGAGGTGTCGCCGGCGCGGCCGGAAGTAAACCTTGGTGTTATCGACCCGCAACCAATGCAGGAAGCGATCGGCACGTTTGTCCGACTGTCGGAATTCGATGGCGCGGCGTCTGATGCTGCTGCGATGCGGATCCGTGCTCGCCGGCCGTGTCCATCAACGGGATCTCTCGATCAATGCAGCACGCAACCGACCCCACCGATCAGGCGAGCACGGCGCGGGCGTTCGTCTCTCTCGCGGAGACCCTGCAGAAGGCGGCGGACGCGGTCCGGCACGATCCGGCCACGGCCTGCTGCTGCATCGAGCGCGCCGCGGCGCTGTTGCGGGAAGTCCAGGCCCGGCACGCGATGCTGGACGAGCCGCCGGTCCGCGCCAAGCAATCCGGGCTGGCGCGCTGGCAGTTCAACCGCATCGTTGCGCACATCGACAGTAACATCGACCGCAGCCTGCGCATGAGGGATCTGGCGCAACTGATCGACCTGAGCGCCAGCCATTTCGCCCGCGCGTTTCGTCAGCGCGCCGGAACGTCGCCGCGCAGCTTCGTGCTGGAGCGCCGGGTGACGCGCGCCAAGATGCTGATGCGGACCACCGACATGCCGCTGTCGGAAATCGCGCTCGCCTGCGGGCTGAGCGACCAGGCGCATCTGTCCCGGATCTTCCGCCGATCCACCGGCGTCACGCCGAACGCCTGGCGCCGCGACAGGCGCGATCGCGAGAAGCAGGGGACCGCTGCCGCAGCGCCGGGGATCGCCGGAAGCATCGAGTCGAGACCGGATTTCTGAATTTCCACGACCCTTCACACGTCCTGCGCTGAATGCGTGAAGCGCTACGGGGCGCCGACTTCGTCGATCAGGTCGCGCAGGCTGCCGATCACGCGGTCCGGCGTCACGCCCGCGACCGGCACATGCGCCATTCCGGTGGTGACCAGGAACGAGCGGATGCCCGCGCGTTGTCCCGCCACGATGTCGGTGGCGATCTGGTCGCCGATCATGATGGTCTCGGATTTGGCTGTCGCGACCAGCGCCAGCGCCTCTTCGACCATGAACGGCTGCGGCTTGCCGACGACGATCGGTACCGCGGACGGCACGGCGGCGGAGACCGCCGCGGCGAGCACGCCGACGCACGGCTCGAAGCCGTCGTCGGCCGGCGTCAGCAGGTCCGGATTGGTGACGACGATCGCGGCGCCGTTCAGCGCGGCGCGCACCGCGGTGCGCAGCTTGTCGTAGTCGAGCGCGTAGTCGAAGCCGAGCACCACGACCTCCGCGTCGTCGCCGGCCAGCGTGAAGCCGGCGGACTCGATCGCTTCGAACAGCGGCCGTTCGCCGATCGCGAACACGCGCGTGCCCTTCGGCCAGCGCTGCTGCATCAGGCTCGCGGTCGCCGAGACCGCATTGAACACCTGCGCGGCCGTGACCGGCACGCCCATGCGCTCCAGCTTGGCGGCGAACTGCGCGGCGGATTTGGTGGCGTTGTTGGTGACGAACGCATAGGGCACGCCGCGCGCATGCCACGCCTGGAAGGCCTCGACCGAGTCCGCGATCGGCTGATCGCCGCGATACAGCACGCCGTCGAGATCCGAGATCACGCCGCGGATCGTCGCGGGTTCAGTTCTGCCGCCCAGTGCCAATGATTCATTCCCTTCGTCGGATGCGGCGCCGACGATAGGGGAAGCCGTCGCGCGACGCCATTTCTGCCCATGCACCGTTCATGTCCTGCCCGTTGCGAAGGCGTTGTGCGCGCGCGATGAGCCGGCGCGACGGCGCTCGCGGTTAGTCCCTCGGGCGCGTCGCCGGCAGGAGAAGCGTGAGCAACGGAATCGTGGAGCAGCGGGTATCAGGCATGCTGAGCAATTGGTCTAGGCTTCGCATGGTCCATCACGGGAGATGATGGAACGGCCCGACGTCTTCGCTCGCAGAGCTGAGGACTGACCTGCGGTGCGGCATTCGGCGTCTCCCAAAATTCACCCGAGGGGGAAGTGGCACGATGATCAATCGCAGAAACTTGTTGTTGGGCGGCGCCGCGGGTGCGGCGGCGCTGGGATTGGGACGTATCGATCCCGACTTTCTGATGAACTCCGCCTTCGCGGCGGAAGGGCGGACGCTGCGCTTCCTCGGCGCCGAAGCGCTGAGCGGCAATTGGGACCCGACCACGCACACCAATCTCGGCCAGATCATCACCGAGGGCTTCGTGTTCGGCTATCTGACCCGCGCGCCGATGAAGCCGGAGAAGCCCGACGAACTGATCTTCGAACTCGCCGAATCGCTCACCCCGATCGATCCCTTCACCATGGAAGTGAAGCTGCGCAAGGGCATCAAGTTCCACAACGGCGCGCCGTTCACCTCCGCCGACGTCAAGGCGACCTACGAATACGGCTGTCTGCCGGATCGCCCGGCGCAATGGTATCCGGGACAAGTCACGGTCGACATCGTCGACGACTTCACCTGCCGCATCAACACGAAGGCGCAGGGCTATCCGGCGACGCTGTTCTACTATCTGTCGTCGTTCCTGCCGATCCTGTCGGCCAAGGACGTCGCCAACAAGGCGCAGCTCTCGGCGCGGATGAACGGCACCGGCCCGTTCATGTATGTCGAGCAGAAGGGCGACACCACGGTGCTCAAGGCCAATCCGGATTTCTATCTCGGCGCGCCGAAGATCCCGGGCGTCGAATACAAATTCGTCGGCGACACCACGACACGGACGCTGTCGCTGCTCAACGGCGAGGCCGACATCATCGAGCGGCTCGAGCAGGAGCAGGTCGAGACCATCTCGAAGGACAAGCGCTTCAACATCCACAAGGCGGTCTCGGTCGAGAACAAATATCTGTTCTTCCGCTGCTCGAAGAAGCCTTTCGACGATCCGCGGATTCGGCTGGCGGCCTGCCATTCGATCGACCGCAAGCAGATCCTTGAAATCCTCGGCGTTTCCGGCACCGCGTCGAAGGCGCACATCTCGCCGGTCAAGTTCGGCTACACCGACGTCGCCGACTACCCGGAATACGATCCCGACAAGGCGCAGAAGCTGCTCGCCGAAGCCGGCTTCCCGAAGGGCGCCGGCCTGCCAGAGCTGACCTACTACACGTCGGTCGGGTTCTATCCGAAGACCAAGGAATACGCCGAGCTGATCACCGGCATGCTGCAGGAGCAGGGCTTCAAGGTGAACCTGCAGACGCTCGAAGTCGCGGCCTGGGGCAACCTGCTGTACGACAAGCCCGGCGGCGGCGAAGGCAACATGATCGATTGCGGCTGGTGCACCGGTTCGCCGGAGCCGGATCTGGTGCTGCGCACCCACTTCCACTCGTCCTCGAAGCGCATCACCGGCATCGTCGATCCGGAGATCGACGCGGTACTCGACAAGGAGCGCAACGCGCCGACGATCGAGGAACGCAAGAAGGTGCTGCAGACCGAGACGCTGCCGACCATCGCCAAGAAGGCGCCGGCGCTGGCGCTGTTCACCTCGGTGTTCATCCACGCCTACAGCAAGAAGCTGGAGGGGCTCTACATCTACCCGAACGGTCAGCAGGACATGACGAAGGCGACGCTGGCCTGATTTGGCGCCGCGCAGCGGACCGGGGGGCATCCCGGTCCGCTGCGCATTTTCCAACGACCCGCAGGACGCCGCGATGTTGATCCTCGAATTTCTCGTCAAACGGATCCTGCAGGGCTTCCTGATCATCGGCATCACCTCGTTCATCATCTTCACGCTGCTGCGCGTGGTGCCGGGCGATCCGGTGCGGCTGATCGTCGGCGGCATGGCGCCGCCCGACGTGGTCGAGAAGGTCGCCACCAAGATGGGGCTGCGCGACCCGATCGTCGTGCAATACGGCCGCTACATGGTCGGGCTGCTGCAGGGCGATCTCGGCCAGTCCTATCTGCGGCCGCGCAGCGGCATGGTGGCGGCCGGCGGCCAGTATGTCGACCCGACCAAATCCGACATGGCGCCGGTCACCGACCTGATCCTCGAGCGGCTGCCGGTCACGCTGCAGCTCGGCGGCGTCGCATTGGTGTTCGCGCTGCTGATCTCGTTCCCGGTCGGGATCGCCGGCGGGCTGCGGCAGAACGGCTGGCCGAACACGCTGGCTTTCGCGGTGCAGTCGCTGTTCGTGTCGATCCCGAATTTCTGGCTGGCGATCGTGCTGATCCTGTTCCTGTCGGTGAAGCTCAACTGGCTGCCGGCGCTCGGCTATCAGGGCTTCTCCTACGTCATCCTGCCGGCGCTGGTGCTGTCGGTCGAGATCGCGCCGTTCATCATTCGCACGCTGACGACTTCGTTCGGCGAGGTGATGCAGGCGCCGTTCATCGACGAGGCGCGCGTCCGCGGCCTGTCGCGGCGGCGGATCGTCTATGCGCATGCGCTGCGCAACGCCGCAGTGCCGCTGGTCAATCTGCTCGGCATCCAGCTCTCGACCCTGATCGGCGGCGTGCTGGTGATCGAATACATTTTCGACTATCCGGGGCTCGGCAATCTCACCGTGGTCTCGGTGGTCGGTCGCGACTTCCCGGTGATCCAGGGCATCGCGATCACCACCAGCGCGGTGTTCGTGTTCATCAACATCATCGTCGATCTGGTCGCCTATCTGATCGATCCGCGCGTGGAGCTGTGACATGACGCTGGCTTCGACCGTCGCCATCGCGCCCGACCCCGCCAGCGCGACGCAGTCGGTCAATCGCCGCATCCTCGGCGCGGCCTGGGGGATGACCAGCTTCCGGATCGGGCTGTTCGTGTTCATCGCGCTGCTGCTGGCGTCGGCGATCTATCCGGAAATCTCGTCGATGAGCGCCACCAAGATGGTGGTGAAGGACAAGTTTCTGCCGCCGCTGTTCATCGGCGACAAATGGAGCTGGGGCCATCCGCTCGGCACCGACCAGCTCGGCCGCGACATGCTGCTGCGCTGCCTGATCGGCCTGCGCTATTCGCTGATGATCGGCATCATCACGGTCGTGCTGATCTTCATCATCGGCTGCGGGCTCGGCCTGTTCGCCGGCTTCAAGGGCAAATGGTGGGACACCATCATCATGCGGATTACCGACGCACAATTGTCGGTGCCGATGATCATCCTGGCGATCACCATCCTCGGCGTCTCGCGCCCGACGGTGCCGACCATCATCATCGTGCTGGCGCTGTCGGGCTGGCCGCTCTACGCCCGCGTCGCGCGCAGCGCCGCGGTCACCGAGCGCGGGCTCGAATACGTCCGGGGACTACGCGTGCTCGGTGCCGGCGACTGGCGCATCCTGCTGCTGTTCGCCGCGCCCAACATCCTGCCGCCGATCGCCTTCGTCGCGGTGCTCGACGTCGCGCGGATGATGATCTTCGAGGCGATCCTCGGCTTTCTCGGCCTCGGCATCCAGCCGCCGACGCCGAGCTTCGGCAGCATCATCGCGGATTCCCGCAAGTACCTGATCAACGCCTGGTGGATCGCCACCAGCCCCGGTGTGTTCCTCGCCGTTGCGCTGACCTCGATCAACCTGATGGGCGCGGCGCTGGAGAAGGCCCGCAACCGCGTCTATGGAGGTCTGTGATGGATCTGTCGCTGATCCTCGACGTCGACAATCTTACCGTCGGGCCGCGCGCCCACGGCACGCCGCCGATTCTCGACGGCATCAGCTTCCGGCTGCACACGTCGGAGATCTTCGGCATCTATGCGGAGAGCGGCGGCGGCAAGACCGTGCTGAGCCGCGCGCTGGCCGACTGGCTGCCGGACAGTCTGACCTATCGTGCCGGCCGCGTGCTGTTCGCCGGTCACGACACGCTGAAGAAGACGTCGACCAGCACCTTCAAGGTCGGTCGCGACATCGCCTACATCGGGTCGAAGCCGCAGTCGTCGCTCGATCCGACCATGCCGGTTGGCGTCCAGATCGCCGAGAAGCTGCACAGCGTGCGGCCGGAGTGGAACCCGAAGGAATGCCGCGAGCGCGTCATTCAGCTGCTCGGCGAGGTGCGGATTCCGTCGCCGGCGGAGCGCTACTACGAATATCCGTCGAAATTCTCCGGCGGCATGATGCAGCGCGCGATGATCGTCGATGCGATCTGCGCCGAGCCGGCGGTGCTGATCGCCGACAACATCACCCAGCCGCTCGACGTCACCATCGCGGCGCAGATCGTGGCGCTGCTGCACGATCTCTGCCTGCGCCACAAGATGGCGACGATTTATCTCACCTCGTCGCTGCCGATCCTCGGCCAGTTCGGCAAGCGCACCGCGGTGCTGCATCACGGACGCTTCGTCGAGCAGCAGCCGTTCGAGCAACTGATCGCCGCCCCGCAGACCGAGGCCGCCCGCAGCGCGATCGACAGCGTGCCGCGGATCTGGTCGGCCGGCGAGGGGCCGCCGGTTCGCCGCCATGCCGAGGGCGAGGCGCCGCTGATGCGGGTCGCGGGCGTACATCGGACGTATCGCCAGCGTAAGCGCGGCACGTTCAACACCTATCGCAACATCCAGGCGGTGCGCGGCGTCACGCTCGACATCATGCCGCGCGAGAATTTCGGTATCGTCGGCGAATCCGGCTGCGGCAAGTCGACGTTGACGCGGATGCTGGCCTGGCTGGAAACGCCCGACACCGGCACGCTCGTGCTCGGCGGCACGGATCTCGCGAAGCTGTCGCCGCGCGAGCTGATCCGCAAGCGCAACGAATTCCAGCTGCTGCTGCAGGATCCCTACACGGCGTTGCCGCCGCGCACCACGGTCGGCCGCATGATCGAAGAGAGCCTGCGGATCCGCGGCGGGATCCCGCGCAAGGAGATGCGCACGAAGGTGACCGCCGCGATGGCGGAGGTCGGCCTGCCGGCCAAGTTGTACGACGCGCTGCCGAACGCGCTGTCGACCGGCGAGCGCCAGCGCATCTCGATCGCGCGTGCGCTGATCCTCGATCCCAAGCTGCTGATCCTCGACGAGACGCTGTCGGCGATCGACCAGCGCGAGCAAAGCAAGCTGATCGATCTGTTCTCCCGGCTGCAGGCCAAGAACGATCTCACTTACGTGTTCATCTCGCACGATCTGGCGATGGTGCGCAAAGTCTGCACCCGGATCGCCGTGATGTATCTCGGCGAGATGGTGGAGATCGCCGACAACCGCGACCTGTTCTTCGATCCGCAGCATCCCTACACCAAGGCGCTCTTGTCGGCGGCGCCGACGCTAGAGGAGAAACCGTTCAACGCCGCCGACTTCCTGCTCGAAGGCGAGCCGCCGAGCCCGATCGACATCCCCCCCGGCTGCAGCTTCGCCTCGCGCTGCCCGAAAGCGTTTGGACGGTGCCGTGTGGAAACCCCGCGGCTGCGGGAGCATCAGCCGGGCCGGTTCGCTGCGTGTCATCTGCTCGACAGCGCCGAGGCGGAGACAGCGGCGGCGTAAGCGAGCAGCCTCGCAACTCATGTGCCCCGGACGCTGCGCAGCGCGCCGCTCTTGCGGCGTGGTGCGCTGCAGATCCGGGGCCGTTACGGACACGGACGTAGCGTTCGTTACGGTCCCGGTTCTGCGAAACGGCACTCCGTGCCGCATCGCGCCCGGGACACCGGTCTTCTCATCACGCTTGTTCGTCATTGCGAGGAGCGAAGCGACGAAGCAATCCAGCGCCACGCGCCGCCGCCGCTGGATTGCTTCGCTTCGCTCGCAATGACGTAGGGTTGGGCAGGGCGCGCGCGCCGCTACTCGGCCGTCACCAACCGCCACAGCGTCTCGGCCAGCACCGCCAGGCCCTTGTCCAGCGCCTCAGGCGCGGTGAATTCGTGGGCGTTGTGGCTGAGGCCGTTGTGGCTGGGGACGAAGATCAGCGTCGCGGGCACGCGCTTCTGCAGCGCCAGCGCGTCGTGGCCGGCGACGGTCTTCATCCGCATCGAGCTGAAGCCGAGATCGTCGGCGACGCGCTCGACGAGCGTGACGCCCGCCGCATCGAGCGACGCCGTGCCCCGGCGTTCGTCGATCGCGATCGAGGCGGAGACGCCGAGCGGCGCGATCGCCGCATCGATTCGCGACAGGAAGCGGTCGCCGATCGCGGTGGCGACGGATTCGTCCTCGTGGCGAATCTCGAACCACACCTGCACGCGCGCCGGCACGACGTTCGGCGAATTCGGGTAGACGCTGATCCGCGCCGCGGAGGCGTGGGCGCCTTGCTCCAGGTCTTCGTACAACATGTCGATGCAGCGCGCGGCGGCGCGCAGCGCATCGCGGCGGCGCGGCATCGGCATCGGGCCGGTGTGCGACGCCTCGCCTTCGAACACCACCGAGATTTTCCGCGCCGACCAGGCGCCCTCGACCAGACCGATCTGGGTTCCGCTGTCTTCCAGCCGCGCGCCCTGTTCGATGTGGAGTTCGACATAGCGCAGCGGCGAAAGCGGCAGCGTGCCGGCGCCGCGATAGCCGATCGCCCCGAGCGCATCGCCGAGCGTGATGCCGTCGCCGTCCGCGAGCATCAGCGCGTGCTCGAGCGATTGCGTGCCGGCATAGACGGAGCTGCCGGTCAGGCTCGGCTGAAACCGTGCGCCTTCCTCGTTGGTCCAATTCACCACCGCGAGGTTGCGCCGCGCCGCGCCGGGCATCGCGGCGGCGCGGGCCGCGATCGTCTCCACCGCGAGCAGCCCCGCCAGCACGCCATAGACGCCGTCGTAGCGTCCGCCGGTCGGCTGGCTGTCGAGATGCGAGCCGACCAGCACGACATCGGGCGAGTCCGGCGCCAGCAGCGCGGTGCCGAACATGTTGCCGATCGCGTCGATATCGAACTTCAGGCCGCGTTGCGCGATCTCGGTGGCGAAGCGGTCGCGTGCCGCCTGGTCCTCTCGTGTGCCGGTGAGGCGGCAGACGCCGCCATTGTCGGTCGCGCCAAAGGCCGCGAAGGCGGACAGCAGGTCGTGCAGTTGCTGGACCATGGGCGTCTCCTTCACGCCCGCGGCGTCAGCGGCCAGTCCATCGTCACCTCGCGCAGTTGCTCGAGCGCCTTGGCGACCTGCAGCACGCCGAGATCGTCGCAGCGATGGCCGATCACCTGGACGCCGATCGGCAGATGCCGGTCGTCGAACGCGGTGCAGACCGTCGCGGCCGGCTGGCCGGTCTGGTTGAACATCGCGGTGAAGATGGTGTGGGCGAGCGGCACCTCGCGCGACACGCCGGGCTCCTCGGCCGGGAAGTTCACCACCGGCAGCACCGGCGCGATCACGTAGTCCCAGCCTTCGAACGCGGCGAGCAGCGCGGTCTTCATTTTCCCGATCGCGCCGAGCGCCCGATACATCTCGGCGCCGGAATGCCGTTCGCCGCCGAGCGCCCAGGCTTTCACATCCGGATTGATGCCGTCGTCGCCATGCGGCGGCAGGCCGCTGACTTCGACGAAGCCGCGCACCTGCAGGAACAGATCGATCGGCGCGTAGCCGTCGAAATCGAGCGGCGGCGCCATCGGCTCGACGATCGCGCCGGCGCCGGCGAGCAGGCGGCCGGCGGCCTCGATCGCGGCGCGCACCGCGGGCTCCGGCTTGGCGCCGAACCCCATGTCGGTGAGCACGCCGATGCGCAGGCCCTTGATGTCGCGGCCGAGGCGCTGGTGATACTGCGTGCCGTCGTTCGGGAAGCTCCAGGTGTCGCGCTCGTCGGCGCGCGTCAGCACGGTGAGCAGCCGCGCCGCATCGTCGACGCTGCGCGCCATCGGGCCGGCCATCCGCATCGTATCGGCCGGCAGATGCGGGATGCGGCCGTGCGTCGGCTTCAGCGAGGCGAGGCCGCAATGCCCGGCCGGCAGCCGCACCGAGCCGGCGATGTCGGTGCCGACCGACACCAGCCCGGCGCCCGCCGCGACCGAGGCGCCGGCGCCGGCCGAGGAGCCGCCGGTGTTCCACTTCAGGCCCCACGGATTGCGGGTGATGCCGTGCATCGAGCTGACGCCGGCGGCGAGCAGGCCGCAATCCGGCATCGTGGTCTTGGCGAAGATCACCGCGCCGCTCTCTCGCAGCGCGATCGCCGGCGGCGAATCGTAGCTCGACGGCGGCAGCTCCGCATTGGCCTTGATGCCGTGCAGATACGGCCAGCCGACCATCGCGACGCTGTCCTTGACGGTCATCGGCACGCCGTCGAGCGGGCCGGCCGGCGTGTTCGTCTTCCACCGCGCCTCGGAGGCGCGCGCGGCGCTCAGCGCTTCGTCCGGGCGGAAGCAGAACAGCGCGTTGATGGCGGGATTGACGGCCTCGGCATGCGCCATGACGGTTTGCAGCACCTCGACCGGCGACAGCGTGCGCGCCGCGTAGGCGTCGGCGAGGTCGCCGAGGTTCATGGCAATCAGCTGTTCAATCGACATCGTCCACTCCGCAGCCGCCCCGGACATGCGGGGCCTTTCCCTTCGGAATAGCGGAGTTTCCGAACCGGCAAACGACGGGAGATTTCATCGGCACGATTTGGTGGAACAGCGGGCATCCCCTTTGCGGCGATCCTGAGGAAACTTTACGCAGGAGACATGCCCGTGCCGCCGACGGCATGCGGCGCGCGCCAGGTCGGGAGTTTGAATGATCAGTTTCGACGCGCAGATCGAGCAGGTTCGCAGTCACGTCGCCGCCGTGCCGGGCTGGAGCGGCCGATCGCTGGTGATCGAGCCGGCACTGTCCGTGCTGGCGTCGCCGAGCTGGCGCGGCGTCGACGGCGCGCCGTGGCGGGCCACCGACAAGGCCAGCGGCGAAAGCCTGTTCGTCAAGGCGATGGACCCGGACGCGGCGCTGTATATCGACGTCGCCTGCGCCTTCGAGGCGGCGCAGCGCGCCTCCGATCTCGGTA
This sequence comes from Rhodopseudomonas palustris, assembly GCA_016215605.1. Classification (GTDB taxonomy): domain Bacteria; phylum Pseudomonadota; class Alphaproteobacteria; order Rhizobiales; family Xanthobacteraceae; genus Rhodopseudomonas; species Rhodopseudomonas palustris_L. Next base: position 60,132 of record JACRJB010000049.1, read on the forward strand.
TCGGTCCCAAGGTATTCGTCGCCGACGTCGCCACGGGCGTGCTGGTGATGGAAGATCTCAACGCCGGCTGGCGCGTCGGCACGCTGGAGCGGATGCTCGATCCCAAGCTGGTCGACGCGGTGATCGCCGCGCGCAAGACATTCAGCGACGGTCCGCCGCTGCCGCGCAGCGCGAGCGTGTTCGCGGAGATCGAGCGGTTCTATCAGGCGGTGAAGGAGATCGGCGCGCAACTGCCGTCCGACATCGACTGGATGATGGCGGAGCTGCGCTTCGCCGCGGCGGCGCTGGCGAACGTGAAGGTCGAGACCGTGCCGATCCACGGCGACGGCAACGTCTCCAACATCCTGATCAGCGACGCCGGCGAGGTGAGGCTGATCGACTGGGACCGCGCCGGCAATGCCGATCCGCTGGAAGACCTCGGCAGCTTCCTGGTCGAAGCGTTCGACCGCGAGCCGGAAGCCCGCGACGCCTTCATCCGCGCCACCGGCGGCTTCGACGAGGCGGCATTCAACCGCACCCGGATCTACGGCATCGCCGACGATCTGCGGCACGGCCTGATCGGCGCGTTGCTGTCGGCGAAATCGCCGCGCAACACCTTCGAGTTCTACAAATTCGCGAGCTGGCGCTTCCTGCGCTGTTCGATGGCCGTGCGCGAGCAGCGCTTCGGCGACATGGTTCGGAGGGTGTGATGTCGATCAAGCGTCGCGTCGGCGAGGCCGGCACCGTCCATGAATCCGTGCTGGAAGCCGCGGTCACACGCGTGCCGCAATGGCAGGGTCGCGGCTTCAGCTATGCGCCGCTGGTCGGCGGGTTGATGAACCAGAACTGGATCGTCGAGATCGACGGCGACGAGCGTCGTTACTTCGTCAAGGTTCCGGGCGAAGGCTCGGAAATGTTCATCGATCGCGTCACCGCCAACGAGGCGGCGCGCAACGCCCATGCGATGGCGATCGCGCCGGAGGTGGTGTTCTTCGATGCCGAGGACGGGCTCGAAGTCAGCGAATTCCTCGAAGGCTATCGTGCCTGCACCAACGGCGATTTCGGCGATCCGTCGATCCAGTCCGACGTGCTGGCGCTGTATCGCAAACTGCATGCCGGCCCGGCGCTGGCGCAGACCAAGACGATCTTCGACATGATCGAGGAACACATCGAGCAGGGCCGCGAACTCGGCGCGCATTTTCCGGCCGACATGGCGTGGATCGAGCACCGCTACCGCCAGGCCAAGGACGCCTTCCTCGCGTCCGGCCTCGATCTGGTGCCGTGCTTCAACGATCCGATGCCCGGCAACTTCCTGATCAGCGCCGATCCCTCGGCGCCGAAGCCGATGCGGCTGATCGACTACGAATTCGCCTCGAACAACGAGCGCAGCTACGAGCTCGGCGTGCTGTTCGCCGAGATGTTCTTCGACGAGCAGCTGACGCTCGGCCTGATCGAGCAATATTGCGGCGAGGTCCGCCCGTCGATGGTGGCGCGCGTGATTCTCAATCGCGCGCTCGCCGACGTCAAATGGGCGTCCTGGGCGGTGGTCAACCGCAAGCTCAAGGAATGGGATTTCGACTATCAGAAATACGGCATCTGGAAATACATGCGCGCCCGCAGCCTGATGTATGATCCGCGCTGGGACAGCTGGCTGCGGATGGTGTGAGGTGCGCGACGCTGCCGCTCGCGCGACGCCCGATCAGCCCGCCGGCGCGTTGCGGCGGCCGGGCTGAAGCGTGACAAGCCAGACCAGCAGGCCCGCCAGGGCGAAGCCGGCGCCCAGCATCGCCACGCCGGTCCAGCCTGCGGCCGCGAACGCCAGGGTCGAGGTGATCGCGCCCGGCGCGCTGCCGACCGAGTAGAACAGCATATAGCCGCCGATCAGCCGGCTCCGCGCTTCGGGATGGCGGCTCACCAGGATGCTCTGATTGGTGACGTGAATCGCCTGGACGGCCAGGTCGAGAACGACGATGCCGACGACCAGCGCGGGGATCGACCTCGGCAGCAGGGCGATCAGAGCCCACGAGGCGAACAGCAGCGCCAGCGAACTTCCGGTGATCCATCGATCGAAGCCGCGGTCGGCCAGTCTGCCGGCGGAACTCGCCGCAAGCGCGCCCGCCATCCCGACCAGTCCGAACAAGCCGATCTGCGTATGCGAATAGCCGTATGGCTCGGCGCTGAGCGGCAGCACCAGCGATGTCCATAACGTGCTGAACGACGCGAAGCTGAGCATCGCCAGGATGCCTCGAACCAGCGCGATTCGATCATTCGCGAACAGCCGCGGAATCGAGCGGACGGCGACCGCATAGCTGTCGTGGCTGTCGGGCGCGAGGCCGCGGGGAAGGATGCGCGCGAGCACGCAGGTCATGGCGAAGATCAGGACGGCGGACACCGCATAGACGCTGCGCCAGCCGCCGAGGTCCGCGAGCAACCCCGCGACCGATCGTGCGGCCAGAATGCCGATCACGATGCCGCTGGTGACGGTGCCGATCGCTTTGCCGTGTTCCGCCGGTGCGGCCAGCGTCGCGGCGAACGCCACCAGCACCTGGACCAGGACGGCAAGACAGCCGACCGCCGCCATGCCGACGAACAGCATGGCTTCGGTCCGGGCCATCGCAATCGCCACGAGCGCGATCGTCGAGAGAACGCCCTGAACGATGATCAGTGTGCGGCGATCGATCAGATCGCCCAGCGGGACGATGAAGATCAGGCCCAGCCCGTAGCCGACCTGCGTCAGCATCACCACGCCGCCGATCACCGCCGGAGCGATGTCGAAATCGGCGGCGATCGCGTCGAGCAGCGGCTGCGCATAGTAAATATTGGCGACGCTGAGGCCCGCCGCCGCCGCGAAAACGAGTAGCACAACAGCCGGCAGGGCGTTCTCGGCCGGAGGAGAGTTGGGATTGCCGGAACCGCTTCGCATCGAGGCCTCGTTGTCGAATATTTGGTCTCAACATAAGACCTCTTGCGTCGAGACTGTTCTAGTTCTATTTTAGGACCACTCAAGCGGTTCATCGTTTGATGGAAAAGATCCGACCTTTCTGCACGCACTGAGTCCTCATCCTGAGGAGCCCGGCGAAGCCGGGCGTCTCGAAGGATGGGGCAACGCATCCCATTCGGCCCATGGTTCGAGACGGCGCTACGCGCCTCCTCACCATGAGGTTGTGATGTGGCAGGCGTTCTGATCTTCAGCTCTGAGTCGATGAAAAGCAGAAGTGCTCTAGAGACGGAGCGGCGTGATGGTGAAACGGACCAGTCTGCAGACCGCCGGATGCCCGGTCGCGCGGGCGCTCGATGTGATCGGCGACTGGTGGTCGCTGCTGATCATCCGCGACGCCTTCGATGGCGTGCGACGGTTCGGCGAGTTTCAGGAGGGCCTCGGCATCGCCAAGGGAATGCTGGCGACCCGGCTGCGCGATCTGACCGAGCGCGGCATCCTGGAAACGGCGCCGGCGTCCGACGGCAGTGCTTACAGGGAATACGTTCTGACGGAGAAGGGCCGCGGCCTGTTTCTCGTCGTCGTGGCGCTGCGCCAATGGGGCGAGGCCCATCTCTACAAACCGACCGAACAGCGCTCCACATTGGTCGAGGCGAAGTCCGGGGCTGCCGTCGCCAGGCTCGAACTCCGCGCGAAAGACGGCCGCGTGCTGAGCTGGGCCGAAACCAAGGTGCAACAACCGGCCGCTGTGTCTTGCGGCCCGAAATTACGTCGTCCGAAGGCGCAACGCGTTCGTGCGCCCGCTCGGAGCCGCGTCGCTCGCTAACCGGATCCTCCTCCGCGAGCGGCGGTTCGATCGTTGCTACGCAGCGTCGATGATCTCCAGCGCCTGCGCCAGCAGGCTCTCGTTCGCGGCGGCAATCACGCGGCCGTCGGAGGTCGGGTCCAGCGGCTTGCCGGACCAGTCGCGGATGATGCCGCCGGCGCCTTCGACCACCGGGATCAGCGCCATGAAGTCGAACGACTTCAGCGAGGTCTCGACCACGAGGTCGCAATAGCCGGAGGCCAGCAGGCCGTATTGATAGCAGTCGCCGCCGAAGCGGCGGAACATCGCCTTGCGGCTGAGCGTGTCGTAGCGCCGCCAGTCGTCGGCCGGGAAGAAATCCGGCGACGAGGTGTAGATCTGCGCCTGCGCCAGCTCGGTGGTGGCGCTGACGCTGACCGGCCGGCCGTTGAAGGTGGTGCAGCCGTTGGCGCCGTACCAGCGTTCGGCGAGCGCCGGCATGTCGATCATCCCGGCCACCACGCGGCCTTCGCGATCGTCGCTGAGCGCGATCAGCGTGCCGAACAGCGGCATGCCGGAGATGAAGCTCTTGGTGCCGTCGATCGGGTCGAGATACCAGGTGTATCGCTCGCCCGGGGTCGAGCCCATTTCCTCGCCCAGAATGCCGTGATCGGGAAATCGGTCGGCGATCCGCGCCCGCAATTCGCGCTCGATGCCTTGGTCGGCGATCGTCACCGGCGACAGGTCTTCCTTGCGCTCGAAATCGATCGGCGTGCGGAAGTGGTGCCGCGCGATCGATCCTGCGGCGTCGGCGAGATCGTTGAAGAACGGCGCGAGGTCGGCTTCGAACGAGGCCTGGTCGGGCGTGGCGGCCACGGGAAACTCCGGCAGATGGCGAGGGGGGAGGGACGGGCCGAACAGGCGCGGACTACGCCGTCTCCCGCAGCCGGTCGGCCTCCCAATAGCTGGTGCCGAAGCGCGCGGTGCCGGCGATGCTGCGGTCCTTCGCCGGCTTCGCCGCCGCGGGAGCGGCGCCGCCGATCTGCCGGACGTCGCGCGGCGCGATGCTGAAGTGCCGGCTGAAGCTGCGCGAGAAGTGCGAGACGTTCTTGAAGCCGACCTCGTAGGCGACCTCCGCCACGGTGCGGTGGCCCTTCGGATCGGCCACCAGGATCTCGTAGGCGCGCTGCAGCCGCTTGACCTGGACGAACTGGCCGACCGTGGTCTCGTCGTCGTTGAACAGGCTGTAGAGATAGCTCATCGAGATCCGGCTGCTCTCGGCGATCTTCTTCGGCGACAGGTTCTGATCGCCGAGATGCTTCTCGATGAAGTCGAAGATCCGGCGTCGCAGCTGATAGCGGGTGTTGCGGACGTCGATCGCCGCGCCGCGGTCCTCGGCGCCGAGCGTCAGCGCGACGAAGCTGACGATCTCGGTGGCGAGCGCCTGCGGATTCGGCGGCGCGCGGTCGGCGAACAGTTCGGCGATGCCCTTGATCAGATCGACCAGCAGGCAGGTCATGCGTTCGTTGGCGCAGAACCGGCCGCCGATGTGATCTTCGACCGAGACCAGGCGGCCGCGCAGCTCGATCGCCGGAATATGCACCATCAACAGCCGCAGGCCGGCGGCGGCGGACAGCGCGGTGGCGCCGAGCTGGCCGAGCAGCACGTATTCGCCGGCCCGCACGACCTTGGTCTGTCCGCACTGCGTCAGGGTCATGCAGCCCGACGTCGGGATCGCCAGGATGTAACTGGCATCGCGCACCGCGTCGACCCGCTCGCCGGTCCAGACGAAAGCCTGATCGGCGGCGATGCTGTCGATCCGGAGGCGGCCGATCTGAATCTGCCGCGTGTCCGGGGTGCTTCTGATGATGGTGTCATGCATGGCAATTACCCTTGTTGGCGGATCGGACGGGGTGGCTCGGGCGTTCATTGTCGTGCGACGATCACTTCGGTGCCGGCCTCGCGCAGCGCCGTGGCCATCGCGCCCTCCGGTTGGCGGTCGGTGACGAAGCGGTCGATCTCCGCCCATTGCGCGAACACGGTGAGGGCGCGCTGCTCGAATTTGCTGTGGTCGGCGACGATGATGGCTTCGGCGGCGCGTTTCACCATCGCGCCGTAGACCGCGCCGGCCTCTTCGTCGGCGTCGTTGATGCCGCGGGCGCCGACGCCGGTGGCGCCGACGATGGCGCGGTTGGCCTCGTAGCTGTTGATGCTGGCGATGGTCTGGGTGCCGAACACATAGCCCTCGGTTGCGTGATAGCGGCCCGGGCAGCACAGGATCCGGATCGAGGCATTGGCGGCCAGCGCGCCGGCAATCGCAAAGTCGTTGACGATCACGGTGATGTCGCGGGCCGTCGCGGCGAGCCGCCGCGCGACGTGGAACGTGGTGGCGCCGGCGCCGAGCATCAGCACCTCGTTCGGCTGCACCAGCTCGGCGATCGCCGCCGCGATGGCTTCGCGTTCGACGATCAGCAGCCGCTTGCGGTCGACCAGCGACGGCTCCAGCGCGAACGGCCGCGATGCGCCGCCATAAGTGCGGTTGATCAGTTTCTGTTCCTGCAACTCCATCAGGTCGCGCCGGATCGTCTCGGTCGAGACGGCGAGCGCGGCGGCGAGCTCGGATGCGCGCAGCGTGGGAGCGGCGGTGAGTTGCGAGATGATGTGCTGGTGCCGCGCCGATTTGGACAGTCGGTCACCGTCCGAACGCCGCGACTTCCTGATCGCAATCGGGTCTGCGTCGGCGGCAATGACCGGTTCGTTCACCATGGACCCTCGAACGCCCCGGGTCGGCTGCACGGATGAACCATCCGCAGTCCCGGTTGCGTTCGCAGCTTCATGCCGGCGATGTTGTTAGTCCACACCAAGAATGTGGCAAGTCCCCCATATGTTGGGCGGCAGTCTGCGCAGCGGTTAGGCAGGGCCACGCCGTGCGACGCCTCGAGAGCGGCGAGTAACCGAGCCCTGGTCGCCGGTTGCGGTTGATCGGATGCCGTTCCGGGCGCGGCGTTCTGCAAAGACATTGCCTGGAGTGTGTCGCCGTTGTGGGAACTTCCACCTTGGCTCACAGTGCGCCTGGCGCCGCGCCTGTCGCAACCGGGCGACGCGCCTGCCTCGGGTCCAACAAAGGAGAGAGCGTGCCGCGCGACAAGGAGATCCTGGCGCTGAACGCCTTCGATCCGCAGGCGCCGGCCTCCGCCGATCCGGAGCTGCGCGCGGCGCTGGAACGGCGGATGCGCTCGTTCGGGTCCAGTTCGGTGCTGTTCTATCAGGAGCCGATCCGGATGGTGCGGGCCGAGGGCGTGTGGATGCACGACGCCGACGGCCGGCGCTATCTCGACGTCTATAATAATGTGCCGTCGGTCGGCCATTCGCATCCGGCGGTGGTCGAGGCGATCCGCCGCCAGGTCGGGATGCTCAATACGCACACCCGCTATCTCAACGACGTGGTCGACAGCTATGCCGAGCGGCTGCTCGCGACCTTCCCCGCGCCGATCAGCCATCTGGTGCTCACCTGCACCGGCAGCGAGGCCAACGACCTCGCACTGCGGATCGCCGCGACGGCGACGGGGGGCACCGGTTTCGTCGTCACCGAGACCGCCTATCACGGCAACACCGCGGCGGTGACCGACGTCTCGCCGTCGTCGCGTCCGGGCCGCGCGCCGCCGGCGCATGTCCGCGTCGTGCCGGCGCCGGAATCTTATCGCAACCCGGGCGAGGACATCGGCGCGCGCTTCGCTGCCGCCGTCGCCGCGGCGATCGCCGATCTGCAGCGCGCCGGCCTCGGCTTCGCGGGACTGCTGGTCGATACGATTTTCTCCAGCGACGGCGTCTATGCCGATCCGCCGGGCTTCCTCGCGCCTGCGATCGACGTGGTGCATGCGCAGGGCGGGCTGTTCATCGCCGACGAGGTGCAGCCCGGCTTCGGCCGCACCGGCACGGCGTTCTGGGGCTTCGCGCGCCACGATGTCGTTCCCGACATCGTCACCATGGGCAAGCCGATGGGCAACGGCTTTCCGATGGGCGGCGTGGCGACGCGGCCGGAGCTGATCGACCGCCTCACCGCCGACACCAAGTACTTCAACACGTTCGGCGGCAATCCGGTGGCCGCCGCGGCCGGCCTCGCGGTGCTCGACGTGATCCGCGACGAGGGGCTGATGGACAATGCGCGGGTGGTCGGCGGCTATCTGATGGACGGCCTGCGCGAGATCGGCAATCGCCACATCCGGATCGGCGACGTCCGCGGAAGTGGGCTGTTCATCGGGCTCGAACTGGTGCGCGACCGCGACACCAAGACGCCCGCGCCGGAGATCGCGACCGATGTCATCAACGGGCTGCGCGACCACGGCATCCTGATCGGCGCCGCCGGACCATTCGGCAGCACGCTGAAGATCCGGCCGCCGCTGTGCTTCACGCGGGAGAACGCCGACAGCGTGGTGTCGGCCATCGATGCGGTGCTGCGGCGGTTGCCGGCGGCCTGATCACGGCCAGCGGCTGGTCCGGGATCACGCGCGCAGGCACAGCGCGGTCAGCGTCATCGCCGGTTCGATCAGGCTCAGCGCGCCGAGCGCGACCAGCGCCGTGCCGAGCGCGCCGCGAACATGGCGTCGCGACATTCCGGCGCCGACGCCGGCGAGCGCGGTCACGCCGAAGGCGGCGGCCGCCACCGCCGGGATCGTCGCCAATCCGAACCCGGCCATGAATGCCGCGCCCGCTGCCGAGGAGCCGCTCAGCATGGCGTTGACCAGCGCCGCGTACACCATGCCGCACGGCGCGAAGCCCCAGGCAATGCCGAGCGCCAGCGACGGCGGCAGCCGCAGCCGCATCGATGAGCGGCCGCGCATCGAGGGGGCGACCGCCAGCAGGCGATCGATCACCCGGAAGCCGGGGACGATTCCGGCCACCGACAGGCCCGTCCATGCCAGCGCACAGGCGGCGGCGATCCGCATCGCGGGCTGCACGCCGGCGAGCGTGACCAGACCGCTGAACGCGGCGCCGCCGGCGCCCACCGCCGCACCGAACAATGTGTAGCTGAGCGCGCGGCCGAGCTGAATCCGCAGCAGCGTCGCGGCGCGTTCGGCCGGCGCCGCCTTCGGCGCGGAGGACGCCAGCAACAACGACGAGGCGATGCCCCCACACAGCCCGGCGCAATGCAGGCTGCCGGCAAGGCCGAGCACCGCGCCGCCGACGACATGTAGTCCGGTGCTGATCATCGTGTGTGGCTCACAGCATCTCCACCAGCAGCACCTGGCAACGGACGGTCAGTTTTGCGCCGTCATGGCCGGGCTTGTCCCGGCCATCCACGTCTTTGCTGATCATCGACGCCGTAAGGCGTGGATGCCCGGCACAAGGCCGGGCATGACGACTTTGGTACATGTCACGCTCTTTCAGACGCAGCAGTTGATTCCCTCACGCCGTCGTCGCGTGGGCGCAGCAGCTTGCAGCGTTGACCTCGGGCGGCAGGTCGATGCCGGGATTGCCGTTGAAGAAGCCGTGCGGCACCAGCTTGAAGCCGGTCGCGATGCACGGCTGCACCGGGAAATCCTCCAGCCGAACCGGATGATGCAGGCCGAACACGTGCCACAGCACGATGTCGGCATTCTCCAGCGGCCGATCCTGCTTGATGAAATCCGGCAAGCCGCCGCTGCCGTCCGAATGGTTCATGTATTCGCCCGCCGGAAACCGTTCGTCGGCATCGAACGCCGTCGCCCAGACGTGGTTCTCGACGAAGCTCGAGCGTTTGCCCGAGGGCGAGTTCGGATTGACGAACGGCGTCACGCAGTTCATCGCCTCGAGCTTGTAGCCGACCGGGGTGCCGGCATAGTTGGTCTTGTTCGGATTGATCACCTTCCAGTAGCGATGCGAGGCCGGGTTCGCCCGGCGCGCCGCCGCGAGTTCGGTCGTGAGCACGGTCTCGGCTTCGTAGAACGCGTTGCCGTGCGGATTGTGCGGGCCTTCGGTCTCCGCATAGGTGTTGCACTCGACGATGCTGTTCCGGTCGCCGTCGACCGCCATGTCGAGCCGGGCGCAGAAGATGTGCTGATGGATGTGGCCGACGACGCCGGGCAGCACTTCGCGGGCATATTTGCCGGGCTTGCCCGGAATGCAGGCGGCGGTGTTGATGATGCCGGTCGCCTTCATCTCGAACTCGATCGAGCCGTCGATGTGGAAGTACCAGTACAGCGCGTATTCGTAGTTGCCGACCGTGCAGATCGCCGACACCACCAGCTTGCGCGCGCGCCGGACCTCGGCGCGGTCGGTGCGGAAGTCCCAGTGCTTCCACAGCAGCCCGGAATCCTCCTCGTGGATGCAGATCGCCTTCTCGATCGTCAGCACGTCGCCGTTCATGGTGTTGAGGTGGACGTCGAGATATTCGATCGCGCCGAGGCAGTCGCAGCCGAGCTTCAGCGAGTTCGCCAGCTTGCCGATGCCGTATTCGCCGATGTCGAACACGTTCTTGCGGAAGTGGCCGTTGTCGGGGCTGCCATAGGGCACCACCATCTCGACCAGCGAGGCGCGGTGGGCGATCGGACGGCCGTCGTATTTGATGTCGTGCAGGGTCAGCGCCTCGCGGGCGTTGAAGCCGATCACGAACGACCATTTGTCCCAGACCAGATGCCGGCCCTCGATGACGAAGCTGACGCCCTCCGGCTGGGTGACGTTGATCGGCTTCAGCGGCGCGCGCTTGGTGTCGATGAACTCGCGCTCGTAATTGGCCTCCAGCTTCGGGATCGGGATCGCGCCGTAGTCGTCGACACGGATCACCTCCCAGGTCTTCAGGTCGATCACCGCGTTGAGCCCCTCGATCGGGTGGGCGTAGAAGTTCTCGTTCTCGCGCAGCCGCTGCCAGGCGAAGACGTGGCACAGATGCCGTCCCTCTTCGCCGGGAATGGCGAAATTGCCCGCCGACCACGGGTCGACGCAGACGGTGGTCATGTCGGTGATGCCGCGGCGCGCGCAGCCGGCGATGAACTCGGGATGGGCGCGGACATAGTCTTCGATGGCGAGAAACTGCTCGAGCTGGATCATCGGCCGCGCGGTCGGGAACGTCTTGCGCGAGGTGATGGTGCCGCTGTCGAGCGAGACGAACAGCCGGGTGACGCCGATGCTGGTGGTGCTGAACACGCTGACGCGGGCGTTGCGGGCGATCGGCATGCCCGGCTTGAAGGCGCGGACGACGGCCTTGTCCGGCTCCAGCAGCTCGATGGTCTCGAACCTTGTATCGGTGCCGTAGGGCGGATCGGCGTTGACGATGGCGGCGATCTTGGTGATTTCGGCCGGGGTCAGAGGCTGCAGCGGATGCAGAACGGAGGGCGCCGCCGGCGCGGCGGCTGCATGACAGCAGGTGGTGTCTTCCGCGAGGCTCATGATGTCTCCCTGGTGTTCGAGCTGTTTGTTCGGCGACGCTGGTCCGCGGCATGCTGCATCGGACAGCGGGCGGTGGATTGACAGTAGGCGCCAATTACGGCTCCCGGCCGGTGAGTCGAGTGACGTTCGAAAGCACCGGCGGAAATTTCGGCTACGATTGAAATCAACCGATGGGCGCCCGTGTTTCCTGTTTGACGTGCGCCGGATTTCTGGGAGCATGCGGTCGCCCCGTATTGGCGCTGTTCTTGCTTGGTGATCGCGACATCGTCGCTGAAGGAGTGGACATGTCTGCTTCGGGAACCATCGCGGCCGGCCCAGTGCGGCAATTACTTGCGGCGCTGGTCCGATCGCGGCCGGAATCGGCCGGGATCAACGCCCGCGCGGGGATTCCGCGGGCGGTTCTCGCCGATCCGTCCGAGATGCTGCCGCTGGCCGCTTTCACCTCGATGCTCGAGGCGGCTGCGCAGGAAAGCGGCAACCGCACGCTCGGTCTGGAACTCGGCAGGGAGTTCAAGCTCGCCGCGCTCGGGCCGATCAGCGATCTGGTGCAGACCGCCCAGACCGTGGGCGAGGCGCTGGAGAGCTTCAGCGGCTTCTTCGCCAGCGTTCAGACCAGCACGCGCACCACGCTGACGGTCAGCAACGGCACCGCGCGGCTGTCCTACGCCATCCAGGATCCGGCGATCCGGTTCCGCGAGCAGGACGCCGGGTTCTCGCTGGCGATCGAATATTCGATGCTGGCGGGCTTCGTCGGCTCGGCGTGGCGGGCCAGCGGCGTCGAATTCGAACATTCCGCCGGCGACGATCTGCCGTTCTATCAGCAGCATTTCGACTGCCCGCTGCGGTTCGGCCGGCGCGAAAACGCGTTGCTGTTCTCGGCGCGGTTTCTCGACCTGCCGCTGCGGCAGGCCAATCGGAACCTGCACGCGCGGCTGCGTGCCGATCTGGCCGAGGCGATTCAGCGGCGGGCGATTCGGCTCGATCTGGTGAAGGGAATCGAGGCCTGGATCGCGGCCTCGCTGTGCCGCTCGGTGGCGACCGATATCGAGGTCGCCGCCGGCGATTTCGGCATGAGCACGCGCTCGTTCCAGCGCAAGCTCGCCGACCACGGCGTCAACTATCTCGACATCCGCAACCGCGTCCGCTCGCACATCGCCAAATGCATGCTGGCCGAGACCAGCGTGCCGGTCACCTCGATCGCGCTGCAACTCGGCTACAGCGAGACCAGCGCCTTCTCGCGCGGCTTCAAGAGCCAGGTCGGCGAGACCCCGGCCGAATTTCGCAGGCGTGAACGATCGGCCGCGGTCGCGGCGTGAGTTTTCACAGCCTCATCATGCCCGCGCTCGTCGCGGGCATCCACGTCTTTCAGCCGAACAGACACACAAGACGTGGATGGCCGGGACGAGCCCGGCCATGACGAGCGTCAATTGATATCAAGCGCGCAGAACACCCTCAGCAGTCCAGCGTCATGTCGCGTTCCCAGTCGGTGAGATGCCGCGAGAACTCGTTCCATTCGTGGTGCTTCAGCTTCAGATAGGCCGGGACGTATTCGCCGAGGCTGTTCTTGAGCAGTTCGGAGGCTTCCAGCGCGCGCAGCGCGTCGAGCAGATTGAGCGGCAGGCGCTTGGCGTCTTTGATCAGGTGGCCGTCCTGATACATGTTGATGTCGAGCCGCTTGCCCGGATCGCGCTGGCTGTCGATGCCGTCGAGACCGGCGGCGAGGATCGCGGCCTGCATCGCATAGGGATTGGCGGCGCCGTCGGCAAGCCGCAGCTCGAACCGTCCCGCCTCCGGAATCCGGATCATGTGGGTGCGGTTGTTGCCCGAATAGGTCACCGAGGAGGGCGACCAGGTCGCGCCGGAGGTGGTGCGCGGCGCGTTGATGCGCTTGTAGGAATTGACGGTGGGATTGAGGATCGAGGCGAGCGCGTCGGCGGAGTGGATGATGCCGCCGATGAAGTTGTAGCCGAGCGAGGAGACGCCGAGTTCGCCGCCCTCGTCCTCGAAGGCGTTCTTGCCGTCCTTCCACAGCGAGACGTGGACGTGGCAGCCGTTGCCGGTGAGGTTGGAGAACGGTTTCGGCATGAAGGTCGCCCGCATCTCGTGCTTCTCGGCGATCGACTTCACCATGTATTTGAAGAAGGCGTGGCGGTCGGCGGTCACCAGCGCGTCGTCGTAGTCCCAGTTCATTTCGAACTGGCCGTTGGCGTCCTCGTGGTCGGTCTGGTAGGGGCGCCAGCCCAGTTGCAGCATGCCGTCGCTGATTTCCCGGACCACGTCGAAGCGCCGCATCAGCGCCGATTGATCGTAGCAGGGCTTGGCTTGGCGGTCAGCGGTGTCCTTGATGTCGTAGCCGTCCGGGGCGATCAGGAAGAACTCACATTCGACGCCGCTCTTGAGCTGCAGGCCTTTCTCGGCGGCCCTGGCCTTGAGCCGCTTCAGCATGTTGCGCGGCGCCTGCTCGACCGGTTTGCCGTTCATCCAGAGATCGGCGGCGAGCCAGCCCACCTCCGGTTTCCACGGCAGCTGCATCAGGCTGTCGGGATCGGGGATGGCGAACAGATCGGGGTCCGCCGGGGTCATGTCCAGCCAGGTCGCGAACCCGGCGAAGCCGGCGCCGTTCTTGGCCATCGTGGCGATTGCTTCCGCGGGCACCAGCTTGGAGCGTTGGGTGCCGAGCAGGTCCGTAAAGGAAATCAGAAAGTACTTGATGTTCTTCTCTTTAGCGGCCGCTACGAGGTCGACGGTCATGGAGTCCTCTTGATCACTGGGCTGGAGGCTTCGTCAGTAACGCTGTCCGGGAATCCAATCGGTGCCGACCAGCGGCACGCGCGCGATCGCGGCCGCTTCGACGGTCAGGGCGACCAGATCTTCCGGCTCGAGATTGTGGATGTGGCTCTTGCCGCACGCCCGGGCGATGGTCTGGGTTTCGAGCGTCAGCACCGAGAGGTAGTTGGCGAGCCGACGGCCGGCGAGCATCGGGTCGAGCCGGCGCGCCAGCTCGGGATCCTGGGTGGTGATGCCGGCGGGGTCGCGGCCCTCGTGCCAGTCGTCGTAGGCGCCGGCATGGGTGCCGAGCGCCTCGTACTCCTTTTCGAGGGTCGGGCTGTTGTCGCCGAGCGCGATCAGCGCCGCGGTGCCGATCGCCACCGCGTCGGCGCCGAGCGCCAGCGCCTTGGCGATATCGGCGCCGTTGCGGATGCCGCCGGAGACGATCAACTGCACCTTGCGATGCATGCCGAGCTCCTGCAGCGCCTCGACCGCCGGCCGGATCGCCGCCAGCGTCGGGATGCCGACGTGCTCGATGAACACTTCCTGGGTCGCCGCGGTGCCGCCCTGCATGCCGTCGATCACGATCACGTCGGCGCCGGCCTTCACCGCCAGCGCCGTGTCGTAGTACGGCCGGGAGGCGCCGATCTTCACATAGATCGGCTTCTCCCAATCGGTGATCTCGCGCAGCTCCTCGATCTTGATCTCGAGATCGTCGGGGCCGGTCCAGTCCGGATGCCGCGACGCCGAGCGCTGGTCGATGCCGGCCGGCAGCGTGCGCATCTTGCCGACGCGCTCGGAAATCTTCTGGCCGAGCAGCATGCCGCCGCCGCCGGGCTTGGCGCCCTGGCCGATCACGATCTCGATCGCGTCGGCGCGGCGCAGATCGTCCGGATTCATGCCGTAGCGCGACGGCAGATACTGATAGATCAGCGTTTGCGAGTGGCCGCGCTCTTCCTCGGTCATGCCGCCGTCGCCGGTCGTCGTGCTGGTGCCGGCGAGCGTGGCGCCGCGGCCGAGCGCTTCCTTGGCGGCGCCGGACAGCGAGCCGAAACTCATGCCGGCGATGGTGACGGGAATCTTCAGTTCGATCGGCTTCTTGGCGAAGCGCGAGCCGAGCACGACGTTGGTGCCGCACTTTTCGCGGTAGCCTTCGAGCGGATAGCGCGACATCGAGGCGCCGAGAAACAGCAGGTCGTCGAAATGCGGCAGCCGCCGCTTCGAGCCGCCGCCGCGGATGTCGTAGATGCCGGTCGCCGCGGCACGCTGAATTTCGGAGATGGTGTAGGGATCGAACGTCGCCGAGACCCGCGGGGTGGTGCGTGGAGAATTTGCAGACATGGACTTACCCGTCAGTAGGAGGCGGCGTTGTCGACGTGGAAGTGGTAGAGCTCGCGCGCCGAGCCATACATCCGGAAGTCGTCGACCTTGGCGTCGTCGAGCCCGGCGCGGCCGAGCAGGCCGGCGAGCCGTTCGCGGTCCTCGTCGGTCATCGGCTTCTCGATGCAGTCGGCGCCGAGGCTCTTGACCTGACCGCGGACGAAGATGGTGGCTTCGTAGATCGAATCGCCGAGTGCTTCGCCGGCATTGCCGAGCACCACGAGGTTGCCGGCCTGCGCCATGAAGGCGCTCATCGAGCCGATCGAGCCCTTCACCAGAATGTCGATGCCCTTCATCGAAATGCCGCAGCGCGCCGAAGCGTCGCCGTCGATGATCAGCAAGCCGCCGCAGCCGGTGGCGCCGGCCGACTGGCTGGCGTCGCCCATCACATGCACGGTGCCGGACATCATGTTCTCGGCGACGCCGGTGCCGGCATTGCCGTGAATCCGCACGCTGGCATGCTTGTTCATGCCGGCGCAGTAGTAACCGACATGGCCCTTGATATCGATCTCGACCGGCACGTTGATGCCGACGCCGATGGCGTGCTTGCCTTGCGGGTTGTCGATCTCCCACGCGGTCTCGTTGGTGTCCGGCGAGAGGCGGTGGAGGGCTTGGTTCAGCTCGCGCACGGAGCTGACGGCGAGGTCACAGACAGGCATTACGAACGTTCCCAGGCATAGACGGTGGCGGGCTCGGGCTCGAACACCCGCGCCTTTTCGATCGCGGGCAGCACCGACAAAGCGCGATACTCGGAGCCGAAGGCGACGTAATCGTCGGATTCGGCCATGATCGCCGGCTTGCAGGAGATCGGGTCGCGCAGCACGGCGAAGCCGTTGCGGGTGCCGACCACGAAGGTGAAGAAGCCGTCGAGGTCCTTGAGGCTGGAGGTCAGCGACTGCTTCAGGCTGTCGCCCTTGCGCATCCGCCAGGTCAGATAGCCGGCGGCGACCTCGGAGTCGTTCTGCGTCGAAAACGTCATGCCCTCGCGGACCAGCGTGCGGCGGATGCTGTTGTGGTTGGACAGCGAGCCGTTGTGCACCAGGCACTGATCCTCGCCGGTCGAGAACGGATGCGCGCCGTTGATGGTCACCGCCGACTCGGTCGCCATCCGCGTGTGGCCGATGCCGTGGCTGCCCTGCATGGCGGACAGCGCGAATTCGCTGACGACGTGCTCCGGCAGGCCGACGTCCTTGTAGATCTCCATATGGGTGCCGACGCTGACGAGTTGCACCTGGCCGGCGCGCGCCTTGACCCATTGCAGCGCCGCGGCCTCGGCCGCGCGCGGCAGCGACGCCACGATATGATTGGCGCGGATGCTGAGCTCGACCGGCACGCCCAGCGTGGTGGTCAGGTCTTTGGCGAGCACATCGACCGAAGCCGACTCCTCGGCGCGCAGCGTCAGCTTGACCTTGTCGCTGTTACCGCCGCCGTAGACGGCGACGCCGGCGCTGTCCGGGCCGCGCGCCGACATCGTCACCAGCATCTTCGACAGCATGTCGCCGAGCGCGGGCTCCAGCGCCTTGTTCTTCAAAAATAGTCCGACGATTCCGCACATCCGATCGCTCCGTTGTTGGAACGACCATAGACGGCGATCGGGCGGTCGGTCAACTGGGGGGAACGGAAGTTTCCTGATAAGAAAATAGCCGGCCGGCCTGAAATTGTGGCGGCAGGCCGAGGCGCGGCACTCGTAGTGACGGTCCGGCGCGCCGCCGCGCGGCCGATCGGGCCGCTCCCTCCTGCGCCTCAGCTCCGCGGATAGACGATGATCGACAGATAGGTCATCGGCAGTTTCACCAGCGTTTCCGGGCCGTGCAGGGCGCCGGAATCGAACAGCATCGAGTCGCCGGGCCGCAGCCGGTAGGAGTTGTCGCCGTGGCGATAGATCACTTCGCCGGTCAGCATGTAGATGAATTCCATGCCGGCATGCTGAAACGCGGTGTGGGTGCTGGCGCCTTCCTGCAGCGTGATCAGATACGGCTCGACCACGACCTCGCCGCCGATCACATGGCCGAGCAGCTGGTACAGATGGCCGGCCTTGGAACCGCGCCGCTCGATCGCGACGCCCTGCTTGGCGCGCACGAAGGAGCAATCGCGCCGCTGTTCGGAGGCGGCGAACAGCAGGCTGAGCGGCACGTTGAGTGCGCCGGCGATCGACTGCAGCGTCGATAAAGACGGTGAAATCTGGCCGTTTTCGATCTTCGAAAGCATCCCGGCGGAGATCTTCGAGGCGCTGGAGAGATCCGAAACCGACAGGTCCCGCTCCCGCCGGATCGCCCGGATCTTCGCGCCCAGCGCTCGCTCCAGGCTGCGTTCGGTGTCCTGCGGCGCGTTCGATCCGGTGCGATATTCGGGGGCGCCACGGCTCGGCTCCGCCGGCCTGGCTTCGGGTTTTTTCATTGTCACGAAATCCTTTAGGCAGAATCGTCGCTTGCTCGGATTTCAATATGCAGCAGGCCGGCTCGCTTTCACAACCGGTGAATGTGGAGGCGCTCGGCGAACGGGCGGCACGACTTAGTGCAACGAGAGTCTCGCCTGCGGCGGCGCAAACGTCGTCCGCTGCGCGTCCGCAATTCGCCGCCTTTGGTGCCTGATCGGGGAACTGCTCAACTAACACGCGGCGCTGCCTCGCCAGGTATCAAATCTCTGCCGCTTGATTGCTCATTCGACCAGAACGCACCGCTCACCCGGAACTAATCGCCGCAAGTTTCATCGAGTAGCGATGAGTCATGTGACTCTCAGTGCAATAAGTTTACTCTTGAGAATAGGTCGCGCTGCGATATCGTCCGGAAATTAGATTTCGTGGTGAGAAACATCCTTCCGGAGGCCAGCAGAATGCGAACGAGCCGTCGATCATTCCTGAAAACTGCGGCGCTTGGGGCGGGCGCTGCTATCGCCGCACCTTACGGCTTTGTGCGGACGATCGATCAGGCATGGGGCGCCCAGTCCTGGATCAAGAAGGGCGAGCCGATCAAGATCGGCCTGTTGTTCTCGCTGTCCGGCGGTCTCGCCGTGCCCGAGGAAGACTCCACGCTGGTGATGCAATACGCGATCGACGAGATCAACAAGGCGGGCGGCGTCGCCGGCATGCCGCTCGAGCCGGTGATCGTCGACGCCAAGTCGGACTTCAAGGTCTATTCGGAGAAGACCAAGGAACTGATCCTGCGCAACAAGGTGGTGTCGATCTTCGGCTGCTACACCTCGGCGAGCCGCAAGGCGATCCTGCCGACCGTGATGGCGCAGGACCATCTGCTGTATTACCCGACCTGCTACGAAGGCGCCGAGTGCACCCAGAACACGATCTGCACCGGTCCGCTGGCGAACCAGCATTCCAAGGACCTGATCCCCTACATGGTCCAGCAGTTCGGCAAGAAGGTGTTTTTCGTCGGCTCCAACTACGTCTGGCCGAAGGAATCCAACAAGAACGCCAAGATCTGGCTGGAAAAGGCCGGCGGCGAGCTGCTCGGCGAAGAATACATCCCGCTCGGCGGCTCCGAGTTCGGCCCGGTGCTGAACAAGATCCGCGACGCCAAGCCGAACTTCATCTTCTCGACCGTGGTCGGCGCCTCCGACATCGCGTTCCACAAGCAGTTCAAGCAGGAAGGCTTCAAGGTCGACTCGATGCCGATCGCCTCGCTCACCACCGGTGAGATCGAGACCCGTGCCATGGGCAACGAATTCGGCGCCGGCCACTTCCTGTCCGCGCCGTACTTCCAGGCGCTCGACACCCCGACCAACCACAAATTCGTCGAGGGCTTCCTGAAGAGCAAATACGGCAAGAACGGCACGACGCATTACAACATGGAGGAGACCTATCTCTCCGCCTATGTGTTCAAATACGGCCTGGAAAAGGCCATCAAGGCGGTCGGCATCGACGGCATCACCCCGCGCGTGATCCGCGATCACTCCGCCGGCATCCGGGTCGAGGACGACGTCTCGCCGGAAGGCCTGATCTGGATCGACGATCAGAACTTCAATTGCTGGCTGAAGCCGAAGATCGGCCAGTGCCAGGCCGACGGCAGCTTCAAGATCGTCAAGGCCGCCGATACCCAGGTCGCACCGGATCCGTATTCGATCTATCCGGACATCGGCAAGTGCACCGCCGACGGCCTCAAGGGCCCCGACGGCAAGCTGCGCAAGAGCGTGATCTAGGCGCTCTCCGCCGCGATCGACCACCCATCCACTGCGACGACGGCCCGGTTCGCCAGCCGTCGTCGGCAGTCCGAGAAAGCTCGACAGCGGTCCCGCTGTCGTCGAGCCCTGCTGCCTGCTGACCTGGAGCGACAATGGCCGTCGGATCGTTCTTTGGTTCGTTTGACTGGAGCGCCTTTCTCAACGCGCTGATCCTCGGCGTGTCGATCGCCAGCATCTGGCTGATCGCGGCGCTCGGCCTGACGATCATCTACGGCACCGCCGGCGTCATCAACATGGCGCACGGCGAGTTCATCATGCTCGGCGCCTACAGCTCCTACATGCTGCAGAATTATGTCGGCCTGCCGTTCTTCCTCTGCGTGCCGGCGGCGTTCGTGATCGTCGCGCTGGTCGGGCTGATCCTGGAGCGCGGGCTGATCCGCTATCTCTACAAACGGCCGCTCGACACGCTGCTGGCGACGTTCGGCGTCTCGCTGGTGCTGATGCAGGGCGTCCGCCTGATCTTCGGCAGCGATCCGAAATATCTCGCGGTGCCGCCGATCTTCACCAGCAATTTCCAGCTCGGCTTCGTCAACATCTCGGCGTTCCGCGTGATCGTGCTCGGCATCACCATCGCGCTGGTGGTGGCGCTGTGGGCGCTGTTCTACCGCACCCGGTTCGGCGTCCAGGTCCGGGCGGTGATGCAGGACAAGGAGATGGCGGCGTCGTTCGGCATCAATTCCGACCGCGTCTACATGCTGACCTTCGCGATCGGTGCCGGTCTGGCCGGCATCGCCGGCTCGCTGTTCGGCGTGCTCAACATCGTGCTGCCGACGATGGGTACGGGCTACGTGGTGCAGGCGTTCCTGGTGGTGGTGGTCGGCGGCGGCACGCTGGCCGGCAGCGTGATCGCCGGCGGCGCCACCGGCGAGCTGCAATCGGTGTTCGCCTATTTCACCAACGACACCTTCGCCCGCTTCATGCTGTACGTGCTGATCGTCGTGTTCCTGCGCATTCGCCCGCAGGGGCTGTTCGCGCCGTCGGCCAAGCGACGATAGCCCATCCGAGCGAGCGAGAGGCGAGCATGAACATCTACCACAACGTCAAGGCCCAGTGGCTGGCTTACGCCGCGTTCTTCGCCGTGCTCGCGCTGGTGCCGGTGCTGGTCAGCGATTCCTTCCTGCTCAATCAGTTCGCGACCTACGGCGTGTTCGGCCTGTTGGCGCTCTCGATCAGCCTGTGCTGGGGCTTCGGCGGCATCCTCAATCTCGGCCAGGGCATTCCGTTCGGGCTCGGCGCCTACGGCATGGCGATGACCATGCAGATGCAGAGCCAGGACGCGTCGAACCCGCTGCCGCCGTTCATGCTGAACAACAGCCTCGATCATCTGCCGATGTTCTGGGAGCCGTTCCGCAACACCACGCTCGGCATCGTCCTGTCGCTGATCGTGCCGACGCTGTTCTGCGCGATCTTCGGCGGGCTGATGTTCCGCGCCCGGGTCTCCGGCCCGTTCTTCGCGATCATGACGCTGGCGATGCTGTCGGCCTGGTACACGCTGATCCTCGACGTCCAGCCCTACACCAACGGCGCCAACGGCATCACGCCGCCGTCGCCGCTGAAGCTCGGCGAGATCGTGGTCGATCCCTACAGCCCGGCCGCCTACTGGACCGTGCTGGTGCTGCTGCTGGTCGCGACGGTGACCGCCAAGCTGATGACGCTGAGCCGGTTCGGCCTCGTCGTGCAGGCGGTGCGCGGCGATGCCGAGCGGGTCCGGTTCCTCGGCTACAACGTCGCCGGCTACGAGACGCTGGTCTACACCATCTCGGGCTTCATCGCCGCGGTCGCCGGCTGCTGCTGGGTGATGCTGACTCAATATGTCTCGCCCGCGCAGTTCGACACCACCTTCAGCCTGTCGATGGTGATCTGGGCCGGCATCGGCGGCCGGCTGTCGTTGCTCGGCGCGATCGTCGGCGCGTTCCTGATCCAGGGCGCGCAGAGCTATCTCGGCGACACCTTCCTCAACACCTGGCTGCTGGTGCTCGGCGGCTTCTTCATCTTGGTGGTGCGCTTCCTGCCGAAGGGGCTCGCCGGCCTGGTCGAGAGCGCGCTCGGCAAGCTGTCGTCGCGGCGTGGCCGTGACGACGGCAACGGCGTCGCCGCATCCCGCCTCGTTCCGCAACCCGGCGAATGAGGACGCAGCGATGAGCTTTCTCGAGATCCGAAACCTGAGCAAGAGCTTCGACACCACGCAGGTGATCGTCGATTTCAGCATCGAGATCGTCGAGGCGACGCTGTGCTGTCTGGTCGGACCGAACGGCGCCGGCAAGACCACGACGATGGACCTGATCACCGGCCGGCAGAAGCCGACCTCGGGCCAGATCCTGTTCTGCAACGACGACATCACCGGGCTCGACGAGCACGAGATCGCGCGCCGCGGCATCGGCCGCAAGTTTCAGGTGCCGGCGGTGTTTCGCGATCTCAGCGTGCGGCAGAATCTGGAAGTCGCCTACAGCAAGAGCACCAACCCGATCAAGAACATGTTCCGGTTCCGCGCCACCGGCTTCGCGCAGAAGCTGGAGGAAGTGGCGACGTTGGCCGGGCTGACCGACCGCCTCAACGTCGAGGCCGGCATTCTCTCCCACGGCGAAACCCAGTGGCTCGAGATCGGCATGGTGCTGATGCAGGACCCGCGGCTGCTGCTGCTCGACGAGCCGGTTGCCGGCATGACCGAAGCCGAGATCGAGAAGACGGTGTCGATCTTCAAGGGCCTGAAGGCAACCAACACGCTGGTGGTGGTCGAGCACGACATGGCGTTCGTGCGCGAGATCGCCGACGTGGTGACGGTGATGCACATGGGTAGCCTGCTGGCGCACGGACCGATCGCGGAGATCGAGGCCAATGCCCGCGTCCGCGAAGTCTATCTCGGCGACGCGGAGGCCTGATCATGCTGCTGGCGATGGACAACGTCACCTCGTATTACGGCAAGACGCCGATCCTGAAAGGGTTCACCTTCGGCCTGGAGCAGGGCAAGTGCCTGTGCGTGCTCGGCCGCAACGGCGTCGGCAAGACCACCTTGATGCGCACCATCATGGGGCTGACCGACCGCTCGACCGGCGCGATCGCGATCAACGGCGCCGATATCAGTGCAGCCCAGACCTACGACCGCGCCAAGCTCGGCATCGGCTACGTGCCGCAGGGCCGCGGCATTCTCTCCGAATTCACCGTGCGCGAGAACATCCTGCTCGGCACCTTCGCGCGGCCGGACGGCGGCACCGAAATTCCTGAGATCTGCCTGCGGCTGTTTCCGTATCTGAAGGACAATCTCGATCGCCGCGCCGGGCTCTTGTCCGGCGGCCAGAAGCAGCAGCTCGCGATCGCCCGCGCGCTCGCGGTCGATCCCAAGGTGCTGCTGCTCGACGAGCCGACCGAAGGCATCCAGCCCAACATCGTCCACGAGATCGGCGAGACGCTGATGATGCTGAACAAGGAGCTCGGCATCACGCTGCTGCTCACCGAGCAGCACATCAAGGTGGCGCGCCGGCTCGGCGACGACTTCTTGATGATCGACAACGGCCGCGTCGTCGCCACCGGCGCGATCGACCAGCTCGACGACGACCTGATCCACCGCCACCTGACGATCTGATCGACCAACAAGCGACCCACAGGAGGACGACGATGATCCCCATTCCTCGCAAGACCACCGCGGACGCCGAACGGATGATGAAGGTGCACAAGGAGTGCATCGACTCGATGAAGGGCGTCGCGGGCAACAGCGTGCTGAAATGCGCGACGCCGGGCGACACCACCACCGTCACCGGCGGCATCCACGAGGACTTCCAGCTCAACCGCGTGCTGCTGCGGATGCGCGCGCAGCCGGCCAAGGGCAAGCTGGTGGTGGTCTGCACCAAGATCGAGAAGGAATGGCGGATCGCCCGGCTCAGCGGCATCCGCGGCGTGCCGCCGGAATTCGTCACCGACAAGGTCTACGACAACGAGCAGGACCCGCAGCACGACATCTTCGTGATGCGGCTCGACGAATTCGCCGAGACCGACGGCTTCCCCGAGCACTTCCGCGAAGGCTGGAAGCGCCGCGACGATTTCTGGACCGTCACCTGACCCTTCGCACCGCGCCGAAAAGCGTTCGCACCCCTTCGAGGAAGCTGCCATGAGTTGGATGAAGATTACCGGATACGCGGACAAGTTCAGCGTGCATCCCGGCGACACCATCAAGTTCTATGTGAATTGCGACGGTCCCGCCGAATATCAGGCCGAGCTCGTCAAGATGATCCACGGCGACACCAATCCGCGCGGCCCGGGCTTCATCGAGGAGCCGATCAAGGCGGAGTGCAACGGCACTTACAAAGGCGTGAAGCAGGAGATCTATTCGGGCTCCTACGGCTTCATCGCCGACAAGCCGCAATTCCAGGTCGAAAGCGTCACGCTGCAGTGCTGGATCTGGCCGACCACGCCGAAGACGCATCCAAAATACTGGAAGCACGGCGCCCAGGGCCTCGTCACCAAATGGCTCGATGGCAAGGGTTACGGCCTGTTCCTCAATGAGGACGGCTGCATCGAATTCCGCGTCAACGATCAGGTCATCACCACCGGCGCGCCGGTGCGCGATCACGCCTGGCATTTCGTCGCCGCCAGCTTCGACGCCGCGACCGGCGAAGCTGTGCTGTATCACGAGCCGCAGGTGGTCTACGCGCTCGACCCGGAGATCCCGCCGGTCACCAAGACGCTCGCCACCAAGCTCGCTTACACGCCCGGCACGCCGACGGTCGTCGCCGGCTATTGCGGCAGCATCACCGATGCGCCGGTCGCCAAGGCGTCGGTGCCGCCCGGCATCCTGATCAAGGGCCATTATAATGGCAAGATCGACAGCCCGCGGATTTCCAGCAAGGCGCTGACCCGGCTCGAGATCGAGACGATGAAGCAGGGCGCGCAGCCCGGCCTGTCCGAGCGTCGCAACTCCGGCCCGACCGGCAAGCTGTCCGAGACCATCGTCGCCGCCTGGGAATTCTCCGACGGCATCAACACCATCATCGGCAAGGACAAGGGGCCTTATCTGTTCGATCTGACGATCGTCAACTGTCCGACCCGGGCGATGACCGGCTACAACTGGCAGGGCCAGGTGTTCGACTGGAAGTCCGCGCCCGAGCAATACGGCGCGATCCACTTCCACGACGACGACATCGACGACGCGCGCTGGGCGACCAGCTTCGAGTGGAAAGTGCCGGAAGGCACCAGCAGCAAGTTCTACGCCGCGAAGCTGACCTCCAAGGATGGCGACGAGGACTACATCCCGTTCTGGGTGGTGCCGCGCGTCGGCCAGGAGCAGTCCAAGATCGCCTTCATGGTGCCGACCATCAGCTACATGGCCTACGCCAACGAGCATCTCGCCAACAACGCCGGCGGCGCCGAACTGTTGGTGTATCGCGTGCCGATCATGCAGCAGCAGAACATGTTCCTGTCGGAGCATCGCGAGTATGGCGGCTCGATCTACGACACCCACACCGACGGCAGCGGCCTCTGTCTATCGTCGCGGCTGCGTCCGATCCTAAGCATCCGGCCGAAATACGATCACTTCCTGGCGCAGGCGCCGTGGCAGTACCCGGCCGATCTGCACATGATCTACTGGCTGGAGAAGATGGGCTACCAATACGACGTCATCACCGACGAGGACGTCACCTATGACGGCCTCGCCCGGCTGGAGAACTACAACGTCGTGATCTCCGGCTCACATCCCGAGCACAACAGCGGTCCGCAGCTCGACGCGCTGCACAACTACATGCAGCGCGGCGGCCGCTTCATGTATATGGGCGCCGACGGCTGGTACTGGGTCCACTCCTATCACCCGGCCTACAACGACCGCGGCCGCGGCGTGGTCACCGAGATGCGGCGCTGCGAATCCGGCATCCGCACCTGGCGTGCCGATCCCGGCGAATACTATCATCAGGGCACCGGCGAACTCGGCGGCATGTGGCGCTTCCGCGGCCGCTATCTCCACACCATCGCCGGCACCGGCATGTCGTCGGAAGGTTTCGACATCTCGACCTACTACTCGCGCACCCCGGAGAGCAACGACGCCCGCGTG
Organism: Rhodopseudomonas palustris; assembly: GCA_016215605.1. Classification (GTDB taxonomy): domain Bacteria; phylum Pseudomonadota; class Alphaproteobacteria; order Rhizobiales; family Xanthobacteraceae; genus Rhodopseudomonas; species Rhodopseudomonas palustris_L. The sequence goes on from JACRJB010000049.1 coordinate 85,572, forward strand.
GCGTGGGCGTTCGAGGGCATCACCTACGACGAGAAGCTCGGCAATTTCGGCCTGGTCGGCGGCGGCGCCGCCGGCACCGAACTCGACATCGTCGACACCATGCTGGGCAGCCCGCCGCATACGCTGGTGGTAGCGACCTCGGCCGGCCGCCACACCGAAGGCTATCTGCTGGTGATGGAAGACTACGGCTTCAACCAGCAGGGCCTCGACGGAACCCAGCATCCGCGGGTCCGCTCCGACATCGCCTATCACGAGACGCCGAATGGCGGCGCCTCGTTCGCGTTCTCGTCGATCGCGTTCTGCGGCTCGCTGCCCTGGAACAATGGCGACAACAACATCTCGAAGCTGGTCGGCAACGTGCTGAACCGCTTCATGCAGGACGGTCCGCTGCCGACGCCGAGCCCCGAAGCGATCGTGCATCGCGGCCGCGCCGACTACGACCAGCCGATGAACAAGGCGCGTAAATAAGCGAGCAGGGCGCCCGCCGCACGGCGGGCGCTCGTTCCACGGTGCGAGGCGCTCATGTTGTCACATCCGGATCTCGGTTTCGTCGACGGCGGCGTGGATTTTCTGCGCGCCGATCTCTACGCCTCCTGCCGCACGCGGTTCGGCGTCGCCACCGCGCTGCCGCGACAGGCCTACAGCTCCGTGGTGTTCCAGGAGCTGGAAAACGAGAAGGTGTGGACGCGCGATTGGGTCTGCGTCGGCACCTCGGCGGAGATTCCGGACTCCGGCGATCTGTTGCCTTACACGGTCGGCAATCACGCCATCCACGTGCAGCGGCTCGCCGCCGGCGGGCTGATCGGGCGGTTCAACAAGGCGCAGCACGGCGGCTGCCGGCAGGTGCCGGCGCAATGCCGCACCGGGCGCAAGACCAAATGCTCCTACACCTCGTGCGGCCACAGCCGCGACCGCGAAGTGATTCCGGGCGCGGTGCTGTCCGGCGAAATGACCCCGCAGGCCGGCCAGTTTCTCGGCGGCAATCCCGACCGGCTGCTGCCGATCAGCATCAAGCGGCTCGGGCCGTTCCTCTACGTCAACATCGATCCGGCGCGCGGCGCAACGGCGGAACTGCCGTCGGTCGAGGGCGCGATCGAGCGCAACGCGATGCGCGTCGCCGGGCAGTGGCGCGACGTGGCCGCCAACTGGAAACTCGCCGGCGCGGCGCTGGTCGACACCGCGCGGTCGCATGCCGAGGGCGGCGGCGCCAGCAACTACGTTTCGGCGGACTGGCATTTTCCCAATCTGGTGGTGATCAAGTCGCGCCGCGCGGCGCTGGCGATCGTGCTGCAGCCGACCGGCTTCGATCAGGTGCTGCTGCGGCTGTCGGTGTTCACCCACGAGCAGGCGGCGGACGCGGCCTGCGCCAACCTGCTGGCGCTGGTCGAGCGTGCCGCCGCGGCTGCGGCCGCCGCACAGCAGGAGTTCGCAAGGCCCGCGGTGACCGAGATCACCGAGCCGTCGCGCTCGGCCTGGAAGTTCAATCAGCAACTGATCGATCGCATCGGCGCCCAGCATCCGGTGTACTGGAACGCGCCGCTGATGCAGGCGCGGCTGGGGCGCTGACCATGGTGTTCAGCGTCCAGCAGGTGAAGTACGAGTTCCTCGCCTACATCAAGGAATTCGACCCCGAGTTCTCCAATTGGTATGTCGGCCTCGCCGACCAGCCGAAGCGCGCGCTGATCGATCAGCACGGCGTTCGCGACGACCAAGATCCGTGGCTGTACAAGCAGCTCCTGACCAACCGCGCTGCCCGCACCGTGCAGGACTATTTCGTCGGCCATCTCGGCACCGCCGGCAACCGCGACACGCCGCAGTCGGAGGATTTCGACTGCGTGTATCTGTACAAGATCGCGGAGCATACGAGGCCGTAGAATGTCGCACATCGTTTGCGGCACCGCCAAATGCAGTGCGATCGCAGGAATTCTGATGGCTGTCCCGTCATTGCGAGCGAAGCGAAGCAATCCAGCGCCATTGCACGGAGCTGGATTGCTTCGTCGCTTCGCTCCTCGCAATGACGGATGAGCAGATGATGTGTCGTCGTAACTCTGTCGAGAACTGAGGAGAAAACCCCATGCAGGTCCAGGACGGCGAACGCGCTTATCTCGACAAGGACTTCGATCTGGCGAAGAGCATCTGGGAGCCGCTGGCGGAGCAGGGCGATGCCGAGGCGGAAGCCTGGCTCGGCGCGCTGTACGCCAACGGGCTCGGCGTCGAGCGCGACATCGCGCGCGCGTTCGCCTATTATCTGCGTTCGGCCGAACACGGCAATCCGCTCGCCGCCAACAATGTCGGGGCGATGTACGCCAAGGGCGAGGGCGTCGCGGCCGATCCGGCCAGCGGCGCGGCCTGGTTCCTGCGTGCGGCCGAGACCGGCGATGCGCTCGGCCAGTTCAATTATGCGGTGGTGCTCACCAAAGGCATGGGCGTCGCGCCGAATCTGGCCGAGGCTGTGACCTGGTATCAGCGCGCCGCGGAAGGCGGTCATTATCCGTCGCAGGCCCGGCTCGGCTATTGCTACGCCAAGGGCCTCGGCACCAAGGTCGATCCGGTCGAGGCGTTCGTCTGGCTGACGCAGGCGAGCCGCCACGGCGTCGGTCTGGCGATGGCCGAACTCGAGGACCTGGTGCGCGGCATGTCGGCGGAGCAGAAGGCGCAGGCGCAGCAGCGGCTCGCCCAGCGCGACGCCGCGCAGCGCGGCGCCCGCGTGTCAGAGGCTGCGGTCGGCTGACGGCGTGCGCGAGAACCGCTGTTTGTAGACCCGCGCGAAATGCGTCAGGCTGACGAAGCCGCAATCGGCGCCGATCTGCGTCACCGGCAGTGACGTCTGGCGCAGCAGAATGCGCGCGCGCTGCAGCCGGATCATCAAATAGCGCCGTTCGATCGTCGTCTTGAGATGGGTCGCGAACAGCCGCTCGAGCTGGCGCACCGACACGCCGGCGGCCCGCGCGATCTCGGCGCGGCTCGCCGGTTCGCGCAGCCGGCGCTCCATCAGCTCGATCGCCGCGGCCACGCCCGGATGGCCGAGCCGGCCCCGCTCGCGCGCCACCTGGCGCTGGCTGGCATCGCCGAGCCGGATATTGGTCTGCAGAAACCAGTCGCTGACCTTCGATGCCAATTCCGGGCCGTGGTCGCGGCGGATCAGCGCCTGCATCATGTCGAGCCCGGCGACGCCGCCGCCGCAGGTCAGGCGCTCGCGGTCGATCTCGAACAGCGCGCGGGTCAGGTCGAGATGCGGAAACGCCTCAGTGAAGGCCGGCGCGTGCTCCCAATGGATGGTGCAGCGATAGCCGTCCAGCACCTTGGCGCGGGCGAGAATGTACGGACCGCCGGAGATGCCGCCGATCGCGACGCCGCGCCGCGCCTGCGCCCGCAGCCAGGTCATGGTCCTGCGGTCGGAGAATTTGGTCGGATTGCCGCCGGCGCAGACCAGCACGATGTCGAACGGCTCGGCGCCGTCGATCGAGCAATCCGGCTTGATCGACAGCCCGCTGGAGGCGCCGATCGGCCGTCCGTCGATCGAGACGTGAAACCATTCGTACAGCGGCCGTCCCGAGATCGCATTGGCGGCGCGCAGCGGCTCGACCGCGGAAGCGAACGACATCAGCGCGAAACCGTCGATCAGCAGGAAGCCGACCCGGGACGGGCGGGCCGGCGGCGGCAGGGGACGAGGCAATGGCGCTCCTGGGCGAAGAGATGTCGTTTTCAGTCTAGTGGCATGGTCGTCGATGCGCCACCATGATGGTGAAGGATCGCCCATGCGCTATTCGCTGTTTTCGCTGCTCGCCAACACGCTCAAAGGCCATGCCGGCTGGCAGCCGACCTGGCGCGATGCCGCGCCGAAGCCGGCTTACGATGTGGTGATCATCGGTGGCGGCGGTCACGGCCTGTCGACGGCGTATTATCTCGCCAGCCGCTACGGCGTGCGCAACGTCGCGGTGCTGGAGAAGGGCTGGATCGGCGGCGGCAATATGGGCCGCAACACCACCATCATCCGCTCCAACTATCTGCTGCCCGGCAACATCCCGCTCTACGAGTTGTCGATGAAGCTGTGGGAGGGGCTGGAGCAGGACTTCAACTACAACGCGATGGTCAGCCAGCGCGGCGTGTTGAACCTCTATCATTCCGACGCCCAGCGCGACGCCTATGCGCGGCGCGGCAACGCGATGCGGCTGCACGGCGTCGATGCCGAGCTGCTCGACCGCGACGGCGTGCGCCAGCTCTATCCGTTCCTGAATTTCGATCAGGCCCGGTTTCCGATCCAGGGCGGCCTGCTGCAGGCGCGCGGCGGCACCGCGCGGCACGACGCGGTCGCCTGGGGCTTCGCCCGCGGCGCCAGCGATCGCGGCGTCGACATCGTGCAGAATTGCGAAGTCACCGGCATCACCATCGTGAACGGCCGCGTCACCGGGGTCGAAACGACGCGGGGGCCGATCGCCGCCGGCAAGGTCGGCATGGCGGTCGCCGGCAGCAGCTCCAAGGTCGCCGCGATGGCCGGAATGCGGCTGCCGATCGAATCCTTCGTGCTGCAGGCGATGGTGTCGGAAGGGCTGAAGCCGATCATCCCCGGCGTCATCACCTTCGGCGCCGGACATTTCTACATCAGCCAGTCGGACAAAGGCGGTCTGGTTTTCGGCGGCGATCTCGACGGCTACAACTCCTATGCGCAGCGCGGCAATCTGCCGACGATCGAAGACATCTGCGAGGGCGGCATGGCGTTGATGCCGGCGATCGGCCGCGCCCGCATTCTGCGGACATGGGCCGGCCTGTGCGACATGTCGATGGACGGCTCGCCGATCATCGACCGCACGCCGACGCAGGGGCTGTATCTCAACGCCGGCTGGAACTACGGGGGCTTCAAGGCGACGCCCGGGTCCGGCCTGGTGTTCGCGCATCTGCTCGCGCGCGACGAGCCGCATCCGGCCGCGACCGAATTGCGGCTCGACCGCTTCGCGCGCGGCGCGGTGATCGACGAAAAGGGCCAGGGCGCCCAACCGAACCTGCATTGAGGGCGCGATGAGAATCTCCTGCCCGTATTGCGGTTCGCGCGACGTCTCCGAATTCAGCTATCTCGGCGACGCCGCGCCGCAGCGTCCCGATCCGGCCGGCGAGCCCGCCGCGGTCGAGGCCGCGTTCTTCGACTACGTCTATCTGCGCGACAATCCGGCCGGGCCGCATCGCGGGCTGTGGTATCACGGCTCCGGCTGCCGTAGCTGGCTCGTGGTGACGCGCAATCCATCGACGCACGAGATTCTCGATGTCGCCCTCGCCGCCGCGGAGGCCCGCCGATGAGTACGCCTTCACGCGTCAGCGGCGGCCTGATCGATCGCAGCAAGCCGCTGCGCTTCAGCTTCGACGGCAAGTCGATGACGGGTTATGCCGGCGACACGCTGGCGTCCGCGCTGGTCGCCAGCGGCACCCGGCTGGTCGGCCGGTCGTTCAAATATCATCGCCCGCGCGGCATCTTCACGGCGGGGCCGGAAGAGCCGAACGCGCTGGTCGAACTACGCAGTGGCGCGCGGCGCGAGCCGAACACCAAGGCGACCACGGTCGAGCTCTACGACGGGCTCGAGGCGCACAGCCAGAACCGCTGGCCGTCGCTCGCCTTCGATCTGCGCGCGGTGCATCAGCTCGCCTCGCCGCTGATCGTCGCCGGCTTCTACTACAAGACCTTCATGTGGCCGGCGTCGTTCTGGGAGAAGCTGTACGAGCCGTTGATCCGCCGCTCCGCCGGCCTCGGCCACCTCAGCGGCGAGCCCGATCCCGACACGTATGAGAAGGCCACCGCGTTCTGCGATCTGCTGATCATCGGCGCAGGCCCCGCCGGCCTCGCCGCCGCGCTCGCCGCCGGCCGCGCCGGCGCGCGGGTGATCCTGGTCGAAGAGGATTTCCGCCTCGGTGGCCGGCTGTTGTCCGAGGTCTGCGAGATCGACGGCGTCTCGGGCGCCAGCTGGGTTGAGCAGGCGGAGGCCGAACTGGCTTCGCTCGCCAACGTCCGCATCCTGCGCCGGGCCAGTGTCTTCGGCGTGTATGACGACGAAGTCGGCGTGCTGGAGCGTGTCGCCGATCATCTGCCGGTGCCGCCGGCGTTCACGCCGCGGCAGCGGCTGTGGAAGATCGTGCCGCGCGAGATGCTGCTGGCGACCGGCGCGATCGAGCGGCCGATCGTGTTCGGCGGCAACGACCGCCCCGGGGTGATGCTGGCCTCCGCGGCGCGGACTTACGTCAACCGCTTCGCAGCGGCGCCGGGCCAGCGCGCGGTGGTGTTCACCTCGAGCGACGACGGCTGGCGCAGCGTCGCCGATCTGACGCGCGCCGGCGTCGGCATCGCCGCGGTGGTCGATCCGCGCCGCGAAGTCGCTTCGGCCGTGCGGGCGCTGGCCGGGAACGTGCCGGTGTGTCTCGGCGCCAGCGTCACCGATGCGATCGGCGGCCAACGGCTGCGCGCGGTCGAAGTCGCCGAACAGGATGGCAAGCGCCACAGATACGAGGCCGATCTCCTCGCCGTCTCGGGCGGCTGGAATCCGAACATCGCGCTCGCCACCCATCTCGGCGGCAAGGGCGAATGGAATCCCGAGACCTCGGCGTTTCTCGCCGCCGGTGCGCCGAAGGCGATGACCATCGCCGGCGCCGCCGCCGGCCGCTTCACGCTGGCGCAGGCGCTGGAGGATGGTGTGCGCTGGGGCGCGGCCGCGGCGGCACGCTGCGGCCATGCCGGCGCGTCGCAGCCGACCTATCGCGCCAGTGACGAGGCCTTCGCGGTGTCGCCGACGTGGCAGGTCGCGGGCGCCAGCAGCAAGGCGTTCGTCGATCTGCAGAACGACGTCACCGCCGACGACATCGCGATCTCGGCGCGCGAGGGCTTCCGCTCGGTCGAGCATCTCAAGCGCTACACCACGCTCGGCATGGCGACCGACCAGGGCAAGACCTCCAACGTCGTCGGCCTGGCGATGATGGCCGCGCTCACCGAGCGGAGTATCCCGGCGGCAGGCACCACGCGCGCCCGGCCGCCGCAGGTGCCGGTGGCGATCGGCGCGTTCGGCGGGCTCTCGACCGGCAAGCACTTCAAGCCGACGCGGCTGACTGCGAGTCACGACTGGGCGACCGAACAGGGCGCCAGTTTCGTCGAGACCGGGCAGTGGCTGCGCGCGCAGTGGTTTACAAAGCCCGGCGAGACCGACTGGCTCACCAGCGTGATGCGCGAAGTCACCGCGGTGCGCAGCGCCGTCGGCATCTGCGACGTTTCCACCCTCGGCAAGATCGCGCTGTGCGGCGCCGATGTCGGCACGTTCCTCGACCGAGTCTACATCAACACCTTCTCGACGCTTGCGGTCGGCAAGGTGCGCTACGGCGTGATGCTGCGCGAGGACGGCTTCGTCATGGACGACGGCACCACCGCGCGGCTGGCCGACGATCACTACGTGATGTCGACCACCACGGCGAACGCCGTGAAGGTGATGCAGCATCTGGAGTTCTGCCATCAGGTGCTGTGGCCTGAACTCGACGTGCAGATGGTCTCGGTCACCGAGCAATGGGCGCAGGTGTCGGTCGCCGGTCCGCAGGCGCGCGTACTGTTGCGGAAGCTGTTCGGCGACAGCGCCGATCTGTCGGACGCGGCGTTGCCCTATATGGGGTGCGGCGAATATCAGCTCGGCGCCGTGCCGGCGCGGCTGTTCCGGATCTCGTTCTCCGGCGAACTCGCCTACGAGATCGCGGTGCCGGCGGGGTATGGCGATGCGCTGATGCGCGCGCTGATGGTCGCGGGCGACGGCCTCGGCGTGGTGCCCTACGGCACCGAGGCGCTCGGCGTGATGCGCATCGAGAAGGGGCACGCCGCCGGCAACGAACTCAACGGCCAGACCGTGGCGCGCGATCTCGGGCTCGGCCGGATGATGTCGACCAAGAAGGACTATGTCGGCCGGGTGATGGCGGGCCGTCCGGCGCTGGTCGATCCGGCGCGGCCGACGCTGGTCGGTCTGCGTCCGGTCGATCGCAACGATCGCCTGCGCAACGGCGCGCATCTGTTCGCGCCCGGCGCGACGCCGTCGCCCGAGACAGATCAGGGCTTCGTCACCTCGTCGGCGTTCAGTCCCTCGCTCGGCCACTGGATCGCGCTGGCGCTGCTGTCGCGCGGCCCGGAGCGGATCGGCGAGCGCATCCGCGTGTTCGATCCGATCCGCTCGGCGGACTTCGAAGCCGAGATCGTGTCGCCGGTGTTCATCGATCCGGAAGGAGGGCGGCTGCGTGGCTGAGCTGATGGATCAGAGCCCCTGGCGAGCCCTCGCCCCGCGCGGCGTCGGCGACGGCGTCACCGCGACGCCGATCGAGCGCCGTGGCATCGCCACCGTGATGGCGCGCAAGGGCAAGTTCGCCGAACTCTCGGCGCGCGTGCAGGCCGCCTATGGCGTTGCGCTGCGCGATGCGTCGAAGCGCGTCGGCGCCGCGGGCGTCACCTTCGTCGGCATCGGCCCGGGCAAGTGGCTGGCGATCTCGCAGCAGCCGGACGCGGGTTTCGTCACCGCGCTCGCCGCGCAGCTCGCCGGCCTCGCCTCGGTGGTCGAGCAATCCGACGGCCTTGCGCTGTTGCACCTGTCCGGACCGGCCGTGCTATCGGTGCTGGAAAAAGGCTTCCAGATCGATTGCGCCGCGTTCGGCGCCGACGGCGCCGCGGTGACCAGCGTCCACCACGTCGGCGCGACGATCTGGGCGACCGGCGACGGCGGCTTTGCGATCGCGGTGGCGCGCAGCCTGGTCGGCGGATTTCTGCACTGGCTCGACACCTCCGCGGCCGCCGGCGGCCTCGCGGTCGCGCCCGATCGAGGTTGAAGCCTCTCGCCTGATTTTGCCTTTGACGCGGATTCCCCGCGCGCTTCTGCATGGAGTGTTCCGATGCCCCACACCAATGTCGTCCTCTCGCTGTCCTGCCGCGACCAGCCGGGAATCGTCGCCGCGGTCGCCAAGCTGCTGTTCGACTCCGGCTGCAATGTCGTCGAGGCGCATCAGTTCAACGATGCCGAGACGCATCTGTTCTTCATGCGGATGCGGTTCGCGATCCTGAAGCCGGACGCCAGCATCGCGGCGCTGAAGGCAGCGTTCGAGCCGGTCGCGAACGAGTTCGGCATCAGCTGGACGATGCGCAGCCTCAGCGAAAAGCAGCGGGTGATGATCCTGGTGTCGAAGTTCGATCACTGCCTCGCCGACCTGCTGTATCGCTGGCGCACCGGCGAGATCGCGATGGACATCGCCGGCGTGATCGCCAACCATCCGCGCGAGACCTACGCGCATCTCGATCTCGACGGCATCCCGTTCCACTATCTGCCGGTCACCAAGCCGACCAAGATGGAGCAGGAGGCGCAGGTCTGGGAACTGATCCGCGCCGCCAACACCGATCTCGTGGTGCTTGCCCGCTACATGCAGGTGCTGTCGGACGGGCTGTGCGCCAAGCTCGCCGGCCGCTGCATCAACATCCACCATTCGTTTTTGCCGGGCTTCAAGGGCGCGCGGCCGTATCACCAGGCGTTCGCCCGCGGCGTCAAGCTGATCGGCGCTACCGCGCATTACGTCACGCCCGATCTCGACGAAGGCCCGATCATCGAGCAGGACGTCGAGCGCATCAGCCATCACAATTGCGTCGAGGATCTGGTGCGCAAGGGCCGCGAAATCGAACGCCGCGTCCTCGCCCGCGCCATCACCTGGCACGTCGACGGCCGCGTCATCGTCAACGGCTCGAAGACGGTGGTGTTCAAGGATTGAGGAGTGCGCGAGTTCTTCGTCATTGCGAGGAGCGTAGCGACGAAGCAATCCAGCCCGGTGCACGAAGCTGGATTGCTTCGCTTCGCTCGCAATGACGTTGGTAGCCTTGGGCGCAAATAGAAAGCCCCGGTTCTGGGCAGAACCGGGGCTTCATGAGGAGGCGGGGGCTGTCCTTACAGCTTCAGTTCGTGCCGGCCGACCACCATCCAGTGCACTTCGTCCGGGCCGTCGGCGAAGCGCAAATGGCGGACGTCGGTGTACATCTCGGCCAGCGGGGTCCATTGCGAGATGCCGGTGGCGCCGTGCATCTGGATCGCCTGGTCGATGATCTTGCAGGCGCGCTCGGGCACCATGGCCTTGACCATGCTGACCCAGATCCGGGCCTCCTTGTTGCCGAGCACGTCCATCGCCTTGGCGGCCTTCAGCACCATCAGCCGCATCGCCTCGATCTCGCAGCGGGCCTGCGCGATGATCTGCAGATTGCCGCCGAGATGCGCGATCTTCTGGCCGAACGCTTCACGCGTCAGACCGCGCGCCACCATCATGTCGAGCGCCTTCTCGGCCTTGCCGATGGTGCGCATGCAGTGATGGATGCGGCCGGGGCCGAGTCGGAGCTGCGAGATCTCGAAGCCGCGGCCCTCGCCGAGCAGGATGTTCTCCTTCGGCACGCGCACATTGTTGAAGCGCATGTGCATGTGGCCGCGCGGCGCGTGATCGTGGCCGAACACGTGCATCGGGCCGAGCACCTCGACGCCGGGGGTGTCGACCGGCACCAGGATCTGCGACTGCTGCTTGCTGGGCGCGGCGGTCGGATCGGTCTTGACCATGACGATCATGATCTTGCAGCGCGGATCGCCGAGGCCGGAGATGTAGTACTTCTCGCCGTTGATCACCCACTCGTTGCCGTCGAGCACGGCCGAGGTCGAGACGTTCTTGGCGTCCGAGGAGGCGACGTTCGGCTCGGTCATCACATAGGCCGAACGGATTTCACCGTTGAGCAGCGGCTTCAGCCACTTCTCCTTCTGCGCCGGCGTGCCGACCCGTTCCAGCACTTCCATGTTGCCGGTGTCGGGCGCCGAGCAGTTCATCACCTCGGAAGCCAGCGGCGCCTTGCCGAGCTCGGACGCGATGTAGGCGTAGTCGAGATTCTTCAGGCCTTCGCCGGTTTCGGCGTCGGGGAGGAAGAAGTTCCAGAGGCCGACTTCCTTGGCCTTGTTCTTGGCCTTGCCGAGAATCTCCAGCTGCTCGGGCGAGAACGACCAGCGATCCTTGTTCTTCGCCTCGGCCGCCTCGAATTCGTGCGACATCGGCACGACGGTTTCGGCGATGAACTTCTTGACGTGGTCGTAGAGCGGCCGGACCTGCTCCGACATCCGCAGATCGTTCAGCTCGTCTTCCGGCGCAAGGGTGTAGGGGGTCTGGCGGGGCACATAGGCCAATTCCATCGTTATTCCTCCCGATGTGATCATCGCGTTTCCCCATCCTGACTGGATGGTTGCGGGTCCTTTATAGACACGAACGCGAGGCGTTGTCGAAGGCCGACGTCGAAGGCCGGCATTGCGGGAGCGCGACAGCAAACGGGCCGCACCTCTCCACGCGTCATGCCCGGGCTCGTCCCGGGCATCCACGCCTTAGCAGCGTCCGATGTGATCAAGAGCGTGGATGGCCGGGACAAGCCCGGCCATGACGCAGAATTTCAAAAGCGGTCCCGTTTATAGAATCAGAGTATGGATGATCTCTCGAATTGGAATCCGACACCGGAATATCCCATTTCTCAGAAATTGATTTCCACGTGAGCGTTCCGCGCGTCGCCACAACGAAAACCGTTCACCGCCGCCCGGTGCTAGATTTGCGGCAGCTTCGATGACGGGCCCCGCGGCGCGCGACGTTGATATTCCGCCGGGCGATCATTGCGACATTTGCGCGGGGACGGACAATGAAGACGATCGGCCTGATCGGCGGCATGAGCTGGGAAAGCACGGCGGTGTATTATCGCCGGCTCAACGAACGGGTGCGCAGCGTCTGCGGCGGGCTGCATTCCGCCGAGATCCTGCTGCGGTCGGTCGATTTCGACAGCATCGTGGCGATGCAGACCGCCGGCGACTGGGACGGCGCCACCCGCATGCTGCAGAAGATCGCGCGCGACCTCGAGGCCGCGGGCGCCGATTGCGTGCTGATCTGCACCAACACCATGCACAAGATCGCCGACGCGGTGCAGAGCGCGATCGAAATTCCGCTGCTCAACATCATCGACGTCTGCGCCCAGCAGCTGAAGGCCGCCGGCGCCCGCCGGCCGCTGCTGCTGGCGACGCGCTACACCATGGAACACGATTTCTATCGCGAGCGGATGAGCCGCCGCCACGGCCTCGTCCCGCTGGTGCCGGAAGCCGACGACCGCACCGCGGTGCACGACATCATCTTCGGCGAACTGTGCTGCGGCATCATCCGCGACGACTCGCGGCAGCGCTACCTGGAGATCATCGCGCGCGGTCGTGCCGCCGGCGCCGACAGCGTGATTCTCGGCTGCACCGAAATCGGCCTGTTGCTCCGGCCGGAAAACATTGATCTGCCGGCCTTCGACACGACGCTGCTGCACGCCGATGCGGCGGTCGATTTCGCCCTCGGCGGCGGCCGGCTCGCACGCCGGGTCGACAGCGCCGACCCGGCCGCACTGGCGTCGGATATCGGCCCGCAGATCGGTTGAGGCCGCGCCGATTGCGCGTTTGGCTCGCGGCATCCATTGTGCAATGCATCCGCAACGGCGCAGACGCGCGGCAGAGGCAGGTCGCTGATGGATCGCATCGATCTCAAGATACTCGGGTGTTTGCAGGAAGACGCCACGATGCCGGTCGCGGCGGTGGCCGAGAAGGCGGGACTGTCGACCTCGCCGTGCTGGCGACGGATCCAGGCGCTGATCGAGAACAAGATCATCCGCCGCCGGGTCGCGCTGCTCGACGCCAATCTGGTCAACGTGCCGGTGACGGTGTTCGTCACGCTGAAGACCAACAAGCATCACAGCAAATGGATGACGACGTTCGCGCGCGAGATCGCCAAGATCCCGGAAGTCACCGAATTCTACCGGATGAGCGGCGAAGTCGACTATCTGCTCCGCATCGTGGTGCCGGACGTCGCAGCCTACGACAACGTCTACAAGCGGCTGATCAGCGCCGCCGAATTGTTCGACGTCAGTTCGAGCTTCGCGATGGAGACGATCAAATATTCCACGGCGCTGCCGCTCAACTACGCGAAGGTGTGATGTCGGGCGCGGCCCGGGGCGGCAGTCCCGGCAGGCGCCGGCGGGGGCGAGGCACTGCCCGTCGCGACGCTCCTGCAACGCTGCCCGGCAGCTGGAGTGAACCCGTCCGCAAAATTCGACGGGAATTGACAACCATCCGTTAGAGCCCCGGTCGTCGGTCGCCCACGATGACGGTATTAAAATGCCGCCTCCGCGCTTTGCGACTGCGTTTCAATACGGATGGACAGCTTGGCCGATTGACAATTGCTGCACCGCGATCAAGTGAATGATCCGATCCAGTTCGGATTGAAAAGCGGAAGCGTTCGGCCGTCGGCCGCGATCTCCGCCGACCGGCCGGATCGACGCGTAACCGCAGGAGCATGGATGTGAAAGCCCCGATTCGGATGTTCTATTATGTGCCGGTGATCGGCTGGCTGGTGAAGGATGCCGTCCACGGCACCCCGGAGGCCAAATATTTCTTCGCTTTCAACGCCGTCGTCCTGCTGGTCGGCGCCATCGCCATCATCGGCTATCCGCTGGTGATCACGCTTGGGCTGATCGGCTCCGCCGCCGGCCTGTCCGGTCTGGTGCTGCTGACCTGCGGCGATGCTTTCGACCGCCGCGCGGCCAGAGCCGTCGCCCGCGCCCCGGCTCCGCCGGTCCGCAAACCCTCGATGCGCCGGGCGGCCTGAGCCCGTCCGGCTGTCGCAGCCGCGGTGGGCTGAACGCGATCAGCCCGCCAGCTGCGCGCAGTTCTGTTGCAGCCGTTGCCAGGCCGGCTCGTCGGCCGGCAGGCCGAAACGATACTGCCGCGGGCTGTGGTCGAAGCCCCTGACGAGAATCCCGGCGCGCGCGAAGCGATCGACCAGGTCGCTGTCGTCCGCGCTCTGGTACAGTCCGAACAGATCGGTGCCGCCGCGCGCGGCCAGCCCCGCGGTCGCCAGCGTCCGGTCGAGCCGGCGGCGATCCTCCGCCAGCCGGCTGCGGGTGGCCTCGCTCCACGCCCGGTCGCGAAGCGCCAGCGTCGCGATCGCGCAGGCGGGCCCGGAGGCCGCCCAGTCGCCGAGCAGATCGCGCCACGGTGCGGCCTCGTCGGCATTCACCGCGACGAAGCCGAGCCGCAGCCCGGCCAGCCCGAAGAATTTTCCCAACGAGCGCAGCACCACCACGCCGCGCGGCAACGCCGCGCCGCGCAGCAGCGACATCTCCGGGCGAAGATCGCCGAACGCCTCGTCGACCACCAGGCGCTTGCCGGCCGAGGTCCAGCGCGCCGCGAAGGCGGCGAGCGCCGCCGGTGCGATCAGCCGTCCGTTCGGGTTGTTGGGGTTCACCAGCACCACGACGTCGAACGGCGCCTGCGGGTCGGGCAACGCGCCGAGGTCGTGCACCGCAGCCCCCGCGGCACGCCAGGCTGCGCCGTGCGACCCGTAGGTCGGCGCCAGGATGCCGACCTGTGCGGTCGATCCGGCCGCGGTCAGCACGCGCGGCGCCAGCCGGATCGCGATTTCGCTGCCCGGCGCCGGCAGCATCGTGGCGCCGGCCGGCAGGCCGTAGGCCTCCGCCGCGGCCGCGACCAGATCGTCGAGCTCCGCCGTGAGCGGCAGCCGCGCGAACGCTTCGGTGGCGATCCGCGGGATCGGATAGGCGACCGGATTGATCCCGGTCGACAGATCGATCCAGGGCTGCGGCGAGTCGGGATAGAGGCGGGCGGCGAGATCGACCCGGCCGCCGTGAATGCGCAGCGCGGTCGCGGCCGGCGTGGCCGTCAAGGCGTCACCAGCCAATAGCCGCCGACCACCAGGATCAGCGCCAGCGCCACGATCACGCCGAGCACCGCGGCGATGATCGCCGGCAGGCCGTGATCGTCGAGCCAGCGCTGCAGCTTGCGTTCCACTCCCAAACCCATCGATCGCCACCCTGTCCGTGCTGAAGCGTGTGTATCCCTCGGCGCGCCGGCCTGCGCCAGCCCGACGAACAGAGCAACGGTTCCGTCGCCTGCGGCAAACCGGGCCCGCACGGGCGCGGAACCAGCCCGCGTGCCGGGGTTTGACCTGCAAACAGGAGGTTTGCAATGTCGATCCGCTTTCAAATCGCGGCGCTGGTGTTCCTGATGGTCAATGCCGTCGTGTTCGGCGTCGGCCTGGTCTCGGTGCTCACGGTGCCGTCGCTGGCGCGCTACGCCACCGACCTCATTCCGATCGTCGTGGTCGCCAGTTTCGTCGTCTCGGCGCCGCTGGCCTGGATGATCGCGCCGCGGCTGCGCGCGCGGTATTGGCGCCAGCAGCGAGTTGCCGCCGGCCGCTGAGCCGCGGCGGTTCGCCGCCCGTGCCGATTGACAGGGGTCAATCGAGCGGCGGCCGTGATGCCGCATAGATGGGCCTGGTGCGGTGAACGGCGGTCGCGATGAGCTTGCCCGATCTCGGCTGGTTGCAGCGTTTCCCGGCTCTGGCCGGAATGCCCGACGGCGAACGCGCGCCGCTGGTCGGCGGCGCGATGGCGATGCATGCGCCCGCCGGCACCACGGTGTACGCGCCCGGCGAGCCGTGCAACGCCTTCATCCTGGTGATCGACGGCGGCGTACGGGTGTATCAGCTCGACGCCGAGGGCAACGAAATCGTGCTGTACCGGCTCGGTCCGGGCAGTCTCTGCATCCTGACCACGCTGGCGCTGCTGGCGTCCGACGCCTACAGCGCCTTCGCGGTCACCGAAACGCCGGTCCATGCGATGGCGCTGCCGGCCGCGACCTTCAATGACCTGATGGCGCGCTCGGCGCAATTCCGCAGCTTCGTGTTCAACGCCCAGGCGGCGCGGATGGCCGACCTGATGGCGGTGATCCAGAACGTCGCCTTCGCCTCGATCGAGCAGAGGCTCGCGGCCCGGCTGCTGACGCTGGCAGGCGGCGGCCTGGAATTGTCGATCACCCACCAGCAGCTCGCCGCCGAGATCGGCTCCGCCCGCGAGGTCGTCAGCCGCCATCTCAAGACGTTCGAGCGCCGCGGCTGGGTCAGCCTCGGCCGCGGCCGGGTCGAACTACGCAATGCCGCCCCGCTCCGGGCGGCGGCGCAGACCGGCCGCTGAGCCGTCTTTTCGGCCTGGTGACTTCGTCACAGACCGCGACGTCGACCGCTCGTAGAACCACGGTGTCACTCAACCAAGCGAGGGGAATCAAGATGACTGTCAACGTGGGAATGATCGACCGCCTGCTGCGCGCCATCGTCGGCGCCGGCCTGATCTATTGGGCGCTGACCGGCGGCCCGATCTGGGCGTGGATCGGCGTGGTGCCGCTGCTCACCGCCGCGATCGGCTTCTGCCCGGCCTATACGCTGCTCGGCATCCGGACCTGCCCCGCCAAGCAGCCCTGAGCCGCGGCGGTTTGGTGAAGCTCCCGGAATCGGCTACGGCCCGGTCCCGGGAGCTATTCTCTTTCAGGTGAGACCATGCACAAGAACTGGATCGATTTGACCGGCGAACTGTCGACCGCGCTGCGCGAAGTGCGCGCCGGCGCGCCGGACGTGATGAAGGGCTTTTCCGCGATCGCGCAGGCGGCGCTCAAAGCCGACGCGCTCGACACCAAGACCAAGGAGCTGATCGCGCTGGCGATCTCGGTCGCCACCCGCTGCGACGGCTGCATCGGCTTCCACGCCGAGGCCGCGGTGAAGCAGGGCGCCAGCCGCGACGAGATCATGGAGACGATGGGCATGGCGATCTACATGGGCGCCGGCCCCAGCGTGATGTACGCCGCGCAAGCGGTCGAGGCCTACGATCAGTTCGCCAAGAAGAAAGCCGCGGCAGCCGCGACGCCGGCGTGAGCGCCGCTGTGCGCACCGCCTCTTCAACCCTCCCCTGGAGGGGGAGGGTCGTCCCGCAGCCCGCGCAGCGGGATGCGTGACAGGGTGGGGTGAACTGACCGCTTGCCGTCATTGCGAGCGTAGCGAAGCAATCCAGAGCAACGAGCACGGACTAACCTCTCCCCGCGCGCGGGGAGAGGTCGACCGGCGAAGCCGGGCGGGTGAGGGGGCGTCTCCGCGAGGCCGAGACTCAGTGCCCGCGTCGCCCCTCACCCCAACCCTCTCCCCGCAAGCGCGGGGCGAGGGAGCGCGCTGTGCTTGGGGCTAGAGCGTTTCATGTTTTGATAGAACCGTATCCAGCGTTGCTGAAATAGTTGCTGCATTCGGCGGCGGGAATTGTGCCGACGAGGTAGCCGATGTAGTCGCAAGCAGCATCGATGGTGCGCTTCTGGGCGACGCGCA
>JACRJB010000047.1 GCA_016215605.1 Rhodopseudomonas palustris
CCTCCCGAACTCGATCGCAACCATGCGTCTGCTCCTGATCCGCGCACTTGCCAAAACCCTGCCGCGATGCCCCTGTTGTGGCCTCGCCGCAGCATCAAGCCGGTGGCGGAAACTTATGACGCAGTAGTACTAACTCATCCTTCGAGACGCGGCCAAGAGGCCGCTCCTCAGGATGAGGGCAGTGCGGGTACTATCGCAGTACGTTCACCGCCACACGTCGGCCTGCACCACGGCGTCCTCGCGCCAGGCTTCCCGCGCCGCCTTGTTGGCCATCCAGTTCGGCAGGAAGGTCAGCGCTTCGTCGAGGATGTGCGGGGTGTGCAGGCCGGGCGAGTATTCCAGCGCGCGCTTGAAGTATTCCTTCAGCGCCGGCCGGAAGGTCGGGTGCGCGCAGTTCTCGATGATCACCTTGGCGCGCTGCTTCGGCGACAGGCCGCGCAGGTCGGCCAGGCCCTGCTCGGTGACGATCACCTGGACGTCGTGCTCGGTGTGGTCGACATGCGACGCCATCGGCACGATGCAGGAGATCTTGCCGCCCTTGGCGGCCGACGGTGTCATGAAGAACGACAGATAGGAGTTGCGGGCGAAATCGCCCGAGCCGCCGATGCCGTTCATGATGCTGGTGCCGGTGATATGGGTCGAATTGACGTTGCCGTAGATGTCGGCCTCGATCAGCCCGTTCATCGCGATCACGCCGAGCCGGCGGATCACTTCCGGATGGTTGGAGATTTCCTGCGGCCGCAGCACGATGCGCTCGCGATAGAAATCGAGGTTGCGCAGGAATTCGTCGTAGCCGTCCGGCGACAGCGACAGCGCGGTGGCCGAGGCGTGGGCCAGCTTGCCCTTGCGCAGCAGCTGCAGCATGCCGTCCTGCAGCACTTCGGTGTAGGCGGTCATGTTGTCGAACGGGCCGTTCTCCAGCCCGGCCATCACCGCATTGGCGACGTTGCCGACGCCGGACTGCAGCGGCAGCAGGTTCGGCGGCAGCCGGCCTTTCTTCACCTCGTGGCCGAGGAATTCTAGGATGTGCTCGGCGATCGCCTGCGATGCCTCGTCCGGCGCCGAGAACGCGGAATTGCGGTCCGGCAGATTGGTCTCGACGATGGCGACGATCTTGGCCGGGTCGCAGCGCAGATACTGCTCGCCGATGCGGTCGCCGGAGGCGACGATTGGGATCGGTCGGCGGTGCGGCGGCAGCTGCGTGCCGTAGTACACGTCGTGCATGCCTTCGAGGCGGATGTCCTGCCAGGCGTTGACTTCGAGGATCACCTTGTCGGCGAGATCGAGCCAGGTCTTGTTGTTGCCGATCGACGACGACGGGATCAGGCTGCCGTCCTCGCGGATGCCGGCGACCTCGACGATCGCGACGTCGAGCTTGCCGAGGAAGCCGAACCAGACGTGCTGGGCGACGTGCGACAAATGGATGTCGATGTACTCCATCCGCCCGGCATTGATGCGTTTGCGGCAGGTCGGATCGGACTGATACGGCAGCCGCATCTCGATGCCGTCGACCTTGGCGAGCGCGCCGTCGAGCTCGGGCGCGGTCGACGCGCCGGTCCAGACGCTGACCTTGAATTTCTGCCCGCGGGCGTGATGGGCATTGATGCGCTCGGCCAGCGCCAGCGGCAGCAGCTTCGGATAGCCCGCGCCGGTGAAGCCGCTCATGCCGACATTGGCGCCGGAGGGGATCTGCGCGGCGGCATCCGCCGCGGTCATGATCTTCGAGCGGAGGTGGGGAGCGAGGACGCGGGAGGTGGGGACGACCATCACGGCTCTTTCTGATCGCGGACAGGCCCGCCCGCTGAAGTGGTTGATCCGATTCGTCTAATCGGTTCGCCGAAAAGGGCCATGCAACCAACGGCGAAGGCCGGAGGATGCTGCAATGCGGCATTCCGCAGGCGTTGCGACACCTGATCCGCACGCGGGGCAGCGGGTCTCGCTAGGTCATTGATTCTTCATCTTCTCTGCTGGCGCGCCGGTCTGCGCGCGAAGGCGCGGATAGCCTCGGCGCAGGGCCAGAACGATATGCTGTGATTGCAATGCTGGGCCGCATGGAAGGCGCGGCCGTGTCAGCTGAGGGAAACGACGTTCTCCAGCCGTCGCCGGCGAGCCGCGTCACGGAACAGAGGCTGCGGAAGCGCTCACTGCGGATCGTCGCCACTGGCGAGCAGGTGAGTCCGAAGCGGCGGAGCTCCAGAAACTCGAAAACCTCCGGCAGGGCATTGCCGGAGGTTTCTTGGAGGTAATACATGAGAAAGTAGCTCTGCGATCTCCTTCGCTGGTGCGCGACGGATCAACGCCGTGCACCTTCGAAGTATATGAGCATTTTCACTGAGTTCAATAGATGAGTTAGTCATCGAACGAGTTTTTCGACGGCTCGTCTGCGCTGATCGTGTCGCCGGATCATCCGTGTACCGATCATGCCGTGGCGTCGTCAGTCTGGTCGAGACCCGGACAATTTCCAGATCGCCTCACGAAAAAACCCCGGCGGTTACCCGCCGGGGTTCGAAGGTCCGTCGCTCGGAAATCTGCGATCAGAACGTGCGCTGAACGCGGAGGTTGCCGCTCCAGACGTTCTGGTCCTTGAATTCGTACAGAGCGGCCGGCTTGGTCGCGATCGCCGGGAGCGCGACCACACCGGTCTGCTTCTGGTCGAGATAGGTGTACATCACTTCGCCCGAGAACGTCAGGTTCTTGACCGGGGTCCAGCGGGTGACGGTGCCGATCTGGGCGATGGCGAAGTCCGGGTTGCAGACGCCGACGCCAGCGATCAGTGCCGTGGCCGAGCCGCAGATCATCGCGGTCGCGGTGCCGTTGTAGTCGATCACGCTGTACGAACCGAACAGCGAGGTCGACCAGTAGGGGTTCCAGTTGTGGTTGAACGCGCCGCGAACGGCCCAGGCGTTGGTCTTCGAGATCGCGCTGCCGTTGATGTTGTTGGTGCCGGTGAAGGTGCCGTCACCCGCGCCGCCAAACGCGATGCTCTGATACACGCCGGGGATGCCCGAGCTGCCGTAGATCGCGAAGGTGTTCGGGCTGACGCCGCCGATGACGTAGCGGGTGGCGCCGTTCGAGTAGGTGGCGGTCAAGTTGATGCTGTCGCCGGGGCCGGTCGGCAGGTTCTTGAGCGACAGGGCGGCCTGCACGGCGTAGCCCCAAGTGTCGCTCGGATGACCCGACGTTTCGAGCGCCGGCGTGTAGTAGCTGGCGCGAACCTGGTGGGCTGCGGCCGACACCTGGAACAGGCCCCAGGCCTGGTCGACGCGGACCTTGCCGACGATATCCGGCACGGCGACGCCCGCATAGGAGCTGACGCCATTGACGCCGGTCGGGAAGCCCGTCGCGGTCAGGCCGGTCGCGTTCCACAGATTGGACTGCAGATAGGACGACGGATCTTCCAGCGAGATCGAGCCCGACACGCCGTTGCCGAACTCGGCGGTGTAGGAGATCTGGTTGATGCCGGTGACGTCGTCGTAGCCGCCGATCAGGAACGAGGTGTTGTTGCCCGGATAACCGGTCCAGGGCGTGTCGAACTGCGACACCGCCTTACCGAAGGTGAAGCCGGCGAACTGCACGAAGGCGTAGTAGACGCCGAGCGTGCCGCCGGCGACCGCGTCGCCCGAGGTCCAGTTGAAGGTCGCGTCGAAATAGGTGCGGACCACGCCGTATTCGGTCGCGGTGCGGGTGTCGATGTTGATGTCCTGACGCGAACGGAAGATGAAGTTGTTCGCGAAGCGGTTCTTCTGACCGGCGGCGCCAGCCCAGGCGGGCGCGTTATAGGCGCCGGAGCCGTACAGCGTCGCGTCGGCGCGCAGATAGCCGCCGAGCTTGATGCAGGTGTCCGTGCCGGGGATGTAGTAGAAGCCCGCGCCGTAGATCGAGCAGATCTTGACGTATTCAACGGCCTTCGCCTTGAGCGGAAGATCAGCCGCCTGCGCGCTGCCGACGGCGAAGAGTGCCGCGGCGGAGCCGAGTGCCAGTCGCTTAATCGAATTCATGTACAGCCCTCCAGAGTAACTGTGCGTAAAGGTCTCGGTCCTGCAGGTCATGGCCCCAGGCGACCCTGTGCTTCGATGGGTGCCGGCGTTCCGCCGAACACGCTTCTCAACGGGACGATTCGCTATGCCCCACCCGTCGGAACTAATCATGATTGATTTCATCAGCTGATGGAAATTGTTTATCTAGTCATCTAACTGTTTCGTAATTGTCGTTGTATTTGCGCAACAGACTCGGGTAGTGCCGGCTTGCGCCGAGGACCACCTCGGACGGCAAGTAACGCATTGCTCGATCTGAAAAATCGCGCCCGAATTGCCCCCGGAATCGGCTCGCTTCGCCCGACAGCACGAAAACGGGTGTACGGCCGGAGCCGGGCGGCGGACCGTGCGGGGCGCTCGCCCGGCGTCGATCGGCGCAGCATCCGACTACCTCATTGATATAGAAAACGATGTGCAACATATGATAAAGTCCGGCATCGACAGGTGAACGGAGGGCGAATGCCCAAGAAGGCAAAGGCAGGTCTGGCGATACGGCCGACCGCGGTGGACTCGCATTCCGTCCGAGAATTCACGTCCGTGATCGGCAGCATCGCGGTCTATCTCGACGAGATCCGGCAGTTTCGCGCCCGAAGTCTCGGCATCAGCGGGCCGCAATTCGCGATCCTGACTACGGTTCAGAGCCTGGACGAGGGCGCCGGTATATCGGTGCGCCACGTCGCCAGGGCGATCCACGTCGATTCCTCGTTCATCACCACCCAGTCCAAGATCCTGGAAAAGAAGGGCCTGCTCCGCCGGCTGACCGACCAGGCCGACGCGCGGGTGGTGAATCTGTCGCTGACCGATCGCGCCGCCAAGCAGATCGCGGGACTGGCGTCGGAGGAGCAGTCGCTCAACGAGTTCATCTTCGTGGACCTGCCCAGCGACGAGCTGGAACAGGTCACGGCGCAGCTCGCCGAGCTGAAACTGCGCCTGGAGAAAGCCTGCCTGAAGATCGCCGGGGGCTTCTGAGCTCAGATCACCGCCACCGGGCCGCGGCGCGGCGACCGGTTCAGCTGTCGGTCCACCCAGTCGAGAATCGACGCTGCGACCGTGCCGGCGTCGGTCGCCGCATAGTCCGCGACCGAGATGTTGTTGCGACGATCCGATCGACCGTTCGCCAGCAGCTGCCGGGCATAGGCCGGATCGATGCCGCTGTCCGGCCGTAGCGGGATCAGCGTCGGGCAACGAATCGAGGCGGCGATCGGCCTTGGCGCGATGGCGTGGAGACCGGACGACAGTCGCGTCGTTTGCGCGTGCTCCCATTGCTCCCACAGCCCGCCATCGCAGACCGCCGCCGCGACACGACCATCCATCGCGACGCCCCGGGCCACCAGCGATGAGGGACTGCCGTCGGCGATCACCGCGATCCGCGCCGGATCGATCTCCGGCTGTTCGACCAAATAGTCGACCACCGCGGAAACACAGCTCTCGGGGCGGATCGCACAGCGCTGCACCGAGGTGTCCCCCGCAGAGCCGAGATCGACGCACAACAGCGCCAATCGCCGGTCACGGGCGGGGCGCGCCAGCGCGGTCAACAGCGCGCCTTTGCCGTAGGTTTCGCCGATGCCGACGATCACCGGCGTCGGCTGCGTCCCGGCGTCGCTGCACGGAAGATAGTAGCCGTCGAGATCCGCATCGTGTCGCCACGGAATGGCGACGACGGCCCCCGGCGGATCGAAACTTTTCAGATAGCGCGCGATGCCGGCCTCGGGAAAACCCGGCAATTCCGGTGCTTCGGCAGATCCACCCAGCAATGTTCGCTCCTGCCAGGATCGTCAAATCATCAATATTAATTAACTCATGTAATTCAGTCACCGAACGAAGCAGTGTGTCAATTCGTTTCTATCCGGGGCTGCGACGCAGTCCATTGTGCGCGATCAATGCGGAGCGCCGGCCAATGCGCTGGCCAAACGGGCGCGGGACGTCCCCGGACGGCAGATGACTCGATGAGGAGCCGGTTGCTTCGTCTGCTCAGATACAGATTGGTGCCCCTGGCCGGGATCGAACCAGCACTCCTTGCGGAACTCGATTTTGAGTCGAGCGCGTCTACCAGTTCCGCCACAGGGGCCTACGCGGCCGGGAAGGCCCGGTCGCGAAGCGGGCGGGACTATAGCGGGCGGGGAATCCGGGTCAACCCGACGGGATCGGCCGGTCGACATGCCGCTCCTACACCGTGGTTTGATCGGCCGCCGTCTCGACACCGCCGCAACCGCGCGATACGACCCTGCCGCACCCGGAGATCCCCGTGACGGCCGACTTCCTCGACACGCCTGTCGCCGCCTCGCGCGCATCGCGCGTCGCGCGCAATGTCGCGCTCGCGATCGGCGCCGTCTCCGTCGCAGCGCTCGCGACCGTCTGGTATTTTCAGCTGTTTCTCGACTTCAAGCCGTGCCCGCTCTGCCTCGAGCAGCGCTACGCTTATTATGCGGCGATCCCGCTGGCCGCGCTGCTCGCGTTCGCGGCCGCGCGCGGGGCTCCGGCGTGGTTGCTCACCGTCGGTCTGGCGCTGCTGGCGCTCGGCAATGCCGGGCTCGGCGCCTATCACGCCGGCGTCGAATGGAAGTTCTGGGCCGGCCCGACCGATTGCAGCGGCCCGGTGCTCGATCTCGGCAAGGCCGGCAGCCTGCTCGAACAGCTCGACAAGGTGAAAGTGGTCCGCTGCGACGAAGTGCAGTGGCGTTTTCTCGGCCTGTCGTTCGCCGGCTACAACGTGCTGCTGTCGCTCGGCCTCGCCGCGCTCGCCGGCTGGGGCATCGCCCGGATCAGGCGCTGAGCACGGCAGCTCCCTGCCCGGATCGTCAATCGTCGAGATCGTCCGGGCTGTGGCCGAACCAGTGCACGATGCCGGGCGTGACGATCGACACGTAGATGAAGCGCGACAGATGATGCGCGCCGACGAACACCGGGTCGATGTGCAGCGTCAGCGCCAGCGCCATCATCGCGTCCATCGCGCCGGGTGAGAACGCCACCACGACATCGGCGACCCGCACCGGCGTGGTCAGAATGATGGCGGTGACGAACACCCCCGAGATCGCGATCGCGACCGCGAACGAGCCCAGCGCCGCAGCGAGGTAGCCCAGGATGGTCCGCAGCTTGATGGCGCCGAATCGCGAGCCGATCAGCGTGCCGATCCCGACCAGCGCCGGCAGATAGGCCCATTGCGGCAGCGTGCCCTCGACCAGCCCGGAGCCGTGCAGCACCGAGGAGCCGAGCATCGCGCCGAACATCCAGCTCGCCGGGAAGTTGATCAGCCGCAGCAGGAAGGCGGCTCCGACCGCGACGATGGTCAGTTCGACCAGCACCAATGGCGTCGCCTCCGGCCCGCGCGACGGCAGCGGCCCATGCGCCATCATCCCGGTCGCCGCCAGCAGCAGCGGCACCGCGCTGGTCAGAATGATCACCCGCATGATCTGCACCACGGCGATGCCCGGCACGTCGGCCTTGCGCTCGGTCGCCAGCATGATGATCTGCGACAGCGCGCCGGGGCTGCCGGCGAGCAGCGCCGAGGTGCGGTCCCAGCCATGGACGCGCTGCAGATAGATGCTGCTGCCGAAGGTCGCGCAGAACGTCGCCACCGCCAGCAGCCCGATGGTCAGCGGATAGGACGACAGATTGTGGATCATCGTCGGCGATACCATCGAGCCGAGCGACATGCCGAGCGCCATCAGCACGATGTGGGACAGCGGCGGCGGCAGACCCATTTTGCGGCCGGCCAATCCCGCCGCGGCGACCGCCACCATCGCGCCGGTGATCAGTCCGCCCGGAAGCTCGACCCAATAGGACAACCCGCCACCGGCGGCGCCGATCGCGATCGTCTCGAGGACGTTGAGGGTTTTGGACCGCAGGCCAGGGGCGGTCAGCGCTGAATTTTCGGACACGCAACCTTATCGCAAATTCAAATACCGCCGACAAATGCGAACCGAGCGCGCGGCCATGTTCGCGGCGCGGCCCGCAACTATGAAATTTGGTTGCGAGCTAATCAGTTCGCAATTGTCAGGTCGCACTGCGGCGCTAGGATGCTGCCGGTTCATGAAACCAGGAGACCGGGACGATGAGATCTGCAGAATTTGCCAAGATCGCGGGCGCCGCACTGGGAACGGCCCTCTGCGCGCTGGCTTCGGCTTCACCCAGCTACGCGCTGTCCGCGCAGGAGTGCAGTGCCAAGTATCAGGCCGCCAAGACCGCCGGGACGCTGAACGGCCAGGGCTGGAACGATTTCCGCAAGGCGCAATGCGGCGACGAGGCCGCTGCCGCGCCGGCCGCGGCCGATACCAAGGCTGCAGAGACCAAGGACAAACCGGAAGCCAAATCCGCCGCCAAGCCGAAGGCAAAATCCGCCGAGCCGGCGGCGGCCCCGGCCGGACCCGCCACCTACCCGACCGCGGTGGACGCCAAATTCGCCAAGGAGCCTGCGGCGCGCGCGCGGCTGCACACCTGCGCCGAACAATGGAAGGCCAACAAGGCGGCCAACACCACCGGCGGCCTGAAATGGATCCAGAAGGGCGGCGGCTACTGGAGCGAGTGCAACAAGCGGCTGAAAGTCTGAGGGCTTCGCCAGCCGCAGTGCGGCCTCCCGCTGCCGGGCAATTGACACGTCCGGCTGAAACGCCCCATGCGTGGCGGCTTCACGCACGCTCCGGGGTGACGGATGATTGCTAGTCTCGGCCTGATTCTGCTGTGCCAGCTCGTGGCCGAAGTTGCGGTTCGCGCGCTGGCGCTGCCGCTGCCCGGCCCGGTGATCGGGCTGCTGCTGCTGCTCTGCCTGCTGCTCGCGCGCGACCGCTTCGCCTGGCTCGCGCTCGGGCCGCTGCGCAATGACGGCATCGAGGACGCCTCGAAAGGCCTGCTGGCGCACATGTCGCTGCTGTTCGTGCCGGCCGGCGTCGGCGTGGTGCAGCAGCTCGATCTGCTCGAAGCCCACGGCATCGCCATCGCGCTGGTGCTGGCCGGCTCGGTGCTGATCACGCTGCTGGTGACGGTAATGACCTTTCTGGTGACCGCCCGGCTGCTGTCGATGTGGGGCTCGCGATGAGCGCCAATCCGTTTTCGCTCTGGGTCTATCTTTCGCAGACGCCGCTGCTGTGGCTGACGGTAACGCTGCTGGTTTATGCGGCGACCGACGCGGTGTCACAGGCGACCGGCCGCAACCCGCTGGTCAATCCGGTGCTACATTCGATGTGGATCATCGGCGCCTTCCTGTGGGTGACCGGGACCTCCTACACGACGTATTTCGGCGGCGCGCAGTTCGTGCATTTCCTGCTCGGCCCGGCGACCGTGGCGCTGGCGGTGCCGCTGTACGAGAACCGCCGTCAGGTCGTCGCCGCGATCCTGCCGATGGCGCTGGCGCTGGTGGTCGGCTGTATCGCGGCGATCGTCTCGGTCGTGGTGCTCGCCCAGCTCGCCGGCCTGCCGGAGACCGCCGTGCTGTCGCTGGCGCCGAAATCGGTGACGGCCGGCGTCGCGATGGGCATCAGCGAATCGCTGCATGCCGATCCGTCGCTGACCGCCGTCGCCGTCATCCTCACCGGCATCATGGGCGCGATCGTGGTGACGCCGCTGATGAACGCGATCGGCATCCGGGATTTTCGCGCCCGCGGCTTTGCGGTCGGCCTCGCCTCGCACGGCATCGGCACCGCGCGG
The DNA here is from genome assembly GCA_016215605.1 of Rhodopseudomonas palustris. GTDB lineage: Bacteria > Pseudomonadota > Alphaproteobacteria > Rhizobiales > Xanthobacteraceae > Rhodopseudomonas > Rhodopseudomonas palustris_L. The sequence continues at coordinate 9,675 of JACRJB010000047.1, forward strand.
GCGTTCCAGGTCGACGCTATCGCCGGCGTGTTCGCCGGCATCGCCATGAGCCTGAACGCGCTGATCACCGCGCTGCTGGTGCCGGTCGCCGTCACGCTGCTGATGAAGTAGCTCGCCCCTTCGCGCGCGCCGCGCGGACGGGAACACGGTCGTGACGCTGCCGCGATCGGGCGTTCGATCGGGCGGCGCAGTGCCCGAGCTACGGGGTCTTGATCGCCCAGCTCACCAGCACGATGACGCTCAGCGTTTCCTCGCCGGGGGCCACCGGCGCGTCGGCGGATTGGGCCATCACCATCTTGCGCATCGGCACCGCGCCGGGCTGCGACTCCTCGGCGATCAGCAGCGGCGCGCCGAGCGTGACGCCGGCGGCGCGGGCATAGATCTCGGCTTTGCGGCGGGCGTCCTCGACCGCTGCGGCGCGGACCTCGTCGAGCACCTTGGACGAATTGGTGACGCGAAAGCCGACGCCGCGGATCTCGTTGGCGCCGACCTGCACCAGCGTGTCGATCAGCCCGGCGACGCGGGCGATGTCGCGAACCTGCACGGTGACCATGTTGCTGGCCTGATAGCCGTTGATCTCGCTCGGGCCCGGCCGGTTGGACGACGCATATTGCGGCTGGATCGACAGCCGCGAGGTCTGGATGTCCTTGCCGTCGATGCCGGTGTTCTTCAGCTCCAGCAGCACCTTGCCCATCGCCAGATTGTTGGCCTCGGCGGCGGCGCGGGCGGTCTTGGCGATGTTGGAGACGCCGGCCTCGATCTGGGCGATGTCGGGCGCGACCGATTTGCGCGCCTCGCCGGTCACCGTGATGGCCGGCGGCTGAAACTGGGACGCCGCGGTCTGCGCGTGCAGCGGCACGGCGGCGACCACGGAGAGGGCGAGGGCGGCAAGCAGCGAGCGAAGGGACTGCATCATTTCATCGGCACATAAACGTTGATGACCAGCTTGTCTTCCGCGGTGGTCAGCGGATCGGTGACGTATTCCTCGACAAAGGTGTCTTTGGCTTCGAGCTTCTTGTCGTCGAGGTGGTTGGTGATCGCCTCGTAGGTGTTGTCCATGTTGTCGTAGGAGCCGCGATGCACGAACTTCAGCGCCTTGCCGTCGGGCGTCGTCCCCATGCTCATGGATTTGCCGAGGGTTTTCGGCGCTTCAGGCACCGGGATCTCGGCCTGGAAGGTAAAGCCGTTGTCGTCGGTCGAAGTGTAGACGATCATCGGATTGCCGTTCGGCTTGATGCCTTCCTTGGCGAGCAGCGCCGTCACTGACTTGAACGCCTCGATCAGGCTTTCGAACGCATTGTCCCAGCCGGCCTTGCCCTTCAGAATCACCGCCGTCTTCGGTTCCAGCGTGATCTCCTCGCCGAACGGATCGGCGGTCTGCACCTTGGCGGCCGGCGGCACGGCGGGCGCCTGGGCGGCGGGCGGAGGTGGTGTCGCAGGTGTCTCGGTCGCGGCGGGCGGAGGCGCCGGTGTTGCTGGCGTCGCAGGAGTGGGCGTGGACGGGGGCGCCGGCGTCGCCGCGGCGGGCGGGGTCGGCGTCTCGGCGGCCGGCTTGGTCTCGGCCGGTTTGGTTTCGGTCTGCGCCGACGCGACGGCCGCGCCGAGCGTCAGCGCGGCGACCGAGACCAGCCCGAGCCAGGCGGCGTGAAAAGAGCGGGGGCGGTTCATTCCAAATCTCTCCCTGGCCACGAGCGGATGGCCGTGTCCGGTGCCTTCAAATCTCTGCGCCCGGCCGACCGCGGGCCCGGCGTCTTCTTTAACATCCGGCGGCCAGTTTCGTCCCTTGCGATCGGCGTGTGGCCTGACTGTGGCGGCACGCCGGCCCGGATCGGCGGACTGGCCAAAGCCGCCATCCTTCGCCATATAGGCCCACAAGGACATGGATCATGAGCGCGCTGAACAATCGCCCCTTCGCCAAGATGAACGGGATCGGCAACGAGATCGTCGTGGTCGACCTGCGCGATCAGCCGGCCCCGGTGACGCCGGACGACGCCCGCGCGGTGGCGGCGCATGTGCCCTACGATCAGCTGATGCTGCTGCAGCCGGCGCGGCTGCCCGGCACCGAGGCGTTCGTTCGCATCTACAACAATGACGGCTCGGAGTCCGGCGCCTGCGGCAACGGCATGCGCTGCGTCGCCTCGCAGATGTTCGCCGGCACCGACCAGCAGGGGCTGACCTTCGAGACCCGCGCCGGCCTGCTCAATTGCTGGCGCGGCCCCGCCGACGGCCAGTTCACGGTCGACATGGGCGAGCCGAAATTCGGCTGGCAGGACATTCCGCTGGCCGAAGAGTTTCGCGACACTCGCGGCATCGAGCTGCAGATCGGGCCGATCGACGCGCCGATCCTGCATACGCCGTCGGTCGTCAGCATGGGCAATCCGCATGCCGTGTTCTGGGTCGACGACGTCGAGGCCTACGATCTCGACAAGTTCGGGCCGCTCTTGGAAAACCATCCGATCTTTCCGGAGCGCGCCAACATCACGCTGGCCCACATCGTCGACCGCGATCACATCACGATGCGCACCTGGGAGCGCGGCGCGGGCCTGACCAGGGCTTGCGGCTCGGCCGCCTGCGCCACCGCCGTCGCCGCGGCACGGCTGAAGCGGACCAACCGTATCGTCGAGATGACGCTGCCGGGCGGCCAGCTGACGATCGAATGGCGCGAGCGCGACAATCACGTGCTGATGACCGGCGGCGCGACCTTCGAGTTCGAAGGCCGGTTCGATCCGGCGTTGTTCGCCTCCGTCGCCTGATGACGGTCGAGATCGTCACCTTCGGCTGCCGCCTCAATGCGTTCGAATCCGAAGTCATCGGCCGCGAAGCCGAAGGCGCGGGCCTGACCGATACCATCGTGGTCAACAGCTGCGCCGTCACCAACGAGGCGGTGGCGCAGGCGCGCCAGCAGATCCGCAAGCTCAAGCGCGAACGGCCGGATGCGCGCATCGTCGTCACCGGCTGCGCGGCGCAGACCGAGCCCGCCACGTTCGCGGCGATGGCCGAAGTCGACCGCGTCATCGGCAATGACGACAAGATGCGCGGCGACGCCTGGCGCGCCGCCCGCGCGGCGTTCGACGCCGGTGCATTCGGTGTCGCGCACGAGCAGAAGATCGCCGTCGCCGACATCATGGCGGTGCGCGAGATGGCGCCGCATCTGCTGGACGGTTACCAGAGCGGCCTGCCGCGCGTGTTCGTGCAGGTGCAGAACGGCTGCGACCATCGCTGCACCTTCTGCATCATCCCCTATGGTCGTGGTAACTCCCGCTCGGTGCCGGTCGGCGCAGTGGTCGATCAGGTTCGCACGCTGGCCGAGCGCGGCCA
>JACRJB010000006.1 GCA_016215605.1 Rhodopseudomonas palustris
CCGAACTCGATCGCAACCATGCGTCTGCTCCTGATCCGCGCACTTGCCAAAACCCTGCCGCGATGCCCCTGTTGTGGCCTCGCCGCAGCATCAAGCCGGTGGCGGAAACTTATGACGCAGTAGTACTAACCCACCCTACGATTCAGCATTCTCACGGATGCAGGATCACCTTGCCCATGGCCTGGCGGCCGCCGAGCACTTTGAGCGCGTCGGCGGTCTGCGCCAGCGGGAAGGTGCGGTCGACATGCGAAGAGATCTTGCCCTCGGCGGCCCACTGCACCAGCTTTTCGAGATTGGCGCGGTGCTTGGCCGGGTTGATCTTGGTCCAGGCGCCCCAGAACACGCCGCGGATGTCGCAGCCTTTCAGCAGCGCGAGGTTGAGCGGCATCTTCGGAATGTCGCCGGCGGCGAAGCCGATCACCAGGAAGCGGCCTTCCCAGGCGATCGAGCGCAGCGCCGCCTCGGCGTAGCTGCCGCCGACCGGATCGAAGATGATGTCGACGCCCTTGCCGCCGGTCAGCTTCTTCAGGCCTTCCTTCAGATCTTCCTTGGCGTAGTTCAGCGTCAGCTCGGCGCCGTGCCGCTTGGCGAATTCGAGCTTCTCGTCCGACGAGGCGCAGGCGATCACTTTCAGGCCCATCAGCTTGCCGAGCTCGCAGGCGGCGAGGCCGGTGCCGCCGGCGGCGCCGAGCACGGCCAGCGTCTCGCCCGGCTTCGGGCTGGCGCGATCGTCCAGCGCGTGCAGCGCGGTGCCGTAGATGATGATGATGCCGGCGGCGCGGTCGTAGTCGAGATTGTCCGGGATCTTGATGATCGCCGAGGCGGGCAGCGCGATCTTCTCGCGCGCGCCGTTGTGGCCGCAGGAGGCGACCACACGATCGCCGACCTTGAGATCGGTGACGCCGTCGCCGACGCTCTCGATCACGCCCGCGACTTCCGCGCCCGGCGAGAACGGGAACGGCGGCTTGATCTGGTACTTGCCCTGAATCATCAGGATGTCGAAGAAGTTCAGCGCCGCCGCCTTGATCGCGATCACCGCTTCGCCGGGACCGGCGACCGGATCGGGGACCTCGGAGAGAACGAGATCGTCGGGACCGCAATATTCGGAGCAGAGAATCGCCTTCATGAATCCACCCGGGTACGAGGTTTGTGATTGCGTGCCGTTGTGCCGGATTTGGTCGCGAGGGACAATCGGATTCGGGCCTGCGTGACATCTCCCCACGCACGGCGTCATGCCCGGACTTGATCCGGGCATCCATCCGTCTTCATAACAAGCTGATCGACGATTGTTACGTGGTCGATGGATTGCCGGGGCAAGCCCGGCAATGACGGCGATATTTGTCGATCCGGAGAAAATTCCGCATCGCGGTCTTTCAAGGAGTCTTCGGATGTTCGAAGCAGGTCTGCTCGCCGGCAAACGCATTCTGATCACCGGCGGCGGTTCCGGCCTCGGCGCCGCGATGGCGCAGCGCTTCAGTGCGCTCGGCGCGTCGCTGGTGCTGTGCGGACGGCGCGAGGCGCCGCTCGCCGAGACCGCAGAGCGATTGCGCGCGGGCGGCGGCGCGGTGACGACGCATCGCTGCGACATTCGCGATGCGCAGGCGGTCGAGGCGATGCTCGATGCGATCTGGCGCGAGGCGCCGCTCGACGTGCTGGTCAACAATGCGGCGGCGACCTTCATCGCGCAGAGCGAACATCTGTCGGCGCGCGCCGCCGACGCGATCCTGGCGCCGACGCTGCACGGCGCGATGTACTGCACCTTCGGCGCCGGCCGCCGCTGGATCGAGGCCGATCGTCCCGGCGTGGTGCTGAGCATTCTGTCGACCTCGACCATCACCGGCCGCGCCTTCACCGTGCCGTCGGCGATGGCGAAGACGGCGCTGCTGGCGATGACCAAAAGCCTCGCGGTGGAATGGGGACCGAAGCGCATCCGCACCGTGGCGATCGCGCCCGGCGCATTCCCCACCGCCGGCGCGTCGGCGCAGTTGCGGCCGGACGGGCGCAGCGAGGATCCGGCATCGCGGGTGCCGGTCGGCCGCGTCGGCAGCCATGACGAGCTCGCCGATCTCGCCAGCTTCCTGATCTCGGACCGGGCCGGCTTCATCACCGGCGAGATGGTGGTGCAGGACGGCGGCGCGCATCTGCGCTCCTCCGGCGCCGAGGATCTGCTGCGCTGGAGCGATGCGCAATGGGCCAGCCTTCGCGCGTCCCGCACCGCCTGCTGACGGTACGGCAGCGCGCCTGCGGCGCAAGGCGAAGCCGGCGGCGGCGGTTCGCCGCTTTCCAGAATCGGCCATCCCGGCTATTCCGGGTCGTGTGATTAGGCGAATTCCCGCAAGCCATTTTGCAGTCACAATAATGAGGGACCAGACTTGCCCATGACGGACTGGTGCATGAGTGCGAGGCGACTTCTGATTGCCGCGGTGGCGGGGGCGATGGTGTGTGGCGCGGGCAGCGCCGCGCAGGCGCGCCCGGCGTCGAAAGGCGCAGCCGCCAAGCCCGAGCCGGCCAAGCCGGCGGCGACCGGCAGCATCGGCGCCGAGCCGACCCTGATCGGCCAGTTCGGCATCTGGGGCGCCTATATGGCGGCCCCGAACGGCAAGAAGGTCTGTTTCGTCCTCGCCAAGCCGTCGTCGTCGAAGACCACCCCGGCCAACCGTCCGCGCGATCCGGCCTACGCCTTCATCTCGACCCGGCCGTCCGAAAAGGTGGTCAACGAGGTTTCGGTGATGATCGGCTATCCGCTGAAGCCGGGCTCCGAATCCACCATGGAGGTCGGCGGCGCGTCGTTCGCGATGTACACGCAGGGCGACGGCCTCTGGATCAAGAACGCCGCCGAGGAAGACCGCCTGGTCGAGGCGCTGCGCAAGGGGCCGGAGGTGACCGTGAAGGGCGTCTCCGCCAAGGGAACCGCGACCACCGACACGTTTTCACTGAAGGGCCTGGCCCAGGCGCTCGACAAAGTGGCGCAGAACTGCGGCGGCTGAGCGGGGCGGTTGCCCCGATTCGCGGCTTTGCAGAACGGCCGAAAACGCTTATCTGACAGATGATTTTGAGACGCGGATGCCCGCGTCAGTGCCTCATGGTGAGGAGCCCGCGTCAGCGGGCGTCTCGAACCATGGGATTGTGACCGACCTCATCCTTCGAGACGCGGCCTTCGGACGCTCCTCGGGATGAGGATGCTGTGCTTGCTGCGGGCTGATCGGCCCGCCTGAATCGGACCGCCATGACCCTCGCTGTTTCCGCCGCGCCGCTCGAGAAGACACCGCTGGAGACCTATGTGCCGCCGGCCAAGCCGTCGCTGATCGGGCTGTCGCGCACCGAGATCGCCGACAAGCTCGGTGCGATCGGCGTGGCGCCGGCGCAGCGCAAGATGCGGGCGCAGCAGCTGTGGCACTGGATGTATGTCCGCGGCGCCCGCGAGTTCTCCGAGATGACCAACGTCTCCAAGGAGATGCGCGCCCAGCTGGCCGAGCATTTCACCGTCGACCGGCCCGAAGTCGTGGCCGAGCAGATCTCGGCCGACGGCACCCGCAAATGGCTGCTGCGGCTGCCGAGCGGCGACGACGTGCAGAAGGCCCACGAGGTCGAGTGCGTCTACATCCCGGAGACCGACCGCGGCACGCTGTGCGTCTCCAGCCAGGTCGGCTGCACGCTGAACTGCTCGTTCTGCCACACCGGCACGCAGCGGCTGGTGCGCAACCTCACCGCCGGCGAGATCGTCGGCCAGGTGATGGTCGCGCGCGACCGGCTGAACGACTGGATCGACCGCGAGACGCCGAACGGCAACCGCCTCGTCACCAACATCGTGATGATGGGGATGGGCGAGCCGCTGTACAATTTCGACGCGGTGCGCGACGCGCTGCTGATCGTCTCCGACAATGAAGGCATCGGCATTTCGCGGCGGCGGGTGACGCTGTCGACCTCCGGCGTGGTGCCGAACATCAAGCGCACCGGCGAGGAGATCGGCGTGATGCTGGCGATCTCGCTGCACGCGGTGCGCGATGAGCTGCGCGACGAACTGGTGCCGCTCAATCGGAAGTATCCGCTGAAGGAATTGCTGCAGGCCTGCCGCGACTATCCCGGCGCTTCCAACGCGCGCCGCATCACCTTCGAATATGTGATGCTGAAGGGCGTCAACGACTCGCTCGACGACGCGCGGCGGCTGGTGCAACTGCTCAAGGGCATTCCGGCCAAGATCAACCTGATCCCGTTCAATCCGTGGCCCGGCTCGAAATACGAGTGCTCGGATTGGGACCAGATCGAGAAATTCTCCGAATACGTCTTCAACGCCGGCTACTCGTCGCCGGTCCGCACCCCGCGCGGAAGAGATATTTTGGCCGCCTGCGGCCAGCTCAAGAGCGAAACGGAAAAACTCTCCGTCCGCGAACGCGACGCCCTGCGCGCCATGGCGATGACGGATTGATGCACAGCCTCGCTCCCCCCACTGTCGTCACACGCGGGCATGACCCGCGTGTCCATCTTCTTCGAAGAGGATGGATTGCCGGGACAAGCCCGGCAATGACGTGGGTTGTTGTGCATAGGCAGCGAGTAACAACCGCCGTCATGGCCGGGCTTGTCCCGGCCATCCACGCCTGGGCATCAAGCGAAGGCTTGCCATGTCGCTGATCGGCCACCTGTTCGCCGTCGCGTTCGGCTTTCTGTTCGCGAGCATCGCCGCGGGCGTGATCGTGGTCGGGGCGATGCTGTTCCCCGAGATCAGCGCGATGACCGATGCGCCGCTCGATCAGGACACGATGAACATCGTGATGGGGTTCGGCTTCATCTTCGTGTCCGGTTTCGCGTTGGTGCCGGCGCTGATCGTGGTGTTGATCACCGAAGCGTTTTCGATCCGCAGCGCGCTGGCCTATGCGATCGGCGGCGCGCTGGTCGGCGTCGGCTGCTATCTCGGGCTGGTGCCGTTCGACCCGGCGACGCTGCATTTCGACGGCATAGTCCGCCGGCATCTCGAAATCATGACCGGCGCCGGCATCGTCGGCGGGCTGGTGTATTGGCTGATCGCCGGCCGCAATGCCGGCCTGTGGCGCGACCCGCCGCCGACGCGGTCGCGGACCGCGATGGCGCCGGCCCCGCAACCGCCGCAGCCGGTGCCGCCCGCGCCGCCGCCTGCCGCATAGCGTCGCCTTTTCATCCCCAACCGCCTCGGCTAAACCCCGCCCATGAACCGGACCGGACTTGTCATCGCGCTGGCGTTGTTCGCCGTGATCGGGCTCTTGTTCGGGCTCCATCCGGAGCTCGACATGAAGCTCGCGGCGCTGTTCTACGATCCCGCCACCAAGCGGTTTCCGATGAGCAGCGTCGGCCTCGCGGCGTTCTCGCGCGACGCTGCGATGTGGATCGCCTGGGCGATCGCAGCGCCGTCGATCGTCGCCTTCGTGGTCAAGCTGGTGCGGCCGGACAAGCCGCTGCTGGTCAAGGGCCGCACCATGGCGTTCCTGCTGATCAGCATCATCCTGGCCGCCGGCATCCTGACCAATCTGACCTTCAAGAGCCATTGGGGCCGGCCGCGCCCGGCGGCGGTCGCCGAATTCAACGGTCCGTGGCCGTTCAAGGCGTGGTGGGATCCGAGCGGCGCCTGCCCGAAGAACTGCTCGTTCTTCTCGGGCGAGGGCGCCACCGCCTATTGGACCTTCGCGCCGGCGGCGCTGACGCCGCCCTCGGTGCGGCCGTTCGCCTATGCGGCCGCGTTCACCTTCGGTACCGTCACCAGCGGGCTGCGGATGGCGTTCGGCGGGCATTTCTTCACCGACGTCGCGATCGCCGGGCTGGTCACCTTCCTGGTGATCTGGCTGCTGTATGCGCTGATCTATCGCTGGGCCTGGAGCCGGACCACCGATGCCGGGATCGACGCGGCCCTGACCCGGGCGTTCTGGCCGCTGTACCGCTGGCGGCAGAAGCGCCGCGGCCACGATGTCGGACCGGCTCCGGCGGCCGTCTAACCGATTAAACGCGTGCCCGCCGGCGCGAAGTTTGATATTCGCCCAGCCGAAACGAGACCCCGCCTGACCCGATTGGAAGCCCCATGACGACGATTCTGAAGAGCCTGCCCAAAGGAGACAATGTCGGCATCGCGTTTTCGGGCGGGCTCGATACCAGCGCGGCGCTGCTGTGGATGAAGCAGAAGGGCGCGAAGGTGTTCGCCTATACGGCCAATTTGGGGCAGCCCGACGAGGCGGACTACGACGAAATCCCCCGCAAGGCGATGGAGTTCGGCGCTGAGAAGGCCCGGCTGGTCGATTGCCGCACGCAGCTGGTGCACGAGGGCATCGCGGCGATCCAGGCCGGCGCGTTCCACGTCTCGACCGGCGGCATCGCCTATTTCAACACCACCCCGCTCGGCCGCGCCGTCACCGGCACCATGCTGGTGTCGGCGATGAAGGAAGACGGCGTCAACATCTGGGGCGACGGTTCGACCTACAAGGGCAACGACATCGAGCGGTTCTACCGCTACGGCCTGCTGACCAATCCGAGCTTGCGGATCTACAAGCCCTGGCTCGACCAGCAGTTCATCGACGAACTCGGCGGCCGCGCCGAGATGTCGGCATTCATGACGGCGCACGGCTTCGCCTACAAGATGAGCGCCGAGAAGGCGTATTCGACCGACAGCAATCTGCTCGGCGCCACCCACGAAGCCAAGGATCTCGAGCATCTCGATTCGGGTATCAAGATCGTCAACCCGATCATGGGCGTGCCGTTCTGGCGCGAGGATTGCGCCGTCAAGGCCGAGACCGTTTCGGTGCGGTTCGAGGAAGGCCAGCCGGTCGCGCTGAACGGCCAGAGCTTCACCGACCCGGTCGCGCTGTTCCTCGAGGCCAATGCGATCGGCGGCCGTCACGGCCTCGGCATGAGCGACCAGATCGAGAACCGCATCATCGAGGCCAAGAGCCGCGGCATCTACGAAGCGCCCGGCATGGCGCTGCTGCACATCGCCTATGAGCGGCTCGTCACCGGCATCCACAACGAGGACACCATCGAGCAGTACCGCATCAACGGCATGCGGCTCGGCCGGCTGCTGTATCAGGGTCGCTGGTTCGACTCGCAGGCGCTGATGCTGCGCGAGACCGCGCAGCGCTGGGTGGCGCGTGCCATCACCGGCGAAGTGACGCTGGAACTGCGCCGCGGCAACGACTACTCGCTGCTCAATACGCAGAGCCCGAACCTGACCTACGCGCCGGAGCGGCTCAGCATGGAGAAGGTCGAGGACGCGCCGTTCACCCCGGCCGACCGCATCGGCCAGCTGACGATGCGCAACCTCGATATCGCCGACACCCGCGCCAAGCTCGGCCTCTATGCCAAGTCGGGACTTCTGTCGGCCGGCGAAGGCACGCATATTCCGAAGCTCGAAAACGACAAGGGCTGAGACCTTTACGGTCATTCCGGGGCGCACGCAGCGAAGCTGCGGGCGAACCCGGAATCTCGAAGTTCAGGGCACCCCTCGGTCGGACGCAGAACAGGGCGGGATTCCGGGTTCGCGCTACGCGCGCCCCGGAATGACGGCCGTTGCTGACGCTTGTCATCGAACCGTCATTTGCCGCTCATACGGTCCGCGCTTCGATCCGGAGCCGTAGTGATGATGCGTTTCGCCGTTCCCCTTGGTGCCCTGCTGCTGCTGAATTCGGCGGCCTCGGCGCAGACGATCTATCCGATCGATCGCGCCGAGATTCTGGCCGGCGCGAAATTCGATCTGAAGGTCGAGTTCGCCGGCGAGGTCAGCGCCGACAAGGCGACGCTGACGATCAATGGCGCCGCCGCCGCAACCGTGTTCGGCAAGGCGCCGGAGCTGATCGCGCGCGAGGACGGCAAGCCGCAGTCGGCGCTGCTGTTGCGCGACATCGTGCTGAACCAGCCCGGCCACTACACCATCGAGGTCGGCGACGGCGCCGATCGCCGCAGCGTCGGCTGGACGGTGTACGACACCGGCCCGCGTCGCGCCAAGAACGTCATCCTGTTCATCGGCGACGGGCTGTCGCCGGCGCATCGCGTCGGCGCGCGGCTGCTGTCGAAGGGCATCGCCGAGGGCCGCGCCGGCGGTAAGCTCGCGATCGACGACATGCCGCAGATGGCGCTGGTCTCGACCGCCGGCAGCGATTCGATCATCACCGATTCTGCGAATGCGGCGAGCGCCTACGCCACCGGCCACAAGGCCGCGGTCAATGCGATGGGCGTCTATGCCGACCGCACCGCGAATCCGTTCGACGATCCGCGCGTGGAGACGCTGGCGTCGCTGGCGCAGCGGCGGCTCGGCCTGTCGATCGGCATCGTCACCAACACCGAGATCGAGGATGCGACGCCCGCGGCGGTGATCGCCCATACCAGGCGCCGCGCCGCCTATGACGAGATCGTCGCGCAGTTCTTCGCCGCGCAGCCCGACGTGCTGATGGGCGGCGGCGCCGCGCACTTCCTGCCGAAGAGCGCGCAGGGCAAGCGCAAGGACGACGTCGACTATCTAGCGAAATTCCGCGACGCCGGCTATCGCGTCGCCACCACGGCGACCGAACTGGAGGCCGCCGGCAAGGACGGCCCGCGCAAACTGCTCGGGCTGTTCGCGCCCGGCAACATGGACGGCGTGCTCGACCGCCGCTTTCTCAAAGGCGGCGGCGTCGCCAGGAATCCGGATCAGCCGGATCTGACTCGGCAGGTCGCGGTCGCGCTCGATCTGCTGTCGAAGAACGATGCCGGCTTCTTCCTGATGGTCGAATCCGGACTGATCGACAAATACGCCCACGCGCTCGACATGGAGCGCGCGGTCTACGACACCATCATGCTCGACAACGTGGTGCGGCAGACCCGCGACTGGGCTCGCGCCCGCGGCGACGACACGCTGATCCTGGTGGTGGCCGATCACAATCATCCCAACGCGCTGGTCGGCACCGTGCGCGACGATCTCGCCGAGGGCGACGAGGCGCCGCTGCGCGAGCGGATCGGCGTCTACGACCGCGCCGGCTTTCCGAACTATCCGGCGCCGGATGCGGACGGCTATCCGGAGCGCGTCGACGTCAGCCGACGGCTGGCGATCTTCTCGGCCAGCCTGCCCGATCACTACGAGACGCTGCGGCCGAAGCTCGACGGCCCGAACCAGCCGACCGAAGCCGGCGACAAGCCCGGCACCTTCAAGGCCAATGAGAAGTACAAGGCCGTGCCCGGCGCGGTGCTGCGGATCGGCAATCTGCCGGCGATGATGAATGCCAGCGTGCATTCCGGCGAGGACGTGATCCTGACCGCCGCAGGCCCCGGCAGCGACCGCGTCCACGGCTGGATGGAAAACACCGATGTGTTCCGGGTGATGGCCGAAGCGCTCGGGCTCGCGGCTTCAGCCAAATAGCAGCGGCGTCACCGCCCGCCGCACCAGCCGTCGCGATGGCCGCCGCCATAGGCGCGGGCGTAGCCGGCTTCGAGCAACGCGGCGGAGACGTTCGGCGTGCGCTTGGTCGCGACATCGGCGACGACGCGGCCCTGATATTTGTCAGGGCCGATATTGTAGATCGCGACCTCGCCCTGGCGCAGCATGTCGCGCAGCGCGTCGGCCGCGGCTTCGGCGAGTTTGAGCTCCTGCGCGCATTGCGCCTTCAGCTCCGGCGCGTCGATGCCGCGCAGCCGTACCCGGGTGGCGAGATCCATCCCCGGCCACAGATGCACCCGCGCCTCGAAGGTGTCGCCGTCGATGGTGTAGAGCACGTCGACCGGATGCCGCACCGCCGGGTTGCCGGCGCGACGCCACACCGTCTCGCTGTCGTTGCTGATCGCCTGCGATTCCGGCTTCGCCCACGGCCACTGCACCCAGTGCCGCGCCGGCAACATCGTCCCCGCCGCGACGCCGAGCACAAACACCCAGGGCCAGATCGACCTCAGCCGCCCGCGCCAGGGCAGCCGCGCAATCCGTACCGGGTTCGTTCTGTGTGGCAGGTGCATTTGTAAGTCCAGCTAGGGCGCAAAGGGGCGTAATTTAAACTAGGGGTTGTTCAGTGGAACGAGAAGGGATTAAAATCTCCGCACTTATTGCGGGGGTGCTTTCAGATGGTTGATGACGTCACGCGCGGCCAAACAATCCCGCAGCCGCCAGAGATTTTTTCAATACCATCGGCACTTGTCGAACAATGGGGTGAAATCCCCCAGAATGAACGGTTGCAGTTTCCACTTACGCGTCAGGATGTTGACCATCTGTTACTTGGTTTGTTGCGTTCGCTTGAAGCGCAAGCGACGCTAGAACGCATAGTTGTCGATTGGTCCAACGGCCGACTGGAGCAAGCAAATTTATCTCTTGCCGAATTTAGGCGGCAGAATGTGGACGCGCAGAACAACATTCGACAATTGGTGTCTGCTGTCATGGCATCGGCCCTTCGCGAGCGGAAGAATGTCTGAGATTCCCGCTGCGGCCGGCTACGCCACCTCAACCGTAGTTTTCGCGGCTGGACGTTTTGGCGGCTCAGGCCCTCCTGGGCCGCCCTTGCAGCCCCCGGGCGGAGGGGGCACATATGACGGCATGATAGAAGCACGTGTTGCGCGCCTGGAAGCGGATGTCGGCCATATCCAGAGGGATGTGGCAGAGATCAAGGTTGCCGTAAAAGAGGCGGGGCAGAACTTGACCGATCTAAGAATTTCAAGCGCAGCACTGACCGAGCGGGTCAGGCACCTTCCGACGTACGGCCAGAACCTTGCCATGCTTCTGAGCTTGCTGGCGCTGATTGCTGCTCTGGTTGTGTTCCAGGGCCAGATTCAGAAATTTGTCGGTGTTTCGTCGGTCCCCGCTGCTTCGGGGGAGACGGCACCGAAGGCGTAGGAACCCGCTCCTTCGAAGCTAGCCTATCCGGATCCCCGCCGACGCTCAGAAATCCGAGGCGATGCCCTTCACTTCCCAGTCGCCGTAGCGGGTCGGCTCGGGGCCTTTCGGACCCTGATACTCCTTGGCCCGCGCTTCGGCGTGCTGAGCGGCTTCGATGCGGCGCGCTTCGGCTTCGGCCAGCGCGCGCTTCGCCGCGTCGGGGAGTTCCTTGCGCGGCGGTTCGGTCGGCGTGGCCGTCACGGTCTGCGGATCAGCTGTCGTCATCGGCTTCGCCTTTCATCGTCACGCGTTCCATCATATTGGGTCGTTGCCAGTCGATCGCGACAGCGGCGCGGCGATTCTTAGAATTGGCATATTCGCCTGCCATCCATCGCCGAAGTCGCGACGCGTCGTGCGCGGCATCTTCCCTCCAATGTGATACCCTCAATCCATGCCTGCTCCAAGATTCGCACAGCCATCCGAGGCGCCAGGATTAACCGCGCGCCGGATCGCCGCCGACATCCTGGACGGCGTTTTGCAAAAGCGCCGGACGCTCGACGAACAGCTCGAAGGCCCGGCCGCACATCCCGGCCTGAAAACGCTGCCGGATCGCGACCGCGCGCTGATGCGCCGGCTGGTCGCGACCATCCTGCGCCGGCTCGGCACGCTCGAACATCTGCTGGCGCGGATGCTCGATCGCGGCGTGCCGACCGACGCGCCGCGCGCCAAGAGCGCGCTGCTGATCGGCGCCGCGCAGATTCTCTGGATGGACGTGCCCGATCACGCCGCCGTCGACCTGTCGGTGCGGCTGGTGCAATCAGACCGTCGCGCCACCAAATATGCCGGCCTCGTCAACGCGGTGCTGCGGCGCTGCGCGCGCGAGGGCCAGCCGCTGGTGGATGAAGTTGCCGGCCAGGCGCTGGATGTACCGCAATGGCTGATGACACGCTGGCGTGCGCATTACGGCGACGACGCCGCGCAGGCGATCGCGGTTGCGATCAGCCACGAACCTTCGCTCGACATTACGGTGAAGTCGGAGCCGGACCATTGGGCCGGGCGGTTGTACGGCGAGATGCTGCCGACCGGCACGGTGCGGACGCTGCTGCAGGGCTCGGTGAAGATGCTGCCGGGTTTCGAAGACGGCCAGTGGTGGGTGCAGGACGCCGCCGCGGCATTGCCGGCGCGGCTGTTCGGCGATCTCGCCGGCAAGTCGGTCGCCGATCTGTGCGCGGCGCCGGGCGGCAAGACCGCGCAACTGGCGCAAGCGGGCGCGCGCGTCAGCGCGATCGACCGCTCTCCGGCGCGCGTCGCGCGGCTGCGCGAAAATCTGGCGCGGTTGTCGCTCGAAGCGGAGACCGCGGTCGCCGACGCCACCGAATGGCGCAGCGATGCGCCGGGCAGTTTCGACGGCGTTCTGGTCGATGCGCCCTGCGCCTCGACCGGCACCATCCGCCGCCATCCCGACGTCGCTTGGCTGAAGCAGGAGAGCGATATCGGCGCGTTGTCGGCGGTGCAGAGCCGGCTGCTGCAGAAGGCGGTGGCGCTGCTACGGCCCGGCGGCACGCTGGTGTATTGCACCTGTTCGCTGGAGCCGGAGGAAGGCGAGCAGGCGATCGCCGCGCTGCTCGACGCCGAGCCAGGGATGCGACGCGTCCCGGTCGAGCCGGCCGAAGTCGCCGGCCTCGCCGAGATCGTGACCCCGGCAGGCGACCTGCGGACGCTGCCGTCGCATCTGCCCCACGCCGATCCACGGCTCGCGGGGTTCGACGGCTTCTATGCCGCACGATTGACCAAGCCCCTGTAATCGCACGAAATTATTGGCGGCGCGCGCGCCGTCGGCGGGTTCGGGAGGCGGCCCGTCCACACCCCGCCCAACGGCAGGGTGTGTGCCTGGCCAATTCCGGACTAAAAGGATTCGAAACGAATTTTCGTTAATCCGAGGTTGCTTTGGTTCACAACATCCTTTCGCCTCCGCCGCGCAGATGTCCGCAGAGCTGTTTCCATCAAAGCTGCCTCCACAGAAGCTGCCTGGGACCGCGAAGGTCGCCGACGTTTTGCTGAATCTGAGACTCGCAGTCCGAAGGCCGCAGAAGGTCGTCGATGCGTTTCCTGAACCCGGGGCATTAACGCGCGTGTCATCCGCCCATCGCAGACGGATATCGAGCCTGATCGTGGGCCGCTTCGCGCGGAACATGGTGGCGCGTGCGTCCGGCGGTTCGGCGGCGCTGACGCGGCTGTGGCCGGGCCGCACCGACCGCCTGATCATCGCCCCGCACGATTTGCGCACCGCCGACGCCACCCGCGCCGCCGAGATCTACGCCGGCCGTTTCGTGTTCGCCGGCAAGATCGTCACCTGCCACGGCCGCTCGATCTTCGATCTGGAGCCGCCGTCGGACGATTGGGAAGCGGCGCTGTTCGGATTCGGCTGGCTGCGCCATCTGCGCGCCGCCGACACCGCCATCACTCGCGCCAATGCCCGTTCGCTGGTTGACGACTGGCTTGGCAACATGGCGCGCAACCGCACCGTCGGGCGGCGCCCGGACGTGATGGCGCGGCGGGTGATCTCGCTGCTGTCGCAGGCGCCGCTGGTGCTCGGCGACACCGACGGCAAATTCTATCGGCGCTATCTGCGCGGCCTGACCCGCGAGATCCGCGCGCTGCGCCACGCGCTGCTCGACGTGCCGGATGGCGTGGCGCGGCTGCAGGTGACGATCGCGCTGTGCTACGCCGCGCTGTGCCTCGCCAATCAGGCGCGCAACATCCGCGGCGCGACCAAGCGGCTGTCCGACGAATTGCAGCGCCAGATTCTGCCGGACGGCGGCCATGTCTCGCGCAATCCCGGCGCGCTGATCGAGCTGCTGATCGACCTGTTGCCGCTGCGCCAGACCTTCTCGGCGCGGAACATCGCGCCGCCGCCGGCGCTGCTGAACGCGATCGACCGGATGATGCCGATGCTGCGGTTCTTTCGCCACGGCGACGGCAACATCGCGCTGTTCAACGGCATGAGCGGCACGCCGTCCGACCTGCTGGCGACGCTGCTCGCCTATGACGACAGCCACGGCACGCCGATGCCGAGCATGCCGCATTCCGGCTATCAGCGGATCGACGCCGGATCGACGCTGGTGATCGTCGATGCCGGCCTGCCGCCGCCGGCCAATGTCAGCCAGGACGCCCATGCCGGCTGCCTGTCGTTCGAACTGTCTTCGGGGCAGTGCCGGATCGTCACCAATTGCGGGATGCCGAGCACCAATCGCGACAGCTGGCGGGCGTTCGCGCGCTCGACGGTGGCGCATTCCACCGTCACCTGCCACGACACCTCGTCCTGCCAATTCGTCGAGCGCTCGGCGATGAAGCGGCTGCTGCAGGGCGCGCCGATCGTCGGCGGTCCGACGCTGGTCGACAACCGCCGCGAACAAGTCGCAGGCGGCGTGCTGCTGACCACCTCGCACGACGGCTACCGCGACAAGTTCGGGGTGATCCATCAGCGCGTCATCATGGTGAAGCACGACGGCTCGCGGGTCGACGGCGAGGACACGCTGTCGCCGGCGCAGGGCGGCCGCCACCGCGCCGCGCAGGCCGACTACGCGCTGCGCTTCCATCTGCACCCGTCGATCAAGGCGAGCCGGCTCAGCGACGCGCACGGCGTGATGCTGGTGCTGCCCAATCGCGAGGTCTGGACCTTCGAGGCGCTCGACGACAAGGTCGATCTCGAAGACAGCGTGTTCCTCGCCGGCAATGACGGGCCGCGCCGCACCACCCAGATCGTGATCCGGCAGAACTCGATCGAGGCGCCGAACATCCGCTGGAGCTTCATCCGCTCCAACGCCTCGCCGCAGGCGACCTCCGCCCGCCGCGCCGCCCGCCGCGAGCCCGAGTTGCCGCTGTAGCGCAGGGCTGTTCCGACGATCCGCATCGTTGTGAAAAGCGCCGAAAGCTGCTATCGAGCAGCCGCCTCGCGCGACTGGCGACCTTGGATGGAGCACCATCGGGAAGCGCGGGATTTAGCTGCCGCGCGCCTGGGCATAGGTTTTCCTAACGACACAGGATTCTTGCCCATGACCGATCTTCCGCGCCGCGTCACCCGTGCCCTTTTGTCCGTTTCCGATAAGTCCGGGCTGATCGAATTCGCCCGCGCGCTCGCCGGCCACGGCGTCGAACTGGTCTCCACCGGCGGCACCGCCAAGGCGATCGCGGCGGCCGGGCTGCCGGTCAAGGACGTCTCGGAAATCACCGGCTTTCCCGAGATGATGGACGGCCGCGTCAAGACGCTGCATCCGAAGGTGCATGGCGGCCTGCTCGCGGTCCGCGACAATGACGAGCACAAGCAGGCGATGGCCGCGCACGGCATCGCGCAGATCGATCTGCTGGTGGTCAATCTGTATCCGTTCGAGGCCACCGTCGACAAAGGCGGCTCCTACGAGGACTGCATCGAGAACATCGACATCGGCGGCCCGGCGATGATCCGCGCCGCGGCGAAGAACCACGACGACGTCGCGGTGATCGTCGAATCCTCCGACTATCAGACTGTGCTCGACGAACTCGCCGCCAATGCCGGTGCGACCTCGCACGGCTTGCGCAAGCGGCTCGCCGCCAAGGCCTATGCCCGCACCGCGACCTACGACGCCGCGATCTCCAACTGGTTCGCGCAGCAATTGAAGACTGATTCGCCGGATTTCCGCGCGATCGGCGGCCGGCTGATCCAGTCGCTGCGCTACGGCGAGAACCCGCACCAGTCCGCTTCGTTCTACGCCACGCCGGAGAAGCGCGCGGGCGTCGCCACCGCGCGGCAGGTGCAGGGCAAGGAACTGTCCTACAACAACAACAACGACACCGACGCCGCCTACGAGTGCGTCGGCGAGTTCGACGCCAAGCGCACCGCCGCCTGCGTCATCGTCAAGCACGCCAATCCCTGCGGCGTCGCGGAAGGCTCGAACCTGCTCGACGCCTATCGCAAGGCGCTGGCCTGCGACTCGACCTCGGCGTTCGGCGGCATCGTCGCGCTCAACCGCACGCTCGACGCCGAAGCCGCGCGTGCGATCGTGGAGATCTTCACCGAAGTGATCATCGCCCCCGAGGCGACCGAGGAAGCGATCGCGATCGTCGCGGCGAAGAAGAACCTGCGGCTGCTGCTGGCCGGCAGCCTGCCGAATCCGCGCGCCGCGGGTCTCACCTACAAGACCGTGTCCGGTGGCCTCTTGGTGCAATCGCGCGACAACGCCGTGGTCGACGACATGGCGCTGAAGGCGGTGACCAAGCGGCAGCCGACCGAGGCCGAACTACGCGATCTCAAATTCGCCTTCCGGGTCGCCAAGCACGTCAAGTCCAACACCATCATCTACGCCAAGGACCTCGCCACCGTCGGCATCGGCGCCGGGCAGATGAGCCGTGTCGATTCGGCGCGGATCGCCGCCCGCAAGGCGCTGGACGCGGCGGCCGAACTGAAACTCGCCGAGCCGATGACCAAGGGCTCGGTGGTGGCGTCGGACGCGTTCTTCCCGTTCGCCGACGGCATGCTGGCCTGCATCGAGGCCGGCGCCACCGCGGTGATCCAGCCCGGCGGCTCGGTCCGCGACGACGAAGTCATCAAGGCCGCCGACGACGCCGGCATCGCCATGGTGTTCACCGGCACGCGGCACTTCCGGCACTGATCTTTGAACCCTCTCCCCTTGTGGGAGAGGGTGGCGAGCGCAGCGAGCCGGGTGAGGGGACGCAGCCGAAGCTCAATGCCCGCCTCACCCCTCATCCGACGCGGACTGCGTCCGCGCCACCTTCTCCCACTAGGGGAGAAGGGAAGAGGCGACTGCCTCAACCGTCATCGCCTTTGCAGGCGGGCGATGACAATTGTTTTGCGAAAGCGGGGTAGCGACCCGAGGCCGCCGCCCCGCGCTCCACTGATCAAGCCGCAGCACCTTCCTGCTGGGCGGTGCGCCGTGCCGATCGCCGGCTATCCACGGCTTCCGCCAGCTCGTGCAGCACCGTCTCGGTCGTCGCCCAGTCGATGCAGCCGTCGGTGATGCTCTGGCCGTACTGCAGCGGCCGGCCCGGGACGACGTCCTGCCTTCCGGCGACCAGATTGCTCTCGATCATCACGCCGATGATGCGGGCAGCGCCGGCCGCGAGCTGACGTCCGATATCGGCCGTGACCTTCGGCTGGTTCTCCGGCTGCTTGCTGCTGTTGGCGTGGCTGGCGTCGATCATCAGGCGCGGCGGCAGGCCGATTTTGCCGAGCTGCGCTGCGGCGGCTTCGACGCTGGCGGCATCGTAATTCGGCGTCACGCCGCCGCGCAGGATGACGTGGCAGTCGCTGTTGCCGGTGGTGGCCGCGATGGCGTTGCGCCCGCGCTTGGTCACCGCCATGAAATGATGCGGCTGCGCGGCGGATTTCACCGCCTCCGCGGCGATCCGGACGTTGCCGTCGGTGCCGTTCTTGAAGCCGATCGGACACGACAGGCCGGACGCCAGTTCGCGGTGAATCTGGCTCTCGGTGGTGCGGGCGCCGATCGCCCCCCAGGCGACGAGATCGGCGATGTATTGCGGCGTGATCAGGTCGAGGAATTCGGTGGCGGCGGGCAGGCCGAGATTGTTCACGGCCGCGAGCACCTGGCGCGCCAGCCGCAGCCCCTTGTCGATCCGGAAGCTGCCGTCGAGGTCGGGGTCGTTGATCAACCCCTTCCAGCCCACCGTGGTGCGCGGCTTTTCGAAATACACCCGCATCACGATCTCGAGCTGGTCGGCCAGGGTCTCGCGCAGCGCCGCCAGACGGCTGGCATAGTCCATGGCCGCGGCCGGATCGTGAATCGAACAGGGGCCGACCACGACCAGCAGCCGGTCGTCGGCGCCGGTCAGGATGGCGTGAATCGCGCTGCGGCTCGCCGCAACGGTGCGGGTCGCGGTCAGCGTGCGCGGAACCTCGCCCATGACGTCGTCGGGCGTACTCAGTTCGGTGATCTTCTGCAGGCGAAGGTCGTCGGTGGTGGTCAACACGGCAGTCTGCTCCTTGTGAGGAGACCTGCCGGCTCAAACGAAAAAGCCGCCAGGTCTGGCGGCTTTTCGGATTTCGATGCTGCAATCTTCAGATCGAGCGAAATCCTCCCGCCGCCAGCGAGGTGCTAAAATAGAAGTACCAGAACGAGGCGGTCAGGTGGATCATGCGGCTCCTATAGACCAAGCCGGGGTGGTTTGTCCACGGCAGCGAATCTCATCCTTCCGCAGAGGGCCGCACCCGCGCCAGCAGCGCCAGTCCTGCGACGAAGAACAGCACCAGCACCGCCATGCCGGCCTTCTGGCTCGCGGTGATGGCGGTGACGGTGCCGATCAGCAGGGGGCCGACGAACGACGTCACCTTGCCGGTCAGCGCGAACAGGCCGAAATACTGCGCGATGCGGTCGCGCGGCGCGATCCGGATCAAGAGCGTGCGCGACGCGGCCTGCAGCGGCCCGCCGGCGATCCCGATCAGGCAGCCGAGCAGCAGATAGGCGCGCTCCGCCGGGGCGGCGAACAGCGCCGCGCCCGGCTGCGGCGGCGTCACCGCGACGAACAGGATGTGCGACGGATCGATCAGCAGGATGCCGGTGATCGCGATCAGCAGCAGCACGATCGAGCCGGCGATCACCCGCCTGGAGCCGAGCGCATCGTCGAGCCGGCCGCCGATGAAGGCGCCGAAGGTCGCGGCGATCGCCAGGATCACGCCGAAGCTGCCGATCTGGATCGTGCCCCAGCCGAACGTGCCGGTGGCGTAGATGCCGCCGAACGCGAACAGCGACACGAGGCCGTCGGTGTAGATCATGTTGGCGAGCAGGAAGGCGGCGAGCGAGCGCCGCTGCGGCAGATCCCGCAGCGTCTCGCGCAACTCGCGCAGGCCTTCGCCGACCGCCGCCTTGACCGACAGTTTTGCCGGAAAATCCGGCGTCAGCAGAAACATCGGCAGCACGAACACGGTGAACCACAATCCCGTGAGCGGTCCGGTGATGCGGTCGCCCTGATGGCTCGCGGCGTCGAGTCTGAACAGCGGCGTGACGCCGAGCAGCGTCTTGCCGGTCTGCGGATTGGCGGCGAGGAAGCCGAGCACCAGGATCAGCGAGAGAATGCCGCCGATATAGCCGGTGGCCCAGCCGGTGCCCGACAGCCGGCCGATCTTCTCCGGCGGCACCAGGTTCGGCATCATCGCGTTGTTGAACACGGTGGCGAATTCGACCCCGATGGTCGCCAGCGCATAGGCGATCAGCAGCGGCAGGATCACGCTGGAATCGCCCGGCCGGCCGAACCACATCAGCGACGAGCCGATCACCAGCATCGCGCCGAACACAGCGATCCACGGCTTGCGCCGGCCGGAGGCGTCGGCGACCGCGCCGAGAATCGGCGAGGCGAGCGCGATCAGGAAGCCGCTCGCCGCGGTGGCGAAGCCCCACAGCGATTGCCCGGTGGCCGGATCGGGCGCCACATAGGTGGCGAAATAGGGGGCGAAGATGAAGGTGGTGATCAGCGTGAAATATGGCTGCGCCGCCCAGTCGAACAGGATCCAGCCGGTGACCGCGGCGCGCGACGGATAGGTCTTCGGCGCAGCGCCGCGCGAGAGGTCGGACGCGATCGATGACGTCATCTTGTCTTCCCTGGACCGGCCGCCGTCTGGCGGGCCGCCCCGAAACCACTATAGGATTCTGAGCTGCAGGACAGCCCGACCCCCACCCGAACGGACTCTTGGATGCGCACGATGACGAGGCTTCATCGCACGGCTGTGACAGCGCTGGTCGCGATCGTCGCGCTGGTGACGACACAGACGGCGGCGCCGGCGCAGGACATGCGCGGCGGCGCGGCGCGCGGACCCGTTGCCGCCACCGCCGTCGTCGCCAGACACGGTATGGTGGTGGCGCAGGAGCGGCTGTCCGCCGAGATCGGCGCTCGGTTCCTCGCCCGCGGCGGCAACGCGATCGATGCCGCGGTGGCGACCGGCTTCGCGATGGCGGTGACCTATCCGCGCGCCGGCAATCTCGGCGGCGGCGGCTTCATGGTGATCCATTCCGCGGCCAAGAACGAAGACGTCGCGATCGACTATCGCGAGACCGCACCGGCGGCCGCGACGCCCGACATGTTCCTCACCGACGGCAAGCCCGACGCGGCGAAGTCGCGCAATTCGGCGCTCGGCATCGGCGTGCCCGGCACCGTCGCCGGCCTGGCGCTGGCGCTCGACAAATACGGCTCCGGCAAGTTCACGCTCAGCGAGATTCTGCAGCCGGCGATCGAACTGGCGCGCGACGGCTTCACCGTCGCCGACGATCTCGCCGACACGCTGCCGGACTGGCAGCGCCGCATGGCGCCGTGGCCGACGTCGCGAAAAGTGTTCGCCCGCGCCGACGGTTCGCCGCTGCAGGGTGGCGACCGGCTGGTGCAGAGCGATCTTGCCGCGACCCTGCAGGCGATCGCCGCGAGAGGGCCGGATGGATTCTATCGCGGCGAGGTCGCCGACAAGCTCGCGCGCGGCGTCCGCGAAGCCGGCGGGCTGATCACCACCGACGATCTTGCCGATTATCAGGCGGTGGTGCGCCCGCCGGTGCGCGGCGTCTATCGCGGCTACGACATCGTGGCGATGCCGCAGCCGTCCTCGGGCGGCGTGGTGCTGATCGAGACGCTGAATATCCTCGAGGGCTTTCCGTTGCGCGATGTCGCGCAGGGCAGTCCGCCGTCGCTGCATCTCTTGATCGAGGCGATGAAGCGCGCTTATGCGGACCGCGCGCGCTACCTCGGCGATCCGGCCTTCGTCGATGCGCCGGTCGCCAGATTGCTGTCGAAGGACTACGCCACGACGCTGCGCGCCGGCATCGACCCGGCCCGCGCCACGCCGGCGGCGCAGGCGTTGCCGCAGCCGAAAGAGGGCGAGAACACCACGCATTATTCGGTCGCCGACGATCAGGGCAACGCCGTCAGCAACACCTACACGCTGAATTTTCCCTACGGCGTCGGCCTCGTCGCCGACGGCACCGGCGTGCTGCTCAACAACGAGCTCGACGACTTCACCGCCGCGCCCGGCGCGTCGAACGCCTACGGCCTGGTCGGGTTCGGCGCCAATCTGCCGGCGCCCGGCAAGCGGCCGCTGTCGTCGATGTCGCCGACCATCGTGCTGAAGGACGGCAAGCCGGTGCTGGTCACCGGTTCGCCCGGTGGCAGCCGGATCATCTCGGCGGTGCTGCAGGTGATCGTCGACGTGATCGACTATCGCATGAACGTCGCCGCTGCCGTCGCCGCGCCGCGGCTGCATCATCAATGGCTGCCGGACGAGGTCCGGGTCGAACAGGGCTTCCCGGACGCGACGCTCGATGCGCTGCGGACGATGGGCCACCGCATCGCCACTCCGCTCGGCCAGACCTCGGCGAACTCGATCCTCATCGACGCCGCCGGCTTCCACGGCGCGCCCGATCCGCGCACCCGCGGCGCGACGGCGGCGGGGCATTGAAAGTAGTTAGTAGCAAGAGATGTCATTGCCGGGCTTGACAGATTGTGTGTGAGACGAATCCACTCCCCGCGCAAAGCGCGCTCCCTCTCCCGCTTGCGGGAGCGGGCTGGGGTGAGGGCGCCCCAGGCAATGAGCTGACTGCTCGCTAAATCAGCCTCGAAGTATGAGCTGCGACGCGCGGCTGCCCTCACCCCAACCCTCCCCCGCAGGCGGGGGAGGGGGCTCGTCGCGGGCGTGGCGAGGGCTTAGGCTTGCAGATGAGGTCAACGTCTGGCCGCAAGCGGATGCGGCGGCGCTCTGCTAATCTGTCCGGCGATTCCGGTCGGGCGATCAGGAGACCACCATGGCATCACTCAAAGGCAAGACCCTGTTCATCACCGGCGCCAGTCGCGGCATCGGGCTGGCGATCGCGCTGCGGGCGGCGCGGGATGGTGCGAACATCGCGATCGCCGCCAAGACCACCGAGCCGCATCCCAAGCTGCAGGGCACGATCTACACCGCGGCCGACGAGATCCGCGCCGCCGGCGGCCAGGCGCTGCCGCTGGTCTGCGACATCCGCGACGAGGCGCAGGTGATCGACGCGATCAATCGGACGGTCGCGGAGTTCGGCGGGCTCGACATCTGCGTCAACAATGCAAGCGCGATCAGCCTGACCAATTCGCAGGCGACCGACATGAAGCGCTACGATCTGATGATGGGGATCAACAGCCGCGGCACCTTCATGGTGTCGAAATATTGCATTCCGCATCTGAAGAAGGCCGCGAACCCGCACATTCTGATGCTGTCGCCGCCGCTCGACATGAAGGCGAAGTGGTTCGCGGCCTCGACCGCCTACACCAGCGCCAAGTTCGGCATGAGCATGGTGGTGCTCGGCCTGTCCGGTGAGCTGAAGGGCGCGGGCGTTGCGGTGAATGCGCTGTGGCCGCGCACCACCATCGCCACCGCCGCGGTCGGCAATCTGCTCGGCGGCGACGCGATGATGCGCGCCAGCCGCACGCCGGAGATCATGGGCGATGCCGCGCACGCGATCCTGACCAGGCCGTCGCGCGAGTTCACCGGCCAGTTCTGCATCGACGACAAGGTGCTGTTCGACTCCGGCGTCACCGATTTCGAGCGCTACCGGGTCGACCCGTCGGTGCAACTGATGTCGGATTTCTTCGTCCCCGACGACGACATCCCGCCCCCCGGCGTCACCGTCGCGTCGCTGCCGGGGGCGAAGGGGTAGGGCGGATTGATGATGAGGCGCCGCGCTCGCCCCAAGCACAGCGAGCCCCCTCCCCCGCCTGCGGGGGAGGGTTGGGGTGAGGGCGACGCGAGCGATTACCTCTCGATGTAGTTCCAGGGAGCTGGGGCAAGCGCTGTGCCTGCGGCGCCCTCACCCCCGCCCTCTCCCGCACGCGGGAGAGGGGGCTGCCGTGCCTGGGGTACTGGTCGTTACTCTAAATGAGCCTGTGACTCACGCCTTCCCGATCTCGTACGGCCCGCCCTTGTCGAGCGCGCGCTGATAGGCGGGGCGGGCGTGGATGCGGGCGAGCCAGGCGGTGGCGTTCGGGTAGGCCTGGTCGAGGCCGGCCCTGGAGGCGGCGGCTTCCAGCGGGAAACTCATCTGGATGTCGGCGGCGGTGAAGGTCGGGCCGGCGAAGTAATCGCCCTTGCCGAGTTCGCTCTCCCAGAACGCCATATGCTGTCTGAGCTGCGGATCGACGAAGCCGGTGAGCGCGCCGGCGGCGACCGCCTTGACCAGCGGGCGCAGCAGCAGCGGCGCGCGCTGCGGCATCATCGTGAACAGCAGCTTCAGCAGCAGCGGCGACATCGCCGAGCCTTCGGCGTAGTGCAGCCAGTAGGTGTAGCGCAGCCGCTCCGGCGTCTTCGGCGGCGGGATCAGCCGGCCCTCGCCGTAACTGTCGATGACGTATTCGATGATCGCGCCCGACTCGGCGATGACGGCGCCGTTGTCGGTAATCACCGGCGATTTGCCGAGCGGATGCACGGCGCGCAATTCCTTCGGCGCCATCATGTCGGGCTGGCGCTGATAGCGTTTGATCTCGTAGGGCACGCCGAGTTCTTCGAGCAGCCACAGCACCCGCTGCGAACGTGAATTGTTGAGATGATGGACGGTGAGCATGGCGGTCGCGAACCTCGTGGGCATTCCGGTCGAACGCAGTCATAGCCCGAACCGGGCGATCCGAGTGACGGAATTTCGCCCGGCCTGGCGCCGCCCGGCGCACGCCGATCCGGCGAATCAGATCGGCTTGGCGCCGAGCGTGCTGCGCCAATGCGCGGCGCGGTCCTTGAGCTGGTTGTCGCGCAGATAGCGGTCGGCGTCGGGCTCGAACAGCTCCAGCGTCTCGATCGCGAAGGCGTCCGCGCCGTGGGCGGCCCAGATCTGCTGCAGCTCGCGGTTCGGATGGGTGCCGAGCCGCAGCGTGAACCAGATCTTGTTCTGCACCGTGTCCGGGTTGAGCGTCGGGCCGACCCACAGTGCGTCCGCCGCCGCGCAGCGCACCGCATAGACCGCGGCTTTCGGCTTGCGCTCCTTGTAGGCGGCAATCGCCGCCTTGCGATGATCTTTGGTCATGGTCGGCCTCGGTGCGGTGGGAGAGGCGCGGGCAATAACAGCGTAGGCAGGCCTTGTCAATTTTACCCGGGTAAAATAAATTGCCTCCAAGCCCAGCGGAGCAATCGCCGATGCCATCTGCCACCAACCCGCGCTGCGTCGTGTTTCACGGCGAGCGCAAAATCGCGGAAGGCGACCTGCGCGCTGCCGCGGCGGCGGTCAAACCGCTGTTCGACCGCGACGAACCCGCCGTGCTGGTGTTCGACGCCGACACGTCGGCCCGCATCGAGTTCGACCTGCGCGGCTCGCTCGACGATGTGTTGGCGCGATTGCCGCCCGAACCGCCCCCCGCCGAACCGGCGGCCGGCGACCATGCCGGGGCGCCGACGCGCGGGCCGGGCCGGCCGAAGCTCGGCGTGGTGGCGCGCGAGGTGACGCTGCTGCCGCGGCACTGGGAGTGGCTGGCGCAGCAGCGCGGCGGCGCCTCGGTGGCGCTGCGCCGGCTGGTCGACGAGGCGCGCCGCGCTTCGGTCGATCAGGATCGCGTCCGCGCCGCGCAGGACGCGACGCATCGCTTCATGACGGTGATGGCCGGCGACCGGCCGGGCTACGAGGAGGCGGCGCGGGCGCTGTTCGCCGGCGATGCGGCGAAGTTCGACGGCTGCACGGCGTCGTGGCCGGGCGACGTCCGCGACCATGTCCGCCGGCTGGCGCAGGCCGCTCTGCGGACCGGACAAGGTTGATTGCCCGCCGGCGAAGCGCTAGGGTCGATGAAATGACGACAATCATATAAGGCGCGCCCGACGCGCCGTCCCGGGGGAGAGACCATGACCCAGCCAGCGCCGCAATTCCTGTTCGACTTCGGCAGTCCCAACGCGTTTCTCAGCCACCGGGCGATTCCGGCGATCGAACAGCGCATCGGCGTGAAATTCGACTACGTGCCGGTGCTGCTCGGCGGCATCTTCAAGGCCACCAACAACCGGTCGCCGGCCGAGACGCTCGCCGGCGTCAAGAACAAGCGCGAATTCGCCATGCTGGAGACCGAGCGCTTCCTGAAGCGCTTCAAGGTCGCGCCCTATGTGTGGAATCCGCACTTCCCGGTGAACACGCTGAACCTGATGCGCGCCGCGGTGGCGGCGCAGCTCGACGGCGTGTTCGCGCCCTATGTCGAAGCCGCCTTCCACCACATGTGGGTCGAGCCGAAGAAGATGGACGATCCGGAGGTCGCGGCAGCGGCGCTGGCGTCGTCGGGGCTCGACGCGGCGCGATTGTTCGCCCGCGCGCAGGAGCCCGAGGTCAAGGCCAAGCTGATCGCCAACACCGAGGACGCCGTCGCCCGCGGCGCGTTCGGCTCGCCGACCTTCTTCGTCGGCAAGGACATGTTCTTCGGCAAGGAGCAGCTCCGCGAGGTCGAGGAGATGTACGGCTAGCCTGCCGCATTGCCCCGTCATTGCGAGGAGCGAAGCGACGAAGCAATCCAGTATCGTAGGATGGGTTGAGCGGAGCGAAACCCATGCCGACGCCATCGATCCATGGGTTTCGCTCCGCTCAACCCATCCTACAGGCCCGCTCGTGATCGTCATAGCCGGAACGAGCCCGGGCATGACGGCGACAACCAAGTCCAATCGAGAGGAGACGTCCGTGCAGCAGCGCAACGCCACCGTCGCGGTGATCGGCGCCGGCGACTACATCGGCGCCGAGATCGCCAAGAAATTCGCCGCGGAAGGCTTCACCGTGTTCGCCGGCCGGCGCGACGGCGCCAAGCTGGAGCCGCTGGTCCGCGAGATCGAGGCGGCGGGCGGCCGGATCGTGGCGCGCACGCTCGACGCCCGCAAGGAGGACGAGGTCGCCGCCTTCCTCAATGAGGCCGACGCCCACGCGCCGCTCGAGGTGACGATCTTCAACGTCGGCGCCAACGTCAATTTTCCGATCCTGGAGACCACCGACCGGGTGTTTCGCAAGGTCTGGGAGATGGCGTGCTGGGCGGGTTTCGTGTCGGGACGGGAGTCGGCGCGGCTGATGCTGCCGCGCGGACGCGGCAACATCTTCTTCACCGGCGCGACCGCGTCGCTGCGCGGCGGCTCGGGCTTTGCGGCTTTCGCCAGCGCCAAATTCGGCCTGCGCGCGGTGGCGCAGTCGATGGCGCGCGAATTGATGCCGAAGAACATTCACGTCGCGCATCTGATCATCGATTCCGGCGTCGACACCGCCTGGGTCCGCGAGCGCCGCGAGCAGCTGTGGGGCAAGGAGGCGCTCGCCAATCCCGACCTGCTGATGCCGCCGGCCTCGGTCGCCGGCGCCTATTGGCAGCTGTATCAGCAGCCGAAGAGCGCCTGGACCTTCGAGATGGAAATCCGCCCGTTCGGCGAGAAGTGGTAGCGGCCATGCAGCCGGCGCGCTCGCCATCGCCCGGCGGACGCGATATCACGTCGCAAAATCCAGGGAGTGAACGATGCGGATTCTGGTGGTCGGCGCCGGTGCGATCGGTGGCTATTTCGGCGGACGGCTGCTGCAGATCGGGCGCGACGTCACGTTTCTGGTCCGGCCGCGGCGCGCCGAGGAGCTGAAACGCGACGGGCTGGTGATCAAGAGCCCGCACGGCGATCTGACGATCCCGAACCCGCCGGCGGTGCAGGCCGCCGATCTGAAGCCCGATTACGATCTGGTGCTGCTGAGCTGCAAGGCGTTCGATCTCGACGACGCGATCGCCTCGTTCGCCGTCGGCGTCGGGCCGAACACCGTGATCCTGCCGTTGCTCAACGGCCTGAAACATCTCGACGTGCTCGACGCGCGGTTCGGCCGCGAGCGCGTGCTCGGCGGCCAATGCGTGATCGCCGCGATGCTCGACGCGCAGCGCCACGTCGTGCAGCTCGCGCCGATGAACGCGATCACCTTCGGCGAGCGCGACGGCAGCCTGTCGGACCGCGGCGGCGCCATCGCGCAGGCGCTCGGCGGCTCCTCTTTCGAGGTCCACCAGGTCGGCGAGATCCTGCAGGAGATGTGGGAGAAGTGGGTGTTCCTCGCTTCGCTCGCCGGCTCCACCAGCCTGATGCGCGCCGCCACCGGCGACATTCTGGCCGCGCCCGGCGGCGCCGATTTCATGCTCGGTGTGGTCGGCGAGATCTCGGCGATCGCGACCGCCGCCGGCCATCCGCCGCGCGAGGCGTTCCTGCAGCGGACCCGCGGCATGCTGCTGGCGGAAGGCTCCAAGCTCACCGCTTCGATGTTTCGCGACATCCAGGCCGGCGCGCAGATCGAGGCCGACCATGTCATCGGCGACCTGATCGCGCGCGCCGAGGCGGCGAAGATCGAGGTGCCGCGGCTGCGGGTGATCTACACCCATCTCAAGGCCTACGAGCGCCAGCGCGGCTGAGTCGGTTTCGGCGTCGGCAAGCCCGGCCGCGTCATCCCCCGCGCGGCGCCGTCGGTCGGCGCGCTGCTTGCCGTGATCGGCGTCGCCCACAGGGCGCGCGATACCGACGGCGAATCCGTCGCGACACGGCTTATTCCAAGCGAATGATTTGCGTTCGCTTTCTGCGGCCTCATCCTTTCGTCTACGCGATTCGGCGATCGATACCGATCGGGCCTCGTAAGCATCCGAGGCGCGCGTCGCGAAGCCTTTTGTTCCTTGCACATTTGACCTGTTTCAATGACAACGGCCGCGCCCAGCCGATGTGGCGCAAAATTATGCAATTTGATTTCGATCAAACGGCCACTTCGGATTCCGGGTTTGGTGCGACCAACTGCCCCGCCGAGAAAAGATTGATCAGATGAATCAAGCTCTCACATCCAAACGGATCACCCTTGGCGAGGGTGGTCTGACGCTCGTGTTCACGCTGACCACGGTGCTTTGCGTCTATGCTGCGATCTTCGCCAAGGACGCGCCCTTCGCCTTCCACGCCGCTCTCGGCGCTGCCTTCAGCGCCTGGGCCGTCTTTGCGATCATCACGCGCTACAGCCGCCGCACCGGCCTGCCGCCGCAGGAAATCAACGGCGTGCCGAACTACAATCTCGGCCCGATCAAATTCCTGTCGTTCATGGCGATGTTCTGGGGCATCGCCGGCTTCACGGTGGGCCTCTACATCGCGCTGGAGCTGGCCTATCCGGGCCTCAACGTCGCGCAATGGGTGAATTTCGGCCGGCTCCGGCCGCTGCACACCTCCGCGGTGGTGTTCGCCTTCGGCGGCAACGTGCTGCTGGCGACCTCGTTCTACGTGGTGCAGCGGACGACGCGGGCGCGGATCGCGGGCGATCTCGCGCCGTGGTTCGTGGCGATCGGCTACAACTTCTTCATCGTCATCGCCGGCACCGGCTATCTGCTCGGCGTCACGCAGTCGAAGGAATACGCCGAGCCGGAATGGTACGCCGATTTGTGGCTGACCATCGTCTGGGTCGTTTATCTCCTGGTCTTCGTCGCGACGCTGATGAAGCGCAAGGAGCCGCACATCTACGTGGCGAACTGGTTCTACCTCGCCTTCATCCTGACCATTGCGGTGCTGCATCTCGGCAACAATCCGACGCTGCCGGTGTCGCTGCTCGGCTCCAAGTCGTACATCGCCTGGGCCGGCGTGCAGGACGCGATGTTCCAGTGGTGGTACGGCCACAACGCGGTCGGCTTCTTCCTCACCGCCGGCTTCCTCGCCATCATGTACTACTTCATCCCGAAGCGGGCGGAACGGCCGGTGTATTCCTATCGGCTGTCGATCATCCATTTCTGGGCGCTGATCTTCCTGTACATCTGGGCCGGTCCGCACCACCTGCACTACACCGCGCTGCCGGACTGGACGCAGACGCTCGGCATGACGTTCTCGATCATGCTGTGGATGCCCTCCTGGGGCGGCATGATCAACGGCCTGATGACGCTGTCGGGCGCCTGGGACAAGCTGCGCACCGATCCGGTGCTCCGCATGATGGTGGTGTCGGTCGCGTTCTACGGCATGTCGACCTTCGAGGGCCCGATGATGGCCATCAAGGCCGTCAACTCGCTCAGCCACTACACCGACTGGACCGTCGGCCACGTGCACTCCGGTGCGCTCGGCTGGGTCGGCTTCGTCTCCTTCGGCGCGCTGTACTGCCTGGTGCCGTGGGTCTGGGGCCGCAAGCAGCTCTACAGCCTGCGCCTGGTCAACTGGCACTTCTGGATCGCGACCCTCGGCATCGTCCTCTACATCTCGGCGATGTGGGTGTCGGGTATCCTGCAGGGCCTGATGTGGCGCGCCTACACCTCGCTCGGCTTCCTCGAATACTCGTTCATCGAAACCGTCGAAGCGATGCATCCGTTCTATGCGATCCGCGCTGCGGGTGGCGGGCTGTTCCTGATCGGCGCGCTGATCATGGCCTACAATCTCTGGATGACGGTTCGCGTCGGTGAATCGTCCGAGGCCCAGCCGCGCGTCGCCCTGCAGGCCGCCGAGTAAGGAAAAGGTCGATGTCTTTCTGGAATCGTCACAAGATCTTCGAGACGAACTCGATCGTTCTGATCGTGGGCATCCTTCTCGTCATCGCGATCGGCGGCTTGGTCGAAATCACGCCGCTGTTCTACCTCAAGAGTACGATCGAGAAGGTGGACGGGATCCGTCCCTACACCCCGCTCGAACTCGCCGGCCGCAACGTCTACATCCGCGAGGGCTGCTATCTGTGCCACTCGCAGATGATCCGTCCGCTGCGCGACGAGATCGAGCGCTACGGCCACTACTCGCTCGCCGCGGAGTCGATGTACGACCATCCGTTCCAGTGGGGCTCCAAGCGCACCGGTCCGGACCTCGCCCGGGTCGGCGGCAAGTACTCCGACGACTGGCACGTCGCGCATCTGAAGAATCCGCGGTCGATCGTGCCGCAGTCGGTGATGCCGAGCTACGCGTTCCTCGCCAGCAACACGGTCGATGGGGCGAGCCTCGCCGACCATCTGCGCACCAACCGCGTCCTCGGCGTGCCCTACACCGACGAGGACGTCGCCAAGGCGGCGGAAGATCTGAAGAGCCAGGTCGATCCCGACGGCGCCGGCGCGGCCGACCTGCTGAAGCGCTATCCGAAGGCCGTCGTCCGCAATTTCGACGGCCAGGGCGGCGCCCCGACCGAACTCGACGCGCTGGTCGCCTATCTGCAGATGCTCGGCACGCTCGTCGACTTCAAGCTCTACAACGAAAAAGCCAATCTGCGCTGAGGTGGGGACATGAAAGCGATCATCTCGGTCGAGAACTTCGTATCCAGCTTCGTCACCGTGTGGTGGACGCCGCTGTTCATGGTGATCTTCTTCGCCATCGTCGCCTACGCGCTGTGGCCGAAGAACAAGACGGCTTTCGACGACGCCGCGCGCATGCCGCTGCGAGAGGATTGATAGGACCATGGCTGACCACGCACATCACGCCGAGATCGACAAGGTCACCGGCACCGCAACGACCGGCCATGAGTGGGACGGGATCAAGGAACTGAACACGCCGCTGCCGCGGTGGTGGATCTGGACCTTTTACGCCTGCATCATCTGGTCGATCGGCTACTTCATCGTCTATCCGGCCTGGCCGCTGATGGACGGTTACACCAAGGGTCTGTTCGGCTATTCGTCCCGCGCCGAACTCGCCGTCGACCTCGCCAACCTCGACAAGGTGCGCGGCGACAAGATGGCCGCGCTCGCCACGGCGCCGCTGGCCGAGATCGAAAAGGACCCGGCGCTGCTGGCGCTCGCCCGCGCCAAGGGCAAGGTGGTGTTCGGCGACAATTGCGCCGCCTGCCACGGCTCCGGCGGTGCCGGCGCCAAGGGCTATCCGAACCTCAACGACGACGACTGGCTGTGGGGCGGCACGCTCGACCAGATCGAGCAGACCATCAAGTTCGGCGCCCGGTCGGGCCACGACGACGCCCACCAGGGCAACATGCCGGCGTTCGGCAAGGACGGCCTGCTGACCAAGGACCAGATCGTCATCATGGCCAATTACGTCCGGTCGCTGTCCGGCCTGTCGACCCGCTCCGGCGTCGATCTCGCCGCCGGCAAGCAGTTGTTCGCCGACAATTGCTCCTCGTGCCATGGCGACGAAGCCAAGGGCAATCCCGAGCTCGGCGCCCCGAACCTGACCGACAGGATCTGGCTCTACGGCTCGGATGAGGCTACTCTGATCGAGACCCTGACCAACGGTCGCGGCGGCGTGATGCCGGCCTGGACCGGGCGTCTCGATCCGGCCACCATCAAGGCGATGGCGGTGTACGTGCACTCGCTCGGCGGCGGCAAATAGCCGCCCCCGCCGGACGGGATCCTCGCGTGTTGGGGGACGCGCGAGGATCGGACGACGCGCAAGACCACGAGCGCAAGCTCAGCGACGCTGACAAGAAGAACCCCGAAATGAACAAGCCCCTGCGCGACACCGAACTGCTTCCGGACGACGACGGAGGTCCGCTCTACGCCGCCGGAAAGAAGATCTATCCGCAGAGCGTGTCGGGGTCGTTCCGCCGGATCAAATGGATCCTGATGGCGGTCTGCCTCGGGATCTATTACTTCCTGCCGTTCGTGCGCTGGAATCGCGGTCTCGCCGCGCCCGACCAGGCGGTGCTGATCGATCTGGCCAACAACCGGTTCTATTTCTTCTTCATCGAGCTGTGGCCGCAGGAGATCTACTACTTCACCGGCCTGCTGATCGTCGCGGCGGTCACGCTGTTTCTGATGAACGCGCTCGGCGGCCGGGTGTGGTGCGGCTATCTCTGTCCGCAGACGGTGTGGACCGATTTGTTCTACGCGGTCGAGCGCCTGGTCGAAGGCGACCGCCGCGAGCGGATGCGCAAGGCCGAGGAAGGCTGGTCGATGCAGCGCGGCGCCGAGCTGGTGCTGAAGCATTCGATCTGGCTGATGATCGCGTGGTGGACCGGCGGCGCCTGGGTGCTGTACTTCGCCGACGCGCCGACCCTGATCAAGGAGCTGGTCACCTTCCAGGCGCCGATGGTCGCCTATATCTGGATCGGCATCCTGACCGCGACCACCTACACGCTCGCCGGCTTCATGCGCGAGCAGGTCTGCGTCTACATGTGTCCGTGGCCGCGGATCCAGGCGGCGCTGACCGACGAATGGGCGCTCAACGTCACCTACAAATACGACCGCGGCGAAACTAGGACGTCGCTGAAGAAGGCCGCGCAGCTGCGCGCGCTCGGCGAGCAGGTCGGCGACTGCGTCGACTGCAACCAGTGCGTCGCGGTGTGCCCGACCGGGATCGACATCCGCAACGGCCCGCAGCTCGACTGCATCCAGTGCGGCCTGTGCATCGACGCCTGCGACAACGTCATGACCAAGATCGGCCGCCCGACCCGGCTGATCGGCTACGACAACGACATCAACATCCATCGCCGGATGGAGGGCAAGCCGGAGGTGTTCAAGCCGCTGCGTGCCCGCACCGTGGTGTATTCCGGCCTGATCGCCGCGATCGGCGCGGTGATGCTGTACGCGATGCTGACCCGCAGCCTGCTCGACCTCAACGTGCTGCACGACCGCAATCCGGTCGCGGTGCGGCTCAGCGACGGCTCGATCCGCAACGGCTACACCATCCGCTTCCTCAACAAGCGCGGTTTCGACCGCGTCGTCGCGGTCGACGTCGACGGTCCGCCGAACGCGGTGATCCACGTCGTCGGTTCGGACTCGATCACGCCGGACCGGCCGATGATCATTCTCGCCCGCGACACCACCACCGAACTGCGCGTGCTGGTGGATTCCCGGCCGCAATCCGAGGAAGACCTCGCACCGTCGACGCCGGTGAAGTTCCACGTCACCGATATCGGCCTTGGCGAGGTCGCGACCGCCAAGGACGTCTTCGTCAAGCCCTGAACCACCGATCGGAGCGCCCCATGACTCGTACGACCTCCAAACCGCGGCAACTCACCGGCAAGGTGGTGCTGGCGTCGCTGATCGCGTTCTTCGGCGTGGTGTTCGGCGTCAACGGGCTGATGATGACGCTGGCGATCAAGACGCTGCCGGGCACCGAGGTCGACAGCGCCTATGCGGCCAGCCTCGCTTATGAGGGTGAAATCGCCGCCGCGCGCGATCAGGAGAAGCGCGGCTGGAAGGTCGCGGCGAATGTCGAGCGCCAGCCCGACGGCAAGGCGACGCTGCGGGTCGAAGCGCGCGACCGCGCCGGCCTGCCGCTGGCGGGGCTGAAATTCTTCGGCCGTCTCGAGCGGCCCGCCGACAAGCGCGAGGATCGCGAGGTCGTGCTCGCCGAAATCGGCAGCGGCGTGTTTCAGGGCGATGCCTCCGGCGTCGCGCCGGGCCGATGGGATCTGGTGCTCGAAGGCGATCAGGACGGCATCCGCATGTTCCTGTCGAAGAACCGGCTGCAGCTGAACTGACGAATCGTCAGAGCGGGATCAAAGGGTCGCTGCATGTTGATGACGCGGGACTTCTCTCACTACGTCAAGGACGTCGATCAGCAGGTCGCGCATCTCGACCTCGCGGTCGAAGGCGTCACCTGTGCCGGCTGCATGGCCAAGATCGAGCGCGGCCTGTCGGCGATCCCGGACGTGACGCTGGCCCGCGTCAACCTCACCGACCGCCGCCTCGCGGTGGAGTGGAAGAAGGGCGCGCTGGAGCCGGCGCTGTTCATCGACCGGCTCGCCGAGCTCGGCTACAAGGCCTATCCGTACGAGCCGGTCCGCGCCGAGGTCGAAGAATCCGAGCGCTCGAAATTCCTGCTGCGCTGCCTCGGCGTCGCCGCCTTCGCCACCATGAACGTGATGATGCTGTCGGTGCCGGTCTGGTACGGCGGTGATCTGTCGTCCGAAGCGCGCGATTTCTTCCACTGGCTGTCGGCGCTGGTGGTGCTGCCCTGCGCCGCCTATGCGGGCCAGCCGTTCTTCCAGTCCGCCTGGCGCGCGCTGTCGGCGAAGAGCGTCAACATGGACGTGCCGATCTCGATCGGCGTCGTGCTGGCGCTCGGCATGTCTCTGGTCGAGACCATCAACCACGCCGAACACACCTATTTCGACGCGGCGATCATGCTGATCACCTTCCTGCTGGCGGGTCGCTTCCTCGACCAGAAGATGCGCCAGCGGACCCGTGCGGTGGCCGGCAATCTCGCGGCGCTGAAGGCCGAGACCGCGACCAAATTCGTCGGCCCCGACGAGATCAGCGAAGTGCCGATCGCCGCGGTGCGCGCCGGCGACATCGTGCTGCTGCGGCCGGGCGAGCGCTGCGCGGTCGACGGCAGCGTGGTCGAAGGCCGCTCCGAGATCGACCAGAGCCTGATCACCGGCGAGACGCTGTATGTGAAGGCGGAGCGCGGCACCCAGGTCTATGCCGGCACGCTGAACATCTCCGGCACGCTGCGCGTCCGCGTCGCCGCGGCCGCCGAAGGCACGCTGCTGTCCGAAATCACCCGGCTGCTCGATCACGCGCTGCAGGCGCGCTCGCGCTACGTCCGGCTCGCCGACCGTGCCTCGCAGCTTTACGCGCCGGTGGTGCACGCCACCGCGCTGCTCACCGTGATCGGCTGGGTGCTGGCCGGGGCGAGCTGGCACGACGCCGTCGTCACCGGCATCGCCGTGCTGATCATCACTTGCCCCTGCGCGCTCGGTCTGGCGATTCCCGCGGTGCAGACCGTCGCCTCGGGGGCGATGTTCCGCGCCGGCGTGTTGCTCAACGCCGGCGACGCGATCGAGCGCGCCGCCGCCGTCGATACCATCGTGTTCGACAAGACCGGCACGCTGACGCTGCCGGAGCTCGACGTCGTCAACGGCGCCGGCGTGCCGGACGAGATCTTCCAGCTCGCCGGCCGGCTGGCGCTCGCCAGCCATCATCCGGTCGCCGCCGCCGTGGCGCGCGCCGCGCAGGCCAAGGCGCCGCTGCCCGGAGTCACCGAGGAGCCCGGCCGCGGCGTGCGGGCGACGTTCAACGGCGAGGAGCTGCGGCTCGGCAGCCCGGCCTTCTGCGGCGCCGATGCTGAGGCCAACGCCATCCTCAGCGAAGATCCGGAAGTCTCGGTGGTCGCCTTCAGCCGCGGGGATCGGCACACGGTGTTCGCGGTCCGGCAGCTGCTGCGGCCCGACGCCGCCAAGACCATCGACGCGCTGACCAATCGCGGTATCGCCGTCGAACTGCTGTCCGGCGACCGCGAGCCAGCGGTGCGGCACGCCGCCGCCGCGCTCGGCGTCGGCGCCTGGCGCGCCGGGGTCACCCCGGCCGAGAAGATCGCCCATATCGAGGCGTTGAAGGCGCAGGGCCGGGTGGTGATGATGGTCGGCGACGGCATGAACGACGCGCCGTCGCTCGCCGCCGCGCATGTCTCGATGTCGCCGATCAGCGCTACCCATCTCAGCCAGGCCACCGCCGATCTGGTGTTCCTCGGCAAGGAGCTTGCGCCGGTGCTGGCCGCGGTCGACTATTCGCGCAAGGCGATGGCGGTGATGCGCGAGAATCTGACGCTGGCGATCGGCTACAATGTGCTGGCGGTGCCGATCGCGATCGCCGGCCTCGCCACGCCGCTGATCGCCGCGCTGGCGATGTCCGGTTCGTCGATCCTGGTGATGCTGAATGCAATGCGCGCCCGCCGGGTCCGCCTGGGAGGTGCGTCATGGAAGTGATGGTGATTCTGGTGCCGCTGGCGCTGGCGCTCGGGCTGCTCGGCCTCGGGGCGTTTCTGTGGTCGCTGAAGAGCGGCCAGTACGAGGACCTTGACGGCGCCGCCTGGCGCGCGATTTCCGACGACGACCAGCCGCTGCCGCCGCCGGCCCAGGAACGCGGCTGAAGGAGCGCTGATATGGCGATGCTCACCTACTACGATCCGGATGCCTTGATCCCGCGCCCCGCCCCGGCAGAGCCCCGCCTCGAGGTCCCGCCGGGCAGCGACGACGACGTCAAGGAACGCTGGCTGCAGGCCCAGCCGTGGCCGTACCGCGTCTTCGCACGGTGCTACCGCGCGCTGCGCAAGCTGCAGCCGATGTTCCCGCCGATGTCCTGCTGCTGAGCGGCGACCGTCGTTCTCAGACGAGGCCGGCCCGCTTGTCGCAGCGAGCTCCCTCTCCCGCCTGCGGGAGAGGGTTGGGGTGAGGGCGCCCCGAGCAGTGAGTCCGCGATCCGTGGAGAGGAGTACCCTTACCCCGGATCGCCGCGCGATCCGACCGCTCCCGCAAGCCGGAGAGGTTCCCAGCACCAAAGCGTTAAGCCGGTTTCATCGGGCTGATACAGACCGCGGCTATCAGGCCGGCATTCGCACACCGCGAATCGTCAGCTTCGAGTCAGCAGCCGCCATGTCCCAAGCCGTCGCGTCCTCCGCCTTCATCATCGAAATCCATTCGCGTGCCGCCGGCATCGTCGTCCGTGACGGCCGCGGCTTCCGCTTCCACGCCGCCACCGACGATTTCACCGCCCTCGACGGCCGGGACTTCCGCTCCGCCGGCGATGCCCACAAGGCCGCCCTGCGCCTGTTCGAAAGCCTGCGCCCCAGCCGCGGCTTGAAGCTCGGGCTGGCATAAACGGCCGGCGCTGCGTCTTCCGCCGATAAAAGCCATGGCCGGGACGAGCCCGGCCATCACGGAGGTCAGCGCTCTCCAACAAAGCTCAGCATCTTCTGGCCATGACGGGAGCCTCCCCCGTCATGGCCGGGCTCGTCCCGGCCATCCACGCCTTTGCCCTTGAGGCCCCGCAATGAGTGCGTCCGGCACAAAGGGGGCCGGTTGGTCGCCGCCGAGGCAGCCATGCCAAGCCGCAGCCCGGCCGCCCAAAAAGTCGGCTTGCGTGAAAAAATCTTCCACCTATGATGCGTCACATCATTTGATTTGGAAGAATGTTCTCTCATGTCTGACGTCGAGACCCCCGTCGCCGAGACCAGCCGTCGCCTCGATGCGATTGATCGCAAGATTCTCACGGTCCTCCAACAGGATGCCTCGTTGTCGGTGGCCGAGATCGGCGACCGGGTCGGGCTGTCGTCGACGCCGTGCTGGAAGCGGATCCAGCGGCTCGAGGCCGACGGCGTCATCACCCGCCGGGTCGCGCTGGTCGATCAGGACAAGATCGGGCTCGGCCTGTCGGTGTTCGTCTCGATCGAGAGCGGCGACCATTCGGAGGCCTGGCTGAAGACCTTCGCCGACGCCGTCAGCGCCATGCCGGAAGTGATCGAGTTCTACCGGATGGCCGGCGACGTCGACTACATGCTGCGCGTCGTCGTCGCCGACATGCGCGCCTACGATATTTTCTACAAGCGGCTGATCGGCACGGTGGCGCTGAAGAACGTCACCTCGCGGTTCGCGATGGAAAAAATCAAGTCGGTGACTGCGCTGCCGGTACCGCCGATGAGTGCCGCCTGATCAGCTGACACGGGTATGATCAGGCAGATGATCGGCTACTGATCAGTGATCTGCTCAATTCATCGGCAGTCCGACGGGAGTCGAGTAATCAGTTCCAGTTTCCGGGTTTAGCGGAAATTAGGACTAATCGCGGACATTCCCCGTGGTGCTACCAGTCACCAGGGCGGAAACAGATGAATATTTCGGTCATTCGGAAGACCAGAACTAACGAGCCGGCCGTCGGCGACGAGCAGGCCGATATTTCCGCGCTGGTGGCGCGGCTGACCTCCGAGGTCAACGAGATCGCCTGCGGCAAGACCCGGTCGATCCAGAAGATCACCGGACAGATGAAGATCCTGGCGCTCAATGCGCTGATCGAGAGCGCACGCGCCGGCAAGCAGGGCGCGGGTTTCGCCATCGTCGCGCAGGAGGTGCGCAATGTCGGCGCGCAGATCGAGGAGATCGCCCGCGATCTCGAAAGTCAGCTCACCAGGCGCACCGGCGACCT
Organism: Rhodopseudomonas palustris; assembly: GCA_016215605.1. Taxonomy (GTDB): domain Bacteria; phylum Pseudomonadota; class Alphaproteobacteria; order Rhizobiales; family Xanthobacteraceae; genus Rhodopseudomonas; species Rhodopseudomonas palustris_L. Next base: position 37,544 of record JACRJB010000006.1, read on the forward strand.
GATCAGCTCGATCGGCGACATGACCGAACGGTCGCGCGGCGACCGGCTGGTCGACCTGTCGCTCAACGCCGTCGAACTGATCGACCGCAATCTCTACGAGCGCACCTGCGACGTGCGCTGGTGGGCGACCGATTCCGCGGTGGTGGATTGCGCCGCGAGCCCCGATGCGGCGTCGGTGTCCTACGCCAGCGAGCGGCTGGCGGTGATCCTCGGCGCCTACACCGTGTATCTCGATCTGTGGCTGTGCGGCCTCGACGGCACCATCCTGGCCAACGGCCGGCCGGACCGGTTCGGCGTCGTCGGCAGCAGCGTCGCCGGCTGCGGCTGGTTCAAGGAGGCGCTGCGCCTGCACTCCGGTGACGAATACGTCGCCGGCAATGTCGAGCGGATGCCGCAGCTCGACAACGCCCAGGTCGCGACCTATTGCGCCAGCGTGCGCAGCGGCGGCCGCAGCAACGGCGCGCCGATCGGCATCTTGGCGATTCATTTCGACTGGGAGACGCAGGCGAGGGCGATCGTCCAGGGCGTGCGGCTCGATCCGCACGACCGCGCCCGCGTGCTGCTGCTCGACTCGCGCTTCCGCGTGCTCGCCGCGTCCGACGGCAACGGCCTGCTCGAAGAACGCTTCCCGCTGAAGGTCGGCGGCCAGCGCAGCGGCACCTACCGCGACTCCACGGGCGCGCTGATCGGCTTTCATGTCACGCCGGGTTACGAGACCTATCAGGGACTCGGCTGGTACGGCGTGATCGTGAGCGCGGCGGAGTAGGGCAGGATCCCGGACGATCCGCGCCGGATAGCGCGGCGCCTTTAAAGCCGCGCCGAACTCGTCGCCGGTTTGTCGCCGCGCCAAATCGATCGGCGGGCGCTCGGAAACTTATTCATTCGACCGCGTTTGGACCCGAGATGTCGTCTCGGGAAACGGACCGGTCCATGACGGAACTCAACGAATTTGAACTCTCGCGGCGGAACCTGTTGATGGGGACCGCCGCGACGCTGGCGCTCGGATCGCAGACGCTGCCGGCCGAGGCGCAGGGATCGTCGGCCGGCGTCAATGCGCCCGCTGCCGGAGCGCCGTCGATCGCCAAGGTGTCGTTCTCGGTGAACGGCACAGCGCGCGATGTCGCCGTCGACACCCGCACCACGCTGCTCGATGCCTTGCGCGAGCATCTGCATCTCACCGGGACGAAGAAGGGCTGCGATCAGGGCCAGTGCGGCGCCTGCACGGTGATCGTCGACGGCCGGCGGATCGCGTCCTGCCTGTCGCTCGCCGTGATGCACGAGGGCGACACGATCACCACAATCGAAGGCCTCGGCACACCCGACAACATGCATCCGATGCAGGCCGCGTTCGTCAAGCACGACGGCTATCAGTGCGGCTACTGCACGCCGGGACAGATCTGCTCGGCGGTGGCGATGCTCGACGAAATCAAGGCGGGCATTCCCAGCCACGTCACCGCGGATCTGCTGGCCGCGCCCCAACTCACCAACGCCGAACTGCGCGAGCGGATGAGCGGCAACATCTGCCGCTGCGGCGCCTATTCCAACATCGCCGAGGCGATCGCCGAGGTCGCGAGGAGCCCGGCATGAAACCCTTCAGCTATCAACGCGCCACATCGCCCGCCGAGGCGGCCGCTGCCGCCGCGCGCGTCGAGGGCGCCAAATTCGTCGCCGGCGGCACCAATCTGCTCGATCTGATGAAGCTGCAGATCGAAACGCCGCAACATCTGATCGACGTCAACGGCATCGGGATGGACAGGATCGAGCCCATCCCGGAGGGCGGGCTGCGGGTCGGCGCGCTGGTCCGCAACACCGATCTGGCCGCCGATCAGCGCGTGCGCCGCGACTATGCGGTGCTGTCCCGCGCGCTGCTCGCGGGCGCCAATCAGCAATTGCGCAATCAGGCCACCACCGCCGGCAACCTGCTCCAGCGCACGCGGTGTCCTTATTTCTACGACACCAACCAGCCCTGCAACAAACGCAAGCCCGGCAGCGGCTGCAGCGCCATCGGCGGCTACAGCCGGCAGCTCGCGGTGGTCGGCGTCAGCGATGCCTGCATCGCGACCCATCCGAGCGACATGGCGGTGGCGATGCGGGTGCTGGATGCCGCCGTCGAGACGGTCGGCGCGGACGGCGGGACACGCAGCATTCCGATCGCCGACTTCCATCGCCTGCCCGGCGACACGCCTCAGATCGAGACCACGCTGCGCCCCGGCGAACTGATCACCGCGGTGACGCTGCCGAAGCCGGTGGGCGGCACGCATCTCTATCGCAAGGTGCGAGACCGCGCGTCGTTCGCCTTCGCGCTGATCTCGGTGGCGGCGATCGTGCAGCGCGACGGCAGCGGGCGGGTCGCGCTCGGCGGCGTCGCCCACAAGCCGTGGCGCGTCGAAGCCGCCGAGCAGGAGCTGCCGCGCGGCGCCAAGGCGGTGGCGTCGAAGCTGCTGGCGAACGCCACGCCCACCGACCACAACGCATACAAGCTGCCACTCGTCGAGCGAACGCTGGGCTCCGTGTTGGCCGAAGCGAAAGGCTGAGCCGATGAAATTCGATCGCCCCGCCACCACCAATCCGATCGACCAGCTGCGCGTGATCGGCCAGCCGGTCGATCGCGTCGATGGTCCGCTGAAGACCACCGGCGTCGCCCGCTACGCCTATGAGCACCACGACGCCGCGCCGAATGCCGCCTACGGATACGTCGTCGGGTCTGCGATCGCCAAAGGGCGGATCGCGTCGATCGATCTCGCCGCCGTCAAGGCGGCGCCGGGCGTGCTCGCGATCGTCACCGCGGAGAACGCCGGCACGTTCGGCAAGGGCGATCGCAACACCGCCCGGCTGCTCGGCGGGCCGCAGATCGAGCACTATCATCAGGCGGTCGCGCTGGTGGTGGCCGACAGCTTCGAGCAGGCGCGGGCGGCCGCCGAGCTGCTGCGGGTGAACTACGCGCCCGAGACGGGTGCGTTCGATCTGAACGCCGTCAAGGGCGATGCGAAGCCCGCCAAGGTGATGTCGGATCCCGGCGACACGGCGGTCGGCGATTTCGCCTCGGCCTTCGCCGCGGCGCCGGTCAAGATCGACGAGACCTACACCACGCCGGACGAATCCCACGCGATGATGGAGCCGCACGCCTCGATCGCGGCGTGGGACGGCGACCGGCTGACGCTGTGGACCTCCAACCAGATGATCGCTTGGGGCGTCGGCGATCTCGCCAAGACCCTGAACATGCCGAAGGACAACATCCGTCTGCTGTCGCCCTATATCGGCGGCGGCTTCGGCAGCAAGCTGTTCCTGCGAACCGATGCGGTGCTCGCCGCGCTCGGCGCCCGCGCGGCGGGGCGGCCCGTCAAGGTGACGCTGCAGCGCGCGCTGCTGTTCAACAACACCACGCACCGCCCGGCGACGATCCAGCGCATTCGGATCGGTGCGGCGAAGGACGGCAAGATCACTGCGATCGGGCACGAAAGCTGGTCCGGCGATCTGCCGGACGGCGATCCGGAGGCTGCGGTCAGCCAGACCCGGCTGCTCTATGCGGGCCCCAATCGCATGACGGCGACCCGCCTCGCCGTGCTCGATCTGCCCGAAGGCAACGCCATGCGCGCGCCGGGCGAGGCCTCGGGCATGATGGCGCTGGAAGTCGCGATCGACGAGATCGCCGAGAAGCTCGGGCTCGACCCGGTCGAATTCCGAATTCGCAACGACACCCAGACCGTGCCGGACGTCAGCGCCAAGCCCGGGGACAAAGCCGCACCCGCGATGCCGTTTTCGCAGCGCCAGTTGGTCGAATGCTTCCGGACCGGCGCCGAGAAGTTTGGCTGGAGCAAGCGTAGCGCCCGGCCGGGCGCGGTTCGCGACGGGCGCTGGCTGGTCGGCATGGGCGCCGCCGCGGCGTTCCGCAACAACATCCTGACCAAATCGGCCGCGCGCGTCCGGCTGGAGCAGGATGGCAAGGTGGTGGTCGAAACCGACATGACCGACATCGGCACCGGCAGCTACACGATCATCGCGCAGACCGCCGCTGAGATGATCGGCGTGCCGCTGCAGCGGGTCTCGGTGCGGCTCGGCGACTCGCGTTTCCCGGTGTCGGCCGGTTCGGGCGGCCAATGGGGTGGCAACAACTCCACCGCGGGCGTCTACGCCGCCTGCGTCAAGCTGCGCGACGCGATCGCCGGCAAGATCGGCTTCAACTCGGCCGAGGCCGACTTCGTCGACGGTTCGGTGCGCGCCGGCAATCGCAGCGTGCCGCTCGCGGACGCGGTGCGCGGCGGCAGCCTGCAGGCCGAGGACGGCATCGAATACGGCGACATCAGCAAGAAGGCGCAGCAATCCACCTTCGGGGCGCATTTCGTCGAGGTCGGCGTCGATGCGGCGACCGCCGAGATCCGCGTTCGCCGGATGCTGGCGGTGTGTGCCGCCGGCCGGATCCTCAATCCGAAGACCGCACGCAGCCAGGTGATCGGCGCGATGACGATGGGCGTGGGTGCGGCCCTGATGGAAGAGCTGGTGGTCGACGACAAGATCGGTTTCTTCGTCAACCACGATCTCGCCGGCTACGAAGTGCCGGTGCACGCCGACATTCCGCATCAGGACGTGATCTTCCTCGACGAGACCGATCCGATGTCGTCGCCGATGAAGGCCAAGGGCGTCGCCGAGCTGGGCATCTGCGGCGTCGCCGGAGCCGTCGCCAACGCCGTCTACAACGCCACCGGCATCCGCGTCCGCGACTATCCGGTCACGCTCGAAAAGCTGATCGACCGCATGCCGCCGGTGGGGTGAAGCGGACGGGGGACTACACGTCCACCGTCGCCTGCAGCGAGTTCTCCTGGATGAACTCGCGGCGCGGCTCGACGACGTCGCCCATCAGCTTGGTGAAGATGTCGTCGGCTTCGTCGACCTCGCGCACCTTCACCTGCAGCAGCGAGCGGGCGTTGGTGTCGAGGGTGGTCTCCCACAGCTGGCTCGGGTTCATTTCGCCGAGGCCTTTGTAGCGCTGCAGCGACACGCCCTTGCGGCCGGCGTCGGTCACCGCCTCGAACAGGCTGACCGGGCCATGGATCGCGGTCTCGGCGTCCTTCCGCCGCAGCACGCCGGGGCGGGGATAGACCTCCTGCAGCACGGCGGCGTATTCGTCGAGCTTGCGCGCGTCGGCGGAGCCGAGCAGCGCGTCGTCGATCATCGCGACGTCCTTGACGCCGCGCACCGTGCGCTCGAAGTGGAAGCCTTCGCCTTCGGTGAAGCGCCCGATCCAGCCGCGCTCGACTTCGTCCGCCAGCGCGTCGAGGCGGCGGGCGATGTAGTCGGCGGCGGCGTTCGCCTTGTCGACGTCCTTGGTGATCTCCGGGCTGAGCACGCCGGCGATCGCCGCCTGCTCGACCACCGAACGGTTGTAGCGGCTGTGCAGGTTGTGCAGCGTGCCGCGGATCACCCGGGCGTCCTCGACCAGCGCCAGCAGGTCGCGGCCGCCGCGCTCCTCGCCGGTGGCGAGCTTGAAGGCGCAATCGTCGAGTCCGGTCGAGATCAGATAGTCCTCGAGCGCGCGCTCGTCCTTGAGATATTGCTCGGACTTGCCGCGCGTCACCTTGTACAGCGGCGGCTGCGCGATGTAGAGGAAGCCGCCCTCGATCAGCGCCGGCATCTGCCGGAAGAAGAACGTCAACAGCAGCGTGCGGATGTGCGCGCCGTCGACGTCGGCGTCGGTCATCAGGATGATCTTGTGGTAGCGCAGCTTGGCGATGTCGAAGTCGTCGCGGCCGATGCCGGTGCCGAGCGCGGTGATCAGCGTGCCGATCTGCTCGGAGCCCAGCATCTTGTCGAAGCGCGCGCGTTCGACGTTGAGGATCTTGCCGCGCAGCGGCAGTACGGCCTGGAATTCGCGGTTGCGGCCCTGCTTGGCGGAGCCGCCGGCGGAGTCACCCTCGACGATGAACAGTTCGGATTTCGACGGGTCGCGCTCCTGGCAGTCGGCGAGCTTGCCGGGCAGCGAGGCGATGTCCAGCGCGCCCTTGCGCCGCGTCAGTTCGCGCGCTTTTCGCGCGGCCTCGCGGGCGGCGGCCGCTTCGATCACCTTGCCGACGATGACTTTCGCTTCGGCCGGATGTTCCTCGAACCACGCCGCGAGCGCTTCATTGAGCACGTTTTCGACCACCGGGCGCACTTCCGAGGACACCAGCTTGTCCTTGGTCTGCGACGAGAACTTCGGATCGGGCACCTTCACCGACAGCACCGCGGTGAGGCCTTCGCGGCAATCGTCGCCGGTCAGCGCGATCTTTTCCTTCTTGGCGTTGCTGTCGGCGTAGCCGTTGACCTGCCGCGTCAGCGCGGCGCGGAAGCCGGCCAGATGCGTACCACCGTCGCGCTGCGGAATGTTGTTGGTGAAGCACAGCACGTTCTCGTGGTAGGTCTCGTTCCACCACAGCGCGGCTTCGACGCCGATGCCGTTGAGATCGGCCGCCAGCACGATCGGCGCCGGCACCATCGGCTTCTTGTTGCGGTCGAGATATTTGACGAATTCGGTGACGCCGCCCTCGTAGCGCATCTCCTCGCGCTTCTCGACCGCGTGGCGCATGTCGGACAGCACGATGTTGACGCCGGAATTCAGGAACGCCAGTTCGCGCAGCCGGTGCTCCAGCGTGGCGAAGTCGTATTCGATGTGGGTGAAGGTTTCGGGAGACGCGAAAAACGTCACCTCGGTGCCGCGCCGCCCATTGGCGTCGCCGACGACGCTGAGCGGCGCCACCGCGTCACCATGGGCGAACTCGATGTAGTGCTCCTTGCCATTGCGCCAGACGCGCAGGATCAGCTTGCTCGACAGCGCGTTGACCACCGAGACGCCGACGCCGTGCAGACCGCCGGAGACCTTGTAGGAGTTCTGGTCGAATTTTCCGCCGGCGTGCAGCTGGGTCATGATGACCTCGGCCGCCGAGATGCCTTCGCCCTTGTGGATGTCGACCGGAATGCCGCGGCCGTCGTCGCGCACCGTCACCGAGCCGTCGGCGTTGAGGATCACTTCGACCGCGCTGGCGTGGCCGGCCAGCGCTTCGTCGATGGCGTTGTCGACGACTTCGTACACCATGTGGTGCAGGCCGGAGCCGTCGTCGGTGTCGCCGATATACATGCCCGGCCGCTTGCGGACGGCGTCGAGTCCCTTCAGCACCCGGATCGATTCCGCGCCGTATTCGGCCGGAACGGGCGACGGGGTTTCGGCGATCGGCTGCCGGGCGGGTTCAGTCATGCAACAACCTTTGAAGGATGAAATTCGAATCGGCGAGCGACCGCGCGATGAGAGCCTATTTGTGCCATGAAAGGCGGGGTAAGCCTAGCCCAAAGTGGCATGCAGCAAGTTATTGAAGAAATGGGATTTTTGAGGAGTTTCGCAAGCCCGGAATCGGCCGATTCGCGGGCCCTGAATCGAGCGCTTGCGGGCGCCGGTTCCGGCGCCTGCACCTCGCCGGAATCCGCTCAGCTCCGCGGCGAACTCCGGCCGGAATCGACGGTGAAAATCTCGGCGCCGGCGCCGATCTCGGCGAAGGCTGCAGGGTCGGCGCCCGTCATCCAGACCTGGGCGCCGAGCTTCGCCAGTTCGTCGAACAGCGCCGCGCGCCGCGACGGGTCGAGATGCGCCACGACTTCGTCGAGCAGCAGCAGCGGCGTGATGCCGGTCATCTCCGAGACCAGCTGCGCATGCGCCAGCACCAGGCCGATCAGCAGCGCCTTCTGCTCGCCGGTGGAGGCGTCGCGCGCCGGCATCGCCTTCGGCGCGTAGATCACCTCGAGATCGGTCAGATGCGGGCCGTCGAGGGTGCGGCCGGCGGCGGCGTCGCGCGGCCGGCCCTCGCGCAGGATGGTGCGATAGCGATCCTCGACCGCGGTGGCCGGCTCGGTCAGCAGCGCGCTTTCCATCCAGCCGTCGAGCATGATCTTGGCCGACGGAAACGCCGAGGCGGCGCCGCGGGCGTCGAGCATCGCGGCCAGCCGCATCGCGGTCTGGCCGCGCATCGCCGCCACGGCGACCGCGAGTTCGGCGGTCTCGCGTTCGACCGCATCGAGCCAGTGCGAGTCGGCGTTGCGATAATCCTCGAGCAGGCGGTTGCGTGATCTGAGACTACGGTCGAGCGCCGAGACCCGGCCGGAATGCTGGCTGTCGATCGCCAGCACCAGCCGGTCGAAGAACCGCCGCCGTTCCGATGCCGCGCCCATGAACAGCCCGTCCATCGCCGGCGTCAGCCAAACCATGCGCAGATGATCGCCGAACGCGGTGGCCGAGCCGACCGGCTCGCGGTCGATCCGGCAGCGCCGCGTCGTCGCGGTCTCGGCGCGCGTCGGATCGATCCCGGTGCCGAGCGTCGCCAGCCCGAGCGCGCCCTCGACCTCGGCCGCCACCGCCCAGGAGCCGTCGCCCTGATTGTCGGCGACATCGTCGAGCGTGGCGCGCCGCAGCCCGCGCCCCGGCGACAGAAACGAGATCGCCTCCAGGCAATTGGTCTTGCCCGCCCCGTTCGCCCCGACCAGCACCACCCGCTCCCCACGCGTCGTCAGCCCCGCCACCCGATAATTGCGGAAATGCGTCAGCGTCAGGCGTGTGATGCGGGAGGCGGTCATGGGGCAGGAACGTTCGTGTTCTGAAGCTGTCATTGCCGGGCTTGACCCGGCAATCCATCGTCCGCGTCAGCGGACAATTTCATCATAGATATCGCGCCATTCCGGATTGCCGGCGACGATCAGGTCGACCTTCCACTCGCGAGACCAGTGCTTGATGTTCTTCTCGCGCTGGAGCGCCGCAGTAATCGTGTCGTGGGCTTCGAAGTAGACCAGAATTTTGATGTGATAGCGCTTGGTGAAGCTTTCCGCGAGCCCTTCGCGGTGCTCGTACACCCGCCGCACGAGGTCATTCGTCACGCCGACATATAGCGTGCCACCAGGGGCGCTGGCGAGGATGTAAACCCAATAGGTCATCCGAAGAGGATGGATTGCCGGGTCAAGCCCGGCAATGACGAACTGTGCTCACTCGTCGAGGTCCGGTGCGGGAAGATATCCCCGGTATGCCTTACACCCGCATCGGCATCAGCACGTACAGGGCGTTCTTCTTGTCGCGGTCCTGGATCAGGGTCGGCGAGCCGGGGTCGGCGAGTTTCAGCACCGCGACTTCGCCTTCGATCTGGGCGGCGATGTCGAGCAGATAGCGCGAGTTGAAGCCGATATCGAGCGGGTCGGAGGCGTATTCGACTTCGAGCTCTTCGGTGGCGCTGCCGGAATCCGGATTGGTCACCGACAGCACCAGCTTGCCGGCGCTGAGCGCCAGCTTGACGGCGCGGCCGCGCTCGCTGGAGATCGTCGAGACGCGATCGACCGCGGCTTCGAAATCCTTCTTGTCGACCACCAGTTCCTTGTCGTTGTTCTGCGGAATCACGCGGCCGTAGTCCGGGAAGGTGCCGTCGATCAGCTTCGAGGTCAGCACCACATTGCCGATGGTGAAGCGGATCTTGCCGGCGGAGAGTTCGAGGCCGATCTCGGCGTCGTTGTCCTCGATCAGCCGCTGCACTTCGCCGACGGTCTTGCGCGGCACGATCACGCCCGGCATGCCGGCGGCGCCGGCGGGCTGCGCCAGATCGACCTGCGCCAGGCGATGGCCGTCGGTCGCGACCACGCGCAGCTTGCCGTCCTTGGCCGAGCCGGCGGTGTGCAGATAGATGCCGTTGAGATAGTAGCGGGTCTCTTCGGTCGAGATCGCGAACTGGGTGCGGTCGATCAGCCGCTTCACGTCGGAGGCGGTGAGGCTGAACGAATGTGACATCTCGCCGGCGGCGAGATCCGGGAAGTCGCTCTCCGGCAGCGTCTGCAGCGTGAAGCGCGAGCGGCCGGCGCGGATCGCCAGCACCGAGCGGTCGCCGTCGCTTTCCAGCACGATCTGCGAGCCGTCCGGCAGCTTGCGGACGATGTCGTAGAACATGTGCGCCGGCACCGTGGTCGAGCCCGCGGTCGCGGTCTCGGCCGGCAGCGTCTCGGTGACTTCGAGGTCGAGGTCGGTCGCCTTCAGCGACAGCTGGGCGTTTTCGGCGCGCACCAGCACGTTGCCGAGGATCGGGATGGTGTTGCGGCGCTCGACCACGCGGTGGACGTGGCCCAGCGACTTCAGAAGTTGCGCGCGTTCGACCGTGACCTTCATTGTAAAACCCGCCTGATCCGCACCCGCATCGTGTGATGGAGTCGCCGGAGGTACTGGAGAAGCCGGGCGGCCCGAAACGGCGCCACGGCGATGGGGACCCTGCGGGTGTCGCCCGAACCCGCGGGGGGTCCGCAGGGTGGCGTGGTTACGCGGCGGACGCAAGGGTGCGTCGCGCCGATGCTGCGGAATTTCCCCGAGATTCGGCCCGAGACGGCCGGCGGCGCCGCGCGATGGCGCCGCGCTATTCCTGCAGCAGGCGCTTGAGCGACTCGACCTCGTCGCTCAGCGTGTTGTCCTTGGACACCAGACCTTCGATCTTGCGCACGGCGTGCAGCACCGTGGTGTGGTCGCGCCCGCCGAAGCGGCGGCCGATTTCCGGCAGCGAGCGCAGCGTCAGCGTCTTGGCCAGATACATCGCCACCTGGCGCGGCCGCACCACATTGGCGGTGCGGCGCGACGACAGCAGGTCGGAGCGGCTGACGTTGTATTGCCGCGCGACGACGCGCTGGATGTCCTCGATCTTGATCCGCTTCGGCTCCTGCGGCCGGATCAGGTCGCGCACCTCGTGCTCGGCCATTTCCAGCGTCACCGGCTGGGCGTTGAGCTTGGAGTGCGCCAGCAGGCGGTTGATCGCGCCCTCGAGGTCGCGGCCGTTATGCGTGATGGCACGCGCCAGATATTCCAGAACCGGCTGCGGCACGTCGAAGCTCGCATGATGCGCGCGCGCCGCGACCACGCGCGACTTCAGGATGCCGAGCCGCAGGTCTTCGCCGAGCGGCGCCATTTCGACCACCAGACCGCCGGCGAGCCGCGAGCGCACCCGCTCGTCGAGGCTTTCGAGATCGGCCGGCGGACGATCGGCCGCGACCACCACCTGGCGGCCGGCGTCGATCAGCGCGTTCAGCGTGTGGCAGAACTCGGCCTGGGTGGTCTTGCCCTGCAGGAACTGCAGATCGTCGATCACCAGCACGTCGATGCCGCGCAGCGCTTCCTTGAAGGCGAGCGAGGTCTGCGTCTTCAGCGCGGCGACGAAGCCGTACATGAACTTCTCGGCGGTGAGATACAGCACCTTGCGCTCGGTGCCGGAATTGCCGGCCCAGGTCACCGCCTGCAGCAGATGCGTCTTGCCGAGGCCGACGCCGGAATGGATGTACAGCGGGTTGAACATCACCGGATCGCCGCGGCGGCCTTCGGCCACCTGCTTGGCGGCGGCATGCGCCAGCGTGTTGGAACGGCCGACCACGAAGCTCGCGAACGTCAGGCGCGGATCGAGCGGCGAGCCGCCGAGCGCGTCGTGGCTGGTCGAGGCCGGCGCGGTGGCGTAGTTGCGCGTGTCGGTCGCCGGACGATGTTCGTCGCGGCGCTGCTCGGCCGGCGCCGGCGCTTCCTTGGTGGTGGCGGCGCGCATCGGCGATCGCACGGTGAGATCGATGCGGCAGACTTCCGGCATTTCCGCCTGCCAGCAGGTCAGCACCTTGTCGGAGTAGTGGGTCTGGATCCAGCTCTTCAGAAACCGGGTCGGCACCGACAGATGCACGCTCTCCTGCTGAACGGCTTCGAGATCCATGCGCGCGAACCAACTCGAATAGACGTCCTCGCCGACGCTCGAGCGCAACCGGCCTTTGACGCGAGACCAGCGATCATGTTCCATATTCGACATTTCAGCAGCTTTTCAGATTGAGTGATGGTCAACGCGGCGGGCAAAACCATGACGGTTTCACGCCACGCCGCGGCGTCGCGAAGCAAACTCCGGACGCGGATCTTCCGTTCGGCAACGCGCCGACGTCAGTCCGGGATCCGATTAATGGGGTTGCTTCAGGTCAGCGCGGACTCGACGGATGCACCGGAGTTCGGGCGCTGCTGCGACTGATGATGGTGGTGGAGCTCTTGAAATAATCTCGGTCCGAAACATCGGCATGCTGGAATGAAGCGTGGAATTCGTTGCTCATGAAACCTCCCCCTCCTGACGCGCTTGCACGCGGCAAGATGTCGTCAAACCCCGAGTCAATTCTTCGTCCAATGCCGCGTCGTCGTCTTTCGTGCCAGCCGGTTGCCGCTCGCCGCGTCGTTCTTCGTCGGGAGCGTTCGCAAGCGAACGCCACACGAATTCGGACACAGCTTCGCCGGTCTCATATTGCTATGAGTGACAACCCGGCTGTCATTTGAAAAACGCCGCGAACACGCATACCGCCGCCGATCTGCATGCCCGCCCCTGGTTCTCAAACCGCGCTGATCTGAAGAACCGTGGGCGTCGCGGGCGATCTAAGAAATACACGACCGCCGTTTTGCCGCAACGAATATGATTCGATCGGAGCGTCGCAAAACCCGGCGCGAGGTCCGCGCGATTAGGCAGTCGTACTTTTCGGCAACGGCAAGATTTTGAATCTGTGCACAGATTCGCAATGTGGATGAGGCGTGACAAATCCAGCGCACGCCTAAAAGTTTTTCATGAATCCTTTACCTTTGACGGCTGCGCGACGGGCTTTTCAAAGTGCTCGTCTGCGCTTTGCCGATAAGTGTTTCGCTGACCGCGTTTTTTCGTGAGCGTTCAGACAGGGTAACCCACGCCGCGCGTGCACTGCGTAAGGTTCCGAGGTCAGCGATGCCGCGTTGATACGATCGCCGACGCGTCGCGAGTTCCGATTGTGCCACAGTGCTTTTTTAAACAGCGTCTAGACTGCTTGACGATCGCGCACGACGCGCATCGCGCAGCATTGCGCGCGGACGAACGATCGTCGACACGCGTGCACTGCGTTTACCATGCGGATGTGTGACGAGCGTCGCGATCGCGCATCGCGCGATGCGGAAGCAAGCGAAGAAAAATTTCAGCGAAATCGATGCGTCGACGGAATGCAATCCGCGTCGGAACGCCGGCGCGCAAACGGCGCGCGTGTTGCGCGCAAAAAAGCGGGCGTGTTGCGCGCAAAAAAAAATGCCCGGCCGAGCCGGGCATCTGATTCTGTTCTGAACTTGAGAATTACTTCCCGAGTTGCGCGATCCGATGCGCGAGACGCGACACCTTCCGGCTCGCGGCGTTCTTGTGAACGATGTTGCGCTGGGCGGCGCGCATCAGCGCCGGCTCGGCATTCGCCATCGCCTTCAGCGCGGCCTCGCGGTCGCCGCTGGCGATCGCTTCTTCGACGGTCCGAACCGAACCGCGCATCTGGGTGCGGCGCGACTTGTTGACCGCGGTGCGCCGGGCAATCTTGCGAGTCGCTTTCTTCGCGGAAGACGTATTGGCCATGTTCTCTCAAATCCTGCGGCGGCCTCCGCTGCGGAGGGCCGGGCTGATGGCGATGCCGCCGATGATCGGAGCCTCGCCGTGTGTTCCCGATGTTCCTGAAGCTTGTCCCTGGAGCCGGCGGGCCGAAATCGCGACGCCGCTTCAAAGAACAGCGGCGGCAGGGATGACCCCACCGCCATTGCCGGCCTTATAAAGCCACCGCTTTCCAGCGTCAACGGCTGTGGCGACGGGAGTTTCCGCGCCGGCCGGCGCCGGCGGCCGCTCCGGGCCCGAAACCGCCCCTCGTCGGCCGGGATAAGTCGCTGGCGAGGTTGTCTTTTGTGCGGCCGCCCGGTAGATGCGGCCCGGGGGCGGTCAATTCCCTTGGGGTGGACGATGATCCGCGGGTTCTTTCGACTGATCGGCTTGTTGCTGCTGACCGGGGGGTTCATCTTCCTGGTCTATGACGGCGCCCGTTCGGTCGCCGACAGCTCGCTGCAATGGACCCGGCTCGGCGAGTTCTGGAACGACGTCCACCAGTCCAGCCAGCAGACCTTCCGGGTCTGGATCGAGCAGGCCGCGCCCTGGCTGTGGACCCATGTCGTCAAGCTGCTGCTGGCGCAGCCGACCTTCGCGGTGCTCGGTGGCGCCGGCCTGCTGCTGATGCTGCTGTTCCAGCGCCGCAAGCCGCTGATCGGCTACGCCCGCGATTGACGGGCGCCGCGGCGCCGTCTGCCGTAACAACCCTGTCGGTTGCGGCGTAGACACCTATATCCAGAATTCAGTTGAGAGCCGGTGGCGACAGCGTCAGGCTGCGCCCGGCGTTCATCGAGCAACAGGGCGGCCGGGCGAGATGGATCGCCGCGGCGCGCCGGGAGGTGTCCATGTTCTTCATGCGCAAGTCGACCGCGATGCCGAGCCGCAGCGAGGCGCTGCCGGGCCGCGCCACGCCGATCCCCACCGCGCGCAGCCATTTCGTCAACGGCCACCCGATCCAGCCGCCTTATCCGTCAGGGCTGCAGCAGGCGGTGTTCGGGCTCGGCTGCTTCTGGGGTGCGGAGCGTAAATTCTGGGAACTCGGCGACGGCGTCTACAGCACGGCGGTCGGTTACGCCGGCGGCTACACGCCGAACCCGACCTATGAGGAGGTCTGCTCCGGCCGCACCGGCCACACCGAAGTGGTGCAGGTGGTGTTCGATCCGACCAAGATCTCCTACGAGACGCTGCTGAAGACGTTCTGGGAGAGCCACGACCCGACCCAGGGGATGCGCCAGGGCAACGACGTCGGCTCGCAATATCGCTCGGCGATCTACACCTTCGGCGACGCACAGGCGCGCGCCGCGGCCGCGTCGCGCGACGCCTATCAGCAGGCGCTCGCCGCCAAGCGGCTCGGGCCGATCACCACCGAGATCGCGCCAGCTGCGGAGTTCTATTTCGCCGAGGACTATCACCAGCAATATCTGGCAAAGAATCCGGCCGGCTATTGCGGCCTCGGCGGCACCGGCGTGTCCTGCCCGATCGGCGTCGGCGTCACCGCCTGATACCAAGGCCCGCCTCCGGCAGGCTCTCCACGCGCACTACGCACCTCTCCCGCAAGCGGGAGAGGGGGCGCGCTGCGGCTGGGGAGGGGCGCGCTGCGGCGAGCGGCAGACGCCTGAGTCTGAAAAGGCGCAACCGGCGAGCGCCCCGCGAAACTACGCAACCGCCAACAATTTGTTAACCCTAACGGGGCATAAACGGAGCATCTCGTGGAGAGGGATGCCTCCAGTGCGTTTGGACCGTGCGTTTCGATTGTCGATCATTGCGGTGACCGCCGCGCTCGCCCTCGGCGGCTGCATGCGGCGCCAGGGTCCTGTCGCCGTCCAGCCCTCGAACACGCTCGACAGCATGGCCTATGGCGGCGGTTATGCCCCGGCCGGTCCTGTCGCCTACGCGGCCACGCCGCCGGCCGGTCCGCAGCCCGAATATCGCCTCGACGCCGGCGACAAGCTGCGCATCGTGGTCTACGGCCAGGAAGGTCTCACCAATACCTACGCGATCGATGCGTCCGGTTCGATCACCATGCCGCTGATCGGCAGCGTGCCGGCGCGCGGCCGAACCGCAGCCGGCCTCGCCGCCGCGGTCACCGCGCGGTTGCGCAACGGCTTCATCCGCGAGCCTTCGGTGGCGGTCGAGATCGACTCCTACCGGCCGTTCTTCATTCTCGGCGAAGTGCTGGCGCCCGGCCAATATCCCTATGTGCCGAACATGACCGTCGAGAGCGCGGTCGCGATCGCCGGCGGCTTCTCGCCGCGCGCCCGCCGCGACAGCGTGACGCTGACGCATCCGCAGGACGGCGTCATGGTCCGCGCCGTCGTCCCGCTCGGCACGCCGCTGACACCCGGCGACACCGTGCTGGTCAGCGAACGCTGGTTCTGACGTCGCGACGCGCCGAGCCTGTCGCTGAGTCCGTGCCGGATCAGGTCGATCCGGCCTGCTCCTCTTCGTCAAGCGGCCGTCTGGCGGCGACTGTCCTGGGTGCGGCCGTCATAGCCCCACGACTGCGCCGGCACTTCGTCGACGACCACGTAGGTCGCAGGTTGTAGCTCCGGTCCCAGCACCGCCTTCAGTACCTCCATTTCGGCCTGAATGAACCGCGCCTTCTCGTCGGCCGAATTCGTCCCCGCCGTGACCGTCGCGTGGACGTGCGCAGCGACGCCGACCGCTCGCCGCCCGATCGTCCAGCCGGCCGCAGCCGGCTGCTCTACCAGCACGCTGGTGAGGGCCCCGACTTTTCCCAGCGCCTGCTCCATCAGATCCGTCGTGGCATCCTGAAGATGCCGGATCTGTTCTGGTGTCAGCGCCGGCCCATGGACCGTGATGCGGACGAACGGCATTGAATCCTTCATTGCCTCGCAAGCCCCGCGTCCTGCGGGCCGGCGGTAATGCGATTGTGTGCGTGAAGCGGGACGGTGGGACCGGATCGGCCGGGCCGCCGGCAAGTCGTGCTTGCGGCGGCCCCGGCTCCGGACCTGATCAGGCCGCCTTGCGGGCCGCGATCGCCGGGAAGTCGATCTCGGTCTTGGCGACTTCGTTGATGTAGTTCGTCCAGGTGTTCAGCGCGACGTGCTGCACGATCTCGACGATTTCGGCGTCGTCGTATCCGGCCAGCTTCACCGCCCGAATGTCGTCGTCGCCGACATGGCCGCGCTCGCGCGCCACCTTGGCGGCGAAGCGGACGGCGGCGTCCGCCTTGGTATCATTCGAGGCGCCGCTGCGATTGGCGGTGATCTCGGCGTCGTCGAGCTTGGCGAGGTTCTTGCCGATGTAGGTGTGAGCGGACAGGCAATAGTCGCAGCCGTTGATCTCGGCGACGGCGAGCGCGATGCGCTCCCGGGTCTGGGCCGACAGCGCGCCCTTGCCGAGCGCGGCCGACAGTCCGAGATAGCCTTCGAGCGCCGCGGCGCTGTTCGAGACCAGGCGGAACAGGTTCGGCACCATGCCGAGCTGCTTCTTCACCGCTTCGAGAAACGGCCGCGAGGCCTGCGGTGCAGCTTCGATCGTGGCGGGAATGGAGAGGCGGGACATGAGCATTTCCTTTCGGGTCGGCCGTGTTGGTTCGGCCTTCTCGAATTAGGCCGGGGCCACGACCCCCGACAGCCGTTGATTTTGGGAGTGCGCCTCTCGTTTCCTGGGAGACGGACACCGCACCAAGCGCCCGCCGCGCCGGAGGCTCGCCGCGTTCGCGCCGCGCAGCGGGGCGAGGTCGCTTCCACAAATTCCGATTCCCGCCTAACAGTGGGGGATCGTTGCCGGTGAGCTGGAAGATCCGATGGATCGGTTCGAGTCGATGTCCATCCTGCTGCAAGCCGTCGAGGCGGGGAGTCTGTCTGCCGCGGCGCGGAAGATCGGCGTGCCGCTGGCGACCGTGAGCCGCAAGGTATCCGAGCTCGAGGCGCATCTGAAGACGCGGCTGTTCAATCGCTCCGCCAAGAAGCTGTCGCTGACCGATGCCGGGCGCGACTACGTGGTCGCGTGCAAACGGATACTCGAAGACCTCGACGAGGCGGAGCGCGTCGCCTCGGGCGAATACAGCGCGCCGCGCGGCAGCCTGGTCGTCACCGCGCCGGTCGTGTTCGGGCGGATGCACCTGCTTCCGGTGATGCTGGCGTTTCTCGAGGCCTATCCGGACATCGACATCCGGTTGCTGCAATCCGACCGGGTCTCGAACCTGCTCGAAGAACATGTCGACCTCGCGGTCCGGATCGGCGAACTGCCGGACAGCAGCCTGGTGGCCACCAGGGTCGGCTCGACCCGCAAGGTGGTTTGCGGAAGTCCAAACTATTTCGCCGCCAGAGGCGTGCCGCAAACTCCGGACGATCTGCGCACGCATCAATGCATCACCTTCGAAACGCTGGGCTCGCCGGATGCGTGGACGTTCACGATGGGCGAGGCTGATCCGTCCGTGGCGGTGCGGTCACGGCTGGTCGTCAGCACCGCCGACGCCGCAATCGATGCTGCGATCGCCGGCACCGGCGTGACGCGGGTGCTGTCGTATCAGATCCAGGATGCGGTCAGGGATGGCCGGCTGATGGTGGTGCTGAAGCCGTTCGAGCCGGCCGCATGGCCCGTCAGTCTCGTCCATACCGGTCAGCGGCTGCTGCCGAAGAAGATGCGGGCGTTTCTGGATTTTGCCGCGCCGCGGCTCAAGGCGGCGTTGTCGAAACACGCGATCTGAGCCCGCCAGCCGGTTGAGCCGTCGCTCCATCGACTCGTCATGGCCGGGCTTGTCCCGGCCATCCAGGTTTGCGATCCGGCGCGATTTTCAAGACGTGGATGCCGGCTATCGGCGAGGCATGGCGGATCACTGATAGCGGACGTTGCTACGACTTCAGATGCGCCGCGAAGAACTCGAGGCTGCGCCGCCAGGCGAGGTCGGAGCTCGGCTTGTCGTAGCTGGCGCGCTCGTCGCAGCCGAAGCCGTGCTGGGCGCCCGGATAGACGAACACCTCGACCTCCGGGCGTTTGCTCCGGATGGTCTCGACGTCGGCGAGCGGAATGCCCGAATCCTTCTCGCCGAAATGCAGCTGCGTCGGCACGGTCGGCTTGTCGTCGGCGAAGCGGACGATGGCTCCGCCGTAATAGCCGACCGCCGCCTTCAGGCCGCCGAGCTTGGTGGCCGCCGCGAAGGCGACGCTGCCGCCGAGGCAGAAGCCGATGATCCCGACCGGGCCGACGTCGCGCACCGCGTCGATCGCCGCCTGGGTGTCGCGCAGCATCGCCGGCCAGTCGGGCGCGGCGACGAATTTGCGCGCCACCGCGACTTCGTCCGGCGAATAGCCGCTCTGGAAGTCGCGCTCGATGCGGTCGAAGATCGCCGGCGCGATCGCCGTGTAGCCGGCCGCGGCGAAGCGGTCGCACACCGCGCGGATGTGGTGATTGACGCCGAAGATCTCCTGGATGACCACCACCGCCGCTTTCGGCGTGCCGACCGGATCGGCCCGATAGCCGCCGAGTTCGAATCCATCGTCAGCCGTCAGCGTGATGTCGTGTCCCACGAGTGATCCTCTTGTCGATGTTGTCTGGAGAGATGGTCGGGCGCGGCGCTACTGCCACATCCAGTTGCGGCCCCAGTCGCCCTTCCAGCCGGTCAGCCGGCCGTGGCGGAATTGCAGATACAGCCGGTCGCGCCGATTGAAGAAGCCGCTGCCGCCCTGGGTGCGGATCGCCAGCAGGATTTCATCGCCGGGCCGGCCGCTGACGTAGTTCAGCGGCGTGCCGAGCGCGTGTGCCGCGGTGACGGCATCCATGCCGAATGCCAGCGGCGTGGTGTTGGACTGCGTCTCGGTGAACGGCGGCGCGACGATCGCCGGCGCGAATTGTTGCGCCGAGGCCGGCGCCGCGATCAACGCCGCCGCGAGCGCCGCGGCGAGCCGGACCATCGCGGCGCGCCGCAACGGCTGCGGCGTGGGCGCTCCGGCGATCGGTGAGTTTACGGGATGTGACATCATGGTCCTCTCGATCGCGCGATCATAGCGGCGGCTTGCGCCGAAGCCGAGCGTGCAACTGATCAAATCCGGACAATGTCGATCAAATTGCGCTGGAAAAAACATCCGTCATTAAGAATGCCCATTAAGCAGTGGGAACCAATTTCCCGCTAGGGATGTCCTCGGCCCACGTTCTATCCCATTCGGTGATTTCATGAATGCAGTCGCTCGACAATCCGCGCCCCAATCCCAACCGCGACGGCGGCTGCTGCTGGCGTCCGACCGCCGCGATCAAAGCGCCGATCTCGCTCGCATTCTGGCCGGAGTCGCCGACGTCGAAATCGTCTCCACCGCGCAGCTGCCGGAAGCCCCGGCGCGCGACCTGTCCGGCATCGTGGTCGATATCAATCTGCGTTCCGCCGAGAGCGTGCAGCTGGTCAAGCACCGGCTGCTCGGCGGCAGTTACCGGCCGTTCCCGCGGCTGTTCGTGCTGGCCGACGAACTGCATCACGGCTCGATGCAGGCCTGGGCGCTGGGCGCCACCGACACCATCGCCCGCCCGTTCGATCCGCGCGACCTGCTGGCCCGCATCCGCGCCGCGTTCCCGGACGCGTCGGAGATCACCGCCGACGCCCGCGCCGAGGCGATGAGCAAGGGCGTCGCCGCCGCGCACGGCGTGCTGGTCAAGATCTTCGAGCGGCTGCCGGCCGGCAAGCCGCTCAGCTATCAGGACGTGCTCGCGGCCGAGGGTCCGATCCTCAAGGCGATCAAGCGCAGCTCGCTGCGCGAATGGCTCGCCACCGTGGGGCGCCATCACAACGAGAGCTATCGGCTGGCGCTGTTCGCCACCGGCTACGCCGTCGCCTTCGCCCAGCATCTCGGCATGCGCGAGGAGGACCAGCGCCGCCTGACCCGCGCCGCGCTGCTGTTCGACGTCGGCAAGGCCTATGTCGACGTCGGCGTGCTCGACGATCTGGACAATCTGCAGGGCGAGCGGCTGCGCAAATTCCGCGACCACCCGCGCCGCGGCTACGAGGCGCTCGCCGCCGAAGGCAGCTTTCCGCGCGAGACCCTCGACGTCGTGCTGCATCACCACGAACTGCTCGACGGCAGCGGCTATCCGGATGCGCTGCACGGCGACCAGATCAGCGACATCGTCCGCATCACCACCATCGTCGACATCTTCACGTCGCTGGTGGCGCAGCGCAAGAACCACGTCCCGCTGATGCCGCTGCAGGCGTTCTCCAGGATGGAAGCGATGGACGGCCAGATCGACCAGCGCCTGCTGCAGGCATTCCGCCCGGTCGCGCTCGGCGGGTAGTTCGCCCCGCCATTCGGGGTCGCCATTTTGCGCTCCGTCATTCCGGAGTCGCGATGTTCCGCTCCGTCATTCCGGGGCGCGAACGCAGTTCGCGAACCCGGAATCCCGAGCTGTCCTGCTCCACCTGACGTTGCCAGAACCTCTGGATTCCGGGTTCACGCGCGTTGCGCGTGCCCCGGAATGACGTGAGGCGAGCGCTTACCCCACCAGCATCTTGCGCAGTTCCGCCTTCGCCACCTTCTCCAGCGTCGAGCGCGGCATGTCGTCGACCAGGCGGACCTCGCGCGGGCGCTTGAAATCGGCGAGCGACTTGGCGCAGGCCGCGAGGATCCGGTCGGCGAGGTCCGGCCCGGCGCCGTCGACGCCGCCCGCCGGGATCACGAACACCACCGGCACCTCGTCGAGCATCGGGTGCTTCTTGGCGACGACCGCGGCCTCGCGCACGCCCGGCACGGTGATCACCACCTGCTCGATCTCCGACGCCGCGACGTTCTCGCCGCCGACCTTCAGCATGTCCTTGGCGCGGTCGCCGAATTTGATCGCGCCGTGCTCGAGCAGCGTGACGCGGTCGCCGGTGATGAAATAGCCGTGCTCGTCGAACGAGCCGCTCGTCGCGGCCTCGTTGTACAGATACTCCTTGAACAGCGACAGGCCGGGCACGCCCTTGATCAGCAGATTGCCGGTGTCGCCGACCTCAGTCGGCGCGCCGTCGTCGCCGACGATGCGCAGGCTGTATTCCGGCGCGGCGCGGCCGATCGACATCGGCGTGTTGGGCTGGTCGGCCTCGGCGATGATGCCGTGGGTGATGGTTTCGGTCATGCCCCACCAGCCGATGATCTTGATGCCGAACCCGGCGAAGGCCGGCGGCTCGGCGACCGCGGTGCCCCACAGCCGGAAGCTGTGATGCTTCGGCGTCTCCTGCTCCATCAGCGCCTTCAGGCAGAACGCGATGTTGGAATTCCAGGTGCAGCGATGCTCCAGCGCCACCTTCCAGAACCGGCTCGACGAGAACCGCGGCTGCACCACGCAGGTGCCGCCGACCCACAGGCTGGCCAGCATCGAATAGGCCAGCGCATTGGTGTGGAACAGCGGCAGATACGCCAGATGCACGTCGTCGGCGCGCAGCGTCTGGTGCGCGGCGTTGATCTTGGCGCCCCACAGCGCGTTGGCGTGGGTCCACAGCACCGCTTTCGGCCGCGACGTCGTGCCCGAGGTGTACTGCACGCTGCACGGCGCGAACGGATCGGTCGGCCGCCGCGGCCGGTCGGCGCTGTCGCCGAACAGGCTGTCGAACGAGTCCGCCTTGGCGACCGGCTGGGCCGGCAGCGGCGAGCCGGGATCGTGCGCGATCACCGCGATCCAGCGCAGCTTCTTGCAATTGGTCGCGACCAGATCCGCATAGGCCGGCTGGGTGATGGCGGCGACGGCGTCGCAATGGTCGGCGAAGTAATCGATCTCGGCGGCGGCCGAGCGGGTGTTGGTGGTCACCGCCAGCGCGCCGAGCTCGACGCAGGCGAACCAGCTCAGCAGGAACTCGGCGCAATTGTCGAGATGGATCAGCACCGCGTCGCCCGGCTTGACGCCGCGCGCGGCGAGGCCGGCGGCGAGCGCCCCGACCCGGTCGTGAAACTCGCCGTAGCTCCAGCTTCGTGCCGGCGCGTCGAACGGCGCCCAGACGATGAACGGATGGTCGCGCCGGGTCTGCGCGTGCAGCCGCAGCAGCCACGGCACATCCATTCCGGCGAACGGACTGACGATCCCCGGCGCGTCGCTGAGTGGCGGCATGGTCTCTCCCTGTGCTGCGGCGCTTTCCGCGCGGCGGCAATTGGCCGCGGCGCTTCGCGCGTCTGTTGTTGGTTGCCTCGCCCTTGTGCCACCCGCGGCGGCATCGCGCAATTCAGTCCGCTGTCGTGTCCCGGACGCGATGCAGCACGCAGTGCTGCTCCGCAGATCCGGGACCCCGGTTTGTTTGCGGCGCTCCAGCTCATCGGGGCCCCGGATCTGCAGCGCACCACGCCGCAACGGCGGCGCGCTGCGCAGCGTCCGGGGCACGAACCTGTTAGTTCCCGTCCCGACGATGATTTGCCCATTCCCGCAGTGCAGCTTGAGCCGCCTGCAACCTTTGCTACACTTCCCATCGGACCGCGCGCCACGACGCGGCCGCACAGGGAGTGAACGATGATCACACGCCGCAGCGCGATCCAGGCGATCGCGATGGCTGCCACGGCGAGCACGCTGCTGCCGCGCCGCAGCTTCGCGCTCGACTACCCGACCCGTCCGGTCCGGTTCATCGTCGGCTATCCGGCCGGCGGCGCCACCGACATCCTGGCGCGCCTGATCGGCGCCAAGCTGTCGGAGCGGCTCGGCCAGCAATTCGTCATCGAGAACAAGCCGGGCGCCGGCAACAACATCGGCACCGAAGCGGTGGTGAACGCGCCGGCGGACGGCTACACCATCCTGCTGGTCAATCCCGCCAACTACATCAACGCGTCGCTCTACGCCAAGCTCAACTTCGAATTCGTCCGCGACATCGCCGGCGTCGCCGCCTTCAACCGCACCGCCAATGTGATGACGGTCAACAGCCAGGTGCCGTCGAAGACCGTCGCCGAGTTCATCGACTACGTGAAGACCAACCCCGGCAAGGTCAATCTCGCTTCGTCCGGCAACGGCACCTCGGTGCATCTGTCGGGCGAGATGTTCATGGCGATGACCGGGGTGAAGATGCAGCACGTGCCGTATCGCGGCGCCGCGCCGGCGATCACCGACATGCTCGGCGGCCAGGTGCAACTGATCTTCGACAACATGCCGTCGATCATCCAGCACATCCGCGGCGGCTCGCTGCGCGCGCTGGCGGTGACCACCACCGAGCGCTCCGCGCTGCTGCCGGACGTGCCGACGCTGGCCGAAACCGTGCCTGGCTACGAGGCCAGCGCGCTGTTCGGCATGGGCGCGCCGAAGGCGACGCCGCCGGAGATCGTCGCGAAGCTCAACTCCGAGGTCAACGCGGTGCTGGGGGATCCCGCCGTCAAGGCGCGCCTCGTCGAACTCGGCGGCGCGCCGCTGATCGGCCCGCCGGCGGCGTTCGACAAGATGATCGCGGACGAGACCGCCAAATGGAGCAAGGTGGTGAAATTCGCCGGCCTCAAGGTCGAGTAGCAGCCGATCGCGCGGCCTGCCCGCAAGGCCGGCCGGATCGCGCACCGCCGCGATCCGGTCCCGCGCCTGCGACAATCCATCGTGACTCCAATCCCGGAACGTTCGCGGCAGCGCATCGTTGGCTGGACATGTCGGCACGGTGACATGCCCAACCCCGAAAGGAGATCGACGATGAAGAGTCTGGCTTTGGCCGCGATGGCCCTCGGTGCGCTCGGCGCGACGCAGCTGATGACCGCGCGGCCCGCGGCC
The DNA here is from genome assembly GCA_016215605.1 of Rhodopseudomonas palustris. Taxonomy (GTDB): domain Bacteria; phylum Pseudomonadota; class Alphaproteobacteria; order Rhizobiales; family Xanthobacteraceae; genus Rhodopseudomonas; species Rhodopseudomonas palustris_L. The sequence goes on from JACRJB010000006.1 coordinate 61,615, forward strand.
GCGCAGGTCGAATATCCGTACTGCAAGCAGGGTGCGCAGCAGGGCTATCCGGGCAACTGCAATTTCGTCAGCTTCGAATCCTGCCGCTATGCGGCGCAGGGCACCGGCGGCAATTGCGTCGCCAACCCGCGCTACAGCGCCTGGGGCGGCGGCTATGGCAATGCCTATGGCTACGCGCCGGCCTACGGCCCGTCGGACTACTGACCGCTCAGACGCCGCGTTCCTTGCGGCTGAAGTTCGACAGATGGCCCTCGCGCGCGGCCTGCGCGCGGGCGGCCCTGACCAGCCCCTTGCTCTTGCCGGGCGGCGCGGGGCGCGAGATCAGCCGCTCCATCCTGCGGCTACCGCAGGACGGGCAACGCGGCTTGTCGGAAAATCCGACCAGCAGTTCGCTGTCCGTGTCGCAATCCCCACAATGAAACCCGTAAAGCGGCATCGCCGCGCCTCCTGAAGCCGTTCGACAACGGCTTTGCAGGATCCGGACCATTACCGCCGCGTGTTGTCGATCACCGCCAGCAGCGCCGCGCCGTAATGCTCCAGCTTCTTGTCGCCGATCCCCGGAATGCCGCGCAGCTCGTCGAGCGAGCGCGGCCGGGCGGCGGCGATGCCGTCCATCGTGGCGTCGTGCAGCACCACATAGGCCGGCACGCCGCGTTCGCGCGCCACCCCGGCGCGCCAAGCTTTGAGCGCCGCGAACAGCTCCGGATCGCCCGCGGTCTCGCGCGGCGCCGCGCCGACCAGATCGCCGCGGCGGGATTTCGCCCGCGGCGGCCGGCCGGCGGGCTGCTCGCGCAGCATCACCTGGCTCTCGCCCTTCAGCACCGCGCGCGAACTCTCGGTGAACTTCAGCGCGCCGAACGCCTCGCTGTCCGGCGCCAGATGGCCGAGCGACACCAATTGCCGGATCACCGCGCGCCATTGCTTCTCGTTGAACTCGCCGCCGATCCCGAACACCGAGAGCTTGTCGTGGCCGAATTGGCCGACGCGCTCGGTCAGCCGGCCGAGCAGCACGTCGATCAGGTGCTGCGCGCCGAACCGCTGGCCGGTGCGATAGGCGCAGGACAACAGCTTCTGCGCCGCCACCGTGCCGTCGATCACCTTGGGCGGTGTCAGGCAATTGTCGCAATTGCCGCAGCGCTCCTGCGCCGCCGTCTCGCCGAAATAGCCGAGCAGCCGGGTGCGCCGGCAGCCGGTGGATTCGCACAGCCCGACCAGCGCGTCGAGCTTGCCCATCGACACCCGCTTGAAGGCGTCGGAGCCGGTCGACTCGTCGATCATCCGGCGCTGCTGCACGATGTCGCTGAGGCCGTAGGCCATCCACGCATCCGACGGCTTGCCGTCGCGGCCGGCGCGGCCGGTCTCCTGGTAATACGCCTCGATGCTCTTCGGCAAATCGAGATGCGCAACGAAGCGCACGTCCGGCTTGTCGATCCCCATGCCGAACGCGATGGTGGCGACGATCACCACGCCGTCCTCGTTGATGAAGCGGTCCTGGTTGCGCGCGCGGATCTCCGCCGGCAGCCCGGCGTGATACGGCAGCGCGGTGATGCCGGCCTTGCACAGCGTGTCGGCTGTGTCCTCGACCTTGGCGCGCGACAGGCAATACACCACGCCGGAATCGCCGACATGCTTGTCGGCGATGAACGCCTTGAGCTGCGCCGGCGCGTTCTGCTTGTCGACGATGGCGTAGCGGATGTTCGGCCGGTCGAAGCTCGACACGAAGCACGGCGCGTCGGTGAGCGACAGCCGCTCGGCGATCTCGCGGCGGGTCAGCGCATCGGCGGTGGCGGTCAATGCGATCCGCGGCACATTGGGGAATTTGTCGGCGATCGCCGACAGGCCGACATATTCGGGCCGGAAGTCGTGGCCCCATTGCGACACGCAATGCGCCTCGTCGATCGCGAACAGCGACAGCTTCGCCCGCGCCAGCATCGAAAGACACCGCGGCGTCAGCAGGCGTTCGGGGGCGACGTAGAGCAGATCGAGTTCGCCGGCGAGCAATTGCCGCTCGATCGCGTCGGCTTCGGGGTAGGACAGCGACGAATTCAGCGCCGCGGCGCGCACGCCGGCCTCCAGCAGCCCGGCGACCTGGTCGCGCATCAGCGCGATCAGCGGCGACACCACGATGCCGCAGCCGTTTCGCAACAGCGCCGGCAACTGGTAGCACAGCGACTTACCGCCCCCGGTCGGCATCAGCACCAGCGCATCGCCGCCATCGGCGACATGGCGGATGATCCGTTCCTGATGGCCGCGGAACGACGACAGCCCGAACACGTGATTCAGCGTCGACAGCATCCGGGCGTCGAGGTCGTCGTCGGTTTCAACGGCGGTGGAACGGATCATCGCAGCGGGCGGGGGAGAGGAGCCATGAGGCTCGTATAGCCCAATCGCACCGATTCTGCGCTGCGATGTTGGCCCGCCTCAAGAACGTCATTCCGGGGCGCGCCAAAGGCGCGAACCCGGAATCCAGAGCTGAGGACACGTCCAGAGGATGAACAGCGCGAGATTCCGGGTTCGCTCGCTGCGCGGGCGCCCCGGAATGACGAAAGGACATGGAGAGCGTGGACTGGCGTTGTGCACTCCCTCTCCCCGCGCACGGCGCGCTCCCTCTCCCGCTTGCGGGAGAGGGTTGGGGTGAGGGCGCCCCAGGCAGTGACTCAATGACTCGTCGAGAGGAGTGCCCTCACCCGGATCGCTGCGCGATCCGACCTCTCCCGCAAGCGGGAGAGGTTACATTGTGCCGGATCGCAGACATCATGCGAAAATCAAGTGGCGTATGATCGCCTCACACGATCCGCGTTTCCTTGTTCCCCCAGTAGCGGTCGCGCAGCAGTCGCTTGTACAGCTTGCCGGTCGGCAGCCGTGGCAGTTCCTCGAGGAAATCGATCGAGCGCGGCACCTTCTGGCGCGACAGCGACTGGCCGCAGAACGCGATCAGTTCCTGCGCCAGATCGCTGCCCGGCTCGACGCCCGGCATCGGCTGGATCACCGCCTTGACCTCTTCGCCGAGATCCTCGTTCGGCACGCCGAACACCGCGGCGTCGGCGACCTTGGGGTGGGTGATCAAGAGGTTCTCGCATTCCTGCGGATAGATGTTCACGCCGCCGGAGATGATCATGAAGGTGGCGCGGTCGGTGAGGTGCAGATAGCCGTCGTCGTCGACATAGCCGACGTCGCCGACCGTGCTCATCGTGCCGTCCTCCGAGCGCGCCTCGGCGGTCTTGGCCGGATCGTTGAAATATTCGAACGGCGTCGCGGTCTTGAACCAGATCTGCCCTGGCGTGCCTTTCGGGCAGGGCTGCATCCGGTCGTCGAGGATGTGCAGGTCGCCGAACATCACCTTGCCGACGGTGCCGCGATGCGCCAGCCATTCCTCGCTGTTGCAGGCGGTGAAGCCGAGGCCTTCGGTGGCGCCGTAATATTCGTGGATGATCGGTCCCCACCAGGCGATCATCTGCTCCTTGACCTGCGGCGGGCAGGGCGCGGCGGCGTGGATCGCGACTTCCAGCGTCGACAGATCGTACTTCCGGCGCACCTCCTCGGGCAGCTTCAGCATCCGCGAGAACATCGTCGGCACCAGCTGGCTGTGGGTGACCTTGTACTTTTCGATCAACGCCAGATAGTGCTCGGGATCGAAATGCTCCATCAGGATCACGGTGCCGCCGTCGCGGATGGTGAGGCCGACCGCGGCCTGCGGCGCCGAGTGATACAGCGGCGCCGGCGACAGATAGATCATGTCGTTGCGATACTTCCACAGCATGTTGAGGAAGTGGAACAGCGGCAGCGGCTGCGACGGCGGCTGCTCCGGCAGCGGCCGCAGGATGCCCTTGGGCCGGCCGGTGGTGCCGGACGAATACAGCATCGCGGTGCCGAGGCTCTCGTCGGCGATCGGCGTGTCGGGCAGGCCGCGCGTCGCCTGCGCGAGGCCGACGATCCGCTCGCTCTCGCCGTCGCCGTCGGCGACCACGCACAGCGTCACGTTCGGGCATTCCTTCAGCGCCTCGCGGGCGACGTCGAGCTTCGCTTTCGAGGTGATCAGCGCCTTGGAGTCGCTGTTGGTCAGGATGTAGACCAGCTCGGCGGCAGTCAGATACGAATTGACGCAGGTGTAGTAGGAGCCGCTCCGCTCGCCGGCGCCGCAGGCCTCGAGATAGCGGTCGTTGTTCTCCATGAAGATCGAGAAGTGATCGAGCCGCTTCAGGCCGTGGTTGCGCAATAGATGCGCGAGGCGGTTGGTGCGCGCTTCGAGCTCCGCATAGCTCACGGCCGCGCCGGTCGAGGCCATGATGAAAGCGGGGCGGTCGGGATGGGTCTTCGCGAACTGGCCGGTGTACATCGTGTCCCTCGTGGTGATGCGTGCCTGAGCTTCTGGTTGTTGTTGTTGAAGTCGACTAATCCCACTCCGTCATTGCGAGGAGCGAAGCGACGAAGCAATCCAGAGCTAAGCGCTCGGGGCTTGTGGATTGCTTCGCTTCGCTCGCAATGACGGAACCGATGTCATCGCGCGTGCCTCACGCCGCCAGTTCGAGGATCTCGCGCACCTGCGCGGGACCGTCGATCTTGCGGGGGTTGCGCGGCACCCATGGCGTGCCCATCGCCTGGCTGGCGATGCGTTCGAACTGGTCGGGGCCGACGCCGACCTCGCGCAGCGAGCGCGGCATGCCGAGCACGCGGATCAGCGCGTCGAGCACGTCGCCGGCGTCCTCGCCGGGGTGGCCCATCGCGGCGGCGACCAGCGCCTGCCGCTCGGCATTGGCGGTCTTGTTCCAGCGCATCACCGCCGGCAGCATCACGCAGGAGGTGTGGCCGTGCGGCACGTCGAACACCGCGCCGAGCACGTAGCCGATGCCGTGGCTGGCGCCCATCGGCACCCCCGCCGCCAGCGCGCCCATCGACAGCCAGGTGCCGATCTGGCAGTCGAGCCGGGCGTCGAGATCGGTCGGGTCGGCCTTCACCCGCGGCAGCGCGCTCGCCAGCATCGCCAGCCCGCGCAGCGCCTGGGCGTCGCCGTAGGGATGCGACTCGCGCGAGCAGATGCCTTCGACGCAATGGTCGACCGCGCGAATCCCGGTCGACAGCCACAGCCATTCCGGCGTGTGCACCGTGATGGCGGGGTCGAGAATCGCGGCGCGCGGCATCACCAGCGGATGCGCGAACTTCTCCTTGACCCGCGTCGCCTCGTTGGTGACGCCGGCCATGGCGCTGAATTCGCCGCCGGAGATCGTGGTCGGCACGCTGATCTGCCGCACCGTCGGCGCCACCGGCGACGGCCGGTTGGCGACCCGGTCCATATCTTCGACGGTGGTGATGTCGTTGGCGAGGCAGATCTGCACCGCCTTGGCGCCGTCGGTGATCGAGCCGCCGCCGACCGTGACGATCAGGTCGGCGTCCGCGGCCCGCGCCATCTCGGTGGCGGCGATGATGGCGCTGCGCGGCGAATGCGCCGGCATCGCGTCGAACAATGCGGCGCAGCGGCCGCCGAGCGCGGCCTTGATCCTGGCGATCTCGTCGGTGGTGCGGTTGAGGGTCCCCGAGACCATCAGCAGCGCGCGCTGCGCGCCGATCCTGTCCATCTGGGCGGCGACAGCCTCGGCCGCCGGCTGCCCGTAAACCACTTCCTCCATGGCGCCGAACACGACGCGTCCCGTCTGCACGTTTTTTCACTCCCAAGCTGGCCGCTTTTGCGAGGCCTTGGCGGCGATCCTAGCAGCCGCGCGGCGATCGGGAACAAGAAAAATCGTCGCGCGCCCGGCTGCGTCCCACGCTCGTCGTCGGTAACATGAGACGTTTGTCGGATAGGCCTGTTATGGGGGTTGTCGATCCTCCGCGCCCATGTTGAATGCGCCCGGAACCAGGTGGGAGACAGGCATGACCAGGGCCGTACTCGGCATTATCGGCGGATCCGGCATCTATGATTTGCCGGGGCTCGAAGACGTCCGCGAGGAAGCGATCGCGAGCCCGTGGGGCGAGCCGTCCTCGGCGGTGCGACGCGGCACGATCGCCGGCCTGCCGATCGTGTTCATGCCGCGCCACGACAAGGGCCACCGGCTGTCGCCTTCCGACATCAACTACCGCGCCAATATCGACGTGCTGAAGCGCGCCGGGGTCACCGACCTGATCTCGCTGTCGGCCTGCGGCTCGTTCAAGGAGGAGCTGCCGCCCGGCACCTTCGTGCTGGTCGATCAGTTCGTCGATCGCACCTACAAGCGCGAGAGTTCGTTCTTCGGCAAGGGCTGCGTCGCCCACGTCTCGATGGCGCATCCGGTGTCGCCGCGGCTGCGGGTGCATCTCGCCGCCGCCGCCGAGGCCGAAGGCATCGCGTTTGCGCGCGGCGGCACGTATCTGTGCATGGAAGGCCCGCAATTTTCCAGCTACGCCGAAAGCGTCACCTACAAGCAGCTCGGCTATTCGGTGATCGGCATGACCAACATGCCGGAAGCCAAGCTCGCCCGCGAAGCCGAGATCTGCTACGCCACCGTGGCGATGGTGACGGATTTCGACTGTTGGCACCCCGACCACGACGCGGTCACGGTGCAGGACATCATCCGGGTGCTGACCACCAACGCCGAGAAGGCCAAGAGCCTGGTGGCGCGGCTGGCGCAGGATTTCCCGCGCGAGCACGAGCTCTGCCCGATCGGATCCGACCGGGCGCTGGACACCGCGCTGATCACTCAGCCCGAAGCCCGCGATCCGGAACTCTTGAAGAAGCTCGACGCGGTGGCGGGGCGGATTTTGAAGGCGTAGCCTATCACTACCGCCGTCATTGCCGGGCATAGCCGTTCGAAGAACGGCGTTCTAAAGAACACCTATGACCCGGCAATCCATCTTCTTAAGAAAGAGATGGATGCCCGGGTCAAGCCCGGGCATGACGAATCGAGAAGTTGCGGTCTTGTTATCAGGCGAGTGTTCTGAGGTTTCACCATGAAAGTCGACGGCATTCACACCCGCTCCATCTGGCTCGAGCCGGATGGCTGGACCGTGGCGGCGATCGATCAGCGGCGGTTGCCGCATGAATATGTGATCGCCAGGCTCACCAATTGCGACCGTGCCGCCGACGCGATCCGCTCGATGCTGGTGCGCGGCGCGCCGCTGATCGGCGCCACCGCGGCCTACGGCATGGCGCTGGCGATGCGCGAGGACGCCTCCGACGCGGCGCTGAAGCTCGCCTACGACAAGCTGATCGCCACCCGCCCCACCGCCATCAATCTGAAATGGGCGCTCGACGAGATGCGCCGCACGCTCGCCCCGGTGAAGCCGGCGGATCGCGTCGCCGCCGCCTACAAGCGAGCCGGCGAGATCGCCGACGAGGATGTCGCCATCAATCAGGCGATCGGCGCCAACGGCCTGAAGCTGATCGAAGCGATTGCCGCCACCAAGAAGCCCGGCGAGCGCGTCAACGTGCTGACCCATTGCAACGCCGGCTGGCTCGCCACCGTCGACTGGGGCACCGCGACCGCGCCGATCTATCAGGCGTTCGACAAGGGCATCGCGATCCACGTCTATGCCGACGAGACCCGGCCGCGCAATCAGGGCGCCTCGCTCACCGCCTGGGAGCTCGGCCATCACGGCGTGGATCATACGGTCATCCCGGACAACACCGGCGGCCACCTGATGCAGCACGGCATGGTCGATCTCTGCATCGTTGGCACCGACCGCGTCACCGCCGACGGCGACGTCTGCAACAAGATCGGCACCTATCTCAAGGCGCTGGCGGCGGCCGACAACAAGGTGCCGTTCTACGTCGCGCTGCCCTCGCCGACGATCGACTTCACCATCCACGACGGCGTCAAGGAAATCCCGATCGAGCAGCGCGAGGCCGCCGAGGTCACCGACATGACCGGCCGCACCGCCGACGGCCGCATCGAAACCGTGCGGATCGTGCCGCCGGGCTCGCAGGTCGCCAATTACGGATTCGACGTCACCCCGTCCCGCCTCGTCACCGGCCTGATCACCGAGCGCGGCGTGCTCAAGCCCGACCGCGCCTCGCTGGCCGCCGCGTTCCCGGAGCGTGTGGCGCGGGAGCAGGAGCGACAGCTCGCGGCGTCGTGAGCGAACGCCACCTCCACACCGTCATTGCGAGGAGCGCAGCGACGAAGCAATCCAGCGCCACAGTGCTCGGTGTCTCTGGATTGCTTCGCGGAGCCTGTGCCCGGACGGCGCGAAGCGCCGATCCGGGTGCTCGCAATGACGCGGAAAGGACGGGTCTTTCCCGCCGGAACCGGCCTCTCGCACCAGAGCCGCAAGCAATCCAATACCTCCCATTTCGCCCCCACCCCCTCGCGCGGCTGAAGGTCACGCGGGAAACCGCTCGCGCCCGTCGCCGTTGCCGCTATGCTCGGGGCGTTGCGCCGGGTCCGATCCGGCGAAGGACGTTGCACATGACCGACCAGCCCAGGCAGCCGCCCGAACAGCCGCGTTTCGAGCCCGAAATCATCCCGCCCGGCGAGACCCACGATCCGCGGGGCACGCGGGTGTTCATCGACCAGACCACCACCGAGCAGATCTTCGTCGGCAAGGTCGGCCCGTTCGGCCTGTTCCTGATGGCGCTGGCGATCGGCGCGGTGATCGCGGTGATCCTGGTGCTGCTGCTCGGCGCCTTCCTGCTGTGGATCCCGGTGGTCGGCCTGCTGATCGCCGCCGGCCTGGTCGCCGGCGTGCTGCGGCCGCTGTTCGCCGGCAAGGGCCGATAGACCTTTCACCCGAGCGATGTCAGCGAGCCGTCAGCCGCGCGCGCCGATGGTGCCGCCCGATCGATCCCGATGTCGGAAACAGGGCGGAGTGACGATGATGCGGTTTCGTCCGCTGCTGGCCGGACTGATGCTGGCGGTGATCGCCGGCGGCGCGTCGGCGCACGACCACGGCTCTGACCGCGATCGCGGCCGCCACGACCACGACGAGGCGCGGCTCGCCGTGCAGCGCGGCGAAATCCGCCCGCTCGCCGAATTGCTGACCATGGTGCGCGGCAAGCTGCCCGGCGAGATCACCGGCGTCGAGATCGAGCGTCACCACGGCCAGTGGCTGTACGAATTCATCGTGGTCGACAAGAATGGGCGGCTGTTCGAGGTCTATGTCGATCCGCAGAGCGGCGAGATCCGGAAGACCAAGGAAAAGTGATGCGGGTGCTGGTGGCGGAGGACGATCGCCGGATCGCGGCGGATCTCGCGCGCGGCCTCACGGAGGCCGGCTACATCGCCGAATGCGTCGCCGACGGCGAGGACGCCTGGTTTCGCGGCGACACCGAGGACTACGCCGCGATCATTCTCGACCTCGGCCTGCCGCGGCTCGACGGCCTGACGATCCTGAAGCGCTGGCGCGAAGGCGGTCGCCGCACCCCGGTGCTGATCCTGACCGCGCGCGGCAGCTGGGCTGAACGGGTCGACGGCATCGACGCCGGCGCCGACGATTATCTGCCGAAGCCGTTCCAGATGGAGGAGCTGCTGGCGCGGCTGCGCTCGATCGTGCGCCGCTCCGCCGGCCACGCCTCGTCGGTGGTCAGCATCGGCGACGTCACCCTCGACGAGCGCCAGATGCAGGTCAGCGTGCGCGGCCAGCCGGTGCCGCTGTCGCCGCTGGAATATCGGCTGGCGTCGTATCTGGTGCTGCATCGCGGCCGGGTGGTGTCGCAGTTCGAGCTCAACGAGAACATCTACGGCCAGGACGACGCGCATGATTCCAACGCAATCGAGGTGCTGATCGGCCGCGTCCGCAAGAAGCTCGGCCCCGACCTGATCGAGACGAGGCGCGGCTTCGGCTACATCGTGCCCGGAGACGGCGCGTGACCCGGCATTCGCTGCGGCTGCGGCTGATCGCCGGCGGCGCCGCGGCGATCCTGATCGCGCTCAGCGTCGCGGGCGTCGGCCTCACCATCCTGTTCGAGCGCCACGTCACCCGCACCATCGCCGACGATCTCGACGTCTCGCTCAAGCAATTGATCGCCGGCGTCGAGGCCGGGCCGGACGGCCGTCTGGTGCTGGCGCGGTCGCCGACCGATCCGCGGTTCTCGGAGCCGCTGTCCGGGCTGTACTGGCAGGTCGGCGACGATCACGACCGGCTGCTGCGGTCGCGCTCGCTGTGGGACGACCGGCTGACGGTGCCGATCGATCAGCCCGGCCCGGGCGAGGTGCATCATCACGACATCGCCGGCCCCGCCGGCGGGCGGATGTCGGTGGTCGAGCGCCGGGTGGTGCTGACCATCGACGGCAAGCCGGTGCCGATCCGTGCCATGGTGGCGATCGATCTGGAGCGGGTCAGCGCCGCCGGCCGCGCTTTCGCCCGCGATCTGGTGATCGCGCTCGGCATTCTCGGCGCGGTGCTGGCGCTCGCCACCTCGGTGCAGGTGGTGCTCGGGCTGCGGCCGCTGCGGGCGCTGCGCCAGGGCATCGCCGACATCCGCTCCGGCAGCCGCCGCCGTTTGCCCGAGGCGGTGCCCGATGAAGTGCGGCCGCTGGTCGAGGAGGTCAATGCGCTGCTCGACGCGCAGGCGCGCGAGATCGAGCGCTCGCGCGACCGCGCCGCCGATCTCGCCCACGGCCTGAAGACGCCGCTCGCCGCGCTCGCCGCCGACGCCGCGCGGTTGCGCGATCGCGGCGAGGACAGGCTGGCGCGCGACATCGAGGCGGTCGGCAGCGCGATGAGCCGCCATGTCGACCGCGAACTCGCCCGCGCGCGGCTGCGCGGCGACGCCCGCCGCGGCGAGACCGTCACCGTCGATCTGGCGCCGCTGGTGCGCTCGCTGGTGACGATCCAGTCGCGCACCCCGGCCGGCCGCCGCATCGCGTTCGACACCCAGATCGCCGACTACGTGTCGGTGCCGCTCGACCGCGCCGATCTCGCCGAAGTGCTCGGCAATCTGCTCGACAACGCCGTGCGCCACGCCCGCAGCCGCGTCCGCCTCGGCACCGCCTGCGACGCCGACGGTTTTCGCATCGTCATCGAGGACGACGGCGACGGCCTCGACGAGGCGGCGCAGGCCATGGTGCTGGGACGCGGCGTCCGCCTCGACCAGCGCGGCGAAGGCGCCGGCCTCGGCCTCGCGATCGTGCAGGACGTCCTCGACGCCTACGGCTGGACCCTCCACCTGTCCCGCTCCGACCTCGGCGGCCTGAAAGCCAGCTGCTGCACGGCGACGGCGTAGTTGGGCGAAAGCCTCGATGCCTCGATTTAGCGCACCCAAGCGGCGGCGCGTGAAAGGCCGACGGCTTCTCCAGCGTGACGCCCCAGATCCTCATCTCCCGTCATTCCGGGGCGCTCGCGGAGCGAGCGAACCCGGAATCCATAATCACCGCGGGCCGTGTTCAGGCACAGCGGTGCGGGCACCCGCCGAAACCGCAATTTTATAGCGTTTTCGAGCGAAGTGGAGACCGGTTCGCGTGAAGAAAACGCGTCAAAATAAGAATCTAGAGCCCCGGTTCTGATTCTATCAGAACCGGAAAAGCTCTAGTGGTTATGGATTCCGGGTTCGCGCTGCGCGCGCCCCGGAATGACGGAGAGTGAGGGCTTCTTCTTTGAGCGGGACCCGGCCACCGTCAATTCGTAGCAGCTCGGCGATCAGCAACTCGTGTCCCGCACGCGGTGCAGCGCGCAGCGCTGCGCCGCAGATGCGGGACCCCGGTTTCTGACTGCAAGGCAGTGACCATCGTCAGCGTGCGAACCGGGGTCCCGGCTCTGCGCAGCGGCACTGCGTGCCGCAGCGCGTCCGGGACACGGGTCATGATTGGCGCTTGACAATAATCCTATTATGATTATAGTCCGGGCCGTCCTGTCCGTGAGGGGCGCTTCTCGAGGGCGCTTTTGAAGCGGGGCAGATCGACAGGTTGGGTAAC
>JACRJB010000048.1 GCA_016215605.1 Rhodopseudomonas palustris
GGTAGGCGACGGCCTGCTTGGACAGATCGTCATAGATGATGACGGCGTGCATGCCGTTGTCGCGGAAATATTCGCCCATGGTGCAGCCGGAAAACGGCGCCAGGAACTGCATCGGCGCCGGATCGGAAGCGGTGGCGGCGACGACGATCGAATATTCGAGCGCACCCTGCTCTTCCAGCACCTTGACGAACTGCGCGACGGTCGAACGCTTCTGGCCGACCGCGACGTAGACGCAGTACAGCTTCTGGTTCTCCGGCGCGCCTTCGACGTTGAGCGGCTTCTGGTTCAGAATGGTGTCGAGCGCGATCGCGGTCTTGCCGGTCTGACGGTCGCCGATGATCAGCTCGCGCTGGCCGCGGCCGACCGGGATCAGGGCGTCGATCGCCTTGAGGCCGGTCGCCATCGGCTCGTTCACCGACTTGCGCGGAATGATGCCGGGCGCCTTGACGTCGACGCGCTTGCGCTCGGTCGCCTGGATCGGCCCCTTGCCGTCGATCGGATTGCCGAGCGCGTCGACGACGCGGCCGAGCAGACCCTTGCCGACCGGGGTGTCCACGATCGAGCGGGTCCGCTTGACGGTCTGACCTTCCTTGATCTCGCGGTCGGCGCCGAAGATCACGACGCCGACGTTGTCGGTTTCGAGGTTCAGCGCCATGCCGCGCGTGCCGTTCTCGAACTCGACCATTTCACCGGCGAGGACGTTGTCCAGACCGTAGACGCGGGCAATGCCGTCGCCGACGGACAGCACCTGTCCGACTTCGGTGACTTCGGCTTCCTGTCCGAAATTCTTGATCTGGTCCTTGAGGATCGCGGAAATTTCCGCGGCGCGGATGTCCATCAGCCTGCCTCTTTCATCGCGTGCTTGATCGAATTGAGTTTGGTGCGGATCGAACTGTCGACCATGCGGCTGCCGAGCTTGACGACAAGCCCGCCGATGATCGCCGGATCGACGTTGATATTGAGGGTGACGTCCTTGCCGGTCACCGACTTCAGCGCGGCCTTCAGCGCCTCGAGATTCTTGTCGCTGAGCTTTTCGGCGACGGTGACGTCGGCCGTGGCCTCGCCCTTGAACCGGGCGACCAGCGCCCGATAGGCGCGGATCACGTCGGCGACCACGAAAAGGCGTCGGTTGGCGGCGAGCAGCTTCAGGAAGTTGGCGCTGACGCCGGTGATCCCGGCCTTGTCGAGCACCGCGCCGAGCGCCTTGGTCTGGGCTTCGGCGCCGAACACCGGACTGCGAACCAGACGCAGCAGCTCCGGACTTTCGGTCAGCATAGTGCTGAACTTGGCCAGATCGGCTGTGACCGCATCGACGACTTTCTCATCGCGGGCCAGCTCGAACAGGGCGGTCGCGTAACGACCAGAGACTCCGGAAACCGATGGATCTTCAGATGCCACAGACGCGCTCTTTTGTGCTGTCAAATTGCCAAGGAAAAAACCGTCGCCAAGCCGCGGCGCCCCCGATTTAAGCCCTTGGAATTCAAGCTGGACTTCGATTTTCGACCGGTACGATCGTAGCCGGCGGCCTTTAAAATCGCGGCTTTGCTAACATAGCGCGCGCGCACGCGCAACATGACGCGCCGTGTGATGACGGTCTGTCGCATTTTCTTCGCGCGCCTGCGCCGCCGGGCGGAATTCACGCCGCGGCTCTGCTGCGGCCGCCGTGGCTCTGCAAATATTTTTGCGACGCCCAGGGGCGCGGCAACGACGGCTCACAACGACGTCTACGCCTTTCTGCGCAGGACGAACGAATTCTTTGGTTTGATTTGGAGCGGCCAGTCTTCCGCTAATAAAGACTTACTTCTTTAGTATTCGTATGTATACGAAAGTACTAGGCGAATTTTCCATGTAACGCAATGCGGGACTTTTTGATCCCGCGCATCGCTTCAAAAGATATTTCAGCGGAGAAACGAATCGGCTGGTCGTCAATTTCTTGCCTCATTACGCAGCGAACGGTCCGACATCGTAAACGGGACGGGGGTTCCACTTGCCGCGCACGTGGCAATACTGAGGGCTTACAACTATGACTGAAACAAAGAAGTCTCCGCCGGGGTTCGTAACCCGGCCGCGCACGGCGGTTGCTCTGATCGCCGCAACTGTCTTGATGAGCGGCGCAGCCGTCACCGAAGCTTCGGCGCGCTCGAAGCATCGTCATCATCATCACGCGCACCATCACCGCCACCACGTCCAGAACGACTGGCGCGATGCCAATGCGGCGCTCGCCTCGGGCGGTGGCGGTCGCAGCTTCTCCGGCATGGCGTCTTATTACGGCAATGAATCCGGCAGCCGCACCGCCTCGGGTCAGCGCTTCAATGCCGGCGCGATGACCGCAGCGCACCGCAGCCTGCCGTTCGGCACCAAGCTGCGCGTCACCCATGGCGGCCGCAGCGTCGTCGTCACCATCAACGATCGCGGTCCGTTCATTCGCGGCCGTGTGCTCGATCTGTCGACCGGCGCCGCGCGCGCGATCGGTCTGACCAGCCGCGGGGTCGGCCGGGTCGTCGCGGAAGTGATGTAACCGCAGGACGCGGTCCACTTCCCTCAATCAAGAAAACACTTCGAGTTCGAAAGGCCGCGATCATCGCGCGCCCGATCTGCGGCCTGCCGTCAGCGATGACGGCAGGCTTTCTTTTTTGTGACATGCGAGGTTTCGGCGCGACGAACGAAGACTACAAGAAGCTTTGCGGATCGACGTCGACCTCGAGCTTCAGATTTCCTTTCGTCTTCGGTCCCTGCGCCAGCCAAGACCGCAAGTAGTTCGACAGATCGAACGCCCGCACCGACTTCACCAGCAGCCGGAAACGATAGCGCCCCTTGATCACCGCGAGCGGTGCTTCCGCCGGTCCCAGCACCTGCACGCGCTCGTCGACCGGCGCACAGCCGGCGAGCTTGCGGGCGAAGCCTTCGGCGGTCGGCCGGTCGCCGGCGGAGATGATCAGGCTCGCGAGCCGGCCGAACGGCGGATACAGCGTGCGTTCCCGCGCGTCGATTTCACTGGCGTAGAACGCTTCGCGGTCACAGGCGACCAGCGCCTTCATCACCGGATGCTCCGGCTGATGCGTCTGCAGGAAGCCGACGCCGCGGCCCTGGTCGCGGCCGGCGCGGCCGATCACCTGGTTGAGCAACTGGAAGGTGCGCTCGGCGGCGCGCGGGTCGCCGTTGCTGAGGCCGAGATCGGCGTCGACCACGCCGACCAGATTGAGCCGCGGAAAATTGTGGCCCTTGGCCACCAGCTGGGTGCCGATGATGATGTCGACCCGACCCTCGGCGATGTCGTTGAGCTCGCTGCGCATCGCCTCGACCGAGGTGATCAGGTCGCTCGACAGCACCATCGTGCGCGCGTCCGGAAACAGATTCGCCGCCTCCTCCTGCAGCCGCTCGACGCCGGGGCCGACTGCGACCAAAGATTCTTCCGCCCCGCAATGCGGGCACTGATGCGGGCGTGGCATCGAGAAACCGCAATGGTGGCAAACCAGCCGCTGCCGGAAGCGGTGATCGACCAGCCAGGCGTCGCAGATCGTGCAGGAAAAGCGGTGGCCGCAGGCGCGGCACAGCGTCAGCGGCGCGTAGCCGCGGCGGTTCAGAAACAACAGCGCCTGTTCGCGGCGCTCGATCGCGTGGCCGATCTGCTCGGCCAGCGGCGGCGAGATGAAGCGGCCGCGCATCGGCGGGGCGCGGCGCAGGTCGACCGCCTCGATCTGCGGCATGTGCTGGCCGCCGAACCGAGACGGCAGCGGAATCCGCTGGTAGCGGCCCTTGCGGGCGTTGACCTCGGTCTCGACCGACGGCGTTGCGGAGGCCAGCACGATCGGAATCTTGGCGATCGACGCCCGCACCACCGCCATGTCGCGCGCATGATAATGCGCGCCGTCCTCTTGCTTGTAGGCCTGGTCGTGCTCCTCATCGACGATGATCAGGCCGAGATCGGCATAGGGCAGGAACAACGCCGAGCGCGCGCCGACCACCACTTGCGCCTCGCCGGCCGCGATCGCCGCCCAGTTGCGGGCGCGGGTGCGCGGCGTCAGCTCGGAATGCCATTCCAGCGGCCGGACGCCGAAGCGCAGCGCGAAGCGGTCGAGGAACTGCCCGGTCAGCGCAATCTCCGGCATCAGGATCAGGCTTTGCCGGCCTTGCCGGACGATCTCGGCGACCGCCTCGAAATACACTTCGGTCTTGCCGGAGCCGGTGACGCCATCGAGCAGCGCCACCTGAAAGCCGCCGGCCGAGACCAGCGCGCGCATCGTCTCCGCCGCAGCCGCCTGCTCCGGCGAAAAATCCGCCGGCGCGAAGTCCGGGTCGGGCTTCGGCGCGGCAAGCTCGCGCGGCATCGGCTCGACCGCGAGCGTCCCCTCGTCGACCAGCCCGTCGATCACGCCGGCGCTGCAGCCGGCCTCCTTGGCCGCCTCGGATTTGCCATGCAGCAGGCCGTCGGACAGGACCTCGATCAGCCGGCGCCGCGCCGGCGTCATCCGCTGCGGCGGCGCGCCGACGAGGCGAACTCCCAACCGGACCCGCTCGGGTCCCAGTTCGCCCATCCGCAACGTCATCCGCAGCACCTGACCGCGCGGCGACAGCGTGTAATTGGCCACCCAGTCGACCAGGCGACGCAATTCCTCGCGCAGCGGCGGGACGTCGAGCTTTTCCGAGACGTCCTTCAGGCGGTTGTGCAGCCGCGGATCGGGATTGGCGTTCTCGGCCCAGACCACGCCGAGCACTTCGCGCGACCCGAGCGGCACGCCGACGACATCGCCGGGCTTGAGGTCGAGCCCACGCGGCACCCGATAGGAGTAGGCCTGGTCGATCGCGACCGGCACCTGCACGTCGACGACGCGGGTGGCCGAAGGCGAGGCCGGGCTGGTTCGGGAGTCGTCCATCGCCCCGGTGTGCCGCCAAAGCCCGCTTTCATCAATGGGAAAGGAAATCGGGTATGATTCAGCCCCAGCCTCCACGTCATTGCGAGGAGCGCAGCGACGAAGCAATCCAGTTCCGTGCACGGCGCTCGTGGATTGCTTCGCTGCGCTCACAAGGACGGAGAGGCTCGCGTTTTGGTCGGCAGTGAACCTCATGTCCAAATCCCAGCCCTCCCCTCCGCCGATCAATCTCGACTGCGCGGCCGCTGACCTCAACGCGGAGTTCACCCGCTGGCTGTCGCATCTGCGCGCCGAGCGGCGGCTGTCGGGCAAGACGCTGGAAGCCTATGCGCGCGATTTGCGTCAGTTCCTGCTCTTTCTCGCCGGGCATTGGGGCGGCGAGGTCACGCTCGGCCGATTCGCCCGGCTGGAAGCCACCGATGTGCGCGCCTTCATGGCGGCGCGGCGCGGCGATGCGATCGCCGGCCGCTCGCTGATGCGGGCGCTGGCCGGCCTGCGCTCGTTCGGCCGCTTCCTCGAGCGCGAGGGCACAGGCAGTGTCGGCGCGCTGTCGGCGGTGCGGGCGCCGAAGATCAAGAAGAGCCTGCCGAAGCCGATCCAGATCGCCGCCGCCAAGCGGCTCGCCGATGCGGATGAACGCGCAGGCGAGGACCGCGAGACGTGGATATTGATCCGCGATGCGGCGGTGATGGCGCTGCTGTACGGCTCCGGCCTGCGGATCTCCGAAGCGCTGGGGCTAAAGCGTCGCGACGTGCCGGCACCGGGCAAGGGCGACACCCTGATCGTGCTCGGCAAGGGCAACAAGACCCGGATGGTGCCGGTGCTCGACAGCGTGCTGGCGCAGATCGCCGATTATGCCGCCGCCTGCCCGCACCCGTTGCCGCCCGACGGCCCGATGTTTGTCGGCGCCCGCGGCGGTCCGCTCAGCCCGCGAATCATCCAGTTGGCGATGGAGCGGCTGCGCGGCGCGCTGGGATTGCCGGATTCGGCGACACCGCATGCGCTCCGGCACTCCTTCGCCACGCATCTGTTGACCCGCGGCGGCGATCTGCGCGCGATCCAGGAACTGCTCGGCCACGCCTCGCTATCGACCACGCAGGTCTATACCGGCATCGATACCGAGCGGTTGCTGGAGGTCTACGCCAGCGCCCATCCCCGGGCCTGATCGCGCCGAAGTTGTTAGCACGCGATCGCCGGGCTTGACCCGCAACGCCTTCCAACTGACAAGTTCCTGATCTGATGATGACCGCCCGGCCGGTGCCGGGCATAACGAATTCATGACGGGAGAATGGCATGAGCGCGCACGAGAGCATGGAGCATGCTGAACACGCCGAGCATGCATCGGGCTCGAATAAGAAGATCGCGCTCCTGATTTCGGTGATCGCGCTGTTCCTCGCCTTCTCCGAAACGCTCGGCAAGGCGGCGCAGACCGAATCGCTCGCCAAGAACGTCGAGGCCTCCAACCTGTGGGCGTTCTTCCAGGCCAAGAGCATCCGTCGCACCGTGGTGCAGACGGTATCGGAAGAAGCGCGGCTCAGCATGGGCTCGGTCGGCGACGCCGCCGCCAAAGCCGCGCTGCAGAAGCAGATCGAGGAATGGCAGAAGACCGCGCAGCGCTATCGGTCGGAGCCGGAGACCGGCGAAGGCTCCGAGCAGCTCGCCGAGCGCGCCAAACACGCCGAGCACGACCGCGACCTCGCCCAGGCGCGCTACCATCACTACGAGCTGGCGTCCGCCGCGTTCCAGATCGGCATCGTGCTGGCCTCGGCGACGATCATCACCGGCATGGTCGTGCTGGCGTGGTTGTCGGGCCTGCTGGCGCTGGGCGGCCTCGCCTTCACGGCGATCGGCCTGTTCGCGCCGCACGCCGTGCACCTGTTCTGACGTCGCGGCCCGAAACGCCGCCTCTCCGCGCTTTGTTCAGCGGGTCGCGCGAATCCGTTTTCGGAATTGCATCGCCTTGCGCAGCAGCCGCTGCACCGGGCCATCGCCCTCGCCGAACACGGCCTGAATACGCGCCCGGATCGCCGCCATCACCGGCGCGACGATCTCGTGCGCCTTCGCCTTGACGGTCAGCACGAATTCGTAGACCCGCCTGAACCACGCCATCTGCATCAGCTTCGGCTTGGTGACGTCGAAGATGAAGGCGATCAGTCCGAGGCCGACGAACTGCGCCAGCGCGAAAGCGACAATGCCGGCGACGAAATGCTGGGTCGCGATCAACCACAGCGCGAACAGCTTGAACGGATACAGCGGGATCAGCGGCACCACGAACACGACGAGCGCAAGCGGCGGCGACAGATGCGCGACCCGCTCCGTCGTCCATGCCTTGAGTTCGCGCAGCGGAATCGCCGCAACGAGCCGCGCCACCCACGGCTCGAGATGCTCCCACAGCCACGCCTCGACCAGGAACAGGACGGCGAGGATGAACCAGAGCGGTTGCAGCAAACGGCGCTTCATGGCCTCGGACGACGACCGGGGAACGCCGGCGCTGCTCTACATATGGATGGCGCGTTTACCCACGGCAAGCGCGGCTTCCTTGACCGCCTCGGAGCGGGTCGGATGGGCGTGGCAGGTGCGCGCGAGATCTTCGGCCGAACCGCCGAACTCCATCAGCACCGCGGCCTCGTGGATCATCTCGCCGGCTTCGCGGCCGACGATGTGGACGCCGAGCACGCGGTCGGTCTTGGCGTCGGCGAGGATCTTCACCAGGCCGTCGGTGGTCTGGTTGACCTTGGAGCGGCCGTTGGCGGTGAACGGGAACTTGCCGACCGTGTAGGCGACGCCGGCCTGCTTGAGATCTTCCTCGGTCTTGCCGACGCTGGAGACTTCCGGCGTGGTGTAGACCACGCCCGGAATCACGTCGTAGTTCACATGGCCGGCCTTGCCGGCGATGATCTCCGCGACCGCGACGCCCTCGTCCTCGGCCTTGTGCGCCAGCATCGGACCCCTGACCACGTCGCCGATCGCATAGACGCCTTTGACGCTGGTGCCGAAGTGATCGTCGATCACGACCCGGCTGCGCTCGTCGAGCGCGACGCCGGCCTCCTTCAGGCCGAGGCCTTCGGTGTAGGGCACGCGACCGATTGCGACCAGCACGACGTCGGCTTCCAGCGTCTCCGGATTGCCGCCGGCCGCCGCTTCGACACTGACCTTGAGCTGATTACCAGAGCTG
Source organism: Rhodopseudomonas palustris (assembly GCA_016215605.1). Taxonomy (GTDB): domain Bacteria; phylum Pseudomonadota; class Alphaproteobacteria; order Rhizobiales; family Xanthobacteraceae; genus Rhodopseudomonas; species Rhodopseudomonas palustris_L. Next base: position 8,047 of record JACRJB010000048.1, read on the forward strand.
TCGACGCCGGTGACCTTGGCGCCGAGCTTGAACGCGAAACCCTGCTTCTCGAGGATGCGCTGGAACTGCTTGACGATCTCGGCGTCCATGCCGGGAAGTATCCGATCGAGGAATTCGACCACCGTGACCTCGGCGCCGAGCCGGCGCCACACCGAGCCGAGCTCGAGCCCGATCACGCCGGCGCCGACCACGATCAGCTTGCCCGGCACCTTGTCCAGCGCCAAAGCGCCGGTCGACGACACGATGCGCTTCTCGTCGATCTCGATGCCCTTGAGCTGGGCCACCGCCGAACCGGTGGCGATCACGATCGACTTGGCCTCGACCACCTGGGCCTTGCCGTCGTTGCCGGTCACCTCGACCTTGCCGGCCCCCAGCACCTTGCCGCGACCGACCAGCACGTCGATCTTGTTCTTCTTCATCAGGTACTCGACGCCCTTGACGTTGCCGTCGATGCCCTGCTGCTTGAAGTTCATCATCGCCGGCAGATCGAGCTTCGGCGCCGGCACGGTGATGCCCATCTTGGCGAAGGAATGTCCGGCCTCCTCGAACAGCTCGGAGGCGTGCAGCAACGCCTTCGACGGCATGCAACCGACATTCAGGCAGGTGCCGCCGAGCGTGGCGTTCTTTTCGACCACCGCGACCTTGAGGCCGAGTTGCGCCGCGCGGATCGCGCAGACGTAACCGCCGGGGCCGGTGCCGATGATGACGAGATCGTAGGACATGAAGTGCTTTCTGTTCAGCTGGCGAGATGGAGGAGGCCGGCCTGGCGCTCGGCGCGTTGTCGGAGCGAATCGGACCCGAAGTCGATCTCGTCGCCTTGATCGTCGAGCCAGAAGACCTTGTGACCATGCGGCTCGCATTGCACGGTCGTGAACCGCGCCGGCGCAGCACGGAGGAAATCGAACATCTCGCCTTTGGCGATCAGCGGACGCAGATCGACGATACCTTCGAACCCATCGCTCCAAACGATCTTGAGCACTCCGAAGATCACCGGCTCGGCGCTCCTTATCGCGACGATTTCAGTCATCGATCTTCTCCGGCTTGCGCAGCTCTTCGACTGCAGTCCAGGCGTTCATCAGGTTGATATAGTGACTCGCCGTCCATGCGCGAACGCGGCCGATTTTCGCGGGCGGCAGCGAGCCGCGCAAGACCTTGCCGGTCCGGATTTCGATCTGAGCGACGTATTCCGCATAGCGTGCGTGAAAATGCGGCGGCGGATGCTCGTCGGGATAGAATTCGATCTTGACCCCATCGACCATCGCGACGACCGGCATGGCTGGCTCCGATCACGATCCTAATCCTATCGTCCGCCCGAAACATCGATGATGGCGCTGGTGATGTAGGAGGCCTCGTCCGACAGCAGCCAGACGACGGCGTTGGCGATTTCCTCGGCGCGGCCGACGCGCTTCATCGGCACGTTGACGCTGAGCCGATGCGCGCGCTCCGGATCGCCGCCGGAGGCGTGGATCTCGGTATCGATCAGGCCCGGCCGGATCGCGGCGACACGGATGCCTTCACCCGCGACTTCGTGGCCGAGGCCGATCGTGAAGGAATCGACGGCGCCCTTGGAGGCGGCGTAGTCGACATAGGTGTTGGGCGAGCCGAGTTTGGCGGCCACGGAGGACAGATTGACGATGACGCCGCCCTCGCCACCATGACGGGTCGACATCCGCTTCACCGCTTCGCGCGCGCATAGGATGCTGCCGGTGACGTTGACCGCCATCATGCGCTGGATCCGCTCGGCGGACATCTCGTCGACCCGCGCGGTCGGGCCGACGATGCCGGCGTTGTTGACCAGCGCGCAGAGGCGGCCGAACCGGTCGGCTGCGTCGAACAGCGCGAGAATATCCGCCTCGTCGCCGACGTCGCATTTCACCGCGATGGCCTGACCGTTGCTGGCCTCGATCGCCGCCACCACCTCTTGGGCCGCGGTCGCATTGCTGGCGTAGCCGACCACGACCCTGAAGCCGCGGCCGGCACAGGCCAGCGCGGTGGCGCGGCCGATGCCGCGGCTGCCGCCGGTGATGATGACGACGCGGTCGGTCATGCGCACCTCAGCTCAGCAAACGGATCAGCATGGCGATCAGCGCCAGCAGCGACACGAACCAGACGATGCTGCGGGCGAACGGAATCTCGATGATGTAGAGCGGCGCGTACAACGCGCGGGCAATCAGCCAAATCACCGAGGCCGTGGCGGCGTAGCCGCCGGCCTTGCCGGTGATCGCGAGCGCAAGAGCGAGCCCGACGAATGCCGGATAGGTCTCGAGCAGATTGCGGAAGGCGCGCGCGGCACGGCCAGCAAAGCGCCCCTTGGGCGTCCGCGGCTCGTCGCGGGGGCCGGCCTGATAGTCGCCCCCGAGCTCCATCGTGGTCGGAATCGAAGCGAGGAACATCTGCACGATCAGCAGAACCACGCTCCAGCCCAGCACCGTGATCTCGGTCGGCATCGGCTGCATCATCTTCCCTCAGGAGAAATTTGGCCTCGAGCGACCTTCGCGGTGTCGACCATACCCGCCCCCACGACCATTTCCCTACTGGCAGCCGTCGCCGTCGCCCGGTAACGATTGGCGAGTTCGGCGACCTTCTGCTCTTCGATGTGGATACGGGTGGCGTCAGGACAAAAGTCGATCTCGTGCCCGACCTCGTCGAGATTCCAGCCGAACGTATGTCCCTCCGAACCGACCGTGACGTGCGCGAAAAAAGCTTCGTCGCGGAGCGGCGCGAACATGGCGCCGCTTGCGATCATCTCGGAGAGATCATACTCGCCCGACAGACCGTCGCTGAAGGTGATGCGAAGCACCGGATAGCGAACGACCGAAACGTCGGCGATGCGGCAGTTCATTGGTCGATCCTCCCGCCCGTGTAGCGCAGCGCGCGGACTTCCTGCCAAACGTAGGCGACCGGCTCGCGATTTGCCACGAGCCAGGCCTGCACTTCACGCAGTTTCGCCTCGGGCATCGATCCCTCGAGAACATCTCCCGTCAGGATCGAAATCATCACCTCAAACTCGGCAAATCGAGCGTGGAGATGCGGCGGCAGATGGTCCTCCGGATAGATGATGATGCGAACGCCGGCGATGATAGCGATCGTCGGCATCGCTGTCTTCAGCCCTCACAGATCCAGCACGAGCCGCGCCGGGTCTTCCAGGCTTTCCTTGACGCGGACCAGGAAGGTCACCGCTTCCTTGCCGTCGATCACGCGGTGATCGTAGCTCAGCGCCAGATACATCATCGGGCGCACTTCGATCTTGCCGCCGACCACCACCGGCCGCTCCTGGATCTTGTGCATGCCGAGGATCGCGGACTGCGGCGCATTCAGGATCGGAGTCGACATCAGCGAGCCGTAGATGCCGCCATTGGTGATGGTGAAGGTGCCGCCCTGCATCTCTTCGATCTTGAGCTGACCGTCGCGGGCGCGCTTGCCGAAATCGGCGATGCTCTTCTCGATCGCGGCGATCGACTTCTCGTCGCAATCGCGCACCACCGGAACCACCAGACCCTTGTCGGTGCCGACCGCAACGCCGACATGGTAGTAGTTCTTGTAGATCAGATCGGTGCCGTCGATCTCGGCATTGACGGCCGGGATGTCCTTCAGCGCCTGGACGCAGGCCTTGGTGAAGAAGCCCATGAAGCCGAGCTTGGCGCCATGCTTCTTCTCGAACACGTCCTTGTACTGCGACCGCATCGCCATGACGTTGGTCATGTCGACCTCATTGAAGGTCGTCAGCATCGCCGCGGTGTTCTGAACTTCCTTCAGCCGGCGCGCGATGGTTTGGCGCAGCCGGGTCATCTTCACGCGCTCTTCGCGCGCGGCATCGTCGGCCGGCGACGGGGCACGAACCTGGACCGCAGCCGCGGGCTGATTGACCGGGGTCGGCGCCGACGCCGCCTTCTCGATCGCCGCCAGCATGTCGCCCTTGGTGACGCGGCCATCCTTGCCGGAGCCCGGCACGGTCGAGGCATCGACACCGCTCTCGGCCGACAGCCGACGCACCGACGGCGCCTGCGGTGCGTCGGACGGTGCGGCCTTTGCGGCGGCCGGCGCCGCGGCAGCAGGGGCTGCAGCGGCGGGAGCCGGCGCAGCGGCAGCCTTGGCGGGCGCGGCGGCCGGCTTGGCGGCAGCGCCGCCTTCCGAGATCTGGCCCAGCAGTGCGCCGACGGCGACGGTCTCGCCGTCCTTGGCGATGATTTCGCCGAGCGTGCCGGCGGACGGCGCCGGCACTTCGATGGTGACCTTGTCGGTCTCGAGTTCGACCAGCGGTTCGTCGACCGCCACGGCATCGCCCTGCTTCTTGAACCAGCGGCCGATCGTCGCCTCGGTCACCGATTCGCCGAGCGTCGGAACGCGAATTTCAGTCATCGTTTCTATCCTCTTGCGGCGTCGCGGCGTCGCGCCGGCGCCAGCCCCGTGAATCCAAACTCAGGAAAACCGACAGGCCGCCCGACGGCGGCCTTCGGCGTCAACGCATCGCCTCGTCGAGGAACGCCTTGAGCTGGGCCAGATGTTTCGACATCAGGCCGGACGCGGTGGCCGCAGACGCCGGGCGGCCGACATAGCGCGGACGGCGATGGGTCGCGCCCGCCTGGTTCTGTACCCACTCCAGATACGGCTCGATGAAGTGCCACGCGCCCATGTTGCGCGGCTCTTCCTGGCACCACACCAGCTCGGCCTCCTTGAAGCGCGACATCTCCTGCACCAGCGTCTTCAGCGGCACCGGATAGAGTTGCTCGACGCGCAGCAGATAAATGTCGTCGATGCCGCGCTTCTCACGCTCTTCGTAGAGGTCGTAGTAGACCTTGCCCGAGCAGATCACGACGCGGCGGATCTTCGCATCCGGGACGAGCTTGATCTTCTCGTCCGGCAGCGCCTGCGCGTCGTCGGCCAGCACGCGGTGGAAGCTGGTGTCCGGCCCGAGCTCGTCGAGCCGCGACACCGCGCGCTTGTGGCGCAGCAGCGACTTCGGCGTCATCAGGATCAGCGGCTTGCGGATCTCGCGCTTGAGCTGCCGGCGCAGCACGTGGAAGAAGTTGGCCGGCGTGGTGGCGTGCACCACCTGCATGTTGTCCTCGGCGCACATCTGCAGGAAGCGCTCGAGCCGGGCGGAGGAGTGCTCCGGACCCTGGCCCTCATAGCCGTGCGGCAGCATGCAGACGAGGCCCGACATGCGCAGCCATTTGCGTTCGCCCGACGAGATGAACTGGTCGAACAACACCTGGGCGCCGTTGGCGAAATCGCCGAACTGGGCTTCCCAGATCGTCAGCGCGTTCGGCTCGGCCAGCGAGTAGCCGTATTCGAAGCCGAGCACGGCTTCTTCCGACAGCATCGAGTTGACCACCTCGTAGTGGCCCTGATCGGGCGTGAGGTGATTGAACGGGGTGTAGCGGGTCTCGTCTTCCTGATCGAACAACACCGAATGGCGCTGCGAAAAGGTGCCGCGTTCGGAATCCTGGCCGGACAGACGGACGCGATGGCCTTCCTGCAACAGGGTGCAGAACGCCAACGCCTCGCCGGTCGCCCAGTCGAGGCCGTTGCCGCTGTCGATCGCCTTGGCGCGGTTTTCAAGGAAGCGGGCCACCGTGCGGTGAACCCGGAAGCCTTCCGGCACCTTGGTGATCTTCCGGCCGATCTCCTTCAGGTTGGCGAGGTCGACGCCGGTGATGCCGCGGCGCGGATCCTCTTCCTGATCGGCGGACTTGAAGCCCGCCCACTTGCCGTCGAGCCAGTCGGCTTTGTTCGGCCGATAGCTCGAACCGGCCTCCAGCTCGGCGTCGAGGCGGGCCCGCCAATCGGCCTTGGCCTTCTCGACTTCACCTTCGGTGATCACGCCGTCGGCGATCAGTCGCTTCGAGTACAATTCCAGCGCCGACGGATGGCCCGCTATCTTGCGGTACATCATCGGCTGGGTGAATGCCGGTTCGTCGCCTTCGTTGTGGCCGTGGCGACGATAGCAGAACATGTCGATCACGACCGGCTTGTGGAACTTCTGCCGGTACTCGACCGCGATCTTGGCGGCGAACACCACCGCTTCCGGATCGTCGCCGTTCACATGGAAGATCGGCGCGTCGATCATCTTGGCGACGTCCGACGGATACGGCGACGACCGCGAATAGCGCGGATAGGTGGTGAAGCCGATCTGGTTGTTGACGATGAAGTGGATCGAACCGCCGGTGCGATAGCCCTTCAGGTCGGACAGGCCGAAGCATTCCGCGACCACGCCCTGGCCGGCGAAGGCGGCGTCGCCGTGCATCAGCAGCGGCAGCACCGAGACGCGCTCTTCCGGCAGATCGCCGTGCTGGTCCTGCTTGGCGCGGACCTTGCCGAGCACCACCGGATCGACGATCTCGAGATGCGACGGGTTGGCGGTCAGCGACAGATGCACCTTGTTGTGGTCGAACTCGCGGTCCGACGAGGCGCCGAGGTGATATTTGACGTCGCCCGAGCCTTCGACTTCGTCGGGGTTGGCCGAGCCGCCCTTGAACTCGTGGAACAGCGCGCGGTGCGGCTTGCCCATCACCTGGGTCAGCACGTTGAGCCGGCCGCGATGCGGCATGCCGAGCACGATCTCGCGAACGCCGAGATTGCCGCCGCGCTTGATGATCTGCTCCAGCGCCGGGATCAGCGACTCACCGCCGTCGAGGCCGAACCGCTTGGTGCCGGTGAATTTGAGATCGCAGAACCGTTCGAAGCCTTCGGCCTCGACCAGCTTCATCAGGATGGCGCGACGGCCTTCGCGGGTGAAGCTGATTTCCTTGTCCGGACCTTCGATCCGCTCCTGCAGCCAGGCCTTCTGCGCTCCGTTGGAGATATGCAGAAATTCGATGCCCATGGTCTGGCAATAAGTGCGTTCGCAGATCGCCACGATCTCGCGCAGCGAGCCGTATTCGAGGCCGAGCACGTGATCGAGGAAGATCTTGCGGTCGAGATCCGCCTCGGTGAAGCCGTACGAGCGGATGTCGAGCTCTTCGTGGTCTTTGGCCGGCTCCAGCCCAAGCGGATCGAGCTTGGCGTGGAAGTGGCCACGCATGCGGTAGGCGCGGATCAGCATCAGCGCGCGGACGGAGTCGCGGGTGGCCTGGTTGACGTCGGCGGTCGACAGTTCGACGCCGCGGGTCTGCGCCTTGGACTGAATCTTCTGTCCGACCGACTTTTCGACCTGGGCCCAGTTGCCGTCCAGCGCCGAGGTCAGATCGTCGCGCGGCGTCAGCGGCCAGTTGGCCTGCTCCCAGGACGGACCTTCGGCGTTCTTCTGGATGTCGCCGGGATTGTCCTTCAGACTTTTGAAGAATGCCTGCCAGTCGGCATCGACGGAAGACGGGTCGTTTTCGTAGCGGGAATAGAGATCGTCGATATAGGTGGCATTGGCGCCCTGCAGAAACGAAGAGAGGGCGAAAGCGGCATTCGCGTCCTGGCGAGACATGATTGCTTCCTGATGATGATTATCGCGGGAACAACGCGATAAGCTGATCCGGTTACCGGATCAGCAACATAGTGCACCTTTTATCGGATTCTAGGGAAATGTAAGCTCGTAATGAAACAAGGTTTGAATTACGACTTCAATTTTTCGGCAAGCGTTTTGCCGAGCCGCGCCGGGGACGGCGAAACGGTGATGCCGGCGGCTTCCATCGCGGCGGTTTTCGACGCCGCGTCGCCCTTGCCACCCGAAATGATCGCACCGGCATGACCCATACGCCGACCTGGAGGGGCGGTGACGCCGGCGATGAAGCCGACCGTCGGCTTCTTGCGGCCACGCTTGGCCTCGTCGATCAGGAACTGGGCGGCGTCTTCCTCGGCGGAACCGCCGATCTCGCCGATCATGATGATGGACTCGGTCTTGTCGTCGGCCAGGAACATTTCCAGCACGTCGATGAACTCGGTTCCCTTCACCGGGTCGCCGCCGATGCCGACCGCGGTGGTCTGGCCGAGGCCCTCGCTGGTGGTCTGGAACACGGCCTCATAGGTCAGGGTGCCGGAACGCGACACGATGCCGACCGAGCCGGGCTTGAAGATGTTGGCCGGCATGATGCCGATCTTGCATTCGCCGGCGGTCATCACGCCCGGGCAGTTCGGCCCGATCAGCCGCGACTTGGAGCCGATCAGCGAGCGCTTCACCCGCACCATGTCGAGCACCGGAATTCCCTCGGTGATGCAGACGATCAGCGGGATCTCGGCGTCGATCGCCTCGCAGATCGCGTCCGCGGCGCCCGGCGGCGGGACGTAGATCACCGACGCGTCGGCGCCAGTCTTGTCGCGCGCCTCGCGCACGGTGTCGAACACCGGCAGGCCGAGATGGGTCGAGCCGCCTTTACCCGGCGACGTGCCGCCGACCATCTTGGTGCCGTAGGCCACTGCGGCCTCGGAATGGAAGGTGCCGTTCTTGCCGGTGAAGCCCTGGCAGATGACTTTGGTGTTGCTGTCGATCAGGATGGACATAGTCGGGTTGCTTTCGCGGTCGAACCGGTGGGTCGGGAGCGGGGGTGAGTGGCCGGGCCCATCAGGGCCGCAACCGAGAAGCCTCAGGCTCCCTTGACGGCGTTGACGATCTTCTGTGCGGCGTCGTCGAGATTGTCGGCGGGCAGCACGTTGAGGCCGGAGTGCTTGATGATCTTCTTGCCGGCTTCGACATTGGTGCCTTCGAGGCGCACCACCAGCGGCACCGAGAGGCCGACTTCCTTGACAGCCGCGACCACGCCCTCGGCGATCACGTCGCATTTCATGATGCCGCCGAAGATATTGATCAGGATGCCCTTCACGTTCGGATCGGCGGTGATGATCTTGAACGCCGCCGTCACCTTCTCTTTGCTGGCGCCGCCGCCGACGTCGAGGAAGTTGGCGGGCGACATGCCGTACAGCTTGATGATGTCCATGGTCGCCATCGCCAGACCGGCGCCGTTGACCATGCAGCCGATGGTGCCGTCGAGCGTGACGTAGTTGAGGTCGTATTTCGACGCTTCGATTTCCTTGGCGTCTTCCTCGCTCTCGTCGCGCAGCGCCTGGATGTCGGCGTGGCGATACAGCGAATTGCCGTCGAACGACATCTTGGCGTCGAGGCACTTCAGATCGCCCTGCTTGGTCAGCACCAGCGGGTTGATCTCGAGCATATCCATGTCTTTGGCGACGAACGCGGCGTACAGCTTGGACACCAGCGCTTCGGCCTGCTTGGCCTGCTCGCCCTTGAGGTTCAGCGCCTTGGCAACGGCGCGGCCGTGATGGCCCATGATGCCGGTCGCCGGATCGACTGTGAACGACAAGATCTTCTCGGGGGTGTCGTGAGCGACGTCCTCGATCGACATGCCGCCTTCGGTCGAAACCACGAATGAGATCCGCGACGTGGCGCGGTCGACCAGCAGCGACAGATAGAACTCCTTGTCGATCTCGGAGCCTTCCTCGATGTACAGCCGGTTGACCTGCTTGCCGTCGGGGCCGGTCTGCACCGTCACCAGCGTGGCGTGCAGCATCTGCTGGGCGAATTCCTTGACCTCGTCGACCGACTTGGCGAGGCGGACGCCGCCCTTGTCGCCGGCGGAGGCTTCCTTGAACTTGCCCTTGCCGCGACCGCCGGCATGGATCTGGCTCTTCACCACCCAGACCGGACCGCCGAGCTGCTTGGCGGCGCCTTCCGCTTCGGACGCCTTGAAGATCGGATAGCCGTGCGACACCGGCACGCCGAATTCGCGCAGCACCGCTTTGGCCTGGTATTCGTGGATATTCATCGATTGCCCCTCGCCAGATCGTATCCAGCCGGTTGAGTTGCGGCGCGCTCCGCGATGGAGCGCGCCACGGTCAGGTCAGGTCCTTAGTGCCCCAGCAGGTCGGGAGCGATCTTCTTGCAGGCGTCGACCAGGCCCTGCACGGCGCCGACCGACTTGTCGAACGCTTCGCGGTCCTTGCCGGCGAGCTCGATCTCGACGATGCGCTCGACGCCCTTGGAGCCGATCACCACCGGCACGCCGACATACATGTCCTTGACGCCGTATTCGCCGTTGAGGTGAGCCGCGACCGGCAGCACCCGCTTCTTGTCCTTCAGATAGCTCTCGGCCATCTGGATCGCCGAGGCGGCGGGCGCGTAGAACGCCGAGCCGGTCTTCAGCAGGTTGACGATCTCGGCGCCGCCGTTGCGGGTGCGGTCGACGATCTCGTCGAGGCGCGCCTGCGAGGTCCAGCCCATCTTCACCAGGTCGGGCAGCGGGATGCCGGCAACCGTCGAGTACTTCACCAGCGGCACCATGGTGTCGCCATGGCCGCCGAGCACGAAGGCAGTGACGTCTTCGACCGAAACATTGAACTCGTCGGCCAGGAAGTAGCGGAAGCGCGCCGAGTCCAGCACGCCGGCCATGCCGACGACCTTCTTGGCGGGCATGCCGGAGGCCTTCTGCAGCGCCCAGACCATCGCGTCCAGCGGGTTGGTGATGCAGATGACGAAGGCGTCGGGCGCATACTTCTTGATGCCGGCGCCGACCTGTTCCATCACCTTCAGATTGATGCTTAGCAGGTCATCGCGGCTCATGCCCGGCTTGCGCGGCACGCCGGCGGTGACGATCACGACGTTCGAACCTTCGATCGCCTCGTAAGAGTTGGCGCCGGTCAGGTTGGAGTCGAAGCCATCGACCGGGGACGATTCCGCGATGTCGAGCGCCTTGCCCTGCGGCACACCCTCGGCGATGTCGAACATCACCACGTCGCCGAGCTCTTTCAGCCCGATCAAGTGAGCCAGCGTTCCGCCGATCTGACCAGAGCCGATCAAAGCAATCTTGTTGCGCGCCATGGGAAAGCAGTCCTTTTAGCCCGAAGGGTGGGGAGGGTGGGAAATCCGCTTGGGTGGTTATCCCTTTCGCCGGGAGCGTTCAAGTCGGGCCGCGCCCAATTGTTGGCCAACCGGCGTCTGGGTTATTGCTAGGTTTCGACCAGGCCGGTGGTCGCGCCGGTCGCGGTGGAGTCGCTGCGGCCGTGCGGCAGCGCCAGATACGAATCCGAGCCCATCTCGATCAGCCGCGAGACCGTGCGGTTGAACTCCATCGCCTCGTAGCCCTCGGTGGCACGGTACAACTCGGACGGCTCGGCCGCGGCGGAGGCCATCAGCTTCACCGCGTTGTCGTACAGCGTGTCGATCAGCGCGATGAATCGCTTGGCGGCGTTGCGGTCGGCGTAGTCCATCGCCGGAACATGGTCGATCAGCAACGTGTGGTATTCATGGGCGAGCCGCAGATAATCCGAGGCGCCGAGCGGCTTCTGGCACAGGTCGGCGAAGTCGAAACGCGCGACGTGATGGTCGGCCTTCGGCACGTGCAGGAGCCGTCCCTTGATCGCGATGTCGCGCGGCTTGCCGGCGGCCCCGCCGGTGAGCCGGCTCCAGGCGCGGTCCAGCGCCGTGGTCGCCTCGGCATCGTCGGGCGCCAGCCAGACCTTCATCCCGGCGAACTTTTCCAGCCGATAATCGGTGCGGGCATCGAGCCGCAGCACCGCCATGTGCTGCTTCACCTGGCCGATGAAGGGCACGAACAGCGCGCGGTTCAGGCCGCCTTTGTAGAGATCGTCCGGCGCGACATTGGAGGTCGCCACCACCACGGTGCCGAGTTCGAACAGCTTGCCGAACAGCCGCGACAGGATCATCGCGTCGGCAATGTCGGTGACGTGGAATTCGTCGAAGCACAGCAGCCAGGCTTCCTCGAAGATCGACGCCGCGGTCAGGCCGATCACGTCGCCGTCCGGAATTTCGCCGCGCTTGATGTTCTGGCGGAAGGCGTTGATGCGCTCGTGCGCCTCGGCCATGAATTCGTGGAAATGCGCGCGGCGCTTGTGCGCCACCGGACAGGCATCGAAGAACAGATCCATCAGCATGGTCTTGCCGCGGCCGACCTCGCCGTGGACGTAAAGTCCCCGCGGCGGCGGTTCGGGATCGCCACCACCGAACAGCCGGCCGAGAAAGCCCTGCTTTTTCGGAGGCTTGTAGCTCGCCAACGTTTCATCGAGGGCGCTGAAGGCCTCGACCGCGCGGGCCTGCGCGGGGTCGGCTTCGATCGCGCCGGAGGAGACCAGAGACTGATATTGCTGACGGAAGGAGGGCGGCAGGGACATGGCTGCCCTTACCGCCTCAGCCTGCGACAAAATGCAAGCCGGGATTCCTGCTGAGGGGTATGCAGTTCGGGCGAGGCCGCGCTCAGGCCTGCAGTTCGTACGGCGCCTCGACGACATATGGGCCGCCGCCGGTCGAGGCCCGCGACGAGTACAGCACGAAGCGCTCGGCCTTGAACACCTTGGTGGGGAAATAGCCGCGGATCGACAGATAGTCGGCGACATCCTGGCAGGACGCGTCGCGGAGCCAGGCCAGCGTGACATGGGGGGTGAATTTGCGGCCTTCCGGATCGAGCCCGACCCGCTGCAGCAGTCGCTCCAGTTCGGCCTGTAGTTCGATCAGCGGTTTCGACGGCACCACCGAGGCGACCACCGCCCGCGGCTTGCGGCCGCCGAAGCTCGACAGTCCCTGCAGCGCCACCTCGAACGGCTTGCGGTTGATCCGAAACAGCGTCGAGGCAATCTCGTTGGCGGTGACGCCGTCGATGTCGCCGATGAAGCGCAGCGTGAGGTGATAATTTTCCGGTTCGACCCAGCGGGCGCCGGGAAGGCCGCCGCGGAGGTTGGAGAGGGTCTGGGTGATTTCGGCGGGGATTTCCAGTCCAGTGAACAAACGCGGCATTCGGAACTCCCCCACTTTGAGGCCCGATTGCGGCAGCATCCCTGACGTCCAAGTTCGAGTCGGGAGACTTTACGCTCCGCAAACCGTCCGGCGAATCAACTCACCAATTCTGTAGCGTGTTTATGTTACAGCGCTACCGCGACAACACCGGGGCGGCGAAAAAGTTGAGGGCAATCCGTCCCTTAAGCAAAGATTGCCGCGTTTTTCAGCCGTTCTGCCCAGCCACCGATCGGAGAAATGCCTCGACCGTGGGCAGGATGTTCGCAACCACAACGTCGACGCCCGCAGCGGTCGGATGGATGCCGTCGGGCTGATTCAAATTCGCGACCGCGGCGACGCCGTCGAGGAAGAACGGGTACAGCGGCACGCCGTACTGCTTGGCGAGCTCCGGATAGATCGCGTTGAACTGCCGTGCGTAGTCCGGCCCGTAATTCGGCGGCGCCAGCATGCCGGCGAGCAGCACCGGGATGTTGCGCGCCTTGAGGCGCTTGAGGATTTCGTCCAGCGCCTTGCGCGGGACCTTGGGATCGGTGCCGCGCAAGGCGTCGTTGGCGCCGAGTTCGACGATCACCGCATTGGTGTCCGGCGGCACCGACCAGTCCAGCCGCTCCAGCCCGCCGCTCGCGGTATCGCCCGACACGCCGGCATTGATCATGTCGGTCGCAATCCCCTTGGCCTGCAGGGCTTTCTGCAGCTTGGCCGGAAACGCCGCATCGGCAGGTAATCCGTAACCGGCAGACAACGAGTCGCCGAGCACCACGACTTTCAGGGGCTTGGCGGCCGCCTGCGCCTCGGCGTGCCGGACCGGCGCCATCGTCACCGCCAACACCCCGATAACCATCGCCCACGCAATCGTGCGCCCTGCCCTCTCGACCGCACCGAAACAATTGCCATATGCACCAGCCATGGACAGCTTCATCGAACCCTCGTCACGGCCCGGCGATACGCCGGACACCATCTCCATTTCGAACGTCAATCTGTCGCTGGGCAGTGGCGCCGCGCGCGTGCATATCCTCAAGGATATCAGCCTTCGCGTCGCACCGGGCGAAGCGATCGGCCTGATCGGCCCGTCGGGATCCGGCAAATCCACCCTGCTGATGGTGATGGCCGGGCTGGAGCGGCCCGACAGCGGTGAGGTGGTGGTCAGCGGCACCGCTTTCAATGGCCTCAGCGAGGACGCATTGGCGCGCTTCCGCGGTCGCGCCGTCGGCATCGTCTTTCAATCCTTCCATCTGATCCCGACCATGACGGCATTGGAAAACGTTGCGGTGCCGCTCGAACTCGCGGGCGCATCCGATGCCGCCGCCCGCGCCGCGCGCGAACTCGCGTCCGTCGGTCTGGGCGAACGGCTGAACCATTATCCGTCGCAGCTGTCCGGCGGCGAGCAGCAGCGCGTGGCGCTGGCGCGGGCGCTCGCGCCAGATCCGGCGATCCTGGTCGCCGACGAGCCGACCGGCAATCTCGACGAAGCGACCGGGCGGCAGATCGTTGATCTTCTGTTCACCAAACATGCCGAACGCGGCATGACGCTGGTGCTGGTGACTCACGACACCGCGCTGGCCCAGCGTTGCGACCGCGTCGTCCGGCTGCGCTCCGGGCGGATCGACACCACCATGCCGGGCAACGCCCGCGCGCGATCGGCCTGACCATGACGCTGGTTGCCGATCCGCTCGCCAAGCCGGCGCCGACGTCCCGCGGCCGGATGCTGCCGCTGCGCTATGCGCTCCGCGAAATGCGCGGCGGTCTCAACGGCTTCTACGTTTTCATCGCCTGTATCGCGCTCGGCGTGATGGCGATCGCCGGCGTCGGCTCGGTCGCCGCCAGCCTCGGCGAGGGCCTCGCCCGCGAAGGCCGCACCCTGCTCGGCGGCGACGTCGCGTTTTCGCTGATCCAGCGCGAGGCGACACCGGCGGAACTGGGCTATCTGCGCGAGCGCGGGCCGGTTTCGGTCGCGGCGACGATGCGCGGCATGGCGCGCACCGCCGAAGGCGCCTCGGCGCTGGTCGAGATCAAGGCCGTCGACAATCTCTATCCGATGCTCGGCGACTTGAAGCTGGCGCCGCAACTGCCGCTCGCCGAGGTTCTGGCGGAGCGTGACGGCGCGTTCGGCGCCGCCGCCGACGCCGCATTTCTCGCCCGGCTCGATCTGAAGATCGGCGACCGCGTCAGCGTCGGCAGCGCCGCCTTCCAGATTCGCAGCGTGGTCGAATCCGAGCCGGACAAGTTGGCCGGCAATGTTGGCTTCGGCCCGCGCTTTCTGATCAGCGAACAGGCGCTGCGCGCCACCCAGTTGCTGCAGCCCGGCAGCCTGGTGCGCTGGATCTACCGCGTCCGGCTCCCAGACAACCGCGCCGACGACAAGGCGGCGCAGGATTTCGCCGATGCCACCCGCGCGGCGCTGCCGCAGGCCGGCTGGGAAATCCGCAGCCGCGGCAACGCCTCGCCCCAACTCGAGCGCACCATCACCCGCTTTACCCAGTTCCTGACGCTGGTCGGCCTCGCCGCTCTGCTGGTCGGCGGCGTCGGCGTCGCCAATGCGGTGAAGAGCCATATCGACCGCCGCCGCGACGTAATCGCCTCGTTCAAGGCGCTCGGCGCCACCGGCCGCGACGTGTTCGCGATCTATCTGACCCAGGTGCTGGTGCTGGCGACGATCGGCTCGCTGATCGGCCTCGCGCTCGGCGCAGCGCTGCCGTTCGTCATCGTCGGCGCCTTCGGCAAGCTGCTGCCGCTGCCGGTGGTGGCGGCGCTGCATCCGGAAGAACTGGTGCTGTCCCTGGTCTACGGCCTGCTCACAGCACTGGCGTTCGGACTGTGGCCGCTGGCGCAGGTCCGCGACGTCCCGGTGGCGACGCTGTTCCGCGAAGCCGCGACCGCCGATGCGCATCGGCCGAGCCTGCGGCACATCGTCTGGATCGGCGCGGTGATCGCGCTGCTGCTCGCGGTGGTGATCGGGCTGGCCTACGACAAGCGCGTCGCGATCGCGTTCGTCATTGCTGCGGTGCTGGTCTTCGCGCTGCTGCGCGGCGTCGCCGCGGGGTTGATGGCGATCGCGCGCCGATTGCCGCGGTCGCGCATCACCATGCTGCGGCTGGCGATCGCCAACATCCACCGCCCCGGCGCGTTGACCCCGTCGGTGGTGCTGTCGCTCGGCCTCGGCCTCGCGGTGCTGGTCACGATCGCGCAGATCGACGGCAATTTACGGCGACAGTTTCTGGCCGCGCTGCCGGAGAAGGCGCCGACGTTCTTCTTCATCGACATCCCGTCGAGCGAGACCGAGCAGTTCAGCTCCTTTTTGGCGACAATCGCCCCGAAGGCGACTCTCGAAGACGTGCCGATGCTGCGCGGCCGGATCGTCGCCGCGCGCGGCGTCCGCGCCGAGGATCTCAAGCCGTCGCAGGACGCCGAATGGGTGCTGCAGAGCGACCGCGGCCTGACCTATGCGGCCGAGATGCCGGCCGGCTCGAAGGTCGTCGAGGGCCATTGGTGGCCGAAGGATTATACCGGCAAACCGCTGGTGTCGTTCGAGAAGAAGCTCGCCGACGGGCTCGGTCTCAAGATCGGCGATACCGTCACCGTCAACGTGCTCGGCCGCGAGATCACCGCGACCATCAGCAATCTGCGCAGCGTCGACTGGCAGAGCCTCGGCATCAATTTCGTGCTGGTGTTCTCGCCGAACACGTTTCGCGGGGCGCCGCATACCCACATCGCCACCCTGACCGAGGCCGGCAGCACGGCGCAGAGCGACGCCGCCCTGATCAAGCAGGTGGCGGACAAATTCCCGATGGTCACCAGCGTCCGGGTCCGCGAAGCGCTGGAGACGGTCGGCGGCGTGGTCGGCAATCTGGCGCTGGCGGTGCGCGGCGCCAGCTCGGTGACGCTGATCTCGGCGATCCTGGTGCTCGGCGGCGCGCTCGCCGCCGGCCACCGTCATCGGGTCTATGACGCCGTGATCCTGAAGACGCTCGGCGCCACCCGCGGCCGGCTGATCGGGGCGTTCGCGCTCGAATACATGATGATCGGGCTCGCCACCGCGGTGTTCGGGGTGATCGCCGGCTCGGCGGCCGCGTGGCTGATCGTCACACGACTGATGTCGCTGACCTTCACCTGGCAGGCGGGCTCGGCCGCCGGCGTGGTGGTCGCTGCGCTGGTGGTGACGGTCGGCCTCGGCCTGGTTGGAACGTTGCTGGCGCTGAACCAGAAACCCGCCTCCGTCCTGCGGAATCTGTAAGATCCGGGCCAGAAGCAGACCCGCGCGGCCGGGCCCATCGGAGGCGTCGGCGCGTCACCACCGGAACGGGAAAATACGGCGATTTCGACCAAGGTCGAAGCCGAAGACCTTAACTCTGATGCTGCGGAGCGACATTCAGCCGCGCATAAACCCTTGCCCTGATTGTGTTAGTTTCCCACATACCAGCATGGGTCGGACGGCGTGCGGATGACCGGATTTTAAGGTCTGCCGCGCATCACTGTCCGGGATAATTTCGCACTGGCCTTCGCAACCCTTCGCGTCGGCCGGACCAACTCAGGATCTCGACCATGTCGGACTTGGACCGCAATTACGCTTCTCCCTTCGGCCGGGCCGCCGGACGCGTCGACAGCGCGACCGTCGATGCCGGTCTGCGCTCCTACATGCTGCGCATCTACAATTACATGACGATCGGCCTGGCCATCACCGGCCTGGCTGCGCTCGGCGTCTATATGGGCGCCGTGACCCCGGATGCCGCCGGCGCCGCCGGCCGGATCGGTAACACCTACCTGACCACCTTCGGCGTTGCGATGTTCGCCAGCCCGCTGAAGTGGGTGTTCATCCTCGCCCCGCTGGCGATGGTGTTCGCGATCTCGTTCGGCATCAACCGGC
This sequence comes from Rhodopseudomonas palustris, assembly GCA_016215605.1. GTDB lineage: Bacteria > Pseudomonadota > Alphaproteobacteria > Rhizobiales > Xanthobacteraceae > Rhodopseudomonas > Rhodopseudomonas palustris_L. The sequence continues at coordinate 25,599 of JACRJB010000048.1, forward strand.
TGAAGCCGTCGACCGCCCAAATGCTGTTCTGGGCATTCTCGGCGCTGATGGGCATCTCGCTGTCGTCGATCTTCCTGGTGTACACGCACACCTCGATCGTGCGGGTGTTCTTCATCACCGCGGCCTCGTTCGGTGCGCTGAGCCTGTTCGGCTACACCACCAAGCGTGACATGACCGCGATGGGATCGTTCCTGATGATGGGCCTGATCGGCATCATCATCGCCAGCCTGGTGAATCTGTTCGTCGCCTCGTCGATGCTGCAGTTCATCGTGTCGGTGGTCGGCGTGCTGGTGTTCGCGGGCCTGACCGCCTGGGATACGCAGCGGCTGAAGAACGACTACATCTACGGTTACGCCTCGGAAGGCGGCGACGTCGCGGAACGCGCGGCGATCACCGGCGCGCTGTCGCTGTACCTGAACTTCATCAACCTGTTCACGCTGCTGCTGCAGCTGCTGGGACAGAAAGAGTAAGCACCTCCTCGGTGCTGACCATCAAAGCCCCGGCCTCGCGCCGGGGCTTTTTTGTTGAGCGGGACGAATGTCCAGACCAAGGAACTCGTGCAGGGTCTCACAGCAAACGCCCGTCATCGCCGGGCTTGACCCGGCGATCCATCCTCTTGAGAGACCCGATTCCAGCGTTGCGAAGAGGATGGATACGCGGGTCAAGCCCGCGTATGACGGCGGAGATTGGCGATCCGCTCCGAGTCCGAATTTCCCATGTCCGACCTCATCATCCGCCCAACCACCGCCGCCGACCTCCCCACGATCACCGCGATCTACGACGAGGCGGTGCGCACCGGGACGGCCACTTTCGAGCTGACCCCGCCGGACCTCGCCGAGATGACGCGGCGGTTCGAGACGCTGACCGGTGGCGGCTTTCCCTATCTGGTGGCGCTGCTGGACGGCGCGATCTGCGGCTATGCCTACGCCGGCCCATACCGGTCGCGCCCCGCCTATCGCTTCACCGTGGAAAATTCGGTCTATCTCGACCCCGCCACGCATCGCCGCGGCGTCGGCACTGCGCTGCTCCGCGAACTGATCGCGCAATGCGAGGCGCGCGGCTTCCGCCAGATGATCGCGGTGATCGGCGATTCCGCCAATGCGGGCTCGATCGGCGTGCATCGCAAGACCGGCTTCAAGCTGATCGGCACCCACCGCGCCGTCGGCTTCAAATTCGGCCGCTGGCTCGACACCGTGATGATGCAGCGCGCGCTCGGCGATGGCGGCGGCACCTTGCCCACGACGTCCGAACCGTAGGCGCGCCGCGCCGCAGCGGACTGTCAGCGAGGCGAAGCGCTCGTCGTCCCACGCTCCGGCGGTGCGGGTTGTGATTTGAAGCGACCACTCCGGCTCGCTAATCTGCGGGCTGTCTCCGACCCAAGGAGCCGGACCATGACGGATGCTTCCGCCCTGCCCAGATCATCCGCTGCAACGTCACCCGTGCCGGGATCGGCGACCCGCCGCGCGATCGGGCTGCTCGTCGCGGCCGCGTTCGTCTCCGTCGCATCGTTGGCGACTTCACCCGAGGCCAGCAGCCTCGCTGCTGCACAATCCGACGCCGAACTGGTGATGCTGCTGCGCTTCATGGCCGGGGTGAAGGCGCTGTTAGCTTTGTTCGCGCTCGGCGTCTCGGTGTGGCGGCTGGGCCATCCGGCGCCGCTGCCACTGACGTTGGCGTATATCGTCGCCCCGGCGCTGATGTGCGCGGCGCCGGCGGTGATCTGGCAGCTGGCGCATGTCGCCGCCGGCGCCGCGCTGTTTCACGGCGGCCTGGTGGTGTTGCTGCTGGCGCTCTATGCCGACCGTGGCCAGGGGACCGAGCTGGCGAAGTCCGCCGCGCTGCGGCTGCGCCGGGCGTCGTTCAGCCGGCACCGCCGAGCCAGTCGAGCAGCGCTGCGTTGATCTCGCGCGGATAGGTGTGGCTGAGATCCTCGATCTCGCGATAGCTGACATCGGCGCCGGCCGCCAACAGCGCCTGTTGCGCCTGCCGCGCCAATTCGACCGGAAACATCCAGTCGTGCCGCCCATGCACGATCTGGATCGGCAGGCCGCGCAGCCGATCCGGATCGGCCATGCTGGCGATCAGCGGATGGAAGCTCGCCGCGATCGGCGCGAGGTGGGTGAAGGGCGATTCGCGCTCCAGGCCGGTGACGTAGCAGAAGGTGCCGCCGTCGCTCAGCCCGGTCACCAGCAGGCGCGTGGGATCGACCGACCATCGCGAACGAATGAAGGCGACGATGCGGGCGAGGTTCGGAGTGTCGGCATCCTCGCCCATCAGCGCCCAGGTTCGGCCGATCGCGGTCGGAGCGACGACGAGGGCGCCGCGGCTGCGGGCGTCGCGCAGCCAGCTCCACAGGAACAGCCGGCCGTGGCCGCTGCCGCCGTGCAGCGCCACCACCAGCGGCCATTCGCGGTCCGGCGTGTAGGTCTCCGGCACATAAAACGAGAACCCGCCGCGACTACCGGTCTCGTTGTCGTGGTGGAAGACGCCGCTGTCCGGGTGCTTCGGCTGCGCCAGCCGGGCAAGCAGGCCGTCGTCCTCCCGCAGGGCCGGATCGACATAGAGGCCCGACACCGGCGGCAGCGTCGCCGCGAGCGGATACAGCGCTTCGAGCGCCTGCGGCAGATGACGCAGCGCCCGGAACACACCAGCGAGATCCCCCGCACCGGAATCGACCACGCGCAGCCCGTCAAACGCCGCCAGCGCATGATCGCCTGCGCTCTTCAGCGGCTCCCGCAGATGCGCGAACCCGCCCGGCCACGCCGCCAGCCGCGGCAGTTCGGCGCGCAGGTCAGCGTCGGGCGTGCCGGCGAGCTGCATCACCTCGGCGAAATCCGGCGGGTGCAGATAACGCGCCACGAAGCCGAGTGCCTCGATCGACTGCAGCAGCGGCGGCAACACCGCCACGATGTCGTCGACCACGGCCTCGCTCATCGCAATCCCTTCCAATCCTGATCCGGCGATCCCCAGACTGTCAGGCTCCCCGACGAATGCAACCGCACCGGCACTCGCCACAACACAACGCCGCGCGACCGGCGGCCATGCAGCGGCACTTGACGTATTGCCGCCGATACGGGAGCCATTGAGGTCCACGAGCGTTCATGCTGCTGCGGCCGAACGTCGAGAGGGTCATTGAATGCGCGCGTCGGAGAACCGGTTCTTCATCCTGCTGCTGGTGGCGGCGACGATCGGCTTCGGCTGGATCCTGGTCCCGCTGTACGGCGCGGTGCTGTGGGGCGTGGTGATCGCGATCCTGTTCGCGCCGTTGTATCGCCGCCTCAACCGCGGCTTCGACGGCAGGTCGAACCTCGCGGCGCTGACCACGGTCGCGATCATCGTCACCATGGTGATCCTGCCGATCGCGCTGATCGGCGCCGCCCTGGCGAGGGAAGCGAGCGGAATGTACGCCCGGATCGAATCCGGCAATCTCGAGATGCTGAACAGCCTCAAGCAGTTTCTCGCCGAGCCGCCGGCCTGGATCAACGATCTGCTGGAGCGCGTCGGGATCGGCAGCCTTGCCGAATTGCAGGAGCGTTTGACCTCGCTGCTGATGCGCGGCAGCCAGTATTTCGCCAGCCAGGCGCTCGCGATCGGCCAGAACACGGTGGAGTTCACCGTCAACCTGTTCGTGATGCTGTATCTGCTGTTCTTCCTGCTCCGCGACGGCGACCTGCTGGCGGCGCGCATCCGCCGGGCGTTGCCGCTGCCGGTCGAGCAGCAGAACCAGTTGCTGCGCAAGTTCACCGTGGTGATCCGCGCGACCGTCAAGGGCAACATGCTGATCGCGCTGATCCAGGGCGCGCTCGGCGGATTCATCTTCTACGCGCTCGGCATTTCCGGCGCATTGCTGTGGGCGGTGGTGATGGCGTTCCTGTCGCTGCTGCCGGCGGTCGGCGCCGGCCTCGTCTGGGTTCCGGTGGCTCTGTACATGCTGCTCACCGGTGCGATCTGGCAGGGCGTCGTTCTGATCGGCTTCGGCGCGCTGGTGATCGGCATGGTCGACAACGTGCTGCGCCCGGTGCTGGTCGGCAAGGACACCCGGATGCCCGATTACGTGGTGCTGATTTCGACGCTCGGCGGCCTGCAGGTGCTGGGACTCAACGGCTTCGTGCTCGGCCCGGTGGTCGCGGCGATGTTCATCTCGACCTGGGATATTTTTTCGATCGCACGGCAGGAGCCGGCGGACGCGCGAGCGCTGACCGGCACGCCTGCGATCTCTCCGCCCCACGAGCGCATCGATGCGCCGAGCCGCAGCGACGCATAGCGAGACCGCTGGAGCAGTCGCGATCTCCGGATGCCGGACCGCAGTCAGACCGCGTTCTTGCCGAACGCGCGCACCAGTTCGACGAACCGGCCGACCAACGGGTCCTTCAGGCTCGTTCGGAGCGCGTAGACGTCGGCGAGCAGCGGCTTTCCGTCGATCGATTTGACCACGACGTCGCGATGCGACAGCCGGCCGACGAATTCCGGAATGAGCGCGACGCCGAGTCCGGCGGCGACGAGGCTGGTCAGCGACGTCGCCTCGACGACCTGGTGGGTGACGCGCGGGGCGAACCCGGCCTCGAAACAGCATTGCCACAGATATTTCGCGAACAGCGAATCGTCGAACCGCAGAAACACGAAGCTCTCTTGGCCGAGATCAGCCAGCCGGATCTTGCGGCTCGCCAGCTTGTGGCCTCTCGGGAGCACGACTTTGACGCCCTCTTTCCACGCCAGTTCGCTGACGAGATCGGCGTCCGGCGGCGGACAGCGCAGAAAGCTGACGTCGGCCTGGCCGGACTTCAGCGCGACGACCTGGCGGTCGGGCGGCATCTCGTGAATCCGTAGATCGACGTCCGGGTATTCGAGCGAGAACTGCTGGATCGCCCGTGCGAGCGGGCCAGTCAGCACCGAGCCGGTGAGCCCGACATTGATGATGCCGGCCGTGCCGGCGCCGATCGACCGGGCCCGGTGCACGGCTTCATCCGCCCGCTGCAGGATGGCCAGCGCTTGCGCCAGAAAATCCTCACCCGCTCTGGTGAGCCCGACACGGCGAGTGGTGCGTTCGAACAGTTCGGTGCCGATTTCCCGTTCCAGATCCTTGATCTGCTGACTGAGTGGGGGCTGGGCAACGCCCAAGCTTTCCGCGGCGGCGGTGAAGCTGAGGTGCTTGGCGACGGCCACGAAGTAGCGCAGATGGCGGATTTCCATGCCGCCAATCATACTCTAGACATCTTAATCGAGACATAGGGAATATTTGACGTCTAGAAAGAGAGCAGTGATTGTTCGGCAGGCTCCAGAACCGGGACAATTCCGATGAGGCAGTTTTTCACGTCGCTGTTCGGGCAGGTGGTCGCTGCCCTCGTGCTTGGTGTCGTCATCGGCGCGCTCTGGCCGGATCTCGGCGTGGCGCTCAAACCGCTCGGCGACCTGTTCATCAAGCTGATCAAATTCGCGATCGCGCCGCTGGTGTTCGGCGTCGTGGTGCACGGCATCGTCGGCGCCGGCGACCTGAAGAAGGTCGGCCGGGTAGGCCTCAAATCGCTGATCTATTTTGAGGCGGTGACGACCATCGCACTCGCGCTCGGCATCGCGCTGGCCTACCTGTTCCAGCCCGGCGCCGGCATGAACGTCAACACCGCGACGCTCGATGGCGCGGCGCTCGCCGGCTACACCAGCCACGTCAAGGAAGTCACCACCTTCACCGATTTCCTGATGCGCCTGGTCCCGACCACGTTCGTCGACGCCTTCGCCAAAGGCGACGTGCTGCAAGTGCTGATCATCGCCATCCTGTTCGGCGCCGGGCTGTCGATGCTCGGCGAGCGCGGCCGGCCGCTGGCCGACAGCATCGGGCGGATCACCGAGGTGCTGTTCAAGATCATCGGCATCATCGTCAGGCTGGCGCCGCTCGGCGTGCTCGGCGCGGTGGCGTTCACGGTCGGCAAATACGGCGTCGGTTCGCTCAAGCAACTCGGCCTGCTGGTGGCGCTGTTCTACGTCGGCGTCGCGCTGTTCGTGTTCGTGATCCTCGGCGGCATCATGCGGCTGGCCGGCTTCAGCCTGATCAAGCTGCTGGCCTATCTGCGCGAGGAGCTGATGGTGGTGGCCGGCACCGCGTCGTCCGACAGCGTGCTGCCGCAGGTGATGCGCAAGCTGGAGCGGCTCGGCATCAAGGACTCCACCGTCGGCCTGGTGATCCCGACCGGCTACTCGTTCAATCTCGACGCCTTCTCGCTGTATCTGACGCTGGCGACGGTGTTCATCGCCCAGGCCACCAATACGCCGCTGTCGTTCGGCCACCTGCTGATCATCCTCGGCATCGCGCTGCTGACCTCGAAGGGCGCCCACGGCGTACCCGGATCGGCGATCGTGGTGCTGGCCGCGACGCTGTCGGCGGTGCCGGATATTCCGCTGATCGGCCTGGTGCTGGTGCTGTCGGTCGACTGGTTCGTCGGCATCGCGCGTGCGCTCGGCAATCTGGTCGGCAATTGCGTGGCCACCGTGGTGATCGCTGCCTGGGAGGGGGATATCGACCGGGCGCAGGCGCACCGTGTGCTGAACGGCGAGGTCACGACCGACACCGCCGCGATCCTCGATGCGCCGGTCGCCGAAGCCTCCGCCTGAGCGCACGGCCTGATAACAACACACGCAGGGAGAGCCGCGATGAACGCCCCGATTTACAATCCGCCCTGCGGCGGGCTGCCGCCCCAGACCACGCTGCACACCGGCCGCGCGGTGTTCACCGAGGCCTATGCGGTGATCCCGCACGGCGTGATGAGCGACATCGTCACCAGCCTGCTGCCGGGCTGGACCGGTACCCGCGCCTGGATTCTGGCTCGGCCGCTGTCCGGCTTCGCCGAGACGTTCACGCAATATCTGATGGAAGTCGCGCCCGGCGGCGGCAGCGACAGCCCCGAGCCCGATCCACAGGCCGAGGGCGTGCTGTTCCTGGTCGGCGGCGGCGCTACGCTGCACCTCGGCGGCCAGACCCACGCGCTGCGCCCCGGCAGCTACGCCTATCTGCCGCCGGGCGCCGGCTGGAGCCTGCACAACCGCGGCAGCGAACCAGCGCGCTTTCACTGGATCCGCAAGGCCTATGAGTTCGCGCGCGGCTTCGACACGCCGGACGCTTTCGTCACCCACGATTCCGAGATCGAGCCGGCGGCCATGACCGGCACGAGCGGCGCCTGGGCGACGACGCGCTTCGTCTCGCCGGAGGATCTGCGCCACGACATGCACGTCAACATCGTCACGCTGCAGCCCGGCGCCTCGATCCCGTTCGAGGAAACCCACGTGATGGAGCACGGGCTGTTCGTGCTGGAAGGCAAGGCGGTGTATCGGCTCAACCGCGACTGGGTCGAGGTCGAGGCCGGCGACTTCATGTGGCTGCGGGCGTTCTGCCCGCAGGCCTGCTACGCCGGCGGCCCGGGCCGCTTCCGCTATCTGCTGTACAAGGACGTCAACCGGCATCCGGCGCTCGGTCGCCGCTGGTTCGGCCGATGACCGAACGCATCATCACCGCGCAACCGCTGACCGCCGCGGCCTTCGCACCGTTTGGCACGCTGATCGACACCATGCAGGTCGCCCCGCGGCCGATGAATGCCGGCATGGCGAGGCGCTTCCACGACCTCGCGGCGATTGAGGTCACCGGCGAGGACGCGCGGGTGGTGGTTGGGCTGGTGCAAGCGCAGCCCTATCCGCTGCCGCTGCGGCTCAATCTGGTCGAGCGCCATCCGCTCGGAGCCCAGGCCTTCGTGCCGCTGAACGCCGCGCCGTTTCTGGTGATGGTCTGCCCGGACGAAGCCGGCAGCCCTGGCATTCCGCAGGCCTTCGTCACCGCCCCGCACCAGGGCGTCTGCTACGCGCCGAACATCTGGCACGGCGTTCTGACGCCATTCGGCGCCGCGCAGGATTTCGTGGTAATCGACCGCGGCGGGCCCGGTCTCAATCTGGAAGAGCACCTGTTCGAGGCGCCGTGGACGGTGCATTTGCCAGAGCGCTGATAGCCCATCGGTCGGCAAGACGCGGCCGCCTTTGAGGACGTAGCCTACGGCCGTTCAAAGGTGATGCTGTACCCAAAGACATTGCCGATGGAGCGCATCTCCCGAAATCCCGCAGCCGAAACCTGGTCTCGGACCCGCCGGCGCGAGACGTAGTGCGGATCGAAGATGCTCTCGGCGACCAGCAGACGGCCGCGGGACCGCAGCATGCGAAACACCGATGGGAAGATGTCGGCCCCGTCCGGAATCTCGCCGAGCGCCATCACCATCACCGCCGCGTCGAACGAGCCCGACGGGATGGTCGCGTTCCGAACGTCTGACCGGAGCGGGCGGATATTCGTCAGAGCTTCGACTTCGGCCCTGGCGGCGACTTTCGCCAGCATGCCGTCCTGAACATCCAGCGCGGTCACCTGGCCATCGGCCCCAACCGCCTGCGCCATCGGGATCGTCACCCGTCCGGGTCCACAACCGATGTCGATCGCGCGCTCCCCGGACAGCAACTGCAATTGCGCGATCACCTGCTCGGATCGCGTGGCGCGGGCAAGCGGGTTTTCCATCTCTACCAGCCAGGCGATCTCCGACGGACACGGCAACACTGTCCGCCTGGACGCGATGCGCCAGCCGACCCAGAGGGCCGGCAGCAGGAGGAGAAGGAGGAGAACAAGCAAGCCCGACATCACCGATCCGTTCGTATGCGATACGAACGCAGCAGTGCAGCCTGTCGCAGGCGCTGTAAAGCCGGCTCGAAAGCGGCGCCGCGCGATCGAGACGCCGCGCCTTTTGCCGCGGCTCGATTATGGATCCAGCTCGGTGTCCCAGTACAAGTAATCGAGCCAGCTCTCGTGCAGGTAGTTCGGCGGAAACAGCCGTCCGTTGCGGTGCAGCTGATGCACCGTCGGCGCGAACGGAGTCTGGCGCGGGAACATCTTGGCCTGGGCGGTCGTCAGATTGCCCTTGCGCAGATTGCACGGCGAGCAGGCCGCGACGACGTTTTCCCAGGTGGTCTGGCCGCCCTTGGAGCGCGGGATGATATGATCGAAGGTCAGATCTTCCGGTGCGCCGCAATATTGGCAGGAGAACCGATCGCGCAGGAAGACGTTGAACCGGGTGAAGGCCGGATGGGTGGTCGGCTTCACGAAGGATTTCAGCGACACGACGCTCGGCAGCTGAATCTCGAGATTCGGACTGTGGATCGCGCGATCGTAATGCGCCACGATGTTGACGCGATCGAGAAACACCGCCTTGATCGCGTCCTGCCACGACCATAGCGATAGCGGATAGTAGCTGAGCGGCCGGAAGTCCGCGTTCAACACCAGCACCGGCCAACCGCCTTGCGAGACATGCGCGTTCAAGAAACGCTCCTGACCCCCGTCCGATCGACGCTGCGAAGCAGCATGCGAAAGGGATACTACAGCCAGCGTGACGCCGTTGTGAAGGGCGACGGCAGAGCGGGAGCGATTTGCGGCCCGGGAATTCCGTCCAAATTCGGCGCGCCCGAGAGAATGGGCATTCCGGAACAGGCGCAACCGGAGGTGATTGTTCCATATTTACCGGCCGCGTTGACGACCGCGTGATCCGCAGATCAGATGACGCGCAAAGCGACTTTCATCCGACCCTGACCCAAGCCAGGAGACGTTTCATGTCCACCGCCGCAACCGCTTCTCTGAAACCCGCCGCAGCCGCCCCCGCTCACCAGCCGGGCCGTGGCCGGGTGTACGATTCGATCGCCGACGCCTATGGCGATACGCCGCTGGTGCGGCTGAACCGGCTGCCGGGGCTGAACGGCGTCAAGGCGACGATCCTCGCCAAGCTGGAATATTTCAACCCGGCCTCCAGCGTGAAGGACCGCATCGGCGCCGCGATGATCGCCGCCATGGAGCGCGAAGGCATCATCAAGCCCGACACCATCCTGATCGAGCCGACCTCGGGCAACACCGGCATCGCGCTCGCCTTCGTGGCCGCCGCCAAGGGCTACCGGCTGAAGCTGGTGATGCCGGAATCGATGTCGATCGAGCGCCGCAAGATGCTCGCCTTCCTCGGCGCCGAGCTGGTGCTGACCGAAGCGGCCAAGGGCATGAAGGGCGCCATCGCCAAGGCCGAGGAGCTGATCGCCTCGACGCCGAATGCGGTGATGCCGCAGCAGTTCAAGAACCTCGCCAATCCCGAGGTGCACCGCCGCACCACCGCCGAGGAGATCTGGAACGACACCAACGGCGGCGTCGACATCTTCGTCGCCGGCGTCGGCACCGGCGGCACCATCACCGGCGTCGGCCAGGTGCTGAAGCCGCGCAAGCCGTCGATCAAGATCGTCGCGGTCGAACCGGAGGAGAGCCCGGTGCTGTCGGGCGGCGCCCCCGGCCCGCACAAGATCCAGGGCATCGGCGCCGGCTTCGTGCCGGACATTCTCGACCGCTCGGTGATCGACGAGATCGTCAAGATCGCCGGCCCGACCGCGATCGAAACCTCGCGGGCGCTGGCGCGGCACGAAGGCATTCCGGGCGGCATCTCGTCCGGCGCCGCCATCGCGGCCGCGATCGAACTCGGCAAGCGCCCGGAAAACGCCGGCAAGACCATCGTGGCGATCGTGCCGTCGTTCTCGGAACGCTATCTGTCGACCGCACTGTTCGAAGGCGTGTGAGGCGGGGGACTACGCACCGGCCTCTCCACTCGTCATTCCGGGATGCGCGCCCTTGCGCGCAGGCCCGGAATCTATACGCCCCGTGCCCGGGTTCGGGCACAGCGTTGCATACTTCGTGATTGATCACTGACGTCGGTGATTATGGATTCCGGGTTCGCTCGCTTCGCGAGCGCCCCGGAATGACGAACTTGGTGTCACGCGTCCACCAGCTCGCGGTACAGCTTCGCGTAGTGCTGCGCCGGGTTCTTCCACGACACGTCGGTGGTCATGCCGTTGATCTGCAGATTGCGCCAGGTCGGTTGGTCGGCGTAGAGCGCGCGGGTCTTGGTCAGCGCCTTGGCCAGCATCTCGGCCGTCACCGGCGAGAACTGCACGCCGGTCGCCACCCCGGTGGCGATCGCCATCTCGTTGGCGTCGACCACCGTGTCGGCGAGGCCGCCGACACGCGCCACCACCGGCACCGCGCCGTAGCGCAGCGCGCAGAGCTGGGTCAGGCCGCAGGGCTCGAACCGCGACGGCACCAGCAGCGCATCTGCACCGGCCTGGATCTGATGCGCCAGCGCTTCGTCGTAACCGATCACCGTGCCGATCTGCCCGGGATATTTCAGCGCCGCGGTGCGGAAGCCCTCTTCCAATGGCGCGTCGCCGGAGCCGAGCAGCGCGAGTTGCGCGCCTTCGGCCAGCATCCCCGGCAGCACCTCGAGCAGCATGTCGAGGCCCTTCTGCCAGGACAGCCGGCTGATCACGCCGTACAGCAGGGTATTGGGCTCGTTGCGGAGGCCGAACCGGGCCTGCAGCGCCTGCTTGTTGCGGCCGCGGGCGCCGATCGTTTCGACATCATAGGTCGCCGGGATCAGCTCGTCGGCCGACGGGTCCCACACTTTGGTGTCGATGCCGTTGAGGATGCCGCTGAGCCGGCCGGCGCGCAGCCGCAGCAGGCCCTCGAGCCCCATGCCGGCTTCGGAGCCCTGAATCTCCAGCGCGTAGCTCGGGGACACCGTGGTGATGCGGTCGGCGAGCTGCAGCCCGGCCTTCAGGTAGCCGATCCCGCCATAATACTCGACGCCGTCGAGGCTGAAGGCCGCCTTTGGCAGGCCGATCTGTTCGAGCAGCTCGTAGGGAAACTGCCCCTGATAAGCGAGATTGTGAATGGTGAAGACGCATTTCGGCCCGGGCCGCCCGCTGTAGCGCAGATAGGCCGGCACCAGGCCGGTCTGCCAGTCGTGGGCGTGCAGGATGTCCGGCGCATAGGCGGGCAACAGACCCTGCCCGATCCAGGCGCCGGCCTGCGCCAGCGCGGCGAAGCGCAACGCGTTGTCGGGCCAGTCCTTGGCGTCCGGGCCGACGTAGGGATTGCCGGGGCGGACATAGAGGTGCGGCGCGTCGAGCACCAAAAGATCGAGCTCGTCGCAGCGCGCCGCCAGCAGCCGCGCGCTGCCGCCGAAGAAATCGGCAAAGCTGTGAACCTGTTGCGGGTCCTCGATGCCGCCCAGCACCGCGGGATAGCCCGGCACCAGCGACCGCATGGCAATGCCGTGGGCCTTCAATGCGGTCGGCAGCGCGCCCGTGACGTCGGCGAGACCACCGGTCTTGATCAGCGGGAAGATTTCCGACGCGATCGAGAGCGCCGTCAGCGAGGTCATGAGCGAAGCCTGTCGATCATCGGTTGGGTGATCAGGCAGGTGCCGTTCTCGGACCGCCTGAACCGCTGGGCGTCGAACTCGGGATCCTCACCGACCACCAGGCCGTCCGGAATCCGCACCTGGGCGTCGACCACCACGTTCTTCAGCCGGCACGACCGCGCGATATCCGCATAAGGCAGGATCACCGCGCCCTCGACATGCGAATAGGAATGCACGCGGACGCCGGTGAACAGCAACGTATGCCGCAGCGACGCGCCGGAGACGATGCAGCCACCCGACACCAGCGACGACACCGCCTCGCCGCGGCGGCCGTCCTTGTCGTGAACGAATTTGGCCGGCGGGGTGATCTCGCCATAGGTCCAGATCGGCCATTCGCGATCGTACAGATCGAGCTGCGGGACGATGTCGGTGAGATCGATATTGGCGGCCCAATAGGCATCGACGGTGCCGACGTCGCGCCAGTAGCTGGTGTCCTCGGCGTGCGAACGGCGGCAGGATTTGTCGAAATGATGCGCCACCGCTTTGCCGTGCTTGACGATGTAGGGGATGATGTCCTTGCCGAAATCGTGCGACGAGTCCGGATTGGCGGCGTCGCGATGCAATTCCTCGATCAGGAATTTGGTGTCGAAGACATAGATGCCCATGCTGACCAGCGACTTGTCGGACTTGCCGGGCATCGCTGGCGGATCGGCGGGCTTTTCCAGAAACGAGCCGATCACGTCCTTGTCGTCGACATGCATGACGCCGAACGCGCTCGCCTCGCTGCGCGCGACTTCAAGGCAGCCGACGGTGACGTCGGCGCCCTGCTCGACGTGCTGCTGCAGCATCTTTTCGTAGTCCATCTTGTAGACGTGATCGCCCGCCAGCAGGACGATGAACTTCGGATCATAGCTCTCGATAATGTCGATGTTCTGATAGACGGCGTCGGCAGTGCCTCGGTACCACATGTCGTCGGAGACGCGCTGGCTCGCAGGCAGGATGTCGAAGCTCTCGTTGCGCTCCGGGCGGAAGAAGTTCCAGCCACGCTGCAAATGCCGGATCAGGCTGTGCGCCTTGTACTGCGTCGCCACCGCGATACGGCGGATGCCGGAATTCAGCGCATTGGACAGGGCGAAATCGATGATGCGGGATTTGCCGCCGAAATACACCGCCGGCTTGGCGCGGCGGTCAGTCAGCTCCATCAACCGGCTTCCGCGCCCTCCCGCCAGCACATAGGCCATGGCGTGTCGGGCGAGCGGAGCGGTAACACCTTGACTCATGAAGCCTCTCATTGTGCCGTCGGGGACGGTCATTCCGATTCAGTCGATACGCCGCATCCACACGGCCGTTGCAAGCCGCGCCGTCTCGCATCGCCGCAGTGTGGCGGAGGCCATGAGGCCTTGCAATGGTGCGACACGGAAGCCGGCGCGGCGAAATGACGTTGCATTGCCGAGTAGCCCAAATTGCATGTCATGAATTGCGATGCCGCAAAGACGAACCTTGAATCGCTCGACGCACCGATTTGACAAGAAGGGTCGCCGGCATGCTGCGGGCCGTCACTCAGGCCCGGATCCGGACCGGCACCGACTTGTTGGCCGGGGTTTTGGATTGCTGGTCATGATGCGTCAGCGCGATCAGCGGATTCATCTCCGGATAATAGCCGCCGAGACAGCCGTCCGGCAGCCGGAACGGCGTCACCTTCAGGGGCCCGACCTCGCGATGGATGCCGTCGCCCGCATCGCTCTCCAGCCAGACCATCTGGCCGTCGCGAAGCCCCTGACGGGCGATATCGTCGGGATTGATCAGCAGCACGTCGCGCCGTCCCTCGATGCCCCTTAGCCGGTCGCTCATGCCGTAGATCGTGGTGTTGAACTGGTCGTTCGAGCGCATCGTCAGCAACCGATAGCGTCCCGGCGCATCGTCGAAGCCGATCGACCTCAGCATGTCGGGCGCGGTGAACTCGGCCTTGCCGCTGTCCGTTTTCCAGATCCGCCCGCGTGCGGCATTGCCCTTGTAGAACCCGCCGGGCGTGAACATCCGGGCGTTGAAATCGCCGAACATCTCGGGATAGCTCTGTTCGATCAGGTCGCGCACCAGGCCGTAGTCGCCGACCCAGTCGTCCCATTTCACTTTCGGATTCGACGGGAGCGTCGCTTTGGCGATGCCGGCGATGATCGCCAGCTCCGACTTGAGGTGTTCGCTGGCGGGCTGCCGCAAACCGATCGAACCCTGGATGCAGCTGAACGTATCCTCCATCGTCACCGCCTGCGGCCCCGACGCCTGGATGTCCTGCTCGGTGCGGCCGAGGCACGGCAGCAGATAGGCGGCCTGGCCGTTGACCAGATGGCTGCGGTTCAGCTTGGTGGCGATCTGCACAGTGAGCTGCATCCGCGACCAGGCTTTCTCCAGCACATCCCGATCCGGAATGGCGCGGACGAAGTTGCCGCCGAGGCCGATGAACGCCTTGACCTTGCCTTCGAGCAGGCCGTGGCAGGCCTCGACGGTGTTCATGCCCTTGTCACGCGGCGGGTCGAAACCAAACTGCTCGGCCATCTTGTGGAGCGGCACCAGCTCGGGCTTTTCGGAGATGCCGACGGTGCGCTGGCCCTGGACGTTGGAATGGCCGCGGACCGGCGAAATGCCGGTGCCGTCGCGGCCGATATTGCCCTTGAGCAGCAACAGATTGAGCAACATCGCGATGTTTTCGAAGCCGTGGACGTGCTGGGTCAGCCCCATGCCGTAGACGCCGATGACCCGCTCGGCCTCGACATAGACCTGCGCGGCCCCCTCGATCGCGGCACGGGTCAGCCCCGACTCCGCTTCGATCCGCTTCCAGGGCGTGCCGCGAACCATGGTTTCGAATTCGGCGAGCCCGTGCGTGTGCGCGGCGAGGAAGTCGACGTCGAGCACCCGCTTGCCCCCGCTCGCCTTGGCCGCATCGTCCGCTGCGAACACGTGCTTGCACATGCCGAGCAGCGCGGCGATGTCGCCTCCGACCTTGAGCTGGTGATACTGGCTGCTGATCGCCGTCTCCTTGCCGGTCAGCATCTGGGTCGGGCTCTGCGGATTGACGAAGCTCTCCAGCGCCCGCTCGCGCACCGGATTGAAGGTCACGATCTTGGCGCCGCGCTGGACGGCCTCCTGCAGCGGATGCAGGAAACGGGGGCTGTTGGTGCCGGGATTTTGGCCGAAGAAGAACATCGCGTCGCATTTCGCCAGATCGTCGAACACCACAGTGCCGACGCCGACGCCGATCAGCTTCTTCAGCGCCACCGACGTGGTCTCGTGGCACATGTTGGAGCTGTCGGGCAGATTGTTGTGGCCGTACAGCCGCGCGAACAGCGCGTAGAGATAGGATGTCTCGAGGCTGGCGCGGCCGGAGGCGTAGAAGATCGTCGATTTCGGATCGAGCGAGCGCAGGTGCTCGCCGATCGCCTGAAACGCCTCGTCCCACGCGCACGGCACGTAGTGGTCGGTCGCCGAATCGTAACGCATCGGCTCGGTCAGCCGGCCCTGCATTTCGAGGTCGTAATCGCTCCAGCCGCGTAGCTCGGTGACGCTGTGCTCGGCGAAGAACTCCGGCGTGCAGCGCTTGCTGGTCAGCTCCCACAGCGTCGCCTTGGCGCCGTTCTCGCAGAATTCGAAGGTGTGATGGTCGGCCGGCTTCGCCCACGAACACGACACGCACATGAAGCCCTTCGGCTTGTTCTGGCGCATCAGCGTTTCGATCACCGTCGGCGTATTCCATTCCTTGCCGAAGATGCTGGCAATGCCCTGCAGCGAGCCCCAGCCGCCGGCCGGCCCGTCATATTCGACGGTCTGATCGGCGTGTTCGGGAAGGTCGGCTTCGCGAAGTGGGGTGTCGTCCTGGGCCATGCGGTGCTCCTGGCAACGCACAGCGCGGCGTTGCCGAGGCACAACCGGCGGTTCCTGCAACAGTTCCGGCCTGGCCGCCGCCGCTCCGCGCAATGTGAGGATTCGCGCGGGCGAATCTAGAGCGGCTGGATCACCACTTCGGCGCATAGCCGCTCGACATCGGCCGGCCGGCACAATTCGGTGCCGTGCATGGTGAGCGACGCCGAGCCCGACGCCAGCGCCAGCCGGAACGCGTCTTCGATCGGCCGCCCCTTGGCCAGGCTGAAGGCGATCGCACCGAGAAAGCTGTCGCCGGCGCCGACGGTGGAGACCTGATTGACCGGCAGCGCCGGCGAACGCAGCGCCTCGTCCCTGGTCACCAGCAGTGCGCCGAGATGACCGAGCGACAGCGCCACGATCTCGACCTTGCCGGCCTCGATCTGCTGCCGCGCGGCGGCAACGTAGTCCCGATCGCTTTCGAGCGGCCGGCCCGCCAGTTCCTGCATCTCGCGCAGGTTCGGCTTGATCAGCGTGACGCCGTGCGCCAGCGCCGCCACCAGCGGAGCTCCGGAGGTGTCGAGAAAGAACTTGGCGCCGATCCGCTTCGCCACCGCTGCGGCGTGCGCATAGAAATCGGTCGGCAGGCCCGGCGGCAGGCTGCCGCTGCCGACCACGATCTTCGGCACCGGATTGGTGCCGCCGAGAATTTCCAAGAGGCCGCGCCACTCGCCTTCGTCGAGCGCAAGGCCCGGGAGCACGAAGCGGAACTGGTTGCCGGTTTCGGTCTCGGTGACGGAGAAATCCTCGCGGGTTTCGGCCACCGCCTCGACGACGCGGCTCGGGATGTGCTCGCGGTCGAGCAGCGAGCGCAGCAATTGTCCGGTGAAGCCGCCGGCCGGATAGATCGCCTCGACGTCGCCGCCGAACCGCTTCACCACCCGCGCGACATTGATGCCGCCGCCGCCGGGGTCGCGCTGCTGAGCCGCGCAGCGCAACTTGCGGCTCGGCACCATGCGGGCGACCGACGTCGACAGATCGATGGCGGGGTTGGGCGTGAGGGTGACGACTTCGGCCATCGGCGACGATCTCCAGTTCTGGCTTGCGGGGTGAGGGCATGCAGGCGCATCGCAGCCTGCCTCGGCGAGACATCGGACGGACGCCGAGTGTCACGCCGCTGGGTGCCGATGCCGTTGACTCACGTCAACGCCGGATCGCCGGGCTGCGATCCACTCTGGTCGACGGGTGTCATGAGTTCGCGCCCGCCCCCGATCGGCAGCGCGCCGGAGGGATGGTGGCAGAGCCCGCCATTGGCGGCTCGGCGACGTGGCGAAGGATCGACCTGCATGGCGAAAGCGACCAAGATCGTGTTCCTCGGCGCCAGCAGTGCGTCATTCGGCCTCAGCATGCTGCGCGATCTGTTCGGCACGCCGGAGCTGCGCGGTTCGACGCTGGTGATGGTCGGCCTCGACGCGGCGATGCTCGGCAAAATGGCCGAACTCGCCAAACTGCTCAACGCCACCGCCGGCGCCGGCTTCATCATCGAACAGACCACCGACCGCCGCGCCGCGCTGGATGGCGCAAGCTTCGTCGTCAACGCCACCGCGATCGATCGCAACCGGCTGTGGAAGCTCGACTTCGAGGTGCCGAAGACATACGGCATCCGCCACACGCTCGGCGAGAACGGCGGCCCCGGCGGGCTGTTCTTCACCCTGCGCACGCTGCCTCTGGTGTTCGATTTCGTCCGCGACATCGAACAACTCTGCCCGAATGCGCTGTTGCTCAACTTCTCCAATCCGGAAAGCCGGATCGTGCTGGCGCTCGGACGCTACACCAAGGTCCGCTGCATCGGGCTGTGTCACGGCATCTTCATGGGCCGCGATGCGGTCGCCGACATCATGGGACTGCCGCGCGAACGCGTCGAGGTCTGGGGCGCGGGGCTCAATCACTTTCAGTGTCTGCTGCAGATCCGCGATCGCATCACCGGCGAAGACCTCGCGCCGCGGCTGCGCGAGGCGGAGCAAAGCTTCGATCCGGGCGCTTGGCGCTTCACCCGCCGGTTGTATCGCGCGTTCGGCCATTGGCTGACCTGCAGCGACGACCACCTCGGCGAGTATCTGGCCTATGGCTGGGAGGCGGGGGAGAAAGGCTACGACTTCGCCCAGGACGAACGCTGGCGCGGCGAGTTCGTCGCGCAGCTCGACGGCGTACTCGCCGGGACGACGGCGATTCCGCGCTGGTGGACCGAGCCGTCAGGCGAGCGCGGCGCAGCGGTCATCGCCGGCGTGCTGCACGATCAGAAGCGCCAAATCGAATCCGGCATCGTGATGAACCGCGGGGTGATCCCCAATCTGCCCGCCGAACTCGCGGTCGAAGTGCCGGTGACGGTCGACGCCGCCGGCGTGCATCCGGTGTCGCTCGGTCCGCTGCCCGATCCGATCGCCAAGCTGATGACGATGCAGGCCAATGTGCAGCAGCTCGCCGTCGAGGCGGCGGTGCACGCCTCGAAAGAGATCGCGCTGCAGGCGCTGCTGATCGACCCGGTCGTCAACTCCGCGGTCGCCGCCGAGAATATCCTCGACGAGCTGTGGGAGATCAACCGACCGTATATCCGGACGTGCGTGTAGCGCAAAGCAACAACGCTTCGCCGTCATTGCGAGCGAAGCGAAGCAATCCAGAGCGTCGTGCTCGGAGCCCCTGGATTGCTTCGCCTGCGGCTCGCAATGACGGTGGCGAGGCCCGACGGGACTGCCGGACCATCGCCCTCAATGCGACATCAACACGGGGACCGTCATCGACGACAGCATTTCCCGGGTCACGCCGCCGAGCACGAATTCGCGCAGGCGCGAATGGCCGTAGCCGCCCATCACCAGCAGGTCGGCCGACGAATCCGCGACATGCGACAGGATCGAGCCGGCGACGCCGATATCCGGCGCGGTGATCATCTTGATGTCGAGCTTGATGCCGTGGCGCGCCAGATGATTGGCCATCTCGATGCCGCGCAGTTCATTGTCGTCGCGGACCTTGTGATCGCGCACGATCAGCAGTTCGACCGCGCCGGCGCGGCGCAGGAACGGCCGCGCATCGTTGATCGCGCGGGTGGCGGCACGGCTGCCGTCCCAGCCGCAGACCACCCGGTCGAGCTTGACCGGCGTCTTCTGGATGTACGGCACGATCAGCACCGGGCGGCCGGAATCGAACAGCACCTGCTCGATCAGGATATCGTTGTCGCCGTTGTCCGGGTCGGACTGCATGATCACCGACAGGTCGAACCGCCGCGCCATCCGCGGAAACCGGCCGGAGGTGCCGTAGGGCGTCTCCAAGAGATGATGCTCGGCGGAAACGCCCTCGCGCTTACATGCCGCTTCGAACCGCTCCACCGCCGCGCGCGCCGCGGCTTCGTTCGCCGCCAGCATCTTGGTCATCACGTCGGACGGGAAGTCCGGCATCGTGAAGCTCGGCAGCGCCTCGGAGGCGAAGCAGACGCCGGAGAGGTGCGCGTCGAACGTCTCCGCGATCGCGATCGCGACGTTGGTGACTTCGTCGCGCTCCGGGCTGCGTTCGAGATTGACGATGAGATCCTTGATCATGCTGCTCCCCGTGATGTTGGCCGGTTGTCGTTGCGGCCGCTTGCGAATGAATTGCCGCGCGGGGCCGCCTGCCCGAGCGGCTGTATAGCACTGCGACGCGACGATGAAGCCGGGCCGCGGTGTCGCGCCGATGCATGCCTCATGTGCTCTCCGTGCCGGCTGGCACGTCCTGATCGAGATCGGACGCCGTCCAGCCTTCGTCGCCGATCAGCGGCACGAAGCGCACATCGCTGAGATGCTCGAAACGGAAATCGCGGTCGCCGGTACGCGTCAGCCGGACCAGCCGCTGCGCCTGCTGATCGGATCCGACCGGCATCACCAGCCGGCCGCCGATCGCAAGCTGCGCCTTCAGCGACTCCGGCACCTGCGGTCCGCCCGCCGCGACCACGATCGCCTCATACGGCGCGCCCTCCGGCCAACCGCGCGAGCCATCACCCTGATGGACCTGGACGTTGCGAAGGCCGAGCGATGCGAGTGCAGCGGCGGCCTTGTCGGCGAGCGCCCCGATCCGTTCCACGGTGACGACATCGCCCGCGATGGCGGCGAGTACCGCGGCGGCATAGCCTGAGCCGGCACCGATCTCGAGCACGTGTTCGCCGCCCTTCAACTGCAACGCTTCGACCATCGCGGCAACAATGTAGGGCTGCGAGATCGTCTGACCGCAGCCGATCGGCAGCGGCGAATCGTCGTAAGCCAGATCGCGCGTCCGCTCCGGCAGAAACGCCTCGCGCGGCACCCGGCGCATCGCCGCGAGCACCAGCGGATCGCGAACGCCGCGCGCGCTGATCTGCTGCGCGATCATCGATTCGCGCCGCGCGTTGAAGGACGTCGCATCGTCGCTGACGGGTGGATGTTCGGAGCCCGGAGATGCCATCGCAACCTCCTCTGGTCGTCGGTCGTGACGATGTCGGCCCTGCGCCAACCCGAGCCGCAGTCGATCCTAGAGCCGCCGGCGGTCTCTCGATTGATCCGCATCAAGGCATCAGGCTGCACGGTTCGGCCGCGACGCGAGTCTGCCGTATTCCGATGCGAGCGTCCATTGCGCGACGAAGGGTCCGCCGCGACCCGACCCAGATCTCGGCTGCTGCGGATGATCGTCGCGCGTGGAGGAGACCGGGATGCCTTACAGCTCGATCGACGACCTTCCCCCGCCGCTGCAGGTGCGGCTGCCGCTGCACGCGCAGGAAATCTATCTCGCCGCCTTCAACAACGCCTTCGCCGAATATTCCGACCGCACGCCCGAGGACCAGGAAAGCACCGCCCACCGCGTCGCCTGGGCGGCGGTGAAGAAACAGTACCGCAAGAAGGACGAGCGCTGGGTGGCGCGGGATCCGGCCTGACCGCGCGAGATTGCCCCAATCATGCGAGTGCGGAAGATCGTTCGCCGACGTTGTACCGGCGGTCGTCTTGGCGCACCGGAGATCACTTCCTAAATGACAGGTCGGGCGAACGACCGAGGTTGATCACATGTCCGATCGTCTGATCGTGTGTACGCATTGCGGCGGCGTCAACCGCCTGCCCGAGCAGCGCCCGGCGCTGGACGCCAAATGCGGCAAGTGCAGCAACAAACTGTTCGAAGGCCATCCGGCCGACGTCAGCGGCGACATCTTCGACAAGCAGATTGCACGCAGCACCGTGCCGGTGCTGGTCGACGTCTGGGCGCCGTGGTGCGGCCCCTGCCGGGCGATGGCGCCAGCCTACGAGATGGCGGCGCGCGAACTCGAGCCGATGGTCCGGCTGATCAAGCTGAACTCCGACAACGAGCAGCAGATCGCCGCCAGGCTCGGGATCAGCGGCATCCCGACCATGCTGCTGTTCGAGAACGGCCGCGAGCGCGCGCGGACCTCCGGCGCGATGCCGGCGCAGGCGATCGTGCGGTGGGTGCGCGAGCATCTGCCGGGCTGAACCGCGCTACGCCGGTTTCGGCAGCGGCAGCGGGCCGTCGAGCTTGTAGCTGCGCATCGCGAACGAGGTGCGGATGTCGCGCACCGTCGGCAGCGCCAGCAGGCCGCGCAGCACGGTGGCCTCGTAGCTGGCGATGTCCGGCACCACCACTTCGAGCAGGAAGTCGGCGTCGCCGGACACCAGATGGCAGGCGATCACTTCCGGCATGTTGCGCACCGCGGCAATGAACGCCTCCGCGTTGTCGCGCGAATGCCGCTCGACCCGGATGCCCGCAAAGGCCGTGACCGCCAGCCCGACCGCGGCGCGGTCGATCAACGCCCGATAGCCCGCCACCACGCCGGACTCTTCCAGCAGCTTCACCCGCCGTGAGCAGGGTGACGGCGACAGCCCGACCCGTTCGGCCAGGGTGATGTTGGGGATCCGGGCGTCGGCCTGCAGCTCGGCCAGGATCTTCAGGTCGATCGCGTCCAGGCTGAATTTGGCAGGATCGTTCATATGTTGCGCAGCAAATTTCCAACTATCGCCAATTCATAGATATTGAGTGGCATGTTTGGCAAGATTGGCGATCGTCTGCGCGCGATAATGGCGGCAAAGGAGCCTTCCCATGAGCCATCTCACCAGCCGCCCCGCGCCGAACAGCCTCGGCTTCGCCACCCGCGCCATTCACCATGGTTACGACCCGCAGCTGCATCTCGGCAGCCTCAACCCGCCGGTGTTCCTGACCTCGACCTATGCGTTCGACAGCGCCGCCGAGGGCGCGGCGCGGTTCGCCGGCGAGGCCGACGGTTTCATCTATGGCCGGGTCGGCAATCCGACGGTGGCGATCCTGGAGCGGCGGCTCGCCGAGCTGGAAGGCGGCGAGGCCGCGCTCGCCACCTCCTCGGGCGTCGGCGCGCTCACCGCCCTGATCTGGACGCTGCTGAACAGCGGCGACGAGATCGTCGCCGACCAGATGCTGTATGGCTGCACCTTCGGCCTGTTCGAGCATCATCTGCCGCGCTTCGGCATCCATGTCCGATTTGTCGACCTCACCGATCCGGCCGGCCTCACTGCGGCGCTGGGCGCGAAGACCAGGATGGTGTTCACCGAGACGCCGTCGAACCCCAACATGCGCGTGGTCGACATCGCCGCCATCGCCGACATCGCCCGCCGCGCTGGCGCGCTGTTCGTCGTCGACAACACCTATTGCACGCCGTATCTGCAGCGCCCGCTCGAACTCGGCGCCGACATCGTCACCCATTCGGCGACGAAATATCTTGGAGGCCATGGCGATCTGCTGGCCGGCGCGGTGATCGCGTCGAAGGAGATCATCGACCGGCTGCGCTTCACCGGCGTCAAGGAACTGAACGGCGCCTGCATCTCGGCGTTCGACGCCTTCCTGATCCTGCGCGGGCTGAAGACGCTGACGCTGCGGATGGACCGCCACAGCGCCACCGCGGAAAAACTCGCGCACGACCTCGAAGCCCATCCGGCCGTCGCCCGCGTGTACTACCCCGGCCTCGCCAGCCACCCGCAGCACGCCCTGGCGCAACGACAGATGCGCGCAATGGGCGGCATGATCGCGCTCGAACTGAAAGGCGGCCTCGCTGCCGGCCGCGCCCTGATGGACAAGGTGCGGATCGCCACCCGCGCCGTCAGCCTCGGCGACGCCGAGACGCTGATCCAGCACCCGGCCAGCATGACCCACGCCACCTACGACCCCGACGAACGCGCCCGGCACGGCTTTACCGACGGGCTGATTCGAATCTCGGTGGGGCTGGAGGACTATGAGGATCTGCGGGAGGATTTGTTGGGGGCGCTGTGAGCGCCAACTCGCACGCGAGATGCGCGCAACGGAACAACCTGCTCACGAACTCCGGCTGCCAATCAGTTCCGATGGCTTTCGTCGTTGCGCGGCAGCAGCGGTTCCAATTTGGTGTTCCTGGCGAAGGTTCACGCAAATTATACCACGATGAAGGACGCTCTTATCACGATGAAAGTTGTCGCTCTGATGCCCAGCCGCCTCATGTTACGAATCAGGCTGTATCAGTGGGCGCGTACGTCTTGGTTGGGGACAGATGGCCGTTCGTGGAGCGTCATTGCGGCAGCCTTACACACGGGAAGCGCGGGGGTGGCATCAGGAGTGGTCTCTTCGTCGCGCGATGAAGATGGCTCGCATCGGGTATTGGGAGTCGTACAACGCCGCCGCGACTGATTTCTGGATGTCGCCCGAGGTCGCGTCCCTCTACGAGTTGCAAACGCCGACCAACTCCATTCCGACCGCTGCGATGCGCGATCGTCACCCGGCGGAAAGCCGCGATGTCCTGCAGGCCCACTACGCGGTGTGCTGGACCGAGGGACGGCCGTTTGCGGTCGAGACGAAACTTCTCAAGGCTGACGGCGCCCAGCTCGACTGCGTCGTGCACGGCGAACCGGAGTTCGATTCCAACGGGCGGGTTCAGCGCGTCTTCGGCGTCGTCCGGGACGTCACTCCGGAGGCTTCGGCGCTGCGGCAGTTGGCGGATAGCGAGCAACGTCTCGCGGATTTCGTCAGCACCGCTTCGGACTGGTGCTGGGAAAGCGGCCCCGACCACCGGCTGCTTCCCTATCCGAAGTCACTCGATGGGAACTCGGCCCTGCAGACCGTCGCGTCCGGCGGAAAGGCGCGCTGGGAGCTGTCTTTCGCGCCGGAAGAGCAAGGTTCGATGGCCCAGCACAGGGCGGACATGGAGGCCCATCGCCCGTTCCGCGACTTCATCTACACCTCGATCGGGGATGACGGTTCGCGGATCAGTATCAGCACGAGCGGCAAGCCGATCTTTGCCGATGACGGAACGTTCCTCGGCTATCGCGGCACGGCGAGCGATATCACACAGCTCGAGGTCGCTCGCGCACTGCTGGACCAGCGGACGCGCGCCCTCGAAGAGGCTCATCAGCTCGGCAAGATTGGGACCTGGAATCACCGGCTGGAGACGGGTCGAACCGTCTGGTCGCCTGAACTCTATCAGCTCCTCGGCTTGGAGCCCGGCGCGTTCGAACCGACCTATGAAAACACCACGTCCTATTTTCTGGACGACGACGCCCAGCGTCTTCTGAAGCTGCAGGGCCGCGTGCTTCGCGGCAGCACGACGGAAGCCGCAGACATCCGAATTCAGCACGCCGACGGCGCGCCGCGCGATCTGGCGATCATCTGCAAGGCCGAGATCTCCAACGGAAAGATCGTCGGCCTCATCGGCACCGCTCAGGACGTCACCGATCGCAAGGAGGCCGAGCGCAGGCTCGAGCAGCTCGCCTACACCGATCCGTTGACGGGACTTGCCAATCGCGCGCTCTTCAAATGCAAACTCGCCGGTCTGTTTGAAGAACCGTTCTCGGACGACGGACACAACGCGCTGCTGCTCATCGACCTCGATCGCTTCAAGGAGGTCAACGACTCCCTCGGTCATTCCACCGGCGACAGCCTGCTGATTCATGTGGCGAAGATCTTGAGGCAGGAACTGGATCCGCAAGCCTTCATCGCCCGGATCGGCGGCGACGAGTTCGCAGTGCTGACGAACAGCCAATGTGCGTCCGCCGACGATCCGATCACCCTCGCCAATCGGATCATCGCCAAACTATCCGTCCCGGTCGAACTCGCCGAAGGCGAGGCCTGCATCGGCGCCACCATCGGTGTCGCCATCCTGCCAGAGCATGGAGCGACCGCGGAGAAGGCCTCGCGCAACGCCGACCTTGCGCTCTACATGGCCAAAGAGGCAGGGCGCGGCCGGGCGCAGCTGTTCGAGCCGATTTACGCCGAGGCGGTCGATCAGAAGCTGGATCTCGGCCGGCGCCTGCGCCAGGCCGTCGAGACCGGCGGCCTCACGACACACTACCAGCCCCAGATCGATCTGAAGAGCGGCAGGGTCGTTGGTTTCGAGGCACTGCTGCGGTGGAGCCATCCCGAGCGCGGGCCGATTTCGCCTTCGGAGTTCATTCCGATCGCGGAAAGCTCCGGCCTGATCGTCGATCTCGGCCATTGGGTTCTGCGCGACGCCTGCAAGCAGATGCGCGCCTGGCTCGATGCCGGATTGCCGCCACGCTGCATCTCGGTGAACGTGTCTCCGGCGCAGATCTGGAATGGCGATTTCGAGGCGGTGGTGTCGGCTGTCCTCGCAGAGACCGGCCTGCCTGCAAAGCTGCTCTGCCTGGAGCTGACCGAGAATTTGTTCGTCGATCATACCAAGCAGAAAGTCAGTACGACACTGGCCGCGCTGTCGAAGCTCGGCATCCAGCTCGCGCTCGACGATTTCGGCTCCGGCTATTCGTCGCTCGGCTATCTGACGCGCCTGCCATTCAACTGCCTGAAGATCGACCGGACCTTCGTCGACGGCATCGCCACCGTGCCCGAGAAACGCAAGCTGCTCGGCGGTATCATCGCCCTGTCGCACGGCCTCGGCATGTGCGTCGTGGCCGAAGGCGCCGAACTCGCCGCAGAGGTCGACCTGCTTGCCGCGTTCGATTGCGACTTCGTGCAGGGTTACGTGTTCTCGAAGCCCGTCGCGGCGGATCAGGCGCCGGGGGTGGCGGCGGAGATTGAGCGGGAAGCTGTGATGATGCAGGCGCGGCGCGCTCAATTGGCGGCTTGTTTGTAGGATGTGATCCAGAGAGCTCTCGCGGGCCAGCGCCCGCGCGGACCTCACGCTCGGCCTGGCCGCAATGCAGTGCTACCCGTCGCTATTCGCTATCAACGTCTTCGAGCTTCGTCCCGCCGCCTGCCTTTAGGCTGCGCCGCGCCTGTTCGACACGCTGCAGAAAGCGCGGGTCGTGTTCGAGTCGGTAGTCGAGCCAATCGTCCTCCGACTCGAAGCCAATCAGGACGCCCGCCGGCTTGCCATGACGGGTAATGACAATCTCCTGGGTTTCCGCCTCGCGCAGATAACGCGACAGATCATCCTTCACCTCGGAGAGCGAGACTTCCTTCACGCCGGACTTCCGAACTGTGCGAGCCACGAATCTGCCTCCTGTTTGGAAACGATCGCCAGAACCCAGACGGTCGTACCCGATATATCATAGAACACGCGCGTCTCGCCCACCCGGAGGCGATATTGCGGTTGGCTCAGTCCGCGCAAGCGCTTGATCCGGCTGCGACTGAGCTTGGATGGCGCGTGGCGCAAATGGGTTTCGAGCGCGGCCCGAACCTCGGCGCGGTCCTTCGCGCGCAATGCCTTGAAGTCATCGACCGCTTCCGGGGCCAAAACAATCTCGAAGGTCGTTCTGGCCAGATTTCAGCCGGACCTTGTGGAGCACAACAAATCGGCCGCAAGCGATCTGCGCGCCAGTAATCTGCATCAACGAGAAGAGAGTATGACGCTCGAGCGGGCTTTGCATGTCGAGCAAAGCTGGCGCTCCCTAGGGGAATCGAACCCCTGTTTCAGCCTTGAGAGGGCCGCGTCCTAACCGCTAGACGAAGGGAGCGTGAGGGCCAGAGCAATAGCGGCGAAACCGCTTCGCTGCAAGATCGCGGCTCGCCCTTTTCGGCATTCGTCATGCCCGGGCTTGACCCGGGCATCCATCCCAAAACAAACAATGGCTGCCGCGGTGGCCGTGGATGGCCGGGCCGAGCCCGGCCATGACTGGGGTTAGGCGGCTGCCTGAACGACCGATCTGGCGGCTGGGCGCCTCGCCTGCCCTACGGCTCGCTCGCAAACGTCAGCCGGCCGGCCGGCTTCATGGTTTTGGCGTCGAAAGTGCGGATTTCGGTGGCGCCGCCGATGTCCAGGGTGACGACGACATGGTCGCCGGCGACCCCGGTGGAAACGACCTTGGCGCCCTTGGGCAGCCGCAGCGTGGTCTCGGCGGCGACCGGGGCGCTTCCCTCGGCGCGGAAAAGCTTATAGCCGATGGCAATCAGAACCGCCGCGAGCGCAAGCGCCGTGGTCAGGCCCGCGATCATCATCATCCGCCGCACCCGCGCAAACAATGCGGCCTGTTCGGGGGTCGGTTCGGGCAGGGCGGTTTCGGTCATGCAATGCTCGGCTTTTGGAAGGTTCGGTCGTGAACGATTCGCAACATCTGCTGGAAGTGGTCGTCGCCGGTGACGAGGGGTCGTCGCGGCTCGACCGGGTGCTGGCGGCGCGTTGCCCCGAGCTGTCGCGGTCGCGGCTGAAGGTCCTGATCCTGGACGGCCGCGTCGCGATCGCCGGCGCTCCGGTCCGCGACCCCGCTTATCATGCGAGCCCCGGCGAGACGATCACAATCGACGTGCCGCCGCCGGTCGCCCCGGAGCCGGCCGGCGAGGCGATCGCGCTCGACATCGTCCACGAGGACGACGACATCGTCGTGCTCGACAAGCCCCGCGGGCTGGTGGTGCATCCCGCCGCCGGCCATGAAACCGGAACCCTGGTCAATGCCCTGATCGCGCATTGCGGCGCCAGCCTGTCCGGGATCGGCGGGGTGCGGCGGCCCGGCATCGTGCACCGGCTCGACAAGGACACCACCGGGCTGATGGTGGTGGCAAAGAATGATCGGGCGCATCAGTCCTTGAGCGCGCAGTTTGCCGACCACGGCCGCACCGGCGAGCTGCGCCGCGGCTATTACGCCTTCGTCTGGGGCGCGCCGAACCGAGCCCGCGGCACCATCGACGCACCGATCGACCGCCACCCCTACGCCCGCGAGAAGATGGCGGTGCGCGACGGCGGCCGCGAGGCGATCACCCATTGGGAGGTGCTGGAAACCTTCACCGGCCGCAGCGGCGGCGAGATCGTGTCGCTGATCGCCTGCCAGCTCGAAACCGGCCGAACCCACCAGATCCGCGTGCATTTGGCCCATATCGGCCATCCGCTGCTGGGCGACGACGTCTACGGGCCGCACTTCAAGACCAAGGCCAGCCAGCTCCGCCCGGCCGCCCGCGCCGCCCTGACGGATCTCGGCCGCCAGGCTTTGCACGCCTACCTGCTGGTGCTCGAACACCCCTCCTCGGGAGAGGTGGTGGCCTGGGAATCCGGCCTGCCGGCCGACCTGGCCCGCCTGAAAGCCGCGCTTTCGGCGACGGAATGACGCAGCCGTTTCAGAAAACGTAAATCATTCCAGCGCGTTGTTAGTCGTCACGGCGACGTGACAAGACCGTAACTAAACTCGCGCGACTAATCTCGTGTATATTGCAGCTGCGTTGGATGAGCCAACGCGGAACATCGCAGCCCGGTCGGCTTTAGCAGAGCGACCTGTCTGCCAGGCCGCCCGCCATCGGGGGCTTGAAACCACTGGAGGGCGCTGAATGGCCCGTGCAGCTACGCTACCCGTTCTCAACGGTGAATCCGGCCTCGCTCGGTATCTCGCGGAAATCCGCAAGTTCCCGATGCTCGAGCCCGAGCAGGAATACATGTTCGCCAAGCGCTGGCGCGAACACGACGATCGCGACGCCGCGCATCAGCTCGTCACCAGCCATCTGCGGCTCGTGGCCAAGATCGCTATGGGCTATCGCGGCTACGGCCTGCCGATCTCCGAGGTCGTCTCGGAAGGCAATGTCGGCCTGATGCAGGCGGTGAAGCGGTTCGAGCCCGACAAGGGCTTCCGCCTCGCCACCTACGCGATGTGGTGGATCAAGGCGTCGATTCAAGAGTACATCCTGCGTTCGTGGTCGCTCGTGAAGATGGGCACCACCGCGAACCAGAAGAAGCTGTTCTTCAATCTGCGCAAGGCGAAGAGCAAGATCTCGGCGTTGGACGAGGGTGATATGCACCCCGACCAGGTCAAGCTGATCGCCAAGCGTCTCGGCGTCACCGAGCAGGACGTGATCGACATGAACCGCCGCCTCGGCGGCGACGCGTCGCTCAACGCCCCGATCCGTGACGACGGCGAGCCCGGCGAATGGCAGGACTGGCTGGTCGACCAGTCGCCGAACCAGGAAGCCGTGATGGCCGAGCACGAGGAGCTCGATCATCGCCGCGCCGCGCTGAACGGCGCGATCGGCGTGCTCAACCCGCGCGAGCGGCGGATCTTCGAGGCGCGCCGCCTCGCCGACGAGCCGATGACGCTGGAAGATCTCGCCGCCGAGTTCGGCGTCTCGCGCGAGCGGGTGCGTCAGATCGAGGTGCGGGCCTTCGAAAAGGTGCAGAGCGCGGTGAAGGGCACCATCGCGCGCCAGGAACAGGCGGCGCTCGAAGCCGCGCACTGACCCTCACGCGCGACACGCGCTGAAACGACGAACCCCGCCCTCGCCGGCGGGGTTTTTGGTTTTGCAGGATCGTGCTGCTGATCATCAGACGTTCTCTATGCGCTCCAAACCAGCAAAACCTCATGGTGAGGAGCATCGCGCAGCGATGCGTCTCGAACCATGGGCCACCAGCACCCGCGGTCTCATCCTTCGAGACGCCCGGCTTCGCCGGGCTCCTCAGGATGAGGAGTCAGTGCGCTTGGAAGGCGCCACAACGCCGTGATGTATCAAGCGGCTCAAAGATAGGCCGCGCCTCAGCTTCGCTTGGCGGTGCCGGTGACGAGGCTGGTCTGGCTGGTCACCGGATCGGTGACGGCTGTCCGGATCGAGGCGTTACCGTTGCTGCCAAGCGTGAACTTGGTGTCGCCGACCCGGAACGAGCCGTCCTTGATCAGAGCGCTCTGATACTGGGTGGTGCCGTCGCTCTGATACTTCACCTGGGCGCGGAAACCCTGCACGTCGGTGACCGTGATCGAGAACTTCTTGGTGTTGGAATAAGTGCCGGTCCAGGTGCCCTGATAGAGCGTCGGATCGACATTGACGTATTTGGTCTTCGACGGCGTCTGCAGCGCGGCCGAGGTGTAGCCCGATGCAAGAACGCTCATGATGTCAGCCATCGCCAGCTCCCTGCCGCGAGAAACACATTCAGGAATATTCCGCGCCCGGGCGGGTAAAGACCGCGTTAAGACGCGGCGGACGCCATCCGCCAGCGGGGCGACAACTCGCCCCTGCCCCCGCCGTCGCGCGTGCCCGGAAACGGTCGGCGACCCTCAGCTGACGCCGGCTTCGGCGCCGGGCCGGGCGTGCACCGGCAGCAGCAGATAGTGCACGCCGTTGTGCTGCGCTTTCGGGAAACGGCCGGCGCGGATGTTGACCTGGATCGACGGCAGCAACAGCGTCGGCACGCTCAGCGTCGCGTCGCGCGCCTGGCGCATCTCGACGAACTGCTGCTCGCTGACGCCCCCGCGCAGATGCACGTTGCCGTCGCGCTGCGCCTGGACCGTCGTCTCCCACGCGTAGTCGTCGCGGCCGGGCGCCTTGTAGTCGTGGCACATGAACAGCCGCGTCTGCGGCGGCAGCGCCAGCAGCTTCTGGATCGAGCGATACAGCTGATGCGCGTCGCCGCCGGGAAAATCGGCGCGCGCCGTGCCGTAGTCCGGCATGAACAGCGTATCGCCGACGAACACCGCGTCGTCGCCGATCCGGTACGCGATATCCGCCGGCGTATGCCCCGGCGTGTGCATCACCTTGACCGCGAGATCGCCGATCGCGAACCGCTCGCCGTCCTTGAACAGATGATCGAAATCGCTGCCGTCGGTGCGCAGATCGGCGGCGTTGAACATCGGCCGGAAGATCCGCTGCACGTCCTTGATGTGCTCGCCGATCCCGATCCTGGCGCCGGTTCTGCCCTTGATGTAAGGCGCGCCGGAGAGGTGATCGGCGTGGGCGTGGGTCTCCAGCACCCAGTCGATCGTCAGCCCGGCGTCTGTCGCGGCCTGCAGGATCGCGTCGGCCGAGCGGATGTCGACCGATCCGTCGCGGTGATCGTAGTCGAGCACCGGATCGATCACCGCGGCCCGCCGGGTCGCCGGATCCGACACCAGATAGCTGATCGTGTTGGTGGGCTCGTCGAAGAACGCACGAATTTGCGGCGAGGACGTCTGCGGCGATGTGGGGCTGGTCACGAGCAATTTCCCTGATCCGGTAGAATGGCTGTTGCGCGCAGCCGACATCTATTAGCATATTCCTTTCGTGCAAGCTGCTCTTTGTAGAATTTCATGCTGATCGACCTGACCTCCACCGGCCTTCTCACCGTCGCGAGCGGCGGTCTGGTCGGGTTCATTCTGGCGCTGATCGGCGGCGGCGGCTCGGTGCTCGCGGTTCCGCTGCTGGTCTATGTCGTCGGCGTGCGCTCGCCGCATGTGGCGATCGGCACCAGCGCGATCGCGGTGGCGATCTCGGCGCTCGCCAACATGCTGAGCCATTGGGCCGCCGGCAACGTGCGCTGGGCCTGCGCGCTGGTGTTCTCGGCGGCCGGAATCGGCGGCGCCTTCGCCGGCTCGGCCGTCGCCAAGCAGATCGACGGCCAGCAACTGCTGGTGCTGTTCGGCGTGCTGATGATCGTGATCGGGGTGCTGATGTCGCGCCGGCGCAGCGGCACGGGCGACCCGACCATCCGGCTGACGCTGGCGACAGCGAAGACGATGCTGCCGAAGCTGATCGGCACCGGCTTCGGCGTCGGCGTGCTCGCCGGCTTCTTCGGCATCGGCGGCGGCTTCCTGATCGTGCCGGGACTGATCCTCGCCACCGGCATGCCGCTGACCTACGCGATCGGCAGTTCGCTGGTCGCGGTGTTCGCCTTCGGCGCTTCCACCGCGACGAGCTACGCGCTGTCCGGACTGATCGACTGGCGGCTCGCGGGACTGTTCATCGGCGGCGGGCTGGCGGGCGGGCTGATCGGCATCGCCGCCGGCAAGCTGATCGGCGCACACGACAAGGCACTGCGCGCGGTGTTCTCCGCCGTTGTGATCATGGTCGGGCTGTACGTCTGCACCCGCGGCGTGATGTACTTCCTGTCCTGACCGGGCGGATCGGACCGGCGCGACAAGATCGCAGCGCGACAGTCTTGTGATCGTCACCGGCACGGTCCTAGACTTCCTCCTTTCAGCACCAAGGGAGGATTGCATGGACTACACCGGCTTGCGCCCGCGAAGCGGCGCCGACCCGCGAAACCTGACCAACGCCGACCGCTCCCGCACCGTCGGCGCCCTGACCGCGTTGCGCAAGGGCTTGAAGGAATTGCCGCCGAAGGAGCCCGGCAACTTTCTGCTCGCGACCTGGACCATCCGCGAGTTTGGCGGCACCAAATTCGGCGGCCGAATTCCCGACGCGCTGTATTGCATCGCCGAATGCATCAGCCGGTTCGACCTGGTCGCGGTGCAGGAAGTGCGGCAGGACCTGGTGGCGCTGAAGCGGGTGATGCGGCTGCTCGGCCGCGATTGGGACTACGTCTACACCGACGTCAGTTTCGCCGACAGCGGCAACGGCGAGCGGCTCGCCTTCCTGTTCGACCGCTCCCGCGTCCACTTCACTGGACTCGCCGGCGAGTTGGTACTGCCGAGCAAGGCGGCGACCGAACTGGTCGCGCAGATCGCGCGGACGCCGTTCATCTGCGGCTTCCAGTCCGGCTGGGCGAAGTTCAATCTGTGCACGGTCCACATCTACTACGGCGAAGGCAGGAAGGACGATCCGAAGCGGATCGAGGAGATCGATCTCACCGCCAAGCTGCTCGCCGACAAGGCCAAGAGCTACATCAACCTCGACGACCCGATCGACTACTCGCCGGAGAATCTGGTGCTGCTCGGGGACTTCAACATCTTCGGCCGCGAGGACGCGACGTTCCAGGCGCTGACCAAGAACAAATTCGTGATCCCGGAGGAGCTGCTGCGACAGAAGGGCAGCAACATCGCCAAGGACAAATTCTACGACCAGATCGCGTTCTTCAAGGAAACCCGCGGCATCGAAAGCGGGAAGGCCGGGGTGTTCGATTTCTACAAATACGTCTTCAACGATCCCGAGCCCTACGCCGGGGTGATGCCGCCGAAAGCGGCGTTCAACACCTGGCGCACCTACCAGATGTCGGATCATTTGATCATGTGGACCGAGTTCGGCGTCGACAAGACCGACGCCTATCTGAAGACGCTCGCCAAGGCGCACAGCAGCGAGACCGCCGAGCGCAAGGCCGGAGCCACCAGCAAGGCAGACAAGAAGACCGGGAAGAAGAAGGGCGGGAAGCCGGCGGCGAAAACCAAAAAGGCGCCGGCGAAATAACGCTCAGGCAATGCCGGGTCGCCTTGCCGAAAGACGCGCGGCGCAGAGGAAGGAGCACCCGCTTCACGGCCCAACGCCGCATCCAGAGGGGCGCGCCGTTTGCGCGCCTCGACGATACTAGCTGCAGGGCGTGAGGCGTGGCCACCAAGGCCGACCCGCCCAGCTCAGCGCCACATCTGCGCGCGGCTAAGCCGCGCTCAGATCGTCGTGGGTCCAGCCCGACGGGAGAGGCGACCGATCACGCCCAGGCGCGTGCGGTCTTCAGCTTGTCTTCGTAGCTGTCGATCGAGGCCTTCTTCTCGAGCGTCAGACCGATGTCGTCGAGGCCGTTGATCAGGCAGTGCTTACGGAACGGGTCGATCTCGAATTTCACCACGCCGCCGTCCGGGCCGCGGATTTCCTGGGCCGGCAGGTCGATGGTGACGGTGGCGTTGGCGCCGCGCTCGGCGTCGTCGAACAGCTTGTCGAGGTCGTCCTGCGAGACGCGGATCGGCAGCACGCCGTTCTTGAAGCAGTTGTTGTAGAAGATGTCGCCGAACGAGGTCGAGATCACGCAGCGGATGCCGAAATCGAGCAGCGCCCAGGGGGCGTGCTCGCGGCTCGAGCCGCAGCCGAAATTATCGCCGGCGACCAGGATCTTGGCGGTGCGATAGGCCGGCTTGTTGAGGACGAAATCCGGATTCTCGCTGCCGTCGTCCTTGTAGCGCTGTTCCGAGAACAGGCCCTTGCCGAGGCCGGTGCGCTTGATGGTCTTCAGGTACTGCTTGGGGATGATCATGTCGGTGTCGACATTGATGATCTTCAGCGGCGCCGCGACGCCTTCGAGCGTGGTGAACTTGTCCATGGCGATTTTCCCAGATTGAGGCCGGGTTTTAGCCGGCCCGACGCTGCGTTCCAAGGCGATTCTTCAAGACGATTCTGCGGGGCAGTGGTTGCGATCAGGCATCCGGCACAGCCCTCACGGTGAGGAGCGCGAAGCGCGTCTCGAACCATGAGATGTTCCGCACATCCTTCGAGACGCGGCCAAACGGCCGCTCCTCAGGATGAGGGCTGCGCGTGAAGCCGAGGCTCAATCCGCCACCTGCGCCTCGATTGCCTCCATGTCGGCGTCGGACAGGCCGAAATGGTGGCCGATCTCGTGGATCAGGACATGGCTGACGATGTGGCCGAGCGTCTCGTCGTGCTCGGCCCAGTAATCCAGGATCGGCCGGCGATACAGCCAGATCATGTTGGGCATCGGCGCGATGTCCTGGCTCGAGCGCTGCGGCAGGCCGATGCCCTGAAACAGGCCGAGCAGGTCGAATTCGGTCTGGGCGCCGAGGTCGTCGAGCACCTCGTCGGTCGGGAAATCGTCGACGCGGATGATCACCCCCTCGCACAAGGCGCGGAACTCGTCGGGCAGCTTGCCGAAGCTCTCATGCGCCATCTCCTCGAACTCGGCCAGCGAGGGCGCCTTGGCGGTGATCCACATGGCGGCGTTGTAGGGGATGGCGGGGCGTTCGGCAAAGGCGGCACGTTGCTGCGGTTGACGGCGGCGCGCTGATCGGGGACTTTGCCGGCCAGGATACGGGGACGGGACGGTTGGCGATGATCCGACGGACAATCACAGGCGCCGGGCTGGCGCTCGCGGCGGCGCTGCTGTTGCAGGCCGCGGAGCCGGCGCTGGCGCAACCGGGGCCGCAGGCGCGGCCGCAAGCCGCGGCTGCGCCGACCGACCTCTCGTCACAGCAGCGCCGCCCGCCGCGCCGGCTGCGGATCTATCCGCGCACCACGCCGGACGGCGTCTATCCCCGCAACTTTCCCGGCCGCAACGCGGTGCGCGAATGCACCGCGACCTATGTGCAGGAATATCGACCGAGCGGAACCGTGATCGTGCCGCGCATGAACTGCTTCTGGCGCCGCGGCTGAGACGCGTCGCCGTCAGCGACGGCGCGCGCCGACCACGCCGGTGACGACAGCCGCCGCCACCGATCCGACCACCACGAACGCCATCGCGGTCTGAACCGGCTCCCCGGACACTACGCCTGGTCCGGGCGCGGCGCGTGCGACGTTCAGCGGCAGCGCGACGATGCCGCACATCGCGATCACGCCCGCACCCTTGCCGAGAAGTGATCGTCGCCAGCCTGCGGATATCGTCATCGTCGGTCGCCTCGTTGCTATCAACCTCGATGAAATACGCACCGAACGCCCGATTTGTTTCTTGGCGTACGTTGCAAAATTCACCGGGCGCGGAACAAGGGCGAGGCGCTGCGCATTCATTCGCGCGGGGACGCATTCACACCGCATTCACCTCGCGCGCCTCAGCATCCTCACAAGCGGCGCCAGTCGCCCGCGGTACCAAGATGGTTCCGCATCACGCTGGACGAAGCGCACCTCGAACCAAGGAAGCTCATCGATGAACATCTTGAAACTATCCGGTCTCGCCGCCATCGCGGGACTGCTGCTGATCGCCGCGCCGGCCGATCGCGCGCAGGCCGCGCCGATGTCGAGCGCCGGGCTGGCGACGACGGTTCAGCGCGACGTGATCCCCGACGTCAGCGAAGTGCACTATCGCCGACACCGTCACGGCTACCGGCATCACCATCGCTATCGGCACCATCACGGCTATCGTCGCCACTTCCACCGGCCGCATCGGCACTACGGTCCCCGCCACCATTATCGTCGCCACTGGCGGTGATCGCCACTGCGCCAATCTGAACGCATTGTTCAGCAAACAGGCCCGCTTGTCGGGCCTGTTTTCGTTTCGACCTGTCACGGCCCGGGCTGTCGCGCTAACATGGACGCCGGCCCCACAGAGGAGGATGCGATGCGACCGTGGATCGGAGCCGCAATCTTGGCAGGCGTGCTCGGTGCGCTCTCACCGGCAGCGGCGCAGGCGTTTGCCGCGCGCACATCCCCGACAATCAGCGTCGGCAGCACGACGCCGATCACCGAATTCAGCTCGCGGCATCGCGGCCGGGCACACGCGCATCGCCAGATGCGACGCCATCCGCATCGGCATCGTCACTGGGCCTCGCACCGTTACGACGCGCCGCGCTACTACGCGCGCCCCTATTACTATCGTCCCTATGGGATCGCGCCGTTCTTTCCGTTCGGCTTCGGGGGCTACGGCTTCCAACCCTCCTGGTGAGCGCGGACGCATTCATGGCACGTTCACCTCGCGCCGCCTAGCCTGCGCGCGGGAGCGACACAACCAACTCGTCAACGCGCCGCGTGACGGCGCCGGGGGAGCGCCGATGACTCCGCATGCGATGGCACGGACACCACATCGTCCTGATCGTCCAACCTTTCTGACCCTGACGAGCCGGATCGGCTCGTTCGCCGTCGCCGCGGTCGCGGCGCTCAGCTTCTCGATCGCAGCCGCGCCGCGCGCGCAGGCGCTGTCGCCCGCGAGCCCGGCCACCGCGGCCGCCGGCGCAGTCGCGTCCCCCGTTATCACGGTGCAGCACAAAGGCGGTCATATCGGCGGCGGGGGCGGCTTCCGCGGTGGCGGTCATATCGGTGGTGGTCATATCGGTGGAGGCGGCGGCTTCCGTGGCGGCCACATCGGCGGCGGCGGTGGTTTCCGGGGCGGCCCGATCGGCGGCGCACCACGCGTCGGCACGATCGGCGGCTTCCGGGGTGGCGGGCCGGCGTTCCACGGCGGCTATCGCAGCGTCGGCCAGATCGGCGGCGGACCGGCGTTTCATCGTCGGCAGTTCTACGGCGGCCCGCGCTACATCGGCCATCGTCACTTCGGCCCCAGCTACGTCGGCTATCGCCACTACGGCTATCGCCGGCACCATTTCCGCCCGCGCGTCTACGGCTATTACGGACCGCGTTACTACGCGCCGGTGTACTACGCCCCCCGCTATTATGGTCCGCGCTATTATGGTCCGCGCCGGTTCTGCCGTGTGGTCTACACACATTACGGCCCGCGCCGCATCTGCAAGTTCCGGCCGTGGCGGCATCACCTGCACCGCCATCACTGGCGACACCATCACCGCCATCACCGGGCGTGGCGGGTGTACTGGTAGCTCGGCGATCGCTGAAAACCGAACAGGCGCCCGATGGGCGCCTGTTGTGTTTCGGATCATCCCGGGACCGTCACCGCCGGACTTGATCCGGCGGTCCATCGTTCTTCGAAGATGGATTGCCGGGCCTTCGCCGCGCCGAAGCGGCTTCGGCCGCGCAGGCAGGTCGAGCCCGGCAATGACGGCGGTGATGACTTCGCTGCGCAGTTAGCGCCACTCGCGGATGTCGACGAAGTGGCCGGCGATCGCGGCGGCGGCGGCCATCGCGGGCGACACCAGATGGGTGCGGCCCTTGAAGCCCTGGCGGCCTTCGAAGTTGCGGTTCGAGGTCGAGGCGCAACGCTCTTCCGGCGCCAGCTTGTCAGGGTTCATGGCGAGGCACATCGAGCAGCCCGGCTCGCGCCATTCGAAGCCGGCCTTGAGGAAGATCTTGTCCAAACCCTCGGCCTCGGCCTGCTCCTTCACCAGGCCGGAGCCCGGCACGATGATGGCGTTGACGTTGGCGTTGACGGTCTTGCCCTCAGCGACCTTCGCCGCCGCGCGCAGATCCTCGATGCGGCCGTTGGTGCAGGAGCCGATGAACATCCGGTCGATCTTGATGTCGGTGATCCTGGTGCCCGGCGTCAGGCCCATATAGGCCAGTGCGCGCTCCTTGGAGAGCCGCTTGGCCTCGTCGGCGATATCGGCCGGGTTCGGCACCTTGCCGGTGACCGAGATCACGTCTTCGGGCGACGTGCCCCAAGTCACGATCGGCGGCAGCGCGGCAGCGTCGAGCTTGAGCTCGTGATCGAAATGCGCGCCCTCGTCGGAGCGCAGCGTCTCCCAATAGCGCAGAGCCGCGTCCCACAGCTCGCCCTTCGGCGCCAGCGGGCGACCCTTGAGGAAGTCGTAGGCCTTCTGGTCGGGCGCGATCAGGCCGGCGCGGGCGCCGCCTTCGATCGACATGTTGCACACCGTCATGCGGCCTTCCATCGACAGCGCGCGGATCGCGTCGCCGGCGTATTCCAGCACGTAGCCGGTGCCGCCCGCGGTGCCGATCTCGCCGATGATCGCCAGGATGATGTCCTTGGCGGTGACGCCGGCGGGCAGCTGCCCGGCGACGGTGACGCGCATGTTCTTGGCCTTCTTCTGGATCAGCGTCTGGGTCGCCAGCACATGCTCGACTTCGGAGGTGCCGATGCCGTGCGCGAGCGCGCCGAACGCGCCGTGCGTCGAGGTGTGGCTGTCGCCGCAAACGATCGTCGTGCCGGGCAGCGTGAAGCCCTGCTCCGGGCCGATGACGTGGACCACGCCCTGGCGCTTGTCGAATTCGTTGTAGTAGGTGACGCCGAAGTCGCGGGCGTTCTCGGCCAGCGCCGCGATCTGCTCGGCGCTCTCCGGATCAGGGTTGGGCTTGCTGCGATCGGTGGTCGGCACGTTGTGATCGACCACCGCCAGCGTCTTCTCCGGCGCGTGGACCTTGCGGCCGGTGGTGCGCAGACCCTCGAACGCCTGCGGGCTGGTCACTTCGTGCACCAGATGGCGGTCGATGTAGAGCAGGCAGGTGCCGTCCTCGGCCTCGTGCACCAGATGGTCGTTCCAGATCTTGTCGTACAGCGTGGTGGGTTTTGCAGCGGACATGGTGTCAGTCCTTCAGAAGGATCTTTGAATTGTCGACGAGAGAGCAAGATCGCGCAGCGCGCGGCGCCGGATCAGCTAATCAGCGCAGCCGTCGTCAGCCGCCCGAAGAACCGCCAGGGCAGGCGGCTGCGGTCATCGAGCACGATCAACATGGCGCGCGGGCATTCTGGAAACATTCCATCCATATAGCACGTCAGGCGCGGCCGACAATGTGCCGCGCTCGCGCGCGCCGGCAGAACAGCCGCAACAAAAAAGCGCGACCCGAAGGCCGCGCTTTTGAACTCGAAATCGGGGACGCCGCTTACTTGGCGGCAGCGGCGGCCGGAGCGGCGCGGTCCTGCTTCTTCTCGACGATGCGGGCCGACTTGCCGCGCAGGTTGCGCAGGTAATACAGCTTGGCGCGACGCACCTTGCCGCGGCGCACCACCTTGATCGAGTCGATCATCGGGGACAGCAGCGGGAACACGCGCTCGACGCCTTCGCCGTACGAAATCTTGCGGACGGTGAAGCTCTCGTTGATGCCGCCGCCGGAGCGGCCGATGCAGACGCCCTCATAGGCCTGCACGCGCGAGCGCTCGCCTTCGACCACCTTGACGTTGACGATCACGGTGTCGCCGGGGCCGAATTCCGGAATCGTCTTGCCGGCCGACAGCTTGTCGAACTGCTCTTTTTCGAGCGTCTGAATCAGGTTCATCGAAATTCTCCATCGGCGGCGCGCCCGACCATCCCGGCGCGGGCTGCGCGAAGATCCATTGTCCTGCCATTGCACGGATTTGCCGGTGCTATACGGCAATCCGTACGGCTTGTCACCCGTCCGTCGCGTTTTTTGGCGTTTTTCGCGATTCGCCCTTAGCGGGGCCTTTTGCCGCGGGCCTGGCGGCCCAAAGGTCCGGCCGCCGTGCCTGCG
This sequence comes from Rhodopseudomonas palustris, assembly GCA_016215605.1. Classification (GTDB taxonomy): domain Bacteria; phylum Pseudomonadota; class Alphaproteobacteria; order Rhizobiales; family Xanthobacteraceae; genus Rhodopseudomonas; species Rhodopseudomonas palustris_L. Next base: position 65,726 of record JACRJB010000048.1, read on the forward strand.
TCAGGGCCTCGGCCTCGCTTTGGCGCCAGGCCGCGACCTTGGCGTGATCGCCCGAGACCAGGATCTCGGGGATCGGCCGACCTTCGAACAGCTGCGGACGGGTGTATTGCGGATATTCCAGCAAGCCGGCCGAAAAGCTCTCGTCGGTCGAGGATTCCAGCTTGCCCATCACCCCCGGCAGCAACCGGACGCAGGCATCGATCAGCGCCATCGCGGCGATCTCGCCGCCGGACAGCACATAATCACCGATCGAGACTTCCTCGAGCTGGCGGGCGTCGATCACCCGCTGGTCGATGCCCTCGAACCGGCCGCAGACGATCAGGGGCCCGGGCCCGGCCGCCAGTTCCGCCACCCTCGCCTGGGTCAATGGCCGACCGCGCGGGCTCATCACTAGCCGGGGGCGGTCGGACTGAGCGTCCACCGCGTCGATCGCCGCCGCCAGCACGTCGGCGCGCAACACCATGCCGGGCCCGCCGCCGGCCGGGGTGTCGTCGACGCTGCGATGTCGGTCAGTGGCCGAGTCGCGAATGTCGCGCGCCTCCAGCGCCCACACCCCAGCCGCCAGCCCCCGCCCCGCCAGGCTGACGCCGAGCGGGCCGGGAAACATCTCCGGAAACAGGGTGAGGACGGTGGCGCGCCACATCGAAGCAGTCCGTGAGTTATGCAGGGCTGGCTGCAAACGAAGCGTCATGCGCGGGCTTGACCCGCGCATCCATCTTCTTCGCGAGACGATGGATCGCCGGGTCAAGCCCGGCGATGACGGAAATCTATCATGTCTACTCGTGTGCCCCGGACGCGATGCAATACGAAGTATTGCTTCGCAGAGCCGGGGCCGTATCAAAGGCAGCATCCTTAACGGTCCCGGTTCTGCGGAGCAGCGCGACGCGCTACACCGCGCCCGGGACACGAAAGGTGTTAAGCCTCCGGATGATTCGGCGTGTCGCCCTCGATCTCGGCCGGCAGCTCGATCACCACGCGCCCCTCTGCGAGGTCGACGGTCGGCACCACCGCGTTGGTGAACGGCAGCAGCAGCGTCGGGCCCGACGGCGGAGCTATTTCGATGATATCGCCGGCGCCGAAATTATGCAGCGCCGCCACGCGGCCGAGCGGCTCGCCTGCCGTGGTGACCGCCGCGAGACCGATCAGATCGGCGTGATAGTACTCGTCGTCTTCGGTCGGCGGCAGCCGGTCACGCGGCACATATAGTTCGAGGCCGTTGAGGCGGACGGCGTCATCGCGCGTGGTGACGCCCTTCAGCGTCACCACCAGATGATCCTTGGCCTCGCGCGCGGTCGCGATCTCGAACGACCGCGTCCCGTCCTTGGACGTCAGCGGGCCGTAGTCCGTCACCGCGAACGGATCGGCGGTGAAGCTCCACAGCCGCACCGCACCGCGCACGCCGTGCGGCGCGCCGATCCGGGCGACACAGATCAGCCCGGCCGGCATCGGCCGGCCTTACTTCTTGGCGGCGGCTTCAGCGGCGGCCTTGCGCTCCTTGCGCGGCACCGCCTTTTCCGGGTTGTTGCGCGCTTCGCGCTTCTTGACGCCGGCGGTGTCGAGGAAGCGGGCGACGCGGTCCGACGGCTGCGCGCCCTTGGCGAGCCAATCCTTGACCTTGTCGAGGTCGAGCTTGAGGCGCGCCTCGTTGTCCTTCGCCATCAGCGGATTGAAGTAGCCGAGCCGCTCGATGAAGCGGCCGTCGCGCGGGAAGCGCGAGTCGGCAACGACGACGTGATAGAACGGGCGCTTCTTGGTACCAGCGCGCGCGAGGCGGATGACGACGGACATGTGAGCTCCTTAGGTGGGGGTTCGTGTGATTGTGACTAAATGATTAGTTCGTCATTCCGGGGCGCGCGAAGCGCGAACCCGGAATCCCGAGCTGTTCTGCGAGAGAGAGATTCCGGGTTCGCCGCTGCGCGGCGCCCCGGAATGACAAAAGAGGGGTGGTGGCTCGGGAGCTCATTTCTTCTTCCCGAACAGGCCGCCGAGGCCGGGCAGCGTCGGCTTGCCGGGGAGGCCGGTGAGGCCGGGCAGATTGGGCAAGCCGCCGCGCAGGCTGGCGGGCAGATCCTTCGGCAGTTCGGGCAGCCCGCCGGGCATCTCGCCCGACTGCATCTTGTCCTGCATCGCCTTGATCTGCTCGGCCGTCGGCAGCCCGCCGCCGAAGCCCATCGCCTGCGCCAGGCCGGCCATCGGGCCGCCCTTGCCGCGGCCGACGGCCTTCATCATGTCGGCCATGTTCCGATGCATCTTCAGCAGCTTGTTGACGTCCTCGACCTTGATCCCGGCGCCGGCGGCGATGCGCTTCTTGCGGCTGGCCTTGAGGATGTCCGGGTTCTTGCGCTCCTCGCGGGTCATCGAATCGATGATCGCGACCTGGCGCTTGAGGATCTTGTCGTCGACGCCGGCGGCGGCGATCTGGTTCTTCATCTTGGAGATGCCGGGCATCATCCCCATCAGCCCGCCGATGCCGCCCATCTTGGTCATCTGCTCGAGCTGCTCGCGCATGTCGGCCAAGTCGAACTTGCCCTTGCGCATCTTCTCGACGGCGGCAGCGGCCTTCTCGGCGTCGAGCGTCGCGGCGGCCTTCTCGACCAGCGAAACGACGTCGCCCATGCCGAGGATGCGGCCGGCGATCCGGCTCGGGTGGAAGTCTTCCAGCGCATCGGTCTTTTCGCCGGTGCCCATCAGCTTGATCGGCTTGCCGGTGACGGCGCGCATCGACAGCGCCGCGCCGCCGCGGCCGTCGCCGTCGATTCGCGTCAGCACGATGCCGGTGAGACCGACGCGCTCGTCGAAGGCGCGCGCCAGATTGACCGCGTCCTGACCGGTGAGACTGTCGGCGACCAACAGCACTTCGTGCGGATTGGCGGCGGCTTTGATCTCGGCCGCCTCGCTCATCATGTCTTCGTCGAGCGTGGTGCGGCCGGCGGTGTCGAGCAGCACGACGTCGTAGCCGCCGAGCTTGCCGGCTTCCATCGCGCGGCGCGCGATGTCCTGCGGCTTCTGGCCGGCGACGATCGGCAGCGTATCGATCTGCAGATCGCGGCCGAGCACCGCAAGCTGCTCCATCGCCGCCGGACGGTAGACGTCGAGCGAAGCCATCAGCACCTTGCGCTTGTCGCGCTGGGTCATCCGGCGCGCCAGCTTGGCGGTGGTGGTGGTCTTACCGGAGCCCTGCAGACCGACCATCATGATCGGCACCGGGGCGACGGCGTTGAGGTCGATCGCCTGGCTGTCGGAGCCGAGCATGGCGATCAGCTCGTCATTGACGATCTTGACCACCATCTGGCCGGGCTTGACCGACTTGACCACGGTGGCGCCGACCGCCTGCTCGCGGACCTTCTCGGTGAACGACCGCACCACTTCGAGCGCGACGTCGGCCTCGAGCAGCGCGCGGCGGATCTCGCGCATCGCCGCATCGACATCGGCCTCGCTGAGCGAGCCGCGCCCGGTCAGCCGATCGAGAATCCCACCCAGCTTTTCCGACAGATTGTCGAACATCGGCCCAATTCCAGCGACGGCCTTCCGGTGAAAGGCCTACAGAAGCAAACACTTATGGCGCCCGAGGGCGCATCGCGCTGTCGGGCGTTGACCTCCGGCCTCCAGGGCCGGTCGGCGGATCGAAAAGAGAACTTTCCGAGATTTCGCCGGCATCTAGACGCGACACCGGCGTGAAGTCAAGAATTGCGGGGCTTTGTGCTTTTGCAGGGTCTGCCGAAACAACGCAAAGTTGCTATATATCTGCGACTTAACAAAGGTCGAAGGTCATGAAGCACGTCAGCTTGGCAGATGCGCGGGCCAACATTGCGGAACTGCTCGACGAGGTCGAGCGCGGCGAGACGGTGACGATCAGCCGAGATGGGGCAAGATCGTTCGAAGTCGCGCCGCCGTTCGATGAGAGGAGAAGAGAAGAAGCTCGCCGAGCGATCGAAGAAATTCGCGAGCTCCGAAAGACCGCGCCGCGCGCCACTGTGGAAGAGATCCTGTCCTGGCGCGACGAGGGACGGAGCTAACGTGCGCTTCGTTGTCGACGCGTCCGTTGCCGTGTCGTGGTGCATGCAGGACGAAGCTTCGGCCATAGCGGATCGAGCATTCGATCTTTCGAGAATCGCGACCGCACTCGTTCCAGCTCACTGGTGGTTCGAAACGCGAAATGCACTGCTTGTGGCAGTTCGCCGTAGGCGATTGGAGCTTCCACGTCTCGAGAGCTTTTTGCGACGACTCAACTTGGTGGCGATCCAGATTGCACCAATCCCTGACGACCGCGCTCTTCTCGATATTGCCCAACGCCACCATCTGACCTTCTACGACGCCGCCTATCTCGAACTCGCGCAGCGCGAGCGGATCGAGTTGGCGACGCTTGACAAGGCGCTGGTCCGGGCCGCGGTCGCCGAGGGTGTTGCTTTGGTCGGCGCATGACGACATGACGCTGATCACACGCCGCCGTCTGCTGGCAACCTTCGCCGGCGTCACTGCCACTGCCGGTCTTTCCTCCGTCTGGGTATCCCGCATGACCTCGTATAAAGGCCCGATCACCGATCATTTCGACGGTGAGCGCTTCTTCGACCGCGACGGCGTGCCGCCGAAGGGCTGGATGGACGTGCTGCGCTGGCGGTTCACCACCAAGCCGGCCAAATGGCCCGACTGGGTACCGAACGTCGCCGCCGATATCCCGCCGCCGAAGGTCACCGGCACGAAAGCGCGGCTGAGTTATGTCGGCCATGCCAGCTGGCTGCTGCAGACCGGCGGGCTCAACATCCTGATCGATCCGGTGTGGTCGGAGCGGGTGTCGCCGGTCTCGTTCGCCGGACCGAAGCGCCACAACGATCCCGGCATCGCCTTCGACAAGCTGCCCAAGATCGACGTCGTGCTGGTGTCGCACGGCCATTACGACCACCTCGACCTCGCGACGCTGTCGCGGCTCGCCGCGCAGCATGCGCCGCGAGTGATCACGCCGCTCGGCAACGATCTGACCATGGCGTCGCACGACAAGGCGATCCGCGCCGAAGCCTATGACTGGAGCGACCGTGTCGTTCTCGGAGACGGAGTCGCGGTGACACTGGTGCCGACCCGGCACTGGACCGCGCGCGGCCCGCTCGACCGCAACCGCGCGCTCTGGGCGAGCTTCGTCGTGGAGACCCCGGCCGGCAAGATCTACGTCGTCTGCGATTCCGGCTACGGCGAGGGCAAGCATTTCCGCAACGTCGGCGCGGCGCACGGCCCATTGCGGTTGGCGATCCTGCCGATCGGCGCCTACGAGCCGCGCTGGTTCATGAAGGACCAGCACATGAATCCCGCCGACGCCGTGATGGCCCTGGCGGATTGCGGCGCCGAGCAGGCGCTCGCGAATCATCACGGCACATTTCAGCTGACCGACGAAGCGATCGATGCTCCGGAACAGGATCTGTATGCGGCACTCGACGCCGAAGGTCTGCCGCGCGACCGGTTCGCCGTGCTGAAGCCGGGCCAGGTATTCGACATTTGAGCCGTTGACCGCGGCCCTCATCCTCGGTGGCAGACCGAAGCCTGGGGCGACGATCTCACTCAGCCGCTGCGACCATCTGCGGCAGCAGACCGGCGCTGCGGGCGAGTTCGGTCATCAGGCCGGAGACGTCGTGCGGCCGCTCTTCATGGGCGAGATGGCCGAGGCCCTGCATGATCGTGAGCCGCGCGCCCGGCACCATACGCTGCACCTGCGCGGAGTGTCTGCTGGCGATCGTCTTGTCGTTGCTGCCGGCGATCAGCAGCAGGCGCGTCGCGAGCTGGGGCAGGTCCTGTGCGAGCCGATCGAGCCGCCAGCTCGCCATCATCCGGATCGCCGCGGCGACGTGGCCGGGGCTGCCGACCAGCCGGCGATAGCAATCGATGCCAGCCGGATCGATCGCCGAGCCGGTATCGGCGATCATACGCTCGACCATGCCCTGGTTGCGCGCGAACCGCGCGATCAGCCGCGGCACCACTGTGCTCGACGCCAGCATGCGGGCCAACGGCAGCATGAAGCGTCCCGCCGTGCCGCCGATCGGCAGCAGCGCGCCGTTGAGCGCGACGAGGGCGGACGGAGCGATGCTGCGGTCCAGACACATCCGCGCCAGCACCGCGGCGCCGGCGGAATGGCCGGCGACGAGAACCGGCTGATGACCGAGTCCGCGCAGCAGCGCGGCGACGTCCTGCGCCATCGCGTCCAGCGTCATGCGCGAGGGCTTCGGCGTGTCGGTGAAGCCGTGGCCCGGCAGGTCCGGTGCGACCACGGTGAAATGCTCGGACAGCAGCGGCGCCAGCATGCGCCAGGAATGCGTCGCCGCGCTGGTGCCGTGAATCAGCAGCAGCACCGGGCCGCGTCCCATCTGCTGCACGTGCCAGCGCAGACCCGCGGCGTGCACGAACTGGCTGGCGTCGCGATTGGGCCAATCACGACCCTCGTCGTTCCAGCGTGGCTTGGCATGAGGCGTCGAGCGCTGTTGGCGAGCAGGAGGAGTGTTGTCGTTCAGCGCGTGCAGCATCAGCCATCGTCTCGTTGTTGCGCCGATGGCACCATCGCCGGCGCAGGCTGTCAAATGCGAGGCAAAAGCAGAGTTCCGGACGACCAGCAGAATATTTGCAGAGTGGTAATCGAATGCAGTACCGAGGTGAGCACGCGGCACGCCGCCAACGCTGCATCTTCCTCAATCCGTGATCATGAGCGGTGCCGGTTGACATGCAGTGTCAGCGCCGCGCGACAGATTCGCCGGGCAGTTGGTCCACGCCCACGCGAGGCTTGACGAAAATCTGTCAGCGCGCCGCGACAAGCGTGAAATCGTCATGAATGCCGCGAATTTCTGTTCTTAGTTCTGCAAATCATTCCAATATTCACCGGAGCGCGTCTCCGAACTAACAACTTGGACGAGGCGCAACCTGCGGTCGCTGCGAATCAAGGCGAACGCGTCCCGAACGGGAGTGACCCGATGAAGATGTCTCATCTCGCAAATTTCCTGCTGATGATCGTTGGCGGCGCGGCGCAGGAAGTCGCGCATGCGGTGAAGCGGCGTCTGCGCGGTGACGGGCGTCAGAAGCAAGCGCGGACTCCGTAACTCAACGAGGCGTCATGCGCGGGCTCGACCCGCGCATCCGTCGCGCGCGGCGCGCGTCCGTGAAGAGTGGTACGAAGGGGATGGATGGCCGAGTCAAGCCCGGCCGTGATGGATGAGTTGGTGGGCAGGGCGCGCCTGGAGCGCTGCTGGTTGTCGCGCGCTAGCCCGTCGTCACGCGCCGCCGATCCGGGGCGATGATTTCGGGGCGCGACCCGGACAACCGCTTGTGCAGATGCACCATGAAGGCCATGCCGAACAGCGGCGTCGCCAGATTGACGATCGGGATCGACACGAAAGCCGCGATGATCAATCCACCGATGAACACCGTGGTGGCATTGTCGCGCCGCATCGCCTTGGCTTCGGCGGCGGGGCGGAAGCGCATCGCCGCCAGTTCGAAATACTCCCGGCCGAGCAGCCAGCCGGTGGCGACGAAGAACACGATCACGCCGGCGCCAGCGACGAACAGAAACGGCAGCGCCACCAGATAGACCAGGATCGTCAGCAGCGCGGTCTTGATGGTCTCGATCAGCGCGATGCCGACCGGCAGCGCGACGCCCGGCTGCTCGTTCGGATAATATTCGCGCTCGACGTGTTCGGCCGCCTCGTCGACGAAGATGCCGGCGACCAAGGAGGTCACCGCCGGCATCAGGAACACCGCGCCGACCACGATGCCGAGTCCGGCAGCGATCGAGAGCACCCAGGACAGGATGTTGAGCGGGGTCTGGAAGCCGCCCAGCGCGGCCTCGGCCCACAATTCGCTCGACGTCGCCGCCCAGCTCAGCAGCCGCTGCAGCCCGATCGCCGCCACCGCGATCAATGCCAGCGCGAAGCCGATCGAGCGCCACAGGATGGACCGCATCGGCGGCGACAGGATCTGGGTCAGCGCCTTGATGGCGGCGTCGAGCATGGGCGGCATTCCTCGTCCGGAGCAGGGCCTCGAACAGGTAGAGGCGGAGGTGGGGTTCGGCAAGGGCGGGACGCGCGGAGGATGCGGCGCCACGGTTGCGGAAGGTCGTTCGCAACCATCGGACCGTAGCTTTCCTTCGTCATGGCCGGGCTTGTCCCGGCCATCCACGCCTTTTTGGCGATTTCTGCTGCAAATCGTGGATGCCCGGCACAAGGCCGGGCATGACGGATGGAAACGAATGTGCCTGATTTCAAAGGTCGCATTCGGTCATGCTCTTAGGATGAGGGCTAGGGCTTGGGGTGCCGGTTCGCGAATGCGCAGTGGCGGGCGCCTGCTATCTCCGCAGCCGCCTGGCCGCCGGATAGTTCATCACCTTCGGCACCTTGCCGTCGCGCAAGGCGCGCTGCATGCCCTCCCAATAGTCCGGCTGCATCAGTTCGGGATGGGCGTCGCGGAAGGCGCGGCGCAGGCCGGGGTCGTCGATCCGCAAGCCTTCCAGCATCTCGGCCGGCCGGAACACCACGCCGTCCTCGAACTCCGCCTGCGGCGGGACGACGTTGCTGCGGACCTTGACGTCGGTCAGCGGCTCGACCGCGTCGTAGTCGAACAGATACACTTTGCGGATCCGGCTGACGCCGTAATTGCGGCCGTCGAGATCCTTGTTGAAGATGTCGGCGGCGGCATTGTTCTTGATGCAGTCGCCGAGGTTGATCACTGCGGCGCGGGCGTCGGCGGCCTTCGCGGTGGTGAGATAGAGCGGCAGCGGCGTCAGCTTGATCTGCACGATCAGATGCCGGAACACCAGCGCGCCGCGCTCCAGCGTCACGGTGTCGATGCCGGCCTCGAGCAGTTCGTCGAGCAGATCGGGCGCGAACATGGTGCGGTCGAGCTTGACGTTCGAATAGATGATGTTGTCGAGCATCGAGCCGGCGCGGTCGATCTCGTGCACCAGATTGTATTTGCGCAGCACCGCGTCGAGGCCGTCGAAATAGTCGAACTTGTAGTCGTCGGTCGGATGGTCGCGGATGATCTTCAGCACATAGGCCGAGGACGGCATCGTGAAGGCGATCGCCACCGTGCCCTTGAAGCCCGGCGCGGTGTCGAGCTTTTCCTTGCTCTTGCGATGCTCGGCGAGGATTTCGGTCATCACCGCGACCTTGCCGAGGTGATGGAAGCCGATGCAGGAATATTGCGTGCCGAGCGGCCGCTTCGGCATCAGTTCGTAGAGAAATCGCGCCAGCTCGTGATAATGCGGGTTGGTGGCGTGGTAGTTCGCCAGCGTCGACGAGAATGCGTATTGCAGCTCGTCGCTGTCGCACAGCACCGCATCGACCACCAGGCCGTCGTCCTCGTTGAGCAGCGCGATCAGCAGCGGCAGGCTGCGCATCGGCATGTCGCCGCGGTCGCGCAGCTTGATGCGGCCGACCAGACAGGCGCCGCGATTGCGGAAGAAGCCGGAGTCGGCGATCTCGATCTTCGCGGGCTCGCCGGCGCGCGGGCTGAGCGGCTCCAGCGCCGCCTCGATCGCGGCGGCGGCCAGCGCCGCATCGCCATCGAGATCGCGCCACGATCCGTTCAAGCCCGCGGTGTCGAGGATTTGGCGGATCACCGCCGGCTGGATCGGCAGCGTCGTGGCGGTGGTGTTGAGGAGCGTGGCGACCGAGGCTGGCGGACGCGCGGCCGGGCCGGAATCGTAGGAGACCGGCCGCCATTCGTCGCTGACCAGCTTGCGGCGCAGCGACTGCCAGAACGCGAACGCGAAGTCGGCCTCGTAGCGCTCGGCGATCGCGGCCAGCAGTTCGGCCTCGGCGCGCTGCCAGAGCTGTTCGTCGTTGACGAGCTCGGGCAGCCCGGCCTTCAGCAGCGGCACCAGCTGATCGATACAGGCGGTGTACAGCCCGATCCGGATCTTCGACAGCCGCACCGTCGCCGCCCAGTCGCGCGCCTCGAACGCCGCCTTGGCGAGCGCCGGAATCCGCCGCGACACCGCGTAGTAGTTGTCGAACGCCGACAACACCACGCGCGCCAGCGTGTGGGCCTGATCGTCCGGATCGTCGGTCCGCACCAGCGCGTCGAGCAGATCGAAATCCGGCTCGGCGATCCGGGTGGCGGCCTCGATCTCGGCAGCGGTGAGATGGTGGCGACTGGCGGTCATCACCGGCGATCATGCGGCGGATTCAGGGGCGGCAACGTGATCTGACGCAAATGCCGGCGGACCGGCGCGTTCCGTCCGGGAGACAGGCCGATCGTCTTGCCGCTGTCCTGCTCCCGGCAAGCCCTGTGGGGCTGCGGCCTGCGGCGCGGCGGTCAGCTCTGGATGGACGGCGATCGACCTCGCCGAATCGCCCCGCTCAAGGTCGCACGGCCGGCGGAACCACCGAGGCATCGGGCTGCGGCTTCACCGTCACCGTCTCGTCGGTCTCGAAGAACGTCAGCGCGGCGGCCGAAAACCCGTCCGGTGTTTCGTACATCAGGTGGTGCGTCGCACCCTTGAACTGGACCAGCCACGCGCCCGGAATGGCCGAAGCCAGCGTCTTGGAACTTTCAGGGCCGACCACATTGTCGGCGGTGCCGACCACCAGCATCACCTGGTTGGGGATCGACGGCAGCTTGTCCAGCGGCGTCCGCCAGTGCGTCGTGGCTTCGACCTGCCGGGCCACGATCGGGTCGGCCGGCACCCGCCCGTGCAGCGCCTGGGCGACGTTGCTTCCGTCGGTCGAGGTGGCGTGGATCAGCGCCTTGTTGAACCGGTCGGGATACTGCAGCAGCAACTGCTGGGTGATGGTGCTGCCCATCGAATAGCCGAGCACATCGCTGCGCTGGACACCGAGCGCGTCGAGCAGCCCGATCACGTCGGCGGCGAACAGCGGATAGCTGAATTCGGTGTCGTTGGCGGTCGAGTGGCCCATGCCGCGATTGTCCATCAGGATCAGCTGATGGGTCTTCGCCAGCGCCGCGATGACCTGCGGCGGCCAATTCTCGGCAGTGCCGCCGAGCCCCATGATCAGCACCATCGGTGCACCCTGGCCGATCAGCTTGTAGCCGATCGAAATGCCGTTGGCGTCGACCTGATAGATCGTGCGACCGCCCGCGTCCCGGCCGATCGCCTTGCCGGCCGGCGCGATTGGATCGGCGAGGGCTGGGGTCGCGGAGAGCAGGAGTGCGAAGATACCTGGAGCGAACAAGCGAGCGAGCTTTGCCATGCGAATCACCTTGTGACGCGTCGAATCGTCGCCGGATAGCAGCAAGCGCGGGAAGCGTCGTTGCGGCTAAGGTGAAGCGCTAAAGGGATTCGTCGAAATCGTCGTCCCACACCCAGCCCTCGAGATCGCGATTCGCCTCGATCCAGTTATCGATCGCATCATTCTCGGGATGGCGCGCCATCATCGCGGCTTCGCGGCGGAGATTAGCCAGAAACTGGGGATCGCGCATGTCCGGCGCGCTGCGCACAATCGGCCGCAAGCCCTGCGTCCGTAGCCGCTCCCGCAGCGACGCCAAGGGGTCGCAGGCAGTTTGGGAGGTGGGCTTGTCTGGATCGGTTGGCATGACGGCAGCGTAACACGTAAGGCAGCGCTTTCAATTCCTGGTTGCCATCCTCTTATTGTGATGAAAGCCGCCGGCGAGTTGGCCGGTGGGGATGCGGCGGAGTAGCGGGCTAGTTGCTACTCCGCAGCGTTGAAGCGCGCCTTTCCTGGCAATCGCGGATTCTGCCAATCGCCTGGCGCGAGCAGTTTTGTCGCGGTCAGTATCTCGATCCCGACGATGCGACCCTCTGCGTCATAGTCGAAGACGATATTCGGCGCGACCTCCTCGCTTTCCAGGATGCGATCGTTAGAAAGCCGGATATAGGCGGCGTCGTCTTCCGCCTGATATTTGATCGTCGGCTTCATCGGGGTTCTCGCGGCTTTCTGTCGTCGCTCTGAGCTATTTTGCCATCGTTGGCACGCATCGCGAGCTCCGTACGCTCGTAGTTGAGCTAGGCAGATTTCTCGCTAGATGATCAGCTTACCAGAGAGATCCTCCCGGATCCTCTTCGAGCCAAGATCTGTCAAACGATAATTGCTGTTGGATAGCTGAATGACCTGCCGACAGTTTGGGCTCGATAGCTTTTGAAGCGACTTAGTAACCGCAGGGGGCGATAGCTGTGCTATTTGACCAAGCCGGGTTCGTGAAAAGCCTTGCTCTCCGCTATAGTGGAGCAGGATCAAGATTTCTTCATCCGCAGATAGGTCAGTTCGCTGAACGATAATCTTGTCATCAAAAACTCCGACCGCCGGGACGTCAAATTGAAGTAGCTCGCGAACCGCTCTGGCTACCACCTCTCGGTCTCCCCTCCAAAATCTACGTAACGTTTCATTCATCACCCATCGAACGGACTCGATGACCAACTTAGAATCCATATGATTTGGGGTGTACGTCGGAGAAATATGGACCGCACCTCGCTGGCTTCTAAATTTGTAAATTGTTCTCAAGACTCGGACGACATGAAGGCTGTCATGTCGCGGTTTAATCGCGTGAGCTACTGATTCAGACTCAATATATTTCGCGCAGTCATCGAATCCCTTCGAATGACTGAGCATTCCAGAATCCATATGGTAGAACACTCTTGCCGTCACCTCGGCAAATTGCCCACCATCCAACTGGCTCGGCTCCCAATCTCGCTGAATAAATCGGCGCTCAGCCGAAATGAACTCATCCAGCATTTGCGTGCAAAGCAGATGATCCAATGGCGGGCTTAACTCAGAGAGAAGCCGCTGCTTATCGATCAAAGCCATGACGCTATGCGGGCTGGCCCAACGCTTCGCTAACTAGTGCTTGAGCCTGTTTACGCCCCTCGTCGGTCAGAAACCAAGCGGGCGGTACTTGAGTCGTATCTTCGCCCACAGCAGCAGGCGATTGTGACTTAAGCCTACCCAAATCTCTTCCGACGTTGCCGGTTTGCACGAGGCCGGCTTGCTTGAAATGCTTGTTGAAGGTGTCGGCAATAACTCTACTCGCGAGCTCGCCTTGATTCGCGCTTTCCTTTGCAACATAGAGGAGCCAGATTGCTTTTTGCGCGGTTTTCCAACCCTGCTTTGGATTGCCAAATTTCTCAGGCGAATGCTTAAAGTCGATTGTTCTTGATCCCTCGGCACCATTGCTTTGGGATCCATTGACCTGTTTTCGGCGAGGCTTTCGCGCAGAGTTCCCGCTGGATGAATTCGCGATGCTCGGCAGGGATGCCGCATCAGAAGCTGAACTTCCATCAATGATGGTACTAACCGGTCCCATCATTCCGGCTATTTGCTGGCCAATGCTTTGGCTCATAATAGATGCGTCTTCGCGAGCCCCTTCGATCTCTAGCTCCAGCCCCTGCAATTTCAGTTTGATCCGAAACTTCGACACGATGGTGACCCGCAAAGTTAGAGTTGAAAGTAATTGCAACCCAAAAGCTGGCCGAGTCGTACTATGCAATCAAGAACAAATAACGAACTTCCCCAATGTTCAGCAGGGCCATCTTTACCGGTAAGCTTCAGTTACCGGTGCTAAAATACCTCAGCTATCCACCTTCAACGCCGCAATGAACGCCTCTTGCGGAATGTCGACCTTGCCGAACTGGCGCATCTTCTTTTTGCCCTCCTTCTGTTTCTCCAGAAGTTTGCGCTTTCGAGTGATGTCGCCGCCGTAGCATTTGGCGGTGACGTCCTTGCGCAGGGCGCGGACGGTTTCGCGGGCGATCACCTTTCCGCCGATCGCCGCCTGGATCGGGATCTGGAACATGTGCGGCGGGATCAATTCCTTCATCTTCTCGACCATGGCGCGGCCGCGGCCTTCGGCGCGCGTGCGGTGCACCAGCATCGACAGCGCGTCGACCGGCTCGGCATTGACCAGGATCTGCATCTTGACGAGATCAGCCGGCTTGTAGTCGGTGAGGTGATAGTCGAACGAGGCGTAGCCCTTCGACACGCTCTTCAGCCGGTCGTAGAAGTCGAACACCACCTCGTTGAGCGGCAGCTCGTACTTCACCATCGCGCGGGCGCCGACGTAGGTCAGCTCCTTCTGATTGCCGCGGCGGTCCTGGCACAGCTTGAGCACACTGCCGAGATATTCGTCGGGCGTCAGGATGGTCGCCTCGATCCACGGCTCGTCGATCTCGGCGATCTTGACCACGTCCGGCATGTCGACCGGGTTGTGGATCTCGATCTCGCTGCCGTCGGTCAGCTTCATCTTGTAGATCACGCTTGGCGCGGTCGCGATCAGATTGAGATCGAACTCGCGGCTGAGCCGTTCCTGGATGATCTCAAGATGCAGCAGGCCGAGGAAGCCGCAGCGGAAGCCGAAGCCGAGTGCGGCTGAGGTTTCCATTTCGAACGAGAACGAGGCGTCGTTGAGCCGCAGCTTGCCCATCGCGGCGCGCAGCGTTTCGAAATCGTCGGCGTCGACCGGGAACAGGCCGCAGAACACCACGGGGATCGCCGGCTTGAAGCCCGGCAGCATCTCGGTGATCGGCTTCTTGTCGTCGGTGATGGTGTCGCCGACCCGCGTGTCGGCGACTTCCTTGATCGCCGCGGTGATGAAGCCGATCTCGCCGGGGCCGAGTTCATCGACCGAGGTCATCTTCGGCGTGAAATAGCCGACCCGCTCCAGATCATAGGCCGCGTTGGTGCCCATCATCCGGATGCGCTGGCCCTTCTTCATCACGCCGTCGACGATCCGCACCAGCACCACGACGCCGAGATAGACGTCGTACCAGGAGTCGACCAGCAGCGCCTTGAGCTGGGCGTCGCGGTCGCCTTTCGGCGGCGGCAGGCGGGTGACGATCGCTTCCAGCACGTCGGGCACGCCGAGGCCGGTCTTGGCCGAGATCATCACCGCGTCGGAGGCGTCGAGCCCGATCACGTCCTCGATCTGCTGCTTGACCTTCTCCGGCTCGGCAGCCGGCAGATCGACCTTGTTCAGCACCGGGACGATTTCGTGGCCGGCGTCGAGCGCGTGATAGACGTTGGCGAGCGTCTGGGCCTCGACGCCCTGCGAGGCGTCGACCACCAGCAGCGAGCCTTCGCAGGCGGCCAGCGACCGCGACACTTCGTAGGCGAAGTCGACGTGGCCGGGCGTGTCCATCAGGTTGAAGATGTAGTCCTTGCCGTCCTTGGCGCGGTAGTGCAGGCGCACGGTCTGCGCCTTGATGGTGATGCCGCGCTCGCGCTCGATGTCCATCGAATCGAGCACCTGCTCCTTGCCGGCCATTTCACGGTCGGACATGCCGCCGGTGATCTGGATCAGGCGGTCGGCGAGCGTCGACTTTCCATGGTCGATATGGGCGACGATGGAGAAGTTGCGGATGTTGTCGATGGGGACGGTGGTCATGGTCGCGAGATAGCACCCGGACTCCGGCGCGGCAAGGCGAAGGGCGGCCGCAACCGCCCGAAAAACCGCCGCTTTTGCCGTGCTTGACGAGACCTTCGGATGCGGATCATGTCCGCCGCGCACGTCTCGAACCCAGGGTCCGGATGACCTCGCTTGCCACCCCCCGCACCCGCCGGTCGCTGATCGAGCGCTGGATCGACGCGCTGCTCGACCCGAAGAGGCAGGAGCTTACCGTCATCCTGTCGCTGGCGGTCTATGCGGCGATCTGGACCGCCTACCGGACCATCGCCACCTGGCCGCGCGATCTGCACGCCGACGTCACCGAACTCTACGCCTGGTCGCGGCATCTGGCGTTCGGCTACGACAAGCACCCGCCGTTCTCGGCGCTGGTCGCCCGTGTCTGGTTCAGCGTCGTCCCGGTCTCGGACCTGACGTTCCATCTGCTCGCCACGGTCAACATCGCGCTGACGCTGTACATCGCCTGGCGGACCCTGCGGCGCTATCTGCCGGCCGAAAAGGCGCTGTTCGGGCTGGCGTCGCTGACGCTGATCCCGTTCTTCAATTTCATCGCCCTGAAATACAACGCCAATGCGGTGCTGCTGCCGCTGTGGGCGCTGACCATCCATTGCTTCCTGCGCGCGTTCGAGGCCCGCAGCCTGCTGTGGCCGGCGCTGGCGGGGCTGTTCGCCGGGGCTTCGATGCTCGGCAAATACTGGTCGATCGTGCTGGTCGGCGCGCTCGGGCTCGGTGCGCTGCTCGATCCGCGGCGGGCGCGGTTCTTCGGCTCGCCGGCGCCGTGGCTGATGATCGTCGCGGGCGGCCTGGTGCTGGCGCCGCATGTGGCGTGGCTGGTCGAACACCACTTTCCGTCCTTCGCCTATGCGGCCGCGCATGAATCGATCGGCTTCGCGGACAATGCGCTCGACACGCTGCGCTATCTCGCCGGCTGCGTCGGCTACGCGGCGCTGGCGCTGATCGCGACCTGGGCGCTGCTGCGGCCGTCGCGCGCGGCGCTGGCCGAGAGCGTATGGCCGGCCGATCCGCAGCGCCGGCTGATCGTGATCGTCCAGTTCCTGATGATCGTCGCGCCGGCGCCGGTGGCGCTGGCGAGCGGCATCCGCATCGTGCCGCTGTGGACGATGCCGGCCTGGACGCTGCTGCCGATCGTGCTGCTGTCGTCGCCGCTGATCGAGGTCGGCCGCGACGCGCTGCGGCGGATGCTGCTCGGCGCGACGGCGCTGGCGCTGGCGATTCTCGCCGCGGCGCCCGGCGTCGCGGTGGCGATCCATGTCGCCGAACCGCCGGAGCCGTTCGAATATGCGTCGTTGCTGGCGGAGGACATCGCCCGGGAATGGCAGCGCCGCAGCAGCCAGCCGATCGGGCTGGTCGCAGGCACGACGGTGCTGGCGGAGAACACCGCGTATTATCTGCGCACCGATACCCGCGCATTCGAGACCACCGACATCGCGGCGCTGAAGGCCGAGGCGACCGCCCGCGGGGCCGCGCTGGTGTGTTCCGCGGCGGATCAGGGCTGCCTGAAGATCGCCGAGCAGATCGTGGCCGGGCAGGACCAGATCCTGCGCAGCAAGGTGTGGCTCAGCCGGCCGCTGTTCGGCATCGCCGGCACCACGGTACAGGACGTGTTCTTCCTGGTGCTGCCCGGACAGGCCGCGGCGAAGGCGAACTAGGCCGGCGAGGGACTACTCTTCCTCGCCGAATTTGCTGCCCATCAGCTCGGCCAGCGCATCGACGGCGGCCTTGGCCTCGGGTCCGGTCGCCGAGACCGTGACGGTGGTGCCGATGCCGGCGGCCAGCATCATCAGGCCCATGATCGAGGTGCCGCCGACAGTTTCACCGTTGCGGGTCACGGTGACGTCGGCGTTGAACTTCTCCGCCATCTGCACGAATTTGGCGGACGCTCGCGCGTGCAGGCCGCGCTTGTTGATCACGGGAATCTCGCGGGAGACTTTTCCGGAGGTGCCGGCGACTGTGTCCGGTTGTCCGTCCGGCGCGGTCTGGGGCACGTCTGCGGTCATTTCCCGGCCAAGACTCGACTGGCGATGGTGACGTATTTGCGCCCGGCCTCCTGGGCCAGTGCGATCGCATCAGGCAGGGCGCGTTCCTCGCGGACCTTGGCCAGCTTCACCAGCATCGGCAGATTGATCCCGGCGAGCACTTCGACTTTGGGACGGCTCATGCAGGAAATCGCGAGGTTCGACGGCGTCCCGCCGAACATGTCGGTCAGAATCGCAACGCCGTCACCGCTGTCGACGCGATTCACCGCCTCGATGATGTCGCTGCGACACAGGTCGGCGTCATCTTCGGCGCCGATCGTGACGGCTTCGATTTGCTTTTGTGGCCCCATCACGTGTTCCAGCGCTGCCTTGAACTCGTCGGCAAGGCGCCCATGGGTCACAAGTACCAGACCAATCATCGGAAACTCCTCGCGGGCGCTTCTTGGGTGCACCGCGCGAACGGGTCACTTTGACCATCCAGAGCCCCTATGCAAGGGGGTCCTCGCGATTCTCCGTCAAAGACGAGGCAAATCGGGAACCGGGGCCGGTCTATTTAGTGACGATAGTGTGGCTCATATGGTTACCAAAATCCTTCCGACAATCGTCCAACTGTGTCGCGGTAGCGATGGCGTCGGTCGTCGTGAGCGCCGCCACTACCAGAGGTAGAGGATCGTAGGCCTGGCCTACCGGAACCCGCGGCAATTCGACGCCCTCCACCTGAATCCACATGGATGCCGCGTCCGGAAGGCGAGCGGCATCGTTGGCGGCAAGGTCGACGAGCAGGCCGACCATGGCCTCCGACACGTTCGGGCAGCGGCGGATGCCGAGGCCACGAACCTCGATCATCCCCGCGAGCTCCGGCACAGGGCGAACCCACAGCCGGCCGTCGCGCCGTTCCAGAAAGACCCGATCGTCGCCGATCAGTTCCACGGGCGGGACCTGGCCGGCCCGTCCTGCGACGATCAGCCCGAAGGCCAGGCGGGATTTGCCGGAGCCGGAGGGGCCGCGGATCAACACCGCTCGATCGCCGACCTTGACGGCGGAAGCGTGGACGCTCGCGGCGCCCGCGGTCATGTCGACGGCAGCCGGACGACGAAGCGGGCGCCGGCGATCGTCGGCTCGCCTTCGGCGTCGCGCGGGCCGGGGCGGTTCTCGGCGCGGATCTTGCCGCCATGGGCTTCGACGATCTGCTTGGAGATCGACAGGCCGAGGCCCGAATTCTGGCCGAAGCCCTGATGCGGCCGGTCGGTGTAGAAGCGCTCGAAGATCTTGTCGAAGGCGTCGTCGCGAATGCCGGGGCCTTCATCGTCGACCACGATTTCGATCTCGGTCTTGCGGCGGCGGCAGACGATCTGGACCTTGCCGCCCTCGCGCGAGAACGACTGCGCGTTGGACAACAGGTTGGAGATCACCTGGCCGAGCCGGGAGTCGTGGCCGGGCACCGAGAACGGATCGTTCGCCGGCCCCTCGAAACGCACGTCGACCAGCGCATTGTTGCCCAGCCGCGTCTCGTTGGCGACCAGCGTCAGCGTCGTCAGCAGCCGGCGCAGATCGACCGGGGCGGCATCCTGGCGCTGCAATTCGGCGTCGAGGCGGCTGGCGTCGGAGATGTCGGAGATCAGCCGGTCGAGCCGTTTGACGTCGTGCTCGATCACCGCCAGCAAACGCGACCGGCTGTTGGCGTTCTTGGCCAGCGGCAGCGTCTCGACCGCCGAGCGCAGCGAGGTCAGCGGGTTTTTCAGTTCGTGCGAAACGTCGGCGGCGAAGCGCTCGATCGCCTCGATGCGGTTGTACAGCGAATCCGTCATCTCGCGCAGCGCGCCCGACAGATGCCCGATCTCGTCGCGGCGGGTGGTGAAGTCCGGAATCTCCACGCGGGCGCGGATGCGGCGGCGGACCCGTTCGGCGGCGTCGGCGAGCCGTCGCACCGGACCCGCGATGGTCGAGGCCAGCAGCACCGACAGCACGAACATCACGATCGCCGCGAGCCCGAAGATCTTCAGGATGGCGAGCCGCTCGGCGGTGACCATCTGGTCGATGTCGTCGCCCTGGGTCGACAGCATCAGCGCGCCGTGGATGGCGCGGAAGCGCTGCACCGGCACCGCGACCGAGACGATCACTTCGCCGCGGTCGTTGATCCGCACCATCGAGTTCTTCTGGCCCTTCAGCGAATCGGCGACCTCCTGGTAGCCGTTGCCGTTCTCGGGCCCGAGTTCGCGATACAGCGGCAAGTCGCCGCGATTGAGCCAGGTGCGAACCGCGATCATCGCGCGCTCGACGATGCCGGGCTTCTCGGTGGTCGGCGGCGGCAATTCGAAACGCATCACGTCGCCGCGGCCATACAGGCTGCGGCTGTCGAGGATCAGCACGCCGTCGCGGTCGTAGATCCGCGCCCGGGTCTTGGTCGGCGAGATCAGCCGCCGCAGCACCGGCGCGACACGCTCGGGGTTGATCGGGAAGTCGAGCACCGCGAATTCGTCCGGCGGGCCGTAGGTTTCGCCGGGCTTGAGATCCAGCAGCCGGTCCGGATCGATGGTGATGGTGTTGGTTTCGACGGTGGCGGAAGCGGCAATCGCGCCGGCGATGATTTCCGCCTGCACCAGCAGGCTCTGCGCGCGGGCGTCGATCAGGCCGGCGCGGAACTGCGACAGGTAGAGAATGCTCGCCGACAGCGCCATCAGGCCGGCGAGGTTGAGCGACAGGATTCGCCGCGTCAGGCTGGAGAAGCTCAGCGTGAAGAAGAACTGCCCGGCGCGCCGCGCCCAGGCGAGCGGGCGCGACCACGGCCGGACCGGAGTCACGGCCTCGTCCTGCGCGGGGGCGTCGTCCCCGGCGCGGACCTCTTGATCAGGCGCGGTGCGATCCAGCAATGGCCCAGCCTGCCCGGATGGTGGCGATAAGCGACGACGGCATTCTACCGCAGTGCGGCGGCGGCGTCAGGCGCCGATGCGCCTGCGGCGATGTGCGCCGATCAGGTTTCCTTGAAACGATAGCCGACGCCGTACAGCGTCTCGATCATCTCGAAATCGTCGTCGACGACTTTGAACTTCTTGCGCAGCCGCTTGATGTGGCTGTCGATGGTGCGGTCGTCGACATAGACCTGATCGTCATAGGCGGCGTCCATCAGCGCGTTGCGGCTTTTCACCACGCCGGGACGGGTCGCCAGCGCCTGCAGGATCAGGAATTCGGTGACGGTGAGCGTCACCGGCTCGTTCTTCCAGGTGCAGGTGTGGCGCTCCGGGTCCATCCGCAGCAGGCCGCGGTCCAGCGCCTTGGCGTCGGTCTCCTTCGGCACCGCGGCGGGATCCTTCGGCGCCGAGCGTCGCAGCACCGCCTTGACACGCTCGACCAGCAGACGCTGCGAGAACGGTTTGCGGATGAAATCGTCGGCGCCCATCTTGAGGCCGAACAATTCGTCGATCTCCTCGTCCTTGGAGGTGAGGAAGATCACCGGCAGATCGGATTTCTGCCGCAGCCGCCGCAGCGTCTCCATGCCGTCCATCCGCGGCATCTTGATATCGAGGATGGCGAGGTCGGGCGGCGAGGTGCGGAATCCGTCGAGCGCCGAGGCGCCATCCGTGTAGGTCATGATCCGGTAGCCCTCGGCTTCCAGAGCGATCGAGACGGACGTCAGGATGTTGCGGTCGTCGTCGACCAGGGCGATTGTTGGCATGAAGCTCTTTCCGAAACGGCGTGGCTGGACCGCGAACGATTCGGCGATCAGCGGTTGAGGTTGCCCAAAAAGCACAGTCAACGAGCAATGCAAGCTGGGCTGAAATGTGGCCGGTTCCCAAATCCAGCGCCCGGGCGCGGGCCGGCATTGATATAAGCCTGTTTTCTGGGCATCAAAGCCCTGTCCGGCAATGAATTGGCAGAATATTACCAATGCAGCCCACCGACGATTTCGATGCCCCAAAGCTCGCCAAGTCGCTTCTGCGCCGCCGCCGCGAGGGCGCCCTCGCGACCCTGCTGCGCGGCAGCGGCGCGCCGTATTGCTCGCTGGTGAACCTCGCCAGCGCCCCGGACGGCTCGCCGATCCTGCTGATTTCCCGCCTGGCGGTGCACACCAAGAATGTGCTGGCCGACCCGCGGGTGTCGCTGATGCTCGACGAACGCGCCGAGGGTGATCCGCTGGAAGGCGCCCGGATCATGCTGCTCGGCACCGCGGTCGAGGCCGGTGCTGCCGACATTGCGGTGCTCCGGCGACGCTATCTCGCCGCCCACCCCGGCGCGGAGGGCTACATCGATTTCAGCGACTTCTCGCTGTTCCGGATCGAAAGCAGCGGAGCCCATCTGGTCGCCGGCTTTGGCCGCATCGTCGATCTCGATCCGGCGGACTATCTGACAAACCTCGACGGCGCCGGATGGCTGCTGGAATCCGAGCCGTCCGCGGTCGAACACATGAATGCGGATCATTTGAGCACGATGAATCTTTATGCGACCCGGCTGCTCGGCGCTGCGGCGGCGGATTGGCGCTGCACCGGCCTCGACCCCGAGGGGATCGACCTGCAGGCCGGAAAGACCGCGCTGCGGCTGGAATTTCCGCAGCGCGTGACCAGCGCGGCAGGGCTGCGGGACATGCTGAAACGCATGGCAGACATTGCGCGCGGTACGCTGTGACTTGAGCCAGCGCAATGTCTTCGGGCGGTAAACCAAATACTGCCGCCCGGGTTGGCAAAGCCTTCGTTCGCCACTATTCAGTCGCCCCACTGGACCTAGGCGGTATATATTGACGTTTACCGCGGGCTGAAGCGCATTGGCGGCAATCGCGCGATCGGGACAACGCGGACTCGAGGAGGATTCATTCGTGCAAGAGACGGGCGTGCATAACGGTGCTCATGGCGCCGACAAATTCGGTCTTAAAAATCTGAAGGGCGTTAACTGGAATTTCGGCGCGCCGCAGCTCTACGAGCATGCCTTGCGTGCCGGCGAAGCGGTGCTGTCGGCTGATGGCGCGCTGTGCGCCGACACCGGCGTGTTCACCGGCCGCAGTCCGAAGGACAAGTTCACGGTCCGCGACGCCACCACCGAGACCACGATGTGGTGGGGTGGTAATCAGTCGATCACCGCCGATCAGTTCGAGACGCTGTATCAGGACTTTCTCAAGCACGCCGAAGGCAAGACGCTGTTCGCGCAGGACCTGTATGGCGGCGCCGACCCGTCGTTCCAGATCAAGACCCGCGTGTTCACCGAACTCGCCTGGCACTCGCTGTTCATCCGCACGCTGCTGCGCCGTCCGGATCGTGACGCGCTCGCGAGCTTCGTTCCCGAACTGACGCTGATCGACCTGCCGAGCTTCCGCGCCGATCCGAAGCGCCATGGCTGCAAATCCGAGAACGTCGTCGCGATCGATTTCGCCCGCAAGATCGTGCTGATCGGCGGCACCCAATACGCCGGCGAGATGAAGAAGAGCGTGTTCACCACGCTGAACTACTATCTGCCCGACAAGGGCGTGCTGCCGATGCACTGCTCGGCGAATGTCGGCCCCGCCGGCGACACCGCGATCTTCTTCGGCCTGTCCGGCACCGGCAAGACCACGCTGTCGGCCGACCCGAACCGCACGCTGATCGGCGACGACGAGCACGGCTGGGGCAAGGACGGCGTCTTCAACTTCGAAGGCGGCTGCTACGCCAAGTGCATCAAGCTGTCGCCGGAAGCCGAGCCCGAGATCTTCGCGGCCTCGTCGCGGTTCGGCGCCGTGCTCGAGAACGTCGTGCTCGACGAAATCACCCGCAAGCCGGATTTCGACGACGGCTCCAAGACCGAGAACACGCGTTCTGCTTACCCGCTCGAATCGATCCCGAACGCCTCGCTGACCGGCCGCGCCGGCCAGCCGAAAAACGTCGTGATGCTCGCGGCCGACGCCTTCGGCGTGATGCCGCCGATCGCCAAGCTGACCCCGGCGCAGGCGATGTATCACTTCCTGTCCGGCTACACCGCCAAGGTCGCCGGCACCGAGCGCGGCGTCACCGAGCCGACGCCGGAATTCTCGACCTGCTTCGGCTCGCCGTTCCTGCCGCGCGATCCGTCGGTGTACGGCAACATGCTGCGCGAGCTGATCGCCAAGCACAATGTCGACTGCTGGCTGGTGAACACCGGCTGGACCGGCGGCATCTACGGCACCGGTCACCGTATGCCGATCAAGGTCACCCGCGCGCTCTTGACCGCGGCGCTCGACGGCAGCCTGCGCAACGTCGAGTTCCGCACCGATCCTTACTTCGGCTTCGCTGTGCCGACGTCACTGCATGGCGTGCCGACCGAGATCCTCGACCCGGTGAAGACCTGGGCCGACAAGGCTGCGTTCGACACCACCGCCCGCAAGCTGGTCGGCATGTTCCAGAAGAACTTCGCCAAGTTCGAAGCGCAGGTCGACGCCGAAGTCCGCGCCGCCGCGCCGGACGTCAAGCTCGCGGCCGAGTAAGCGCCGGAAGCTTAACCCCCACGAAACTCGTGGGGGTTAAGCTAATCTCCGACCGCCCGTCGTGAGAAACTTGTCGACCTTTATCCGACACCGCCACCGGGAAAACTAAACACCTAGCACTTACGCAACGTGGGGCTGATAATCACTTAGAGAGAAGGCCCGCTATAAAAGCAAGGATCGCAACAAAGCCGCTCCCGACTATGTGAATCATAACCCCTTCCGACCACCGCTCCCAGCCGGAAGCTGACTGCACTATATACACTTGAAGACCATCGATATCAGGTAGTGGGGGTACTCCTCTCATTACCTCCGGGTTTATTTGAATGATTGACTCGCCGCGGGCCGGATTGTCCGCGCCGTATTCTTCCTGAGCATCCATTTGGCCGACCTTCTGGTTGTCACCAGGAGGTTTCTCATGGCGCGGGGGCTTCCCCTCGCCACTCGTCAGTGTACTCATAGTTGAAGACTCCTCTTCGATCCCTCGATTAGAAAGCCCCGGGGGATCGCATCGGGGAGGCTTACCCGGTCGTCAAACGCAACCCTCGCCGGGAGCCGTAGTACGCGTCAGTCCTGATTGCCATGTTGCCCTCCGATTAAGTGAGATGGCTCGATTGCTGCTCTCGCACTCGGGAATAGAGATGCGAGCTAAGGTTCCTCTCTGGAACCTCGCTTAGACTAGAATGCCTTTCATGTATCTGCAACCCAAAAAATGGGTCTAAAAATATTTTTTCACTGAAATTTTGACACCCTTGTTGACGTTTGTGAATTTTAGGCCCATTGTTTGCGCGTCTAATTATGACGCGCACTGCGTATGGTCGCGGTGCCGATTAGCCGTGAGGTCCTACCATGACAGTTATTGACGAGAGCGGGCCTGCCCCGGGCGGTGCCGCGCGGAAGCCGCGCGGTCGGCCTAAGAGCGCCGAATCAGGCACGAGACTTCACCTGTACTTGCCGGACTCGCTCACCGGTCGCCTGCAGGAACTTCAGCGTGATACATATGCTGGTTCGATCACCGAGGTGATCAAGAACGCGCTCACCCTCTACGCAGCTGCTGTTGAAGAACATAAGAATGGTGGCAGGGTCTACTTCAAACGAAAAGACGAGGCGGGCGAGCGACAGTTAGCTCTCTTCATTTGAATGAATAATGATGTTGTTGTTCAATATCCGAAAGAGGGCGGCACCTTGCCGCCCTCTTTGTATTTTCCGTTCTCGCTTCGGGCAATCCCGCGTATTATAAGTGCTGCAAACTCACCATCTTCATTGCTCGGCTTGACTAGGCGACCTCGCACAGCGTCTGCGATGCATGGACTGCGAAGTCGTAGCTCTGGCGGCGAGGACAGGCGGGGCGCGGCGCGTGCGGCAGCGTCACCCGCGCGCTGCTGACCGCGGCGCTCGACGGCAGCCTGCGCAATGTCGAGTTCCGCACCGATCCTTACTTCGGCTTCGCGGTCCCGACCGCGCTGCCGGGCGTGCCGAGCGAGATCCTCGATCCGGTGAAGACCTGGGCCGACAAGGCCGCGTTCGACACCACCGCGGGCAAGCTGGTCGGCATGTTCCAGAAGAACTTCGCCAAGTTCGAAGCGCAGGTCGACGCTGAAGTCCGCGCCGCCGCGCCGGACGTCAAGCTCGCGGCCGAGTAAGCGCTGCAGCGATCGTCAGAGTTGCGAAGGGCGGCCGCGAGGCCGCCCTTTTCGTTTGGGAATGCTTCATTGAAGCGCTGCGTTTTCGTCCCGCCCACAATGGCGCAACGCCTCGCCACAGGGCTGGCGGCTCAAACCAAATGTGTGAGGCCGAGACCGACGATCGTGCGGGACTTACCGTCCCGCCAACTCGATCGCGTCCGCGATCGCGATGGTCTTCTTGGCGATTTCGGCGTGCAGGCGCTCGACCATGCGGCCGTCGAGCTGGATCGCGCCGCGGCCGCGGTTTTCCGGGCGCTCGAACGCGGCCAGGATCGCACGCGCCTGCGCCACGTCGTCCGCCGGCGGGGTGAAGGTGGCGTTGCAGGCGTCGATCTGGCCGGGATGGATCAGCGTCTTGCCGTCGAAGCCGAGGTCGCGCGCCTGAGCGCATTCCTGGGCAAAGCCGTCGATATTGGCGATGTCGCTGTAGGGGCCGTCGAGCACGACGAGGCCGTGGACCCGCGCGGCGAGGATGCAGTGGGTGATCATCGGGATCATCGTGCTGCGCCCCGGCAGCATGCGGATGCCGGTCTCGCGCGAAATGTCGTTCGGCCCGAACACGAAGCCGGCCAGCCGCATCTCGGAATCGTGCGCCTGCGCCGCCAGTTCCTCGGCGTGCAGCACGCCGCGCGCGGTCTCGATCATGATCCAGACCCGGATCGCCATGTCGGCATTGAGATCGCTGAGCCGGTCGGCGACCGCCGTGAGATCCTCCACACTCGACACCTTGGGCACCAGGATGCCGTCCGGCTTCACCTTCGCGGCCATCGCGATGTCGTCGAGCCACCACGGCGAATCCAGCGCGTTGATCCGCACCAGCACCTCACGGTGCCCGAAGCCTTTGGCGGCGACCGCGGCCGCGACCTGATCGCGCGCCGTGGCCTTGGCGTCCGGCGCCACGGCGTCTTCGAGGTCGAGAATCAGGCCGTCGGCGGGCAGCAGGCGGGCCTTCTCCAGCGCCCGCGCGTTCGAACCCGGCATGAACAACAGGCTGCGGCGCGGTCGGATCATCGGTCGGTTCCCTCGGTGCCCGGAAAACGTTGGCGATATCATTTCGGCCTGCGCGCCGGAAGACTTGTTCGCGACGGCATCCTGTGATTATGCGGGCAGGATCAGGCGCGCCCGTGTCCTGATCGCAGATCCGGGTTCCACTTTCGCATAGGCGATACACCCGCGTCCCCTGGAGGTACTGCGCTGATGACGTCGTTTCCGAAAACATTGATCGAGGGCTACGAGGCATTCCGGACGCAGCGGCTGCCGACCGAGCAGACCCGCTACCGCGAACTGTCGGAGCGCGGTCAATCGCCGGAGGTGATGGTGATCGGCTGCTGCGACAGTCGCGTCTCGCCGGAGGTGATCTTCGACGCTGGTCCCGGCGAAATCTTCGTGGTGCGCAACGTCGCCAATCTGGTGCCGGTGTACGAGCCCGACGGCGGCGCGCACGGCGTCTCGGCGGCGCTGGAATTCGCCGTGCAGGTGCTGAAGGTCAAGCACATCGTGGTGCTCGGCCACGCTCAGTGCGGTGGCATCAAGGCGTTCACCGACAAGACGCCGCCGCTGACCGAAAGCGACTTCATCGGCCGCTGGATGTCGATGTTCATCAAGCCCGGAGAAGTGGTCGAGCAGCGCGACCACGAAAACCAGCAGGATTTCCGCACCCGGATCGAGAAGGCGGCCGTGCACCGCAGCCTCGAAAACCTGATGACCTTCCCCTGCATCAAGATCCTGGTCGAACGCGGCCGGCTGCAGCTACACGGCGCGTATTTCGGCGTCGCCGCCGGCGATCTGTTCGTGCTCGATCCCGACAGCAAGGAATTTCGCCCGGCCGCCCCGCGCGGCTGAGCGAGAACGCCCTGCGATCGGCCTGCGGCTTGTTCAAACGCTCGTTATGGCCCGGCTCGACCCGTCCATCCGTCATCTGACGAAGACAATGGATGCGCGGGTCCAGCCCGCGCATGACGTGGTCATCGGAGCTAGTGCCCGCTTTTGTCGCCGCTGCCGTGGTCGCCGCCCCAGCGGTCGGATAGCGCCATCACCAGGGTCGAGACCACGAACACCAGATGGATGCCGACCAGCCAGCCGAGCCGAGTCGAATCGTAGCCGGCATCGAGGTTCATGAACGCCTTCAGCACCTGGATCGCCGAGATCGCCACGATGGAGGCGAGCAGCTTCTGCTTCAGGCCGGCGAAATCGACCTTGGTCATCCATTCCGGCCAGTCCTGGTGATTGCGCGGATCGATCCGCGACACGAAGTTCTCATAGCCGGAGAACACCACGATCAGCACCAGATTGCCGGTGAGCGACACGTCGATCAGGCTGAGGACGCCGAGGATGATGTCGGATTCCTTGGCGAGCGACGCGTGCAGGATCAGTTCGCCGAGCAGCACCACGAATTTGTACAGCAGCACCACGAGGCTGACGACGAGGCCGAAGTAGAACGGCGCCATCAACCAGCGGCTGTTGAACAGCACGGTCTCGAAACCGCGCTCGATGCGCTTCGTGGACGACAGGGGCTTTGGCGGATCGGGCTGGTCGGTCATGATGCGGCCGTGGGCAATGAAGCTGCAACAGCCTAGCGCGCCGGCGCGCTCGCGTCAGTACCGTTGCGGACCCTGAATGCAAATGGCCGGGACGAGCCCCGGCCATTGCAAGATCTGGAGGGTGGGCAAAGCGAAGCGTGCCCACCCTACGACGTAATTTACGCCGCCTTCTGCTTGGCGGTGATCAGCTTACGGTTGATCAGCACTTCGGCGATCTGGATCGCGTTCAGCGCCGCGCCCTTGCGCAGATTGTCCGAGACGCACCACAGCACCAGGCCGTTGTCGACGGTCGGGTCGGTGCGGATGCGGCTGATATAGGTCGCGTCCTCACCGGCGGCTTCATACGGCGTGACGTAGCCGCCCGGCTCCTGCTTGTCGATCACCAGACAGCCCGGCGCGCTGCGCAGGATGTTGCGGGCCTCGTCGGCGCTGATCGGGTTCTCGAACTCGATATTGACCGCTTCGGAATGGCCGACGAACACCGGCACCCGCACGCAGGTGGCGGACAGCTTGATGGCGGGATCGAGAATCTTCTTGGTCTCGACCATCATCTTCCATTCTTCTTTGGTGTAGCCGTCCTCCATGAAGACGTCGATCTCGGGGATCACGTTGAACGCGATCCGCTTCGGGAATTTCTTATTGACCAGTTCGGAGTTGGTGTAGACGGCCTTGGTCTGCGAGAACAGCTCGTCCATGCCTTCCTTGCCGGCGCCCGACACCGACTGATAGGTCGACACCACCACGCGGGTGATCTTGGCGGCATCGTGCAGCGGCTTCAGCGCCACCACGAGCTGCGCGGTCGAGCAGTTCGGATTGGCGATGATGTTCTTCTTGGTGAAGCCGGCGGCGGCCGCGGCGTTCACCTCGGGCACGATCAGCGGCACGTCCGGATCCATCCGCCACGCGCTCGAATTGTCGATCACGACCGCGCCCTGCGCGCCGATCTTCGGCGACCATTCCTTCGACACGCTGCCGCCGGCCGACATCAGGCAGATGTCGATGTCGCTGAAGTCGTAATGTTCCAGCGCTTTGCATTTCAGGGTCTTGTCGCCGTAGCTGACCTCGACGCCGATCGAGCGGCGCGACGCCAGCGCCACCACCTCGTCCGCCGGGAACTTGCGTTCGTCCAGAATGGCGAGCATTTCGCGCCCGACATTACCGGTCGCACCGACTACAGCGACTTTGTAACCCATCGTTCACTCTCCGAAGGAATTTGCTCCGCCGCGGCACGCCGCAGCAAGGAGAAGTCAGCGCTTCTATGCGAGAAACCCCTTAAACACAACGCAATACCTGCCCGAGACAGGCCAGAATGTCCGCGAGAATGCGTCCTCATCCGGCCGTCCCCACGAGGCCCGCCCAGGCCCGGATTCATCCGGCTTTACGCAGCTTTGCCGACGAGTGCCGCGACGCCGCCATCCGCATGCTCGCTTATGTGGGCGCCCTGGCGTTGATCGGGATGGTCGTCTTCTATGCGGCGAATCCGCTGACCGAGGCCGCGATCTCCGCCGCCACCACGCCCGCGGAACGGTCGGACTGGAGCGTGGCGACCCGCTCGCCGCCGGCTTTCGCCGTCAGCCAGCCCGACAAGGCCGGGCGATCCACCGAATACGAAATTCTCCGGCATCCGGGGGGCGGCCGCAAGGACGTCCTGCGGTTCGGCGCGGCCGGACAGCCGCCGACCGCCGAGATCGAGATCTATCGCCTCGGCAGCGAGGCGCCGCGCCAGATGCCGCCCGCGGCGGAACTGGCGGCGCGGATGGACCCCGGCGGAACGGGAGCGACCCAGCATGCCGGGATGATCGACACCAAATTCGGCCCGGTGACGCTGCTCGGCCTCGCTGGCGGCAATAGCCCGGCCGCCGGCTGCCTCGGCTTCGTCAAGCCGGTCGACCAGGCGGGCTTGCGGATCGCGGGCTGGAGCTGCGCTGGAGACAACGCGCCGCAGCGCCGCGCCACCATCGCCTGCCTGCTCGACAGCCTGATGCTGCTGTCGGCCGGCAATGACGCGGCGGTGGCCGAGGTTTTCGCCCAGGCGGAGTTGCGCCGCTCCGGCTGCGGTCCCGAGCGGCTGCCCACGGCATCGACGGATTGGATTTTTTCCGGACGCGACCCGGACCTGCGAGGACGACTGTCGCTCAATTGAGGGGATCGATGATGAGCAGCCAATTTCGGGGGGCCCTCGGCACAGCCGGCACCGCTTTCCGCTACGCCTTCCTGCTGTCCGGGACGCTGTTCTTCGGCATCGTGGCGCTGGCGGTGTGGCGGGGCTGGAGCGCGGTGTCGAGCGTCGTGCCGACGGCGTCGGAGCCGGTGCAGATCACCGTTCCCGAGCTGGCACGGCTGAAGCCGAGCAACAAGGCCTGGAAATCCGGCTTCGGCTGGCAGCAGGAGGTGCAATACGGCCGGATCTACGATCGCGACACCGACTTCCGGCTGCTGGTGACGATGCCGTCGCAGACCTTGCAGAACCTCTCGTCGGCCTCGTTCACCCAACTGCCCGACATTCGCGAGTTTGCGCGGGCCAGGTACAGCTATCCGCAGACCCACTACGATCTCGAGACCCGGTTCGGCCCGATCCGCGCCGCCCAGTTCGAGGCGGACGTCGATGGCCGGATCAAGCTCTGCCTCGGCTATGCCAGCCGGTTCGACAACGCCAGCTTCACCTACCGCGGCTGGTTCTGTGAGGCCAACGGCGCCCGCCCCAGCCCCTCGGCGCTGGCCTGCATGCTCGATCGCCTCGTCATCGCCGGCCGGCTACCCTCCGCCGGCGCCCAGGCATTCATCGACACCATGGCGAAGCGGCCGGGCCGCTGCACGGCGGATCCGGTGTCGCAGACCGTCGACACCAGGCCGCCGCGGCCGCCGCGCCGGCTGTGATCACCGATCGGCGAATCGCCGGCCGGGCGACCCAACTGGCTGTCTGGATGCAACATTTTTGCGGACGCCGGATTGAAGGATTGTCGCCGGGTGTGGCTCGTTTGACCTTGTGGCGCAGCCACCGAGACGGCTACAAAGAGACGAAATTCGCAATGCGCCTGCCGATGAGGACCCGATGACCTTGAAATTCCCTGCCGCCAAGACCTGCGCGAAGACGTTTGCGGCGTTGCTCGCGACGGTGGCCGTGGTCGCGATCGGCGTCGAATCAGCGGATGCGCAGCAGCCGTCCAAGAAGCGCGTCTACCAGACCCGGGATCAGGTCCGTTACGGCGCCCGCGGCCCGAACGTGTCGTATCAGGCCGGCCCGCGCACCCGCGTCTACGTCACCAAGCGGTCCTGGCTCGATGCCGGCACCGAAGTGCTGCCGGGCGACCGCAAGTTCTCCGACTACGCCTTCCCGCCGGGCTATTCGTTCGCCCGCGAGAACGGCCAGCGCACGCTCGACCGCGCCCCGCTCAATCCGCCGTCCGACCTCGGCGGCTACCCGGAGCGCTTCCCGCTGTACTGAGCGGCGCACACATCCAGATCCGAAAATGCCCGGCTTGGCCGGGCATTTTTGTTTGGGTTCTGATCCACCCGTCACCGCCGGACTTGATCCGGCGGTCCATCGCCCATCGCAAGATGGATTCGCGGGTCAAGCCCGCGAATGACGTCGGAGAGTTTGCGACGCGCTCACCCCGTCGCTTACCCGTGCAGCGCCTGCAGCTCCTGCACGATGGCTTCGCCCATCTGGCTGGTCGACACCACGGTCGAGCCTTCGCTCTTGATGTCGGCAGTGCGCAGGCCCCGGGCGAGCACGGCGGCGATCGATTCGTCGAGCTTGTCGGCGAGTTCGCCCATGTCGAGCGAATAGCGCAGCGCCATGCCGAACGAGGCCAGCATCGCCACCGGATTGGCCATGCCCTTGCCGGCGATGTCGGGCGCCGAGCCGTGCACCGGCTCGTACATCGCCTTGCGCTTGCCGGTCTTGGCGTCGACTTCGCCGAGCGAGGCCGACGGCAGCATGCCGAGCGAGCCGGTCAGCATCGCGGCGATGTCGCTGAGCATGTCGCCGAACAGATTGTCGGTGACGATGACGTCGAACTGCTTCGGCCACTTGACGAGGTTCATGCCGCCGGAATCGGCGAGCTGGTGCTCGAGCTGGACGTCCTTGTATTCGCGCTGGTGCACCTGGGTGATCACCTCGTTCCAGAGCACGCCCGTCTTCATGACGTTGCGCTTCTCCATCGAGGTGACCTTGTTGCGGCGCTTGCGGGCGAGGTCGAACGCCACCCGGCCGATCCGCTCGATCTCGTAGGTGTCGTACACCTGGGTATCGATCGCACGCTTCTGGCCGTTGCCGAGATCGGTGATGGTCTTCGGCTCGCCGAAATACACGCCGCCGGTCAGCTCGCGGACGATCATGATGTCGAGGCCTTCGACCACCTCGGGCTTGAGGCTGGAGGCCTCCGCGAGCGCCGGGTAGCACACCGCCGGGCGGAGATTGGCGAACAGCGCCAGATCCTTGCGCAGCCGCAGCAGGCCGGCCTCGGGCCGCGCGTCGTACGGCACCGCGTCCCATTTCGGGCCGCCGACCGCGCCGAAGATCACGGCGTCGGACGCCATCGCCTTCGCCATCGTGGCGTCGGTGATCGCGACCTTGTCGGCGTCGTAGGCGGCGCCGCCGACCAGCCCGTGCTCGGTCTCGAAGCTGGCGATGCCGGCCTTGTTGAGCCAGTCGATCAGCCGCGACACCTCGGCCATCACTTCGGTGCCGATGCCGTCGCCGGGGAGCAGGAGCAGTTTATGCGTCGCCATGTGGATCTCGCTTGAGTGAAGGCGTCATGCCCGGGCTTGACCCGGGCATCCATCTTCTTTCGGAAGACGCTGGATTGCCGGGTCAAGCCCGGCAATGACGGCCTGGAAAATTGGGCCGAGTGCTAAAGCGCTGTTGCCACCTTGGCAAGACAGTGTTGCGGGGCGGCCGGTTGCCCTATCGGCGAACTCCCTGCCACAATGGCGGCGGGAGAAACGCTTGACCCTGCTCGACCGCACCGAGGCGCCGCCCGTTCATCCGGCGCGCCTGATTCTGATCCTGTCGCTCGCGCCGACCGTGGGGCTGGGAATTGGCCGTTTCGCCTATTCGCTGCTGCTGCCGGACATGCGCGACAGCCTGCAATGGTCGTATTCGGCCGCCGGGTTCATGAATACCGTCAACGCCGCAGGCTATCTGGTCGGCGCGCTCGTCACCTCGGGGCTGGTCCGTCGCTATGGCCTCTCCGCGATCGTCCGCGTCGGGACGCTGGCCTGTGTGCTGTCGCTGGCGCTGTGCGCGCTGTCGGGCAATTTCATCCTGCTGTCGGCGGCCCGCTTGATCGCCGGGATCGGCGCGGCGCTGGCCTTCGTCGCCGGCGGCGCGCTCGCGACCACGATCGCGCAGACGCAGCCGGCGCGCTCGGCGTTCCTGCTCAGCCTGTTCTATGCGGGGCCCGGGATCGGCATCCTGTCATCGGGGCTGATCACGCCGTTTCTGCTGCAGGCGGCCGGCCCAGGTTCGTGGTGGATCGGCTGGCTGGTGATGGCCGCGCTGTCGGCCGCGATGACGCTGCCGCTGCTGCTCGCCCCGCTCGACAGCCACGGCAGCATGAGCGGCGGCACGGCGACGCGATTCACGATCCGGCCGGTGCTGATCTATCTGGTCGGCTATTTCATGTTCGGCGCCGGTTACATCGCCTACATGACATTCATGATCGCCTATGTGCGCGACGCCGGTGGCGGCGCGGCGGCGCAGAGCGCGTTCTGGTGCCTGATCGGGTGCAGCGCATTCGTCACGCCATGGGTGTGGCGACGGGTGATGGCGCTCGACCGCGGCGGGGTGTCGACCACGATCATTCTCGGCGTCAATGCGATCGGCGCGGCGCTGCCGCTGTTCGGACTGTCGGCGCCGATGCTGGCGATCTCGGCGCTGGTGTTCGGTGTCTCGTTCTTCGCGGTGGTTGCCTCGACCACCGCCTTCGTCCGCTTCAACTATGCGCAGGCGGCCTGGCCGGGCGCGATCGCCGCGATGACGATCGCATTCGGCATCGGCCAGACCCTCGGCCCGCTGGTGGTCGGCGCGATCACCGACGCGATCGGCAGCCTGTCCTCGGGGCTCGCCATCTCGGCCGCGACGCTGGCG
The DNA here is from genome assembly GCA_016215605.1 of Rhodopseudomonas palustris. Classification (GTDB taxonomy): domain Bacteria; phylum Pseudomonadota; class Alphaproteobacteria; order Rhizobiales; family Xanthobacteraceae; genus Rhodopseudomonas; species Rhodopseudomonas palustris_L. The sequence continues at coordinate 99,802 of JACRJB010000048.1, forward strand.
TTCGGCGCACTGCTCTCGGCATTCCAGCGGCCGTTACGGCGCGGGGATTGATCCGATCCACGGCCGTCATTCCGGGGCGCTCGCGCAGCGGGCGAACCCGGAATCTCGACGTTCGGGGCACGCGGCGAACTCGCAGAACAGCGCTGGATTCCGGGTTCACGCGCTGCGCGCGTGCCCCGGAATGACGGGGTTGGGGAAAGGGATCAGCTCCCGCTGAACGAATTGTAGCCCTGGTCTTCCCAATAGCCGCCCTTGTAGTCGTTGGTGACTTCCATCGCGACGACGTATTTGGGATTCTTGAAGCCGAGCTTGGTCGGAATCCGGATCTTCATCGGATAGCCGTAGGCGCGCGGCAGCACCTGGCCGTCGTATTTCAGCGTCATCTGGGTCTGCGGGTGCAGCGCCGTCGGCATGTCGATCGGCGACGTGTAGTCGTCGGCGCAGCGGAACCAGACGTACTTCGCCTTGGTGTCGGCGCCGACCAGCTTGAGGAAGTCGCTCAGCCGCACGCCGCTCCACGAGCCGATCGCGCTCCAGCCCTCGACGCAAATGTGCCGGGTGATCTGCTTCACCTCGGGAAGCTGGCCGAGCTCCTCGACCGTCCAGCTCTTTTTGTTGTCGACCAGACCGGTGACCTCGAGCTTCCACTCCTTGCCGTCGATGTCGGGCGCCTCGTCGAGCGAGTAATAGGCGTTGAACGGAAACGGCCGGGTGATGTCCTTCTCGCTGTAGGTCGGCGCCAGCGTGTTGGGATTGAAGATCGCCGCCTGCACCGAATCGTTGAACTTCGACACTTTGGCGAGCAGGCTCTCGGCCGAGGCGCCGTCGATGACGTCGCAGCCGGTCAGCAGCGTCAGCGCGCCGAGGCTGGCGCCGCCGGTGAGGAAGCGCCGGCGCGTCACGTCCGGCATCAGCGCCGCCGCGTCCTTGACCAGCAGCTTCTTGTCGACGCCGGGGATCAGCAGGGATTTGATACGCAGCATTGTTATCTCCCGATGATCATCGCGCGCAGGCTCTTCGGCACCAGCACCGCGAGCGCGATATGAACGACCAGGAACGCCACGATCGCCGCCATCGCGAAGAAGTGCACGTAGCGCGCGATGTCGTAGCCGCCGAACAGCGCCGTGAGCACCTGAAACTGCACCGGCTTCCAGATCGACAAACCGGACAGCACCACGACGATGCCGACCACGATGATGCCGGCGTAGAGCAGTCTCTGGACAAAATTGTAGGTGGTGAGATCGCTGTGCGACAATTTGAAGGTCGCCGCCTTGACGAGATCCGAGGCGACGCCGCTCGGCGTGATCGGCAGCAGCTTGCGGCGGAAACGGCCGGTGGCGAGACCGACGACGAGATACAGCAGGCCGTTCAGCATCAGCACCCACATCGCCGCAAAGTGCCACAGCAGGCCACCGCCGAGCCATCCACCCAGCGTGATGCTGCGCGAAAACTGGAAATCGAACAACGGCGAGGCGTTGTAGATCTGCCAGCCGGACATGATCATCACGATCATCGCCGCGGCGTTGATCCAGTGCATGATCCGCACCCAGGCGGGCTGGATCACTTTGCCCGTCGTGTCGGCGCCGGCTGCTCCGGCGCTGACCTGTTCGCTGATCGTCGTGCTCGACATCGGGGATTTCCTGAAGCGGTTCGTCCTGAAAGCGGTTGCCTTCGAGTCTACGGACCATAACCCCGCGGCGTTACGGCTGCTTCCCGTTCACTGCCAGATCGGAGCAGCGATCCCGATCACGAAAACGCGAGCCGGTTGCCCGGCCCGCGCTTCGCGCAGCGACGTCGTCGCCGCCTGATCCGCCGCCCTGGGGGACGTTGAAAGCGGCGGAAGCAGTCGTTACGAGGGCATCAGGACCGTATCGACGACGTGGATCACGCCGTTCGACTGGTTGACGTTCGGGATCGTCACGGTCGAGCTGCCGCCCTTGGTGTCGACCAGCATCACCTGATCGCCCATCCGCTTCACGGTCAGCACTTCGCCTTCGACGGTGGTCAGCTTCTTGCCGTCGGTGAGATCGGCGGCGGCGAGCTTGCCGGGGACCACGTGATAGGTGAGGATCTTGGTGAGCTGCTTCTTGTTCTCCGGCTTCACCAGCGTGTCGACGGTGCCGGCCGGCAGCTTGCCGAACGCCGCATTGGTCGGCGCGAACACCGTGAACGGGCCCTTGCCTTCCAGCGTCTTGACCAGGCCGGCGGCCTTCACGGCGGCGACCAGCGTGGTGTGATCCTTGGAGTTGACGGCGTTCTCGACGATGTTCTTCGACGGATACATCGGCGCGCCGCCGACCATCACGGTGTCGCCGCTCATCTCGCTCTTCATCATCTTCTTGGATTCGGCGTTGGCCGGCGCGGTCACGGTGGCGGTGAAGGCCAGCGCGCTCAGCGCGGCGGCGGACAGATAGGCAATTCGCTTCGACATGTTTCGTCTCCCGATTCGGTTGAACCCGCGGCCAAGCACGCGGGCGAGGTTTCGTAACGACGGCGCATGGGGGGCTGAAGGGCTCCGTCGTTGCAGCGAGCTACGGGAGGTTCTGGGGGCAGTTTCAGACAATCTTTTTTGTCGCATCATGAAACTAATCGCGACGATCGACGTTTGCGCGCGCCGCGCGAGGGATGTCGTCGGGCTTGCTCATAAAGTGGCGAAAGGTCGCAACCGCCGTTTCCCTCACCCCAACCCTCTCCCGCAAGCGGGAGAGGGGGCGCGCTGATCGAGTTGCGGACGATGGAGATGAACTCCGGCTCTTGTTACTTCATTGATAGTCGAAATTGAAAATCCAAGCCTCCTCAACCGCCGCCGAACTCCCTCTCCCGCAAGCGGGAGAGGGAGCCCAACTCACAACCCGCCGACGAACGACCGATTCCAGGTCGGACTGATCAGGATCTCGTTGACGCAGACGTGCTTCGGCATCGACGCCACGAAGGCGATGGTGCGACCGAGATCGTCGGGCTGCAGCATCCGCGCCTGATCCTCGGCGCTCGGCACCACCGGACGCATCTTCAAGATCGGGGTGGCGACCTCGGCCGGCATCAGGCAGCAGGCGCGCAGGCCGTGGACGCATTCGTCCATGTTGAACGAATGCGTCAGCGCCAGCACCGCGTGTTTGGTGGTGGTGTAGGCCGGGCCCGGCATTTTCGAAACGTGACGCCCGGCCCAGGACGACACGTTGATGATGCAGCCGTCCTTCTGGGCGCGCATCGCCGGCAGCACCGCGCGCATGCAATACAACACGCCGTTGAGGTTGATCTCGACGAGCTTGTTCCAGCCGTCGAGCTCCATGTCGGCCCATGAGCGTTTCGGCACATTGATGCCGGCGGAATTGACCAGACAGTCGATCCGGCCATGCGTGGCGAGAATCCGGTCGGCGGCGGCCGTCACCGCAGCGGAGTCGCTGACGTCGAGGGCGAGCGCTTCGGCCGCACCGCCTTTGGCGATGATCCCCGCGGTCACGGCGTCGAGCGCGTCCTGCCGCCGCCCCGACACCACCACGGTAAAGCCATCGGCTGCGAGCGCTTCGGCGCCGGCCGCGCCGATGCCGCTGCCCCCGCCGGTGATCCAGGCCACGCGTTTCCCGCTATTCGTCATGCAAACTGTCTCCGTTGCTTTGTTGCGGGCGTTCTTGCTATGCAATCGCCCTTCCCGAATGATGCATGAACGCGCACGGAACACCATCATGAACGCCAATCTGTTTGCCCGCCTGTTCGATGCGCTTGACGATTCCGACAAGCTCGCGATCGAGACCGCGGACGGCGGCGCCATCAGCTACGGCGAGTTGGTGGCGCGCGCCGGCCGCGTTGCCAATGTGCTGGTGGCGCGCGGCGTGAAGACCGGCGACCGTGTTGCGGCGCAAACCGAGAAATCGGTCGAGGCGTTGGTGCTGTATCTGGCGACGGTGCGGGCCGGCGCGGTGTATCTGCCGCTCAACACCGCCTATACGCTGCACGAACTCGAGTACTTCATCACCGATGCCGAGCCGTCGCTGGTGGTGTGCGATCCGTCGAAGCGCGACGGCATCGCGGCAATCGCCGCCAAGGTGAACGCCGCCGTCGAGACACTCGGCGCCGATGGCCAGGGGTCACTGACCGACGCGGCCGCGCAGGCGAGCGCCACGTTCGCTACCGTGCCGCGCGGCGCCGACGATCTCGCCGCGATCCTGTACACGTCCGGCACCACCGGCCGCTCCAAGGGCGCGATGCTGAGCCACGACAATCTGGCGTCGAATTCGTTGACGCTGGTCGATTACTGGCGATTCACGCCGGACGATGTGCTGATCCACGCGCTGCCGATCTATCACACCCACGGGCTGTTCGTGGCCAGCAACGTCACGCTGTTCGCGCGCGCGTCGATGATCTTCCTGCCCAAGCTCGACCCGGACAAGATCATCGACCTGATGCCGCGCGCCACCGTGCTGATGGGCGTGCCGACGTTCTACACCCGCCTACTGCAGAGCCCGCGGCTGACCAAGGACTCGACCAGCCACATGCGGCTGTTCATCTCCGGCTCGGCGCCGCTGCTCGCCGATACGCATCGCGAATGGTCCGCGCGCACCGGTCACGCCGTGCTGGAGCGCTACGGCATGACCGAGACCAACATGAACACCTCGAATCCGTATGACGGCGACCGCGTGCCCGGCGCGGTCGGCCTGCCGCTGCCCGGCGTGTCGGCGCGGGTCACCGATCCGGAGACCGGCAAGGAATTGCCGCGCGGCGAGATCGGCATGATCGAGGTGAAGGGCCCGAACGTGTTCAAGGGCTATTGGCGGATGCCGGAAAAGACCAAGGCCGAATTCCGCGACGACGGCTTCTTCATCACCGGCGACCTCGGCAAGATCGACGACAAGGGCTACGTCCACATTCTCGGCCGCGGCAAGGATCTGGTGATCACCGGCGGCTTCAACGTCTATCCCAAGGAAATCGAGAGCGAGATCGACGCCATGCCGGGCGTGGTCGAGTCCGCGGTGATCGGCGTACCGCACGCCGATTTCGGCGAAGGCGTCACCGCCGTCGTGGTGCGCGACAAGGGCGCGTCGATCGACGAGGCTCAGGTGCTGAAAGGTCTCGACGGTCAGATCGCCAAGTTCAAGATGCCGAAGAAGGTGCTGTTCGTCGACGACCTGCCGCGCAACACCATGGGCAAGGTCCAGAAGAACGTCCTGCGCGAGACGTACAAGGACATTTACAAGTAACAACTCGGCGCTCTGCCGCCCCGTCATTCCGGGGCGCGCGCCCTTCGCGCGCGAACCCGGAATCCCGAAGTTGTTGCGCGACAGGCCGTTTCCAGCACGTCGAGATTCCGGGTTCGCTCACTGACGCGAGCGCCCCGGAATGACGGGGATGGGGCGGACGAACTAACTAACGATGAGTGAGACGCGAGGCGCCTGTTGTACCCCCTCCCCCTTGCGGGGAGGGTCGGCCGAGCGAAGCGGAGGCCGGGGTGGGGGTCCGCGGGCACTGCGTCTGGGGACCCCCACCCCCGACCCCTCCCCGCAAGGGGGAGGGGAGACCGCAGCCGCAGCGGCTCGAAGTCAGCAGCCGGGCTGCCCAATCCCCGCGCCCTCCCCTACACCACGTGATCCGGGGCCAGCGCGCACGAGGCCGGGTCGGTTTCGATCTGCACGGTGGCGTGGGCGATGCCGAAATCGTGCTGCAGCTCGTGGGCGATCTCGAGCAGAAAGGCGTCGCCGGGCGAGCCGGACGGCATCACCAGATGGCAGGTCAGCGCCACTTCGGTGGTCGACATCGGCCAGATGTGCAGATCGTGCAGTTGCGTCACGCCGGGCCGGCCGGCGAGGAACGCGCGCACCGCGGTCGGATCGATGCCGCGCGGCACCGCATCGAGCGACATCGCTGTCGAGTCGCGCAGCAGGCCCCAGGTACCCCAGACGATCACCAGGCCCACAACCAGGCTGACCGCCGGATCGATCCAGGTCCAGCCGGTGAACAGGATCACCAGCCCCGCCGCCACCACCGCAGCCGACACCGCGGCATCGGCGACCATGTGCAGATAGGCGCCGCGAATATTGAGATCGCTGTGGCGCCCGGAGAAGAACAGCCAGGCCGTAGCGGCATTGATGGCGATGCCGAGCCCCGCGACCACCATCATGGTGACGCTGGCGACCGGCTCCGGATTGAACAGGCGCACGATCGCTTCCCAGCCGATCGCGCCGACGGCCAGCAGCAGGAACACCGCATTGAACAGCGCCGCGAGGATCGACGAGCCGCGCAACCCATAGGTGAACCGCGCCGAGGGCGGCCGCTTCGACAGTTCGGCCGCAATCCAGGCCACGGCGAGGCCGAGCACGTCGGACAGGTTGTGGCCGGCGTCGGCGATCAGCGCCATCGAGTTGCCGAGCCAGCCGAACACGGCCTCGGCGATCACGAACACGATGTTGAGCCCGATGCCGATCGCGAAGGCGCGGCCGAAATCGGTCGGCGCGTGGGTATGCGCACCGTGCGCATGGCCATGCGCATGGCCGTGATCGTGCGGGTGATCATGGCCCTCGCGGCCCGGAGGGTGATCGTGCGCGTGGACTTGGGTCATCGGACCTCGGGCGGGGTGGGTGGACGACCATCGCACGGTGGTGCGATGCCGCAAAGCGAAGCTGTGCCGTGCAGCGTTAGAGCGGTTCGAAATTGCTGCAACGACTTACCTTTATCATCCGGCTTCGGACCTTTGTGTTCGGGCACGAGGTCTGAATCTCGTTTCATTTGCTGACTCGGCCGAGGTGCGGCAGCCAGCACCATCGCGTTGGTGCGGCGTATTCTTCAAAGTATGAACAGACGTTCCTAATATGTGAATTCGCCGTTGCACTCGATGAATGTCCTTCGTAAATAGGGTCACCTTCGCGAGCCGTGACCGGGCCCTGTCCGCTCGCAGCCAACCCATAGCAGCCGATGACCGCCAGGATCGACCGACCGCTTTCGCCCCATATGCAGGCCTACCGCTGGAGCCTGACGATGGCCTTGTCCATCGTCCATCGCGCCACCGGCATCGCACTGTATTTTGGAACCCTTCTGCTGGCCTGGTGGCTGATCGCCTGCGCCGCGGGTCCCGCCGCCTACGCCAATGTGCAGGCCTTCACCGGAAGCTGGATCGGTCGCCTGATCCTGTTCGGCTACACCTGGGCGCTGATGCATCATCTGCTCAGCGGCGTCCGCCACTTCGTCTGGGATCTCGGCTACGGCTTCAAGACCGCCGACCGCGAGTGGTTGACCTGGGCCGCATTGATCGGCGGCGTGCTCCTCACCGTGCTGCTCTGGGTGATCGCCTTCTCGATGGGAGTCGCACGATGAGCGCGGAGGGAGCGCACGGCGCGCAAAAGCATGTGACCTCGATGCGCACGCCGATGGGCAAGGTGCGCAAGCTCGGGCCCGCCGGCTCCGGCACCTCGGATTTCTGGCGCCAGCGCATCACCGGCGTCGCCATGACCCTGTTGATCCTGCCGGTGATCGTGGTGATCATGATGCTGCTCGGCCGCAACCAGGCCGGCGCGGCGCAGATCCTCGGCTCGCCGCTGATCTCGCTGATCATGATCCTGTTCATCATCGCCAGCGCGATCCACATGAAGATCGGCATGCAGGTGGTGATCGAGGACTACATCCAGAACGAGAAGCTCAAGCTCGTCACTGTGATGGCCAACAACTTCTTCTCGATCGCCGTGGCGCTCGCCGCGATCTTCGCGATCTTCAAACTCGCATCCGGAGTGTAACGCATGGCGGCGAACGGCAACGGCGCAGCGGCCGCGGGCGGCCACGCCTATCCGATCGAAGACCACGTCTACGATGTCGTCGTGGTCGGCGCCGGCGGCGCTGGTCTGCGTGCGGTGGTGGGCTGTAGCGAGGCGGGGCTGCGCACCGCCTGCATCACCAAGGTGTTTCCGACCCGCTCCCACACCGTGGCGGCACAGGGCGGCATCTCGGCGTCGCTCGGCAACATGCACAAGGACGACTGGCGCTGGCACATGTACGACACCGTGAAGGGGTCGGACTGGCTCGGCGATCAGGATTCGATCGAATACATGGTGCGCAACGCGCCCGAGGCGGTCTACGAGCTCGAGCATTGGGGCGTGCCGTTCTCGCGCACCGAAGACGGCAAGATCTACCAGCGGCCGTTCGGCGGCATGACGCTGGACTTCGGCAAGGGTCAGGCGCAGCGCACCTGCGCGGCCGCCGACCGCACCGGCCACGCGATGCTGCACACGATGTACGGCCAGGCGCTGCGCCATTCGGCCGAGTTCTACATCGAGTTCTTCGCCATCGACCTGATCATGGACGATCAGGGCTGCTGCCGCGGCGTCGTCGCGCTGAAGCTCGACGACGGCACCATCCATCGCTTCAAGGCCCAGACCACGATCCTCGCCACCGGCGGCTACGGCCGCGCCTACGCCTCCTGCACCTCGGCGCACACCTGCACCGGTGACGGCGGCGCGATGGCGCTGCGCGCCGGCCTGCCGCTGCAGGACATGGAGTTCGTGCAGTTCCACCCGACCGGCATCTACGGCTCGGGCTGCCTCGTCACCGAAGGTGCGCGCGGCGAAGGCGGCTATCTGGTCAATTCCGAAGGCGAGCGCTTCATGGAGCGCTACGCGCCGTCCGCCAAGGATCTCGCCTCGCGCGACGTCGTCTCGCGCGCGATGACGATCGAAATGCGCGAAGGCCGCGGCGTCGGCAAGAAGAAGGACCACATCTTCCTGCACCTCGACCATCTGGCCCCGGAAGTGCTGGCCGAGCGGCTGCCGGGCATTTCGGAATCGGCGCGGATCTTCGCCGGCGTCGACGTCACCCGCGAGCCGATCCCGATCCTGCCGACCGTGCACTACAACATGGGCGGCATTCCCACGAACTTCCACGGCGAGGTCGTCACCAAGAAGGACGGCGACGACAATGCGGTGGTCCCCGGCCTGATGGCGATCGGCGAAGCCGCCTGCGTCTCGGTGCACGGCGCCAACCGCCTCGGTTCCAATTCGCTGATCGACCTCGTGGTGTTCGGCCGCGCCGCGGCGCTGCGCTGCGCCGAGAAGCTGACGCCGAACGGCAAGCAGCCGGAACTGCCGGCGGGATCCGCCGACATGTCGCTGGGTCGGCTCGACAAATACCGCTACGCCAAGGGCGGCACGCCGACCGCCAAGCTGCGCGAAAGCATGCAGTCGGTGATGCAGAACAATTGCGCCGTGTTCCGCACTGGCGAGGTTCTGGCCGAAGGCAAGGACCTGATCCACAAGGTCCACGGCGGCGTCGGCGACGTCGGCGTGTCCGACCGCTCGCTGGTGTGGAATTCCGATCTGGTCGAGACGCTGGAATTCGACAATCTGATCATCCAGGCGGTGGTGACGATGAACTCGGCCGCCAACCGCACCGAGAGCCGCGGCGCCCACGCCCGCGAGGACTTCCCGGATCGCGACGACGCGCAGTGGATGAAGCACACCCTCGCCTGGATCGGCGACAATGGCGGCACCACGATCGATTACCGGCCGGTCCACGACTACACGATGACCAACGACGTGCAGTACATCCCGCCGAAGCCGCGGGTGTATTGATCCTAGATCGTCATGCCCGGGCTTGACCCGGGCATCCATCTTTCTTCGCAAGAAGATGGATTGCCGGGTCAAGCCCGGCAATGACGAACAGAGCCAGAGGCAACGAGATGGTTGAATTCGCACTTCCGAAGAACTCGAAGATCGTCGGCGGCAAGGAATGGCCGAAGCCGGAAGGCGCGACCGAGGTCCGCGAATTCCGCGTCTATCGCTGGAATCCCGACGACGGCAAGAACCCGAGCGTCGACACCTACTACGTCGACAAGCACGATTGCGGCCCGATGGTGCTCGACGGCCTGATCTGGATCAAGAACAACATCGATCCGACGCTGACCTTCCGCCGCTCCTGCCGCGAGGGCGTGTGCGGCTCCTGCGCGATGAACATCGACGGCGAGAACACGCTGGCCTGCACCAAGGCGATGGACGACGTCCGCGACGGCGCGGTCAAGATCAACCCGCTGCCGCATCAGCCGGTAGTCAAGGACCTGGTGCCCGACCTCACCAATTTCTACGCGCAGTACGCCTCGATCCAGCCTTGGCTGCAGACCGTGACGCCGACGCCGCAGAAGGAATGGCGGCAGAGCCACGAGGATCGCGAGAAGCTCGACGGTCTGTACGAGTGCATCCTGTGCGCCTGCTGCTCGACTTCGTGCCCGAGCTATTGGTGGAATTCCGACCGCTTCCTCGGACCGGCCGCGCTGCTGCAGGCGACCCGCTGGGTCGAGGACAGCCGCGACGAAGCCACCGGCGAGCGTCTCGACAATCTCGAGGATCCGTTCCGGATCTATCGCTGCCACACCATCATGAACTGCGCCAAAGCGTGCCCGAAGGGCCTCAACCCGTCGGAAGCGATCGCCAATCTCAAGCTCAAGCTGGTCGAACGCCAGATCTGAGCGCGCAAGCTTCCTCATCGCTTCGCAACGGCCGGGCTGACGCCCGGCCGTTTTGTTTTGCGCGAGGCCTCTCCCCGTCATTGCGAGCGCAGCGAAGCAATCCAGCTCCATGCACTGCGCTGGATTGCTTCGTCGCTTCGCTCCTCGCAATGACGGAGAGCGGGGGGGGGGACCAGCCTCTCGGAACATCGCTGCCGAGCAATCGTTATCGCCGCTCAAGCACAGGGAGAGAAACATGGCGGCGACATCCAACACTAAAGGCGACGCGCAGCACGCCTGGGATCTGATGAAGAAAATCACCTTCGCGATGCTGGCGACGCGCGACGGCGAGAAGATCCGGTCGCGGCCGATGGCGGCCTATATTCGCCCCGAAGAAGGCGCTATCTACTTCCTCACCGACGCGCGCCGTCACAAGGACGAGGAGATCGCGAACGATCACCACGTCAATCTCGGCTTCGCGGATGCCAGCGCGCAGAAATACGTTTCGGTGTCCGGCTATGGTGCGATCTCCAACGACCGCGCCAAGATCAAGGAGCTGTTCGGCACCGCCGCGAAGGCCTGGTGGGACAGCCCTGAAGATCCGAACATTCGTATTCTCAAGGTCACGCCCGAAGAGGCCGAATACTGGGATTCGCCCGGCACCATCGTCAGCTACGTGAAAATGGCGGTGGCCGCGGCGACCGGCACACGTCCGGATCTCGGCGAGAATCGCAAGGTCGCGATCTGATGACGCCAGAGCCGCAAGACGTCCCCGACACGCCGGGGCCGGTCGAGCCGCCGCCGGAGGTGCCGCCGAGCACGCCCGGCACGCCGACCGAGCCACCGCCGGAATCCCCACCGGGCAACCCGAACCCGGATATTCCGCCGCCGATCGAGGAGCCCGGCGCGCCGCCGATCCCCGAGGAGCTGCCGGGACAAACGCCGGACGAAGTACCAACCCCACCTTCGCCGGGACCCGGCGCACCGAATCCGGCGATCATGTGAGCAGCACTTAGTTCGCCTCCGGGAGAGACGCGTCGAGCGCCTCTCCCGAATCCGTGCATGCATCGTCAATCGATCGAAGCTGCTGCGGAACCTGCGCCTGAATGCTCGATGAATAGCGCCGCGCGACACCGCAACGCGGCGCGAAATAATTAGCAACGGCGTGAAGCGGACCGCCACAATCCGGCCCCACGGGTCATCGTTGATCGAACGATCGAGCCGGCTCCACGCAAATGGATAGTTCGGCTCGCAGCGTTTGATTCGCAGGGAATACCAATGAAGAGAATCCAGCTAGCCTTGCTCGCCACCACCGCCATCGCGTCCTGGCAATCCGCGAGCCTTCCGGCGCGCGCCGACTCCGTGCCGATGGTGATGGCGCAAGCCGCGCCGGGCGCGGAAAAGGGCGAAGAGAAGAAGGGCCCGCCGGCCGGCGAGCCGAAGGGGCCGCCTCCGGGCGCAGCGCCGCATCGTCCCGCCCCGCCCGCCGCTGCGCCGCCCGCCGGCCGAATCGCCGAACCGCCGGCCGCGCCTCACGCAGCCCCGCCGCCCGCGGCTGCACCGCCGCCGCCACCGCCGCCTCGTGCAGAGCCGCCCCGGGCCGAACCACCGCCGCGTCCGGCTCCTCCGTGGATGTGGCGATGA
>JACRJB010000050.1 GCA_016215605.1 Rhodopseudomonas palustris
GCGCAGCCAGGCGGCCAAGGCGATGTAGCCGTCAGGCGAGTTGCCGACTTCCAGGTTCTCGTTGCGGCCTTCGATCGCCGCGTCGAGCTTGAATTTGCCGATGTCGATGCCGGCGCAGACCATGCTAAGCTTGGCCATCTTTGTCATCCCCTCCTTGTGATGCGAACCCTCAGTTCCTTCAACCATCCGGGCCTGATGAAGAGCCGATCGCGATCTTGCTCGCGCCCCATCCCGGATGGCCGTCCGGGATGGGGCATTCCCTGAAAGGAACGATGAAGGATAGCAGGTCGCGCTAATACAAGGAGCCCGGCGAAGCCGGGCGTCTCGAAGGATGTCGCCACGCAGTAACAGTGGCGCATGGTTCGAGACGGCGCTTCGCGCCTCCTCACCATGAGGTCGTGCTTGGAGCAGGCGTCCCAAGTGCGAGCTCTGATTTCACGACAAACTCAACCGCTTTAAGCGCCGCGTCCGATCAGGTCTTCGGCCGCCTGCAGCCCCGACCAATGCGACTGACCGACCGTGCTGTTGGTGAGATAGTCGCCGCAGAATGCGACGCGCGGCATCGGACCGAGATCCAGAAAGCGGCGCAGGCTGCGGATGTAACCCTTCGGCCGCTTGCAGATCGCGTCGGGCTGGCGCGAGATGAAGCTGTCGATCACCCGCGTCTCGGCGAGCTGGGGCAGCGCGTCGACGACATCGCTCCAGGCGATGGTCAGCAGGTCCGCAGTGCTGGCGTCGGCATGCTGCCGGCAGCCCCAATCCTTCCATTGCGAATGCGCGAAGGTGGTGCCGTTGCCCATGTCGGTGAACCGCAGATTGCCGGTGCGGCGGAAGCCGTCGGCCGCGGGCAGGACGTAGGTGTCGAGCAGATCACCCTTGGGACGATCGAGCAGATAGTACACGATGTGATGTCCGGCGTAGTCGACGCTGTCGAAGAACGCCCGTCGCTCCGCATCCAGCGCCGGCATCAGCGCCGACACCTTGTTGCCGGACACCGCCATGACCACGGCGTCGCCGCGGAAGGTCTCGGTGTGGCCCTCGCACACAGCATCGACTTCGACGCCGTCGGCGTCGGTGCGGACCTCCGTGGCATTGCGGCCGAGCCGGAGATCGACTCTGGGATCGTCCGTCAGGCTTCGGCCCAATTCCCAGGTGATCCGTCCGGCGCCGCGCTCCTTGAAGCTCCAGATCTGATCGCCCGACCACGATAGCCGTCCGGCCGTGCTCCAGGCGGTCCAGGCCAGCGAGAAATCGTCCTCGCCATAGCCGCAAAACATCGCGACGCACGGCTCCAGGAAGTAATCGACAAAGGTCGGCGAGAAACGGCGGAAATACTCGCAGGCGTTGACGTCGTCCAGCGCGGCGGCGCTGGTGATGTCGCGCGGATCGGCGGCCACCATGGTCTGGGCGAGCTTCGGCAGCGTGGCCAGGAGGCGCGCTTTCTCCGTCAGCGGAATGAACGGGTGCTTGGCGGCGCTGATCAGGTCGAAGGCGCCGAAGCCGACGTTCTGGGTGCGCTTGACCAGTACGTTCCAGCGATGCGCCGCGGTGAGGTCGGCGATCGCGTCCGGCTGGTAGATGCCGAGCTTGCGGGCGAGATCGATCAGATTGGTCTCGGCGCCGAGAAAGGCGAACGCGCCGGTGACCGCCCAGACGCCGTTCCAGTGGACGGAGCGGCAGCGGCCGCCCGGTTCGGTGTCGCGTTCGAGCAGCACGACCTCGTGGCCGTCGTCCCGCAACCGATCGGCCGCGCCCATTCCGGCGATGCCGCCCCCGACGACGATGACCCGCATGTCCTGACAGCTCCGCTTCGATGACGATGAAGCGGCGAGGCTAGGAGGGGCAGCCGATCCGGGCCATAGCCCCGATGGGCTATGCCGACGGCGGCGGGGAGGCGAAGCCTATCGCGCCGGGATGAAGGTCGGGCCGACCGAGCGGATGGTGTTGGGGTCGGACGAACCGGTCGTCGCCGGCGGCTTGGCGTCGCTGGCCGCGGCGGGCGCAGCGGCGTTGCCCTTGCGGGCATTGGCGCGCTGCGCCGGCGGCAGCGCCATCCGCTTGGCGCTCTCTTCGGTGACGATGATGTCGCCGTGCTCGCGGGCCGAGGTGTCGTCGACGCCCTTCAGCGCGTCGGCCCAGCTCTGGTTCGCCGCCTTGCAGGAGCACGCCGGGTTGAACTCCTGGCGATAGCGGAACGCGGCCGGCAGCGAGGTGTAGGGCTGGCCGCTGATCGACACCGCCGAGTTCATGTCCTGGCCGGGATTGCGATAGGCGTAAAGCGCGGCGTCAGACGCAGGGCACAGGCTCTTGCAGGTCTTCTCGTCGTCGGCGAAGCGGCCCGGCACGGTGGCGAAGGAGATCGGGAAATAGAAGCCGTCGCAGGTGCGGACGCAGACGGTGCGGAACGTGCCGGACTCGGAGTTGAAATCCGGCAGCGGCCCGCCGGGGGCGCCCGGCGCGCCTTGCGGATTGCCGCCGAACAGATTGTTGAGGAAGCCGCCGCCGCCTTGCTGCTGCTGCGCAGCCGCGGCGTATTGCGGACCGCAATTGTTCTGCGCCAGCGCCATCAGCACCGAGCGGCGCTGGTTGTCGCGCTCGCCGCCGCCGGGGCCGCCGGAGCGCAGCCGCTCCAGGCCCGAGGTCATCTGGTCGAGATTGCCGCGCATCTGCTGGATCTGATTGTTGACCGGGCCGCATTGCGCCGACTGGCCGTTGAACAGCGAGAAGAAGCCGGAGCTGTCGCAGCCCATCCGTTTGGCCTGCATGGTGACGCGGTCGAGCTCGGCCTGTTGGCGGTTGACGGAGTCCTCGTAGCGGCGGATCTGATCGGCCCGCGCCGGATCGGCGCCGCCGCGGTCGATCGAGGCGAGCTGGGCCTCGAGCCGCGGGCAGACCGGATTGACCGCGCCTTGCGGCGCGCCGCCGGGCGCAGGATAGCCCTGCTGCGCATTCGCGCCGACGCCGAGCACGGCGATGTCCAGAAGCACTGCGGCGACCAGCCCGGCGCCGGTCAACAGCCGTCGGCGGGAGCACTTCGCGGTCTCGAACAAATCCGGCATTCAGGGATTCCGAGCGGATGGTGACATCGGCGATCCGCCGAATCGTCTCAGCAAACCCGCGCGATCGAAGCCGTCGGGCAATCCGTTGAAACCGCGACGGGAAAGCACCTCTTAACGGCTTCTCAGGGCATCGTCACGTCGTTTCCGGGGCGTCTCTGTGGCGAAGTCCCAGGCGATTTGTCCGGGCGCTAGCGCTGGCAGGTGATGGCGACGTATTCGTCGCAGCCGCCGCGCGCGCAGGCGACGCCGGAGCTCTTCGGCACCGCCCCGGTCACCTCGTCCGGATCGACCCGGCGATAGGCCGTCGCCTGGACGAAATCATGGGCCTTGCAATAGGCCAGGGCGGCGTGCGCGCCGCAGCGTTCGCTTTTGGCCAGGCATCGGTCGATGCCGTAGCCGTCCGGCTGGTTGGCGATGATGAAGACGCGGCTGTCGGCCGCGGCGACGGATGCGGACAGCAGCGCCGCGCAAGCAACAAGAGCGGGAATCAGTTTCATGGGACACCGGTGGAAGAGGGCGTCGGCCCCCTATCCATAATCGGGAAGAGGTAAAGAATCGTTAACCATGGGCGGGAACCCGGTGGCGGGGGCTAGGCGCCGATCGTGGCGGAAATCGGTCGGGACGTCGCCTTAGGGCATTCGACGGGCTTGACGGCGTTCCGGCGGCTGGCCATGGTGCGGCGATGAACGGTCTTTTCTCGATTTGTGGCATTTGCCGCGAGATTACGAGCTAGCTCAACGCTGGCTGAGGCCGTCTTTTCTCTCATGAGATCACTGGACGCCCGGCCGCAGGGGACGGGAATCCATGGCTTTGCGCCTGTACGATACGCTGACCAAGGAGAAGCGCGACTTCGCGCCGCTCGATCCGTCGAACGTGCGGATGTATGTCTGCGGCCCGACGGTCTACGACTTCGCCCATATCGGCAATGCCCGGCCGGTCATCGTGTTCGACGTGCTGTTCCGGCTGCTGCGGCACCTCTACGGCGAAAACCACGTCAAATACGTCCGCAACATCACCGACGTCGACGACAAGATCAACGACCGCGCCGCGCGTGACTATCCCGGCCTGCCGCTGAACGAGGCGATCCGCAAGGTCACCGAACAGACCGAGCGGCAATTCCACGACGACGTCGACGCGCTCGGCTGCCTGCGGCCGACCGTCGAGCCGCGCGCCACCGAACATATCGCCGAGATGCGCACCATCATCGACCGGCTGGTCGAAGGTGGTTTCGCCTATGTCGCCGCCGACCACGTGCTGTTCTCGCCGGCGGCGATGAACGCGGCGAACGGCGTGCTGCCGCGCTACGGCGCGCTCGCCAACCGCTCGCTCGACGAGATGATCGCCGGCGCCCGCGTCGACGTCGCGCCCTACAAGCGCGACGCCACCGACTTCGTGCTGTGGAAGCCGTCGAAGCCGGGCGAGCCGTCCTGGCCGTCGCCCGCCGGGATCACGACCGAAGGCCGCCCGGGCTGGCACATCGAGTGCTCGGCAATGTCGTGGAAGCATCTCGGCGAGACCTTCGACATCCACGGCGGCGGCATCGACCTCGTCTTCCCGCACCACGAAAACGAAGTCGCACAAAGCTGCTGCGCCTTCCACACCGATCGCATGGCCCAGACCTGGATGCACAACGGCTTCCTGCAGGTCGAAGGCGAGAAGATGTCGAAGAGTCTGGGGAATTTCGTCACGATCAGGGAACTTCGGGAGAATTGGAACGGCTACTCTTGGCCCGCTGAGACCCTGCGTTTTAACATGTTGCGGACGCACTATCGTCAACCGATAGATTGGACGCTCAACTCGCTGAGCGAGTCTCACAACATTCTGTGCGATTGGTATGATGACCTAAAAGACGGTTCACCTGCGGTTGCTCCTATACCCAATGAAGTTCTGGAAGCTTTATGCGATGATCTCAATACGTCTAAGGTAATTGCAGAGCTTCACACACTCCGTAAGCGGAAGCAGTTCGGAGAGCTTCGCGCGAGTTTGACCTTACTAGGATTTTCGGGTGAACGCGCCGCTCTGCATCGTACCGCCTTCGGACAGAGCAACTTCCGCGTTCAAGCAGATCTCAATGTGGAGTCTTTGATTGAAGCCCGCACCGCCGCCCGCGCGCGAAAAGACTTCAAGGAGTCTGATCGCATCCGCGACGAACTGGCCGCGATGGGCATCACCATCAAGGATGGCAAGGATGCCGACGGTAAGCCGGTGACGACCTGGGAGATCGCGCGATGAGCGGCATCTCCACGGTCGTCATGGCCGGGCTCGACCCGGCCATCCATCGAACAAACGACGCAGCCATTGTTGCGATGATGGATGCGCGGGTCGAGCCCGCGCATGACGGCGGTGTGGGGGGTGCCGCACGGCCTCTCACCGACGTCATTCCGGGGCGCGCGCAGCGCGAGCCCGGAATCCACCCCTGGAGTCGAGGCGGACGCGCGCGCTCGATCACGCGACGCGGGGAGTATGGATTCCGGGCCTGCGCCCTGCGGGCGCATCCCGGAATGACGAACGACAGGTTGTTCGGGGCTGCGAACGCGGAAGTCGCAATCGTCGAAGCGTCAGGCGCGGAGGTCGCAGGCGCAACAGCAGCGAAGGCCGAACGGGAGATCATCCAATGACCGAGAACAATCCCTCGCATCGGCCCGACACGCCGTTTCCAAAACACTGGCTGTACTACATCGCGATCAAGATCGCGCTGCTCGCCGGGGCGACGGCGCTGGTGTTGAAGCTCTACAATTTCTGGTGAGTGATGACCACGAATCTGAAACCGGCGCTGCGGCCGTATCTGCCCGAGGACGCCGAGATCGCCGCGGCGATCTTCGTGGCGTCGATCGAGCAATTGACGTCCGACGACTACAGCGAGGCGCAGCAGGAAGCCTGGGCGTCGGCGGCTGACGACGACGAGACGTTCGCCACCAGGCTCGCCGCGCAGCTCACGCTGATCGCGACGCTGGACGGCGCGCCGGTGGGGTTCGCGTCGCTGAAGGGCGCCGATCACATCGACCTGCTGTACGTGCATCCGGATTTCGTCGGCCAGCGTGTCGCGACGACGCTGATCGATGCGCTGGAAAGGCTCGCCGGCGCCCGCGGGGCGCAGGCGCTGACGGTGGACGCCAGCGACAACGCCGCCGACTTCTTCGCCAAGCGCGGCTATGTCGCGACCCAGCGCAACACCGTGACGATCAATGGCGAATGGCTCGCCAACACCTCGATGAAAAAGACGCTCGCGGACCCCGCAGCGCCGGGAGCGGATCAATGAGTCGGGAACGGCTGTATCTCTACGACACCACCTTGCGCGACGGCGCGCAGACCAACGGCGTCGACTTCACCCTGCACGACAAGCGGCTGATCGCCGGCCTGCTCGACGATCTCGGTATCGACTATGTCGAGGGCGGCTATCCGGGCGCCAATCCGCTCGACACCGAATTCTTCGCCACCGAGCAGAAGCTCGAACGCGCGACCTTCGCCGCGTTCGGCATGACTAGGCGGCCCGGCCGTTCGGCGTCGAACGATCCCGGCGTCGCGCTGCTGCTCGACGCCAAGGCGGACGCGATCTGCTACGTCGCCAAATCGTCGGAGTATCAGGTTCGCGTCGCGCTGGAGACCACCAACGACGAGAACATCGCCTCGATCCGCGACAGCGTCTCGCTCGCCAAGGAGCGCAGCCGCGAAGTGCTGGTCGATTGCGAGCACTTCTTCGACGGCTACAAGGAGAACCCGGCCTTCGCGCTGCAATGCGCCAAGGCGGCCTACGAATCCGGGGCGCGCTGGGTGGTGCTGTGCGACACCAACGGCGGCACCATGCCGGACGAGGTCGAGGCGATCGTCGGCGAAGTGGTGAAGCACATCCCCGGCACGCATGTCGGCATCCACGCGCACAACGACACCGAGCAGGCGGTCGCGGTGTCGTTCGCCGCGGTCCGCGCCGGCGCGCGGCAGATCCAGGGCACGCTGAACGGGCTCGGCGAACGCTGCGGCAACGCCAATCTGGTGTCGATCATCCCGACGCTGAAGCTGAAGAAGGAATTCGCCGACAAATTCGACATCGGTGTCTCCGACGACAAGCTGGCGACGCTGGTGCAGGTGTCGCGCGCGCTCGACAACATTCTCGACCGTGCGCCCAATCCGCACGCGCCCTATGTCGGCGGCAGCGCCTTCGTCACCAAGACCGGCATTCACGCCTCGGCGGTGATGAAGGACCCGCATACGTACGAGCACGTCACGCCGGAATCGGTCGGCAACCATCGCAAGGTGCTGGTGTCGGATCAGGCCGGACGCTCCAATGTGGTGGCGGAATTGTCGCGGACCACGATCGAATTCGACCGCAACGATCCGAAGCTCGGTCGGCTGATCGAGAAGATGAAAGAGCGTGAGGCGGCGGGCTACGCTTACGAGTCCGCCAATGCCTCATTCGATCTGCTGGCGCGCGGTACGCTCGGCCAGGTGCCGGAATTCTTTCACGTCGAGCAGTTCGACGTGAATGTCGAGCAGCGCTACAATTCGCACGGCCAGCGCGTCACGGTGGCGATGGCGGTGGTCAAGGTCGTGGTCGACGGCGAGACGCTGATCTCCGCCGCCGAAGGCAACGGTCCCGTCAACGCGCTCGACGTCGCGCTGCGCAAGGATCTCGGCAAGTATCAGAAATACATCGAGGGTCTGAAGCTGGTCGACTACCGTGTCCGTATCCTCAATGGCGGCACCGAGGCCGTGACTCGGGTGCTGATCGAGAGCGAGGATGAACTCGGCGAACGCTGGACCACGATCGGCGTGTCGCCCAATATCATCGACGCGTCGTTCCAGGCGCTGATGGACTCGGTGGTGTACAAGCTGGTGAAGGCGAAAGCGCCGGTGTGAGGAAGAAAGGGAGCGCACGATGATCGACCATGTTTCCGTCGGCGTGCGCGACCTTCAGGCATCGGCGGCGTTCTACGCCGCGGTGCTGGCACCGCTCGGCCTGACCCGGCTGGTTGCGCGCGACACCACCATCGGCTTCGGCAAGGACTTCCCCGAATTCTGGATCAACCACCGGCCGCAGATGGCGGCGGTCGCCACGGACTCGGGCGTGCACATTGCGCTGCGGACGCGTCGTTCCGATCAGGTCGATGCTTTCCACGCCGCCGCGCTCAAAGCCGGTGGGAAATGCGACGGGCCGCCCGGTCTGCGCCCGCACGATCGGGTTCGCTATTACGCGGCGTTCGTGCGCGATCTCGACGGTAATCGCATCGAGGCAGTCACCTTTCTGCCCTAGCCGCGGTCGAGCTTCTGCTGCGAAAGTCCGGCAGTCTCCCGGCTTGCGGTCCGCCCGCCGCGCCGACATCATATCCTCACAACCAGAAACAGCGCCCCGGGACCGCCGATCGGTCCAACGGATGGCGCAGGCGTGAGGAGACAGAGCGTGGGCGACAGCATCAATGGCGCGCAGACCGTCGTACAGACTCTGGTGAATTGCGGCGTCGAGGTCTGCTTCGCCAATCCGGGCACCTCCGAGATGCACTTCGTCGCGGCGCTGGACAGCGTCGGCGGATTGCGACCAGTGTTGTGCCTGTTCGAAGGCGTCGTCACCGGCGCCGCCGACGGTTACGGCCGGATCGCCGGCAAGCCGGCGGCGACACTGCTGCATCTCGGCCCGGGTCTCGCCAACGGGCTCGCCAATCTGCACAACGCCCGCCGCGCCGCGACGCCGATCGTCAACAGCGTCGGCGACCACGCCGCGCACCATCTGCAATACGACGCGCCGCTGACCTCCGATATCGTCGATTTCGCCCGTCCGGTGTCGGGCTGGATCCACGAGGCCAAAAGCGCCGGCTCGGTCGCCGGCGACGTCGCCCGGGCCGTGCAAGCCGCCAAGAGTGCGCCGGGCGTGATCGCCACGCTGATCATGCCCGCCGACGTCGCCTGGAATCCGGCGGTCCGCGCCGCGCAGCCGCTCGCCGATCTCGGCCCGGCGCGCGTCGCCGCCGATACGGTCGAGGCGGTGGCGAAGCTGCTGTCGAACGGCAAGAAGTCGGCGCTGCTGATGCGTGGCGGCGCGTTGCTCGGCGAAGGACTGGAAGCCGCCGGCCGGATCGCGGCGAAGACCGGCGTGCGGCTGATGTGCGACACCTTCGCGCCGCAAACCGAGCTCGGTGCCGGCCGCGTGCCGCTGGAGCGCATTCCGTATTTCTCGGAGCAGATCACCGCATTTCTCAAGGATGTCGACCAGTTGATCCTGGTCGGCGCCAAGCCGCCGGTGTCGTTCTTCGCCTATCCCGGCAAGCCGAGCTGGGGTTCGCCGGACGGCTGTCACTTCGACTATCTGGCGCAGCCGCACGAAGACGGCGCACAGGCGCTGAAGGATCTCGCCGCTGCGCTCGACGCGCCGGCCGAGCCGGCGGTGCGGACGCAGCTTGCCCTGCCGGCGCTGCCGAAGGGGAAGCTGAATTCGCTCGGCGTCGCGCAGGCGATCGCGCATCTGACGCCCGACCACGCGATCTATGCCGAGGAGGCCAACACCTCGGGCCTGCCGTTGCAGATGATCCTGCCGAAGGCGCGACCGCACACGCATCTGCCGCTGACCGGCGGTTCGATCGGGCAGGGGCTGCCGCTGGCGATCGGCGCAGCGATCGCCGCACCGGGCCGCAAGGTGATCTGCCCGCACGGCGACGGCGGCGCCGCCTATACGATGCAGGCGCTGTGGACGATGGCGCGCGAGCAGCTCGACGTCACCGTGGTGATCTACGCCAACCGCTCCTATGCGATCCTCAATGTCGAGCTGCAGCGCGTCGGCGCATCGGGCGCCGGATCCAAAGCGCTGTCGATGCTCAACCTGCACAATCCGGACATGAACTGGATGAAGATCGCCGAGGGCCTCGGCGTCGAAGCCAGCCGCGCGACCACCGCCGAGGAGTTCGCCGCGCAATACGCCTCCGCAATGGATCAGCGCGGCCCGCGGCTGATCGAAGCGCTGATTTGAAGGAACAGGCAATGTCCGCAGCTCTCGTCGATGCACTTCGGGCGATCGTCGGCGACGGCGGCGTGATCGATGCCGCCGAGCTCGGCAAGCGCTCGGCCGGGGCCTATCGGTTCGATACGCTGAAGGCGGGCGCGCTGGTGCGGCCGAGCTCGACGCAGCAGGTCTCCGAGATCCTGCGCTGGTGCCATGCCAATCAGGTCGGCGTGGTCACCCATGGCGGACTGACCGGCCTGGTGCACGGCGCCGATGCCGCGCCGAGCGAAGTGATCCTGTCGCTGGAGCGGATGCGCGCGATCGAGGACATCGACCCTCGCCAGCGCACCGCGACGGTGCAGGCCGGGGTGCCGCTGCAGGCGCTGCAGGAGGCCGTCGACGAACACGACCTCGCGTTTCCGCTCGATCTCGGCGCGCGCGGCAGCGCCACGCTCGGCGGCAACGCCGCGACCAATGCCGGCGGCAATCGCGTGATCCGCTACGGCATGACCCGCGACATGATCCTCGGTCTCGA
Organism: Rhodopseudomonas palustris; assembly: GCA_016215605.1. Taxonomy (GTDB): domain Bacteria; phylum Pseudomonadota; class Alphaproteobacteria; order Rhizobiales; family Xanthobacteraceae; genus Rhodopseudomonas; species Rhodopseudomonas palustris_L. The sequence continues at coordinate 10,520 of JACRJB010000050.1, forward strand.
AGTCGTGCTCGCCGACGGCACCGTGTTGTCGTCGCTGAACACTCTGATCAAGAACAACGCCGGCTACGACCTCAAGCAATTGTTCATCGGCTCGGAGGGCACGCTCGGCGTGATCACGCGGCTGGTGCTGCGGCTGCGCGAAAAGCCGCTGGCCACCAACATGGCGTTCGCCGGGCTCGACAGCTTCGAGGCGGTGGCGGCGTTCCTCAAGCACTGTGATCGCGCGCTCGGCGGCACGCTGTCGGCTTACGAGGTGATGTGGCAGTCGTTCTACCGGCTGGTCACCAGCGCGCCGGCGAAGGGCCAGCCGCCGATCGGGCAGGACTTTGCGTATTACGTGCTGGTCGAGAGCCAGGGCTCCGACCAGGAGCTCGACGGTCAGCGGTTCGGCGACACGATGGAGGCGGCGCTGGAGTCCGGCCTGATCGCCGACGCGGCGATCGCGCAATCGGACCAGGATTGCCACGCGTTCTGGGCGCTGCGCGACGATGTGGGGCAGGTGGTGCAGGGCGGCATGCCGGTGGTGTTCGACGTCTCGCTGCCGATCGCCGCGATGGAAGGCTATGTCGATACGCTCGCCGAGACGCTCAGCAACGAGATCGGCGAGCACAGATTGTGGGTGTTCGGCCATCTCGGCGACGGCAATCTGCATGTGGTGGTGCAGGTCAAACCGATGGACTATCTCGCGCTGCGGCCGAAGATCGAAGCGCTGGTGTATCGCCCGCTCGCCGCCTGCCACGGCTCGGTCTCGGCCGAGCACGGCATCGGGCTGGAGAAGAAGCCGTATCTTTATGTCAGCCGCAGCGCCGCTGAAGTCGCGCTGATGCGCACGCTGAAGACCGCGCTCGACCCCAAGGGAATCCTCAACCCGGGCAAGATCTTCGATCTCGATCCGGCGGCCGGGACGAGCGTGCCTCAGGCGCCAGGATCGGCCGCCTCGTGAGCGACGCGCTTAGTAGCGCGCGTCCTTCGGCTTGGGGTCCTTCGGCCAGTCCTTGACCTTGCCGGCAAAGTCCGGCCGTTCCATGTGGGTGAAATATTCCGCGACGTCGATCGCCTCCTGATCGGTCAGGCTGCCCTGTCCGAGCGGGAATTTCTCGTGGGTGCCGATCGGCATGTTGCGTTTGACGAACGCCGCGGCGGTGTAGGTGCGTGCCATGCCGGCGCCGATATTGAACGAACGGTCGCCCCACAGCGGCGGATAGATCTGGCGACCGGCGGCGTCCTTGAGGCCTTCGCCATTTTGGCCGTGGCAAGCGGCGCATTGCGCCGCGTAGATCGCCTTGCCGTTGTCCGGATCGGGCTTCAACGTGGTGTCGACCTTGCCGACGCCCCGTCCGGCCACCTTGTCGGACGGCTTGGTCGCGCCCTTCATCCAGTTGAAATAGGCGACCATCGCCTGCATGTCGGCCCCGTCGACCTGCAGCGGTCTGCCGTTCATCGAGCGCAGGAAGCAGCCGTTGATGCGGTCTTCCAGGGTGATCTCGCGTCCGGCACGCGGCGCGTAGCTGGGGAAGAACGCCGAGACCCCGACATAGGGGCTGCCGTCCGCCACCGTGCCGGCGTTGAGATGGCACGAGGCGCAGTTGAGGTCGTCGCCGACATGGTTCGGCAGCAGCGTGCGGGTTTCGGCGTTGAGCCGCATGCCGCGCACCAGTTGCGCGGCGTTCGGCTGCGCCAGCAGATCGGCGATGCGCGGCGTCTCGAACAGCGATTTGTCGACCGTCGGGTCGAGTTCGGTGCGCGCCGCGGCGACCTGGGCGGCGGTGACGGGACCGGCGCCGTCGCCCCAGCTGTCGCGCACGAAGGACAGGATTTCCGCGATCTCGTTGTCAGCGAGGCGGGCGAAGGCCGGCATCGTCCAGACGCGCGGATGCGCGGCGGTCGCGGTGGTCTTCCAGCCGGTCAGCGCGATGTGCACCAGCGTCGCCGGGTCCCTCGAAGCGACGGTCGGGTTGCCGGCCAGCGGCGGGAAGATGCCCGTCACGCCGGCGCCGTCGGCACGGTGACAATCAGAGCAGAACTGCGCGTAGCCGAGGCCGCCGCGGGTGGTGAAGGTGTTGGCAGGCGCCTCGGTCGAGGCGATCCGCGGCTCGGCTTTCGGCCGGTCGGACGGCAGCGCCTTGAGATAGGTCGCGATCGCGGTCAGGTCCTGGTCGGAGAGCCCCTGGGTCGAATGCAGGATGACGTCGGTCATGCTGCCGGAGGCGGTGGCGAAGCGGTTCTGCCCGGTCTTGAGCAGCAACACCGTGTCCTCGACGGTCCACAGGTCGCGCAGCTCGATCGCATTCCAGTTCTCGACCTTGGCGCCGGCGAGATAGAAACGACCGGCCGGTCCGGCGTCGCTCATCGCCTTCTCCTGGAAGCCGATGCCGCGCGGCGTGTGACACGCGCCGCAATGACCAAGACCCTGAACCAGATACGCGCCGCGATTCCACGCCGCGTTTTTCGCCGGATCGGGCCTGAACGGCGTTGCATCCAGGAAAGCGACATTCCAGGCGGCAAGACCGATGCGCATGTTGAACGGAAACTGCATCGCGATGGGGCGATTGGCCTTCTCGACCGGCGCGACGCCCTTGCTGAGATAGGCCCACAACGCCTTCATGTCGTCGTCCGTCATCTTGGCGTAGGACGGGTAGGGCATCGCCGGATAGAGATTGTGGCCGTCAGCCGAGACGCCCTTGCGCATCGCGCGATCGAACGCGCCGAACGACCATTGCCCGATGCCGGTCTTCGGATCGGGCGTCACATTGGTCGACCAGACGGTGCCGAACGGCGTCTCGAGCGCGCGTCCACCGGCCATCATGGGGCCACCCTCGGCGGTGTGGCAGGCGACGCAGTCACCCAGCCGCGCGACGTATTCGCCGCGCGCCACCAGCGCGGGATCGACATTGGCTCCGAAGCCGGGGTCTTTGCGCTCGATCGGCGGCGGCTGCACGATCCAGGCGGCTGCACCGCCGATGGCGACGACGCCGATGGCGGCGATAAATCCGAGCCGCCTGACGAGCCGGCCCTTGTTCGCAGTCATGATTTGCTCGATTCCGATATTTCGGCGCGAGGCTAGGCAGAGCGACTGACGCGAACAACTCGGGGTGATCCCCGATGTCCAATGCTTATCCGAGATCACTGATGGACTTATCGGATGCAGCGCATTCGAAGCGAATGCGCCTTGCGCTCGAGCCGAGTCTAGTTGCCAGATCGCGAATGCCTAGAGCCGGCGCGCGATCTCCGGCGGCATCACCTTGGCCTGTTCGGGCGCCGCGGCGGCGCGCAGCTTGGGCAGGATTTCGCCGACCGAATCGGCGGTGAGGACGTTGACCGAGAGCTGCGCGCGGATGAAAGCGGTCTCGGTCATGTGTGTCAGCAGCCCGAGCAGCGGGTCCCAGAAGCCGTCGATATTCGCGATCAGGATCGGCTTCTTGTGGCGGCCGAGCTGTTGCCAGGTCATCTGCTCGACCAGCTCTTCCAGCGTGCCGATGCCGCCGGGCAGCGCCACGAACGCGTCGGAGCGCTCGAACATCAGCCGTTTGCGCTCGTGCATGTCGTCGGTGACGATCAGGTCCTGCACGCGGTCGAGTGCGATTTCCTTGGTGCGTAGAAACCCCGGGATGATGCCGGTGACGGCCCCGCCATGGTCGAGAACCGCGTTGGCGACCGCGCCCATCAGCCCGACGGCGCCGCCGCCGTAAACCAGTGTCACTCCGCTGTCGGCGAGTTCCTTGCCGAGCGCTTTGGCCGCCTCGACGAAAAGGGGATTGGTGCCGGGTCCGGAGCCGCAATAGACGCAGACTGTCTTGATCTCGCTCATGGTGCGCGATGTGGCATTGCGAGATCACAGCGTCAAGACGGCACTCCGGTTTGCGCTGCGCAACAGCCTGTTATGACGGAAAGAATCGCATCCGAGGGTGCACCCCGGCGGCGAAACACTATATGAAGGCGGACCCGACGGATCCTCCGTCCGCGGCCGCATATCGGCTGCGGGATGTTTCAGGCAGACTTGATGGCTCACCCACATTCGCATTCGCAGAGCGGCAGCCCCGTCGCGATTCCAGAAGACGCCGCTGCACAGAAGGCGACACTCGGCGCCACGCTGGTGCATCTTTGGCCGTACATCTGGCCGGGCGACCGCTTCGACCTGAAGATGCGGGTGGTCTGGTCGGTGGTGCTGCTGCTGATCGCCAAGGCGGCGACGCTGATCGTTCCGTTCACGTTCAAATGGGCGACCGACGCCCTGACCGGCGCCGACACCGCGCCGGTCGAGCCGTCGAACTGGACGCTGTGGCTGCTGGCCTCGCCGCTGGCGCTGACGCTGAGCTACGGCCTGACGCGCGTGCTGATGGCGGTGCTGACGCAATGGCGCGACGGCATGTTCGCGCAGGTGGCGATGCACGCGGTGCGCAAGCTCGCCTACCGCACCTTCGTGCACATGCACGAATTGTCGCTACGCTTTCACCTCGAGCGCAAGACCGGCGGCCTGACTCGCGTGCTGGAGCGCGGCCGGCTCGGCATCGAAGTCATCGTGCGGATGGTGATCCTGCAGCTGGTGCCGACCATCATCGAGCTGACGCTGGTGATGGCCGTGCTGCTGTGGCAGTTCGACTGGCGCTACGTCGCGGTGATCATGATCACCGTCGTCGTCTACATGTTCTACACCTACAAGGCGACCGAGTGGCGGATCGAGATCCGCCGCCGGATGAACGATTCCGACAGCGACGCCAACCAGAAGGCGATCGACTCGCTGCTCAACTACGAGACGGTGAAGTATTTCGGCGCCGAGGAGCGCGAGGCGCGGCGCTACGACAAGTCGATGGAGCGCTACGAGGGCGCCAGCGTCAGCACCTACACGTCACTCGCGGTGCTGAACGCCGGGCAGGCGGTGATCTTCACCTTCGGCCTGACCGCGACGATGCTGATGTGCGCCGCGGGCGTGCGCAACGGCACCAACACCGTCGGCGATTTCGTGATGATCAACGCGATGATGATTCAGCTGTATCAGCCGCTGAACTTCATGGGCATGGTGTATCGCGAGATCAAGCAGGCGATCATCGACATCGAGAAGATGTTCGCGGTGCTGTCGCGCAATCCCGAGGTCAAGGACAAGCCGAACGCCAAGCCGCTGCTGGTCACCACCGGCACGGTGCGGTTCGAGGACGTCCGCTTCGCTTACGATCCGTCGCGCCCGATCCTGAAGGGCCTCAGCTTCGAGGTCCCGGCCGGCAAGACGGTGGCGATCGTCGGTCCCTCCGGCGCCGGCAAGTCGACGATCTCGCGGTTGCTGTTCCGGCTCTACGACGTCTCGGCCGGCCAGATCCGGATCGACGGCCAGGACATCCGCGATGTCACCCAGACCTCGCTGCGCGCGGCGATCGGGATGGTGCCTCAGGATACCGTTCTGTTCAACGACACCATTCGCTACAACATCCGCTACGGCCGGTGGGATGCCACCGACGCCGAAGTGGAGGAGGCGGCCAAGACGGCACAGATCGATGCCTTCATCAAAGCGTCGCCGAAGGGCTACGAGACCGAAGTCGGCGAGCGCGGGCTGAAATTGTCGGGCGGCGAGAAGCAGCGTGTCGCCATTGCGCGAACCGTTCTCAAGTCGCCGCCGATTCTGGTGCTGGATGAAGCCACGTCGGCGCTCGACAGCCACACCGAGCACGAAATCCAGGGCGCGCTGGAGCGCGTGTCGCAAAATCGGACCTCGCTGGTGATCGCCCATCGGCTGTCGACCATCGTCGGCGCCGACGAGATCATCGTGCTCGATCAGGGCCGGATCGCCGAGCGCGGCACGCACGCGCAACTGCTCGAGCACGGCGGCCTCTACGCCAGCATGTGGAACAGGCAGCGCGAGGCCGAAGAGGCGCGCGAGCGGCTGGCGCTGATCGGCGACGACGGTCCGAACGATTCACCGGTTCGTTCGCCGGTGATCGACGACGATCTGGCAACTTCGGCTGCGGCGGAGTAGTCGTGGTGCAGCATCCGGCCATTCGTTTTCGAGGTTAGGGGACTTCCCATGTCCGTCGTCAATTCCATCCGCGCTCAGATCCCGCCGATTCACCGGGAAGGCTATCCGTTCATCGGCGCATTCGCGCTCGCGACCCTGATCCTGTTCCTGATCTGGGCGCCGCTCGGCTGGATCGGTACGGTGCTGACGATCTGGTGCGTGCTGTTCTTCCGCGATCCGGTGCGGGTGACGCCGGTTCGTGAGGGACTGGTGGTGGCGCCGGCCGACGGCCGGGTGTCGATGGTGGTGCAGATCATCCCGCCGCCGGCGCTCGGGCTCGGCGACAAGCCGCTGCCGCGGGTCTCGATCTTCATGAGCGTGTTCAACTGCCACGTGAATCGCAGCCCGGTGGCCGGCCGGGTCGAACGGATCGTCTATTCCCCGGGCAAGTTCATCAACGCCGAGCTCGACAAGGCCAGCGAGGACAACGAGCGCAACTCGATGGTGCTCTCGACCGCCGCGGGCCAGATCGGCGTGGTCCAGATCGCCGGCCTGGTGGCGCGGCGGATCGTCTCGTTCGTGCGCGAAGGCCAGCCGCTGGCCGCCGGCGAGCGGTTCGGCCTGATCCGGTTCGGCTCCCGGCTCGACGTTTACCTGCCGGAAGGCAGCAAACCGCTAGTCTCCGAAGGCCAGACCGCGATCGCCGGCGAAACCGTGCTGGCGGACTTCAACCTCGGCGATGGCGGCCGGACCTATCGGGCGGATTGACGCGTTCCGAACCTCGGCCCGAAGGCTGCCATGATGGTGGTCCAGCCTGAAGCTTGATATATCAGGACGATGCCGATGCAGTATGACCAGACGCCCCCCGAAATGCCGCGCCGGCGGTTCGGACCGATTCCGGTGCGGCTGCTGGTGCCCAACGTCATCACCCTGCTGGCGATCTGCGCCGGCCTGACCGCGATCCGGCTCTCCACCGAAGGCCGGATGGAACTGGCGGTGGCGGCAATCGTGTTCGCCGCGGTGCTCGACGGCATCGACGGCCGCGTGGCACGCATGATCAAGGGCCAGTCGAAATTCGGCGCGGAGCTCGACAGCCTGGCGGATTTCGTCAATTTCGGCGTCGCGCCGGGCCTGATCCTGTATTTCTGGCAGTTGCACGACCTCAACAATGTCGGCTGGATCGCCGCGATGGTGTTTGCGATCAGCGGCGGCCTGCGGCTGGCGCGGTTCAACGCCACCATGGACGATCCGAACAAGCCGGCCTTCGCGGCCAATTTCTTCACCGGCGTGCCGGCGCCCGCCGGCGCGATCTGTGTGCTGCTCCCGGTGTACATGGCGTTTCTCGGTGCGCCGACGCCGCCGGCGGTGCTGACCGCGGTCTACACCCTGCTGATCGCCTTCCTGATGGTGTCGCGGCTGCCGGTGTTCTCCGGCAAGACCGTGAAGATGCGGGTCGCGCCGGAAATGGTGCTGCCGCTGTTCGTGTCGGTGGTGTTGTTCATAGCGCTGCTGATCGGCTACCCGTGGCACATCCTGTCGGCGTGCTCGGCGCTGTATCTGCTCAGCCTGCCGCTCGGCTGGCGGTCGTATCGCGATCACCAGCGCAATGCCGCCGCGCAAGCGTCTTCCCCGACGTCGCCGACGGCCAAGAAGCCGACGCTGGTGGTGCCGGAGCCGATCGCCCCGGACGAGCGACCGACCCGCCTGAACTGATCGGCCGGTCTTGGCCGGCTCTGCCATGCGGCCGCGTGGCTTGGGCGCGCTCGCGAAGTTCGCTATAGGGCAGGGAGGTTCGCTGGTCTGAACGGCCTCCGTGACGAGACGGCCGAGGCTGGCGACGCTGGAGGAAATCCGTGTCCCACTCCTTATCCGGACCGCTGCCCGCGACCGTGCTCGAAGCGCTGGCGCGCTATGATACCCCGACGATCTGCAATGCGATGGAGATCGTCGCCCCCGAACGCCGCGCCATCGGCTTCACCACCCGTCCGCTGGTCTGTCCGTTTCCGCAATTGCCGCCGATCGTCGGTTATGCGCGCACCGCGACGATCCGCGCCACCGTCGGCTCCGGTCTGCCGGCGGCCGAGCAGCAGGCGCGGCGGATGGCCTATTACGAATATGTCGGCTCGGGGCATGGCCCGCGCATCAGCGTGATTCAGGACATCGACGGGCCCGACGCCGGCTTCGGCGCGTTCTGGGGCGAGGTCAACAGCGCGGTCCACCAGGCGCTCGGCTGCCTCGGCGTGATCACCGACGGCTCGATCCGCGACATCCCGCAATGGGCGCCGGGCTTCCAGGCGCTGGCCGGCTCGCTCGGCCCGTCGCACGCTCACGTTCACGTCACCGGCTTTGCCGCCGAGGTCCGCGTCGCCGGCATGACGGTGCGCGACGGCGACCTGATCCACGCCGACAACCACGGCGCGATCGTGATCCCGCATCATCTCGCCGAGAAGCTGCCGGCCGCGGCCGAGCTGTGCGGACGACGCGAGGTGCCGATCCTCGAGATCGCGCGGGATCCGGGGTTTTCGCTGGAGAAACTGCGCGCCGCGATGATCCGCGCCGGGGAGATCCACTGAGTAGAAGTACTGGGGGCGGCTCAAATCGTTATCAAGAAGTTGACGCGCGCCGCCGCGTCCGACCTCCCCAGTAGTCGCCTCGTCGTGGAAAGCGGTTAGCTCGGCTGTTCGCTCACCCGGCCGCTTATCCTTTACGCGTCTTTAATGGCGGCCGCTTACGGTGAATCCGCGCAGCGCAGAATGAGTTGCGCCGCCGTCAGCGCGGGCTGACGCGCGTGTGCGCGTGTCGGAGTACAAGATGGATATCGCCACACTCCTGGGCCTGGTTGCGGGCGCTATCGTCGTGTCGTCGCTCATTCTGATGGGCGGCAATTTCGGGATGTTCTACGACATCCACGCTGTCATCGTGATCTTCGGCGGTTCGTTCGCCGCGACCCTGATCCGCTTTCCGCTGTCGGCGATGTTGCACGGCCTGCCGCTCGGCGCCAAATTCGCCTTCACGATGAGCAATCTGTCGGCGCGCGATCTGGTCGACGAGCTGGCGCGGATTGCCGAGATCGCCCGCAAATCCGGCCCGGTGGGGCTCGAAAAGGTCGAGGCCGACGATCCGTTTCTCGCCAAGGGAATCCGTTACGTCGCCGACGGCTACGACATCGAATTCATCCGCGACAATCTCGAGCGCGACCGCGACAACTTCCTGCTGCACCTCAACGAGGGCTCCAAGATCTATCGCGCCATCGGCGACTGCGCTCCGGCGTTCGGCATGATCGGCACGCTGCTCGGCATGGTGCAGATGTTCTCCAACATGCAGGACCCGTCCAAGCTCGGCCCGTTCATGGCGGTGGCGCTGCTTGCGACGCTGTACGGCGCCGTGGTCGCGAACCTGGTCTGTCTGCCGATCGCCGACAAGCTGCACGGCAAGCTGGTCGACGAGGAAACCAACCGCACGCTGATCATCGACGGCATCCTGATGATCCGCGACTCCAAGAGCCCGACCCTGGTCAGGGAAATGCTGCTCGCCTATCTGCCGGAGAAGCATCGTCACGAAGAGGACGAAGGCGTCCCCGCTTAGTCGGGCTGAAAGCATCCCGGA
>JACRJB010000051.1 GCA_016215605.1 Rhodopseudomonas palustris
CCTCCCGAACTCGATCGCAACCATGCGTCTGCTCCTGATCCGCGCACTTGCCAAAACCCTGCCGCGATGCCCCTGTTGTGGCCTCGCCGCAGCATCAAGCCGGTGGCGGAAACTTATGACGCAGTAGTACTAACTCATCCTACGGGCAGTGCATCAGCCTCGCGGTGGTAACCATCCCTTCGGCGCCAGTTCGAAGCGCTCGAACTCGAAGCCGGGCGCCACCGTGCAGCCGACCAGCGTCCAGTCGCCTGTCGCAGCGGCCGCCTGCCAGGCGTGCGGCGGGACGATGGCCTGCGGGAGTTGGCCGGCGGCGATGTCGGGGCCGAGCATGATCGTGCGATGGCCGCCGGCGTCGGCGATCTCCAGCCTCAGCGCTGCGCCGGCGTAGTAGTGCCAGATCTCGACCGCGTCGATCCGGTGCCAGTGCGAGCGCTCGCCCTGGCTCAGCAGGAAGTGGATCGCGGTCGAGAAGCTGCGACCGCCGGCGTCGCAGCGCGAATCGCGGAAGGTCTCGCGATAATGGCCGCCCTCGGGATGCGGCTGCAGCTCCAGCCGCGCGATGATGTCGGCAGCCGTCGTCGTCGCTGCGCTCACGAGTTGTTCTTGCGCTCGCGGATTTCGCCGAACACGTCGGCCGCGCTCTCGCCGGCGAAGCCGATCGCCGCGGCGACCGCGGGCACGTCGGCGCGCAGGAACACGTTGGCCTGTTTCTCTTCGCCGAGCGTCACCGGGATCGTCGGCTGGCCGGCGCCGCGCTGCTGCTCGACCTGCTTGGCGCGGGCCTGCAGCGCGGCGTTGTCGGGCTCGATGGTCAGGGCGAATTTGACGTTCGACGCCGTGTATTCATGACCGCAGTACAGTTTGTAGTCGTCGGGCAGCGCCCGCAGCTTCAGCAGCGATTCCCACATCATCGGATAGGTACCCTCGAACACCCGGCCGCAGCCGATCGAGAACAGCGTGTCGGCGGCGAACAGCGCGCGGTCGTCGTCGAACACGTAGGAGATGTGATCGAGCGTGTGGCCCGGGGTCTCCAGCACGCGCGCCGACAGCCCGCCGACCTTGACGACATCGCCTTCCTCGACGCGGAGATCGGCGTCGGCGATCTTGGCGTTGGCGTCGTGCGGCGCGACCACGCGGCAGTGATATTTCTTCTTCAGCTCGGCGATGCCGCCGACGTGATCGCCGTGATGATGCGTCACCAGAATGTCCGTCAGCTTCCAGCCTTCCTTCTCCAGCGCCGCGATCAAAGGCGCCGCTTCGGGCGCGTCGATCGAGGCGGTCGCGCCGCTCGACCGGTCGTGAATCAGATAGCCGAAATTGTCGGTGAGGCACGGAACGATGCGGATGTCGGCAGCCATGAGATCTCCCGGGAATTGTACGGAGCGATTGCGCCCGGCGCTGTCGGTGACCGCCGGTGCGACGCAATGCGAAGCCTAACACGGACGGCGAATTCGGCGAAATGCGGGAGAACGCGCGTGTCAACTCCGCAGCACGCCGCTTTGCCGGAGTGTCCCTCGGCGTGGTAAAAGCGGCCCATGACGATGGACGTGGTCAATCTGCGCGAGTTCTACTCCAACCGGCTCGGCGTGGTGGCGCGGCGACTGATCAACCGCGGTATCCAGACGCGCTGGCCGGATGCGCGCGGCCAGCGCGTGCTCGGTCTCGGCTATCCGACGCCGTATCTCGGCCTGTTCCGCGACAAATGCGAGCGCTGCATCGCCTTCATGCCGGCCGCCCAGGGTGTGCTGAAATGGCCGACCGCGCGCGCCACGCTGTCGTCGCTGGTCGAGGAGCGCACGCTGCCGCTGCCGGACGCCGCGGTCGACCGCATCCTGCTGGTGCATTCGCTGGAAATGTCCGACGACCCCGAGGCGCTGCTGCGCGAGGTGTGGCGGGTGCTGGCGCCGTCGGGCCGGCTGCTCGCGGTGGTGCCGAATCGCCGCGGCGTCTGGGCCCGCACCGACAACACCCCGTTCGGCCACGGCCGGCCATATTCGCGTTCGCAGATTTCCGAACTGCTGCGGCGCGCCTGGTTCACCCCGGTCGGCTGGAGCGAGGCGTTGTTCGTGCCGCCGCTCGAGCAGGGCTGGCTGCTGCGCTCGGCGCCGGCCTGGGAGCGAATCGGTGCTGCCACCTCGCTGCCGCTGGCCGGCGTGCATGTGGTCGAAGCGACCAAGCAGGTGGTCCGGCCGATCCAGGCCAAGCGCGAGCGGACCCGCCTGATTCCGTCGCTGGAGCCGTCGCTGGTGCCGTCGCCGATGCAGTCCGAGGACGGCGATCTGCCGCTGCAGCCGCGCTGAACGCAAAAGGGCCGCGCCGAAGCGCGACCCTTTCAATCTGCGAACCCGCAATCTGCGGAAGCTGATCCGGTCTATTCGTTGCCGGGCGTCGCGTCTTCGGCGGGCACCGGGGCTGCGGCGCCTTCGGCGGTCCGCGGCGCATGCGGCCGGCGACGGCGGCGCGGCGGGAAGCGTTCGCCACCACCGGCGGCGCCTTCGAACGCCGCGGGGCTGATCTGCGGCTGCGGTCCGGTGATGAACGACGGCAGGCGATCGACGCCGGCGTCGACGCTCGGCTGCGGCTGCTCGACGCGCGGCGTGAATTGCGGCTGCGGACGATGCTCGCGCGGCTGCGGCTGTTCGCGCGGCTCGCGCGGCTGAAACTGCGGCTGCTCGCGGGGCTGGTAGGGCTGCGGCTGCTGCTGGACCGGAACGAGGCCGGGCTCGGCGCCGAAATTCGAGTAATCGCTCTCGCCGTCGTCGTCGTTGTCCGACATGTCGTTGTCGATGCGCGGCGACTGCTGCGGCTGATTCTGCCGGAACTGCTCCTGCGCCGCGGCGATCAGGCGGAAGTAATGTTCGGCGTGCTGATAGTAGTTCTCTGCTGCGACCGGGTCGCCGGAGGAGCGGGCATCGCGTGCGAGCTGGACGTATTTCTCGGCGACGTGAGAGGCGGTCCCGCGGATCTTGATGTCGGGTCCGTTCGACTCGAACACCCGGGTCATCGGGTTCTGGCCGCGTCGATTGTTGTTGTTGCTATTGTTGCCACCGTTGTTCCGGTTACGCAGCCGCTTGTTGTTCTGCCCGTTTCGCATGTCTTACCTTCTTACCGAACCCCGTTATGTCCCGACAGTTTTACGTCCCGAAGGGAGTGTGATCGTCACGGCACGCGTCGCCAGCCGCACGGCCGACGCCGGACGCAATCCGCCCACCCGAAATATTGACCCGCCTGGTATCGCTAGTGCGGTGTGTCGCGTTCAACAAAGACGCGTTCCCCAACTCCGGAGCGCGCCGTATCGCGCCGGCCGGACCAATCGACGAGCCCGCCAAAGCAGGCTCAGCTTCGCTTGCGTGAGTTCTTCAAGCGCAAAATCAGGCTTTCGTTCGCTCCGCGGTCGCGAGCAGCGCGGCGATCACAGCCTTCGCGCTCAATCGGATCCGCCGTTTGGAACCCTTCTCGATCCGGGCTCTCGACAAGAACTCTGTTCTTTTCTGGCCTTTGACCGCAGACCCGCGGGACCAGCCACCTGGACCGATATCCTGGCCGGAACGTAGTCGCTCTCAGGCGATATTCCAAGCGTTTTTTGCAATCTATTCCGACATTAACCGGTCAAATTGCGCCCTGTCACTGCCCGGAAAACGCCCCCCAGATCGGCTCGCGGCGGCTCGGAAACCGTCAGCCCGGCGGCCCGCAGCAGCGCCGCGACGTCGTCACTCTGGCCCTGCCCGATCTCCACCACCAGCGCCCCGCCCGGGCGCAGCAGCCGCACCGATTCGGGGGCGATCCGGCGATAGGCGTCGAGGCCGTCGTCACCGCCGTCGAGCGCGCGGCGCGGATCGTGCGCGCGAACCTCGACATCGAGTGCGGCGATGTCGCGAGCCGGAATGTAAGGCGGGTTGGAAACGATCAGGTCGAACGACCCACCGAGCGCCGAGGCGTAGTCGCAGGCGACGAAGCCGGCGCGATTCGCCAAACCGAGGCTGGCGGCATTCGCCTGCGCGGCGCGCAAAGCTCCGAGGCTGATATCGGTCGCAACGCCGACCGCATCCGGACATTCGGACAGCAGCGCCAGCAGGATCGCTCCGGAGCCGGTGCCGATATCGAGAATACGCGGCGCCGGGCGACCGGCCTCGGCGATCAGCTGCAGCGCAACCTCGACCACGGTCTCGGTGTCCGGCCGCGGCACCAGCGTATCGGCCGACAGACTGAGCGGCAGCCCCCAGAATTCGCGCCGCCCGAGAATCCGCGCCACCGGCTCACCGGCCAGCCGGCGCGCCGCGTAGGCGCCGATCAACTTCGCCTCGTCCGGCGAAAGCAGCAGCTCCGCCTGCACGATCAGTCCGGTGAGGTCGAGACCGGTCGCCTCGCCGATCAGCAGCCGGGCGTCGAGCTCGGCCGAGTCGATCGCGGCGTCCTTCAGCCGCCGCCCCAGCGCGCGGCGCGCCGCGGCGATGCTCGCGCCTGCGAAGGAGAAGGTCACGCCCGTCGCGCGACAGCGCGCCCGCCGCGGCGATCGGACTTACGCCGCATGGCCCTGCGCCGCGAGCTGGGCGGCCTGATGCTCCGTGGTCAGCGCATCGATCAGTTCGCCGAGCGCCTCACCGGCGATCACTTGCGGCAGCTTGTACAGCGTCAGATTGATGCGATGGTCGGTGACCCGGCCCTGCGGGAAGTTGTAGGTGCGGATCCGCTCCGAGCGATCGCCGGAGCCGACCTTCTCCTTGCGCTCGGCCGAGCGCGCCGCGTCGAGCCGCTGCTGCTCGGCGTCGTAGATCCGCGAGCGCAGGATGTTCATCGCCGAGGCGCGGTTCTTATGCTGCGAGCGGCTGTCCTGCATCATCACCACGATGCCGGTCGGAAGATGCGTGATGCGGATCGCCGATTCGGTCTTGTTGACGTGCTGGCCGCCGGCGCCCTGCGCCCGCATGGTGTCGATCTTGAGATCGTCCGGCTTGATGTCGACGTCGACCTCCTCGACCTCGGGCAGCACCGCCACGGTCGCCGCCGAGGTGTGGATCCGGCCCTGCGTCTCGGTGTCCGGCACGCGCTGGACGCGGTGCACGCCGGATTCGAACTTCAGCTTGGCGAAGGCGCCGCGCCCCTTCACCTCGGCGATGATTTCCTTGTAGCCACCGACGGTGCCTTCGGAGGCGGAAATCACTTCAACGCTCCAGCCCTGCAGCGCAGCGAACTTCTCGTACATCCGGAACAGGTCGCCGGCGAACAGCGAGGCCTCGTCGCCGCCGGTGCCGGCGCGGATTTCGAGCATCACGTTGCGCTCGTCCATCGCGTCCTTCGGCAGCAGCGCGACCCGGATCTGCTGGATCAGCTCTTCGAGATGGCCGTCGAGCGCATCGCGTTCGGCCTCCGCCATCGCCCGCATCTCGGGATCGGTGGCGGGATCCTCGAGCAGTTCGTCGATGTCGCCGAGTTCGTCGCGCACCTCGCGATACGCCTTCACCGCCTCGACCAGCGGGTTCAGCTCGGACAATTCACGGGTGATGCGCACATAGTCGGCGGCGCCGACCTCGCCGAGCAGTTGCGCTTCGAGCGAGGCGTGATGCGCGAGGAGGACGTCGAGCTTGGCTTCGGGCAGTGTGGACATGGATCGGTCTCGGACGACAAAAACGGAGGCGGAAAGCGGCGGGCGACGGCAGCGCTGAACGAGCGTCGCTACAACGAGAGCCCGTGGGCCTCGGCGAATTCCGCGAGCTTGTGCCGGATCGAAACGCTGCCGGCGGGCGCGTCGAGCAGCGGCGAGATCGCCGCTTCGGCCTTGGCGGCGTCGAGTTCGAGGATCATCGCCTTCACCGGCCCGTGCGCGGTCGCCGACACCGACAGCGCGCGGTAGCCGATCGCGATCAGCGCCAGCGCCGCCAGCGGCTGCGACGCCATCTCGCCGCACAGCGACACCGAGCGCTTCGCCGCCTTGGCCTTGCGGACGATGTCGCGCAGCGCGCGCAGGATCGGCGCCGACAACGTGTCGAACCGGTCCGACACCTTGGCGTTGCCGCGATCGACCGCATACAGGAACTGGAACAGATCGTTGGAGCCGACCGAGATGAAGTCGACCCGCTTCAACAATTCGTCGAGCTGATACAGCAGCGCCGGGACCTCGACCATGGTGCCGACATCGACCCGCTCCGGCAAAGTATGGCCGTGCTGGCGCAGATAGGTCAGTTCGCGCTCGACGATCGATTTCGCCGCGTCGAACTCGGCGACTTCCGAGATCATCGGAAACATGATGCGGAGATAGCGGCCGCCGCCGGCGCGCAGCAGCGCGCGGATCTGGCTGCGCAGCAGCCCCGGGCGATCCAGCCCGAGCCGAATCGCGCGCCAGCCCAGCGCCGGGTTCTCCTCGACCACGGTCTCCATGTAGGGCAGCGCCTTGTCGCCGCCGATATCCAGAGTGCGGAACGTCACCGGCTTGCTGCCAGCGGCGTCGAGCACCGCGCGATACAGCGCGAGCTGATCGCTCGACCGCGGCAGGCTCTGGCCGATCATGAATTGCAGTTCGGTGCGGAACAGGCCGATGCCGGACGAGCCGGTATCGTCGATATGCGGCAGGTCGATCGCCAGCCCGGCATTGATCATCAGGTCGATCGGCTGCCCGTCCTTGGTGACGCAGGGCAGATCGCGCAGCGCCGAATACTGCGCCTGGCGGCGGGCGCGGAAGCGCACCCGCTCCGCATAGGCCGCCTCGACTTCCGCCGACGGCCGCACATAGATCGAGCCCGAGGTGGCGTCGACGATGATGGCGTCGCCCGGATCGGCGATGCCCGGCGCGTTCGGCACCTCGCCGATGGCGGCGATGCCGAGCGCGCGCGCCACGATCGAGACGTGCGAATTGGCGGTGCCTTCTTCCAGCACCAGGCCGCGCAGCCGGTTGCGGTCGTAGTCGAGCAGCGCCGCGGGGCCCATCGAACGGGCGATCAGGATGGCGTTGTCGGGCAGTTGCTCGCGCGACGGCGCGTGGTTCTGGCCGACCAGCTGGCGCATCAGCCGATGGCCGAGATCTTCGAGATCGTGCAGCCGGTCGCGCAAGTACGGATCGGTCGAGCGCAGCATCCGCGCCCGCGTGTCGGACTGCACGCGCTCGACCGCGGCTTCGGCGGTCAGGCCGGTGGCCACCGCCTCGTGCAGCTTGTGCGACCAGCCGTGGTCGTTGGCGAACATCCGATAGGCTTCCAGCACGTCGCGATGCTCGCCGCCGTCGGCGACGTCGCCGCGCTCCAGCAGCCGGTCGAGATCGGCGCGCAGATTGGCGAGTGCCACGTCGAGCCGCTTGATCTCCTTCGGCAGATCCTCGGCGATGTAGTTGGTGATGACGACGCGCGGCTCGTGCAGCACGACGTGGCCGAGCGCGATGCCGTCGGACAGGATCGCGCCGGTCTTGTGGATCGAGTGCCGCGCCGCCGGTTCGGCGCCGGGCTGCGCCAGCGCCGACAATTCGCCCGAGGCGATCATCTCGGCGAGCACCATTGCGGTGGTCTGCAGCGCTTCGACTTCTTCCTCGACATAGGTGCGCTTGGCGCGGTTCTGCACCACCAGCACGCCGAGCGTGTTGCCGGCGCGCAGGATCGGCACGCCGAGGAAGGAGTGATAGATTTCTTCGCCGGTCTCCGGGCGGAACGAGAACGCCGGGTGGCTCTGCGCGTCGGACAGGTTCAGCGGCGTCGCCTCGGAGGCGACCAGGCCGACCAGGCCTTCATGCGCGCTGAGCACGGTTTGGTGCACAGCCTCGCGGTTCAGACCTTCGGTGGCGTAGAGTTCGAGCGTGTTGTCGACGCGCAGGACGTAGGTCGAGCACACCTCCGCCACCATGTTGGCGGCGATCAGCACCACGATCTTGTCCAGCCGTTCCTGCGCGGAGACTTGCTCCGCCATGGTTTCACGGAGCCGTCTCAGCAAGACGCGGGGGCCGCCCGACGTGCTCCGCATGTGAAGACATCTCCCCTGAAATCGTCACCGCCGTCGGCCTGCGGTGCCGGCGGCGAAATCTCGACGCAACGTCGCCGCGGCGGCGATCCGCCCCAGCCTCGCCGGACGCGAGCCGGACACCGGCCGTGTCGCGGCCGGATCCCACCTTCGCAACGCAGCAACAGCCGGCCTGTCAGCCGCCTTGTCGGCGCCGCGCGTCCTTCAGGCCGTATAGCGAATTGAAGCTTGATTTGCCAAGCAAAACGCCTGCCACGGGCAACGGCGACCAGCGCCGCGCCCGGCCTGAAATCACACCAAAATTGTTCTAAACTTGATCCAATCCGTACAAAGTATGCAGCGTCCGCACCGCCAGCTCGGTGTAGGCGGCGTCGATCAGCACCGAGAACTTGATCTCGGAGGTGGTGATGGCGCGAATATTGATGTTGCGGGCGGCGAGCGCCGTGAAGGCCTGGGCGGCGACGCCGGCATGGCTGCGCATCCCCGAGCCGATCACCGACACCTTGGCGACGTCGGTCTCCGAGTCGAACCGGGCATAGCCGATCTTGTCCTGCGCCGAGGTGATGGTCTGCTTGGCGCGGGCGAAATCCGCGGCCGGCACCGTGAAGGTCAGGTCGGTGGTCTTGCCGTCTTCCGACACGTTCTGGACGATCATGTCGACGTTGATGTTGGCGTCGGCCAGCGGCCCGAAGATCGACGCCGCCACCCCCGGCTTGTCCTCGATCCGGCGGACCGAGATCTGGGCTTCGTCCTTCGAGAAGGCGATGCCGGTGACGACGTGGTTCTCCATGATTTTCTCCTCGCTGCAGATCAGCGTGCCCGGCGGCGTGCCGTGCGGATCGATGTCTTCCGGTTTGTCGAAGCTGGAGCGGACGAAGATCGGCACGTTGTAGACCATGCCGAGCTCGACCGAGCGGACCTGCAGCACCTTGGCGCCCTGCGACGCCAGTTCCAGCATCTCCTCGAACGCCACCTTGTCGAGCCGCTTCGCCTTCGGCACCACCCGCGGGTCGGTGGTGTAGACGCCGTCGACGTCGGTGTAGATGTCGCAGCGGTCCGCCTTCAGCGCCGCCGCGATCGCCACCGCCGAGGTGTCGGAGCCGCCGCGGCCGAGCGTGGTGATGCGGCCGGTCTCGGGATTGATGCCCTGGAAGCCGGCGATCACCGCGACCTCCTTGCGGTCGGCGAAGCGCTTGACGATCTCGCTGCCGTCGATGTCGACGATGCGGGCCGAGGCGTGGGCGTCGCTGGTGCGGATCGGCAACTGCCAGCCCTGCCAGGACCGCGCCTGGATGCCGAGCGCCTGCAAGGCAATCGCGAGAAGCCCCGACGTCACCTGCTCGCCGGACGCCACCACGGCGTCGTATTCGCGCGCGTCGTGCATCGGCGACGCTTCGGTGCACCAGGCGACCAGTTCGTTGGTCTTGCCGGCCATCGCCGACACCACCACGGCGACCTCATGGCCGGCGTCGACCTCGCGTTTGACATGGCGCGCGACGTTCTGGATGCGCTCGATATTGGCGACGGACGTGCCGCCGAATTTCATCACCAGCCGGCCCATGACGAATAGTGCAATCCCTGCAGACAACGAGTATTGATGGCGCGGAATCCGTCAGGCGGAAGCCGCGATGCGCGTATACACAGCGGCGCGGTTTCGGGCAAGCAACGGGAACGGCTCAGCGGAACCGGCCGGCCCGGCTGAGCCTCCCTCGCCAGGCGTTCAGGCAAGGCATCTAGGAGCACGGCGCATCCATGGCACTGCAATCCGAATCCACCGGCCCCGTGTCGCCCTCGGTCGATCCGGCCGAAATCGCGAAATTCTCCAAGCTGTCGGCGCAGTGGTGGGACCCGACCGGCAAGATGGCGCCGCTGCACCGGATCAACCCGCTGCGGATCAGCTTCATCCGCGACGCCGCCTGCCGCAAGTTCGAGCGCAACGCCAAGAGCCTGAGCTGCCTGTCCGGACTGCGGATGCTCGACATCGGCTGCGGCGCGGGCCTGCTGTGCGAGCCGTTCACCCGGCTCGGCGCGCAGGTGATCGGGATCGATCCGTCGGCGACCAACATCGCCGCGGCGAAGATCCACGCCGACAAGTCGCATTTGCCGATCGACTATCGCTGCACCACGGTGGAAGACATCGACCCGCGCGAGCGCTTCGACATCGTGCTGGCGATGGAAGTGATCGAACACGTCAACGACGTGCCGGCGTTCCTGGGCCGCTGCGCCGCGCTGATGAAGCCGACTGGAATCATGGTGGTCGCCACCCTGAACCGCAACTGGAAGAGCTTCGCGCTGGCGATCGTCGGCGCCGAATACGTAATGCGCTGGCTGCCGCGCGGCACCCATCAGTGGGACAAGTTCGTCACGCCGGCCGAACTCGAGCAGCATCTGCACGGACTCGGGCTCGTCGTCACCGAGCAATCCGGCATGGTCTTCAACCCCCTCGCCGACCGCTGGCGGCTGTCGCCCGACATGGACGTGAACTACATGGTCGTGGCGGAGACCGCGCCGTAGTTCTCGTTGCCGTGGGGTTGCATTGTTGCGAAGAGGATGGATGCGCGGGTCAAGCCCGCGCATGACGCGTCGTTTTGATGCGAATTCTTTACGTCAAATCGGCGTCCGACGAGCTTGTAGCACGGCCTCACCGCTCCCCCGCCGTCATTGCCGGGCTTGACCCGGCAATCCATCCTTCTTCGAAAAAGCCGACCGTCGGAACACGGCAAGGGCCCTCCCCCCGTCATTGCGAGCGCAGCGAAGCAATCCAGCTCCGTGCACTGGGGTGGATTGCTTCGCTGCGCTCGCAATGACGCGCGTAACTACACGCCCCTCAAAATAATCACCGTCGGTGCGCTCGGCAGCGTGTCGCGCGAGATCCGTAGCGCGCTGTCGCTGCGCTGATCGATCGCGAAGGACTGGCCGATCCGTCGCATGAAGTCGTCGAGCGGCGTCATGAAGCGGTGCATCGGCAGCACCACCGAGGCGCGCAGCCGCTTGGTGATCTCGGAAATGCCGGCGAGCGACATCGTGTAGCTGCCGTCGATCGGCACCATCAGGATGTCGATCCGGCCGATCGCGGCGATATGGCTGTCGTCGAGCGTGGTGTGCAGGTGGCCGAGATGGCCGATGCACAGGCCGGCGACTTCGAAAATGAAGATCGAATTGCCGTCCTTGATCATGCCGGCATTGCCGTCGTCGAACAGATAGCGGCGGATGTCGGTGGTGACGTTGCGGATCAGCACGTCGCCGACGCGCTCGTGGATCCTGGCCGGCTGGCCGTCCGTGCCCCAGCCGTGCAGCACATGGGCGATGGTCGGATCGGGCGCCAGCGTGTAGTGGGTCGAATGCGCGCGGTTCATGGTGACGACGTCGGGGGTTCGCCCGGTGTCGTAGGTGCCGCTGTAGTCGGTCGCGACCATCACGCCGCCCGGGCTTTCGATCGTGTAGGTCGCGTGCCCGCGATAGGTGATCAGCACCTGCTCGGCCGCCGCGGCGCGCCGCAGGCTGACCGGCACGGCGCGCGGCGGCGCGTTCGCCATCGCCAGACACTCGCTGCCGCGGAAGCCGCTCTGCGCCCATGCCGGCGACACCAGCATAACGAACGATGCGACGAAGGCGGCAAGGCAGCGCAGCATGGCGTCACTCCCGGTCGATCCCCGGCCGAGTGTAACGTCGAATCACGCGGATACCAGCGCGCGGCGGTCGCGCAACGCTGGCATGACCCGGTTCCGGTTGACCGCGGCGACCCGGCCGGCCACGGTGCGCGCCGCTCCAGCCCCGATCCTTTCATGTTCAGCCTCGCCTCGCTCTGGATTCCGTTCACGCTCGTCGCCGCGATCGGCCAGGTCGCGCGCAACGCGATGCAGCGGTCGCTGACCGGGCCGCTCGGCACCTGGGGCGCCACCAACATCCGCTTCCTGTTCGGCTTCCCGTTCTCGATCCTGTTCTTCGTCGGCGTGATCGCCGCGACCGGCGACGCGATCCCGTCGCCGGAACCGGCGTTCTGGCCATGGCTGTTGCTCGGCGCGCTGTCGCAGATCGCCGCCACCGGCCTGATGCTGGCGGCGATGAACGAGCGCTCCTTCGTGGTCACCACCGCCTATCTCAAGACCGAGGCGATCCAGACCGCGATCTTCGGCTTCGTGTTCCTCGGCGATCATTTGAGCCTGTGGAAAGTCGTCGCGATCCTGATCGCCACCATCGGCGTGGTGATCACCGCGCTCCGCCCGGGCAGCGCGCGCAACCTCGCCAGCCTGCGGCCGACGGCGCTAGGCCTCACCGCCGCTGCGGCCTTCGCGCTGTCGGCGGTCGGATTTCGCGGCGCGATCATCGTGGTGCCGGGCGTCAGCTTCGTCACCGCGGCCACCTACACTCTGGTGTTTGCGCTCGGGGTGCAGACGCTGGTGCTGACGATCTATCTGCTGGCGCGGGCGCCGCAGGTGCTGCGCGACATCCTGCGACTGTGGAAGCCGTCGATGCTGGCCGGCTTCGTCGGCGCGCTCGCCTCGCAGTTCTGGTTTCTCGCCTTCGCGCTGACAGCCGCCGCTAATGTGCGGACGCTGGCGCTGGTCGAGGTGCTGTTCGCCCAGGCGGTCGCCACCTGGTCGTTCAAGCAGCCGCTGTCGGCCCGCGAACTCGGCGGAATCGCCCTGATCGTGCTCGGCGTCGCGCTGCTGGTCGCGGCCTGATCACTTCACCGCGAGGATCACCGCGCCGGCCGCGATCATCGCGATTCCGAACCAGTGCAGGCCGCTCGGCCGCTCGCCGAGGAAGATCACGGCGAACAGCGCCACCAGCACCACGCTCAGCTTGTCGATCGGCGCCACCAGCGTGGCCGGTCCGAGCTTCAACGCGCGGAAGTAGCACAGCCACGACGCGCCCGTGCACAGCCCCGACAGCACCAGAAACAGCCAGCTTCGCGCCGGGATCGGCCCCGGCGCGGCGAACTGCCCGGTCGCGAACAGCACCGCCGCCAGCGCCATCAGCACCACGACGGTGCGGATGAAGGTGGCGAGATCGGAGTTGATATCGGCGACGCCGACCTTGGCGAAGATCGCCGTGAGCGCCGCAAACACTGCGGAGAGAAGCGCCCAGACTTGCCACGGCCAGATTGTTGCGGACATCACACCACCTTAGTCGCCAAGCCACGCGATGATAGAAAGAGTTCGTCATTCCGGGGCGCGAGCGCAAGCTCGCGAGCCCGGAATCCATACGCCGCGGCATCAGCGGTGAGGACCGGTGCGTCGATCACTTCGTCGATATTGATAGCGCAGGGGTTATGGATTCCGGGCTCGCGCAGCTTCGCTGCGCGCCCCGGAATGACGACAACGATCAATTCCGATCTTCCGGCAGCACCGGCAGCGGTGCCACTTCGATGCCTTCGTCGATCAGCGCCTTGGCTTCGGCGGGCGAGGCTTCGCCGTAGATCGGACGGTGCTCGATGTCGCCGTAATGCATCTTGCGGGCTTCGTTCGGGAAGCTTTCGCCGACATTGTCGGCGGTCTTGACGATGTGGTCGCGCAGTTCCTTCAGCTTGGCGCGCAGCTCGCGCTCCTGCGCCATCAGCAGCGGCGTCGCCGAAGCCTCGCCACTCGCCGCGCCCTCCGTCGGAGCGGCCGGCGCCGATGCGGGCGCTTCGACCGGCTCCGGCGCGCGGCCGCGGCCCTTCTTGCCGACGATGCGGGGCGCCATGATGGCCTTCTCGACCTTGGTGGAGTCGCAGGCCGGGCAGTTCACCAGCTTGCGCCGAACCTGCGAGTCATAAGCCGACGAGCTTTGAAACCAGCTCTCGAACTGATGCCCGTTGTCGCAGCGCAGACTGTAACGGATCATGTCTGCTCCCGGACCAGATGCAGATAGTCCGGACCGGCTTTGGCATCGACCAATGTGAAGCGCCGACCGTGCTGCAGCGACGGGATCTTGCCGCGGGCCTTGCCGACCTCGGCCGGATCGATCCGCGCCATCACGAAGCCCGGATCGACGCCGCCCTCGGCCAGCACCACGCCCCACGGATCGATGATCAGCGAATGGCCGTAGGTCTCGCGCTTGTTCTCGTGCAGCCCGCCTTGCGCGGCGGCGAACACGAAGCAGCCGTTTTCGATCGCACGCGCCCGCAGCAGCGTGTGCCAATGCGCCTCGCCGGTCGGTTTGGTGAACGCCGCCGGCACGGTGATGAACGACGCCCCGGCTTCGGCCAGCGCCCGGTACAGCGCCGGAAACCGCACGTCGTAGCAGATCGTCAGCCCGATCCGGCCCCACGGCAGGTCGGAGATCACCGCGGTCTCGCCGGGCTGGTAGTTCGCCGATTCGCGATAGCTCTCGCCATTGCCAAGATCGATGTCGAACATGTGGATCTTGTCGTAGCTCGCCAAAACAGTACCCGACGGGTCGATCAGGAACGAGCGGTTGACGGCGCGGTCCGGGCTCGCGCGCAGCGCCAGCGAGCCGATGTGCAGGTGGATCTTCAGCTCGCGCGCCAGCGCGCGATAGGCCTTCAGCGACGCATCGCTGTCCTCGTCGGCCAGCTGTTGGAACAGCGCCTCGCGGTTGAGCTGCATCATGTTGCTCACCTCGGGGGTGAGCACGTAGTCGGCGCCGGCGGCCGCCGCTTCGCGGATCAGTTTCGTGCCCTGCTCAAGGCTTGGCCCGGGCAACAGCCCGGTGCGCATCTGGACGAGAGCGGCATTGAACGGCGCGACTTCGGTCATGAGGTGGCCTTCTCGTCGGCCAGCAGGGCGTCGAGCTTGCCTTCGCGGTCGAGCGCATAGAGGTCGTCGCAGCCGCCGACGTGGAAACTGCCGATGAAGATCTGCGGATAGGTCGAGCCCGGGTGGGTGCGCTCATCCATCTGCTTGCGATAGGCCGGATCGACCGCGACGTCGTACTCGGTGAACGCCGCCTTCTTGCGGTTCAGCAGCGACTTGGCGGCGCTGCAATAACCGCAGCCGGGGCGCGTGAAGATCTCGATCGCAGCGGACATCGCAGCTCCAAAGGTCGGCGGTGGGTCGGGCGTGTTGAAGCAAGATACGGATTATATGGGAGATTTCAGGGTGTCCACAACCCGGGCGAAGACCAGCACGTCGACCGACCGGGCCTTGGCCCGGAGCAGCGCCCGGGCGCAGGCGTCGACGGTGGCCCCCGAGGTCAGCACGTCGTCGACCAGCACGACGTGCCTACCCTGGACTTCGGCCTTGCGCTCCGGCGGAACCTTGAACGCGCCCTGCACATTGGCGGCCCGCTCCGCTCGTGACAGCCCGATCTGATGCGCGGTCGGCCGAACCCGCCGCAGCGCCTCGATCGCCACTGGCAAATTCGCCTGTTTGCCGATCGCCCGGGCCAGCGCGCCGGACTGGTTGTAGCGCCGGGAAAACCCGCGCCGCCAGTGCAAAGGTACCGGCACCAGCAGATCGGCGCCCTGCAGCAGCGGCTTGCCGGCATGCGCCATCCAGCGGCCCATGGTCGGCGCCAGATCGATCCGGTCGTGGAATTTCAGCGCATGCACCAGCGTCTTGGCCACCTCGTCGTAGCGCACCGCGGCGCGGGCGCGCGCATAGGCCGGCGGATCGGCGATCGCCTGCATCGACAGGATGCCGGGGCCGGGGTCGTAGACGAACGGGATGCCGAGCTTCTCGCAATAAGGCGGCGCGATGAACGACAGCTGCGACCAGCATTGCGGGCACAGCCCGTCGCCCGCCACCGGCTCGCGGCAGGCGACACACAGCGTCGGCAATGCCACGTCGAGCGCGAGATGCGCGGCGCGCGACCAGACCCGGCGCACGATGCCGAGCGCCTTGAACAGGCCGCCGCCATCCGCTTTCGCATCCGAGCCCGTGATCGCATCCGCCCGCATGGGCCGAGGCTAGCGCGACCGCGTCGCCCGTCAAGCATAACAACCGGGTAGTGTCCGGGGCGCGAATGGCGCAAAAGGGCGGCACGCGCCGCCCAACTCAGGAGATCGCCGTGTCCGAGCCAGACGACAAATCCGCCGACTCCATCAATTACGTCGACATCCCGACTGCGGCGCACGTCTATTTCGACATCGCTCCGGCGCACGGCGTGATGGCCAACGGCGTCGAGGTCGAACTCGCCGCGCGCACGCTCAATCCGCTGCCGGACGGCTCGGTCGAGGTGAAGTTCGTCACCACCGCACGGCTGCGCTGCAGCCAGGCCGGCGCGCTGCATCTACGCAATGCGCTCGACGCGGTGCTGAAGATGTTCGAAGCCTCGCAGCAAAGCCCGGCTGCCGCGTCGAAGCTGAACTGAGCGGTCACGCCGCGACATGACCGACGCCGCCCCCGTTCTGTTCGATCGCCGCCTGCTCGCCACCCGACTGGCGCGCGCCCGCACGCTGGGACCCGCACCGTTCCTGCTCGACCGCGTCGCCGAGGAGATGGCCGAACGGCTGCATGCGGTGCTGCGCGAATTCAACGCGATCGCCGACATCTGGACGCCAGGCCATGCGCTGCCCCCGGAGCGGTTCGCCGATGTCGTGCAGGTCGGCATCGATCCGTCCGGCAACGAGGCGCTGAATCTCGCGCCCGGCTCGCTCGATCTCGCGGTCTCGGCGCTGGCGCTGCAATTCGCCAACGATCTGCCGGGCGTGCTGGCGCAGATCCGCCGCGCGCTGAAGCCCGACGGGCTGTTCCTCGCCGCCCTCACCGGCGGCGATACGCTGACCGAACTGCGCCAGTCCTTCGCCAGCGCCGAAGCCGAGATCGAAGGCGGCGTGTCGCCGCGCGTCGCTCCGGCGGCTGACTTACGCGACCTCGGCGCGCTGCTGCAGCGCGCCGGCTTCGCGCTGCCGGTCACCGACGTCGACCGCGTCGTCGTGCGCTACGACCATGCCTTCGCGCTGATGCAGGATTTGCGGCGGATGGGCGCCACCAATGTGCTGATCGAACGCCGCCGCGCCCCGTTGCGCCGCGCCACGCTGGGACGGATGGCGCAGATCTACGCGGAGCGCTTCAGCGACCCCGACGGCCGCATCCGCGCCACCTTCGAGATCGTCTGGCTGTCCGGCTGGTCCCCGCACGACAGCCAGCAGCAGCCGCTGAAGCCGGGCTCGGCAAAGGCGAGTCTGGAAGACGCGGTGAAGGGCTTGGGGACGAAGTAGTTAGTCATGTCCCGGACGCGGCGCATCCCCAACTGTGTCCCGGACGCTGCGCAGCGCGCCGCCCTTCGCGGCGTGGTGCGCTGCTGATCCGGGACCGTTACGCATACCGTGCTCGTGACGGTCCCGGCTGCGGAGCGGCATGAAGAATGCCGCACCGCGTCCGGGACACGCGCGTCGTGCCCTTACATCAGCAACTCGATCAGCGGCGGGATCAGCGGTAGATCGGCTGGCGGCATCGGGTAGTCGCGGAGCTTGTTGGCGCGGACCCAGGCGAGTTCCTGGCCCTCGCGCGGCATCACCTGCCCCTCCCAGCGCCGACACACATACAGCGGCATCAACAGATGGAAGTCCTCATAGGCGTGGCTGGCGAAGGTCAGCGGCGCCAGGCAGGCTTCCTTCACGGTGATGCCGAGTTCTTCGTCGAGCTCGCGGATCAGCGCCGCTTCCGGCCGCTCGCCCGGATCGAGCTTGCCGCCGGGAAACTCCCACAGCCCGCCGAGCTGCTTGTGCTTCGGCCGTTGCGCGATCAGCACCCGATTGTCGGCATCGATCAGCGCGACGGCGACGACGAGGAGGAGCTTGATATCAGCCATGCACCGCGGCTCCTTCACCACCCTCCCGGCAAGGGTGGGCAATTGTAGATGAAACTTCGAAAGCTATTGCACCGGTCCTCTTCACCCTCCCCTTCAGGGGGAGGGTCGGCGGCCAGCCCGCGCAGCGGGATGGGCGACGGGGTGGGGTGAGCCGCGAGGACGGCGGATGAACTCCTCGCCACCCCACCCCGCTCGCTGCGCGAGCGACCCTCCCCCCCCAGGGGAGGGTGAAGGCCGCAACCGCCGTGCCCATCACGACCGGTAATCACCATTGATCGCGACGTATTCCTTGGTCAGGTCGCAGGTCAGCACGCGGTCGCGGCCTTTGCCCAGGCCGAGGCCGACCTTGATCTGGATTTCCGGCTTCTTCATCGCCGCCGAGACTTCCTTCTCGTCGTAGGACGGATCGCGCGCGCCGGCTTTGGCGACGCGGATGCCGTTGAACGCAATCGACAGCTTGTCGCGATCGGCCGGCTCGCCGGCCTTGCCGACCGCCATCACCACGCGGCCCCAATTGGCGTCCTCGCCGGCGATCGCGGTCTTCACCAGCGGCGAATTGGCGATCGACATCGCGATCTTGCGCGCCGAGGCCTTCGAGGTGGCGCCGTCGACGATGATCTCGACCAACTTGCGGGCGCCTTCGCCGTCGCGCGCCACCTGCTCGGCGAGGTCGGCCAGCACGGCGTTAAAGGCTTTCACGAACGCCTTCAGCCGCGGATCGGAGGCGCGCGAGATCTTCGGGGCGCCGGCTTTCGCTGCGGCCCCGGTGGCGAAGGCCAGCAGCGTGTCGGAGGTCGAGGTATCGCCGTCGATCGTCACCGCGTTGAAGGTGTCGGCGACGCCGGCCTTGAGCAGCGCCTGCAGGCACGAGGCCGACAGCGGCGCGTCGGTGAAGATGAAGGACAGCATGGTCGCCATGTCGGGCGCGATCATGCCGGCGCCCTTGGCCATGCCGTTGATCGTGACCTTGGCCTTGCCGAGCTTGACGGTCGCGGTCGCGACCTTGGGGAAGGTGTCGGTGGTCATGATCGCCTTGGCGGCGTCCATCCAATGACCCGGCTCGGCAGTCTCTGCCAGCTTGCCGAGCACGCCGTCGAACTTGGTGGCGTCGAGCGGCTCGCCGATCACGCCGGTCGAGGCGAGGAAGACTTCGTCGGTCTTGCAGCCGATCGCCTTTGCGGCGATCGACGCGGTCAACGCCGTGGATTGCCGCCCGTTCTTGCCGGTGAAGGCGTTGGCGTTGCCGGAATTGACCACCAGCACCCGCGCGGTGCCGCCCTTCAGCTTGTCACGGCACCATTCCACCGGCGCCGACGGGCACTTCGAGGTGGTGAACACGCCCGCGACCGTGGTGCCCGGGTCCAGCGCCACCAGCAGCACGTCGGTGCGGTTCTTGTAGCGGATGCCGGCCGCGGCGGTGGCGAGGCGGACGCCGGCGAGCTCCGGCAGCGTGGGAACGTTGGTCGGCGCGAGCGGGGAAACGGAGGTCGACATCGGGGCGCTTTCGGCAGGTTCATACGGGCCCCGCGGCGCGGAGCCCCACCCCTGTCTCACAAGCGCATGGCATTGAGAAGAAAAATTCGGGCGGCCGAGTCGTCCCCGCGCAGGCGGGGACCCATAGCCCCTGGCTTCCCGATTGAAACGAAGGCCTCTGCCGCATGGCTCTTGCCGCAAAGCTGCGGCGTATTGGTCCCCGCCAGCGCGGGGACGACATGACGATAGGGACGTGGTCAAAAGCGCTAAGCGCTCACACCCGCTGCAACG
This sequence comes from Rhodopseudomonas palustris, assembly GCA_016215605.1. Lineage (GTDB taxonomy): Bacteria > Pseudomonadota > Alphaproteobacteria > Rhizobiales > Xanthobacteraceae > Rhodopseudomonas > Rhodopseudomonas palustris_L. Next base: position 19,405 of record JACRJB010000051.1, read on the forward strand.
ACACCGAGACCTTCGGGCCGTTCTTGATGGTCTGGTACACCACGCAATAGCGCTCGGTGAGCTTGAGCAGCAGATCGAGCTTGTCCTGCGGCGCGTCGGTGCCGACCTCGAAGCGCAGCCGAATCTCGCGGAAGCCGACCGGTGCGTCCTTGTCGATCCCGAGCGCGCCGCGCACGTCGAGGTCGCCCTCGGCGGTGACGTCGCCGCGGGTCAGCGGCAGCTCGAGCGCGGTGGCCACGGTTTTCAGCGTCACCCCGGCACAGGCCACCAGCGCCTCCAGCAGCATGTCGCCGGAGCACAGGTCGTTCCCGGAGCCGCCGGCCGAAGGGTGCAACCCGGCCTTCGCCAGCCCGCGGCCGGTCTCGAGCTTGCAGGCGATGCCGCCGTCGTCGATGGCTCCCCTCGCCTGCAGCGTGATCAGCGCGGCGACCGGGTCCGATTTGAATCGCTCCTTGAGTGGCGCCTGGGTAGCGCGCAGCGTGGCGGCGTCCATGGTTCTCTCCCCTTCCGTGTTTTTTGGTATCTAATGCCGGAATTCGCCGGCTGTCACCTCGCCGGCCGGCCCGCGCCGGGAACGGATGGCCCGCCGCACAGCCTCCGACCAACGCCGGCCCGTCGATCACGCGGAATTTCGTGACAGCGCGGGCGGCGTCCGATATCCGGAGTCGTCATGGACAAAGTCGCGACACCTCAACGTCCGGCCGCCGACGAGCGGTTCGATACCCCGCGGATCACCGCCGAGATCGCGGCGCTGGCCACCCAGCACGCCGGCAACGACCAGGCGTTCCGCACCGCGCTCGCGCAGCTGATGAAGGCCGAGCTGGCGAAGGCGCGCGCCGAGGCCGAGGCGCAGCTGCTGCGCGACCGCCACGGCCGGCGCTGCGCCGAGCGGCTGTGCTTCGTCCAGGACGAGATCATCCGTCTGATCTTCATGGCGGCGACGCAGTATCTGTACAATTCGCCGACGCCGTCGAGTTCGGAGCGGATGTCCGTGGTGGCGACCGGCGGCTACGGCCGCGGCCTGATGGCGCCGGAGTCGGACATCGATCTGCTGTTCATCCTGCCCTACAAGCAGACCGCCTGGGGCGAGCAGGTCGCCGAAGTGGTGCTGTACTCGCTGTGGGACATCGGCCTGAAGGTCGGCCACGCCACCCGCTCGGTCGACGAATGCATCCGGCAGGCGCGGGCCGACATGACGATCCGCACCGCGATCCTCGAGACCCGCTTCCTGGCCGGCGACAAGGCGCTGTACAGCGAGCTGGTCGAGCGCTTCGACAAGGAGGTGGTCGAAGGCACCGCCGCCGAATTCGTCACCGCCAAGCTCGCCGAGCGCGAGGAGCGCCACCGCCGCTCCGGCCAGTCGCGCTATCTGGTCGAACCCAACGTCAAGGACGGCAAGGGCGGCCTGCGCGACCTGCACACGTTGTTCTGGATCGCCAAATACGTCTACCGCGTCCGCGAGACCAGCGAACTGCTCGAACACGGCGTGTTCGACCAGATCGAGTTCCGCACCTTCCGGCGCTGCGAAGACTTCCTCTGGTCGGTGCGCTGCAATCTGCACTTCCTGACCCGGCGCGCCGAAGAGCGGCTGTCGTTCGACCTGCAGCGCGAGATCGGGGTGCGGCTCGGCTACACCTCGCATCCCGGGATGCAGGACGTCGAACGCTTCATGAAGCACTACTTCCTGATCGCCAAGAAGGTCGGCAATCTGACCGCGATCCTGTGCGCCAAGCTGGAGGATCAGCAAGCCAAGCCGGCGCCGGCGCTGACCCGGATGATGGCGCGGCTGCGGCCCGGCACCACGCGCCGCCGCGTCCCGGAAAGCGACGACTTCGTCATCGACAACAACCGCATCAATTGCGCGATGCCGGACGTGTTCAAGCACGACCCGGTCAATCTGATCCGGATCTTCCGGCTGGCGCAGAAGAACAACCTCGCCTTCCATCCCGACGCGATGCGCACGGTGACGCGTTCGCTGCAGCTGATCAACGCGCAGCTCCGTGACGATCCCGAGGCCAACCGGCTGTTCATCGAGATCCTGACCTCGGACAATGCCGAGCCGGTGCTGCGGCGGATGAACGAGACCGGCGTGCTCGGCCGCTTCATCCGCGCGTTCGGCCGCATCGTCTCGATGATGCAGTTCAACATGTATCACAGCTACACGGTGGACGAGCATCTCTTGCGCTGTGTCGGCAATCTCCAGGAGATCGAGCGCGGCGGCAACGACGAGTTCGTGCTGTCGTCCGACCTGATCCGCAAGATTCGCCCCGACCATCGCGCGGTGCTGTACGTCGCGGTGCTGCTGCACGACATCGCCAAGGGCCAGCCCGAGGATCATTCGGTCGCCGGCGCCCGGATCGCGCGGCGGCTGTGCCCGCGGCTCGGCTTCAACACCGCCGACACCGAACTGATCGCCTGGCTGATCGACAAGCATCTGGTGATGTCGACGGTGGCGCAGTCGCGCGACCTGTCGGACCGCAAGACCATCGAGAATTTCGCCGCCGTGGTCGAATCGGTCGAGCAGATGAAGCTGCTCACCATCCTCACCACCGCCGACATCCGCGGCGTCGGCCCCGGCGTCTGGAACGGCTGGAAGGCCCAGCTGATCCGCACACTGTACTACGAGACCGAACCGGTGCTGACCGGCGGCTTCTCAGAGGTCAACCGCGCCGAGCGCATCCGCGGCGCGCAGGCGGAATTCCGCGCCGCTTTCACCGAATGGCCGGAGGCCGAGCTCGACGCCTACATCGCGCGGCACTATCCGGCGTACTGGCTCAAGGTCGAGCTGGCGCGCAAGATCCGCCACGCCCGCTTCCTGCGCGCCTCCGAACAGGCCGGCCACAAGCTGGCGATCAATGTCGGCTTCGACGAGGCGCGCGGCGTCACCGAACTGACGATCCTGGCCGTCGACCATCCCTGGCTGCTGTCGATCATCGCCGGCGCCTGCGCGTCGGCCGGCGCCAACATCGTCGACGCCCAGATCTACACCACCACCGACGGCCGTGCGCTCGACACCATCTCGATCAGCCGCGAATACGACCGCGACGAGGACGAGGGCCGCAGGGCCACCCGGATCGGCGAGATGATCGAGGAAGTGCTGGAAGGCAAGCTGCGGCTGCCCGAAGCGGTCGCCCGCCGCGCCACCAACGGCCGGGCCAAGCTGCGTGCCTTCGTGGTCGAGCCTGAAGTCTCGATCAACAACAATTGGTCGGACCGCTACACCGTGATCGAGGTCTCCGGCCTCGACCGACCCGGCCTGCTCTATCAGCTCACCACCGCGATCTCGAAGCTCAACCTCAACATCGCCTCGGCGCACGTCGCCACCTTCGGCGAGCGCGCCCGCGACGTGTTCTACGTCACCGATCTGCTCGGCGCCCAGATCACCGCGCCGACCCGGCAGGCCGCGATCAAGCGCGCACTGGTCCACCTGCTCGCCCACGGCGACGCGGAGCAGAAGCCGGCGGCGTAGCGGCGCGCCGTTCGGCGCCGACGGCTGAATCCTCTTTCGAAGGCTACCGGCCGATTGGCGCGACGGCGGAGCGGGCCCGCGCCTCAGCCGCACGCCGATGAGTGTGCCGGCCGGATCGCCGGCACCACTAGCGCACGCGACCCTTCACCCGAACTCGTTCCGACGCCTCGGTCGATGCGCTGACGGCGGCTATTTGCGGTCGATCTCGCCCGGCACGGTGGCGGCCGGCGCACAATTGACAGCATGCTGCCAATATGGCAGGATGCTGTCATGACAGACGACGCACGCTCCCCGTTCGACCATCCCGCCAACGCCCTCGTGCTGGAGGTTTTCCGGCTCAACGGCGCCTTGATTCGGTGCGGCGACGCGCTGGTGAAGCCGCTCGGCCTGACCAGCGCGCGCTGGCAGGTGCTGGGATCGATCGCGCACGGCCGCGGCACGTTCTCGGTCGCGCGGCTCGCCGACAACATGGGCCTCGCCCGCCAGTCGGTGCAGCGCATCGTCGATGAACTGGCCGAAGCCGGCCTGGTCGGCTTCGAACCCAATCCGGCCCACAAGCGCGCCAAGCTGGTGGTGATGACGCCGCGCGGACAGCGTGTGTTCGTCCGCGCCACCGAACTATGGCGGCCGATCGCGGACGCGATGGCGGGCGGGCTCGCCCTCCGCGAATTACGCAAGACCACCGACAATCTCGCGGCCCTGCGCGGCCGCCTCGAAGATCAAGCCGACAACGGGAGTTCAGAATGATCAGGACGCTTCATCCGATCGCCGGAATCATCGCCTTTCTCACCATCCTGTGCTTCTGGTCGTCGACCGTCGTCGTCGAACTCGGCGGCACTCCTGCCGGCATCGCAGCCGTCAAGCTGGCGATCCTGTGGGGCCTGCTACTGCTCGTGCCATCGATCGCGATCGCCGGCGCCAGCGGCTTCAAGCTCGGCGGCAAATCGCAGCGCCCCGACATCGTCAACAAGCGCAAGCGTATGCCGCTGATCGCCCTCAACGGCCTCGTCGTGCTGGTGCCCTGCGCTGTCTTCTTGCAGCAGCGCGCGAGCGCCGGGCTGTTCGACCAGACCTTCACGGTCGTGCAGGCGGTCGAACTGCTGGCGGGGGCGGTCAACCTCGCTTTGCTCGGCCTCAACATCCGCGACGGATTCAGACTGACGCGCCGCATGATTCCGGCGAGCACCTGACGCGAGGCCGCAGCCGGCCGCTGTCGTCGCCTTACGTCCTCAGTTCGGCGAGCGAGGCCCTGAACTCGGCCTCCAGACCGGCGGGGTGGTAGTGAAGCTGCGCCCCGCCAGTTCCCGCCAGCCCCATTTTCAGCAGTCGCGACCCGAAGCCCTGGCGCGACGGGAACACCACCTCGGGGCCGCCGGCTTCGCGCCACCGCAGGACAAACTCGCCTTCGCCGTCCCCGTCGACGACGCTCCAGGCGATCTGCACGCGCCCGCTGCTGTTGGCGAGGGCGCCGTATTTCGCCGCATTGGTGGTCAGTTCGTGCAGCAGCAGCGCCAGCGCCAGCGCCGAGCGCGATCCCAGCGTCACCTTGTCGCCCGAGACGTCGAACCGGCCGACATCGTTGAAGATGCAGATCGCCGTCTCGACGATGCTGCGGACCTGCGCCGACTGCCAGTCCTGCTGCAGCAGCACGTCGTGGGCCATGCTCATCGCCAGCAGCCGGTCGGAGAACGCCTTCACCGGCGTCTTGTCGGGCACGTTCTTCAGGGTCTGCGACGCCACCGCCTGCACCAGCGCCATGGTGTTCTTCATCCGGTGGCTGAGTTCGTGATTCAGCAGCCGTTGCTGCGCCTCGGATCGCAGCCGCGCGACCGCCGTCTCGATGCGATCGGCGATGTTGCGCAAATAGACCAGCACCTCGGGCGCCCACACCCGCGGCTCCCTGGTGTGAACGATCAGCATCGCGACCGCACGGCCGTGTTCGATCACCGGCATGTTGACCACCGACCGGATGTCGAGTGCGAGCAGCCTGTCGACATGCCGCGCGGTGGCGGGCTCGGTGGTGACGTCGCTGATGACGAGGGGTTCGCCCTTGATCACGTCCTTCAGCAGGTCGTCGCCGTAGTCGGCGAACCGATGCCGTCCGACCGCGGATGCGATGCCGTCGGCGGTCCAGTCCGCTTCGATCTCGACGGTCTCGCCGTTCTCGTCGAGCCGTCCGAACGCCGCCCGCTCGACGGCGAGCGTTTCACCGACGACCTTCGCGGCGGCCCGCGTCACCTCGCCGATGGTGGTCGCATCGCGCAACCGGTCGCCGATTTCGAGCAGCCCGTTGCGGCGGATTCCGGCGTCCTTCTGCTCGGCCAGCAGCGCGTCGCGCTGCGCCACGGCGAGGCGGAGTTCGAGCAGCGCAACGACCTGCCGCGCCAGATTGCGCAGGGCGTTGGACTGCGACTCGGTCAGGCCGCCGGGCCGGACCTTGGTATCGATCGCGCACAGGCTCCCGAGCACGTGACCGTCCGCCGTGCGCAGCGGCGCGCCGGCGTAGAACCGGATCAGCGGATCGCCGGTGACCAGCGGATTGTGCATGGTGCGCGGGTCGCGGGTGAGATCGGGCACGACCAGCAGATCGGACTCGACCAGCGCGTGGGCGCACACCGAACTGCGCAAATCGGTCTGGCATTCGTCGAAGCCGACTCGCGCCTTGAACCACTGCCGTTCGTCGGTGACCAGGCTGACCAGCGCGACGGGGGTTTCGCAGATCAGCGTCGTCAACTCGACAACGTCGTCGAAGCCTCGTTCGGGAAGCGTGTCGAGAATGGCGAACCGCAAAAGAGCCGCAAGCCTGTCACGATCGAAGGTGTAATCCGGCGGTTCCAACGGAACTCCAAAGGCTCACTAAGCGCTGCGTGTCTCAACTGATAGCTCTATCCAACAAGTACATTTCGTGCCGTTCCGCAAGCCTCCGGCTACACCGAGGGACTCCGGACCCGGGAAGCGCGTCGCGCGCGCAACCACGGGTGGCCGCGGCACGAGGGCCACGGGCCGGCGCACCGGCCGGTTCCCGGCGAGCGCCGATGCGGACTCGCCCAATGCCGCCGGACCTGCAGGGCTAATTCGCCGCCACCTTGCCGTCGAGCGCGAGCCGCAGCATGCGCGCCAGTTCGGCGCGGCGGTAGGGCTTCTCCAGCAGCAGACCGTCATCGCTGGTGCGGCCCTGCTGCCTCAGCGCTTTGTCGCTGTAGCCGGAGGTGAACAGTACCTTGAGACCGGGTCGGTACCTGCGTAGTTCCTCTGCGAGCTGACGGCCGCTGAGGCCGCCCGCGAGCATCACGTCGGTGAACAGCAGGTCGAATTCGAGCTCGTCATAGACCAGCGCCATCGCCTGTGCGGCCGTCGCGGCGGCGTGCGCGGTGTAGCCGAGCGCCGCCAGATCCGTCATCACATAGCTGCGCACCAGCACGTCGTCCTCGACAACCAGAATGGTCTCGCGACCGCCCTTGGCCTGCTGCGGGATCGCGCCGATGCTGAAAGCATCCGTCCCGGCGCAGGGCAGGAACAGCCGGATCGTGGTGCCGACGCCGTCCTGGCTGGCGATCTCGATGTGGCCGCCGGACTGCTTGACGAAGCCGTACACCATGCTGAGTCCGAGCCCGGTGCCTTCACCCACGGCCTTCGTGGTGAAGAACGGTTCGAACACCCGGTCGAGGATCGCCGCCGGAATTCCGGTTCCGGTATCGGCTACCGACAGCACGATGTAGCGCCCGGCGCGGACCTCGTCGTGCTGATCGGCATAGGCCTGATCGAGGTCGACATTGCCGGCCGCGAGCCGCAGCTTGCCGCCGTCCGGCATCGCGTCGCGGGCATTGATCGCGAGATTGATCAGCGCGCTGGAGAGCTGCGACGGGTCGGCCAGCGCAGGCCGCAGGCCGGGCACCGACTCGAACTCGATCTCGATCAGGCCGCCGAGGGTCGAGCGCAGCAGTCGCGCGGTGTCCTGCATCAGCGCGCTGACGTCGATGCTGCGCGGCTGCAGCGGCTGCTTGCGCGCGAACGACAACAGCCCGTGGGTCATGTCGCTGGCGCGCGACACCGCCTGATCGACCATCAGCGCGACCTCCTTCAGCGCGGGGCGATCCGCCACGCCCTCGGTGAGGATCTCGATGCCGCCGGTCAGCACCGTGAGGACGTTGTTGAGGTCGTGCGCGACGCCGCCGGTGAGCTGGCCGATCGCCTGCATCTTCTGCGCCTGACGCAATTGCCGCTCGGCCTCCTTCAGCGCGGTGATGTCGCGATACACGATCACCGCGCCGCCGAAGCTGCCGTCGGGATTGTCGATCCGGCGAGCGCTGGCGACGAGCTGCACCAGCGATTTCTGGTCGTTGCGGCGAATTCCGAGATCGACATTGTCGAAGCTCTCGCCGCGGCGCGCCCGCGCCGACGGGCTTTCGTCGTCCGGCATCGGCGTCACGCCGTCGGCCTTGAAGCGCTTGTATTTGTGCTTCCACTGCTCCGAACCGATCTCGGCCGGTTCGCCGAACAGTTCGATGCAACGCGGATTGGCGAACACCCGCTGCCCGTTGGCGTCGATCACCGCCACCGCATCCGCCATGCTGGCGATGATCTTGTTCAGCCGCTCGGAATTGCTCCGCAGCGCCGTGGTGGTGGTTTCGATTTGGTCGGTGAGGTGCTCGAAGGCGCCCGCCAGTGTCCGGGTCTCGCCGCTCAAGCCGGCCGGCGCCACGAACCGTCCGGTCTTTCCGAATTCCGACACCGCCGCGGTGATGTTCACCACCGGCTTGGCGAGCGAGCGCGACAGCAACACCGACGACAGCACCGCGACGATCGCCGCCAGCAGTGCGACCAGCAGGCTGGTGTTCTGCATCGCGGTGGCCGGCGCGATGATCCGATCGAACGGTTCGGTTTCGATCACGCCGGCGCGCAGGCCGCCGACCAGCGGCGCGGTCACGATCGCGGCCGCGACGCGCTCGCCGTCGGGCGACTTGAACACCGTGGCGGTGCCCTGCTTGTCGCCCAGCGCCTTCGCCAGATCGGGATAGTCGTCCTGCCAGCGACCGCGACGCTCCGACGGGATCACCTTGCCTTCGAGAAAGTCCAGGGAGTAGCGCCCGTCGCCGTCGACGAAATACACGTTGGTGTGGTTGTCGAGCGCGGCGCGGATCCGCTCGAAGGTCGGACGCAGGTCGAAGTCGAGCACGATCAACCCGAACGGCTCGCCGGCCGGCGTTCGCAACGCGGTCGCGATGGTGATGATCGGCACCCGCTCGGTCTCGCTGCCGCTGCCCCGGCCCGACCGGATCGGCGACGCATAGACCTGCTGTTCGGGCAGGCTGCGAATCCGCTCCATGGTGGCCTCGTCGGCGACGGTCTGCAGCTCGTCGGGCGAGGCGACGTGAATGCCACCGCCCGGGCCGCTGCGGTCGACGCGGAGCAATTCGCGGCCGCCGTCGACGGCGCCGATCAGACTGAAGCGGACGATGCTCGGCTTGATGGTCATCTGGCCGGCATAGACCTCGCCGAGATGGCGAAGCCATTTCTGCTCGGTCAGTCCGTCCTGCGGGTCGACGCCGCCGTTGAGCCTGGCCCGCACGACGCCCTGATGCGCCGGCAGCGTCCGCGCCGCGAGAATTTCATTGTGCAGCACCCGGAGGATGGAATCGAACGCGCCGAGCCGCGCCTTGGCCTGGCCGGCGAGACGCGTGAGCCCGGCCGGCACCACCGCACGACCGATGTTGTAGTAGGCCAGAACGCCGACTGCGGCCACTGCACACAGCACCAGCGCCGTCATCGCCAACGTCAGACGCACCGACAAACGCACGCGTCGAATCTCCCGCCGATCGAACGCAACCGGCCCCGGCCCCGTTCGAAGCTATACGATGGTCAGGTTCGGCGCCACTCGAGCCTGATCGGCCGAACGTCGCGGATCGCCGATCGGCTGCGCGAGGCCCGCGCGACGCGGCCGCTCGGCTTACTCCGGGATCTGGCCAAACCCCGCGCCCACCGGCATCGGTTTCAACCGGATCAGCCGGGAATCCTCGACCGCGGCCTGCCGGTGCTTCACCGCCTCGCGATACGCCGGGTCGCGGATCATCTCGACGAACGCCGCGACGCTCGGATACTCGGCGATGAAGACGTGGTCCCAATGCTCGCTCTGCGGGCCGATCAGCATCAATTCGAACGCCCCCTGCCAGACCACCTTGCCGCCGAGCCGGGAGAACACCGGCAGCGAGTCGCGACCGTAGGCCGCATAGGCTTCGGCGCCGGTCGCCTCGCGCCCGTCCGGATAGGTCGCGCGCGGCTTCAGCCGCACCAGATTGAGCATATGGATCGGGCCTTCGCGATCATTCTCGCGGAATTGTGCGAAAACCTCCTTGGTCGGATCGATATGCCCGGTCATTGCGGCTCCCTGTTGTTTTGATTGGTCTTGGCTGTGCTACTATCACGCAGCAGGCGCTGTTGTCTGCATGCGGAGGAATGTCGTGAACGTCGTCGCCAACACCCTGGTCGCGCTGGTCGCGGCGCTGCACGTCTACTTTCTGGTGCTGGAGATGTTTCTCTGGACCAGGCCGCTCGGCCTGAAGACCTTCAGCAACACCCCGGAGAAGGCCGCCGCCTCCGCGGTGCTCGCGGCCAATCAGGGCCTCTACAACGGCTTCCTCGCCGCCGGCCTGATCTGGAGCCTGCTGCATCCCGATCCCGCGGTCGCGCTGCAGCTCAAGACCTTCTTCCTCGGCTGCGTGATCGTCGCGGGCCTGTACGGCGCCTGGAGCGTCAGCAAGCGCATCCTCTACGTCCAGGCGGCGCCGGCCGCGCTGGCGCTGGTCGTCGCCTGGCTGGTCTAGGCTTGGTTGCACTGCACGCAAATGCGTCGGCGACCGGACTACACGGCGCCATTGCCAGAGTCGCGGTGCTGATCCACACTCCCTGCTAACGGCGGCTCACAGAAGACCGCCGGTCACAAGCCACAGGGAGTCGACGACCGATGAAGAGCCTGATTCAGGCCGCCACGGCGGCTGTTGCTGCGATTGCGCTCACTGCCGCCCCGGCTGCGGCCCAGAAGAAATACGACACCGGCGCCACCGACACTGAAATCAAGATCGGCCAGACGGTGCCGTTCTCCGGCCCGGCTTCGGCCTATGCGGGCATCGGCAAGACCCAGGCCGCCTACATGCGGATGATCAACGATCAGGGCGGCGTCAACGGCCGCAAGATCAACCTGATCCAGTACGACGACGCCTATTCGCCGCCCAAGGCCGTCGAGCAGGTCCGCAAGCTGGTCGAAAGCGACGAGGTGCTGCTGACCTTCCAGATCATCGGCACGCCGTCCAACGCCGCCGTGCAGAAATATCTCAACGCCAAGAAGGTGCCGCAGCTGCTCGCCGCCACCGGCGCGACGCGGTTCACCGATCCGAAGAACTTCCCCTGGACGATGGGCTTCAATCCCAACTACCAGACCGAAGGCCGGATCTACGGCCGCTACATCCTGCAGAACCATCCGGACGCCAAGATCGGCATCCTGTTCCAGAACGACGACCTCGGCCGCGACTACGTGACGGGCCTGCGCGCCGCGCTGGGCGACAAGGCCGACAAGATGATCGTCGCCGAAGCGTCCTACGAGCTCACCGACCCGACCGTCGACTCGCAGATCGTCAAGCTGAAGTCGGCCGGCGCCACGCTGCTGTACGACGCCTCGACGCCGCGCTTCGCCGCGCAGGCGATCAAGAAGGTCGCCGACCTCGGCTGGAACCCGGTGCACATCCTCGACATCAACGCCAGCCCGGTGTCGGCGACGTTGAAGCCGGCCGGCCTGGACATCTCCAAGGGCCTGATCAGCGTCAATTACGGCAAGGACCCGGCCGATCCGCAATGGGCCAATGACGAGGGCGTCAAGAAGTACTTCGCATTCATGGACAAGTACTATCCCGAGGGCGACAAGCTCAACACCGTCAACAGCTACGGCTATTCGACCGCCGAGCTGCTCGTCCACATCCTGCAGAAATGCGGCGACGACCTGACCCGCGACAACGTCATGAAGCAGGCCGCGAGCATCAAGGGCTTCGTCGGCGGCCTGGCGCTGCCGGGCATGGCGGTCAACACCTCGCCGACCGACTTCCGCGTCAACAAGCAGCTGCGGATGATGAAGTTCAACGGCGAGCGCTGGGAACTGTTCGGCCCGATCATCGAGGACGACGCCGCGATGTAAGGCGGCCAGGCAAACCGATCCCGGAGGCGATGCGGATCGCAATCCGGGATCGGCACGCGGCGAACGACGATCGAGAATGGTAGAATCCGCAGGCGCGCAGGACACCGAACAACTAATCGGTAATCCAATCAGTCGAATCGATCCTTGGTACAAACCCGATGTCCGTCGCATCGTTCAAAACGTGACAGACAGGCTGATCGAATCGTCGTCGAATGCCCGCGCAGCGATCATCGCTGAATGCGCGAGGCTTCGGGAGCGCCGCGGTGCGTGGCGAGAGAACGATGAGAGCAGAAACCAATCGGTACTTCACCGTCGAACAGCTCGAAGAACTCGCCGTGGCCAAGTACATCGAGGCGGCGCTGACGCCGGCCGGCAACGAGCGCGAGGAACTGCTGCAGGAAGCCAAGCGCTTCGCCAGCCGCGCCAAGATGAAGAGCTGGCTGATGGGCGAAATCGGCATCACCCCGCCGCGCCGCGATTATCATTGAGTCCCCTGCGGCCTCACGCCGCAGCAATCAGACTGACCTCGCGCTGCAGCCGGTCCATCGCGATCATCACTGCGGCGCCGGCGAATTCCCGGCTGGCCTGGCCGGGATCGACCGAAGCCACCTTCCAGTTCGCGCCGCTGGTGTCCTCGGCCGGCGGGCACAGGCGAATCCGGATCGCCTCGACCTTGTCGCAGTGACGCTGCTGGCGAACATCGCGCAGCAGCATGGCTTCAATCTCCTCGGCGGTCTTCAGCACCCGGGTCATGGACGGCTTTCGTCGTTGTTTGGCTTGCCGGCGATCTATCGCAGGCTGCCGGAAACGCCGGTTGAGATGCCTCAAGGCGGAACTGCGCCAAGCGTCGGCGACAATCGCCGGAACCGTGGAACACGACCTTAACCATGGCTTTACCGGGCCTTAAACCCGCTCCGCTACGGTCCCGCATCGGTCGGCGTGGGCGTTGCGGATGGCGTTGGGCAAAAAGAAAGCCGGCGAACGGCGGGAGCCGAAATTCGGCTTCGCCGAATCGCTGTCCGGCCTGCGCCTCAGCCCGCAGGATCGGGTCAGCGTGGCCGACGACGACAGGCCGAAAAAGCCCAAGCCGGCGGCCAAATCCGGCGGCGGCGGGCGCAAGCCGCGCGGCAAATCGCGCAAGGGCGGGCTGCGCCGTCTGATCTCCCGCTCGGTGTATTGGACCGCGGTCGCCGGCATCTGGGCAGTGCTCGGGGTGGTCGGCGTGCTGGTCTGGGTCGGCGCGCACCTGCCGCCGATCCAGTCGCTGGAAATCCCGAAGCGGCCGCCGACCATCACCATCGTCGGCGCCGACGGCAGCCAGCTCGCGGTGCGCGGCGAAATGGCCGGCACCAACGTCTCGCTGAAGGACCTGCCGCCCTATCTGCCGAAGGCCTTCATCGCCATCGAGGACCGGCGCTTCTATCAGCATGTCGGCGTCGACCCGCTCGGCATCGCCCGCGCCGCGGTCGCCAACGTACTGCATCGTGGCGTGTCGCAGGGCGGCTCGACGCTCACCCAGCAACTCGCCAAGAACCTGTTCCTGACGCAGGACCGCACGATGATGCGCAAGCTGCAGGAGGTCGAACTGGCGCTGTGGCTGGAGCGCAAGCATTCCAAGGCCGAGATTCTCGAACTGTATCTCAACCGGGTGTATTTCGGCTCCGGCGCCTACGGCATCGAGGCGGCGGCGCAGAAGTACTTCGGCAAATCGGCCAAGGAGGTGACGCTGGTCGAGGCGGCAATGCTCGCCGGCCTGGTCAAATCGCCGTCGCGGCTGGCGCCGAACCGCAATCCCGAGGGCGCCGAGAAGCGCGCCCAGCTGGTGCTCGCGGCGATGGCCGACGCCGATTTCATCACCGACAAGCAGGCCCGCACCGCCATCGCCAATCCGGTCTACACCGTCAAGCCGACCGGGGCCGGCACGCTGAACTACGTCGCCGACTGGATCGGCGAGGTGCTCGACGATCTGGTCGGGCAAATCGATCAGTCGATCGTGGTCGAGACCTCGATCGATCCGAAGCTGCAGTCGGAAGCCGAGTCCGCGATCATCGACGAGCTCGCGGCCAAGAGCGTCAAGTTCAAGGTGTCGCAGGGCGCGCTGGTGGCGATGTCGCCGGACGGCGCGGTGCGGGCGATGATCGGCGGCCGCAACTACGCCGAAAGCCAGTTCAATCGCGCCGTCACCGCCAAGCGGCAGCCGGGCTCGGCGTTCAAACCGTTCGTGTATCTGACTGCGATCGAGGCCGGGCTGACGCCGGAGACGATCCGGCAGGACGCCCCGCTCGACCTCAAGGGCTGGAAGCCCGAGAACTACACGCATGAATATTTCGGCTCGGTGACGCTGACCCAGGCGCTGTCGATGTCGCTCAACACCGTGGCGGTGCGACTCGGGCTCGAGGTCGGCCCGAAGAACGTGGTGCGCACCGCGCATCGGCTCGGCATCGCGTCCAAGCTCGACGCCAATCCATCGATCGCGCTCGGCACCTCGGAAGTGTCGCTGATCGAGCTGGTCGGCGCCTACACGCCGTTCGCCAATGGCGGGCTGATGGCGTCGCCGCATGTGGTGACGCGGATCCGCACCGCGCAAGGCAACAAGCTGTTGTATACGCGGCTGAACGACCCGCAGAACCGCGTCGTCGATGCCCGCGCGGTGTCGATGATGAACACCATGATGCAGGAGACGCTGCAGTCCGGCACCGCCCGCAAGGCCGACCTGCCGGGCTGGACCGCCGCCGGCAAGACCGGCACCAGCCAGGATTTCCGCGACGCCTGGTTCATCGGCTACACCGGGGCGCTGATCACCGGCGTCTGGCTCGGCAACGACGACAACTCGCCGACCAAGAAGGCGACCGGCGGCGGCCTGCCGGTCGAGGTCTGGACCCGCTTCATGCGCGCCGCCCTGCAGGGCACCCCGCCGCAGCCGCTGCCGGGCGGCTGGAGCGGTTCGCCGATGGCGAGCGGGCCAAGCGCCGCCGGACCCGGCACGGTCGCGCAGGTCGGCCCGCGCGGCGACACCCAGGTCATGACCATCCCGCCGGCCTCCGGCGCCACCCGTCCGCAGCCCGCCCGCGCCAACGTCCGGCCGGAAGCGGACAGCGGCCTCGACGGCTGGCTGATGGACCGTCTGTTCGGGCGCTAGCGCCGCGCTCGAGCACTCAGAAGCCGTGCCCGCGTCGCCCTCACCCTAACCCTCTCCCGCAAGCGGGAGAGGGAACGGCAGCGGCTGGGGAGGGGCTTTGCGCGACAAACGATTTTTGATGGAGCAGTGCGATTCAACTCGGCACGGCGAGCCCCCTCTCCCGCTTGCGGGAGAGGGTTGGGGTGAGGGTAGCCACGGGCGCGGCGCAGGCGAGTTACCGCCCGGCTCAGCTCCGCGTCGCCTGCCAGACGCCGCGGCAACGGTCGCCCTGGATCAGACCGCTCCAGGTGCCGGTCCCGGAATTGCCCGCCAGCCGGCCGCGGCCGTTGGCGACCGAGGCGCCGACCGACAGCCGGACCGCGACATTGCCGCCGCTGGTGACCCCTCCGGTGACCTTGCCACCGCCGGCCGACGACACGCGGCGGCCCTGCACCGCGAACGGCGCGCTGTAGGTCGGGCCGCAATTGCCCGCCCGGGTCGCGAACACCACGTTCCAGGTGCCGTCGAAATTGCCACCCGCGGCGCGGCGCTTCGCCGCCTCGGCGTCGCCGGAGGCGGCGACCAGCGCCACCAGCACGGCGGCGGCGGCAAGCAGGCCGGTCCGGGCGACGCCGCGGCCGAACCGGCTGACACGTGAGCTGGCAGAGGATGTCATAGGGATCTCCAAAAAATGAAGCCGCGACCAGCAGGATCGACCGCACCGGCCGCTGCGCACAGGCTGCGGATAATCGACTGAAATGTCTCTCCGGACTATGCGACGACGATAGGCGCCGAATGGTTCGGCCGCGAGCGTAATTTCGTCCGGCAACCGCGCATCCGGCGGGCGTTATGCGTTGCCAATCCGGCTCCGCTCTGCCATAAGCGCAACCTTCATCGCCCGGCTGATCAAGGGCTGCCGTGGCGGTGTTTCCTGCCGATCTGTCCCGTCAGGGATAAATCGAGCAAATTCAACGCTCTAACGAGCATTTTGAGCCTGCGCAGCGCCTCATCGGCGCGTTTTGCGCGTGGCATAGGAGAGCCAAATGCCCAAGTTGAAGACCAAATCGGGCGCCAAAAAGCGCTTCAAAGTCACCGCCACCGGCAAGGTGATGTCCGCCCAGCGCGGCAAGCGCCACGGCATGATCAAGCGCACCAAGAAGCAGATCCGTCAGCTTCGCGGCACGCGCGTGATCTTCAAGACCGACGGCGACAACATCAAGAAGTATTTCTTGCCGAACGCCTGACCGTTCTGGCCGCGCCCTGCGCGGCAACCTCATCATCGGGCCGCGTCCGCGCGGCCAAGCAGCACCCAATTCAGATGAAGGAGATCAGTCATGGCTCGCGTCAAACGCGGTGTGACGGCTCACGCCAAGCATAAGAAAGTCTACAAGGCCGCCAAGGGTTTCCGCGGCCGCCGCAAGAACACCATCCGCGCCGCCAAGGCCGCGGTCGACAAGGCCGGCCAGTACGCGTTCCGCGATCGCAAGCGCAAGAAGCGGACGTTCCGCGCGCTGTGGATCCAGCGCATCAACGCCGCGGTGCGCCCGCTCGGCATGACCTACAGCGTGTTCATCAACGGCCTCGCCAAGTCGGGCGTGATCGTCGACCGCAAGGTGCTGTCGGACCTCGCGATCACCGAACCGGCGGCGTTCCAGGCGATCGCCGAGAAGGCCAAGGCCGCACTCGCGGCCTGAGGCTGCGTGAGCAGCCTGAGGTTGATACAAGGTTGACCGTCATCGCCGGACTTGATCCGGCGATCCATCATTTTCGAGAAGCGATGGATGCCCGGGTCAAGCCCGGGCATGACTTCTTGAGAGGAACGGCGGCTCATGTCCAATCTCGAAAACCTGCAATCCCAAATCCTCGCCGACATCGCGGCCGCCTCCGACGAAGCCGCACTGGAAGCGGTGCGTGTCGGCGCGCTCGGCAAGAAGGGCTCGATCTCGGCCCTGCTCGCCACGCTCGGCAAGATGGACCCCGAGCAGCGCAAGACCGAGGGCGCGGCGATCAACCTCGCCAAGGATGCCGTCACCCAGGCGCTGACCGCGCGGCGCGACGTGCTCAAGGCGGCGGCGCTCGACGCCAAGCTCGCCGCCGAAACCATCGACGTCACGCTGCCGCTGCGCGAGCCGCTGGCGGAGGCCGGGCGGCTTCACCCGCTCAGCCAGGTGTGGGACGAGGTCACCACGATCTTCGCCGACATGGGCTTTGCGGTCGCCGAAGGTCCGGACATCGAGACCGACGACTACAACTTCACCAAGCTGAACTTCCCCGAGGGCCATCCGGCCCGCGAGATGCACGACACCTTCTACTTCAATCCCAAGGAAGATGGTTCGCGCCTGCTGCTGCGGACTCACACCTCGCCGGTGCAGGTCCGCACCATGCTGAGCCAGAAGCCGCCGATCCGCGTGATCTGTCCGGGCCGCACCTATCGCAGCGATTCTGACCAGACCCATACGCCGATGTTTCATCAGGTCGAGGGTCTGGTGATCGACAAGGGCAGCCACCTCGGCCACCTGAAGTGGATCCTGCACGAGTTCTGCAAGGCGTTCTTCGAGGTCGACAACGTCAACATGCGGTTCCGGCCGTCGTTCTTCCCGTTCACCGAGCCGTCGCTGGAAGTCGACATCGAGTGCCGCCGCGGCAAGGACGAGATCCGCTTCGGCGAAGGCGAGGATTGGCTGGAGATCCTCGGCTGCGGCATGGTGCACCCCAACGTGCTGACCGCCTGCGGCCTTGATCCCGACGTCTATCAAGGCTTCGCCTGGGGCATGGGCATCGACCGCATCGCCATGCTGAAATACGGCATGAGCGACCTGCGCCAATTGTTCGAAGCCGACGCAAGGTGGCTCGCTCACTACGGCTTCAAGCCGCTGGACATCCCGTCGCTGGCGGGTGGATTGAGTTCGTGAACTTGGTCGGCGTCGTGCGTGGCGTGATGGACGCGAAGGCTGCGACAAGCGTCGCCCTCACCCCACCCCTCTCCCGCAAGCGGGAGAGGGAGCAGGCAGCGGCTACGGGAGCTCATCGCCTGACCGCGAGCGTCGTTGGTCGAAGAACGGGCGCCGTTCATTGAAGAAGATTCGTAGTTGAGATTTGCAGTTGAGATGATTCAAAGCCTCGCAACGCCGCACGGCGAACTCCCTCTCCCGCTTGCGGGAGAGGGTTGGGGTGAGGGCGACACGGGCACGGAGCTTGCGATGGACGATCCGAAGCAGCCGACGCCGAAACCGACCTGGAACGTCTCCCCGGGCCAGCGCCGCCATGCGCGCGAGCTGCGCAAGAAGTCGACCGACGCCGAACGGCTGATGTGGTCGGCGCTGCGCGACAAGCAGCTCAATGGCTTTTCATTCAAGCGTCAGGTCCCGATCGGGCCGTTCATCGCCGACTTTGCCTGCCACGCGAAAAAGCTGGTGGTCGAGGTCGACGGCGGTCAGCATTATTCTGACGGCGGCGAGCGCGCCGATGCGGCGCGGACAGCGGCGATCGAAGCGCGTGGGTTTCGCGTGGTGCGGTTCAGCAATCATGACGTGATGAGCAATCGCGACGGGGTGTTGCAGAGCATTGCGACTGAGCTTGCCGCAAGGGCCCTCACCCCAACCCTCTCCCGCAAGCGGGAGAGGGAGCGCGCCGAGCGCGCGGCCAAGCCGCGACCTACACCTAACAATTCGGACTAACGACATGGTCCGCAGCCTCTCCATTCGGCACGGCCGGCTCCCTCTCCCGCTTGCGGGAGAGGGTTGGGGTGAGGGCGACGCGGATCGCAGCCTTCGCGCTCAAGACGACACCAGCACAGCGCCAGACGGAAGTAACAACCGATGAAGCTCACCCTCTCCTGGCTGAAAGATCATCTCGACACCGACGAGCCGCTGACCGCGCTCGCCGACAAGCTCACCATGATCGGGCTCGAAGTCGAGGGCATCGAGGACAAGGCCAAGGCGCTGGCGCCGTTCACCATCGCCAAGGTGCTCACCGCCGAGAAGCATCCCAACGCCGACAAGCTGCAGGTCTGCAGCGTCGAAACCGGCGACGGCGCGCCGGTGCAGGTGGTGTGCGGCGCGCCGAATGCGCGCGCCGGCCTCGTCACCGTGTTCGCGCCGCCCGGCACCTACATCCCGGCGAAGGATTTCACGCTCGGCATCGGCAATATCCGCGGCGTCGAAAGCCGCGGCATGCTGTGCTCGGCCGCCGAGCTGGAGATCTCCGACGATCACGACGGCATCATCGAGCTGCCGGCCGATGCGCCGGTCGGCCAGGCCTATGCGGCCTGGGCCGGGCTCGGCGATCCGGTGCTCGACATCAATCTGACGCCGAACCGGCAGGACTGCGCCGGCGTCTCCGGCATCGCGCGTGATCTCGCCGCGGCCGGCATGGGCAAGTTCAAGGACCCGTCAGTCAAGCCGATCAAGGGCGAGTTTCCCTGCCCAGTGAAGGTCACGGTCGAGGACGCCAAGCTTTGCCCCGGCTTTGCGCTGCGGCTGGTGAAGGGCGTCAAGAACGGCCCGTCGCCGGAATGGCTGCAGAAGCGGCTTGCTGCCATTGGCCTGCGTCCGATCAACGCGCTGGTCGACATCACCAACTATCTGACCTTCGACCGCTCCCGCCCGCTGCACGTGTTCGACGCCGCCAAGGTGAAGGGCAATCTGGTGGTGCGCCGCGCCCAGGACGGCGAGACGCTGCTGGCGCTCGACGGCCGCACCTACACGCTCGACAGCAACGTCTGCGTCATCGCCGACGAGCACGGCGTCGAGTCGCTGGCCGGCATCATGGGCGGCGAACTCTCCGGCTGCTCGGCCGACACCACCGACGTGCTGATCGAATCCGCGCTGTGGAACGAAATCAACATCGCGCAGTCCGGCCGCAAGCTCGGCATCAACACCGACGCGCGCTATCGCTTCGAGCGCGGCGTCGATCCGGCCTTCATGGTGCCGGGGCTCGATCTCGCGACCAGGCTGGTGATGGAATTCTGCGGCGGCACGCCGTCCGAGACGGTGGTGGTCGGCAATGCGTTCGGCGACGACCGCATCATCGATTTCCCGCTCAGCGAAGTGAAGCGGCTCGCCGGCATCGAGGTGTCGCTGACCGAGGCGCGGCGCATCCTGACGCATCTCGGCTTCATGGTTGCAGGGTCCGGCGCGGTGGTGAAGGTCGCGGTGCCGTCGTGGCGCAGCGACGTCCACGGCAAGGCCGACATCGTCGAGGAAATCGTCCGCATCGTCGGCGTCGACAAGGTGCCGATGACGCCGTTCGAGCGCGGCGACGCGCCGCGCAAGCCGGTGCTGACCCAGATCCAGACCCGTACCCGCCGCGCCAAGCGCGCGCTGGCGGCGCGCGGCCTGACCGAAGCGGTGACCTGGTCGTTCATCGCCAAGCCGAACGCCGAAGCCTTCGGCGGCGGCCAGCCGGAACTGGCGCTCGCCAATCCGATCGCGTCGGACCTCTCCGACATGCGGCCGAGCCTGCTGCCGGGGCTGATCGCCGCCGCCCAGGCCAACGCCGATCGCGGCTTCCCCGATCTGGCGCTGTTCGAGGTCGGGCAGATCTTCAAGGGCGACCGCCCGCAGGATCAGTTCATCGCCGCGAGCGGCGTGCGCCGCGGCGTCGCGGCGTCGCAGGGTCTCGGCCGGCACTGGTCGGGCTCGGCGCAGGCCTCCGCGCTCGACGCCAAGGCCGATGCGTTCGCGGTGCTCGCCGCCGCCGGTGCTCCGATGGCGGGGCTGCAGATCGCGACGGGCAAGCTGCCGGCCTGGCTGCATCCGGGCCGCTCCGGCGCGATCCAGATCGGGCCGCAGAACGTGCTCGGTTACTTCGGAGAGCTGCATCCGCGCGTGCTCGAGCAGCTCGGCGCCGACGGCCCGCTGGTGGCGTTCGAAGTGATCCTCGACAAGATCCCCGACGCCAAGCAGCGCCCGACCCGCGCCAAGCCAGCGCTGGAGCTGTCGGCGTTCCAGCCGGTGTCGCGCGACTTCGCCTTCATCGTCGGTCGCAAGGTGCAGGCCGCCGACCTCGTCCGCGCCGCCCAGAGCATCGACAAGAAGCTGATCACGTCGGTCGGGGTGTTCGACGTCTATGAGGGCAAGGGCATCGATCCGGACAAGAAGTCGGTCGCCATCGCGGTGACGCTGCAGCCGCGCGACAAGACCATGACCGACCAGGAGATCGACGCGGTCGGCGCCCGGATCGTCGCCGAAGTGACGAAGAAAACCGGCGGCGTGCTGCGCGGGTGAAGCGCGCGTTGCGGCGGGACTAACAAGCTCAGTGCCCGCTTCACCCTCACCCCACCCCTCTCCCGCAAGCGGGAGAGGGAGTTCGCCGCATGCGGGGCGAGGCCGTGCATCTTCAATAGCGCAAGTAATAACTCAACGACGATCCTGCTCGTCCTCATTATCAGCAACCCGCACAGCGCGCTCCCTCTCCCGCTTGCGGGAGAGGGTTGGGGTGAGGGCGACACGGGTGAGGCGCTGATGCTCTGCGAGGATCGGGCGACGCGTCTCTACCGACTGCCCGGCCAGCGGTCCGTTCCGCCGGTGGCTTCCTGGGAACGGCGCTTCTTCGGGCGCGGGCGTTCCTGCTTCTCCGCGACCGGCGCCTTGACGGGTCCGAGCTTCTTCAGCGCCGCGTCGGCGGCGGTTTCGCCCGACTCCCAGGCGCCCTGCACCGTGCCCCACATCGTCTCGCTGGTGGCTTCGCCGGCGATGAACAGATTGCCGAGCGGCTCGGTCAGCACCTTGCGCGACGGCGTGCCGCCGGGCGACGCCGCCGACATCGCCCCCAGCACGTAGGGCGCGGCGTTCCAGCGCGTCGCCACCTGGCGATCGATCGCCGCCGCGATGTCGCTGCCGAACAGCTTGCTCAGCCATTCGACCGCGAACGCCTGCATCGCCTTTTCGCCCTGCGCCGACAGCTCGCGGCCGAAGCCGCCCGCGACGTCGACCGTGCACAGCGACGAGCCGTTGACGTTGGCGGACAGCACCGCGGTGCGGGCGTTGCTGCTCTGCTCGATCATCATCTCGTCGCGCGACAGGCCGAGCGGGTTGCCCTTGAACGACAGCGCGATCCGATCATAGCTGCCGAGCCCGAGCTTCGACGCCGCGTCGAGCTGGCGCTTCGGCAGCTCGGGCGTGAACGCGATCGCGCCGGACGTCAGCACATTGGTCGACGCCGTCAGGATGATCGCGCGCGCCGCGATCTTGCCCGACGCGGTCTCGACCCCGGTGTCGCGGCCGCTCCACAGGATGCGGGTGACCGGCGTCGCCAGCGTCACCGGCAGCGGCGCCGCGAGCTTCGTCAGCAGCGCGCCGAGGCCCTGCCGGCAGCCGATGATGGCGTTGCGATCCTGGGCGCGAAAGCCGTCGATCGCCGACAGCTCCTTCAGATCCTTGCCGGTGGCGACCGGGCCGAGCACGAATTCGGTGGTCGCGGTCCAGTCGCCGAGATCGGTCGGCAGCGCCGCCGCGCAGGACACGTCCACCTTGCCGCGCGAGGCGTCGCCGAGCGCGCGGCTGGCGCGGACCATGGTGGCGAGCAGATCCTCGGTCTCGCGCGCCCGCGCGTTGCGGCGGCCGATCCGGACCTTCTGGCCTGGCGCGGTCGGCGCGATGTCGAAGCCTTCGCTGCGCGCCAGCCGGACCAGCGGATTGCTGTCGGGATTGTGCAGAAACCGCGCGCCGCGATCGAACGGCGCCTCGAAGCTGGCGGTGTCGGTGAGACAGCGGCCGCCGACGCGCGGCGCCGCTTCGACGACGATCACCTTGCGGCCCGCCGCCGCGATCCGCCGCGCCGCCGCGATCCCGGCCGTGCCGGCTCCGACCACGACGACGTCGACCTCGCGCGGCAGCGCCGCCAGCGCCTGCCCGCCGAACAGCGGTGCGACGGCGAGGCCGGCGGAAGCTCCGAGGAAGCGGCGGCGGGAGATTGTCATGTCATGGTTTCCGAAGCTTTCAACGCCGGGTGGGTGCGACGGCGGACCAACCCGGTCGCGGCCGGCGTCTGTGCGGCCTGATCGATTGACCCGCGAACCTTGCCAAAACCTAGGACTCCCAAGCTTTTCGCGCCGCGCCGTGGTTGCGTCGCGCCGCCGCACGACGTCCACCGTCGACTCGCAACTTGCCGCAATCGCTGCATCGCGGCAACTTCTATGGTCAACGATCGGTATCCAAGCGATGGAACCGATGAACTAAATTGCAACGGCTCTCGACAATGATGAGCCGACCACGAGCAGCGTGACGACGTCGCGGGAGTGAACAGATGGGCATTGTGTTCGATGCCATCGGCAAGGTCATCGCCAGCTATCTTCAGAAGGAAGAGCCGGGCTATGAGCCGTTCACGCCGAGCGATCCCGACCATCTGCGCACCATCATGCAGCCCGGCGACGTGCTGCTGGTCGAAGGCAATGCGCGGATCTCCGGCATCATCAAATACCTGACGCAATCGACCTGGTCGCATGCCGCGCTGTATGTCGGCCCGATCGACGGCGCGGTCGAGCCGGACGGCGAGCCGCACGTGCTGATCGAGGCGAATATCGGCGAGGGCGTGACCTCGTCGCCGCTGTCCCGGCATCTCAACTACCACACCCGGGTCTGCCGCCCGGTCGGGCTGTCCTACGAGGACCGACACACCGTGTGCCGCTACGCCATCAACCGGATCGGCTTTGGCTACGACACCAAGAACATCATCGACCTCATGCGCTACCTGGTGCCGATGCCGGTGCCGCAACGCTGGCGACGGCGGATGATCGCGCTCGGCTCCGGCGATCCGACCAAGATCATTTGCTCGGCGCTGATCGCGCAGGCGTTCGACGCGGTGCGCTATCCGATCCTGCCGAAGATCACCAAGGCCGGCAGCCGCGCGGCGCGACGCGAGATCCTGCACATCCGCGACTCGTCGCTGTACATGCCGCGCGATTTCGACATCTCGCCGTATTTCGAGATCGTCAAGCCGACCATCGTCAACGGCTTCGACTACACCTCGCTGCACTGGGCCGACAAGCAGAAGCCGCTCGCGGAGGTAGCGGGGCCGTTCAGTACGTTTCAGGACGCCCTGGACAAAACGCCGCCGCTCGTTCCTGAAACGGCTGACGCGGAAGCGGCGGCTTGCGACGCGGAAGTGACGTGCGCCGGGCGTTCATCGCGCTACGCGCTCGCGTCATCCTGAGCGTCCGCTCTCCTGAACAATCAGGGTCCGCCGTTCGCACGATGGCGTCGAGCGTTCCGGCGCGAGACTACGCCACCCGGGCGGCGTCGATCGACGTCGTGTCCGCGTTGCTTTGCAGGTCGAGCAGCCCCTTGACCTCGTCGTTCGGCCGCGCCGGGCTGAACAGATAGCCCTGCGCCTCGTGGCAGCCCTCGGCGCGCAGCCAGCTCAGTTCGGCTTCGGTCTCTACGCCTTCGGCCGTGATGGTGACGCCGAGGCCCATGCCGAGGCTGATGATGGCGCGGACGATCGCCTGGGATTCGCGGTTGTCGCACAGGCCGCGCACGAACGACTGATCGATCTTGATCTTGTCGAACGGGAAGCTGCGCAGATAGCTCAGCGACGAATAACCGGTGCCGAAATCGTCCATCGAGATCCGGACGCCGAGCGCGCGCAGCGCATGCAGCGTGGCGATCACCTGGCTGCTCTTCTCCAGCAGCAGCGTCTCGGTGATCTCGAGCTCGAGCCGGCGCGCCGGCAGGCCGGACTGCTTCAGCGCGTCCATCACCGTCGCCATCAGATTGCCGACCCGGAATTGCAGCGGCGACAGATTGACGGCGACGCGGATGTCGCCCGGCCAGCGCGCCGCGTCGTGACACGCCGAGCGCAGCACCTGCGCGCCGATCGCGTTGATCAGGCCGGTGTCCTCGGCGACCGGGATGAACTCCGCCGGCGAGATCATGCCGCGCTCCGGATGCGGCCAGCGCACCAGCGCTTCGCAGCCGGTGATGCGGCCGCCCGACAATGCGACCAGCGGCTGGTAGTACGGCCGCAGCACCTCGTGGCGCAGCGCCGCGCGCAGCTCGATCTCAATCTTGCGCCGCGCCTGGGCGCGGGCGTCCATTCCCGGCTCGAAGAAGCTGAAGCTGCCGCGCGAATCCTTCTTGGCGCGCGACAGCGCCATGTCGGCGTTCATCAGCAGCTTCTCGGAATCGTCGCCGTCGACCGGCGCCACCGCGATGCCGATGCTGGCGCCGGCCACCACCGAATGGCCGTCGAGCAGATACGGCTCGGCGATCGCATTGAGCAGCCGCTTGGCCAGCAGCGTGATGTCCTCGGGCCGCTTGATCCCGGTCTGGATCACGGCGAATTCGTCGGAGTTCAGCCGCGCCAGCGGATCCTCCTCGCGCAGCGTCGAGCGCAGCCGGCGGGCGATGCCGCGCAGCAGCTTGTCGCCGATGGCGTGGCCGAGGGTGTCGTTGACCGCCTTGAAGTGATCGACGCCGACGAACAGCACCGCGATCTTCTCGCCGGTGCGCCGGGTCTGGGCCAGCAATTCGTCGAGCCGCTTGCGCAGCAGGGTGCGGTTCGGCAGCCCGGTCAGCCCGTCGTGATGCGCCATGAACGCCAGCCGCATCTCGGCGCGCTTGCGCTCGGTGATGTCCATCAGCGCCAGCAGCACCGCCGGCTCGCCATTATAGGTGAGCTGACGCGCGTAGATCGCCAGGTCGATCAGCGAGCCGTCGGCTTTGACGTGTTTCCAGGTCCGCGCCGCGCGTTCCTCGTTGCTGTGCTCGCCGGCCCACGGCAGATCGGTCTCGAACGCCTGCAGGCGGCGGATCGTCAGCGAGGCGAATTCGGCGCGCGAATAGCCGTAGTGCTCGATCGCGGCGTCGTTGACCGCGAGGATGCGCTCGTCGGCCAGCGAGCACACCAGCATCGGCACCGGATTGCTGTCGAACATCAGCCGGAACGAGGCCTCGCTCTGCTTCAATTCGGTGATGTCGACGCGCAGGCCGATTACGCCGCCGTCGGAAGTGGTGCGCTCTTCGATCCGGATGCAGCGCCCGTCGGCGAGCACCTGCTCGTGGCTGTGGCCGGGATCGAACATCCGCCGCATCCGCTCGGCGATCCATTCGTCCTCGCGGCCGACCGCCTCGGGATAGTCGCCGCGCGCGACGCCGACCCGCATCGTGTCCTGAATCCGCGCGCCGGGTTTGAACAGATCGGCGCTGGCCTTGTAGATCTCGGCGTAGCGCTTGTTCCAGAGGATGTAGCGGCCTTCCGAATCGAGGAACACGATGCCCTGCGGCAGGATGTCGATCGCCTCGCGCAGCCGCTCGTGCGACTTGCGGGCTTCGGCCAGCGCTTCCGCGACGGCGTCCTCGCGCTCGGCGGCGATCAGCCGGCGCGGCGACGGCTTCGGACGCACCGCCAGCCTCGGCATCTTGGTCGCAGGGCCGCGGCGCTTCGGTTTACGGCCGGCTGCGCATCTTTTCGATGTCTTGTTGGTCTTCAGCCGGATTTGCGGCATTCCCACGCCCCACGCAATTCGCGAACCGGTTGTGCAATATCTGTCTGAAAAAAAAGTGTAGCGTTTTGATCGTTATTGTCCGACGCAGCCGCATCATTGAAAGGCCTGCCCTTTCAACAGGCAGATGGAAGCACCGCAACACGGTCAGTCGACGTCGCACGGTTCCCAGGCCGGTACTACGCTGCGTGCCGTCGAGCTATTGCGTAAGTTTTAGGCGCAATTGCCCGCTTCGCCCGGATGTGCGCCAATCCGGTCAATGGTTAGTATGCGGTTAAGATCGGCCACTTTGCGACACCATTGCCGCTGATCGACGACTCCCGGCGCAGGCGAACGGTCACTTTCGCCAGCGCTGCCTGTTAGTTCGGGCGCCGCCATGACCGTACGCCGGCGCTTCACCAAGGTCGCGACGGCCGTCACGACTTCGATCGCCCGGCTGATTTTACCCTTCAGTTCGGCTATAAAGACCGCGATGCGCTGCAGATTGATTCCCGCCCGATGGCTGCTGGCCGCCGCGCTGTTCGGCGCCTCGACGGCGTTCGCCGCGGCGCAGGACAAAGGCACGGTCAATCCGAAGCCGCTGCCGCCGCTCGCCAATCCCAACGATCCGGAGCTCGCCGCGCGCGAATTGTTCGCCCGCAGATATCTGCCCGCCGCATTGCCGGCGCGGCCGATCGGGTTCTACGCCAAGGGCTGCCTCGCCGGCGGCGCGGCGCTGCCGATCACCGGCGACACCTGGCAGGTGATGCGGCTGTCGCGCAATCGCTATTGGGCTTTTCCGTCGATGGTGGCGCTGGTCGAGCGGCTGTCGAAGAAGGCGCGCAGCGAGGCCGGCTGGCCCGGCATTCTGGTCGGGGACATGTCGCAGCCGCGCGGCGGGCCGATGCTGACCGGCCACGCCAGCCATCAGGTCGGGCTCGACGCCGACATCTGGCTGACGCCGATGCCGGACCGCCAGCTGTCGCGCAACGAGCGCGAGGAGATGTCGGCGGTGATGATGGTTCGCCGCGACCGGCTCGACATCGAACCGGCGAGCTGGACGCCGACGCATTGGAAGGTGATCCGCGCCGCCGCGCAGGAGCCGGCGGTCGAGCGCATCTTTGTCAATGCCGCGATCAAGAAGGCGCTGTGCCGCGAGGCCAAGGGCGACCGCTCCTGGCTCGCCAAGGTCCGGCCGATGTACGGCCACGACTATCACTTCCACATCCGGATCAAATGCCCGCCCGGCAGCATCGGCTGTGAGGCCCAGCCCGAGCCGCCGGCCAGCGAGGGCTGCGCGCCAGCCGACCTCGCTTATTGGTTCTCCGACGCGGTGCTGCATCCGAAGCCGCCCAAGGAGCCGCCGAAGCCGCGGCGACAGCTCACCCTCGCCGAATTGCCGGCGGAATGCCGCGCAGTACTGGCCGCGCCGGACTTGAAGATCGATTAGTCGGTGAGGTCGCCGACGATCATGGCTTGCGCATCAGCAACGCGTGGCGCGGCCCGCTTTCGCGGGTCCGCATCCCGTTTACCCGCCGCCCTTGTCGTTGCATTCGCCCGCCTTGCGCAGCGCGGCGTCGATGCCGGCGAGCGGCCCCGGTGTCTGCTCCTGTCCGGCCGTCGCCGTCAGCGTCTTGGCGGCGCGGATCTGCTTGAGTTGGGCGGGCTTCAGGAAAGTCATGAGGCGGCCCTCGTCGCCGCCCAAATAGGCGGCTTTGACCGACTTGCCGTCGATCTCCAGCGCACCCTTCACTTCGTCGGCGGGAGCGGGCTTGGCGGTCGGCAGCGAAAGCGTCCAGCCTTCGCTGCTGATCTCGAACGAGACCTTTCCGCCCGGCACCACCGCGCCGCACCGCATGAACTGGCCGTCCGCGGCGTGAACCTGGATGGTCCAACCGCCGGCCTCGGCGTATTTCTTCGTGGTGAATTGCTGTGCCGAGGCATTCGGCGGCGATCCCGCGACCGCGAGGCCGAAGATCAGACCGGTGACGAGGCGATGACGATTCATGGTGATTCCTATCCTCTTCTCGCCTGTCAGCGGTCCGATGGTTTCGACGTTGGCCGATCGGGGGTCAGAGTCTGACGGGGCGGCGGAGCTGCTGCGAGCAGGCTTTCTCCAGTTGCGCCTTGTGCCCGAGCGCCTGCGCGCTGCGGCCCCGAAACGCGGCGTCGTCCGTGTTCATGCAATAGGTGAACAGCTGATTGGCCCCCCAGGCGTAGCTGGCCCAGCCGCGCGGCACCGGGATCGCCGCGACGTTGCAGCCTTGCGCGGTGGCGCGATTGCGCCATCGCTCGCCGAACTGGCCGTAGCTCGAGCACACCGGCTCGCGGCTCGCGGTGGATTGCATCTGGGCCGACTGCGGCTTCGGCGGCGGCGCGCTGGCCACCAGGCAGGACTGCAGCGCGGCGGCCTTGGCCTTGCGGTCGGCGTTCACCACGGCGTCGCTGCGCTTCAGGCACCATTGGAAATGGCCCTCGCGGTTGGCATGCATCAGCGGGATACGGGCGCAGCCGCGCGCGTAGTATTGCGCCTGGGCGCTCATCGCGAAGTTGACGAAGTCCTGGCATTGCAGCGGCGGCATCGCCGAAGCCGGCGTCGCCGCCAGCGCGGCCAGGGTGGCCAGGCCGGCGATCGTCGCGATGGCGATCGGCGATCGGCCGGTGGAAGTGTCGGTGCGCATTGATGATCAATCCTCGAGGTAAGCGGTCGCGCGCCGCCACAGCGTCGCAGCCGACCGACAGGCATGGGAAGCGCAGTGGCAGGAACGACCACAGCGGGCGAGACGGAGACCGCGCGAAGCGCGGCGGCAACGGCCGAGGAATTGGCTGATCCAGGAGCGGACGGCGCTGTTCAGCAGTCCGGCCCAGCTGCGATGCGGCCAATGAAATCTGCGCACGCGAGAAAATGGTCGGGCGATTGCTAATCGATCAATCGATGTCGGCGGCGCCTCCCGCACTCGGGATCAATTGATACATTCGATCGCAAATGGAACTTAGATGCAACTCGAATCTGCCGGGTGGGCTGCACCTCCGCGCCGGACTCGCGCGCGGCCGGCGCTTATTCCGCCGCGCGGCCGTGGTCGCGCGCGTTCACACCCCCGACAGCGTCGACCAGACGTCGGACAGCCGGCGCTTCGCCTTCTGCATCCGCGTCGGCGGCGGCAGATCGTCCTCTTCTTCGGGCAGCCGCAGGCCGACGACGTTGACCCGGCCGCCGCCGAGGCTGCGCGCCACCAGCACGATTGTATCGAGCTGGACCGTGGCGTTGAGGGTCGGCGCGGTGTCGAGATGGATGTCGAAATAATCGGCCAGCGTCAGCGCTTCCTCACCGGCCGGCACGCTGACCCCATAGGCAGCGGAGAGGTCGCCGAGCGAGGTCTCGCCCGGCACCACGAAGTCGCCGAGCAGATGCGGGTCGGGCGCGCTCGAGGGCGGCATGTCGACGAAGAAGCGGTCGAGCGCTTCGGCCTTCTCCGGCGGCGCCAGCAGATAGACGTAGTCGCCGGCCGCGACCGGCTCGGCTTCCTCGGGCGTGAGGATGCGCTCGTCGCGGATCACCAGCGTCGGCTTCGACCAAGACGGGATCAGCCCGCGCTTGAGATAGAGGCTCTTGGCGCGCACCGGATAGCCGACGAGCTGCTGCTCAAGCTGGCCCGGCAAGTCCAATTCGATACGCCGCGGGCCGCGGTCGGTGCGCGGCAGCGCGACGTGCAGCTTGCGGGCCGCGGGTCCCAGCGTCCAGCCCTGCAGCAGCAGCGAGATGATCACCACCACGAAGGCGACGTCGAAATACAGATACGCCTTCGGCAGCCCGACCAGCATCGGGATCGAGGCGAGGAAGATCGCCACCGCGCCGCGCAAGCCGACCCAGGCGATGAACAGCCGCTCGCGCCAGTTGAAGCGGAACGGCGCCAGGCACAGGAAGACGGCGGCCGGCCGCGCCACCAGCATCAGCGCCAGCGCCACCAGCACGGCCGGGCCGACGCTGGCCATCAGCCGCTGCGGCGAGACCAGCAGGCCGAGCAGCACGAACATCACGATCTGCGCCAGCCAGGTCGCGGCGTCGAGAAACGCCACCACCGAATTATGCGCGCGGGTCGGCTGATTGCCGATGATCATGCCGGCCAGATACACCGCGAGAAAGCCGGAGGCGTGCAGCATCTGCGAGCTGCCGAACACCACCAGCGCGGCAGTGGCGACGAACGGCGCGTGCAGGCCCTGCGGCAGCGCCACGCGGTTGAGCGCCATCACCACGGCGCGGCCGCCGACCACGCCGATCACCGCGCCCAGCGCCGACTCGCGGACGAATTCGAACAGCACGTGCCAGGTCGAACTCTCGCCGCGGCTGATCAGTTCGACCAGCATCAGCGTCAGAAACACCGCGAACGGATCGTTGGTGCCGGACTCGACCTCCAGCGTGGCGCCGACGCGCGGTCGCAGCCGCAAGCCCTGGGAATGAACCAGCAGAAACACCGCGGCGGCGTCGGTCGAGGCGACCACGGCGCCGGCCAGCAGCGCCTCGGTCCAGTTCAGGTCGAGCGCGTAGAGCGCGACCGGCGCGGTGATCAGTGCCGTCACCAGCACGCCGACCGTGGCCAGCCCCATCGACGGCGCCAGCACGGTCTTGATGCTGGAGAACCGGGTCCGCAAGCCGCCGTCGAACAGGATCAGCGCCAGCGCCACCGAGCCGACCAGATAGGTGGTGCTGAGATCGTCGAATTTCAGCCCGCCCGGCCCGGACTCGCCGGCCAGCATGCCGAGCAACAGGAAGACCAGCAGCAACGGCGCGCCGAACCGCAGCGCCAGCAGGCTCGACAGGATCCCCGCCATCACCAGGATGGCGCCGAGCAGAATGGCGATGCTGACGGTGTCGAGAGAATCCATTGCCTTGGTGTAGCCGAGCGAATCGCCGCTGTCGTCCCTATCGTCGTAGCAGCGCTGTGCCTCGCGTCGCCCTCACCCCAACCCTCCCCCGCAAGCGGGGGAGGGAGCTCGCCGTGCCGGGGGAGAGGGCATTTGTTTAAAACTCAGCAGATGCCCCGAGCCGCAGCGCGCTCCCTCTCCCGCGTGCGGGAGAGGGCTGGGGTGAGGGCGCCCCGGGCACTGAGCTGCTGGCCGAAATCCCGGCCGCCCGGTAAGAGACAATCGCAATCCAGCGGAGCGCGGCACCGGCGATGATCGATCTCACTCAGGCTTACGAGGCGGCGCTGGCGGCGGCGCGCTCGATCGGCGCGGAATTCACCTCGCCCTGGTTCTACACCCAGCTCGGTCTGATCCTGGTGGCGCTCGGCATCGGCTTCGGCGGCGGCGCGCTGATCAAGGCGCGGGTCGACATGACCAAGCTGACGATGGGCTGGCCGGCGCCGCTGCGGATGTTTCTGCGGGTGGTGATCGACAGCGCCTGGACGGCGATCTTCGCGCTGGTGGTGATCGCGATCCGGCTGGTGATGCTGCAGGCGACTTGGCCGAGCCGCAGCTATCTGATCGGCATCTCGGCCAAGCTGGCGCTGGCCTGGCTGGTGATCCGGCTGGTCACCAGCATCCTGCGCAACGCCTTCCTGATCCGGGTGGTGTCGGTTTCGGCCTGGTGCGTGGCGGCGCTCAGCATCATCGGCCAGCTGTTTCCGGTGCTCGACGCGCTCGACTCCGTCGCGATCGAGATCGGCGGCCTGCGGCTGTCGCCGCTGCTGGTGCTGAAGCTGGTGGTGCTGCTGGCGGTGGCGCTGTGGCTCGCCAATATCGGCAGCAATTTCTTCGAAGGCCGGATCAAGCAGACCCGCGACCTGACGCCGTCGATTCAGGTGCTGCTGATCAAGCTGATGCGGATCGGCCTGATGGTGGCGGCGATCGCGCTGGTGATGAGTGCGGTCGGCATCAATCTGCAGGCGCTCGCCGTGTTCTCCGGCGCGGTCGGCGTCGGCATCGGCTTCGGCCTGCAGAAGATCTTCGGCAATTTCATCTCGGGCGTGATCCTGCTGGCCGACAAATCGGTGAAGCCCGGCGATCTCGTCACCATCGGCGAGAATTCCGGCAAGATCAGCGCGATGAACACCCGCTACATCTCGGTCGCCGCCGGCGACGGCCGCGAATTCCTGATCCCGAACGAGGATTTGATCACCCAGAAGGTCGTCAACTGGACCTACACCGACAAGAACACGCTGGTGAAGGTCGCCTTCGCCACCAATTACGACGCCGATCCGCGCCTGGTCTGCCGGCTCGCGATCGACGTCGCCGCCGGCGTGGAGCGGGCCTCGAAAACCAAGCCGCCGGGTTGTATCCTCACCGAATTCACCGACACGGGGATGAAATTCGCGCTGACCTTCTGGATCGCCGAGCCGGACGGCATGGACGCGGTCAAGAGCGAGGCGATGCTGGGATTGTGGGAGGCGTTCAAGCGCGAGGGCATCCGCGTGCCCTATCCGGTGCGCGAGATCCGCGTCCGGGGCGGCGCGCTGCCGGTCGAAACCATCGTCGAAGTGCCGCGCTGAGCCGTTCGGCGTCGCCGGGCGGGCTTTTGCTTGCGCGAACCGCTACGATGACTAGATTGGCCTCACATCCTCCACTTTCCAGAATCAGACCGGCCCGATGAGCTACGTGGACGCATCCGACGCCGCCCTGCGCAAGACCGGGCAGATCAAATTGCACGGCGCCGCCGGCTTTGCCGGCATGCGCAAGGCCGGTCAGGTCGTGGCGCAATGCCTCGACGAGCTGGTCGACATCGTCAAACCCGGGGTGCCGACCTCGACGATCGACGATTTCGTCCGCGATTTCGCCTTCAGCCACGGCGCCTTCCCGGCGACGCTGATGTATCGCGGCTATCGCTATTCGACCTGCACCTCGATCAATCACGTGGTCTGCCACGGCATGCCGGGCGACCGGCCGCTGAAGGAAGGCGACATCGTCAATATCGACGTCACCATGATCGTCGACGGTTGGTACGGCGATTCCAGCCGGATGTATCCGATCGGCCCGATCGCGCGCAAAGCCGAGCGGCTGATCGACGTCACCTACGAGTCGCTGCTGCGCGGCATCGCCGCGGTCAAGCCCGGCGCCACCACCGGCGACATCGGCCATGCGATCCAGAGCTTCGTCGAACCGCAGCAGATGAGCGTGGTGCGCGATTTCTGCGGCCACGGCCTCGGCCGGCTGTTCCACGACGAGCCGAACATCATCCATGTCGGCAGCCCCGGTCAGGGCGTGGTGCTGAAGCCCGGCATGTTCTTCACCATCGAGCCGATGATCAATCTCGGCAAACCCTACGTGAAGATCCTGTCCGACGGCTGGACCGCGGTGACGCGCGACCGCTCGCTGTCGGCGCAATTCGAGCACTCGATCGGCGTCACCGACACCGGCTGCGAGATCTTCACCCTGTCGCCCAAGCAACTCGACAAACCGCCGTTCGTGAGCTGAGCTCCTTCCGATCGCGCAAAGGCCGCGACGTCCCAACGCCCCGCAGCGCGCCCCCTCTCCCGCTTGCGGGAGAGGGTTGGGGTGAAGGCGACGCGGGCCGTGAGTCCGCGATCTCAGAGCAGTGAGTCCGCAATCGACCGAGAGGTCGTTTCCCCCACCCGGATCGCTGTCGCGATCCGACCTCCCCCGCAAGCGGGAGAGGTTGCGCCGTGCCGGTGGCATTGTCACTGCGTTCGATGAGCCGCCGCGTGGTGGGCACGCTTCGCTCTGCCCACCCGACCAACGGAGACGATTCCCCGGGTGCCTTGAACATCGAGATTCCGGGTTCGCCGCTGCGCGGCGCCCCGGTAATGACCCGTTGAAAGCAAGCGAGATCCCACCTTCGTCATTCCGGGGCGGCCGCAGCGAAGCTGCGGACGAACCCGGAATCTCGATGCGTCGTGCGCACGTCAGATTCCAGGCTCGCGCGCGTGAGCGCGCGCCCGGAATGACGGCTGCGGGGATGAGTCCGCCTCAGCGCGGGGCGCGTTTCGCCAGGATGCGCTGCAAAGTGCGGCGGTGCATGTTGAGGCGGCGGGCGGTTTCCGAGACGTTGCGGTTGCACATCTCGTAGATCCGCTGGATGTGCTCCCAGCGCACCCGGTCGGCCGACATCGGATTGTTCGGCAGTTCCGACTTCTCGTTGCCGCTCGCCAGCAGCGCCGCGACGACGTCGTCGGCATCGGCCGGCTTCGACAGATAATCGACCGCGCCCATCTTCACCGCGGTCACCGCGGTGGCGATGTTGCCGTAACCGGTGAGCACGATGGCGCGCGCGTCGGGGCGCTCCTTCTTCAGCGCCGACACCACGTCGAGGCCGTTGCCGTCGCCGAACCGCAGATCGACCACCGCGAAGGCCGGCGCCTGCTTGCCGATCTGGGCGAGGCCGCTGGAGACGCTGTCGCACGAGGTGACCTCGAAGCCGCGGGTTTCCATCGCCCGCGACAGCCGCTCCAGGAACGGCTTGTCGTCCTCCACGATCAGCAGCGAGCGATCGGCGTGGTCGTTCAGTTCCGGGATGGCATTCACGGCGCGGGCTCTCCTTTGCGTCGACCCCAAAGATATGGCGACGGGGTGCGACAATGCCAAGGCCACCGCCCGGGCCGGCCCCTGCGACCGGACCGCGCGCCCCCTCAAGCCTCTGCGACGGCTTGGGTTTCGGTGTTTTCGAAGCGGTTGCGCGGCCACGTCAGCTGGACCACTGCGCCGTGATCGGGGAACAGCTTGTTGCGAAACGAGACTTTGGCGCCGGTGCGCTCCAGCAGGGTGCGGGCGATGAACACGCCGAGACCGAGTCCGGAGCGCTCGTGCGGCGCGTCGTCGGGATGGCGGCGGCGGGACAGATACGGCTCGCCGATCCGCTTCAGGAGATCGGGTTTGATGCCCGGGCCATCGTCCGAGATCATGATCTGGACGGTCTCGGCATTCCACCAGGCGTTGACCTCGACCGTGTCGCGGGCGAAGTCGACCGCGTTCTCCAGAATGTTGCCGATGCCGTACAGGATCGCCGGGTTGCGCATCACCACCGGCTCGGCGACGCCCGACACCGCCACCCTGATCTTGATCGCGACCCCGAAATCGCGATGCGGCTCCACCGCCTCCTCGATCAGCGTCGACAACGGCATCTTGTCGAACGGCGCGCCGGCGGCGTTGAGATGCGAAATCTTGGCGAGGATCTCGCGGCAGCGCTGCGCCTGCTCGCGCAGCGTCTTGAGGTCGCCGGCCATTTCCGGCGGCGCCGTCTTTTCGAGTTCGCGTGAAATCAGGAAGATCGTCGACAGCGGCGTGCCGAGCTCGTGTGCGGCGGCGGCCGCGAGACCGTCGATCTGGGTGAGGTGCTGCTCGCGCTCCAGCACCAGTTCGGTCGCCGACAGCGCGTCGGCGAGCTTGCGCGCCTCCTCGGTGACCTGAAAGGTGTAGACGCTGGTGACGCCGATCGCGAGCAGGATCGAGAGCCAGACGCCGATCAGATAGATCTCCGGCAGCTGCACCGCCTCGTCGCCGGCCCAGGGCAGCGGCTGGTGGGTATAGCCGAGCAACGCCGCGCAGCCGGCGGCCAGAATGCCGAGCGCGATCGTCATCCGGGTCGGCAGCGCGGTGGCGGCGATCAGCACCGGGCCGAGAAACAGGAACGCGAACGGGTTCTGCAGGCCGCCGGTGAAGTACAGCAGCCCGGCGAGTTCGGCGATGTTGAGCGCCAGCAGCAGCGCCGCGTAGATCGGTTCCATCCGCTGCATCGGATTGAACGCGATCTGCAGGCCGAGATTGACCACCGCCGAGACGCCGATGATGGCGAGGCAGGGCAGCACCGCGAAGTCGAATTCGAGGCCCTGGGCGACGATGAAGATCGCCGACAGCTGGCCGAGCGCCGCCAGCCAGCGCAGCCGCAGGATGGTGTCGAGCCGGACGTGGCGGCGCGGATGGCGGAAATCGGCGGAAATCAGATCTTCGGACATGCGCCGACACTACAAGCCGCCGCACCGGTTCACAATTCGCGCTGGGGTCGCGGGCCGACATCGCTGGCCCACGTCGCCGCTTGCGCACTCCCGCCGCAATCGTCAAACAAGCCGCTGTCATGACCCTCGACACCGCCTCCAGCCCCGGCCTGCCCGCCTCCGACACGCCCGCCGCGGCGATCGAGGTCGCGCATCTGGTCAAGGTCTACAAGACGACGCGGGCGGTCGACGACATCTCGTTCCGGGTTGCGCGCGGCAGCATCACCGGGCTGCTCGGCGGCAACGGCGCCGGCAAGACCACCACCATCGCGATGATCATGGGGCTGGTGTCGCCAACCGCGGGCCACGTCCGGGTGCTCGGCCACGCCATGCCGGAGCAGCGCGCCGACGTGCTCGGCCGGATCAATTTCGAGAGTCCCTATGTCGATATGCCGTCGCGGCTGACGGTGCGGCAGAACCTCACCGTGTTCGGCAGGCTCTACGCCGTGCCCGATCTGCCCGGGCGGATCGCCGAACTCGCCGCCGATCTCGACCTCGGCGAGTTTCTCGATCGCGCCAGCGGCAAGCTGTCGGCCGGGCAGAAGACCCGGGTCGCGCTGGCCAAGGCGCTGATCAACCGGCCCGAGCTGCTGCTGCTCGACGAGCCGACCGCCTCGCTCGACCCCGACACCGCCGACTGGATCCGCGGCCATCTCGAAACCTATCGCCGGCAGTACGGCGCCTCGATCCTGCTCGCCTCGCACAACATGCTCGAGGTCGAGCGGCTGTGCGACCGCGTCGTGATCATGAAGCGCGGCCGGATCGAGGACGACGACGCCCCGTCGGCGATCCTGGCGCGCTACAACCGCGCCACGCTCGAAGAAGTGTTCCTCGACGTCGCCCGAGGGCGGGCGTGGCAGCAAGGCGATCTGCCATGAGAAACACCCTCTCGACGCGTCGTCGCCGCGCCGGCGGGTTCAGCCTCTGCATCCGCAACATGTCGTCCCCGCGCAGGCGGGGACCCATACCCCCTGGCTTCCCGGTTGAAGGAAGGCCGCTGTCACCGAGCTCCCATCGCGATGCTGCGGCGTATGGGTCCCCGCCTTCGCGGGGACGACATGGTGAGAGGCTGTGCGTAAATAGGAAGTGCGACGTGTCGCGGGACCTGTCGTGCGAGTGCCCAGCACTCACCGCAAGTGTATTGCCATGAAGTCGCTGATCGCCAGCCTCGAGCTCGGCCATGGCGTCGACTGGCATCGCATCGCCGCGATGGTGCTGCGCTATTGGTATCTGCTGTTGTCGTCGTGGCCGCGGCTGCTGGAGCTGGTGTACTGGCCGGCGCTGCAGATCATCACCTGGGGATTCCTGCAGAGCTACATCGCCGAGAACGCCGGCTTCTTCGCGCGCGCCGGCGGCACGCTGATCGGCGCGGTGATCCTGTGGGACATCCTGTTCCGCGGTCAGCTCGGTTTCTCGATCTCGTTCCTCGAAGAGATGTGGGCGCGCAATCTCGGCAACCTGATGATGAGCCCGCTGAAGCCGATCGAGTTTCTGATTTCGCTGATGATCATGAGCCTGATCCGGCTGGCGATCGGCATCGTGCCGATGACGCTGCTGGCGATGATCTTCTTCGACTTCAACCTGCTCGGCTTCGGCCTGCCGCTGATCGCGTTCTTCTGCAACCTGATCTTCACCAGCTGGGCGCTCGGCATCTTCGTCTCGGGGCTGGTGCTGCGCAACGGACTCGGCGCCGAGAGCATCGTCTGGACGCTGATGTTCGGCGTGATGCCGCTGGCCTGCGTGTACTATCCGGTGTCGGTGCTGCCGCACTGGCTGCAACTGATCGCCTGGGCGCTGCCGCCGACCTATGTGTTCGAGGGCATGCGCGCGCTGCTGATGCAGCATCACTTCCGCGCCGACCTGATGCTGTGGTCGCTGGGGCTGAACGCGGTGCTGTTCGCCGCCTCCTTCGTGAGCTTCCTGGTGATGCTGAACAGTGCACGCCGTCACGGATCGTTAATTCAGAGCGGCGAATAGGCCGTTTCCGGACAGCATTTGGTCGCTGTCCGTGCTCATATTTCGATCTTCCGATTGACGCACCCCAGCCCAGCGGCCACTATGTTGCGGCGCGAAAGAGCTCGAGGGACAGATACTATGCCAGTGATTGGTGAATTTGGCCGCCCGCCGGAGATGCCGGCCGAAGTCAGCCCGGCGATGACCACGCCGATGTACTGGTTCTACGAACTCGCCCACGCCTCGCTCAATCCGGCGCGGGCGATGTCGGATGCGGCGCGGCTGATGTTCAAGAATCCGCTGAACCCGTGGAGCCACACCGACCTCGGCAAGTCGATCGCCGCGGCCTGCGAAGTGTTCGAGCGCACCACGCGCCGCTACGGCAAGCCGGAATGGGGCCTCGACGACACCGAGGTCAACGGCATGCGCGTGCCGGTGGAAATCCACAATGTCTGGGAAAAGCCGTTCTGCCGCCTGCTGTATTTCGAACGCAAGCTGGAGCGGCCGCTGCGCCATCCGCAGCCGCGGGTGCTGATCGTGGCGCCGATGTCGGGCCACTACGCGACGCTGCTGCGCGGCACCGTCGAGGCCTTCCTGCCGACCCACGAGGTCTACATCACCGACTGGACCGACGCCCGGATGGTGCCGGTCGCCGCCGGCCGGTTCGATCTCGACGACTATGTCGACTACGTCATCGAGATGCTGCAGACGCTGGGCGGCAACGTTCACGTCATCGCGGTGTGCCAGCCGTCGGTGCCGGTGCTGGCCGCGGTGTCGGTGATGGAGGCCAACGAGGACCCGTTCGTGCCGCTGTCGATGACCCTGATGGGCGGCCCGATCGACACGAGGCGCAATCCGACCGCGGTCAACAACCTCGCCGCCGAAAAGGGGATCGACTGGTTCCGCAGCCACGT
This sequence comes from Rhodopseudomonas palustris, assembly GCA_016215605.1. GTDB lineage: Bacteria > Pseudomonadota > Alphaproteobacteria > Rhizobiales > Xanthobacteraceae > Rhodopseudomonas > Rhodopseudomonas palustris_L. Next base: position 58,407 of record JACRJB010000051.1, read on the forward strand.
CATCACCAAGGTGCCGTTCCCGCATCCGGGCGTGATGCGCGACGTCTATCCGGGATTCCTGCAGCTGAACGGCTTCATCAGCATGAATCTCGACCGCCACGTCGACGCGCACAAGAACCTGTTCAACCATCTGGTCCAGGGCGACGGCGACCTCGCCGACAAGCACCGCGAATTCTACGACGAATATCTGGCGGTGATGGACCTGACTGCGGAGTTCTACCTGCAGACCGTCGATCTGGTGTTCGTCAAGCACGCGCTGCCGAAGGGCGAGATGACCCATCGCGGCAAGCTGGTCGAGCCGTCGAAGATCAAGCGCGTCGCGCTGATGACCGTCGAAGGCGAGAAGGACGACATCTCCGGTCTCGGACAGACCGAAGCGACGCACACGCTGTGCAGTTCGATTCCCGACGAGCGCCGCGTGCACTACGTGCAGAAGGGCGTCGGACATTACGGTGTGTTCAACGGCTCGCGGTTCCGATCGGAAATCGTGCCGCGTATTTGCGATTTTCAGGCGTCGGCGGCGGGCGCTGCGCGTGCGAGCGCGGCGGAGTAACTGATCGCGCACGTATCAGCACGGCGGGTTGGGGATAGTGATCGCGGCGGCGCGGATTTTGCGCCGTTGAATCAAAAGGAAGCGTGCTGTCCCAGCGCCTCGGCGCATTGTGGGAATCTCGATTCACTACGAATTCAATGAATGAGTAGTGAGTCAGGATTCAAGGCTGATATTTGAATCGAAATTCGCGAAATTTTCCGGTTCCGGGGCCCATCTTGTAGGGGGATCGGCGCGCGATCACCCTGTATATTGGGCAAATGATTTGTTTTTGCGCCGAGCGCTTCCCTTGGCGGCGGATATGGCAGAGTCCAGGCCAACTCTTGTTGTCCGGATCTGCAGAAATGGCCTTCCGCGCGCTTCTCTATCGGCGGCCCACTGAGCCGTCGACCATCGCCGTTCGTCACGGCTCGCAGTTTTTCGCCGTTCGCATCAGGCGCCATCGCCGCGCGACGCGCTATACGCTGCGGATTCATCCGAGTGACCGCGAAGCGATCCTGACGATGCCGCCGCGCGGCACGCTCGTCGACGCCAAGGATTTCGCGCAGCGTCACGGCGCGTGGATCGCTGCGCGCCTCGGACGTCTGCCGAAGGCGGCGCCGTTCCAGCCCGGCACGCTGGTGCCGCTGCGCGGCCACGACCACAAGATCGTGCATCGCGCCGGCCGCGGCACGGTGTGGACCGAAGTGCGCGACAGTGGCGAGCGCATCATCTGCGTCGCCGGCGAGCTCGATCATATCGACCGCCGCGTCCACGACTTCCTCAAGCGCGAGGCACGCGCCGACCTGCAGAAGGCCTGCGATCGCTACGCCCCGGAGCTCGGCGTCAAGGTGAAGCGGCTGTCGATCCGCGACCAGTCGAGCCGCTGGGGCTCGTGCACTTCGGCGGGCTCGCTGTCGTTCTCGTGGCGGCTGATCCTGGCGCCGTCCTATGTGCTCGACTATCTGGCCGCGCACGAAGTCGCGCATCTGGTCGAGATGAACCACTCGGCGCGATTCTGGCGCGTGGTCGGCAAGGTCTGCCCACACATGGAACGCGCCAAGACCTGGCTCGACACCCACGGCAACGACCTCCACCGCTACGGCATCAGCGACTGAGGGGATCACCCTCCCCTGGAGGGGGAGGGTCGCTCGCTTTAGCGAGCGGGGCGGGGTGGCGAAGAGTTCATCCGCAGTGCCCGAGAGCCCTCACCCCAACCCTCTCCCGCAAGCGGGAGAGGGAGCCGGCCGTGCGTATTGGCGCCGCCCCACCCCGACCGCAGCCAGTCCCCTCTCCCGCTTGCGGGAGAGGGCTAGAGCGTTTCATGTTTTGATAGAACCGTATCCAGCGTTGCTGAAATAGTTGCTGCATTCGGCGGCGGGAATTGTGCCGACGAGGTAGCCGATGTAGTCGCAAGCAGCATCGATGGTGCGCTTCTGGGCGACGCGCA
>JACRJB010000052.1 GCA_016215605.1 Rhodopseudomonas palustris
CCCGCGCCTCAACATCCACATAGCTGAACAGAGAGCCCGTCCGTTCGTCGCTGCCCCGCATCGTCCGTCCCCAATGCATCCGCATCGAAGGGAATCATGATGCAGGCCGCGCCGCCAGCGACTTCTTCAACAGCCTGCTAGAGCGGTTCATCGTTTGATTGAAACGAACCGACCTTTCCGAACGCACTGAGTCCTCATCCTGAGGAGCCCGGCAAAGCCGGGCGTCTCGAAGGATGGGGCAACGCATTCGCTGCGGCCCATGGTTCGAGACGGCGCTACGCGCCTCCTCACCATGAGGTTGTGCGGTGTCGATCAGCTCTGTTTCGATGAAAAACAGAACCGCTCTGGCTCGGCAGCTATTTAGGCCGCGGCCGCGCGCGTTTCGGCTTCGCGGCGCCGACCTTCGCTGTGCCAGCCTTTGCTGCGCCAGCCTTCACGGCGCCGGCCTTCACGGCGCTGGCCTTCGCCGCCGGCGGCTTGCTGTTCGGTTTCCGCGCCTTCGTCAGCGCCGCGCGTTCCGCCGCCGCGAGCGCCCGCCGCGCCCATTGCGCCAGTTCGTCGGGATCGTCGAGCAGCCGGTCCGGCAGCCGCCAATACGAGCCGACCGTCACCGTGCGCAGGCGCGTGGTGTATTCGAACGGCGCGGTGCCCTCGGCCTGGAATTGCGCAATCGTCTCGGCATCGGCGCGCAGATAGATCGCACCCTGGATCACTAGCGCGAAATTGACGCCGTCGGCGGAGATCCCGAAACCGGAGAACATCCGCCGGATCGTCACCGGCCCGAACGGCTGAAACAAGTCGGTGAGAAACTCGCGGTCCATCGGCGCCCCGCCCTGCCCTTGCTGGCGATCAGCATACAACTAAATCGACAAGTGCAAACCATAGGTGAAAACACGACGCCAACCGGGACCCCGGATCTGCAGCGCATCACGCCGCAAGAGCGGCGCGCTGCGCAGCGTCCGGGGAACACGACACGGGGCATGACGACTGAGACGTTACACCCGCCTTTCAACATCGTGTCCCGGGCGCGATGCAGCGCGGAGCGCTGCTCCGCAGACCCGGGACCCTGGTTGCGGCGTGACAACAGTCCCTCGAACTACTTCTTCACCGGCGCGTAGAACGTGCCGTCGATCTCGGCGATGTCGCCCTGGTCCAGCGCCGGGACCTGCAGCACGGTGCGCGGCGGGTACGGCCCGTCGCCCCAGATGTCCTTCTGCACCTTGTTGACCAGCGGCCGATATTTGGCGACGTCTGTGACGAACACGGTGAGCCGCACCGCATCCGCCTTGGTGGCGCCGGCGGCTTCCGCCGCGGCCAGCATGTTGTCGAACATCCGGCGCACCCGCGCCTCGTCACCCTCGACCATTTGGCCGCTGACGCGATCGGTGCCGCGCATCCCGCCGATGAACACGAAATCGCCGGCGCGGGCGCCGATGCTCCAGGTGCCGCTCGGGGTGATCGTCTTGTCGGTCGGCGCGATGATCTGCACCGCGCTTTTCTCCTGCGCCGACGCGAGCGAAGGCAACGCGGCAACAGCGAGCGCGGCGAGGAGCAGCCTGGGACAACGACGGATCATGCGGACCTCTCTTTCTGGTGATTTGCAGTGAAGGACGATTGCCGCCGGCGCCAGAACGGCGCGGCGGCGAAGCGGGGCTCGGCGGCGTACATCGCCTGCTGGGTGGCGAGGTGATGCGCGATGCCCTGCAAGTAATCGCGCTCATAGGTCGCGCCGGCATCCGCATCGCCCGCCACAAGGCCGAGCGCGGCGTCGGCCGCGGCGATGCCGCTCCACAGCGCGGTCGCAAGCCCGTTGGCGCCCAGCGGATCGAGCGCGGCCGCGGCATCGCCGGCGCGCAGGACGCGGCCTTCGATCAACCGCTGCACCGTCACCGACGCCGCCGGCGCGACTGCAGGCGCCGCACGCATCGCGACGCACTCGAGGCCGAGGCTTTGGAGGCGCGGTGCGATCGCATGCGTGTCAGCCGCGAGGCTCGCCCAAAGAGCGCCATCCTGCGCGACGCCCGAGGGGAGCAGATCGGAATCGGTGAACAGCCCGAGCATCATCCGCCGGCCCGGGATCGGCGCCATGTACCACCAGCCGAGTTCGACCGCTTCGATCAGCGTCGCCGCCACCGTCTCGGCCTCATCGGGCAGATCGAGCACGCGCCACACCGCGACCATCCGGTCGAGCCGTCGGCGCGCAGCCGCAGCGCCGGACGACATCGCTGCACGCCCGGTGCAGTCGATCGCCGCGGCGGCAAAGATCACCCGCCCATCGGCAAGCGTCAGCGCCACGCCACACGGCTGATGGGCGATCTCGCTGACGTTCGCCGCGACGCGCTCGACATCGCCGGCAACGAACCAGTCTCGCATCTGCTGCTCGAAGCGCGCGCGGTCGAGGTGATAGCCTGGCCCCTCGCCGGCCGTTGCCTGGCGCAGCGTCGCGCTGCCCCAGACAGAGAACCGACCGTCGCTCGGCAGCGCGTTGCCGCCGTCGAGCAACTCCAGCCCTTGCAGCGTGTCGAGGAACGGCAGCGCCTTGAACGACAGCGTCTCGCCGCGGCTCGGCACGTCGTGCGGCGGCGCGATCAGGATCGGCCGCTGCCCTCGAAGCGTCAGCCGGCGGGCGGCGGCGAGCCCCGCCACCCCGCCGCCGATCACGGCGATACGCACCATCGACGATTAGCGCTGCGGATTCGGCTCGACGATGTCCATCGAGCCGCGCTGCACCTCGACGAACACCTGATCGGGCACGCCGGCGAGGCCCTTCGGGCCCGGCCGCTTGACGATGACGCCCATCCGCGTCCACAGCTCGATCATCCGGCGCAGGCCGTCGGTGTAGCCGGCCTCGACATGCAGGCCGATGCCGGCGGCGCCGCGCGCCCACGGCACCCGCGTGTGATAGAATCGCAGCCGCTCTTCGTCGCTGAGGTCGGTGCGCATCATCTGCTTGTAGAACGCCTCCGGCAGCACATCGACCGGCAGCAGCGCCGGCCACCACACCGGCGTCGGGAAGCCCGACGCGGTCAGCACCGACTGGCAGCTGAACGCATCGCCCTGCCACGGCACGCCCATCCAACGGGTCAGGTCGCCCGGCGCCTGCGGACCGATCGGCGCGCCCTGATCGGGCTTCGCCGGGTTGCCGGCGAACACGTTGACGGTGTTGAGCTGCAGGCCGAGATCCTGATTGAGCGACTTGCGGTTCGACAGCGCGATGCGGAACGGCAGTTTTGTTTCGCTCGGGCCGCGATACAGCGCCTTGTGGCGGATCGGCCAGGTGATTTCGACGCCGGGATGGAACGCACCGCCCGAACAGGCATCGAGCGCCGCGCGGGTCATCGCCTCCGGCCGCAGCTCGACCGGCAGATCGTCGAGCGTCTTCACGGCATCGACAGCCGCGTTGGTGTAGTCCGCCTCGAATTGGCCGTCGGCCCACAGCTGCAGCACGCGATATTGCGTCGGCGTCAGCGTCAGCCACGAATGCGGACTGTCCGGATAGTTGACGCCGTCGCCGAGCATGATCGGCACCGCATAGGCCCGCGTATCTTCGCCGCCGGGGCGGCGGAAAATGTCGAACACCTTCTTGCGCGCCGCCCTGGTGTCGGCAGTCGGTTTCGACAGCGTTTCGATGATCGCGGGGTCCGACAGATCGCCGACGTCGTGCCAGGCGGCGCCGAGGAACGACGCCGCTGCCACCCATTGCATCGCGCCGGCGCGGCGCAGGATCGGCAGCACGTCGCGGCGGAACGACACCTTGTCGGCCGGCGCTTTCAATTGGCCCGAGGCGATCATCGCCTCGCGCGCGGCGTCGTACAGCGTCACGATCGGCTCGAGCTGCGGCGCGAATTTCGGTCCGCAGCACACGATCCAGGCCGGCTCGCAATCGAGCTTCGCGCCGTCGAGCGTCACCTCGGCCTTGACCCAGCCGTCGGCCCAATCGTCGTGCCAGCCGTCATTGTTGGTGAAGTCGCGCACCGGATTCTGCGGCAACGACGAGCGCGACACGCCGTCGGCGGCGAACACCAGCAGGCGGCCCTTGTCGTCGGTGCGCAAATGGCCGAGCGAGACGTCGAGCGTCTGCCAGAACCGGCCCTGCATCTTGTACTTGTCGTCGCCGCCCTGGCCGTTGACGCTGGTGCCGGAGATCGCGACCGCGCCGGGATCGATGCACAGCATCGCCTCGCGCTTGTCGAGGCCGATGAACGCGTTGCGCTGCGCACCCGGCACGCCGGGCGCCGCGGCGCCCTGATCCATCGCGTTGACGAAGCCGTACCAGCTCGCCTTGGTGTTGGCGACGTGCACGCTCCACGTCACCTGCGCGGCGTCGATCTCCCGCACCACCCGGCCCTGATCGTCGTAGCCGAACAGCCGGAAGCGCTGCACCTGTTTCTTGACGCGGCCGCGCGCATCCTTGAAGCCGCCGTCCGGTTCGTTGAGCAGACCTGGGACTTCGGGCGCGAGGAACCACTCGTCGGCATTGCCGACCCGCGAAAATCCGATCGCCGGGAAGATCGCGACCTTGGCGATCTTCGCGCCTTGCGGCGCGGCCTGCTGCGCATGCAGCGACGAGATCGCCGCCTTGGCAAGGACTGGAGCTCCCAATCCCAGCGCCGCAGCGCCCAACAAAAAATCCCGGCGCTTCATATGCGCTCTCCCTGCAAATGACACCTGCAAGGTCTTCGCAACTGGCCGTTAAAACCGACTTAAAGAGACCACGTGCGCGGCAAGCCCGCAGTCGTTCCGAATCTGGAACTTGTAGTAGCACTTCGCGGCGCGGATCTTCGGCAATGAACGTTGGCGTACGGAAGCATGCGAATCCACTCCCGGGCATCGCGCTGAACTACGCGCGCAACGCCGGCCGGATATCAAAATGGCCGAGGACAATCCCGGCCATCGACGCTTCAGATGATCAAACCACCGTGGTGACGGCGCATTCAGCCGTCGATCTTCGCTGGTACCAACTCCACCGACTCGCCGCAGCCGCAGGCCGAAATCTGGTTCGGATTGTTGAACACGAACTGCGCCTGCATCTTGTCGGCCTTGTAGTCCATCTCGGTGCCGAGCAGGAACAGCACGGCCTTGGGGTCGATCAGGATCTTGACGCCCTTGTCCTCGATCACCTCGTCGGTCGGCGCGATGTCGTGGGCGTATTCGACCGTGTAGGACTGGCCGGCGCAGCCGCCGTTCTTGATGCCGACGCGCAGGCCGACGATCTCGCTGTCGGCGCGGGACATCAGGTCCTTGACCCGCGTCGCCGCGGAATCGGTCAGCCGCATCACCTGCGGGCGCGGCCGCCGTGCGGGCTTGGTCGGGGTCGTTGCTGGTGTCGTCTCGGTCATCGTTTCCATCCTCGTGGCGGTTCAAGGCCGCCCGGTTGGGTTTAGATAAGCACCTCACCCCGTCATTGCGAGCGAAGCGAAGCAATCCAGTTCAGTGCACGGCGCTGGATTGCTTCGTTGCGGAGCCTGTACTCGGACGGCGCAAAGCGCCGATCCGGGTGCTCCTCGCAATGACGCCGAGGCCGTCGCGTAACCTCACCACATATTCAGCACGAGCCGCGCCTCGTCGCTCATCCGCTCCGGCGTCCACGCCGGGTCCCAGACGATGCTGACATTGACCACCCCGACGCCGGGCACGGTGGCCACCGCGTTCTCGACCATGGTCGGCAACTCCGCCGCGGCCGGACAGTTCGGCGTCGTCAGCGTCATGTCGACGTCGACGGTGCGGTCGTCCTTGATCTCGACCTTGTAGATCAGGCCGAGTTCGTAGATGTCGGCCGGAATTTCCGGGTCGAACACCGTCTTCAGCGCGGCGACGATCTCGGTGCCGAGCCGCTCGGTTTCCTCGGGCGGCAGCGCCGAGACGGTCTGCATGTTGGCTTTGGCTTCGATCGTATCGGTCATGCGAACAGGTCCCGCGCCTTGATCAGCGCATTAGCGAGTTGGTCGACTTCCTCACGGGTATTATACATGCCGAACGACGCCCGGCACGTCGCCGTCACGTTGAAACGCTCCAAAAGCGGCATCACGCAATGGGTTCCCGCCCGCACCGCGATGCCCTGGCGATCGATCACGGTGGCGATGTCGTGCGGATGCGCGCCCTTCATCTCGAAGGAAATCACCGGCCCCTTGCCCTTGGCCGTGCCGATGATGCGCAGCGAATTGATCTCGCGCAGCCGCTGTTCCGCATACGTCAAAAGATCGTGTTCGTGCGCGGCGATGCGCTCCTTCCCGATCGAATTGACGTAGTCGATCGCGGCCCCGAGCCCGACCGCCTCGACGATCGCCGGGGTGCCGGCCTCGAACCGGTGCGGCGGGTCGCCATAGGTCACCCAGTCCTGCGCCACTTCGCGAATCATCTCGCCGCCGCCGTTGTAGGGCCGCATCTTCGACAGCACGTCGTACTTGCCGTACAGCACGCCGATTCCGGTCGGGCCGTACAGCTTGTGGCCGGTCATGATGTAGAAGTCGCAATCGATGTCCTGGACGTCGATGGTGAGATGCACCGCGCCCTGGCTGCCGTCGACCAGCACCGGAATGCCGCGGTCGTGCGCCAGCTTCACGACTTCCTTGACCGGCACGATGGTGCCGAGCGCGTTCGACATCTGCGTGATCGCGACCAGCTTGGTCTTCGGCGACAGCAGCTTCTCGAATTCGTCGATCAGGAAGTTGCCGTCGTCGTCGACCGGCGCCCATTTGAGAACAGCACCCTGACGTTCGCGCAAAAAATGCCACGGCACGATGTTGGAATGGTGCTCCATGATCGAGAGCACAATCTCGTCGCCCTCGCCGACATTCGGCGCGCCGTAGGACGACGCCACCAGGTTGATCGCCTCGGTGGCGTTGCGGGTGAAGATGATCTCTTCCGGCCGCTTGGCGTTGAGGAAATGCTGCACCCGGGTGCGGCCGCCCTCATAGGCTTCGGTCGCGGCGTTGGCGAGATAGTGCAGCCCGCGATGCACGTTGGCGTATTCGCTCTCGTACGCCTTGGTCATCCGCTCCAGAACCGCGCGCGGCTTCTGCGCCGAGGCGGCGTTGTCCAGATACACCAGATCCTTGCCGTAGACCTTTAGCGCCAGCGCCGGAAAGTCCTCGCGGACCTTGGCGACGTCGTAGGACCCATTGGAAACCGCGGGATGCGCCATCGTCACTCACTCTGCCTCGTCCTGAGGAGCGCGCTCCGCGCGCGTCTCGAAGGACGGAGTTCATCCTCTCTTGGCCTCATCCTTCGAGACGGCCGCTCCGCGGCCTCCTCAGGATGAGGGAAACTTACCCCCGCGCCGCCAGCCAGCGCTCCGCGGCGGCGATCGCCAGGGCGCGCAGGTCGTCGTCGGCGATCGCCTCGATCGCCTCGCCGACGAACGCCTGAATCAGCAGCGCCTCGGCCTCCTTCTCCGGCAGCCCGCGGGCGCGCAGATAGAACAGCAGCTGATCGTCGAGCGCGCCGATCGCGGCGCCGTGGCCGCAGGTGACGTCGTCGGCGAAGATCTCGAGCTCCGGCTTGTTGTCGGCCTCGGCGTCGTCGGACAGCAGCAGCGCCCGCGTCATCATCTTGGCGTCGGTCTGCTGCGCCGGCTGGCGCACGTTGATGCGGCCCTGAAACACCGAGTGTCCGCGATCGTCGGCCACCGCGCGAAAACCCTCGCGGCTGACGCAATGCGGCACGTCGTGGTTCATCACCAGCGTGGTGTCGGCGTGCTGCTTGCCGTTGAGCAGATTGACGCCGTTGGTCTCGACGTGGGCGTGCTCGCCGGCGATCGTCACCGTCGACGAATAGCGGCTGACCAGCCCGCCGGTGGTGATGCCGACGACGTTGTAGTGCGCATGCGTGCCGACGCGCACTTCGGCCGCCGCGATGTTGAACGCCTCGCGCGAATCCTCGGTCAGCCGGACGTGATCCAGCCGCGCGCCGTCGCCGATCGTGATCACCGCCGCGTCGTGCACCTGGTAGAGCCCGGCACCTTCGGCCGCGATGTAGCTCTCGACCACGGTCGCGGCCGAGTCCTTGCCGATCGCGACCAGCGAACGGGTGAACATCGCCGCAGGCGCGCCGCCCGAGGCGATGTGGACGATCTGAAGCGGCTTGGTCAGCTTCGCGCCGTCGGCGACCTCGATCACCACGCCGTCGGTCATCAGCGCGGTGTTGAGCGCGGTCATCGGATTGCTGGTGTCGAGCGACAGCAGCCGGTCGTCGCCGGCGTCGAGCGCCGCGCGCAGGCTGCGGATCGACAGGCCCGGCTCCAGCGCCGCGAGATCGGACAGCGACGTCGCCAGCGCACCGTCGACCAGCACCAGCCGGCGGACGCCGTCGATCGCGTGCAGCTTCACCGCCGCTTCGGCGCGCGCCAGCGCCGCGGCGTCGGGCGCCGGCGCCGCCGGCAGCACGTCGCGCATCGAGGCGCGCAGATCGGTGTACTTCCAATCCTCGATCCGGCGATGCGGCAGGCCGATGCGCTGGAAATTGTCGAACGCCTCACGGCGGGCGTCGGCGACCTTGCCGGAGCCCGGCGCAGCCGCGACGACGCTCGCGAAATTCGCGCCCGCCACGTCCGCCTTCTCGGTCTTCGCCACTGCGATGTTCATCGTGTCATCCCCGGCGTCAGGCCGCCGCTTCCTGATATTGCGCGTAGCCGTTGGCCTCGAGTTCGAGCGCCAGCTCCTTGCCGCCGCTTTTCACCACCTTGCCCTTCGACATCACGTGGACGTGGTCCGGCACGATGTAGTCGAGCAGCCGCTGATAATGGGTGATCACCACCATCGCCCGCTCCGGCGTGCGCAGCGCATTGACGCCCTCGGAGGCGACCCGCAGCGCGTCGATGTCGAGGCCGGAATCCATTTCGTCGAGAATGCACAGGCTGGGCTGGAAAAGTGCCATCTGCAGCACTTCGTTGCGCTTCTTCTCGCCGCCGGAGAACCCGACATTGACGCCGCGCTTCAGCATCTCCTGCGGGATGCCGAGCGAGCCGGCGACTTCGCGCACCCGCTTGAGGAAGTCCGGCGTCGAGAATTCTTCCTCGCCGCGCGCCTTGCGCTGCGCGTTCAGCGCGGTGCGCAGGAACGTCATGGTGGCGACGCCGGGAATTTCGACCGGGTACTGGAACGCCAGGAACACGCCCTTGGCGGCGCGCTCGTCCGGCGCCATCGCCAGCAGATCTTCGCCCTTGAACAGGATCTCGCCGCCGGTGACTTCGTAGCCCGGCTTGCCGGCGATGACGTGGCTCAGCGTCGACTTGCCGGAGCCGTTCGGCCCCATGATCGCGTGCACTTCGCCCTGATTCACGCTGAGCGTCAGCCCGTGCAGGATCTCGCGCTCGGCGACCCGGACCTGGAGATTCTTGACTTCGAGCAGTGCCATCGTTGTCTTCCCTTCTCATCCGACGCCGTCTCACCGGCGCGACGGACCAACCGATATTCGTTTGGCGATCGCTCACCTGATGACGCGGACCTCGATCGGCAGTTTGAGTTCCGCCCAAACCCTGTCCGCGGTGTAGACCGCGGCGTTCTTCAGGACACCGAGGGCCAGGCAGGCACGATCTCCAAGCGACAGTCCGAACGCCCTTGTCGCAGGACGAAGTTCAGCAGCCAGCCTTGCCTGTTCGGCGTCGAACGCAACTATCGACATCTCGATCCTCGCCAGCATCTCGTCGAGAGCGCCTCCCGACAGTCCCTTGTCCCAGAGCCGCGACCGCACCTCGGCAAGATTGACGGCGGACAACAACACAAGCACGTCAACGTCTTGAAGCGCCTGATGGCCCGATTCTTTCAACAGGACCGCCAACACCGCTGAGGCATCATAGACAACGAGGTTGCTACTCTGCTGCATGATGATGCGGATTGCGCTCTCGTTCTTCTCTCAACGCTTCCAGCCGCCGCTCGACGATCAAACCGTCGACACCGGGAAGTGCCGCCCATACCGAGCTCGGATCCAACCCCTTGTCGATCATGCGCTGGATTTCCATCGCGACTCCGACATGCGAGACGAGTTGCACATTGCCGTCGACGACGCGGACCATCATCCGGCTGCCGGGTTGCAAACGCGCGGCCGCCAGACAATCTTCCGGCAGGTTCACGCTACCGTCCTGACCGACATCGAGCCAGGTATTCCAGCTTGAGTTGCCGTCAGGACCGCTCATCCCACGCTCCCCTCGAGCGAGATCGAGATCAGCTTCTGCGCTTCCACCGCGAACTCCATCGGCAGTTGCTGCAGCACGTCCTTGACGAAGCCGTTGACGACGAGGCCGACGGCCTCCTCCTGCGACAGGCCGCGCTGGATGCAATAGAACAGCACGTCCTCGGAGATCTTCGACGTCGTGGCTTCGTGCTCGAACAGTGCCGAGGAATTCTTGGCCTCGATGTACGGCACGGTGTGCGCGCCGCACTGGTCGCCGATCAGCAGCGAGTCGCAGGCGGTGAAGTTGCGCGCGCCCTTGGCCTTGCGGTGGGCGGTGACGAGACCGCGATAGGTGTTCTGCGAACGGCCGGCCGCGATGCCCTTGGAGATGATCCGGCTCGTGGTGTTGTTGCCGAGATGGATCATCTTGGTGCCGCTATCGACCTGCTGATAGCCGTTCGAGATCGCGATCGAGTAGAACTCGCCCCGCGAATTATCACCGCGCAAGATGCAGCTCGGATATTTCCAGGTGATCGCCGAACCGGTCTCGACCTGGGTCCAGGAGATCTTGGAATTGGCGCCGCGGCAGTCGCCACGCTTGGTGACGAAATTGTAGATGCCGCCCTTGCCTTCCGAATTGCCCGGATACCAGTTCTGCACCGTCGAATATTTGATCTCGGCGTCGTCGAGCGTCACCAGCTCGACCACCGCGGCGTGCAGCTGATTCTCGTCGCGCTGCGGCGCCGTGCATCCTTCGAGGTAGCTGACTTAGGAGCCCTTGTCGGCGATGATCAGCGTCCGCTCGAACTGGCCGGTGTTACGCTCGTTGATGCGGAAATAGGTCGACAGCTCCATCGGACAGCGCACGCCCGGCGGCACGTAGACGAACGAACCGTCCGAGAACACCGCCGAATTCAGCGTCGCGTAGAAATTGTCCGAGGTCGGCACCACCGTGCCGAGATATTTCTTCACCAGCTCCGGATGCTGTTTGATCGCTTCGGAGATCGGCATGAAGATCACGCCGGCCTTCTTCAGCTCGGCCTGGAACGTGGTCGCCACCGACACCGAATCGAACACAGCGTCGACCGCGATCTTGCGGGTCGGCGTGTCCGGTCCGCCCGGCGCCGGCTCGACGCCTTCGAGCAGCGCGACTTCGCGCAGCGGAATGCCGAGCTTCTCGTAGGTCTTGAGGATCTCGGGATCGATCTCGTCGAGCGAGCCGACGGTCTTCTTCGGCTTCGGCGCCGAATAGTAATAGAGATCCTGGAAATCGATCTTCGGATAATCCACCCGCGCCCAGGTCGGCTCGGTCATGGTCAGCCAGCGACGATAGGCCTCGAGCCGCCACTGCAGCATCCAGTCCGGTTCGTTCTTCTTCGCTGAGATGAAGCGGACGATGTCTTCCGACAGCCCCTTGGGAGCCTTGTCGGATTCGATCAGCGTCTCGAATCCATATCGATATTGATCGACGTCGATCTGGCGAACCCGATCGACGGTCTCTTGGACGGCAGCCATTTAAACCTCCGCTCGCGGTTTCAAGGACCGCGGTGGATCTGCTGGAACATGCTTACACGATCCGACGCGGGATGAAACCCTCTTAGAACCGTTCAAGCACTGTTTCATGATCCCTTTTAGTTAGGTTGCCGGCAAGCTTTCGCCAAGCCTGAAGGCAGCGGTCAATGTCGGATTCGCTACTCGACCAGCCGAGACTGATGCGTATCGCCGACTGAGCAAGTTCCGGACCAAACCCCATCGCCTCCAGAACGTGCGACGGCCGGACCTTGCCCGACGAGCAGGCCGACCCCGACGACACCGCGATCCCGGCGAGGTCGAAGCCGATCACCGCGGTCTCGGCGCGCAGCCCCGGCACCGCGACCAGCGTGGTGTTCGGCAGCCGCGGCGCGGATTCGGCGACGATCACGCTGCCTTCGGTTTGCCTCAGGTTTGCCTCGAGCCGATTGCGCAGCTTTTCGACCCGCGCCATGTCGTCGGCCATCCCCGGAATCGCCGCGGCGACGGCCGCGCCGAAGCCCGCAATCCCGGCGACATTTTCGGTCCCGGCACGCCGCCCGAGCTCCTGCCCGCCGCCGCGCAGCAGCGGCTCCAGCCCGGCCAGCCGGACGCCGACCACCAGCGCACCGACGCCGGTCGGGCCGCCGATCTTGTGCGCAGACACGGACACAAGATCGGCGCCCAGATCCTTGAGCGTGAACGGGATTTTGCCGAGCGCCTGGATCGCGTCGACATGCAGCAGGCCGCCCGAGTCGTGGACGATTTCGGCAATCGCCGCAATCGGTTGCAGCGCGCCGGTCTCATTGTTGGCGAGCATCACCGAGACCAGCGCCGGCGGCCGGCCGGCCAGCAGGCTGCGCAGGTGATCCAGATCGACAACGCCTTCACCCGAGACCTGAACCGTCTCGATCTGATCCTGAGCAAACCGCCCGCCGGCCAGCACCGAGGCATGTTCGATCGCCGAAATCACAAGCCGGTCAGCCGGTTGTGCGCCGATCCGGAGTCCCGGCGTGAGCGCCAGCGTGTTGGCTTCGGTCCCGCCTGACGTAAACACGACATTCCGCGGCTCGGCGCCGACCGCCGCCGCGACCGCCGCCCGCGCTTGTTCGACCATCGCCCGCGCCGCCCGCCCCTCGGCGTGGATCGACGACGGGTTGCCACCCCGCTCCAGCGCGGCCGCCATCGCCGCCCGGGCCTCCGGCCGCAGCGGCGTGGTCGCATTCCAGTCGAGATAGACCCGGTCGAGACTCGGCAAAGCGGTTACCCTCTGAGAACTGTCTGATGCTGTTCCAGGATCGGAACCCGCCGCGGCGGGTTTCGATTCCGGAACGGCGCGCTGTTCAATATGCTTGCAATTGGCCCTGCGCTCCATGCTAGAACGCAACCACCCCGTTCATCCCGCCGTTGCCTGATCTGCCGGACGGCGGCCAACGGCCGTTTTGGCAGGGCCCGCGCGCGCCCGGCGCGCCAGGCCATTATCCCAAATCTACCAAGGATCGCTGATGCCTGAAGTCATTTTCACCGGTCCCGCCGGCCGCCTCGAAGGCCGCTACCATCCCGCCAAGCAGAAGAACGCGCCGATCGCGATGGTGTTGCACCCGCATCCGCAGTTCCGCGGCAGCATGAACCACCCGATCGTCTATCAGGTGTATTACGCCTTCGTGGCGCGCGGATTCTCGGTGCTGCGCTTCAATTTCCGCGGCGTCGGCCGCAGCCAGGGCTCGTTCGACCACGGCACCGGCGAATTGTCGGATGCCGCCTCGGCGCTCGACTGGGCGCAGACCATCAATCCCGAAGCCCGCGCCTGCTGGGTCGCCGGCTTCTCGTTCGGCGCCTGGATCGGCATGCAGCTGTTGATGCGCCGGCCCGAGGTCGAGGGCTTCATCTCGATCGCCCCGGAGCCGAACCGCTACGACTTCTCGTTCCTGGCGCCCTGCCCGTCGTCCGGCCTGATCGTGCACGGCGAAAAGGACATCGTTGCGCCCGCCAAGGACGTCAACACCCTGGTCGAAAAGCTGAAGACCCAGAAGGGCATCGTCATCGACCAGCAGACCATCCCCGGCGCCAACCACTTCTTCGAGGACAAGATGGAGCCGCTGATGGAGACGGTGACGTCCTATCTCGACATGCGGCTCGCCAACGTCCGCTGAGTTTCTTCCGTCATTGCGAGGAGCACCCGGATCGGTGCTGCGCGCCGTCCGGGCACAGGCTCCGCGACGAAGCAATCCAGCTCCGTGCACTGCGCTCTGGATTGCTTCGCTGCGCTCGCAATGACGCCGGAGGCTTACGGCCGCGCCAATAGCCCGCCGGTCATCGGGAACGCGACCCCTGTGGTCGCGGGATAGCTGAGCGGCAGGCCTTTGAGGCCGCGCGCGGCGAGGAAGCCGAACGCCTGCGCTTCCATCGCATCGGCCGACCAGCCCAGCGCATCGGCGCTCTCGACCTGCGCCGGCGACAGCTGCTCCCGCAGCATCCGCATCATTGTCAGATTGCGCGCGCCGCCCCCGGTCACCACCACGCTCGTCGGGGGCTTCGGCAGCAGCGGAACGATCCTGGCGATCGCACCCGCGGTGAACGCGGTCAGCGTCGCCGCGCCGTCGGCCGCCGACCAGTCGCGTAGCGCCAGCCCGGCGAAGTCGTTGCGATCCAGCGATTTCGGCGGCGGCTGCACGAAGAACGGATGCTGCAGGGCGTCCGCCACCCAGGCCTGATCGGCATGGCCCTGCGCCGCCAGTCGCCCTTCACAGTCGTACGGCTTGCCGATGGTCCGAAACACGAAATCGTCGAGCAGCGCGTTGCCGGGGCCGGTGTCGCAGGCGATCAGCGTGTCGGCGCCGTCGATATAGGTGATGTTGGAGACGCCGCCGATATTGGCCACCACGATCGGACCGTCGCGGCCGAGCGACTGCGCCAGCGCACGGTGATAGACCGGGACGAACGGCGCGCCCTGCCCGCCGGCGGCGACGTCGGCGGCGCGAAAATCATACACCACCGGAATCCCGATCGCCTTCGCCAGCGCCTGAGCGTCGCCGATCTGCACCGTCAGCTTGGCGGCCGGCCGGTGCAGCACGGTCTGGCCGTGGAAACCGGCGATGTCGATGGCGCCCGCCGCCATCCGGTTCTGCGCCATGAAGGCCGCCACCGCCTCGGCATGCGCGATCGTCACCGCGCGCTCGGCCTCGGCGAGAATGCCCGGCCGCGCGTCGCGCCGGTCGAGGGCGGTCGCCTCCGCCAGCGCCTGCCGCAGCAGGCCGCGCTCGGTCTCGGTATAGGGCCGGTAGCCGGACGGGCCGAGCGCCGCGACCCGGCGGCCGTCGGTCTTGATCAAGGCGACGTCGACCCCGTCGAGCGAGGTCCCGCTCATCAGTCCGATCGCGGTCATGATCATGGAAAGCCGACTTTCTGGTGCGGAACGTCCAACTTGTGTCAAACACCCGGTTCTTATAATGCCACACGGTAACGCGATCGAAAGCCCTCTCGGGCATGCCGCGCAGCCGATCCGCGCGATGCGTGAAATAACAGTGATCAGAGATCGATACAGATGACCGCTTTTAAGTCAGATTTTATGAATGTGCTCCACAGCCGGGGTTTCGTTCATCAGATGTCGGACCCGGACTCGCTCGATGCGCTCGCGGCGCGCGGCGAAGTGGTCGCCTATGTCGGCTACGACTGCACCGCGCCGTCGCTGCACGTCGGTCATCTGCTGTCGATCATGATGCTGCATTGGCTGCAGGCCACCGGCAACAAGCCGATCGCGCTGATGGGCGGCGGCACCACGCGGGTCGGCGATCCGTCCGGCCGCGACGAGACCCGCAAGATCCTGACCTACGAGCAGATCGACGCCAACAAGGAGTCGATCAAGGGCACCTTCGCCAAGTTCATTAAATTCGGCGACGGGCACAGCGACGCGCTGATGGCCGACAACGCCGAATGGCTGACCAAGCTCAACTACATCGAGATGCTGCGCGACATCGGCCGCCACTTCTCGATCAACCGCATGCTGACGATGGATTCGGTGCGGATGCGGCTCGAGCGCGAGCAGGAGCTGTCGTTCATCGAATTCAACTACATGATCCTGCAGTCCTACGACTTCGTCGAGCTGGCGCGGCGCTACAAGTGCAACCTGCAGATGGGCGGCTCCGACCAGTGGGGCAACATCGTCACCGGCGTCGATCTCGGCCGCCGCATGGGCACGCATCAGCTGCACGCACTGACATGTCCGCTGCTGACCACCTCGTCCGGCGCCAAGATGGGCAAGACCGCCGCCGGCGCGGTTTGGCTCAACGGCGACATGCTGTCGCCCTATGATTACTGGCAGTACTGGCGCAACACCGAGGACGCCGACGTCGGCCGCTTCCTCAAGCTGTTCACGCTGCTGCCGATGGACGAGATCGAGCGGCTGTCGAAGCTGCAGGGCGCCGAGATCAACGACGCCAAGAAGGTGCTCGCCACCGAGGCGACCGCGCTGATCCACGGCCGCGACGCCGCCGACAAGGCCGAACTCACCGCGCGCACCACCTTCGAACAGGGCGGCACCGCGCAGGACCTGCCGAGCGTCGACATCGCCCGCGCCGAGCTCGACGCCGGCATCGGCGTGCTGGCGGCGTTCGCCGAGAAGGCCGGCCTGGTCGCCTCCAATGGCGAGGCGCGGCGGCAGATCAAGGCCGGCGGCCTCCGGGTCAACGACGTTCCGGTCACCGACGAGAAGATGGCGCTGACCGCGGCCGACCTCTCCGCCGACGGCGTCATCAAGCTGTCGATGGGCAAAAAGAAGCACGTGCTGCTCAAGCCTGCATAGGCCCATTCGCCGCAAGCGCTGTTCTTTCCCGCGGAAACGCGCTCCATGGAGCCAATGTTTTCCGGGAAGGATCGCCCCTTGGACCAGCGCGCACCGCAGCGGACCGGCCTCGCCGTGCTCGGCGTCTGCTTCGTGCTGTCGCTGCTGGGGCGTGGCCTCGGCGAAAGCTTCACCGTGTTCCTGCTGCCGATCTCGCAATCCTTCGGCTGGGACCGCGCCGAGGTGGTGTCGATCTATTCGCTGACGGCGCTGTGCAGCGGCCTCGCCTCACCCTTCGTCGGCCGGCTATTCGACCGCTCCGGTCCGCGCCTGGTCTACATGCTCGGCCTTCTGCTGCTCGGCGGCGCGTTCCTCGCCGCGGCGATCGCGCAACAGCTCTGGCAGCTGCAGATCGCGGTCGGCCTCTGCGTCGGGCTCGGCATCGCGCTGACCGGCAACGTGCCGAATTCGATCCTGCTCGGCCGCTGGTTCGGGCCGCGGCTGCCGACCGCGATGGCGATCGTGTATTCCGCGACCGGCGTCGGCGTCCTGCTGATGCTGCCGATCGCCCAGGTGCTGATCGAACGCTCCGGCTGGCGCGGCGCCTACGAGCTGTTCGGCGCCGCGATGCTGCTGATGCTGGTGCCGCTGCTGATGCTGCCGTGGCGCAGCTTTGCCGCCGGGTCTCCGGGCGTCACCCGGGCGGCGACCCTCGAGCCGCCGGACGACGGCTGGGTGCTGCGCGACGCCGTCCGTCACCACGCCTTCTGGGCGCTGTTCGCGACGTTCTTCTTCACCGCGATCGGGATGTACGCGATCGCCGCGCAGGTCGTCGCCTATCTGGTCGACGCCGGGTTTCCGCCGCTGCAGGCGGCGACGGCGTGGGGCTTCTCCGGCGTGGTGCTGGTGGTCGGCATGCTCGGCGTCAGCTGGCTCGACGGCGTGATCGGGCGGCGGCCGTCGATCCTGTTCTCCTACGCCATCTCGATCGCCGGCATCGGCATGCTGTGGCTGCTGAAATGGTCGCCCAACTACGCCCTGCTCACCGGCTTCGTGCTGTGCTTCGGCAGCATGATCGGCTCGCGCGGCCCGCTGATCACCGCGACCGCGATGCGGGTGTTTCGCGGCAAGCAGGTCGGCCTGATCTACGGCACGATCGCGATCGGCAGCGGACTGGGATCGGCGTTCGGCTCGTGGTGCGGCGGCCTGATCCACGATCTCAGCGGCAGCTACGATCCGGTGCTCGGCTTCGCCCTGGTCAGCGTCGTGCTCGGCATGATCCCGTTCCTAATGGTGCCGGCGCTGCGCGAGCGGTAGGCGCTCAGCCGTTGCGATGCGCTTGCAACTAGCCGTGCGGCATCGGGTCGCTGCGCGGCCGCAATCAGCAAATTATGTACCGGACATTGCGCTCGATCAGTTCGCGGCGGCGGCCGCCAGCGCATGATGGAACGGCCGAGTTGCTCGCGCCGCGAGATGTCGCGCGCCGACAGAATTCGTTTCCGGAGAGACCATGACCACAACGACCCTCGACTCCACCGCCAAGCGCCCCACCGAGTACGGCGCCCTCGCCGTGCTGCTGCATTGGGCGATCTTCTTCGCCGTGATCGCGCTGTTCGTCCTGGTGAAATATGCCGGCAGCCTGGACAAGGCCGATCCGCTGCGCATGACGCTGATGGACTGGCACAAGGCGCTCGGCGTCGTCGTGCTCGGCGTCGCCACGCTGCGCATCCTGTGGATCAAGCTGCACGGCGCGCCGGATCTGATCCCGTCGCCGCGCATCACCGAAGTGATCGCGCGGATCAGCCACGGCCTGCTTTATCTGCTGCTGCTGGCGGTCCCCGCCTCGGGCCTCGCCATGGTGCTCGCCGCCGGCCGCGGCGTCACCCTGCTCGGCATCCCGCCGCTGTTCGAAGCCAACAAGGCGCTCGCCGGCACGCTGCACGAAGCCCACGAGACGATCTTCGTGGTGACGCTGGCCGTGGTCGCCATCCACATCATCGGCGCGCTCTGGCATCAGTACTTCCGCCACGACGCCACGCTCGGCCGCATGGTCCCCTGGCTGCGCGGCAAGTAATCGTTCGCGCCCACGACGTTGCAGGGCGGCGAAGCAATCCGGAGGCTCAGGCCTCGCATCGGTGGATTGCTTCGCCTTCCTCACGAAAAGGCCCAAGGATCCGATCTCTGATCAGAGCAGCCACCTTGGAAGGCTCACAACAGGCAGGCCCTGACGGTGAGAAGACGCGACGCGCCGTCTCAAATCCGGCGCGGTCAATGAACACTCCGCCACGCCACCGCCCCGTCTCGCGTCATTGCGCGGAGCGAAGCGATGAAGCAATCCAGGATTTGAGCCCGGAGTTCGGTTGAACCAATTCGGTTGGGCAGGCTCGACACTTCCGGCCAGCCCCGGTTCGGCGCTTGGGACCAGGAGCGGGCATCGACCAGCCGACAGTCTCCGACAAGACCGCAGAAAACGACCCGACGTGGACCTACCACTTCTGCCCATCAGCTCGTCATTCAAGAAAGTCGGCGGATTTGACAATCGCCATCCAGGGGCCCTCGACAAAACCACGCTTATGTTCTATATTTGTTCTCGATAATTGAGGGTCAATCGGCTTCAGAAACCAACGGTTTGGGCGCCTTGAGCAAAAGGTCGCGCCGACTTTGCATTGACGAACGTAGGCGGCTTTGATCACGCTTGAGCGACAGACCTATTGGAATGAACATGACACGTAAGATCATCGACGCAGTCATCTTGGACCTCGACAACACGATTTTTGACTGGTTCGCGGTCTGGTACGCGTCCTTCCATCCGATTTATGAGGACATCATCAAGATCTCAGGTAGGCCCGCTCCCGAAGTCGAGGCCTCCATTCGGAAAGTGCATCAGCAGCATCGCACTTCAGAATACACGTTCTTGCTCGAAGAGTTAGACCTACTTGAAGCACAGCGCGCCAACGGACCGATCCGCGACGTGTTCCGCGACGCCATTGAGAAATCCCGCTCCGGTCGCGACCAGACTCTTAGGCTGTACCCGAGTGTGTTTCCCAGTCTTTGGGACCTGAAGCAAAAAGGAACCAAGATCGTCGCCTATACGGAATCGATGGGCTTCTACAGCGCCTACCGATTAAAGCGCTTTGGCCTCGACGGTGTCATAGACATCCTTTTCAGCCCTCAAGATCACGAGGTTCCAGCGGGTGTGTCGGTCGAGAAGCTCCGGCGACATCCCGACGACTTCTATCAACTTCAGGTAACGCAAGTTCGTCATACACCTCCAGGCGAACTCAAACCTAACCCCCAGGTGTTACTCGACATTCTGAAGACCATCGGGGCGACTGCGGATCGCTGCGCGTACATTGGCGACAGTCTGTTCAAGGACGTCGCTATGGCACGCGATGTCGGCGTTCTCGACGTCCACGCTCAATATGGCGAAAGCCAGCGTAAGCCGGAATACAAACTCTTACAGAACGTCTCGCATTGGACACAAGAGGACGTCGAGCGCGAAGCGGCCATTACGGCGAAGGGGCACAGCTTCACCCCATCAATAGTATTGAAAGATTCTTTTGCTGAGATCTTCATGCACTGCGACTTCGTGGCGTTTAAGCCCGCTGATGACCAGATTAGCGCCGAGCAAGAAACAAAGAACGCGATCGAAATCTGGAAGAAATGTGTCGATGTGCATCAGCATTTCAACGACCTGGAGATGCGCATCCGTAACTTCGCCCTTACCGTCGTCGGCGCGCTCATCGCTTCGGTGAGTTTCACCTATCAACAGGGCCTGCAGACGCATTTGTTTGGAACGACGATACCGACTGGCTTAGGCTTGGTAGGCGCCGCCCTTTTCGCTTGGTTCGGCTTCTTTTTCATGGATCGGTACTGGTATCACGTCCTCCTGAAGGGCGCGGTCATGCACTCGGCCAAGATAGAGAAGCGCTACGCGGCAAGCATTCCGGGCATCGACCTTGGCACGACGATCTCGGAAGCGAGCGGCAACGTTAAGTTCTTTGGTATTAAAATGAATTCAGATCGAAGGCTGGAAACATTCTATCTGGTCGGGACCGTGATGATCGCGACTGTCTTCGTCTTTTTGCTGCTCGCGCAACCCAACCAAGTCGTCAGCGCTGCGGCCAAACAGGCATCGCCGCCTTTAGTATCACAATCAACGAAGACCACGCCTTAGGATTGCAATTCGTCACGCCCCACCATCGCAGGCAGACGCCAATACACAAGTGGTGAAGAGCATGATGTTCAACAAGGTCCACCCGTTCGAAGGGCGAGCCGTGCTCTTTCTGATGTGCTTATGTTTGAGCAACTGATCAACGGTGCAGAAGCGCAGTCTCCGAAGCGGGACGAGTTATTCGGCATCTTCGCGCCCCTCACGTTCGTTCCTGCCCCCTCGCGCCCTTCCCTGCACTCGCCCAAGCGCCCTCATCCGAGCTAACCAACCATCGCCCACCTCACGCCCCGCCCTAATTCGGCGGCACCGGAAAGTCGCTGCCGGTGTTCTGGCGGCCGGTGTTGAATTCGAAGATCTTGCGCAGCACGCCGGGGGCCATCGCCGAGATCGGGTTGACGCGGAGCACCGGCTGGCCGGGGGTGCCGACCACTTCGTAGGTCACGCCGATCAGGCCTTCGTTGCTGCCGCCGCCGAGGAACAGGCCGACGATCGGGATCTGCCCGAACATGTTGTTGAGCCCGTACATCGGCACGAAGGTGCCGCTCATCCGGACCTGATTGGCCGGATAGTCGATCGAGCCTTCGATCGTCGCGCCGATGGTCGGTCCCTTGACCACGCCGTCGCGGACCGTGAGCTGGCCGTTCTCGCGGGTGAATTCGGCGCGCAGCCGCGAGAACGCCAGCCCCGCGGAGGTGCCGCCGGGCGCGCCGGCGGCGGCGCGCTCCAGCGCGGCTTCGCCCTTCACGGTGAAGTCGCGGACGTTGATCAGCCCTTCCTTCTGGCGCGACTCGGCGGTCGGCGGCTCGACCGCCAGCGTGAGCTGGCCGCCGTACATCTTCGAATAGGTGTCGGAGAAGCGGAAGAACGCGCCGGCGTCGTTGGTCTCGAGATAGATCACCTCGCGGCCCTTGTTCTTGCCGCGCAGATCGGCGGTGACCGGGGTGTCGCGCCCGAGCTTCCCGCTCAGGGTGAAGGTGCGGAACGCGCCGTTGCGGCGAACCATCTTGACGTCGACGCTGCGCAGCGCCTCGCCGAAATAGCCGGCGACGGCGCCGAGCTTGAGGTCGAGGTCGAAATCCAGACTCTTGCTCTTGGTCTTGGGTTCGGCCTGGGTGCCCGACAGCGCCGATTTGATGAAACCGCGGCCGTCGAACACGTCGCCGCGCATCACCACTTTCAGCACGCCGTCCTGGCCGCGATCCGCCTTCAGCGTGGTCTTGTCGCCTTCCGAGGGCGAATACACCGGGAAGTTGGCGTTGATCAGGTCGCCGTCGCCGTCGACTTCGAGCGCGCCCTTGATCAGCGTGCCGTTGCCCTCGACCTGAATGTCCTCGAACCGGATCGATTGCGGCTTCTGCACGACGTTGAACGTCGCGCGGGTGGTCTTGCCGGACGGCTTGGTCCAGCCCGGCAGGATGTTGTCGAGCTTCAGCGCGGTGAGGTCGGCGTCGATGCCGAACTTGGTCTCCTGATTGCCCTCGCCGATCTTGCCGACCAGCTTGACCGGGACGGCGCCGCTCACCGCGCTGCCGAGATCGAGCCCGAGCTTGGCGCGGGTGGCGTCGTCGAGCGTCGATTGCAGCCGGACGTCGGCTTCGCCCTCGGCCGGTTTGCGATAGTCGAGCGTGGCGGGCTGGCCGTTGATCTTGACGTCGCCCTTGACCTGGTAGCCCTGATTGTTGGCGATCACTTTCAGCGTGTTGGCTTCGAGCTTCTGCCCCATCACCAGCTTGTCGGCGGAGAAGCCGGTGATGTCGGCATTGATCGAGTAGTTGGTGTCGGCCTTGGTCAGCTCGCGCTGGATCGGCATCGCCAGCACCACCTGGGCGGCGACCGCGCCCTTGCTGGTGGCGGGATCGATCGGCACGCTGCCGACGTCGTTCAGGCGGTCGGACGACAGCACTTCGGCGACGGCCGGCACCTGCGCATCGAGCCTGAACTTGATCCGCGACGGCGACGGCTTCGGCGCCATGTCGGGCACTTCGAACAGGATGTCGGACAGCGTAATCTTGCGGCCGCTGGCGGTGTCGGCGCCGGCCTGCGCGATCGCCACCGACGCGGTGCGCCCGGTGACGCGCACCCGCATGTCGGCGTCGCGCACCCACGGCATGCCGTCGACCGGATGGATCGTCGCGCCGGTGCCGATGATGTTGACCAGCAGCCCTTCGTCCGGGATCGGCGGTCCACGCCGCGACAGGTTCTTCACCGGCGAATTGACCGCGATGTCGATGCTCTGGATCGAGCCCTTGTCGATGCGCTCGTTGACCCACTCCCGGACTTCCGGGACCACCAGGATCGGCCACATCCGTTTCAGCGCCGAGACCGACATCGGCGTGCCGGCGAGGCCGAGCTTCAGCCGCGGCTCGCCGCTGTAGTCGATGCTGCCGGATCCGGCGACGCCGATCTCGCCGTTGTTGACGTCGGCCTGGGTCAGCAGCACGCGGCGATGGTCGGTGTCGAAGCTCACCCGGATGGCGATGCGGTTGAAGATCAGCGGCGCCTCGCCCTCCGCGCCGGGCAGCACGATGGTGCCGCCGGACAGGCCGAGCCGCCAGTCCGGCGTGCTGCCGTTCGGCGGCTCCAGCGCCGCCAGCAGCGTCACGCGATTGGCGCCGGCGATGATCTTGAACGGCGCCATCAGCACGCGGCGGTTGGCGTCCCATTCGAAGTTGAATTCGGCCTGGTCGATCGCCATCGGATAGTCGGGCGTGTCGTAGTCGATCACGGTGCCCGCCCCGGCGACCAGCTTGCCGCGGAAGTAGGTCGGCAGCCCGTCGCGGCCGAGCTCGCCCTTGAGGTCGCCGGTCAGCGGGAAATCGGCGCCGTAGGTCAGGTTCTTCAGGCGCAGCGCCAGCAGGATGTTGCGGGTCGGCACCTGATTGGCGTGCAGCTCCACCGAGCGGACGCCGTCCTGCGGCGGCCCGACCAGGACCCGCAGCGACCATGCCTTGGCCCCCTCCTCGCCGACGCTGAGCGCGACCCCGCCGCGGCTCGGGCGGCGCAGGCTGAGGCTGATGTTCTCGAAATTCCAGCGATTGCCGCGCTGCTGGTCGTCGACGACGAGATTGCCGTTCTTCAGGCCGATCTCGTTGAGGTTCTGGCCGTCGAGCCCGGTCAGGCTCAGGCTGTCGAGCCAGTCGAGCCCGGCGAGCAGGCTCTTCATGGCGTCGTCGCCGTCGCCGGTCGCAGGTTTGCCGGGCTGCGCGGAGGACGCCGCTCCGGCGTCGCCCGGCGTGGCCGGTGTCCCGGGCGCCTGCCCCGGCAGCGTGAATTCCGGCGGCCGGCGCGTCGAGGCGACGCCGGTGGCGAGCGGCCGCGCAGTGTCGCCGGTCGAGACCGTCACCTGACCGTCGGGGGTGATCCGGATCGCCAGTTCGGCATCGACCAGCCGCAGGCTTTCCGCCCGCAGCTTGCCCATCAGCAGCGCCCAGCCCGACAGCCGGACTTCGGCCTTCGGCGCGGACGCGACGACGACGTGGTCGCGGTCGCGCACCACGATGTCGCGAATGCGCACCGCGACGCGGATCTTGCCGACCCGCTCGATCTGGGTGCCGCCGACCTCGACGGTATTGCCGTGGCCGATGTTTTCCTCGATCGCGTCGGCCAGCCAGGGCGTCGCCATGTCGAGGCTGATCGGGCCGGCGCCGAGCCGCAGCCACAGCCCGCCGAAGCCGGTCGCCAGCACCAGGCCGACCACCACCACGGCGATCGCGACCCGCTTCAGCCAAGGCGCGCCGGTCAGCCGGTGCTGCCACATCCGCATCGAATCGTCGACGCGGTGGAAGCCGAGATTGCGGCGCGACAGCAGCTTGCGGGCGCGCTTGCGGGCCGCCTCCTCGTGCTCGTGATCCCAGCCGTCATCGTGCCAATGGCCGGCGGCGTGATCGTCGCTGTGGGGATGCTGCCCGGAAGACTTGGACGACGGGTCGCTGGCCATAGCCTCTCGATGCGCGCGCTCGGTCGCAGCCTGATCGCCGAGGGAGGTTTGTGCGCCGACGCGCAGGAGACGCTCCTGTGGCGGCATTTCTGCCTGTCCTCGGTTGAACTGTTGACTCGCCGCCCGGCCAGCGGGCCCTACGCAACAATCAGGTGGTCGGGACGCCGAATCCTTGCAACCATATCCTGAGGCCAGCGGATTTGCCCAGCAGCGGCAGTGCCGCAGCGATCTCCGCCGACGCTCTGTTTGACCCGCCGAAAGCGACGAAAGGAAGGCGTATGTCCAAGCAAACGCGCAAGAATTCCTCGAAATCAGCCGCCTCGACGAAGCCGGCGGCGAAATCCGCGGCGGCCGCCAAAAAGTCGGCGACGCCCGCGCCCGCTAAAAAGACCGCGGCGAAAGCCAAGCCGGCCGGCCCGGCGACGAGCAAGGCGCCCGCCAAAACGGCCGCCGCCAAGCCGGCCGCCGCGGCCAAGCCGGGGCTCGCCGAGGGCGCCAAGGCGCCGGCCTTCACCCTGCCCCGCGACGGCGGCGACAGCGTCTCGCTGGCGAGCTTTTCCGGCAAGAAGCTGGTGCTGTTCTTCTACCCGCGCGCCAACACGCCGGGCTGCACCAAGGAGGCGATCGACTTCACGAGGCTGAAGCCCGCCTTCGAGCAGGCCGGGACCGCGGTGGTCGGCGTCTCCGCCGATTCGGTGAAGGCGCAGGACAGCTTCCGCGACAAGCACGGCCTGGCGACGCCGCTGCTCTCCGACCCGGCTCATGCGATGCTCGAGGCGTACGGTGCCTGGGGCGAAAAATCGTTATACGGACGCAAGTTCGAAGGGATTCTTCGGACCACGGTGCTGATCGGCCGCGACGGCAAGGTCGCCCGGGTGTGGCGCAATGTGAAGGTCGACGGCCACGCCGATCAGGTGCTCGCCGCAGCCCAATTGCTATGACGGCATTTTCCGAAAATTAACCATGAGGGGGTCAAATCTGCCCGCGCGTTGAGCCGACGAGCTGTCTTTGTCCGGCGCGGGAGTATCGATGTCCTACCGTACCGGCCACCTGTCCGATCACCCTCAGCACCACGCCCCGAATTACGGCCGGCCCCAGCCGCACCGCGCGCAGCAGCGCCCGCATCCGGCACAAAAGCCCCCCGTGTCGCAAACGCCCCCCGAAGCCTCCAGCTACACCATCGCCCATGCCGGCCGACAGGTGCGGATCGGGCCGGTGCTGTTCTGGATCGTGGTCGGCACCATCGTCGTGCTCGGCTGCTGGTCGGCCGCCACCGCCACTTACTTCGCGTTCCGCGACGACGTGCTGACCCGGCTGATCGCGCGCCAGGCCGAGATGCAATACGCCTACGAGGACCGCATCGCCGAACTACGCGCCAAGGTCGATCGCACCACCAGCCGGCAGTTGCTCGATCAGGAACAGTTCGACCAGAAGCTCGACCAGGTGATGCGCCGCCAGACCATGCTGGAATCGCGCGCCAGCGCGATGAGCTCCCTGCCCGACGTCGCCGTCACCGGCAGCATCAAGAATTCGCGGACGCCGTCGACCGAGACCGCGCCGGCCGGTCCGCTGAAGCCGTCGCCGATCAACGACACGGTGATCTTCGTCGCCCCGCCGGATCGCGAAGCCCGGCTGGAATCGCGCACGCCGACGAATGCACCCGCGCTGCCGACCACGCAATACGCCAAGGCCCAGGGCCTCGACACCGCGCTGACCAAGCTCGAACAGTCGCTCGATCTCGTCGAGAAGCGACAGATCGCAACGCTCGGCTCGGTCGAAGAAAGCTTCGAATCCCGCGCCCGCCGGATGCGCGGCGTGCTGACCGATCTCGGCCTCGACACCCGGGGCATCGAAGCCGCGGCGCCGCGCAGCAGCGCCGGCGGCATCGGCGGCCCGTTCGTGCCGCTGAAGGCGCCCGGCAGCAACGCCAGTTCGTTCGACCGCCAGCTCTATCGCATCAACATCAGCCGCGCCCAGCTCGACCGCCTCAACCGCGCGCTGACGCTGGTGCCGTATCGCAAGCCGGTGCTCGGCGAGGTCGAATTCTCGTCCGGCTTCGGCGTCCGCACCGATCCGTTTCTCGGTCGCCCCGCGATGCACTCCGGCCTCGACTTCCGCGCCTCGTCCGGCGACCCGGTCCGCGCCACCGCGATCGGCAAGGTGGTGAACGCGGGCTGGCAGGGCGGCTACGGCCAGATGGTCGAGATCGACCACGGCAACGGCCTGTCGACCCGCTACGGCCATCTGTCGAAGATCATCGCCAAGGTCGGCCAGAGCGTGCAGATCGGCCAGGTGATCGGCGAAGTCGGCAGCACCGGCCGCTCCACCGGCCCGCATTTGCACTACGAAACCCGCATCGACGGCGAAGCGGTGGATCCGCAGAAGTTTTTGCGCGCGGGGGTGCGGCTGGCGGGAGCGGGTTAGGTTCGTCGACTCACACCACCAGAAGTCGATAGAATCTGTTGCCGTCACCAAGTTTGTGTAAGGCGTCGGCCATTGAGTCGCCGAACTCAGCTGCTTCCTTGAAGCGTTTGGTGACGAAATCAGCCGTCGAGAAGCGCTGCAGCAGTTCGTGTTCCGGCGCATTCGTGACAGCGAGGAACTTCTCGTACCGCTCTAGTAACTGACGGATCGCTGGGTGGGCCGCCGCCGCCTGTTCTCGCTGCAGTAGAATTTCCAACCGCTCCGTCGGCGCCAGCCTTGCGATTGCAACGGCATCGCCGGGTCGGACGGTTTGCTTGATCTTAAACTGAAACAGCAACATCAAAAGCGCCGAATAGCAGGTCAACATTCGACTGTGCTTGAGCTTGTAATTCTTGAGCTTCCCCTTCGCCTTCTTGTCCGGAGGATCGCGAAGCGTCCGCGCTTCGTAGTTGACGCAGAATGTACGCCAAAGGCGGAGTATGTCATTGGCTAAGAAAGCAGGTACGAAGCAATTCCTGTGGTCTTCGAAGTCACGCCAGTAAGCCGAGACGACCTCTTCGATCATCTCACTATAAATTTCTGCACCGACTAGAGGGGCGCCTTCGAGCAACAACAATAACCGCGCAGTGAGCGTGTTTGCTGAATCGTCGTCGCGGGCGCCCACAGACTTGGTGAGATCGTCGACAGAATAGTGCTCAAGATATTCTCCTTCGCCGGAGAAATCTTCGATACCGAGCTCACGCGTCAGGTGAATAAGATCGGCCTTGATGCAGATTTCATCGAGCCTGGACAACATGCTACGCCGACGAGGCTGCCCATCGCTCGTCCGCCCGCGCCCGACGATGAAGAGGTCAAGATCGCTGTGTTCGCAGGCCTCTCCTCGGCCATAAGAACCGGTCGCATAGACACACGCCTTGCCGTGCGCCAACTCTTCGGCTTCCGACAGACCTTCGCGCATCCTCTTCAATCGAGCTGCGGTCTGCTCACGTCTTTCACTCAGCTCCCCCATTCAATCTCTTCCATTCAAAAATGTTCGCAAATATCTCTGCCTGCTCAATTGCATCATCGACCGCATGATGGGTGTGCGGCCGATCAGTACGCAAGGCCTCAGTAAGTCTAGACCGGCCGGCCCGCGAAATGGGGAGGTCCGCCTTCACAGCTAGAGCCGTCTTGATATCGAAGCACCGCGAATGCCCAAACGGCGACCCTGCAGAGGCGAACCGGACAAAATACCAGTAGAGCCAGCTCCAATCGAAGCTGACAGGATATGCAACAAGGACCGGAGTTGCAGAACCCGAAACCCGACGGACCCAGGAGCACGCCTCATCCATTGCGATAGCGGGAGCTACTCCCTCTCGGAGCAGTCTCTCGCGATCCAGCCCATTCACGCTGAGCGCATCGGCTTCGTAGGAGTCCGAGATCGGCCGAAGTTCACGGTAGAAGACTTCCTCGTAGCCCGACGGCCTCGAAAACGTCCGACCGTCGAAAGCCCCCGCGAAGACAATCGCGAACGACAGCATCGAATACGGCCCAGGAATCGGCCCATCCGTCTCGATATCGGCCGAAAAATAGGCGTCGCCAGCATGCTCGACGCTGACGGAGCCGGCGCTCTCAGAGGACTTCAATCTGTCGACGTCCCGGATCAACATGGATCGCCTTCGCGAGAGTCTGGGCTACAAGACAGAGTAGCACGCTAGCCTTGGCACGGCGACGCAAACATTGTTCGGGGCGTCGTTGGGAGGAATCGTGGAGCGCCTAATCCACGTCCTCGACGCTGCCCGGCCCCGTCCCGAACGCCCTCTGCGCCAGTGTCGCGGCCATGAATTCGTCGAGGTCGCCGTCGAGCACGCCGGCGGTGTCGGAGGTCTGCACGCCGGTGCGGAGGTCTTTGACCATCTGATAAGGCTGCAGCACGTAGGAGCGGATCTGGTGGCCCCAGCCGATCTCGGTCTTGGCGGCCTGATCGGCTGCGGCCTGCTCTTCGCGCTTCTTCAGTTCGATCTCGTACAACCGGGCGCGCAGCATGTCCCACGCCTGCGCGCGGTTCTTGTGCTGCGAGCGGCCGGCCTGACAGACCACCGCGACGCCGGTCGGGATATGGGTCAGGCGCACCGCGGATTCGGTCTTGTTGACGTGCTGGCCGCCGGCGCCGCCGGAGCGCATCGTGTCGACGCGGACGTCGGACTCGGCGATGTCGATCTTGATCGAATTGTCGATCACCGGGAAGATCTGCACGCTCGAGAACGAGGTGTGCCGCCGCGCATTGGAATCGAACGGCGAGATCCGAACCAGACGATGCACGCCGGCCTCGGTCTTCAGCCAGCCATAGGCGTTGTGGCCGGAGATCTGGATCGTCGCCGATTTGATGCCGGCCTCTTCGCCCTCGGACTCTTCGAGATACTCGACCTTGAAGCCGTGCTTCTCGGCCCAGCGGGTGTACATCCGCAGCAGCATCGAGGCCCAGTCCTGGCTCTCGGTGCCGCCGGCGCCGGCATGGACTTCGAGATAGGTGTCGAAGCGGTCGGCCTCGCCCGACAGCAGCGCTTCGAGCTCGCGCCGCGCGACTTCCTTCTTCAGCGCCTTCAGCGCGGCTTCCGCCTCGCTGACCACGCCGTCGTCGCCCTCGGCCTCGCCGAGCTCGATCATCTCGATGTTGTCGCTGAGCTCACGCTCGACCTTGCCGATGCCGGTGAGCGAATCCTCCAGCGAGGTGCGCTCCTGCATCAGCTTCTGGGCCTTCTGCGGATCGTTCCAGAGGTCGGGATCCTCGGCGAGCTTGTTCAGCTCCGCGAGGCGGACGGTCGACTGGTCGACGTCAAAGATGCCTCCTCAGCAGCCCGACTGACTGCTTGATCTCTTCAACGAGGCGTTCGATTTCTGCGCGCATGGAATCTCTGCTGGCAGCGGCCCCCGGAAGGCGGCCGCAAAAGTGTGAGACGCGATGTAGCGGGCGACGCGGCAAAGCGCAATCGCCCCGATCAAGCGGCCGGTCAGTACAGGCCGCCCGTCCCCGGTCGCATGAAGCCGCGATCGTCGGGCGGCGCCATCTGCTGCTGCCGCCCGTCGG
The DNA here is from genome assembly GCA_016215605.1 of Rhodopseudomonas palustris. GTDB lineage: Bacteria > Pseudomonadota > Alphaproteobacteria > Rhizobiales > Xanthobacteraceae > Rhodopseudomonas > Rhodopseudomonas palustris_L. Next base: position 30,002 of record JACRJB010000052.1, read on the forward strand.
CGTCGGCCACGCCGATCACCGAATAATTGTCCGGCGGCGCGGTGCCCGGCTTGAACGCCTCGAGGATGGTGCGGCCGCTGTCGCCCGGCCCGGCGCGCATGCCGCTCTTGGCGTCGACGCGGATCAGCTTGATGCCGGCCGGCACGCGGAACGGCACCGCCGGCTTGTCGGCCAGCGCCAGCTTGAAGAAGTCCTTGGCGACCGGCGCGGCGAGATGGCCGCCGGTGGCGCCGCGGCCGAGATTGCGCGGCTTGTCGTAGCCGAAATAGATGCCGACCACGAGATCCGGCGAGAAGCCGATGAACCAGGCGTCCTTCTCGTCGTTGGTGGTGCCGGTCTTGCCGGCGATCGGCTTGCCGACCTCGCGCACCACGGTCGCGGTGCCGGCCTGCACCACGCCTTCCATCATCGAGGTGATCTGATAGGCCGTCATCGGGTCCATCACCTGCTCGCGGCGGTCGACGAGTTGCGGCTCGGGCTGGTTCTTCCAGCCTTCCGGCGCGTCGCAGCCGCGGCATTCGCGGGCGTCGTGCTTGAAGATGGTGCGGCCGTAGCGATCCTGGATACGGTCGATCAGCGTCGCCTTCACCCGCCGTCCGCCGTTGGCGAACATCGAATAGGCGGTGACCATCCGCATCACCGTGGTCTCGCCGGCGCCGAGCGCGTAGGACAGATAGTTCGGCAGTTCGTCATAGACGCCGAACCGCTTGGCGTATTCGCCGATCAGCGGCATGCCGATGTCCTGCGCGAGCCGCACCGTCACGGTGTTCAGCGACTTCTGCAGCGCGTTGCGCAGGGTCTGCGGGCCGTAATATTTGCCGGTCGAGTAGTTCTCGGGCCGCCACACGCCGGCGCCCTGCCCCTGATCGATTTCGATCGGCGCGTCCACCACGACGGTCGACGGCGTGTAGCCGTTGTCCATCGCCGCCGAATACACCAGCGGCTTGAACGACGAGCCGGGCTGCCGATAGGCCTGGGTGGCGCGGTTGAACTGGCTCTGGTCGAACGAGAAGCCGCCGACCATCGCCAGCACGCGGCCGGTCCACGGGTCCATCGCCACCATCGCGCCCGACACTTCGGGAATTTGGCGCAGCCGGTATTGACCCTCGACCGGCTTGCCGTCCTTGTCGAGCAGCGGATCGGCGTAGATCACATCGCCCGCCGCCAGCACCTGCGACACCGATGTCGGCGTCCGGCCGCGCTGCGGCCCGGTCGCGGCCTTCGCCCACTTGACGCCGTCGAGCGTGATCAATCCGGTCTCGCGCTTCTTCGACACCGCGCCGCCGAGTTCACGGCCGGGCTGGAAGCCGATCCGCGCCGACTGGTCGGAGGTTTCCAGCACCACGGCCATCCGCCACGGCGAGATGTCGGACAGCGATTTGACGTCGGCGAGTTTCACGCCCCAGTCGCCGCTGATGTCCAGCTTCGACGGCGCGCCGCGAAAGCCCTGCGCCTCGTCGAATTTGACGAGGCCCGCGGTCATCGTCTTGCGCGCCTCGACCTGCAGCTTCGGATCCAGCGAGGTGCGGACCGAGAGACCGCCTTCATACAGCTTCTTTTCGCCGTAGCGCTCGAGGATGTCGCGTCGGACCTCCTCGGCGAAATACTCGCCGGCGAAGGTGTGCGCACCGGTGCCGCGGCTGGTGACGGCCAGCGGTTCCTTGCGCGCCTTGTCGGCGTCGGCCTGCTTGATCCAACCGTTTTCCAGCAGGCGGTCGATCACGTAGTTGCGGCGCTCGACGGCGCGGTCGTGATTGCGGATCGGATGCAGCGCCGCCGGCGCCTTCGGCAGCGCCGCCAGATAGGCCGCCTCCGACACCGTCAGCTCGTTGACCGACTTGTCGAAATACACCAGCGAGGCGGCGGCGACGCCGTAGGCGCCGAGCCCGAGATAGATCTCGTTGAGATACAGTTCGAGGATGCGGTCCTTGGAATAGGCCCGCTCGATCCGCATCGCCAGCAAGGCTTCCTTGATCTTGCGGGTGAACGACACTTCGTTGGTGAGCAGGAAGTTCTTGGCGACCTGCTGGGTGATGGTCGAAGCACCCTGCGGCCGGCGGTTGGAGCCGATGTTCTGCGCATACAGCAGCATGGCGCGCGCCATGCCCTGATAGTCGATGCCGCCGTGCTCGTAGAAGTTCTTGTCCTCGGCCGCGAGGAAGGCATTGATCACCAGCTTCGGCACCGCCTGGATCGGCAGATACAGACGCCGCTCCTTGGAGTACTCGCCGAGCAGCGAACCGTCCGACGCGTGCACCCGCGTCATCACCGGCGGCTCGTAATCCTGGAGCTGAGAGTAGTCGGGCAAGTCTTTGGAGAAGTGCCAGATCATCCCGGCCACGGCGGCGACGCCGACCAGAAACACGATCGTCCCGGCTGCGAACAGAAAGCCGAAGAACCGCAGCAGCAAGCGCATCAGTTGAGTTCCGTTTCACCGAGGACCGCGCGACGCGGCGAAATGTCCCTTGAACGAGATTGGCTTTGTCCGCAACCCCGCGATCATCTCGCCGGGGCCAGCCTCACATCAAACCGAAATCGCGAACTGCACCGGCGTCTTATAGAACTTCCGCTGTGGCCAAACTAGGGCTCGGCCGCCGTCCTGGGCGGTCAGTCCGGTTTGCCGGCCGAAACCAGCCGCCGGGCGAAAAACGAATCGATCGCCTGGGACACCGCGCCCACCGTCTTGGTCCGCCACTGCTCCGAAACCAGCTGCTGGAGGTCGCCCTTGTTGGAGACGTAGCCCAGCTCGATCAGCACCGACGGCACGTCGGGCGCCTTCAGCACCCGGAAGCCGGCGGATTTCAGCGGATTCTTGTGCAGCCGGGTGGCGCTCTTCATCTCCCGGATCAAGGTCCGGGCGAACCTGTTTGAAAAGGTCTTGGTTTCACGCTGGGCGAGGTCGATCAGGATGTCCGCGACCTCGGTCGGCTCCTCGGTCAGGTTGACGCCGCCGATCGCGTCGGCCTTGTTTTCAGCGTCCGCCAGCCGCTGCGCCTCGGCGTCCGAGGCCTTGTCGGACAGGGTGTAGATCGTCGCCCCCTGGGCGTCGCCCTCGCCGCGCGGCAGCGCGTCGGCGTGAATCGAAACGAACAGCGCGGCGGACTGGGCGCGGGCGATCTTCACCCGGTCGTTCAGCGGGATGAAGGTGTCGTCGGCGCGGGTCAGCACCACCCGGTACTTGCCGCCCTTCTCCATCTGGTCGCGCAGCGCCAGCGCGAAGTCCAGCACCAGCGTCTTCTCGGCGACGCCGCTGGCGGACTGGGTGCCGTTGTCGATCCCGCCATGGCCGGGATCGAGCACGACCACCGGGCGCGGATCGTCCTTGGCGGCGTCCTTGTCCGATTCGGCGCCGCGCGGCACCGAGGCGGTCGCATCGGCCGCGCCGACCGACGGCCGCAGCTCCGGGCCCTTTTCGGCGCCGAGCGACTCGACGAAGGCGGTCCGGTCGACCGAATCGAGCTCGATCACCATCCGCGCCGGCTGGCCGTTGGCCGCATCCAGCATCTCGGCCCTGGCGATCTTCGCCGGCCCCGCCAGCTCAAGCACGATCCGCGAGCCGCCCGGCATCACCAGGCCGTAGCGAAACGCCTTGATCAAGCCGCGGCCGGCGCCGCCGACAGCCGCCGGCAGCCGGAAATTGATCTGCGGCAGGTCGATCACCACGCGATACGGATCCGCGAGCGTAAAGGCACGCATCGGAACCTTGCTGTCGAGATCGACGATGAACCGGGTCTGCTTGTCGTCACCCGCCAGCCGGGCATCCGAGGCGATCGGAAAGCCGTTGGGGACCGGGACGGCGACCGGAGCCTTCTGGGTTTCGACGGCCAAACTCTCCGCCGGCGCCGCGCACAGCCATGCTGCAGCGCACGCTAGGATTGCGCTGTACAAAACAAAATGATTTGCGCGCCCCTTCAACGAATCCGGACCCCTCTTCGCTGGTCTTCTACCGCAATAGAACCGTGTGGTTAATCGCGGTTTAAGCGACGGGATTCGAATAAGATGCAGTGTTGCCGGCGGACGACGCTCTCCTTGCAAGCGAGAGCCAATCCACGTATGTATCTGGTGCTGACGGTCTAATCTTCCGGTTGTGTCGCGTTCAGCCTTTCGGCGCAGCGCCAGATCCCTCAACACCTGAGCATCGGGATTTAGCGTTTTTTCCGTCCCCTCCGAGCCAGCGCAGTGCGCGGTCAGGCAGGTGCGTCGGTTCAGCCCGAGCGGCGTCCGGTCCCCGGGCTTCTTCGTACCAGGGACGGTTCAGACTCTTCATGACCGACCCGTCCGGCCCTCCAGGTCGGATGATCCATGCCGGTGAGCGCTTCGGCGCGAGGCCGGTCCTTCAGCAAGAAGACACGGCGGATGCTTTGCCGCCACTCGTTCAGACGGGCCGACGCTTGATGCGCCATATTGCGATGCCGAACCGGACCCACGCAAAGGCCGCGCCGCCGCGAAGCAACCGCTTCGCCACGCGCAATGCCTCGGGTTCGACGCCGGCACGGCGCGGTGAAGTGCGTTTCGGCCTTCCCCTCACCCCCGAATCAGGTGGACCGTCGCGTTATCCGGCCGCGCTTATTGCGCTGGCCGTCTCGCGCGCTCTCCGCCGCCATGAGTTGAAAAATGCCCAACAAGATGCTGATCGACGCCACCCACCCGGAAGAGACCCGGGTGGTCGTGGTTCGCGGCAACCGCGTCGAAGAATTTGATTTCGAGACCGCTCAGCGCAAACAACTGCGCGGCAACATCTACCTCGCCAAAGTCACCCGGGTCGAACCGTCGCTGCAGGCCGCCTTCATCGAATACGGCGGCAACCGGCACGGCTTCCTCGCCTTCAGCGAAATTCATCCCGACTACTATCAGATCCCGGTCGCCGATCGGCAGGCGCTGATCGAAGCCGACGAACGCGCGCACCGCGAGGCCGAGGAAGAGAGCGAACAGCGCTCCAGCCGGCGCCGGTCGCGGCATCGCAGCCACCGCCGCCGCGGCAGTGGCGAGCGGGTCACCAGCGACATCGTCGAGGCGTCCGCCGACGCGTCGGCCGAGCAGCCGCACGATCATGACGACAACGGCCATGTGCACGATCACGCGCACGCCGACGGCGAGCGGCTGATGCACGATCTGCCGGAGCACGCCGGCGACGCGCAGCCGGTCGCGGCCGACGACGTCGATGGCCATGACGATCATCGCGCCCCTGAGCATCACGAACATCACGCCGACGCCGGCGACCATCACGGCCACGACGAGCCGGCCGCTGCGCCCAGCATCGTCGCCGAGGCCGCCTCCGACACGCCCGCCGAGATCGCCTCCGCGGCCTCGATCGCGCCGGACGCCGAGTCCGACGACCACGACGCCGACGACCACGGCGGCTACGCCGAGGACGCCCCGTTCCCGATCGTGGAAACGGCCGGCGCCGAGCCTCACGACGACGATCACGGCCACGACGTCGGCGACGATCTGACCGATGCCGAAGGCGACACCGACGCTGACGGTGAAGCGGACGACGACGAGGACGACGAGTCCGAGGAAGACATCGTCGAATCCGTCGGCGGCGACGACGTGCTGGAAGAAGTGCCGGAGCGCGCCTTCCGGCCACGCCGCCAGTACAAGATTCAGGAAGTCATCAAGCGCCGCCAGGTGATGCTGGTGCAGGTCGTCAAGGAAGAGCGCGGCAACAAGGGCGCGGCGCTGACCACCTATCTGTCGCTCGCCGGCCGCTACGCCGTGCTGATGCCGAACACCGCGCGCGGCGGCGGCATCAGCCGCAAGATCACCTCGGCGCAGGACCGCTCCCGCCTCAAGGAAGTGGTGCAGGACCTCGACGTGCCGGAAGGCATGGGCATCATCCTGCGCACCGCCGGCGCCTCGCGCACCAAGCCGGAAATCAAGCGCGACTTCGAATATCTGATCCGGATGTGGGAAACCGTCCGCGACGTCACGCTGAAGTCGCAGGCGCCGACGCTGGTCTACGAGGAAGGCTCGCTGATCAAGCGTTCGCTGCGCGATCTCTACAACAAGGAGATCGACGAAATTCAGGTGGCCGGCGAAGCCGGCTATCATGAAGCGCGCGACTTCATGCACATGCTGATGCCGTCGAACGTCCGCGCGGTGAAGCTGTATCGCGACGGCCAGCCGCTGTTCTCGCGGATGGGCGTCGAGAGCCAGCTCGACGCGATGTTCTCGCCCACCGTGCAACTGCGCTCCGGCGGCTACATCGTCATCAACCAGACCGAGGCGCTGGTCTCGATCGACGTCAACTCCGGGCGCTCGACCCGCGAGCACCACATCGAGGACACCGCGCTCAAGACCAACATGGAGGCCGCCGAGGAAGTCGCGCGGCAGCTCCGCCTGCGCGACCTCGCCGGCCTGATCGTCATCGACTTCATCGACATGGACGAGAAGCGCAACAACCGCGCGGTCGAGCGCAAGCTCAGCGACTGCCTGCGGCAGGATCGCGCCCGCATCCAGGTCGGCCGCATCTCGCATTTCGGTCTGCTCGAAATGTCGCGCCAGCGCATCCGCGCCAGCGTGCTGGAAAGCTCGACCGAGCCCTGCCCGCATTGCGGCGGCTCCGGCCACGTCCGCTCGGTCTCCTCGGTGGCGCTGCAATTGCTGCGCGGCCTCGAAGAGATCCTGATGAAGGGCGCGACCCACAATCTGATCGTGCGCACCCGCGCCGACGTCGCGCTCTACGTGCTGAACCAGAAGCGCGGCCACCTGCGCGATCTCGAAACCGGCTTCAAGGTGGCGCTGTCGGTGCTGTCGGATCCGACGGTGACCGGACAGCAGTCGTTCGTGATCGATCGCGGCGAGCAGGTCCACACGCTGGAAGCCGCCAAGGCGCTGCTCGCGGCCCAGGTTGCGGCCGCCCCGGCGCAGCCCGAAGAATTGCCGTATGACGACGAGGACGGCTACGAGTTCGAGGCCGAGATCGAGACCGAAGAAACCGTCGGCCTGACCGACGAGGCGGCCGGGGAAGCCGGCGAAAGCGAAGGCGACGCCCGCAAGCGCAAGCGCCGCCGCCGCCGCCGGTCGCGCACCGGCGAGCCGCGTGAAGCGGGCGCACCCCGCGAGGACGGCGAAGCACCGCTGGTTCCCGACAGCGCCGAAGCCGCCGAGGATGATGGCGACGAAGGCGACGACGGCATCGAGGGTGACGGCGAAGCCCGCACCGATCAGGCCAACGGCGAGCGTCGCCCGCGTCGCCGTGGCCGCCGCGGCGGTCGCCGTCGGCGTGGCACCCAGGAAGGCGGCCTCGAAGACGGCGTCGCCGGCTCGATCGCCGACGACATCGGCGAGCTCAAGACCTCGGAAGCGGCCGAAGCTGTCGCCGACATGGACGCGGCTGCGCCGGTCGAGCCGCTGCTGGGCAAGCGCCACGAGCCCGACGCCGATGACGACGAAAGCCCTGCCCCGGTCGTGGCCGCGCCTGCCGCAGCCTTGCCAGTCGCAGCCGAGCCGGTTGCTGCCGAGCCGGAGAAGGCCCAGTCTGAACCTGCGCCCAGCCAGCCGGCTCCTGCTTCGACGCAGGCGCAGGACGACGCCGCAGCCGAACGGGCCGCACGGCGCCGCTCCACGGTCCGCGAAAAGGTGAGCTTCGGCTCGGCCGAACCGAAGGCCGAGATCGCGGCACCGCCGGTCGCCGAATCCGCGCCGCAGCCCGAGGTCGCCCCTGCCCCGGCGGCGCCCGCGCCGCAGCCGGCCGCCGCGCCCGCATCCGACGCCCCCCGCAAGGCCGGCTGGTGGTCGCGCCGCTTCGGCGGCGGCAACTGACGGTCCCGGCCAGTCACACAAAAAAACCGCCCGGCAAAAGCCGGGCGGTTTTCGTTTGCGGGACTGTTCGCCGGATCAGCCGGTGGTGACGGCGGTCTCGACGTCGGACGGGTCGATGGTGCGGTTGAGGCTGGCGTGCAGCTTGTCGTGGTCGAGCTCGCCTTCCCACCACGAGACGAACACCGCCGCGATGCCGTTGCCGGTGATGTTGGTGAGCGCGCGCACCTCGCTCATGAACTTGTCGATCGAGAACACGATCGCCATGCCCGGAATCAGCGCCGGGTTGACCGCCGCGAGCGTGCCGGCGAGCGTGACGAAGCCGGCGCCGGTGACGCCGCTCGCGCCCTTCGAGGTCAGCATCGCCACCAGCAGGATGGTGATCTGTTCGCCGAAGCTGAGGTGGATGCCGAGCGCCTGCGCGATGAACAGCGTCGCCAGCGTCATGTAGATGTTGGTGCCGTCGAGATTGAACGAATAGCCGGTCGGTACCACGAGGCCGACCACCGACTTCGAGCAGCCGAGCCGCTCCAGCTTCTCCATCAGCTGCGGCAGCGCGCTTTCCGACGACGAGGTGCCGAGCACGATCAAGAGCTCGTCCTTGATGTAGCCGAGGAACTTGAAGATGTTGAAGCCGACGAACTTGGCGATCAGCCCCAGCACCACGAACACGAACAGCGCCGCGGTGGCGTAGAACAGCGCGATCAGGCCGATCAGATTGGTGAGCGCGGCCGGGCCGTATTTGCCGATGGTGAAGGCCATCGCGCCGAACGCGCCGATCGGCGCGGCCTTCATCACGATCGCGATCACGCCGAACACGGCGTGCGCGGTATCGTCGATCACGTCGCGCAGCCGATGGCCGCGCTCGCCGAGCGCCATCAGCGCGAAGCCGAACAGGATCGCGAACAGCAGCACCTGCAGGATGTCGCCCTTGGCGAACGCGCCGACCACGCTCTCCGGGATGATGTTGAGGAAGAAGTCGACCGCGTGCATGTGGCTGGCCTGGTCGACGTACTTCGCCACGGCGGCAGCGTCCGGCTTGGCGGTGAGCCCGTGCCCGACCGGCACCAGGTTGCCGACGATCAGGCCGAGGATCAGCGCGAACGACGACACCACCTCGAAATACACCAACGCCTTGACGCCGACGCGGCCGACCTTGCGGGCGTCCTGAATATGGGCGATGCCGGACACCACCGTGCAGAAGATGATCGGCGCGATCACCATCTTGATCAGCTTGACGAAGCCGTCGCCGAGCGCCTTGATCCACGGGTCGGTCGCCAGCGTCGGCGACAGCCAGCCGACCAGCACGCCGATCACGATCGCGATCAGCACCTGGACGTAAAGCACCTTGTACCAGGGCTTGGATTTCGTCGGATGAGACGTTCCGGAAATGCCGATATCGGTCATCGTCGACATAGCCATCACTCCACTGAACTCGATGTGCCTGTCTTGTTGACGACGTCAGGACGACCACAGGCAGACCGGTCGGCCGAATCGATACGGAACTGAATGGAAAGGCGGCCGCTTACCCTCGCCGGCTGTCGAGCATCCGCCGGGCGGCGGGCAGCAGGGTCGCGCCGAGCGCGTTCTTCACCAGCGATCCGGCCAGAAACGGCAGCACGCCGACCGACCACGCCTTGGCGACGCCGAGATGCATGGCGAACGCCAGCCAGCCGAAGCCGAGCGCGAGGATCGCGATGTGGCCGAACGCCATCGCCACGAACAGCCGCGGCACCGAGCGGTCCCAGCCGCGCTCGGCGAACCAGCCGACGATGAACGCGGCGACGACGAAGCCCGCGAGGTAGCCCGCCGTCGGGCCCGTCAGCGTCGCGAGCCCGCCGACCGGTCCGGCGAACACCGGCAGCCCGAGCGCGCCCTCGGCCAGATAAGCGATCACGGTCACGCTGCCCAAGCGCGCGCCATAGGCGGCGCCGATCAGCAGCACAACCAGGGTTTGCAGCGTCATCGGAACCAGCGGCAACGGCAGATTGAGCTTCGCCGACAGCGTCAGCAGCGCGGTGCCGAGAGCGATCAGAACGGCCGAACGGACGATGTCCGAAGCCTGGTCCGCGCGCTGGGGCCAGAGCATTCCAGCAAGCGCCATGTGCCCTCCGGAGGGCGGCGGCACGGGACCGATCGGCAAAGGAAATTCTCCCGGAAGGAATGATCCGCGGCTGGCTATAGCGACGAAATGCCGCTGAGATCAAGCCTCGAATCGCGTTCCGCCGTCACCTGCCCGTAATTTCTGCCCCGAGCCATTTGGTGATTCGGCGCACCGCCTCGCGCATGTCGTCGGCCGACCGGGCGTAGGAAAATCGCACGAAGTCCTTGCCCCGCACCGGATCGAAATCGGTTCCGGGAGTCGCTGCGACGTGCGCCTCGGCCAGCATCCGTTTGGTGAAGTCGAAACTGTCCGCGGTGAATTTCGAGACGTCGGCATAGAGATAGAACGCGCCGTCCGCCGGCAGAAACTCGGTCAGCCCGGCCTGCGGCAGTCCGGCGATCAGGATGTTGCGGTTCTCCTCGTAGCCACGCTTCACCGCCTCCATCTCGTCGCTTCCGTCGAACGCCGCTTCGGCCGCGATCTGCGACAGCGTCGGCACCGAAATCGCGAGATTCTGCTGCAACCGCTCGACCGGCCGCACCAAGCTCTCGGGCAGCACCATCCAGCCGACCCGCCAGCCCGTCATGCAGAAGTACTTCGAGAACGAATTGATCACGACGGCGTGCGGCGACAGCTCCGCCGCGGTCACTGCCGGAAACGCGTAGTCGAGCCCGTGATAGATCTCGTCGGAGATGAAGCGGATGCCTTCGCTCTCGGCGACGGCGATCAGCTCGGTCAGCGCTTCGCGCGTCATCATCGTGCCGGTCGGATTGGCCGGGCTGCCGACCAGCACGCCCTTCAGCGGCGCCTTGCGATGCGCGGCGAGCAGCGCCTCGCCGGTCAGCGCGTGCCGCGTCTCGCTGTGGGTCTCGATCAACACCGGCTCGCAGCCCAGCGCGGTGAGGATGTGGCGATACGGCGGATAGCCCGGCACCGTCACGGCGACCCGGTCGCCCGGTTCGAACAGCGCCAGGAACGACAGGATGAAGGCGCCGGACGACCCGGTGGTGACGACGATGCGGTCCGGATCGACCTCGCAGCGATAGGTCTCGCGATAGTGCCGCGCGATCCGCGCGCGCAGCGACGGGATGCCGAGCGCCGACGTGTAGTCGATCCGCCCCTGCTCCAGCGCCCGATGCGCGGCGGAGAGCGCCGTACGCGGCGCCGGCGCCCAGGGCTGGCCGACCTCCATGTGGATGACGTGGCCGCCGGCGGCTTCGATCCGCTCCGCGGCCGCCATCACATCCATCACCATGAAGGGCGGTACGTTGCTCCGGGTGGACGCGGTCAACAATTGACGCAGCGCCGCCGTCTTGGTCGCATCGAGCATTGAAATCTGCTATCTCCCGCGCGGTTCGGTTCGGCGAAACCCGGCGAGCGTCGCGCTGCTGCCGCATTGCTGGGCTGATCAGGGGAATATCCGGTATTCGAACCTCGGCCAATGCCCAAAACGATGGTTGAAGCTCTGCTCGGCGCTGTGCGCCGGACGATCCGCGCGCAGGCGCCGCGGCTGGTGGCGGTGGTGACCGCCGCCGCGCTGGCGCTCGCCCCGGTTCCCACCTTCGCCCAGGCGCCGCAGCCGAAGGGACCGCCGCTGCTGCGCGACACCGAGATCGAGAACCTGCTGCGCGACTACACGCGGCCGATCCTGCGCGCCGCCGGCCTCGAGAAGCAGAACATCCAGGTCGCGATCATCAACGATCCCTCGTTCAACGCCTTCGTCGCCGACGGGCGCCGCATCTTCGTCAATTACGGCGCGCTGATGCAGTCGCAGACGCCGAACCAGCTGATCGGCGTGCTGGCGCACGAGACCGGCCATCTCGCCGGCGGCCATCTGTCCAAGCTGCGGACCCAGCTGGCGCAGGCGCAGACGCAGATGATCGTGGCGATGCTGCTCGGCGTCGGCGCGCTGGTCGCCGGCTCCAGGGCGGGCCCGAACAGCGGCGCCAGCAATATCGGCGCCGCGGCGATCTCGGCGCCGCAGGAAATGATCCGGCGCAATCTCTTGTCCTATCAGCGCCAGCAGGAAGAGAACGCCGACAAGGCCGCGGTGAAATTCCTCGACGCCACCGGGCAGTCCGCCAAGGGGATGTACGAGACGTTTCGCCGCTTCACCGACGAGAGCCTGTTCGCGGCGCGCGGCGCCGATCCCTATGCGCAGTCGCATCCGATGCCGGCAGACCGCGTCCGCGCCCTCGAGGAACTGGCGCGGTCCAGTCCCAACTGGGACAAGAAGGACGACGCCGCGCTGCAGCTGCGCCACGACATGATGCGCGCCAAGACCTCCGGCTTCATGGAGCGGCCGGATACGGTGGCGCGGCGCTATCCGCTGTCCAACACCAGCCTGCCCGCACGCTACGCCCGTGCGATCTCGGCCTATCTGCATGGCGACCCGCGCTCGGCGTTGGCGCAGATCGACAGTCTGATCCAGACCGAGCCGAACAACCCCTATTTCTACGAACTGCGCGGTCAGGCGCTGCTCGAAGGCGGCCGGCCGCAGGAAGCGATCGCGCCGCTGCGCAAGGCGCTGTCGCTGTCGCGCAGCGCGCCGCTGATCGAGATGCTGCTCGGCCAGGCGATGGTGGCGTCCGGCAACAACGCCAGCACCGACGAGGCGATCCGGATTCTGCGGCTGGCGCTGTCGCGCGAGGGCGAGGCGCCGCTCGGCTACAGCCAGCTGGCGATGGCCTATGGCCGCAAGGGCGACTATGCCGAAGCCGATCTCGCGTCGGCCCAGGCCGCGTTCCTCCGCGGCGATAACAAGACCGCGCGCGAACTCGCGTCGCGCGCCAAGACCCGCTTCCCGGTCGGCTCACCCGGGTGGGTCAAGGCCGACGACATCGTCGAAGCGAAACCGCTGTCCAAATAGCGTAACGCGCGATCGCGGATCGTATCCGGCAGCGGCGTCGCGGGGCGCCGGTTTGATGCACGTCAAATCGACGGCCGCACCGAAGGTGTCTGCCTATCGGGCGTGCCCTCGCGCCGATTGGCGCGCGGCCGACAACCAAGGGAGAGACACCATGAGATCGAGACTGCAAGGCGGCGGTGCCGCGCGCAAGCTGATCACGCGCGCATTGGCGAGCGTCATGCTCCTGACGATGTACGGACTCGGACTGATCACCACCACCGCCGTGACCATCGCGGCGTCGACCCAGCCGGCGCAGGCCTGGCGCGGCCGCGGACGTGGGCGCGGCTGGGGCGGCGGCGACGCCGGCGCCGCGATCGGGCTCGGCATCGGCGCGGCGATCGTCGGCGGTGCGATCGCAGCCAGCGCCGCGGAGGACGCCCGGCGCCGCGATGCGATCGGCTACTGCGCGCAGCGCTACCGCTCGTTCAACCCGGAGACCATGACCTATATCGGCAGGGACGGCCGGGCGCGCCCCTGCCCGTAGTCGAAACGCGTGGTTGATCTGCGCTGAACGACAGACCACGGGGCGCGATCGTTCGCTATGATCAGCGCGCGATCGCGCCCCGCCCGCCATGACACGGCGCGCGCCGTTGCCGATCTCACTCGTGCACACCGCATCACACCGTCGGGCGCCGCGCCGCGCGCGCTTGCCCTCTTCACCACCCCACAGGAGTTCACCTCGATGTCTCTTCATATCGGCGACACCGCGCCCGATTTCACCGCCGACACCACCAAAGGCCCGATCTCGCTGCACGATTGGGCCGCCGACTCCTGGGTGTTCTTCTTCAGCCATCCCGCCGATTTCACGCCGGTCTGCACCACCGAGATGGGCAGGACCTCGAAGCTGTCGCAGCAGTTCGCCGCACGCAACGTCAAGCCGCTCGGACTCTCGACCGACACCGTGCCCGAACATCTGAAGTGGATCACCGACGTCAACGACACCCAGCACACCGATTTGCAGTTTCCGATCGTCGCCGATCCGGAGCTGAAGGTCGCGAAGCTGTACGACATGATCCATCCCAACCAGAGCGACACCGCGGCGGTGCGTTCGGTGTTCATCATCGATCCCAAAAAGAAGATCCGGCTGACCATGACCTACCCGATGAATGTCGGCCGGAACTTCGACGAGATCATGCGGGTGATCGACGCGCTGCAGCTCGCCGACAAACATCGCGTCGCCACCCCGGCCGATTGGCGCGCCGGCGACAAGGTGATCATCCCGCTGTCGCTGCAGGGCGACGACGCAGCGAAGGCGTTCCCGCAGGGCTGGGACGCGCCGCGGCCGTATCTGCGCCTGACCACCGTCAAGTAACGCCGCGGCGTCTCGCCGCAGATCCGCGCCGGCGTTCGCGAACACGAACGCCGGCGCACTGTTTTGGAGATCGCCCTCGCCGCGTCGTGCCGGCGGCTCGGACGGCTGACCGAAACGTGTTCACAAATTGCGCGTATTTCCACCGGAAAAGCGGTATGAAACGTCCGAATCCGCCGATCCGACCCGTTTGTCCGCCTTGAAGGGATTGCCCATGCCGTCGTTCCGCCCGCTCGCCGCTGCCCTTCTCGCGCTCGCCCTGGTGGCCGCGCCCGGTGTCGCCTCGGCGCAGAAATTCTCAGACGAGCAGCGCAAAGAGATCCAGAGCATCATCAAGGACTATCTGGTGTCGCACCCCGAGGTGCTGGAAGAGGCGTCCGACGAGCTGAGCAAGCGACAGGCCAACGCCGCCGCCGAGAAGCATCAGGCCGCGATCAAGGAGAACGCCGAGGCGATCTTCAATTCGCCGCGCGGCGTGACGATCGGCAACAAGAACGGCGACGTCACCTTCGTCGAGTTCTTCGATTACAATTGCGGCTACTGCAAGCGCGCGATGACTGACATGCTCGAACTGCTGAAGGACGATCCGAAGCTGAAGGTCGTGCTCAAGGAATTCCCCGTGCTCGGGCCGGGCTCGGTCGAGGCCGCGCAGGTCGCGATAGCGGTGCGGATGCAGGATCCGGGCGGCAAGAAGTATCTCGACTTCCACCAGAAGCTGATGGGCGGCCGCGGCCAGGCCGACAAGGCGCGCGCGATCGCCGCCGCCAAGGACGCCGGCCTCGACATCGCACGGCTGGAAAAGGACATGGCGAGCCCGGAAGTGCGCGCCACCATCGAAGAGAGCTTCAAGCTCGCGGAGTCGATGGGCATGAACGGCACGCCGAGCTACGTGATCGGCAAGCAGGTGGTGGTCGGCGCCGTCGGCCTCGAGACGCTGCGCCAGAAGGTGGCGATCGCGCGTTGCGGCAAGGAACAGTGCTGAGCGCCTCGCGCGCAGTGATCCGGTTCTGAGCGATCGGAACCGGGCTCCGCGCTCAGGCGTCGACCCGCACCACGGCGCGGCGCGGCTTCCTCGTGCGCTCCGTCAGGAAGGAAAGTCGGTCTCGGCGACGTGGACGCGGTCCGCGTGCAGCGACCATTCCTTCAGCCGCCCGGCCTCGCAGAACTTGCGCTTCGCGATCTCGCTCGCGTCGTGACTGTTGGCGGCCTCGACTTCCAGTAACCCCTGACAGACCTCGGCATGGCGGCCGTTTTCGCCGAGGATGTCCTTCATAAAACGCACGACATAGCGGGTCATAACGCCTCCCGATCCAGCCTCAGGCGATGCAAGCGGCATGCCTGATAACAGGCTGAGTGGACCGCGGGTTCCAGCCCTCGCGGTCCGGGCTGAGCGCCCAGTCGTCCACACTTAGTCCTGCTCGCCGCGCGCAGCAAAACAAAACTGCGAGACCCGGTTTTCCCGGAACTGTCCGCGCCGCGTCGGGTTGTCGCGCGGGCAGGATCACTGGGAGGATGTTCCAATGACCAATCGTTTCCTGATTTCGGTTGCAGCCGCTGCGCTGATCGGCAGCGGCATCGCTGCCCAAGCGCAGAGCGGCGGCGCCGCGACCGGCTCGTCGGCACCGCAGATGAACCGGTCCGAAGGCGCCGGCATGAATGCAGGGCCGGCCGATGAGCGCCGCGCCCCGGCCGGCGCCAGCCAGCAGCGGGCGCAGGACAGCGCGCCCAAGGGCTCGATGAGCTCGGACGGCGGCCGTATCGGCAAGGACATGAAAGCCGAGGACCGCAACGCCAAGGAGATGGACCGCAAGGCCGGCAACGATCGCGATCAGATGAACCGCAACGCCGACAGCCAGCGCGACCGGACCACGACCGGCCAGGCCGGCGCCGGCGCCAAGCTCTCGACCGAACAGCGCACCAAGATCACCACCGTGATCAAGAACCAGCGGATCGCGCCGCAGACCAACGTCAATTTCTCGATCTCGGTGGGAACGCGGGTGCCGCGCGACGTCCGCTTCCATCCGCTGCCGACCGAGATCATCACGATCTATCCGCAGTGGCGCGGCTACGAGTTCTTCCTGGTCCGGGACGAGATCATCGTGGTCGATCCGCGGACGCTGGAGATCGTCGCGGTGCTCGACGCTTAGGCACCGGTCGAACGGTCCGACAGGTCGAAGGGCGGTCCGTCGGGCCGCCCTTTCTTGTGCACGGCGGTCCGATGCAGAGCGGCATGGCAGCACCCATTGCGAACAGATCGCAAGGTTTTGCGGCCACTTGGCCCGCCCCCCTCTCCCAAAGCATCAGCCAATTGATGCGGCATCGGAACGTGTTGAGGCTTCCCCTCAGCCGTGAGGTTACCTATAACGCGCGCAATCAAGTGAATTTCGCCCGAAACGCCGGCTTCGATTGTCCGGACTTTCGGTCCGGACGGTGCGTCCGTCGGAGACCTTCGCTGACATTGCCGGAATTTCGGATGCCTCAAACGATTTACGTGCTCAATGGCCCGAACCTGAATTTGCTCGGGACCCGGGAGCCGGAAATTTACGGCCACGCCACTTTGGCCGATGTCGAAAAACTGTGCACCGAGACTGCAGCGAGCCTCGGCCTGACCGCCGTTTGCCGCCAATCGAACCACGAAGGCGCGCTGATCGACTGGATTCACAAGGCGCGCGCCGAACAGGCCGTCGGAATCGTGCTCAACGCCGGCGGTTACACCCACACCTCGGTGGCGCTGCACGACGCGCTGGTCGGGGTGCAGATCCCGACCGTGGAAGTTCACGTCTCCAACGTCTACGCGCGGGACAGTTTCCGCCATCACTCCTTCATCGCGAAGGCCGCCTTTGCCAGCCTGTGCGGCTTCGGCATCGACGGCTACCGGCTGGCCATCACCGGTCTCGCCGCGAAAATCGGCGCCAGCGCAAAGGCCTGACCCGCCCCGTTCACTCAAGACATCTGGATCGAAACATGGCCCGCCAGCCTGAAGACAAGACCGCCGCCAAGCCGAAGGACGCCAAGGCGACCGACGACAGCGTGCTGATCCGCGAACTCGCCTTGCTGCTCGACGAGACCAATCTCACCGAGATCGAGATCGAGCGCGCCGGATTGCGCGTGCGCGTCGCGCGCAATGTCAGCATCGCCGCCTCGGTGCCGATGAGCTACGCTGCGGCCCCGGCGGCCGGCGGCGCGATCGCGCCGATCGAAACCGCTGCAATCGACCTCGCCAAGCATCCCGGCATGGTTCCCTCGCCGATGGTCGGCACGGTGTATTGGGCGCCCGAGCCCGGCGCCAAGCCGTTCATCGAGGTCGGGTCGCGGGTGTCCGCCGGCGAGACGCTGTTCATCATCGAGGCGATGAAGACGATGAACCAGATCCCGTCGCCGCGCGCCGGCACCGTCACGCAGATTCTCGTCGAGGACGGCCAGCCGGTCGAATTCGGCGAGCCGTTGGTGGTGATCGAATAGCGAGTGGCGAATGGCGCGTAGCGCAACCAGCTATGTCGCACCGCCATTCGCACCTATTCCCTGCTCCCCCTTCGCCATTCGCCTCTCAGAACGGTCGCCCCGATGTTCGATAAAATCCTGATAGCCAATCGCGGCGAGATCGCCCTGCGGGTTCTGCGTGCGTGCAAGGAGCTCGGCATCGCGACGGTCGCGGTGCATTCCACGGCCGACGCCGACGCGATGCATGTCCGGCTTGCCGACGAGAGCGTCTGCATCGGCCCGCCGCCGTCGAAGGACAGCTATCTCAACATCCCGGCGCTGCTGGCCGCCTGCGAAATCACCGGCGCCGACGCGGTGCATCCCGGTTACGGCTTCCTGTCGGAGAATGCGCGCTTCGCCGAAATCCTCGCCGACCACAATCTGGATTTCATCGGCCCGAAGGCCGAGCACATCCGTCTGATGGGCGACAAGATTGAAGCCAAGAAAACGGCCAAGCGTCTCGGCATTCCGGTGGTGCCGGGCTCCGACGGCGGCGTCGGACCGGACGACGACGCGATGGCGATCGCGCAGGAGATCGGCTTCCCGGTGCTGGTCAAGGCGGCGGCGGGCGGCGGCGGCCGCGGCATGAAGGTCGCCCACACCGCCGACGATCTGGCGATGGCGATCTCGACCGCGGGCAACGAGGCCAAGGCGGCGTTCGGCGACGCCTCGGTCTATCTCGAAAAATATCTGCAGAAGCCGCGCCACATCGAGATCCAGGTGCTCGGCGACGGCCGCGGCGGCGCGATCCATCTCGGCGAGCGCGACTGCTCGCTGCAGCGCCGGCATCAGAAGGTCTGGGAGGAAAGCCCCTCGCCGGTCATCAGCCCCGAAGCGCGCGCCCGGATCGGCGGCATCTGCGCCAAGGCGATGCAGGACATGCAGTATCTCGGCGTCGGCACGATCGAGTTCCTGTACGAGGACGGCGAGTTCTATTTCATCGAGATGAACACCCGGATCCAGGTCGAGCATCCGGTCACCGAGATGATCACCGGCATCGACCTGGTGCTGGAGCAGATCCGGATCGCCGCCGGCGGCGACCTGCCGGTAACGCAGGACCAGATCGTGCTCAACGGCCACGCCATCGAGTGCCGCATCAACGCCGAAAACCCGGTCACCTTCCGCCCGTCGCCGGGCAAGATCGCACGCTACCACCCGCCAGGCGGGCTCGGCATCCGGATCGATTCGGCGGTATTCCAGGGCTACACCATCCCGCCCTATTACGACTCGCTGGTCGGCAAGCTGATCGTCCACGGCAAGACCCGGGGCGAATGCCTGATGCGGCTGCGGCGGGCGCTGGACGAGATGGTGGTCGACGGCATCGAAACCACGCTGCCGCTGTTCCGGGCGCTGGTGCGCGAACCCGGCATCATCGACGGGGATTATCACATCCACTGGCTGGAGCAGTATCTGGCCGGCGGCGCGCTCGAGGCCCGCTGAAAAAAGACGTTCAGAGCGATGGAACCAGTTCCCGACTTCGGCGTTGGGAGGGTTCCACATTCGAACGTCTTGCGGGGGGATGTTCTTGCTTCTACTTGATTTGCCTGGGGTTTCGCGGTGACGCCGGACTCCACGCGCCGACGCGCTTTCATCCAGATCACCCTGCTGTCGATTTCCTTCGCCGTTCTGGTCCTGATCAGCTTGGCGTCGGTCTTCCTGATGCAGAAGGCCCGCGAAGACAGCGCCTGGGTCTCCCACACCCTCGAAGTCGAGAACCAGATCTCCCTGGCGCAACTGCAGATGCGCCGCGCTGAAAGCTTGGAGCGCGGCTTTCTGCTGACGGGTCAGCCCGAATTCATCGAGGATTTCCAGTCCTCCGCGGCTGAGGTGTCGCCGATGCTGCGCCGCCTGCAAGAGCTGGTCGCCGACAATCCGGTGCAGCGCCCGCTGATCGACAAAGCGATCCCCCTCGCCGAGACACGACTCGCGAAGTTCAAGGAGCTGATCGCGCTGGCGCAGGTCGATCGGGCCGAAGAGGCCCGGCAGGTCGTGCGCAACGAAAGCGGCCGCGAGGCCATGAACCAGTTCGCGAGCTACATGACCGCGATGCGGGCGGAGGAGAACAGGCTGTTCGTGATGCGGACGGCCGCCGCCGACCGGAGCCAGTCGCTGGCCTCGATCGTCACCACCACCGGCTCCGGCCTGGTGCTGGTGCTGGCGGCCTTCTCGATCTTCCTGGTCCGGCGCTCCGCGCGCGCCCGCGACGACGCCGAATCGCTGCTGCGCGAGAACAACCTCAACCTCGAAAGCACAGTGTCGGAGCGCACCGCCGACCTGCGCGAGGCCAACGAGGAGATCCAGCGCTTCGCCTACATCGTCAGCCACGATCTGCGCTCGCCGCTGGTCAACATCATGGGCTTCACCAGCGAGCTCGAAGAGCTGCGCGGCGACATCTTCCGCCGGATCGCGACACTGAGCCGCGAGGTCGCCGAAAAGCAGATGCCGGAGAACGCCGACAGCGACGGCGAGCCGGAGCTGGAAGCAGCCGACCAGCAGCTCTCGGAAGACTTCACCGAGGCGCTCGGCTTCATCAAATCCTCGATCGGCAAGATGGACCGGCTGATCAGCGCGATCCTCAACCTCACCCGCGAAGGCCGCCGGCAGTTCCAGCCGGTGCCGATCGACACCCGAGAATTGATCGAAAACATCGTCTCGACCGTGGCGCATCAGGCCGCCGAGGCGAATGCCGAAATCCGCATCGAGCCGCTGCCGGAAATCGTCAGCGACCGCCTCGCGCTCGAGCAGATCTTCTCCAATCTCGTCGACAACGCGCTGAAATATCTCAAGGATGGCGTTCCGGGCGACATCCGCATCCGCGGCCGGCAGAAGCTCGGCTTCGCGATCTTCGAGATCGCCGACAACGGCCGCGGAATCGATCCCAAGGACCATCAGAGAATCTTTGATCTTTTCCGCCGGGCCGGTACACAGGACAAGCCCGGTCAAGGCATCGGGCTCGCGCACGTCCGCGCGCTCGTCAGGCGGCTCGGCGGAACCATGTCGGTCTCCTCGGCGCTCGGCGAGGGCTCGACCTTCACCATCACGTTGCCGATGAAATGGACCACGGCGACCAATCGGGAATCCCGCTCATGAGCAACCCAGTCACCATCATCATGATCGAGGACGATGAGGGCCACGCGCGCCTGATCGAACGCAACATCCGGAGGTCCGGCGTCAACAACGAGATCATCCCGTTCACGTCCGGTACAGCCGCGCTGAACTACCTGTTCGGGCCGGACGGTTCCGGCGTCGAGCACCAGAACCGCGCCCTGCTGGTGCTGCTCGATCTCAACCTGCCGGACACCAGCGGAATCGACATTCTCCGCCGCATCAAGGAGAACGATCATCTCAAATGCACGCCCGTCGTGGTGCTCACCACCACCGACGACGCGCAGGAAATCAAGCGTTGCTACGAACTCGGCTGCAACGTCTACATCACCAAGCCGGTGAACTACGAGAGCTTCGCCAACGCGATTCGCCAGCTCGGCCTGTTCTTCTCCGTGATCCAGGTTCCTCAAACCGAGGCTACATGACCCCTGCTTCGCCGACCCTGCTGTACATCGACGACGACGAGGCGCTCGGGCGCCTGGTCTCGCGCGGCTTGAAGCGACAGGGGTACTGCGTCGAACACGTGCTGAGCGGCGAAGCCGGGCTCGAGCGCCTGCGCAAGGGCGGCATCGACGTCGTCGCGCTCGACCAGTACATGCCGGGCCTCGACGGCCTGGAGACGCTGGAGCAGATCCAGAACATTCCCGACGCGCCGCCGGTGGTGTTCGTCACCGCCTCGCAGGATTCCAGCATCGCGGTGACCGCGCTGAAGGCCGGCGCCGCTGACTATCTGGTCAAGGACACCCAGGGCGACTTCGTACCGTTGCTCCAGGTCGCCGCCGATCAGGCGCTGCGCCAGGCCGTCATCCGCAAGGCGCGCGACGACGCCGAGGCCGAAGTCCGCGCCTCGCGCGACCGCTATGCGGCGCTCGCGGCCGAACGCGAGATGCTGCTGCGCGAGGTCAATCACCGCGTCGGCAATTCGCTGCAGATCATCGCCTCGCTGCTGCATCTGCAGGCCTCCTCCAGCAAGGAGAGCGAGGTCAAGGCGGCGCTCACCAACGCGATGGGCCGCGTCGCCGCAGTCGCTCAGGTGCACCGCCGGCTGTACACCTCGCACGACCTCAAGAGCGTGATGCTGAACCAGTATCTCGAAGCGCTGCTCGAGGATCTGCGGCGGTCGGCGGAAGGCAACCGGATGTCGCGGCTGACGCTGTCGGCCGAAGCCGTCGAGATCGACCCCGACCGCGCGGTGGCGATCGGCATCGTCGTCAACGAGCTGGTGATGAACGCCGTCAAGTACGCCTATCCGGAAGGCAAGGGCCCGATCCACGTCGTGCTGAAGGCCGACGGCGACGATCTCGAACTGGCGATTTCCGACGACGGCGTCGGCCTCGCCGTCAAGGCCAACCCGCAATCCACCGGCATGGGCCAGCGCATCGTCAACGCGATGGCCACCAAGCTCGACGCCAGCGTCCAGCGCGACCCCGCCCATTCCGGCACCCGGATGGTGCTGCGCTTCCGCCGCACCAACACCCCGGCGCCCGCGCCGACCCCTGCGGCCGCCTGAGAGTCGTCCGCGATGCTCCCCTGGACCAAGCTGGCCACCGCGCCGATCCCCGGCGGCGACGAATTGCGGCTGATGCGACGCGGCGACGAGTTCTCGATCCGGCTCGGCGCCAACGAGCTGATGAACAGCCGGCTCGGCGGCTCCGAGGAAGCGCTGGCCACCCTCGCCTGCAAGAAGCTCGATGGCCGCAGCCGGCCGCGGGTGCTGATCGGCGGGCTCGGCATGGGCTTCACGCTGCGCGCCGCGCTCGCGGTGTTCGGCGACGATGCGGCCATCGAGGTCGCCGAACTGGTGCCTGAAGTGATCGACTGGGGCCGCGGCGAAATGGCCGGCCTGTTCGGCGACAGCCTGACCGATCCGCGCGTCAGCCTCGTCGCCCGCGACGTCGGCGAACTGATCCGCGATGGCGCCGGACGCTACGACGCCATTCTGCTCGACGTCGACAACGGCCCCGAGGGACTGTCCCGCAAGGCCAATGACCGCTTGTACGACGCCGCCGGCCTCGCCGCGACCCGCGCCGCCCTGCGGGGCGCCGGCGTACTGGCGCTTTGGTCGTCCGGACCGGACGACGCCTTCACCCGGCGCCTGCGCCAGAGCGGATTCGCCGTCAACGAGGTGCCGGTGCGCGCCGTCGGCAAGCGCGGCGGCTCCCGGCACTGGATCTGGCTCGCCGTCCGCGGCTGACCGCCGAAAGACCTAGCGCCGCCCGCCTGCCCGACCTTGCCATTTTGTCGCAGCTCGGGCAGCTTCCGCCGCGCCGGACCAGCGCCTCGGGGGGAGCGCGCCGACGGCACCCGGGATCGACACCTTGACCATCCGACATCTTGCCGCCGCGCCGAGCGGCGCCGCTGCCCAACTCTGCGCTCCGACGAGGCCGGCGTGACACCGGTCCTGATCTTCGGCATCCCGCTCGATTTCGTGCTGTTCGCGCTGACCCTGCTCGGGGTCGCGGTGTTTCATCGCCACACGCTGTGGATCGCGCTGGCCGGCCTCGGCACCATCACGGCGTACAAACTGATGTTCGCCGGCTTCAAAACCGGCACCGGCGTGCTCGGACTGACGCTGCACCTGCAGCACGAATGGGTGACGCTGGCGAACCTGTTCCTGCTGCTGATGGGCTTCGCGCTGCTGTCGGCGCATTTCGAGAAGAGCGGCATTCCGGACGAGATGCCGGCGCTGCTGCCGGACGACTGGAAGGGCCCGGTCGTGCTGCTCGGCCTGGTGTTCGTGCTGTCGAGCTTCCTCGACAACATCGCCGCGGCGCTGATCGGCGGCATGGTGGCGCGCCACGTGTTTCGCGGCCGGGTGCACATCGGCTACCTCGCGGCGATCGTCGCGGCCTCCAACGCCGGCGGCTCCGGCAGCGTGGTCGGCGACACCACGACGACGATGATGTGGATCGCCGGCGTCAGTCCGCTCAGCGTGGTCGAGGCCTATGTCGCCGCCGGCACCGCGCTGCTGCTGTTCGCCGTCCCGGCCTCGATCCAGCAGCAGAACTTCTCGCCGATCGTCAAGGATCCGCCGCGCGGGCTGAAGATCGAATGGGTCCGGGTCGGCATCGTCGCCGCGATTCTGATCGCCGCGCTCGCCGCCAACATCACCGCCAACCTCAAATTCCCGGCGCTGCTCGACCAGCTGCCGCTGCTCGGCCTCGCCGTCTGGGCGGTGCTGCTCGTCACCGCGCCGATCCGCCGGCCGGACTGGGAGCTGATGCCGTCGACGCTGAAGGGCACGATCTTCCTGCTGGCGCTGGTCACCGCCGCGTCGATGATGCCGGTCGAGCAATTGCCGGCGGCGAGCTGGCAGACCGCGCTCGGGCTCGGCTTCGTCTCCGCCGGCTTCGACAACATTCCGCTGACCGCGCTGGCGCTGAAACAGGGCGGCTACGACTGGGGCTTCCTCGCCTACGCGGTCGGCTTCGGCGGCTCGATGATGTGGTTCGGCTCGTCCGCCGGCGTCGCCCTCACCAACATGTTCCCCGAGGGCAAGTCAGTCTATCTGTGGCTGCGCTTCGGCTGGCACGTCGGCCTCGCTTATTTCCTCGGCTTCTTCGTGATGCTGGCGACGATCGGCTGGCTGCCGGACGCGATCCGCTGAGGCGGGTCGACGGCTCGCACGGCTCGCGGCCCCGGCCGCGCGCTGCTATGCTCGCGCCATGGCCTCCCGCGACTCCGCCAATGCCGAGATCACCCCCGAAGTCTTGCTGCGCGCTTACGCCTGCGGCATCTTCCCGATGGCCGAGAGCATCGACGATCCGACGCTGTTCTGGGTCGAGCCGGAGCTGCGCGGCATCATTCCGCTGGGCGGCTTTCGCGTCGCCTCCCGCCTCGCCCGCACGGTGCGCTCGGACGCTTTCACCGTCACCGTCGACCGCGACTTCAAGGGCGTGATCGACGGCTGCGCCGCGCCGCAGCCCGGCCGCGACGACACCTGGATCAACCGGCGGATCCGCGAGCTGTACAGCGGGCTCTACGACATCGGCCATTGCCACAGCGTCGAAGTCTGGCAGAACGGCGATTTGGTCGGCGGCCTCTACGGCGTCAGCCTCGGCCGTGCGTTCTTCGGCGAGAGCATGTTTCACCGCACCCGCGACGCGTCGAAAGTGGCGCTGGTGCATCTCGTCGCCCGCCTGCTCGCCGGCGGCTACGAACTACTCGACACCCAATACGTGACCGATCATCTGCGCAGCTTCGGCGCCATCGAAGTGCCGCGGCAGCGCTACCGATCCTTGCTCGACGACGCGCTCGGCGGCATCGCCGCATTCGACGCGCTCCCGGTCGACCGCCCGGTCACCGGCGCCGAGGCGCTCGATATCATCAGCGCGCGCTGAGAGACCTTACTACCTGAACTGCGGAAGCGGCGGCGGCGCCTGCTGGGTCTGGCGCGGCTGCGGCGGCGGCTGTTGCCGGCGGCGCTGTTGCGGCGGCGCGGTCGCGGGCTTCGGCGCGTCGGGCTGGGCGGTGGCGACGCTCGGCGTCTCCGGGTCCTTACAATCGGTCAGCCAGATGTCGTAGATCGGGTGCTCGACGGCATGCAGGCCGGGACTCGCGGCGAACATCCAGCCGGAATAGATCCGCTTCACCTCGCCCTGCAGCGTGATCTCGTCGACCTCGACGAAGGCGTCGGTGTTGGCCGCCTCGGTCGAGGGCCGCGTGTAGCAGGCGTCGGTCTTCACCCGCAGTGCGCCGAACTGCACGGTCTCGCCGATGTCGGCGTCGAAGCTGATGGTGCGGCCGGTGATCTTGTCGAGGCCGGTGAAGCTCGCCTTCTTGTTGATGATCTTCTGCGCCGGCGGCTCGGTGACGATCTCGTCGCCGGGCTGCAGCGTCGCCGGCGTCGGCGGCGCGCCCCGCGGCTGACGCTGGCCGGGCGGCAGGCCCGGCAGCGGATTGGCGCCCGGCGCCGTGGCGACGCCCGGCTGGGCCGGCGCACCCGGCTGCGGCGACGCGGCCGGCGGAACGTTGGCGGTGGCCGGCGGGGTCTGCGGAACGACCGTAGTGCCGGGCGGCGGCGGCAGAGGCTGCGATTGCACCGGGCCGGGCAGCGCCGAGCCCTGCGGCGGCCGGGTCGGCGCCGGCAGCACGCGGCCCTGCGGCGGCAGGTCCGGAACCTCTTCCTCGTCGTCCATCTGCGGCCCGCCGCGCGGGATCGCGCCGGGCGGACGCGGCGCCGGATCCGAGAAAATATTGCCGATCTGCGCCTGCGCGGGCGGCGCGAGCGTGATCATGGGGGCGGCGATCAGCGCCGCAAGACCGACAAGACAGAGGCTTCGGGACATTCCGCGCGGCTTCAAAATGACGAATCAGGCTTGCGACATTCTACAGCTTCGGCCGCTTGCATCGGTCCCGGTTAACACGCCGAATACGGCGGGGGAAGGGCGACCGCCCGCGCCCTGCCCGCTGGCCATCGGCCGCCGCAGCTGAAATAATCGCCGCAGGCGCAAGCGCGGGATCAACTCGACGCCGCCGCACCATTCCGGGTCAACCGGAAGGAACCGGGGAAACGACACAGATGACCGACCGAATTCGGCTGGACGGCAAGGTGGCGCTCGTCACCGGCGCCGCGGGAGTGATCGGACGCGCGACCCTCGAACTGCTCGCCCGGCGCGGCGCCCGCATCGTCGCGGTCGATCGCGATCAGCAAGCGCTGGCGCAGGCGGTCGCCACCCTGCCGGCCTCGGCGCAGCCGCTGTCGCTCACCGCCGACGTCACCGACGAAGATCAGGTCGCCTCCTACGTCCGCACCGCGCTCGAGCGCTGCGGCCGGATCGACGTGTTCTACAACAATGCCGGCATCGAGGGCGACATCACCCCGATCGTGCGTACCTCGCTCGACGCCTTCCGCCGGGTGCTCGACGTCAACGTCGTCGGGGTGTTTCTCGGCATGAAGCACGTGCTGCCGATCATGATGCAGCAGGGCGCGGGCAGCATCATCAACACCGCCTCGATCGCCGGCCTGATCGGCTCCAGCGACATCGTTGCCTACACCGCCAGCAAGCACGCGGTGATCGGCATGACCAAGACCGCGGCGCTGGAATGTGGCGACAGTGGCGTGCGCGTCAACTGCGTTTGCCCCGGCATGATCGACAGCCGGATGCTGAGCGCGATCGTCGAAGGCCGCAATCCCGGCCCGACGCCGGTGCCGAACGACCGCGTGGTCGAACGCATTCCGATGCGACGGCTCGGCACCGCCGCCGAGGTCGCGTCGGTGGTGGCGTTCCTCGCGTCCGATGAATCCGGCTACGTCTCTGGCTCGGCCTATACGGTCGACGGCGGCCGCATCGCGAGCTAATCATTCCATCTCAACAGGTCACAGCCAACATGCCAGCCAAACTCGATCCCGATGCCGCCGCCGTCTACAAGGCGTTCCAGGAGGCCGGACGTCCGGCCTATGAAGATCTCAGCGCTGACGAAGCGCGCGCCTACTACCTCGCCGCCCGTGTCGTCAGCAATCCCGACCCGCGCGAGCTCGCGTCGGTGCAGTCGATCGCGATCCCCGGCCCGGCCGGCGACATCCCGGCCCGGATCTACACCCCGAAGACGCTGCGCCAGGCCGACGGGCTGGCGCCGGCGCTGGTGTTCTTTCACGGCGGCGGCTGGGTGATCGGCAATCTCGACACCCACGACGTGGTGTGCCGCGCCATCGCCGACGAGGGCCAGCTGATCGTCGTCTCGGTCGATTACCGGCTCGCCCCGGAACACAAATTCCCCGCCGCGGTCGACGATGCGATCGCCGCGACCCGGTGGATCGCCGACAACGCCCGCCAGCTCGGGATCGATCCCGAGCAGCTCTGCGTCGGCGGCGACAGCGCCGGCGGCAATCTGTCGGCGGTGGTGGCGATCTACGCCCGCGACCACGGCGGCCCGCTGCTCGCCGGGCAAGTGCTGATCTATCCGGCGACCGATTTCGCGATGAGCCATCCGTCGCACAGCGAGCCGGAGACCAGCGTGCTGCTGACGCATTCCGTCATTCGCTGGTTTCGCGATCACTATCTCACCGGCGCGCACGACGAGCAGGACTGGCGCGCCTCGCCGGCCCGCGTCGAAACCCTCGCCGGCCTGCCGCCGGCCTTCGTCATCACCGCCGGCGCCGATCCGCTGCGCGACGAAGGCGACGAATACGCCCGCCGCCTTGCCGACGCCGGCGTGCCGGTGACACATCGCACCTATCCGGGCCAGTTTCACGGCTTCTTCACCATGGGCAAGCTGCTGAACCAGGCCAATGTCGCGGTCGGCGAGATCGGCGGCTGGCTGAAGGCGCTGTAGCCGCCGTCGGATTGACCGGCGTCAACGTCGCCCGGCGCCGAAGCGGCGAAGTTGCGCCTCCGTGACGAGAGGGCCGCCGCGCGGCGCACATACGTTCCATGACCGACATTCCAAGAACCCGCTGGGGCGGCCTCGCCGAGCGCAAGGCCGCCGCGTCCGGCTTTTTCCGCGTCGAGCGGATCGACGGCGTGTGGTGGTTCATCGACCCCGACGGCGGCCGCTTCCTGTCGAAGGGCGTCACCGCGGTCAACTTCGACCACGACAACATCAAGGGCACCGAGCGTCACCCCTACCGCGAAGCGTGCCTCGACAAATACGGCAGCCGCGACGCCTGGCGCAGCGCCGTCGCCGATCGCCTGCACCGCTGGGGCTTCAACACGCTCGGCGCCTGGTCGGAGCCGGAGATCGCATCCGCGGGCGGCGTCCCCCTCGCCTCCGCCGCGGGCGTGGTCTATCTCGCCACCGCCTACAGCGACGGCCGCGGCTGGCCGCAATCCGATCCGTTCGATCCCGCCTTCGAGCGCTTCGCGCAGCAGCGCGCCCGCGAGATCTGCGCGCCGCGCCGCGACGATCCGGCCGTGCTCGGCTGGTTCATCGACAACGAGCTGCAATGGGGCCCGGACTGGCGCGGCGAGAACGAGTTGCTGCCGACGATCCTGCGCGACCATGCCGCGCCGCATGCGCGTCAGGTCGCGGTCGCGCTGCTGCGCAGCCGCTACGCCGGCGTCGCCGACTTCAACGCGGTGTGGGGCGGCTCGGCGCTGTCGTGGGACGCGCTGGCGACGCAGTCGCTCACCGCGCCCCCCTTCACCCGCAATTTCTTCACCCACGACCACGCCCAGGAGCGCGATCCGTTGCGCGGGCGTTACTTCGCCGATTGCGACGCCTTCGCCGGGCTGCTCGCCGAGCGCTACATGGCGGTGAGCTGCGCGGCGATCCGCGCCGCGGCGCCGCATCATCTCGTGCTCGGCAGCCGCTTCGCCTACCCGCCGCAGCCGCAAGTGATCGCAGCCGCCGGCCGGCATTGCGACGTCATCAGCATCAATTGCTACGACGCTTTGCCGGGCGCGGTGATCGACGCCTATGCCGGGAGCGGCCGGCCGTGCCTGATCGGCGAGTTCTCGTTCCGCGGCGACGATGCCGGCCTGCCCAACACGCAGGGTGCCGGCCCGCGGGTCGAGACCCAGGCCGATCGCGCGGCGGGCTTCGCCCGCTACGTCGGCGCCGGGCTGCGCCATCCGAACCTGATCGGCTATCACTGGTTCCTGCACGCCGATCAGCCCGCCGAGTGCCGCTGGGACGGCGAGAATTCCAATTACGGCGTCGTCACCATCGACGACGAGGTCTACCCCGAACTGACCGAGGCGATGACCGCGGTCAACGACGACGCCGAATGGCTGCATGCCGGCGCTGCGTCGGTCCGCCGCGACGTCGCGACGCCGTCGGCGGCGTGATCGCGCCACCGCCCCCCTTCATTCTGCGCATCACAACCAAAACCCCGGACTCGCGTCCGGGGCTTCAGCATGTCGTCGACGCGGTTTGCGATCAGTACTTCGCAGTCACCGGCGGCGGAGGCGGATTGAAGGTGTACGACGCCTGCAGGAAGGTGCCGTAGCGTTCGGTCCGCATCGGCAGCGGCTGGCACGGGCACGGCGCACCGCCGAAATTGGTGTAGGCGTCCTTGGTCGCCCACATCGCCCAGTAGCGGCCGCCGGCGCCGATGCTGAAGTTCGGCGTCACGTAATACGACAGGATCGCTTCGAGCTGGACGCCCTGGCCATGCCCCGTCTCGGGCGACACCAGGTTGCGCAGCACGTGATTGTCGACGCCCTTGACGCTGACATAAGGCAGATAGGCCGCGTCGCCGGTCAGCTTGAAGCCGTAGCCGAGCATCATTTCGGCGGTCGCGCCGACCCGCAGCGACTGCCATTTGTCGTCCTCGGTGATCACCAGCACCGAGGTCGGGATCGCCGGGATGCAGCCGGCGTTCGGGTTGGCGAACTGAATGCAGCCGTAGCCCGATTTGTTCTCGCGGTAGTAGTTGTAGCCGACGAAGCCGCCGACCTTGTAGCCCGGCCCGGACAGCACATTGTAGCCGAGATCGACCGTGCCGTAAGTGATGTCGCCCTTCACCGAGGACAGCGTGTTGGAATACGGCACCGTGCCGCCGCCGAGCAGCCAGTCCTCGTCGGTCAATTCACCGCCATTGACCAGCTTGCCGCCGCCAATGAAGCCCTTGACGAACACGTCGTAGGGGCTGTCGACGCGGCCGAACAATTCACCGGAATTCGCCTTGGAATCGTAGGTCAGCCGCGAGTTCAGCGTCGTCTGCTGATTCTGGTTGAAGGTGGCGCCGAGATCCTTCTGGAAGCGGCCGGAACTGTACCAGTAGCGGCCGCCGACTTCGACCGTCCAGCCCGGCGACCACGCCAGCGGCGCCGCTTTGGCGATCCGCGCCGGGGCGACGCTGTCCCACCGCGCCGTCGCATCGCCGTCGATCCGATAGTTCAGGCCGAGCTTGAACAGGTGAATGTCCTGGCTGACCCTTGTCGTGGTCGCAGCGGTCGTGAAGTACAAAGGCAGCGGAGGCGCCGCCTGGATGAAGCTCGACGGCACGCCGATCGTGGGCCTGCCGAAATCGGCGTAGTCGTATTCCAGCTTGACCGACCAGGCCGGCGTGATGGCGTGCTCGACGCCGCCGCCGACGGTCCAGCCGAGCCGGGTCTCGTTCAGCGACGTCACCCGCGGATCGCCGAGCGGATTGATGGTGATGTCCTTGCGGTCGCTGAGGAAGGCCGCGCCGCCCTTGGCGTAGAGCAGCGTGTGTCCGCCGTTGCCGACCGCGAGCCCGACCCGGCCGGTCAGGCTGCCGGTGAAGTCCTGGCGCACCCGGCAATTGGCCGACAGGAAGTAACCCGAGAACGCCAGACAGGTCTGCGTCCCGTTGGAATCGACCACACTGGCGTCCGCCTCGACGCCGAGCACGATATTGGACCCCGGCGCCTGCCAGTTGTAGCCGGCCTGCAGGCCCGCCAGCGCCTTCGGCGTCCGCACCGAGTCGCCGTAGATCGAAGCCCCGAACGGATCGTCGAATTTGGTCGTTCCCGAACCGCCGCCGACATGCGCGCCGACGTAGAAGCCGGTCCAGGTCCACAGCACCGGCGGCGGCAGCGGCGCGGCCTTGACCGGCAGATCCGCGGCATGCGCAGCGCCGGCGGCGAAAACGATGACGCAACTGATCGAACGGTAAATCGACGTCCTCATCGGAGCCATCCTGCAATACGAGAAGTTGAGGGCAATCAATTCGGCGCTTATCGCGCGCAGCCGCTCGGCAGCGCTGTCCAGATTTGGACGAACAGCGAAATACGTCGCGGCTGTTGCAGGCCAACAACAATCTCGAGTCACTAAGTAGTAACTTGGTACTTACCTGGCCATTGCCAGTTCGCGATTACCGCACTCCGCGGCGCACGATGTGACGACGACTCGCAACTAACAACGCCCGAGCAGCCCTCGCCGTCCCGGCCGACACCGGCGCGGTGATCCCGCTGCGATCAGGCCGCACGCGCGGCGCGGCGCAGCGCCTGCGGCGGCTGGCCGAAGGCGCGGATGAAGGCGCGGCGCATCCGCTCCGGATCGCCGAAGCCGGTCGCCTGCGCCACCTGCTCGATCGCTTCGCCCGAGGCCTGCACGCGGCTCTTGGCGGCTTCGATGCGCAGCCGCTCCACCGCCTTGGCCGGCGTTGCACCGGTCTCGGCGATGAAGGCGCGGGTGAAATGCCGCGCGCTCATGCCGGCCTGCTCGGCCAGCCGCTCGACGGTGAGGTTTTCGCCGAGGTGCTCGCGCACCCAGCCGAGCAAAGACGCGAACCGCCCGGACGGCGCCTGCAGTTCGAGCAGCGAGGAGAATTGCGACTGCCCGCCGGCGCGCCGCTGCGCCAGCACCAGCTGCCGCGCGGTGTCGCGCGCGATCGCATCGGAATCATCCTCGGCGATGATCGCCAGCGCCAGATCGATCCCGGCGCTGATCCCGGCCGAGGTCCAGACCTCGCCGTCGCGCACGAAGATGCGGTCCGGCTCCAGCCGCACCTGCGGGTAGCGCTTCAGGAAGTCCCTCGTGCGGCTCCAATGCGTGGTGGCGCGCTTGCCGTCGAGCAGCCCCGCCTCGGCCAGCAAATAAGCGCCCGAACAGACACTGGCGATGCGGCAGCCGCGCGCCGCCGCGGCACGCAGGAACGCCAGCGTCCGCGGGCAAGCGGCGGCCGCGCGAACCCCCTCGCCGCCGGCGATCATCAGCGTGCCCATCGCGCGGTCGTGACGCAATCCGCGCGCCAGCAATTCGACGCCGGACGAACTGCGCACCGCGCCGGGCGACGCCGCCATGATCCTGACCGGGTCGGCGCGGCGGGCGTAGCGGCTCGCGATCTCGAACGCCGCAATCGGGCCCGCGGCGTCGAGCAACTGGAAATCCGGATAGACCAGCATGCCGATCATCGCGTCGTCCGCCCCAATGTCTGAAATCGAGGGATATCTGCCATTTCGGACATCAGCCGACCATGCCAGGATCGCCCCGTCAAGCATGTCACGCAGAGGAGTTCGCCATGGCCGCCTTGCAGATCGGATTGTTGCTGTTTCCGAACCTCACCCAGCTCGACCTCACCGGACCGCTCCAGGTGTTCTCGCGAATCCCCGGCGCCAAGGTGCATCTGGTCGGCAAGACGCTGGCGCCGGTGCCGAGCGACACCGCGCTGCTGCTGCCGCCGACGATCGCGTTCGCGGACTGCCCGCAGCTCGACGTGGTGTGCGTGCCCGGCGGCGTCGGCACCGACGATCTCGTCGGCGACGCGGAGACGCTGGCGTTCCTGCGCCGGCAGGCCGAGGGCGCGCGCTATCTCACCTCGGTGTGCACCGGATCGCTGGTGCTCGGCGCGGCGGGCCTGCTGCGCGGCTATCGCGCCACCACGCATTGGTCGGCGCTCGACGACCTCGCCGCGTTCGGCGCCATCCCGGATCGCGGCCGGGTCTGCATCGACCGCAACCGCATCACCGGGGGCGGCGTCACCGCAGGAATCGACTTCGCGCTGACGCTGGCGGCGCTGCTGGCCGACCGCACCACCGCGCAGGCGATTCAGCTGATGCTGGAATACAACCCCGCGCCGCCGTTCAACGCCGGCTCGCCGGACACGGCGCCGGAGGACGTGCTGAAGATGTTGCAGGAGCGGATGCAGGGCGCGCGCAAGCGAAGGGCCGCGGCGATTGCCCAGGCCGCGGCCCGACTCGATGCGGAGACGGAAACGGCGGCCTGAGCCGCCGCGCGATCAGCTTCCCGGGGTCCAGGGCTGATAGTCGCCGGTCGCCTTCGGGCGGCGGCCGGCCGACAGCGTTGAGCCGGACGGACGATACGCCATCGGCGTGCCGGTCAGGTTCGGCTGATGCGGCTTCATCCACTCGCGCGGCTGATACTTCTCTTCGGTCGGCGGCACGTCGACGATGTGATGCAGCCAGCCGTGCCAGTCCGGCGGGACGCGGGTCGCCTCGGCATAGCCGTTGTAGAGCACCCAGCGCCGTTCAAACCCCAGCGTCGGGTCGATCTTACCACCGGCGGTGCGGAAATAGCGGTTGCCGCCCTCGTCGGTGCCGACCAGCTCGCCGAACCGCCAGGTCCAGAGCTGGGTGCCGAACGTAAAGCCGTTCCACCAGGTAAAAATCCGCAGCAAAAACAGTTTCATGGGCGTATCCATCGGGGTCGACCGCAGTCCCCTGATGCCACCGGCCGGGGCGAATGTCCAGTCGTTGCGAGTGGTTTCGAACATCCGGATTCATCGGTTCCCGAGAATGACGCAATTCGTTCACGGCCGATACACCAGGATGTTGCGACCCTGCCCTCGTGCCTCACGTGAAAGGGCAGGAACGACGACAGCCTTCGGGTGTTGTGTTGCGGAACCGGTTTCGAATTTCCCGTTGAAGGAGCTCCTGATGTTGAATTTCAAGACGTTGACCGCTGTGGCGGCGCTGGCGATTGCGATGCCGCTGGCGAGTGCTGATCGCAGCTTCGCCCAGGGCAGCATCGGCGGCGGCGGCGGTGGAGCTGCCGGCGGCGGTGGAGGCGGTGGCGGCGGTGCCGCGATGGGCGGCGGCGGCGGTGGTGCCGGCACCATCGGCGGTGGCAGCATCGGCCGTGGCGGCGGCGGCGGTGGCGGCCCCGCGATCGGCGGCGGTGGCCCGCGCGGCCCAGGCTTCGCCGGCGGCGGTCCGCGTCCCGGCTATCAGGGCGGCGGCTATCGCGGTCCGGGCTATGCCGGCGGTTACTATGGCGGCCACCGGCATTGGCGCGGCGGCGGCTATTGGCCGGGCGCCTATGGCGGCGCGTTCGTCGGCGGCCTCGGTTCGTCCTATTACTACAGCGATCCCTACGCCTACGGCTATTATGACGACGAGCCGACCGTGACGGTGATTCCGGGCGGCGGCGGGCGCGACGACGCCTATTGCTCGCAGCGCTACAAGTCCTACGACCCGGCCTCGGGCACCTATCTCGGTTACGACGGCCGCCGGCACCCCTGCCCGTAAGTAACAACTCGTCGACCAACGCGAACGGCGCCCTCAGGGCGTCGTTTTGCTTGGCGGCGCTGTTACGATCGCAGCGCCAGCGCGACGCTGCCCAGCGTCACCGCGAGCGCGATCAGTTCGCGCAGCCCGAGCGGCTCGTGCAGCATCGCGGCCGAGGCCAGCACGCCGACCACCGGCACCAGCAGCGTGCCGATCGATGCGGTCGCCGCCGGCAATCGTTCGAGCGCGGCGAACCAGCACACGTAGCAGACGCAGAACTGGATCAGCGTCATGTAGACCATCGACGCCCAGCCGGTCGCGGACAGCGACAACAGCGGCAGATCCTCGAACACCAGCCCGGCGATCGCGACCGGAATGCAGCCGAGCCCGATCTGCCAGGCGGCCAGCGACAGCGGCGGCAGCGCCAGCGGGAAATGCTTGGTCAGCACGGTGCCGAACGCGACGCAGACGGCGCCGGCGAGCGCGCACAGGATCCCGGGCAGCTTGTCGAGACTGGCGTCGAAGCCGCCGCCGCCGATCAGCACGGTGATGCCGCCGAGCGCGATCAGCAGCGCCGCCGCGCGCGTCGGCGACAGCCGCTCGCCGAGCACCGGCCAGGCCACCAACGCCACCCACAGCGGGATCGAAATGCCCAGCACCGCCGCGTCACTTGCGCGCAACCACAGCAGTGCAAGCCCCATGAAGGCGACCCAGCCGCCGATCGTCAGCAGCGACACCAGGATCAGCCGCGACCACAGGCCGCGCGGCACCGTCAGCGTCTGCCCGCGCGACAGCGCGATCAATGCCAGCGCGACCGCGCCGACGATTCCGGCCAGCCCGCGTGACGACAGCGGCGGCCATTCCGTCAGCAGATGTTTCATGATCGGAAAATTGAGGCCCCAGCCGACCGAGGCGACGCCGAGAAACAACAGCCCGAGCGGCGAGATCCGGCCGCGCGCAGCCGCGTCGTGAACCGTCGTCATGATGGCGTTGCCCCCGAGCTTTTGCGTCACGATGACCGAAAACCGGCGGCACGGCCACCTCCAAAGTGGCCGGTCGCAAGGTGGTCATGTCGTCGCGCCCCGGCGTCCGTCACGCAGCATTGAGCGATCCGCCCTGTTTTCGCCGCTGTATTCGGTTGCAAGCGGGCCGGAACGTACGTTCGGGGACACCCGAACGCCTTCACTTGCCGCGCTAATGCTGACAGAATCGAGCGAATCGCCCGCTCACCGGGGACCAACGCGATTGCGTGACGACCGACCCATCCAACGCGTGACTGCTTTCGCCTCGCTGCAGCGCGGCTCGACGGCGACGCTGGCGCTGTGTCTGGGTCTCAGTCTCGGGCTCGGCGGATTCGCGGCCGAGGTCCTGGCGGCGCCGAAGCAGGTGCCGCTGCCGAAGCCGCGGCCGATCTCGCGCAGCATCGTGCCGAAGACCGCGCCCGCCACCGTTGCGGCCGTCCCCAAGCCGACGGCGAAGCTCGCCACCACGGCGCCGACGGCGCCGGTGATCGAACCGTCACGCCCGCATCCGGCCGCGCCGCCGGTGCTGACGCGCAAGCCGGCGGCGCGCTCGGCCGTAGCCGCGACGTCGCAGACCTCGCAGGCCGACGCCGACGCGCTCGAGAACGTCATCGAGCAAGTGCGCAAGCGCAAGGCGTCCGACGCCACGCAGATCGCCGACACGATTTCCGATCCGCTGGCGCGCAAGCTCGCCGAATGGATCATCCTGCGCGCCGAGTACAACGGCGCCAGCGTCGAGCGCTATCGCGCCTTCGTCCGCGCCAATCCGAGCTGGCCGTCGCAGACCTTCTTCCGCCGCCGCGCCGAGGCGGCGCTGTGGGACGACAGCCGCGACGATTCCGCGGTGCTGGCTTATTTCGACAACGAGACGCCGCTCACCGCCAAGGGCAAGCTGGCGCTGGCGCGCGCCATGCTGGCGCGCGGAGACCGCCGCACCGCCGAGCAATTGGTGCGCGACGCCTGGCGCAACGACACGATGTCGGCCACCCTCGAAACTTCGGCGATCGAGATGTTCGGCGCGCTGATCACACCCGGTGATCACAAGGCCCGCATGGACTCGTTCCTGTACGGCAACGACAACGAGCCCGGCCTGCGCGCCGCCAAACGGCTCGGCGCCGCGCAGCTCGCTTTGGCGAAAGCCCGCCTCGCGGTCGACAACAAAGCCGCACAGGGCAAGGCGCTGCTCGATGCCGTGCCGGACGATCTGCACAGCGATCCCGGCTACATGTTCGCCAAAATTCAGATGCTCCGCCGCGACGAGAAGATCGCCGAGGCCGGACGGCTGATGCTGACCGTGCCGCGCGATCCGGGCCGGCTGTACAATTTCGACGAATGGTGGATCGAGCGGCGGCTGCTGGCGCGCAAGCTGATCGACATCGGCGACTATCGGCTCGCTTATTTGGTGGCGCGCAATGCCGCGACGCCGACCAAGGAAGTCTACAAGACCGAGCACGAATTCACCGCCGGCTGGATCGCGCTGCGCTTCCTGAAGGATCCGGCGACCGCCGCGCAGCATTTCGCGCGGATCGGCACCGACACCACCAACCCCACCGCGCTGGCGCGCGCCGGCTATTGGCAGGGCCGCGCCGCCGAAGCGATCGGCCGCACCCAGGACGCCCGCGCCGCCTATTCGGCCGCCGCCGCGCAGTCGACCAGCTATTACGGGCAATTGGCCCGCGCCAAGCTCGGTCTGCCGCATCTCGATCTCAACAGCCAGCCGTCCAGCCAGGGCCGCGGCGTCGAGCGCCTCGAAGTCGTGCGCGCCGTGCAGTTGCTCTACGCCATCGGCGAAGGCGAGATCGCGATTCCGATCTTTGCCGATGTCGGCGACAATGGCGACGTCGACGCCCTGCTCGGCCTGTCCGAACTCGCAGCGCGCAACAACGACGCGCGCGCGATGCTGCTGGTCGGCAAGGCGGCGCTCAACCGCGGCCTGCCGTTCGATCACTACGCCTACCCCATGGTGGGGATTCCGCAGTTCAAGCAGATCGGTCCCGAGGTCGAGCGCAGCATCGTCTATGCGATCGCGCGCCAGGAGAGCGGCTTCAATCCGGCCGTGGTGTCGCCCGCCAAGGCCTACGGGCTGATGCAGGTGACGCCCGACGCGGCGAAATACGTCTGCCGCCGTCACGGCTGCAGCTACGACGTCCAGCGGCTGAAGAGCGATTCGGTCTACAACGCCACGCTCGGCGCCGCCGAACTCGGCGGCCTGATCGACGATTATCGCGGCTCCTACATCATGACCTTCGCCGGCTACAATGCCGGCCGCGGCAGCGTCCGCAAATGGGTCGAGCGCTACGGCGACCCGCGCGATCCCAAAGTCGATGCGGTGGACTGGGTCGAACTGATTCCGTTTTCCGAGACCCGCAACTACGTGCAGCGGATCATGGAGAACCTGCAGGTCTATCGGGCGCGATTCGGCGGCGGTAGCCGGTTGCAGATCGACGCCGACCTGCGCCGCGGCGCCGCGGCGGTGGAGTAACCCGCTACACCGGCGACCACCGTCCGGCGATTCCGCTTGCGGCAAGCGCCGCCGCCAGTTTGCCCCGAGTTTGGCCCAAGCCGATCGCCGCTCGCCGCCGGCATTGATGTACCGCGAGACCACACGCCAGCGCTTCGATCAACGCCGTACGCGCGTGTCCCTGCCCGGCCTCAATCTGGCCGCCCGCGCAGTGGGCACTTTGCCGCGCGCCAGGCCTCCACAACGAAGACGTCCCCACAACGAAAAACCCCGGCGGTTGCCCGCCGGGGTTTCGTGATGCGTTCCTTGCGGAACGATCAGGATCAGAACACGCGCTGAACGCGGAGGTTGCCGCTCCAGACACCCTGGTCCTTGAGCTCGTAGTTCGCGGTCGGCTTCGTCGCACCCGGCGACAGATTCACCAGACCGGAGTAGCTCTGGTCGAGGTAGGTGTACATCACTTCGCCCGAGAGCGTCAGGTTCTTGACGGGGGTCCAGCGAGTGACAGTGCCGATCTGAGCAATCTTGAAGTCGGGGTTGCAGACGAACCCGGCAGCAGTCGCGCAGATCTGAGCAGTGGCAGTGCCGTTGTAGTCGATCGCGGTGTACGAACCGAACAGCGAGGTCGACCAGAAGGGGTTCCAGTTGTGGTTGAACGCACCACGAACGCCCCAGGCGTTGGTCTTCGAGATACCCGTGCCGTTCAGGTTGCTGGTGCCGGCGAACACGCCGTCAGCCGCACCCGCCAGAGCCAGGCTCTGATAGCCAGCACCCGAGTTGCCGTAGATGGCGAACGAGTTGCCGGTCACGCCGCCCAGCACGTAACGGGTCGCGCCGTTCGAGTAGGTCGCCGTGAAGTTGATGCTGTCGCCGGGACCGGTCGGCAGGTTCTTGAGCGAGATCGCGCCCTGCACCGCGTAGCCCCAAGTGTCGCTCGGGTGGCCCGAGGTCTCGAGAGCGGTGTTGTAGTAGGAAGCGCGAACCTGGTGCGCAGCAGCCGACACCTGGAAGAGGCCCCAGGCCTGGTCGACGCGGATCTGACCGACGATGTCGGGGATCTGCTGACCGGCGTAGGAGTTGGTGCCGTAGACGCCGCCAGCGAAGCCGGCGTTGGTGAGGCCCGAGGTGTTGTACAGGGCCGAACGCAGGTAGCCGGTCTGATCTTCGAGCGAGATCGCGGCCGACACGCCGTTGCCGAACTGCGCGGTGTACGACACCTGGTTGATGCCGGTGACGTCGTCGTAGCCGCCGATCAGGAACGAGGTGTTGTTACCCGGATAACCGGTCCAGGGAGTGTCGAACTGCGACACGGCCTTACCGAAGGTGAACCCGGCGAACTGCACGAAGGCGTAGTACACGCCGAGCGTGCCGCCGGCGATCGCGTCGCCCGTGGTCCAGTTGAAGGTCGCATCGAAGTAGGTGCGAACCACGCCGTATTCGGTCGCGGTGCGGGTGTCGATGTTGATGTCCTGGCGGGAACGGAAGATGTAGTTGTCAGCCAGGCGGTTCTTCTGACCAGCGTTGCCGGCCCAGGCCGGGGCGTTATAGGCGCCCGAACCGTAGAACGTCGCGTCGGCGCGCAGGTAGCCACCGAGCTTGATGCAGGTGTCGGTGCCCGGGATGTAATAGAAGCCAGCGCCGTAGATCGAGCAGACCTTCACGTATTCGACCGCTTTGGCCTTCAACGGAAGATCGGCCGCCTGCGCTCCGCTCATCGCGACGAGAGCCGCCGCGGAGCCGAGGAAAAGGCCCTTTACCATGTTCATGTAAACCTCCAAGTTTGCTCTAGGGAAGGTTCCGATCCGCAGGATGCACACGGCACCCGAGTGGTGGTTCCTTAGTCCCATTCAAACCCGCCTAGCCGCTTCGCGCCTTCGGACACACCCGCTGAACGCGAGGGACTTAAGCGAACCACCTATTACGGGACGACCTCGGGATGCCCCCCTCCGTCGCAGTCACGAGAATTACCTAAGCGTGATGCACACGCAACAAAGGAACGCCCCAGAAGCGCTGGACTCTCGCCGTTTTTGGGGTGGTGTTGCACAAATAACACTCCGTGTTCCGCCGAGGAACTTCCGTAAGCCATTGATTTATTTTTGTAATTCAGCGGCACCGGACAACGCCGTATCGCTGCGCAGCATTTCGCGCACCGACCGGTCCCAGCGTTCCAATGCGCCCTCGCCACTGTTTTCCCGCGCCGGACGGCCGGAAAGGTGAGAATCGAATCCTCACCTCGGGCGAATCCGAACGCCCGATCTGGCTCAGCCGCCGCATTCCGGGATCAGCAACCGGCTGAAACGGAACCCGGCGGGGTCGGCGCGTGCTGGAATCGGAGCTGGACTTAAGAGAGGGCTGCGGCCTGCGGCGAGCGGTCGCCCGCTCCGTCCGGAAGTTGCGGTTGCCAAGCATGGAATCCCGCTTGCGGGCCGCCACCGCGTCGGGCATATCGGGCCAGCCGGAGACGTGGCCGAGTGGCTGAAGGCGGCGGTTTGCTAAACCGTTATAGGGTTGTAAAGCCCTATCGAGGGTTCGAATCCCTCCGTCTCCGCCAGCAATCATCTGATTTAATTAAATTATTCGCCCTTCGCCCCCGCGCTTCCGCGCGCGGGCCGAAACCGCTGTCGCGCCACTCGACGGCTCTGTCATCCTTCAGACGGCGACTCAGAGGTGTGCGCGCGCGGCCGCGCCAGATAGTCCTGCGTTTCCGGACGTTCCTTCAGCCAGCCGCTCCAGCGGTTGAAGACTTTGGCCATCCGCTCCGGCTCGACGCCGAGCTGCTGCATCGCCACCCCGCCGTTCACCGACTCGCGGTATTCGCTGAACAGGCCGTCGCGCACCACGAACCGGCTCATGCCGTCGATCACCACGAACCGCCCTTTGAACTGCGGCACCAGCGACGTGAAGCTCGACAGCGACCAGGCGTAGCCCATCGTGCCGTCGAACACCGGATCGAACATCTCCCAGCGATAGTCGTCGCCGGCGTCGCGCCGGAACAGATCGACCAGCATGTGCGCGATGTCCTTGCGGCCGCGATGCACGCCGTAAATGTAGTCGTAATAGACGCCGTCCTCGGTGAAGCAGCGGGCGAAGCGTTCGCCGTCGGCGGCTTCGGCCGCGCGCGTTAGTTCCGTCAGCAGCCGCCGGAAGTCGTCGAGTGTCATGGGCCGTCTCCGATCGATGGACGCTGCGCGGCATCGTATCGGCGAATGCAGCTGAGCGACACCGCCGGCGCGCGCGATCAGAACGCCGCGGCCAGGGTGAGACGGACGGACAGCGGCTCGGCCGGATGGACGTGGCGATCCCCGACACCGCCGAGCGGCTCGCCCGGCAGCCGCGACAGATAGTAGTATTCGATCTGGTTGGTCCTGGCGTTGAACAGGTTCAGCACGTCGAGCTGAAACCGCAGGCCGTTGTCGAAACGATAGCCGGCGCGCGCATTGAAAATCAGCGACGCCAGCGAGCGCTCGCTGCCGTCCTCGATCAATGGCCGCGGCCCGAAATAGCGCCCCTTCAGCGCGCCGAACCAGCCGGTCTCGCGTCCGAAGGTCAGCCCCGCGCTGGCGACCCAGGCCGGGGCGCCGGGAATGAGGTCGCCGGCCGGATCGACATCGGTGAACCGCGCCCGCGTATAGGCGACGTCGAGATCGAAGCCGAGCCACGGCACCGGCCGATACTGGCTGGTCCACTCGACGCCGACGCGCCGGCTCGGCCGGCTCGGCTCGGTGGTGCCGGCGTCACCGACGAACAACAGCTCGGAGTCGAAATCGAGCACGAACACCGCCAGCGACGTCGTCAGACCGGGGATCGAGCGATTGCGGATGCCGAGCTCGGCGCCCTTGGAGCGCACCAGCAGCGGCACGCGGCCGAGCGGCGTGGTCTTGTCGGTGGGATCGACGGTGATGGTGGCGCCGCGAATGTCGTTGCTGTGCAGCCCGGTGCCGGCATTGCCATAGAACTCGGTCGCCACCCACGGCCCCAGCACGATCCCGACTTTCGGGCTGGTCATCGACGCCGACGCGTTGCCGGAATTCGCCGGCGTGTCGCTGATGACACGGCCGTTGAAGTAGTCTTCGCGCACGCCGGCCGTGGTCCGCAGCCAGTCGGTCCACCGCACCGTGGTGTCGGTCCACAATCCCAGCGACTGTTCGGCGACGTCGTCAGCGCGCACCGTCGACAGCCAGTCGCGCTGCAGAGTCTTGTTCAGCCCGAGGCTGATGCTGTCAGCGCGGCTCTGCAGGCCGACGCGCGTCTCCACCGGCAGGCCGGCGAAGCGATAGTCGAAGCGCTGGGTGCCGTTCAGCCCGACCACGGTGCGCCGGTCGTACTGATTGAACTGATCACCGTTGACGGGATCGTCGAGGTAGTAAGTGAAGTTGTTGTAGAGCTGCAGCGACGAGCGGATCGCATAGGCGTTGATGTCGGTCTGCCCGATGTCGCTCGAGCGCGCGAACCGGCCGGACAGGCTGAAGCGGCTGGCGTTGCCGCCGTCGGTCGGATCGAGCGATCCGTAGCGGCCGATCACGCCCTGATCGATCGCGCGCTGCGCCACCTGGTCGGTCGAGGTCCAGCGATTGGCGTAGGCCATGCCGGTGAGCGAAAAGCCGTCGGTCAGCGTGCCCTGGCTGTAGCGCAGCACGCCGTTGAGCTTGCGGACGTTGTCGGGCACGTCCCAGGGGCCGTTGTAAGTATTGGCCTCGAACGCGGCGAGCAGCGTCCCCTCGCCTGCTTTGGTCGAGCCCGCGCCGAGCAGTCGCCGATAGCCGAAACTGCCGAGCGTGACTTCGGCGAGATTCTTCGGCATCGCGCGCAAGTAATCGATGCTCACCGCGCCGGCGGAGCCAAAATCGCCGACGTCGGCGAAATACGGCCCCTTGCGCAGCGTCATCGCGCTGATCAGCTCGGGGATCATGAAATTGACGTCGGCGTAGCCCTGGCCATGGCCGTGGGTCGGCATGTTGACCGGCATCCCGTCGAGCGTGATGGCGAGATCGGT
The DNA here is from genome assembly GCA_016215605.1 of Rhodopseudomonas palustris. Classification (GTDB taxonomy): domain Bacteria; phylum Pseudomonadota; class Alphaproteobacteria; order Rhizobiales; family Xanthobacteraceae; genus Rhodopseudomonas; species Rhodopseudomonas palustris_L. Next base: position 72,962 of record JACRJB010000052.1, read on the forward strand.
GCCGTGGTCGAGATTGAAGCCGCGCAGGAAATACTGATTGGCCTTGCCCTCGCCGGAGTGCTGGGTGACGACCAGCCCGGGCACCGCTTCCAGCACCTCGCCGACTCGCGAGAACGGCACCGCGTTGAGTTCCGCACCGCTGATCACGCGCGCGCTCGCCGCCTGGTTCTGCGGCGCGCTGAGCGGCGGCGGCGCAGCTGAAGGCGCCGCAACCGTCGTCGCGGCCGAGGCTGGCTCCGGCGCGGTCCGGGATTGCCGGGAGGCCGCCTGCGGCGTGGGGCGTCGTGCCGGACGGCCGGTCACCCGCGCCGGCGGATCGATCTCGATTTGCGGCAGCGTCCGCACCTGGGCGGGAGTCTGCGCTTGCGCCGCGCCGGCGGCGAGCGCCAGCATCATCGAGCCGGCCGCCACGCCCCGCACGGTCCTTCGCTGGAAGTCGTTCCCACGCACGCCCGCCACCCTCGCGTCGTGCTTCGCTGCAAGACGCGCCCGCCCCGATCTGCTATCGCGGGCGGTCCCGATATCTCGCCCGTTCCGTCAGCGTGGCACGGCGAGTATGACGATGTCAATAAAACTGCATACCGAGACGAGGCCTGCGATGCATCGCGTGACCATCACCCTGGACGACGATCTGATGGACAAACTCGACGCCATCATCGAGGCGCGCGGCTATCAGAACCGCTCCGAGGCGATCCGCGATCTGGCCCGGATCGGCATCCAGCAGACCACCGCGCAGGACAGTGGCGACCGCTGCGTCGGCGCGATGGTCTACACCTACGATCATTCCAAACGCGACCTGCCGCGCAAGCTGACGCAGAGCTTCCACACCCATCACGACCTGTCGCGTGCGACCATGCACGTGCATCTCGATCACGACCAGTGTCTGGAAGTCACCATCCTCGACGGCAAGGCCAGCGAGATGCAGCATTTCGCCGATCACATCTTCTCGGAGCGCGGCGTGCGCTACGGCCGGCTGGTGACGATCCCCGCCTCGCCCGACGAGGATGACGGCCACGATCACCACCATCACGACTGATCTGCTGCCGGCGCGACTCTCTTTTACCGCACAGGCACAGCAGCGGTTCGCCTGCACTGATCGGCAGCGGTCGGCCGATGCCGCGTGGGCGCAATCCATTAACCCTGACCATGCGCGCCGCCGATCGCGCGAGTATTGCATTCGCGTAAAGCGCACCGCTCCCGGAAAGTGGGCCGCATTAGCAAAGATGTAAACCTCCGGTGGTAGACAGCCCGGCATCGAGCGTTTTCCGAGAGTGACATGACCGATAGTGTTCGAGGCTTCTACACGGCCGCATTCGAAACGGCCCGGAAGAAGGCCCATGGTGTGGTGATGTTGCAGGACGGTCAGATCCGCGGCGGGGACTCGACCTTCGTTTATGTCGGCTCCTACATTCAGGACGGCGTCACGGTGTCGGGCAGCGTGCGCGGCATCAGGCACGCCAACGCCGGACATCCCGATCATGTGTCGATTTTCGGCATCGATCCGGTCGAGGTCGCCTTCGACGGCGTCGCCAAGGACGGCTACGTCTCGATCGAGGGCGGCGCGCGAGAAACGCCGAGCCTGTCGCTTCGCGGCCTTCTCACCAGGATCGGGGACTAGGCCGCCCGTCGACGGCCTTAGGCGATGTCGGTCGCCATCATCGCGTGCAGGTCGGCCATGGTCTCCATTCCGGAAAAGCGCAAATTCCCGCGGGTCGGCTTCGACCGCGGCATCGACGCCTGGATCATGTCGATCGACGGCACCTGGCGGCTGACCTGCAAGATGCGCGACGCCTCGGCGCAGGGTGCGCGACTGGTGCCGTCATCGCTGGAAAAGTTGAAGGAGAAGGAGTTCTTTCTCCTGCTGTCGTCGACCGGCCTCGCCTATCGACGCTGCGAACTGGCGTGGATCAACGGCGACGAGATCGGCGTCAGGTTTCTGCAGATCAAGCGCTGACCGGCGCGACATCCCGACAGCATCGAAAGCGTTCGACAATCATCCGAGATCCTGCGCCCACATCGTCCACGACGTCGCGTGCGCCGGCTCAGCTCGGCGGCTTCAGTTCGGGCGACGACAGCCAACCCTCCATACTCGCCGCGGTGTCGAGTTCACGCGCGCGCGCGATCAGGCGTTTGCGCTCGTCGTCCGGCGCGCGGTCGGCCTGATCGCGTAGCACGCCGGCTTCGTCGGTCAGCCGCTGATACAAGGATTTCGAACTGCGGGGCGGTCGTGGGCGCATGAACTCCTCCATATCATTCGACGATGGCGGGAGCGCAACGAGCGATCTCATCACCGATGGATGCCGGGACGGGGCGGTGATGGTCGCAATATGGGCACCGCCGTCAGTCTTTGCCAGTGACAATCTTGCGCAGTCGCTGCAACGTCTGAACGAACTCGAGGAACTGCGCACGACCGTACCGCGCGCGGTAAATGCGAACGAACTCGCACCCAACGCGAGCGAACGCCGCAGATTGATTCAAACACGCAACGAGCTACTCTGCCGTCAGCATATCGCTGCGAGCGAACGCCCGTACGATCAAATGAGACGACCGGAAAAGACGTTTCGCGACTGGGCGGATCGCCCGCTCATGCGCCGCGCGCTTGAGACAGCGCGAGCAGACGCGGCACCTGGTCGCGGATCGCCGCGGCGACGTTGCGATCGAGCCGCTCGAGCCAGCGCTTCGGAATCGCCTCCGGACCATAGGTCGCACCCGCGAGCATCGCGGCGAGCGCGCCGGTGGTGTCGGCGTCGCCGCCCTGATTGACGGTCCCGAGCACGCAATCGCTGAACGAGTCCGTGCTGAAGTAATGATGCAGCACCGTCTGCATCGTGTCGACCACATAGGCCGAGGACTGGCCGCGATACGGGTCGAACCTGAAGCTCCGATGGGTCTCGACCAGTTCGTCCGCGATTACGCGCGCGCCCGCCTGCCCTTCGCCCGCAAGCAACGCCTGCAGCATGCGGACCAGCGCCAGCCCGGCGCCGTCCGACAACGGGTGATGATGCGTGATGTGGCTCTGCGCCACCGTCCAGGCTTCCGCCTCGGCCGGACGGCCCAGCGTCGCCAACGCCAGCGGCAGAATCCGCATCGCCGCGCCGTTGCCGGCGTCGCCTTCGAAATACGCGCCCGCGACGGTGCCGTTGGTAATGTAGCGGCGGATGCCGCGGCGGCAGGTGCTGCCGACGTCGACCGGCCCAGTCTTCAGCCAGGCGGCGAACTCCTCGCAGACGTCGCGGACGTCGAGGCCGCCGCAACGGATCAGCGAGCGGCCGAGCGCCAGCGCCATGTCGGTGTCGTCGGTCACCTGCCCCGGCTTCAGCCGCAACCAGCCGCCGCCGACGATCTCTTTGTGGACGCCGTAGCGCTGCTTGATTTCGGACGCGGTCATGAATTCGACGGTGGCGCCGAGCGCGTCGCCGAGCGCGAAGCCGAGATAGGCCGCCAGCGCCCGATCCTCGATGCTCGGCTCGGTCATCGCGCCCCTCAGAAGTAGCTCGCGGTGACGCGATAGGCGCCGCCGATCACCAGATACTCGCCCTCGCCCTTCAGCGGGTGCGCCGACAGCAGCCGATTGAAGAACAGGATCTTCGGCACCGGCACCCGCACCGTCAGGATGGTGTCGCCGAAACAGTCGGCGATGCTGCGGTCCGACGAGAACGACGTCAGATTGTTGAGCCGCATCACGACGTGGCGCTTGTCGATCCGCTGCACGATCTGGTGTTCGTCGAACCCGTTGACGCCGCGATACAGCGTGACGTGGGTGCTGCCCGACGCCGCGAAATGCGCCAGCGCCCACTGGCAGAACTCGAACAGCAGATCGAGCTGGACGTAGATCGCGTTGTTGTGGAAGCGGCTCGACATCTTCTCTTCGACATAGGTCGTCCACGCCGGGCTGGCGATCCGCGCGATCGGCTGCTTGTGGAAGGTGGGAGAAATCCCGAACCGGCTTTCGACCCAGCCCTTCAGCACCGCGCCCTCCGCGCCGTTGCTGTCGAAGCCCCAGCCCTTGACCAGATCGAGAAACGACGAGCGGAAGCGGCTGCGGCCGGCGGCCCGGCGCACGCGCTGCTCGGCGTCGATGCCGAACAGAGCGGTCATGTAGCAGGAGAACGCCTCGCCGGCGTCGGCGAGGTCGGCGGCCTGGCCGAGCATCTCGAACAGGCTCGGATTCATCTCGCGCACGCCGGCGATGTGCAGCGGCACCGGCTGATCGTTGAAGGCGACGTCGGTGAGATATCCCATCGGCACGCCGACGAGGTTGGTGGAATGGCCGATGCCCCCTGCTGAGGTCAATGCCGCCGGCTCTGCCGCTTGCGCCCGCAGGCGCTTCAACGATGTCACGACTCTCGTCTAGCGGAGCCGGCCGCCGCTGCCTATGCGCATCTCGGCTAACCGCGGCGCCGGCGCCGCGGCCGGCCGCCGCGCCCGATCAGCGCGCCCGCGTCAGCGTCTCCGACGGCAGTTCGCCGTGCTTCTGCCGATAGTCGTGGGCGAAATGGCCGAGATTGCTGAAGCCGCAGGCGAACGCCACCGACGTCACCGACCGCGATGGGTCGCCGCTCAGCAGCATCTCGCGGGCCTTGTTGAGCCGCACCGCCTTGGCGAACGCCATCGGCGAATAGCCGCGGTGGCGCTGAAACGCCTTGAACAGGCTGCGCACGCCGACCTGGGTGATCGCCGCCAGATCGTTGATGGTGATCGCGCGGTTCCAGGACGCCGCGATGAATTCCTCGGCGACGCGCACATAGTCGGGCGCGGTGTCCGGCGCGTCGCGATCGAGCTGATCGCTGAAATTGTGCCGCGCCACGCTCAGCAGCGACACCATCAGCGCATGCTCGAACTCGCGCAGCATCCGCTGCGGCAGCGCCGACTGCTCGAGATCGACGTGCTGGGCGAGAAACAGGCCGAAGTCGCGCAGCGCCCGGGCGCCGGCGTCGTCGACCCGGGTGGTCGGCGCGAACACCAGCCGGCCGCGCGGCTTGACGCCGAGCATCGCTTCCAGCGTCGTCATCAGCTTCTCGTTGGAGAACCGGATCACCATCTGCTGGTAGCCGGCGCTGAATTCCAGCCGCGACGGCGTGTCCGCCGACGAGACGCACCAATGCTCGCGATCGACCTCGACGCTGACGCCGCCCGAGGTGGTGCGGCCGCTGCCGCGCAGCGCGATCTGCAGCCGGGCGAAGTCGGCTTCGGAAAATTCGGCGACCGATTGCGAACCGTAGCCGCAGAAGCCGAACGCGGTGGCTTCGAGCTTCACGAAGCTGCCGAACCCCTCGAACCCCTCGGCTTCCGCGGAAAACGCCTTCGCGCCGAAGAAATTGAGCATCGCGTGGCGCATTTCCTCGGTGTCGCCGGTATGGACGACCGGAGCTCGATTGAGCGGGAAACGCGGCTCAATAGCGCTCGGGGAATCGGACATGCGGTGAATTCTCCGTCATAGGGACCGGTTTCTGACCGGATTCGTCCAGAACTCTTGACACCCTAGTCGTGACACACAGGCCCGGCCGCTCAATACCGCACAATTTCGCTCAACGACCGCGCCTATGGCGAATTTGCAGCAAAACTGATGCAATTATACCGCATTTGTGGAACAACCCCGAGGTTGTGAGGCCTACGAGACACAATTGCGACGGACTAAGGCGATGACAGTCCACTGAGATGTGCCCCTGGAGACACCCGCAGCGATGTGCCCCTGGAGACACCCGCAGCGATGTGCCCCTGGAGACACCCGCAGCGATGTGGCCTGAGACACCCGCCAGCCGGGCATCGGCCGCCGGAGCCGCAAGCCTCGGACCATTCGCGCGAGCACGAGATGCCCGCGGCCTTAGCGCTTCCCCGAACCGGCCCGCTTTGCTAAGTCCGCTGTCGTCCAACGCGGAAGGGTGGCCGAGTGGTTTAAGGCACCGGTCTTGAAAACCGGCGTGCCCGCAAGGGTACCGTGGGTTCGAATCCCACCCCTTCCGCCATAAACCGTTGATTGTATTTTGCAAAATCTGTTGACGGGCAGAACGTCGTTTTACAACCATACGGCGAAAGCGGGTTTCAACCTGCAACAATGCTGCAACAACTTTTCTGTTGCAGACGCTCCTCTCGACCCGTTCCACAGCAACGCATTGTTCCCGACTGGAACTTCGGTGGCCTGATCTGAGAATTCGGCTGTCGGAGGGGACGTGCTTCCGGGCCGCGTCTGCCGCAACAGTCTCCGACAAATGCCATTGCCAGGTTCGACCCTCGGCCCATGGTGCGGTTCGTGGTCTTCCCGATGGTCAGTCGGTCCGGCTCTTGGATGCAAATTGTCAGTCGACGCCTCAACCTCCCCGTCAGCGAGCGCTGGCCGAATGATGAGGTAGCGTCGATGATCGCCTCGCTCGACGTCACTGGAACGATGGCGGACATCGCGGCGATAAAGGCGTGCACCATCTCGTTCGCTGACGGTGCCGGCGACGCGATCAACGGCGCGCGTTTCGACTGGAAGCTCGCGACCGCCATTCCGGAACGGAGATCGTCGCCGCGGCGTTCAATGCAATCGATTCAATGCTCTGCAAATCCGATTCAGAACTCGATGCTGGCGTTGCAGTTCGTAACGGCGTGAGATTCACGGCCAGCACGTGGACGTCCGTCGAAATCAGCCCCAATGCACCGCGCAGATCACGTCGTCTCCGTGGCAGATGCAGTTGCTGGGGCGTTATCACGCCGAGCGAAAAAGTTGTACGCCAGTGCTGACGCGTTGCCCGCAACGCCAGAACAGTTGCGCAATTTTGATTCAATGTTCGAAGTCGCCGATTCAAAGTTCGATATTTTCGTTTCAGAGTTCGAGATCAGCGTTGCAAACTTCGAGATTTCTGATTCAGCGCTGCGTGCCGGGAGGGGCGCTGCCGGGGCCAGTCAATGAGGCGGCCAATGTGGTAAAGCTGCTGCCTCTAGCAGCGCTCCATTTCGCGTGACTAGGAGACCGCCGTCATCACGATGACCGTGAGAGATTTCTCTCCGGCTTCATGCATTCGGTTGCGATCCACTCTGTCGTCCTTTGACGACCCTGCCGGCCACCGGCGGATTTGTGGCTTGCATCACTTCGCATCAGACTTGGATGGCTGGAAAGTCCGTCCTCAAGAGGGTGGCGGACGACCCGGCGTCATGCGGCATCGGGAGGAAGCGATGAGAAAACCGAGAACACAACGACACGCTGCGCAGGCAGAGTATCAGCGTGGGTATCGAGAGCAGCAGCGGGCCCTGCGCAAACCGTCCCGCGACGACGTCGCACGAGTCGCGCTGCATTGGGTTATCGTCGAGGCCCTTGCGCGCGAGGACGATAGTGAACTCGCCCGCCTGGGCGAGGCCTTGATGTGCCGCCTGGTGGCCCAGGGTTTCGAACGCGCCGCCGCCGGCAGGCGCGTTGATGAACTCATCGATCGCTATGCCGACGGATGGGAGTTTCAGCGAAAGCCTCATCTGACACGACCCCCCTTACGAGGGCTGCAATCTAACCTGGACCAACGATGAAGATGGTCGTTCTCCCCATTACTCGCGGAAACGCCGTTGACGAATGAATCGTCCCCGGCTGGGCGCACAGGCTGCGGATGCTGCGAGCGGATCGTCGCGCGTCGCGGCTTGTGAAAGCAACGCATTCCGGAAGGGCCCGTCCGCCACCGATCGGCAATCGCTCGATCTGGATGTGCCGATCGGTTCACGGGCCATGCGTGAACCGTTGACCAAACGAGGCGATTGCGGCGCTGGCCATCAATTTAGGACAAAGATCCTAGACAACCCCATCGGATCCTGCCAGATTGCCGCCATGACGCAAGGAGTGGCGATGTCGGCAGGATTTGCTCTGGATTTCATCGAGCGGGTGGTGGCGCTGCGCCTGGCCCTGCGCCGGCAGGCGACGTACTGGATCGGCACGCGGGGCCAGCTCGGCTCGCCGGACGATTTCGTCCAAGACACGATCGTGACTGCGCTGCGGAGCGCAGATCGGTTCGAGGACGACAATCTGTCCGGCTGGCTGGTCGCGATCTTGCGCGGTCATATCCGGAACGCGCGGCGACGGGCCGCTGTCCGCGTGTGTGTGCCGCTGTCGCCGCCCTGCTCAGAGGACAACGAGGACGGGGGCGAGTTCGATCTGCCCGTCGCCGCGTCGCAGGAGACCGCGCTCGAACTCGGCGACGTCGTGGCGGCGCTGCGGACTTTGTCTGAGGCGGATCAGCAGGTGATCGTGCTGGCGCGGGTGGACGGCCTGTCGCACGAGCAGATCGCCACCCGCCTCGGCCTGCAGGTCGGCACGGTGTATGCGCGCCTGTCGCGCGCCACGGCGCGACTGCGGGCGGCATACGACGCCGAACCTGCCGCGGCGCCGACGCCGGCGTGCGCCATGCATCCCCGGGCCGCGTGAGGATGCGCCGAATGGCAATGCGAACTTTTCTGGTGTGCGGCTTCAAGGGCGGAGCCGGCCGCAGCCTGACCGCCGCCATGCTGGCGTGCGGGCTGCACCTGCAGGCGCGACCAACGCTGCTGGTGCGGCAGACCGCCCACAACATCTACTCGGTGATCGAGCCGATCGAGGCCACGCTGCCGTTGCCGTGCCGCGAGCTGATGCTGCCGGCGCCGTATGACCTGCCGCCCGATCTGACCGAGGACATCGCCGCGATGGTCGACGCTGCCGATGCCCGATTCTCGGACGCCTTGGGCCAACTGGCGAGGGCCGAGATCGGCGCGGACGGCGATGTCGTGGTCGATCTGAGCTGTGTCGGCGGCGCTCTGAATGCCGCCTCGCTGCGGGACGCCTTCGCGATCGTCGTACCGACACGGGCATCGGTGTTCGATGTGGACTGGGCCGTGCGTAGCGCTGCTTTCGTCCACGAGCTGCAGCAAACGTCCGACCGGTCAGTGCCGGCGGTGCTGGCCACCATCTCTCCAGACCAGGATCGCGGCCGCTTGATGCGGCAGCTGAGAGCCTTGCTGCGGCACGTCAAATCGCTTCATCGCGGACTGCTGCCCGATGAACCGTCGCGTTTTTCGGTCGAGGCGCCGTTTCTGGGCGAGGCGACGCTGGAGGCGCTGATCTGCGGACGGCCGATCTGGCAGGACCGCGATCTTGCGGGACGTTGCCGCGCCTTCGCAGAAGCGGTGGTGGGCCTGGCGGAAGCTGACGGCGCCGCTCTGGCGGACCACGTCGACAGTTCCTGACACGGACGCCGTTTCCCCGAGCGTCATGCCGGCGACGCGACACGCCGTCCGGAACATCACCTTGCGATCGGCACAATGCGAATCCGCCGCGCCAATGGCGACTGCCGACGCGCGCCGGCTCGCGCTCGCTTGCCGATCTTTCGTCCTTTCCAACCTCCCGGGAGCTGCCGATGCTGACACACGTCTTCCCTTTTCTCGATCCGGCCCGCATCACGACGCAGGTCTCCGACCATTTGCGATCGCTAGCGACAGATTGTGCGGCGCTTGGAGAGAACACCGCCTTCGTCACAGACCGGTTGCGAACAGCGCCGGTGCTGGACCGTTACGCCCCGGTGATCACGCCGCTTGGTCTGCGCCTCGCAGGTCAGGTAACGCATCATCCGCTGCTCGGCTCGCGACGGATCCTGACCTCTCAGGTCTGGTTCGCCGATCCGGAAGGCCACTGGGTTCGAACCCTGTCGCGGTTCTACCGGCTTGGCCGGCCCGCCGGCCTCGATGATGGCGATCCCTCCCAGGGACGATCGCCCTCGGCGACCAACGGCAACGGCCCCGACGACTGGCCGGAGTACGGCGACTGCTCAGGCGATGCCGACCGATGACGACGACGCGCACGCCTTCTTCCATGCCGCGTTCGATCCGGACGCCGTCTCTGAGCGCGCGGCGGCGGACTCGTCAGACAGCGAGGCAAAGCGCCTCGTCGGCCTGCCGCGCCTGCTGCGCTACGCCGTACTGGCAAGGGACGATCTCGGCGACGCGGTCTGCCGTCGCCTCGTCGCGGAGATCGAGGAGCTCTGCCCGGGCCTGCCGCCTGCGGCAGCCTGGGCAGCCATGCTGGATCCCGCGACCGGTCTTGCGCTCGCCGCCGAACTCGACCGGCTTGCGGTGGTACGAGACCTGCCGCTGCTGCGCAGCCTCGGCGACTGCGTCCGCCTGCTATCTTTGAAGTTGCCGTGCGACGCCGACCACCTCGCGGCATTCCGGCGCGTTACGAGTGCCATGATCCAGGCCTTCGACCGCATTGCGCCGTCCCTCGATCTCGAAATTGTCGACCAGGTCGAGTAGGTGATCTACGGCTGGGCGGCGCTGCCGACGGCGTCCAGCCTTGAGGACAACGCGTGCGCCTGGTCCGCCGTCGCGAGCGCCGGGCGTTCCGGAGAGGAGACAGCGCGGTACCGGATCCGGGCGGCGGTTATGGACACGTCGCGCCGTTTCTCGGGCGCCGACTGGACGAGGCGCAGCAGGCGGCCAAGTCGCGGGCCCCTATCGAAGCGGCCCCCGCTCGATCCGCCGGCAGCCGAACCGCTCAGCTCACTCAGCCGCCATCTCGTCGTCGTCGGCCGGATCGACGACAAACAGATCAAGGCCAACAGGTCCGTCGAACCAGTCAAGCACGCACTCAACACAGCCTTGCCGCTGACCGAGAGGCCCCCGCTCGGCGGCGTCCGCGCCGTTTTGATCGCCGAGTTCCCTTATGCTGTCGAGATGATCGATGACACGCTCACCGAGCTGATCGGTCGTCCGACCATCCGTTTGCGACCGCTGCTTCTCGTCGGAGATCCCGGAAGCGGCAAGTCCCGTTTCGCGCGCCGTCTTGCGGAAACGCTCGGTGTCGCGATCTGGCGGGCCGACGCCGCGCAGTCCGACGGCAACACCTTCGCCGGCACCGAACGGCGCTGGCAAACTGCCGAGCAGTGTCACCCGGTGCTGGCGATTGGCCGCAGCGGCATCGCCAACCCGATCATCCTAGTCGACGAGATCGAAAAGGCTTGATCGCGTACCAACAACGGACGGCTGTGGGACGCCCTGCTGGGCCTACTCGAGCCCGAGACCAGCGCCCGCTATCCCGACCCGGCGCTGCAGATCCAGCTCGATCTCAGCCACGTCAGCTACATCGCCACCGCAAACACACTGGATCCGTTGCCCTCGCCCCTGCGCGACCGTTTCCGCATCGTCGCGTTCCGGACGCCCGCCGCCAAAGATCTCGACGCGCTGCTGCCGACCTTGCTCAAAGGATTCGCGGCCGACCGCGGCGGCGACGATCGCTAGGTCTCACCTCTGAGTTCTTTCGACGCGCAGCCGTCGCCGCCGCATGGCCCGGCGGATCCGTCCGCCGCCTCCAGCGAATCCTTGAGATCGTCCTGCAAGCCCGCGAGCGGGCGCAGACGAGGCATTAAGTGTGCGAAGTCCGGTGCTCCGCCGGGCATCGCGCCTCATCCAACGGCCCCACGCTCTGCGACCGAGACGTCTGCTACGTCCGGACAGGGGGCGGCAGCTGCATTCGTCACCCGCCGGACGTCGTTCGCTTCCGGAACGGCCTGCACGCGCAAGTCAGCGCGCGATCAGGTTCGAGCTTTCTGCCTAGCTTAGATTCGCCCGCGAATGTGACCCATCTGCCGTCGCTCGCCCTGACCTCGACCGGCTCGCGCGCGCAGCCGGTGGCCCGTGACGCGAACGATGGCGAGCCAGTGATGGCGCGCGATCATCGATCCCAAACGCTGAATATCGCCGCAGCGATCGACGCAACCGATTCAGGACTATGCAAAACCGATTCAGAACTCGATGACGGCGTTGCTATAGGCAACGACGTGAGATTCATGATCGAAACGCGGTCGCAGGTCGGCAACGGACCTAACGCACCGCGCAGATCGCGTCGTCTGCGCGGCAAATGCAGTTGACAGACCATTGTCTTGACGGAAAAGACGTCACGCATCAGTGCCGACGAGTTGTCCGCGACGCACAAACAGTTGCGCATTTTTGATTCAAAGTTCGAAATTACCGATTCAAAGTTCGATATCATCGTTTCAACGTTCGAGACCTGCGTTGCAAAGTCAGGAATTTCCGATTCAGGGATGAGCGGTGGGCGCTCGCCGGCAGGTATCAGACGGGATACACGGCACCGTCGACGAACGCGTCAGATCGTGGCCTGAAGTTTCCCGCTTCACGAACCCGACCTACAGCCGGCAAGTCGGCCTGCACCGCTTGCCCATCGCCTGCAGGCATCTTTGGACGGCGTCCAGTCGGGAGAGCGGATGCGACAACACCTCTTCGTCTTAAAGCGCGTCACGCTGCATAGCTTGAACTTCCTCTTCATTGCATCGGGCATGAGGCGCCTCGACCGGCCCTTAGCGCTCGAGCTTGGTTCGGCACTATCGCCGACTACCACCCCGCATCCGTCCACCGGCGGGATTTTGTGGCTTGCATCGGTTCGCCTCAGACTTGGATCGCGGAGTTCGCCTTCGAGAAGACGGCGGACAGTCTAGCCCATGTGGACAAGAGGGATCGATGCAAAAGCCGAGAACAAAACGCCTCGCCGAGCAGGCACACTATCAACGGGCCTACCGCGACCAGCAGCGGGCCTTGCGCAAGCCGTCCCGCGACGACGTCGCACGGGTCGCGCCGCATGTCGTGATTCTCGAAGCCCCGGCGCGCGAGGACGACGGCGAACTCGCTCGATTGAGTGGGTCATTGATAGCTCGCTTGGTCGTCCAGGGCTTCGACCACGCCGCCGCCGGCCGCCGCGTCGATGAGCTCGTCGACCGCTGCGCCGACGGCTGGTCGATTCAGCGAAAGCCCCACCTTCTCCGGCCTCGTTCTGATAAATCGAATCCCACGCCGATCTCGTGTATCGGGGATGCACACATTCCCGCCACTACTCCTGCAAACGGCGTTGACTCATGAATCGCTTTTGGCGGTCTAAAAGCCGGCGTTTTCGCCGGCGACGGCGGCCAAACACGCTTCCACCAAAAATTTGTGTCGACGGGAAATATTGCCGATTGCAAAGCCAAACTGACATATTGTACAATTTATTGGGGTGACAATTGACTGATGCAATCGAAACGAAGGCGAGTGTGAAGGACGTCCGTGCGGCGCTTCGCAGAGCGATCGCCGGCATTGAGCGCTCATTCAATTCGATCGGAAACATGCAGGCGCGAACCCGGATCGCGCTGGCACTTTCCCTGTTAGACCGGGGAGCGTCGACGCGGTATGCGCGCGCCACGTCCGATCTCGCCGATTTTCTGTCAGAGCTCGGCATCGACGATCGCCATTACTGGATCAGCACGTTCTACACCCTGCTTATCGAGGCATCCGTCCGCCGGGAGAAGGCGACCTACTTCACGCCGCCGGCCATCGTGGACCATCTGATCAAGGCGGCGCAGCGAGCCGGCCTCGACCTCACGAAGGCCCGGATTATCGATCCGGCCGCAGGCGGCGCAGCCTTTGTGTCTAGCATCGCGGGCCGAATGGCCGAATTGGGCTGCCCAACGAGGGACATCCGGACCCGCCTGACCGGAATCGAGATCGACGAGCACCTCGCGCTCCTCGGTGACGCCCTTGTCGCCGACCGCCTCGGCGAGCCTTTCGATGTCGAAGCCGACAGGCATATCCTGCGAGTCGGAGACGCGTTGCAGCTTGGCAGCAATCCGATCAGATACGACGCCGTCTTCGTCAATCCGCCCTACGGCAGGATCCTGAGTTCGAGCTCCGAATACGTTCCCGAATGGGATGCCGTGTCGTCGCCTGGGCACGTTAATCGCTACGCGCTCTTCATCGACCTTGCCATGCGTCTGGCAAAGCCTGGAGGCCTGGTCGCGGTCGTCTCGCCGTCCAGCTTCATCGCCGGCAGTCTCTTCGGCAAACTCCGGGAAAGCATCCGATCCCGCACCGACGTTCTGCGCATCGATGCCCTGGAACGCCAGGACGTATTTCACGACGTCCAGCAGGACGCCTGCGTGTCTCTTTTCCGGATCAAGGAAGGCAGATCAAACGGCTCGTTCGCGCCCTCCTATGGGAAGCTCGACCGCAATTGGCGCTTTACGGCGAACGGGATCGTCACCGCAGCCACGTCCGCACCGACGTCGCCCTGGACCTTGCCGGACCGCGAGGGCGATGATCAAGGGGCGATGGACCTGTGCTCATCGCGCCTGAGCGACTACGGCGTGTCACCGAGGGCGGGATACTTCGTGTGGAATCGCGAGGAACACCGTCTTCGCCGCGGATGCAAAACGCGGGGGGCCTACCCTCTCTTCTGGGCGAAGAACGTGCGTCCCGGGAAGCCATGCCATCCCGCAAGCAAGACCCACAGCGGCATCGATTTCGTGACGTTCGAGGAGCAGACGAGCGCGATCGTCCGCACGGCATCGATCATCCTGCAGCGCACGACTAACAGCAAACAGTCTAAACGCCTCGTCGCAGGCGTCATCCCGCAGAAGGTAGCGAAGAAGTATCGCGGCTACGTTTCCGAGAACCATACCATCCTGCTTGTCCCAAAAGGCGGGAGGCCGGCGCTGAGGCTGCTTTGCCGTTTGCTGAATAGCGCCGCGGTCGATCGCCGCTATCGGCGCATCGGCGGATCCTCGAGCGTCTCGGTTGGCTCGCTCAACTCCCTCCCCCTTCCCGACCCCAAGTGTCTGCAGAGCGCGATGAGCCGGGTCGGCGACTTCGAGGAGGCTGTCGAATTGGCCTACGGGTTGTCCGCGGCACTCGCGAAGCGGTCGAAGGCGGCGGCAGCGTGAAGAACCATCGCGGAGGCTTCCCTCATCCCGCGTCCCGCGGGCTGGATCCCGCGGCCAGGCAGGAGCAACAGAAGGCGAAGACGGAGAAGATTAGGACGTTGCTGGCTTCGAGCGCCGCGCGGACGCCCCCGAGCACGCAGCTCGAACGCCCCGGCCTTTCGAAGCCGACCCGCCCGCGGTTTTCCATCCGCGCCAAGCCTTCGGACTGGCTCGCGGCAGATGCTGGCGGTCCTTTCATCGACGCCATCTTCGAAAGCGTAAGAGACGGTATTGATCGGGCGGTCCTGACGTGGCCGGAACCTCCCGGCGGAGCCTTCGTCGCCGCGTGCATCGCGCTGCGCGAGGCACGATGCAACGGTCGCCTGTCTCACGCGACGTTCGGTTACTGGCCATGGCGGGACGGATCGACCTGGGCCGCCCGTCTCGTACTGGTCAATCCGAACGACATCGCGACGGCCGCGCGAGATGCGATCAATGACCCGAAAGGTCGCGATTGGAAGCTGGCCGGTCTCGCCCATGAGTCTCTTGAGATGATCGAGATCAGGTTGAGGGACCTCGACCAGAAGCTCGCAGACGCGACCAGCGTGCTGTCTGAAGAAGCCATCGTCGTACGCAGCCCCACATTGCTCGAAACGACGGTCGTGTTCGACCCCCGACGCTCCAGAGGCGGAGCCCCCTATCAGCCAGCGAGCGAGACGATCCTCAGACGCGTCCGCCGGCATACTCTCCTGACCGAGAAGAACGCCGGGTTGACTGACCATTTCAGGCTGGCGGGTGATCCAGGCACCACGCCTTTCGCCCTGTTCGGACTGCCTGCCGCCAAGCGACCGGAGGAATTGGCGCGATACGTTCGGAGCGATCGCATTACGCTGCTCGGGCTAGACGCGGTCATCGTCGATCTGACAAAGGCGGGCCGCTCGGAGCTCCCCGATCAATGGGAGTCTCCTCTGGAGGCTCTGCTGCGATCGCTCGACGATACACCGGGTCGACGCCCCGGAGTGATCGTCCTCGCGGACGACGCCTCCACCTTCCGGCGAGCCACGAGGGTCATGAAGGCCACGGCCGGTGCGCGCCATCCCAAGAGCCGCATCATCGAACTCGGCGTCTATCTCGACCACAGAGGCCTGCTCGGTCCCGCTGCGGTGTTTCCGCAGACGATGCACGGCATCGCCTTCCAGGCCGACATCAAGGACGCCTCGCTCGCGCCCCTTCGCGAGCGCCTCGTCTCCCTCGGACGCACGTTGCGGGAAGACGGCAGCAGCGCGACGAAGAACGTGTCGAGGACCTTGGCATTCCTCCGGCGCGCCGCCTCGCTGCCGATGGGCCTCGCCGAAGCACGCAGGATCACCGACGTTCTCTACGACGCGGACGACGAGGTCGATGCGGCCATCCGGTCCATGTTCCGCCCCCGGATGGTTCTCGGCGCTCTCCGGCAGGCCACCGAAATCGCCCCGGGCCAAGCCTCTGAGATCACGTCGCTGGCCGATGCGATCGACGCCAAGGTCGTCGAATGGGAAGCGGAAACACCGGTCTCCCTGAAGCTGTCGACCCTCATGGACATGGCCGAATGGAACGCGGCCAGCACGGTTCTCGCATTTCCCGACCGCAGGATCGCGGAGACCTATCTTGCTTCGGACCGGGCGCTTACCTGCGCGTGCGCGGTGATCGACCACCGCGGCATCTTCGAACTCTCGCCCCAGGCAGGTATCAAGCGGATCATCGTGGTCGGTCCCTCCACACAGGCCGTCCGCGCCTTGCTCACGACATCGCTCGATCCGAACCTCGTGCTGTTTCTCGGCGATACCGCCGGCAGCGCCTTGTTGTCGGCCGAGCTCGCTCCGCTGCACCGTCTCGCGGCGTTCGCGCCTATCGCAAGCAGGGTAACCGCCCTCACGGAAGCGCTGCGCCGCGGCGGGACGGACGAGACGCTAGACGTCGCCGAAGCGGAATTCCGGATGACGGTGTCGGACCAGGAGGAGCGGATAGACCTGACCCAGGCGAACGAAGCCTATCGTGGCCCGGTCGTCGAGATGCGGACCCGACGCGGCCTCGTCCTGCGCTACCGGCCCACGAGCGACGTACTTCTGCTGTCGCCCGGCGAGACACGGCCGTTCGAGAAGATCAACGCCCGAGACGTCGAACCCGGCGACAGCATCCTCGTCCTGAAGAACGACGTCCGCGAACTCATCCGAAGAGCTCTCGCCGGATCTCGCAAGAGCATCAGCGAACTGGGTCTCTATCACAGATCGATCGCCGACATCCGGGCGCGGCTACCCGGCCTCACCGTCATCGACAAGGCGAGGCGCGTACTGCGTGACATACAGCGCGACACCCCGTCGGTGCCCGACACCGAAGTGCACAACATCGTTCGTTGGTTGAACGCGGCGGATGCCCCCATAAAGATCGACGGCGCACGGCAGCCGGGCGCGGCGCGCGACTGGCCGCGTTTCCGTGCCTTCATGCTTGCCGCAGGCATCAACGAGATGTTGGCCAGAACCTATTGGGACGCGGCCATCACCCCTTCGCGGTCCTACCGCGCTCAAGAAGGACATCTGTTCAACCAACGCGTCGTGCAGTTCGTCCTCGATCCGGAGGCGGCCACCGCCTGGGCTTCCATGCGCGATGTCTGGCAACAGGTTCTGGAAGGTGTCGACGCCATCGAAGACGTGAAGACACTGCGGGAGGATGGGAGAAATGGCTGATCCGATCTCTCTCGCGGGAATGACGCCCGACGAACGCCAGGAGCTCAAAGAAGCGGTCTGCGATGCCGTGCTAGAGAGAACTCGCCGCGTCGTCTCGGGGGACGGCGTGCACGGGGCGTCTATTCTGGGCGGCAAGCCCTCTTACAAGCTGTCCAGTGGCTTCATCGTGCCCCGGAACAATCAAGATGGCGACGACGAATCGAGCGACATCCGCATTCCCTCGCACGGGCTCGATTTCAAGGTGCGCGCCGGTCCGCAGGGGGTCGTGCGCGTGCGCCCTTCGCTGGCAGTCTATCTGCGCGGCCTGCCGACCGCCGACGAGCTGTTCGCGCGCGAAGGCCGTCTTATCCCCCGGGCCGACTTCAGCGACGCCGCCCGCGACCGCATCAGGACGACCATCAATCAGCGCGCGACCGCCGAAATTCCCGCGGACACGCCAAGCGCCCGGAAAGCAGCACTCCGCTCGGCGATTTCGCGGGAGGTCCATGCCGCCATGGGTGTCGTCGTGCCGACAAACGCCGTCCTGCCGGCGGGAGACGACCGCACGATCGACGATGGCGGCGGCGATATCGAAGCCACGCCTCCTACCATCGGTCGACTGCGCATTCCGGATGCCCACTCCCGCAGCTACGAAGCACCGCTCAAATGGATCAGGGTGGCGGTCGACGCTCCCGTGCTCGAACTCCCACTTCCAAGCGATCCCGCGGCATGGGAGCTCTTATCCGCGGATTATTCGGCCGAGCTCCGCCTTGCAATCCAACGGGCCTGCGGCTCTTGGCTCTCGTCGGAGCAGGGTAGCCAGGGCGCCTGGCGCCGGATCCGGCCGCCGTCGGAGGCGTTCTGGAGCCGCGAAAACTGGGAAGCCTTCTTGACGACGGCAAGGGCGGCGACACCTGTCCAGGCCGATGTCGTGCCGACCTTCCACGTTCAATTGCTCGTCCAGCCAATCCCAGACCCGCTGGCCCCCGACTCCCACTCGGTACGTATTGCGCTTGAGAACCTGCGCGAGCACGACGACCGCATGGAATGCGGCCTGTTCAACGTCGCGATCGCCGTCGAACTTCCGGACGAAGCGCTCTGTGCCCTGCGGCTGGAGCGCGTCAAGCGGAGCTATCATCTAGCCGGTTTCATGACGATGCCCGCGATCGGAGTGAACGGCGGTGTGATCGACCTCGGCTCTTCGGCGGGCATCAGATCGCTCCGCACGACCTGGATGCCGCGATACGTGCTCCCCCGTACCGCGGCCACGGTGATCCCCTCGTTGACCACGAGCTACGAGACCCTGGGACTGGAAGCCACAGAGGTCTCCGGGCTCTACGCACTTACCGACGACATGGACGGTTGGATCGGCCGCGTCGCCTCCAACACTGAGATCGTCCAGCCCGGTGAAGAAGGCTCCGAAGCGGACGAGATCGCGCAGCGCGACCGCTTCCGGGCCGATCTGGAAAGCTGGCGCGCGGAAAAGGACCGTATCCGCCACGGCATCGACCTGCTCGAACGCTCCCAACGAGCCTGGCAGGCCTCGGCCGCGTCGCCCGAGGCCGCGCCCTACCGGGCCTGGCTGCTGCTCAACCGGACATTCTCGCGTGCCAACCCTCGACGGGACGCAGGCTCCCCTCCCGGCTGGCGCCTGTTCCAGCTAGCCTTCATACTCGCCCACGTTCCGACCTTCGCGTCGCGCTTAAACGCCTATACTCAGGATTTCGACGCGGCTTTCGACGAGGACGCCGCAAGCCTCCTGTTCATGGCGACGGGCGGCGGCAAGACGGAGGCCTTCTTCGGCGTCCTGACCTTCGCGCTATTCCTGGACCGACTGAGGGGCAAACTCCGCGGGGTGACCGCGATGATGCACTATCCGCTGCGGCTACTGACGGTCCAGCAAGCGCAACGCCTAGCGAGGCTCCTGGCGCATGCAGAAATGATCCGGAGACTATCGTCTCTCGCAGGCGCCGCGTTCGAGATCGGTTTCTGGGTCGGCGGCACCAATACGCCGAACAGCACTCAGGTCGGGTCTTCGGTCGCCGAGCCGCTCCGCTGCATCCCCGTCTTGAACGACGCGCGCGGCAGGTCCGAAACCCGGTTGATGACGAGCCCGGCGCCGGAAGACCGTGCCTACGCCGTCGCTAAGCAGGCCTGGAATAAGCTGCCCACATGTCCCTTCTGCAATAGCGACGACGGAACGATACTGCGCCTCTTTCCGGAACGCAGCCACAGGCTGGGCATCGTATGCGAGAATCCGGACTGCGATTGGAATAGGGAACACCCGCGCGCCGTCGAACCGTTGCCGTTTCTACTCGTCGATACGGACATCTACCGCGCCGCTCCCTCGATCCTACTCGGGACGATCGACAAGCTCGCACTGCTGGGTCAGAACACACAGACAATCGACAAGATCGGCGGAATGTTCGGAATGGCGAGGCTCCTGCGGGGCGGTCCGAACGGCCTCTTCCAGATGGCCAACGGCGCCGAGGCGGCCGCCGCTCCTCCCGAAGGCTGTCAACGCGTTGCCCCCTCCTACGCCGATGGCGTCGAAGCATTTTTCGATCCGTTTCCCAGCATCATCGTCCAGGACGAGATGCACCTCCTGGAGGAGAGCCTTGGGACGTTCGGCGGGATATTCGAAACCACCCTCTTCGCGTGGCTCCGACGCCTGGCCACTCTTCTCGGCCAGCGCGCCTGCCGCCATCCGGGACGGCCCGACGCCCCCCGTCTGCCGCACGTCATCGGCGCCACCGCGACGGCGGCCGACGTCGCCAAGCACACAGGCGCCCTCTACCAGAAAAGGGTGGTCCAGTTTCCTCATCCCGGACCTTCCCTGCACGCCGGCTTCTACACGCGCATGGCGTCGTACCTTCTGGGCAGCGAGGCAGAGCGCGCCCGCGCAGGATCGGGAGACAGCCCGCCCGGGCGCGAAGCCGCGGCTCCGTGGGCGCGCGTGTATGCCAGCCTCATGACGAACGGGCGGCTGCATACCGTCACGACCCTGTCGGTACTCGCGGCCCACGCCACGACGATCACGCGCTGGCAGCGCGACCTGTCGGCGCCAGACGCCGCGCGTAACGCTAGGGCGGCGGCGGAGATCGAGGCGTCGATCTCGGACGCACGCTGGGCGGATCGCCGACGCGGCGCCGTCGCAAACGCCTCTGCAGCATCGCGTTACGACCGGCTCAACGATCTGCTCGATCTACACAGGATCCAGTTGACCTACGTGACGAACAAGAAGGGCGGCGACCAGATCCTCTCGGCGCTCGAATCCGAATTCCGCGAAGCTCATGCGGAGATGGGCGAGGACTACGCCGTGGACCGGTTCGCCATGGAGTTGATCTCCGGAGGCGTCGACATCGGCGGGATCCAGTCCGTGATCCGGAGAGCCGAGGAACCCTTCGATCCGAAGACCGACGACATCGCCGACGCGCTGCGCGGCATCGTGGCGACCTCCGCGATCTCGCACGGCGTGGACGTCGAATCCTTCAACGCCATGGCGTTCGCCGGAATGCCCTCCGACATCGCCGAGTACATACAGGCCTCGTCGCGCGTCGGGAGAACGCACGTCGGGTTCTCGCTGCTGATCCCGACCCCGCAGACCAGGCGCGACAGGTTCGTCGTCGAGGTCCACGAATCCTTCCACCGCCTTTTAGAACGCATGATCTCACCGCCTGCGGTCGAGCGATGGGCCGACAAAGCGATCGGCAGGACAATCCCGTCGCTCGTACAGACCTGGATCGCGGGGATCCGGCACAACGAGTCCTTCATTCGGGCGCCGGATGCCCGCAAGGGAAGCGTCCTGCTGCCCACCACCATCGATCTGTTCGCCCGCATCATTGGTGATCCCGCCGCCTTCGCCGACTGCGTGGCCTTCGTCGCCGACGCGGTCGGCGTCGATGCCGCGGTGGCCATGCCGAACAACCCCGTCCACTATGCCGGGCTGGTCCGGGCAGCCGTCGAGAAGATCCAGCAGGAATCGTCGAGCGGAGAGATCACCGGGACGCTAGGTAACTTCTGGAACAATCCCTACACAGGCCTGCCCCGTCCCATGACCAGCCTGCGCGATGTAGACGCCCACGGATCGATCGTCGGCTCGCCGCGGACGATGACGCGTTCTCGCCTGACCACAGAACAGGTCGCGGACGCGATGGCGACGATCCGCAATCGCGGCCCGCGGGGCCGACGCGCGAGCGGAAGCGAACTAGACACGGAGGCCGACCGATGACGAACGCTCCGACGATGCAGCGATCGCGGACGCAACTGGCTTCCGCCTACGCGCCCAACAGCCTGTTCACCTTCGAAGGCGGACAAGGCGCCTGCATGGCGGTCTCCTTCTCGGGAAACCGCCTGGCCGACGACGAATTGCGGACGGTGAACCGCAGACTGATCGGCGAGCAGATCCAGGAATATTTCGAAGCCTGGGCCGTCCGTGCCACGCGAGGAATAGGTCTCCTTCATCCCGTCCCCATCGATCTGGCCGTCGATGGCCGCGTCCTGCGGGACGAAGCTGTGATCGTTCCTCCCGGCAACCTCGTCTTTCAGGTCCCGGATCGCGTCGGATACGTTCCCTTCCCGCTCGCCTTCGCGTGCGGCCGGTGCGGTCTGCACAGGCAATGCGATCAGGTCGAGCGGTTGCCGACGGAGGTCGAACGTTTCCGCGCGGCCTGTCCGAGCGGGTCGGACCAATGCGTCAACGACTGGCAGCAGATCGACGTCGTGATGACGCACTGGTCGGGCGAGGTCGAGCCGATCTCTCCCGCTTACAGATACTGGTCCAACGGTGGCGAGATCCACACGATCAGGCGCTGCGCCTCCTGCGACTCCGAACGTTTCTACCTCCGGAGACCGCCCGGCCCCTTCTCGGGTTGGCACTTTGAATGCGTCGCCTGCCACACGCCGCGCCAGCTTCTCCAGCGGGACCGTTGGACGCTCCAGACCTTGGGTCCGCTCACCATGCAGGCCGCGCCGAACGACCACGCCGTGTTCGCCGAGATCAATATGGAGCCCATATCGTACCGGGCTTCGGCGGTCCACTACACGCATGGCGACCGGCTTCTCGTCTTCAACGAGGACCGCTATCTGCAACTGCTGGCCGGAGCGCGAGAGGGCGAACTTGCAGCGTTTCTCGCTACCCACTTCGGCTATCCCGCGGCGGAGCTTTCCGACGAGGAGAAGCAATCGCTCCTCAGAGAGGCTGGACGCGAGCTTGAATGGACCAACTACGATCAACTGCGGCAGATCGTGCGGATGTTCCAATCGAATCCAAATTCCACTCAGGCGATGGTCGACGCGCAGCTCTCCGCGATCGCGGCGAGAGACGCGGAATGGAATGCCACGGTCTTAGCGCAGCACAGGCGCACTGAACCGGGCATCCTGCAGGCCTGCGCCACGCGTCCGGAATTCGTGCGCCGCTTCGATCCGATCAGGATGGCGGTGGAGCACAGGACTCTCGCGGAGGAGAAGCTGCACGGAGGCCAGCTCGCCGACGGCAAGCAGATTTCGGTCGACGTGACGGTCCTCGACGAATTCCTGTTCCCCGACGGCGTAGCGAGCGAGGAGCAACGCGACCGCATCCGCGCCGCTTCGCGTCGACGGCTCGATCTGCTCGGCGTCGCGGAGATGCGACTGATCCGGGACGTTCAGATCTGCGAGTATACCTTCGGCTACACCCGGACCTCGGCCACACCGACGGTAAAGCGCGACAAAGCCGGACAGGGCGAGATGCCCGTCCGGCTGCGACTGTTCGACCGCGTCATCGTGAGCGAGACGCTTCGGCATCCGGTTCTTTGCCTGATGCAATCGAACGAGGGCTTCTACGTGAAGCTTGACGAGGCCACCGTCCTGCGATGGCTCGCCGCGAACGGGATTCCTCTCGCGCCGGCGCCGGACGGAGTACGCCTCGGCGGACGGCTCATCCAGGAATTCGCACGCATTAATGACGACGACGATGTGAGGTTCTCGCGCTTCCTCGACGAGTACAGGAAGGAAGGGACCGTTCCCCGCAATGCCTATCCGTTCGTCTACACCCTCCTTCACACGATGGCGCATCACCTCATCGAGGTGTCGGCCTCGATGTCGGGGCTGGATCTCGGTTCGTTCGGCGAGCACATCTTCGCGCCCGATCTCGCGTTCCTCGTCTACAGGCGGGGCATGACCATGGATCTCGGCAATCTCTCCTCCATGTGGAGAGAGCGGGGGGATGAAGTCGCCGGCAACGAAGTCCTCGACAAGATGGTCGACCCCACCAGCCTGAGGTGCGGATCGGAAAGCATCTGCAACCACCGGGGCGGCGCCTGCCCCGACTGCATCCTCATTCCGGAAAACGCGTGCCTGACGCGGAACGAGCTTCTTTCCCGCTCGGTGCTCGTTGGCCGCGGGAGACCGCGGTGGGACGGTGGCAGCGTGCCGCTGCAGGGCTACTACGAAGTGTCGCGCCAAGCGTAGAAACCATGAGCGTCAGGATCCGCCAAGTGAGCGCGGAACTACGCTGCTTTATCTGAATGCGCCGTTATTCTTGCGACCGCGGGCAGCCGCGGCGGCGCAAAGATCAGATCGATGTCGTTGACCGAGCGCCCGCTCACCAAGGCAAGCGCGCCGGAAGTGCGCGCGTGCAGAGCCCGCAGCGTAGCCTCGAGGTCCGGCGGCACCCAGACTTCGCGCGGCGTCGGCGCGAAATCGAGCAGCGTGCCGTCGATATCGAGCAGCATCGCGCAATTATCCAGATCGATCATCTGCGGCTAAGGCGCCTTGTGCTCCGATGCGACGGGAGTCTCGGCAGAATGTGGCCTCATCAGTTCTCTTCGGCTGCGGCCAGCGGCCGTGCGATTTGCTCCAGTGACCCGCCCTCGGCGGCGATGCCGTAGCGCCAGCCTATCAGTCCTGCCGCCAGCATCAGCAGCGATCCGACCAGATATCCGGCGAACACGCTGCCGCGCGAGCCGGTGTGGATCAGCGCGCCGAACAGCGCCGGCCCGGCGACGCCGCCGATGCCCGTGCCGATCGCATAGAAGATGGCGATCGCCAAGGCCCGCACTTCCAGCGGGAAGGTCTCGCTGACGGTGAGATAGGCCGCGCTCGCCGCCGGCGACGCGAAAAAGAAGATCACCATCCGGGCGATCGTTTGTCCTGCGCGCTGAGCGCACCGATCGAGAACAGATAGCCCGACACCGCCAGCAGGATCGCCGACACACTATAGGTGAAGGCAATCATGCGGCGGCGGCCGACAGTGTCGAACAGCCAGCCGAGCAGCAGCGGCCCGAGGAAATTGCCGGCCGCGAACGACTGCTGCGCGGGCTCCAGGAGGGCCATTTTGAGCGCGTCGGCGACAAGCGCACCCGCAATGTCGACGTCCGCCTCATCGCGGCGACCAATCGCGACCTCAAGCAGGACGTGCAGCGCGGCCGCTTTCGCGAAGACCTGTACTTCCGCCTCAACGTGTTCCCGATCCATTCGGTGCCGCTGCGCGAGCGCCGCGAGGATATTCCGCTCTTGGCGCGCCACTTCCTCGCCAGCGAGCGAAGCGACAAGGGCAATATGCTGCGGCTGTCCGAAGGCGACGTGCGCAAGCTGATGCGCTACGACTGGCCCGGAAACGTCCGCGAACTGCAGAACGTCATCGAACGCGCCACCATCCTGGCGCAGAACGGGCGCCTGCGCTTCGACCCGCCGGACTCGCCCGGCCCGGCTCAACTCACCGCAGGCAGCAGCCACCAAATGCCCGAGCCCCGCCCAGCAGTATTGACCGCCGCCGAACTCCGCAACCTCGAACGCCAAAATATCGCCGCCGCGCTACGCGCCTGTGGCGGCAAGATCTTCGGCAACGACGGCGCGGCCGCGATGCTGGAGATGACGCCGACGACGCTGGCGTCACGGATCAAGGCGCTGGGGATAGGGGCGGGGCCGTGAGCGAAATTAGCGTATCACCGCGCAGGCGACGCAGAGGACCTACACACTAGGCGGCGCGCTTCGCCTTGGGAGGCATGGGCGCGACCTTGATCATCTCAAGTCCGATTGACCGGCTGGCTACTCAGCGGCCATTCCTGAGATCGCCCAGGGATGCGGAGAGGACGTTGGAGTCGCAATCACCGAGTGGCACGCGCACGGCCCATATCGCAATTCGGCGATCTTCGGCTCTCGTGCTTTCGAGCTCACGAGTAATCAATGGCGGCACAGGTTTCAATCTCAAGAGATTCTCGAAGTCGTCGAGAGACTTGCCGGCCCCGCGAACTGTCGTCAAGGCGCGGAGATGTGCGGCGTGCAGCTTTCCGGTCGGGACGACTCCAACACATCCGACCGGGAGGGCACTGCTCCTCAGGCTGCGCATCAGCGCCTCGGCCCAATTCATCGTCTCCATCATAGCGAGGTCCACCCCCTCGCTCGATGCGCCGAGGGCGGCAGACGTTCCGATCTCGAATAACAAGAGGTTGGCGCGCATCTTCTCGATATCGCCTGCACGGCGGCTCACCATCGCCAAGAGTCGCTGCCTGACCTTCGGCGAAAAATGTAGCTCATCGGACATGAAGGGACCGACCTCGGCTTCTGTCAAAACACCAAGCCGTATTTGAGCATCCAGGCGCTGCGGCCCACCTTGTTGCTTGAGCGCTCGATTTTCTCCCGCGATAGCATCAATTTCCCGGCGGAGCTCCTCAATCAGGCGGGCATCAACCTTGATGGTGTTTACGTTCTCCATCGTCTTGACATGATCGCCGGCCCCGAACATGGCGAGAAGAAGCACCGTCATCGCAAACATCGAAAAGACCAAATCGGTCGCCGGCGTGTAGTCGTCCCCGCTATCGGCCCACAAATGATCAGTTCGGCGCGCCATCGCCCTAATCCGCCTTAACGTGCGTCCAGAGCCAGTCGAGGACACCGGAGTTGTGTACAGCCACGAACAATAGAGCAGTGGAAATCAGCAGCAGCAATCCCGCCAACCACGACGTTCGCCTAAGCAGCCTGGTCTGCCGGCCTGCGGCAACCTCGCTCTGCCGCACCGCCTCTGAGAGACGATGATCCACCAGCCCCTCGAACTTCTCGCGCGATTCGCGGCCCCACCCGGTTCTGACTTCCTCCACCAGATGATCGAAGTAGAGCCGCAGCACTTCGGCCAGCTTCAGTAAAGCCTCCTTCTGGACTTCGGCAGATTGTCTAGCGGAAGCTTCGAAATGAGCAGCGACCCGCGTTTCGATATTCCCGACCGAGGTCGTCATGCGTTCGAGGCCGGTAACGGCTTCGCCTTGCGCGACCAGCAACTCGCTGAGACGGCGCCCGGTCTGCTCCAGCGCGGAGATCGGCTGGGCCAACGTATTCTCCGTTCTGGCGAGCGCATCGCCAAACCGGCTTGAGATTGCGATCATGTCCTTTTCTTGCCGCCGCATGAACTGGACGTGCTCGCCGAGCGTTTCACGCAGCGCCTCGATATCCGCGCCCAGCGGGGTGTCCTCGGAAGCGCGGCGACAAATCGCCTGCACACGAGCCGCCTCGCGCTCGAGAAGTTCGATGAGATCCGTCTCCCGAGACCGCAGAATGCTCGCCATGAACTGAAGAAATATCGATGCCAGCAATCCGGCGATCGAGGTCGCAAACGCGACACCCAATGAGCGCACGATGAGGTTGATCGAATTTTGTACGTCAGCGCTCGTCAATGTGCCGGCATGGACGACATGACCGGCTTGCGACAACGCGTACACGATGCCGATGAATGTGCCGAGGATTCCGAGCCGCACCGCGAGCTGTTGAGCCTCTCTCACTCCAACAGAGTTAACGGTGATAGAGCCGACCACGCGATCGATAATCAAGTTTACGGAGTCGTACCGTCGACAAGCGGCGTCGAGCCGAACATTGTCAGTCATCTTGTAAGCCGCCGTTTTGGCAAGCTGATTGTTCGCGCTCGATCCAGAAAAGAAGAACGGGTTGGTCGACGACGTCAGCGTGAACGGCAGCGCATCGAGCTGAGTGAGGTATTCGGCACATCGCGTACTGATTTGCGCGAGCGCAATATGCTCAAGATCGATAACGCCGACCCCGCTGAGGATACGCAAAACGCCCCACGCGATGGCGATGTCGTAAATAAGAGCTGCGAAAAGCAACTTGAGCGACTGCTCGCCTGCAAAGCCGAGCGACACCAGCCATTCTTGTGAGATGGACAACAGCGGACCGAAGGTAACAACTCCTCCCACCAACAGAGACACGGCCATCCAAACGCACAATTGAAGATATCGGCCGCTCAAAACCCCGGAGAGGCCGCTGCGCAGAGAGCCTCTGCTCTGCAGGTCAATTTTGATTACTGTAGGCCGTCGTGACGATTGGGCCCACCCGCCTCCGGCAGCCGCTGCACGGTCCGAGGGATGGCTTGAATTCAGTTCGTCATCAGTCGATTCCGTCATAGCGGCGGCTCATAGACGATCCGGCCCAGCCGACGGCCGGGGAGTGACATCGATGATATCGTCGTCGCTTCGGGTCGCATCGTTTGGCGCGGCGCCAACATCAGCCGCATCGTGTCCGGAGCGTCGCACCTCAGCAGCAAGCAGCAAGGTCGAATTGACCGACGCTCCGAGCGTTCTTCTCATCCTCTCGCTGTGATCGGCAATCTTGGCCTCGGCACGCTCCAGCAGCTTCTCGTCTTGATCATAGCGATTTCGGTCCTCCGCCGTTAAGAGAGGATTGTTTTGCAAGGCCTCGTGCAGCTTCTTGACGAGTTTCCGAAGCTCGTCCGGCTCTTTGAGCGACATCTCGATCTGCTGCCTCTCCTGCTCGAGGAGTGCCTGCTTCGCCGTGATGCCGAGGCCCGGTACGCCGAACGCTAGGGTCTCTTCCCGCGTGGCACCAACTTCGACATCTTCCACATGGATAGAGAAGCCATATGTATCGATCATCAGCCGGGATACGTGCTGCTCGAGCCGTGTTTGCATCGCACGCTGATCATTTGGATCAATCGGTGCCGCAAGCCCTTTCCTCATACTCCTGATTGCTGCCGCCGGAAGACCATCCAAGAACTGCCGTGACGCACTCCTTAGCGTATCGAGGATAGCCTCGAACTTGAAGTGATCCAATCCGCGCGCGATCACGTCTGGTACGCTCGATGGGTCTAGAACACCGGGCCGAAACCTAACGGTGGTCGGAATGATCTGCGCATCGGATGACAGATTTTCGGGTCGTATGTTGAGATCTACAGTCATCGGTCCGAGCGCCATGATCGCGCTGATGATCTCGCCAACCTTCTTGTCGACCCGCCTCAAACGCACGAGGCAGAGCGCCGGCGTAAAGCGAGAGCGCAGCTCGTTGGTAATCGCCGACACGAGGCGATTGTGGACATAGTTCGGCTCACCCGGCTGCGCCAACGACGTGGCGTCCACCAGGTCGTCCCACTTTTCCCATTTGGCGAAGTATTCGGTGTGTTCAACCTGGGACATGACGGACGCGGCCGTCTTGCGCACCAAATCCAATATCGCCTTTTCGATCGCCGCGTTGAAATTAGCCCCTTGTCCGAGGTCACCATGATGGCGAACGAAGTCGACGAGCGGCCTGATCGTGTGGAACTTTATCTCGAGAGCGACGTCGAACTCCGCAAGTCCAAGATTGTTCTTCGTCTTAAACGTCCCACCGGACAATTCGAGAAACTGTTTGTCGAGCCATCTGTTTTCTGGCAGCACGACGTTGGCGACGATGAGGTCGACCGATTGGCCGGTCTCTGTCGCGGCTGCCCGCAGAATGGATTTTACCCGCGCCCCCACTTCGGCTTGGTCGGCTAACGCCAGGTCCCAGAAATCCTTGCCATGCATAGCGATTTCGAGAGCGCGCCACGCTTGATCCTTGAGCCATTCCGGTCGAGTCTTCAAATGAAGCGAGTCGAAGAGACCGGTGCCGCCCGGCTCGAGGCCGAGGACGGCTTCTACGTAGAAGTCGATTTGACGCCCGGCGTGGCCCTTCCATGCAATCGTACAAGCGACTTTCTCTTCGCGTAAGACTGGCGGGCTGATGGGCTCCAGTTGAACGAGGCGGCTGCGATGCGCCGTGCTCTTGAATGCTCGATCCATGGCTCGCGCTAGTATCGATTCGACCTTCCGCCGATCGAACCAGCAATCGTGAAGCGTTATCTCGTCCCTGAACGCTTCCGCCGCGATATAGCGAATTCGTTCTTCCCGCTCCCGCTGCGAGCGCGGCAGTGGGTCGTGCGCGCGTTCCTCCGTAGGCTCAAGCACGACATGCATCGAGACCGAGACGAACCGATGCGGCGCATCCTTCGCGCGAACGTCGAAATGACGAACTGAAATTTCGGGGAAGTTATTCGCCTGGGGATCGAGCTCGAATATCAGCTCGGATTCGAAGCCGATCCGATCGAGGATCGATTGCTGAATCCGCCTCTGCCAATTGTCGCGATCGCGGGCGATGCGCTGCGTGAGATTGTCGGGCCCCTGCCGCTGGGTTTCGTCGCTGAGTGCCCGGATGGCATCGCCAATCACGGCGAGCAGCACCTCCGTTGGTCCGCGCACCGGCTCGCAAAGCGTGGAGACGATCTGCTCCGCCTTCGATGCGCGCGCGATCACGCGGAGACGCAATCGGACCTTCGCATCTTCCTTGGTCACGAAGATCTTCATCACCTGATCGACGTCGTAAATGTCGGCCCAGGTGTCGAGCTTAAGGCTGTAAGTGACGCTCTTGCGTAAGGAGTTCGCGACGCGATCGATCAACCGTTCGGTCTTGAGGGCCCGTCCATCGTTGACGTCGACGGTGACGTGAACACAGTTCGGGCGCGGCCGGGCTTCCTTCGCGAGTTCGAGGATACTCTCCAAGCCTTCGGTCATTGCAATTCTCCCGTTAGATTGACGACGCTGGGGACAGCAGGAAAGAGATAGTTCTTGACGGCACGCCAGCCCGCGAGCCTTTCTGCATGTCGTCCCACAGTGCGCGGGCACACGCGGTTGCCAAAGTAACCGACCAAACGCTCCTGCACATCGGTCAGGGCTGCGAACGCCATGCGGGCGCGCTGATTGTGCTCCGGCGGGGCGATTGCCTCGGCCACACGCTCCAACGTGGCCAACATCGCGCTGAAGTCATCTTCGCCTGACACTAAGGACCGCGCTCCGAACCGAGCGAAGCGCCAGAACATGAGCGTTGCCGGCGCGTAGAGATCGAGAAGCGCGCGGGCGTCGGAGCGCGACTGCGATTCTGGCGCGGCCTTCGCGTCAAGGATCGCCTGAACCGCTGATGCATTATCGGTGACGAGTGTCAGACTGTAATGCCTTGCCAAGGTGCCCCAGACGATTTCCTCGAGGTGGTCGAGCTGAAGCTGTCGTAACTCTGCCTCCTCCCGGTCGATCTCCTCGATCATGATCCAGAAGATGTCTTGGACGCGCTGGCTAATCAAATCTTCCAGCCGCACTGCCGGCGCGCCCCCATCGCGCGGTCCTCCAGCCAAAACGGCGAGAGTCTGCAGTGCTTCCAGACGCTCGGTCGACGTCCTACGGAACAAGCGGCCCAGGAGATCGATTGCAACGCCGGCACGCGGTCCTGTCGGACGGATCATCAAACGCGCCATCAATCCGGCTTCGCGAGGCCCACGATGCAGATCTTGAGCGGTCGCCGGGATCTCCCAGGTCGAGAGCCAATCGTCGAGCCAAACTGCGAGAGCGCTCCCGAAGGTTCGAAATTGCGGCTGGCTGGAGGCGACCCACAAGGCATCCGCCCAGCGATCGACGGCTGCCGGTCTGTCTTGAGTCCGCAGCGCCGTCCTCATGACATGCCCCGATATCTCCCGCAGAGCTCTGAATCGATCAGTGAACGCGGCGCGAGTGAGATCCGAGAAGAGGCTTAGAGTCGCCCTTCCCAGCATCTCTGTGGTCGGATTCGGCCCATACAGCAGAAGGAAGGCCGTCACGGCGAGCACGCTCTCCGCCGGAATGCGATCAAAGAGACGCTCGAGGAAGGCATCCAGATCGGTCTCTTGAACCTGAGGATGTTCGCCCCAGACCTCCAGAACCATTCGGAGATACCCCGCCGCGCTCAGGCGAAGGCTGTCGATCAGATCGTCGATGGTCGACTGCGTGACGTCTTCGAACATCCGCACCGAAGAACTTACTTCGGGGGTTTGATTGTCCGCCAACATCTGCAAGCTGGACAACGAACTCTGTTCGCCGATTGGCGGGATATGGGGCGCGCGCTCCCAAAGAATTCCGTTGAGCAGATCGCGCTCC
The DNA here is from genome assembly GCA_016215605.1 of Rhodopseudomonas palustris. Classification (GTDB taxonomy): domain Bacteria; phylum Pseudomonadota; class Alphaproteobacteria; order Rhizobiales; family Xanthobacteraceae; genus Rhodopseudomonas; species Rhodopseudomonas palustris_L. Next base: position 104,531 of record JACRJB010000052.1, read on the forward strand.
GGAAACGAACCTATGCAGAGGTCTCCGTGGCCAGCATTCATGCCGCCGAAGATGCTCACCAGATCATCCAATCGCAAATAGCCCCAATCGAGGCGATAGATGGCCGTAGCCAAGTCGACGAGGACGGGTATGAGCGTGGAAGGAATGGCAGTGGCCGGTGCCTGCGTCGTCACTCGGCGAGCCAGCTCGATCAGACGTCCGTTCTGCTTGAGGAGCTCCCTCGCATCGAGCCGAGCCAGTTTTGGCCCCGCCTGAAGATGGCCCTTAGGTGTCAGTTCGAGCCCTATCTCGTCGACAACTTGATCGCTCACCTCGTCGAAAACGGCACCCCACTCCGGTGGAAGACGCGTCGGCTGCTCCAAACGACGATCATCCTCCATCCCGCTCTGCCACGTTTGGCGAAGTACCGCGGTCAGGCAGTTGACGTGAGCGGGTCCCTCCGGCAGCAAATATCTGCAGAGCTGGAGAACGGCCGTTGCCGGACGATTGGGGACAAGCAAAGCGACCAACAGGATCGTGCGGCCGATGGGGCCGCCATAGATCGGATCACTATCGGATCGGATGACGTTGATAAATCGGGTGCGCGCCTCCCCTGCGAGCGCACGCATACCCGACCGGCTCTCTTCCATCTTGCTCTTGATGAGGTCGACTAAACCTGTCGGACCATCGACATCTGCGTTGTCTCCAAGCCCGCGAAGCAGCAGATACAATGCAGACTCTCGCTCGCTGCTCGCCGAGTCGGTGATGCAGGCGGCCTTGCGGAGGTCACGGCCGACGGTCCGGTCCAGCTCCGACTCCGAGAAACCGTAGCGCTGCGACATCTTCGCCAACCACCCCCCCGTCCACGGCAACAGCACTGCCTCGGGCAAGGTTTCGAGCAGAGGCATCAGGCGCTGGCCATTCTCCGCCACAACAAGAACGATCAGACGGGAGCTTCTCGCCCGCAAAAACTCGGAGAGATCCGGCTGGCTGTCAGCATCTGGACGAGTTGCGCTGCGGCGTGCGGCAGCCAGAAAGGCGTCACTCAAGAATTCGACGCTCAGAGTATCGATGAACACCGCGCCACCGTCGGCACTTCCAGCGAGAGCCGTGTCGATGGCTTCCGTCACTTCATCGAGTCGAAGTGCGCCCAACCCGGCCCCGTCGTCGCCTCGCTGCATCGGTCGTTTGTCCCCCAGCGCAACAGAGAGGCGCAAGACCGGTTCGATCTCCGCAGTCCGGGAGATGAGGAAGATCACCCTTATGTCGCGGTCGATCGCATCGAAGGCAACGTCTTCGATTAAAGCATTGATATCCGACCAGCCTCGGTGACGGCGCGCAGCAGCTTCGGTCTCGACACGACGGAAGGCCGGCTTGCGCAGGACACCGTCGACGTCGGGCTGCTTAAGTATGGTTTCGGACTCCGGCTTCTTGCTCGGCTCCGAAGACGACTTGTCGAACTCTCTATCGTACCCCAGCCCCTGTTCCGTGGCGGGCTGCTTCAGTGTGGCTTCGAACTCCGGCTTCTTGCCCGACTCCGAAGGCGACTTGTCGAACTCTCCATCGTCCCCCTGATCCGTCATGGCAGTGACCTGTCGATCACGGTGCGTATGGCCGCGCGAGCCAGCGGAAATTCCCGCACCAAAGACGTGGCATCGGCGAATTTGTTGAACTCCCTTTCGCTCCCTTCTCGAAACAGCACGAGACATCGTCGTCCGCCATCTTCTACCCACTCGGCAGAAGTGTCGGGTGGCGCGCGGAAACTCTCATCCGGGTCATAATCTTGCAGGATTGGCGGACGGCCGACGACGCGCCTTTGCGGTTCAGCGCTCGTGCAGGCTCGGCGAAATTCCGCCTCGGTCGGCAATCGCAACGAAAGACCGCTCACCTCTCGCAGGCGAGCCAGGATCGGGTCGATTTCCATGGGTGATTTGATGTGGGCCGCAAGCCGCACCGCCGCAGGTAAATGCGCTCTTGAAGACTCGATGGCGGCTGCAACGGGCCGAAGGCCGTAGAAGCAAGGCTTGCCGGCGTCTTCCTCGATCAGGCAGTAATGATCGGAGATCAAATCCGGGCACCGGCTCTTCACGACGGAGGCATAACCTTCGACCCGGCACCAGCGACCGACTGGGCCGTCCGAACCGCGCGAAGGGACGATCCCGTTTTCGCGGAGAAATTGGTGTATCCGATCACTTGCGGCGAAGTGGCCGGTGGGGCTGCCCAGTCCACCGAGAACGGCCATTCCGATGAACACCGGCAGCCCATTCTCCTCCGCAAAAATCGGCCCGCCGCTGATGCCCCCCTCTATTCCGTACGAATGCTCGCCGGATTGGAGCCGGCCATTGATCTGTTTTCCCAGACCTGGATCGAGCTTCCGCACATGAACGACGAAGCGATACCTCTCCCGAAAATCAAACCCACACACCCAGACATCGAGAGCAGCCCCGGTCGGAGGCGTGATTAGCTCGATGGGTGCCTGCACACCAGCAATCGCGACCGGTAGTCGCAACAGCGCCAGATCGTCATGCTCATCTTCGTGAACGATCGTTGCGACCAGATCCTCGCCGCAGCCGCCGAGGTTCACCACGACGCGCTGCGACTTATCGAAGTTGTCTGGCCTCAGCTTCTCGTTTGTCGTGGGACGCTGCGGTGTTCGGGTGCTGAATTCGTGCACCACATGAAAGCAAGTCAGCACGTGGCATGGATCAATCAGAATTCCCGTGCCGAACTGCGGATTATCTCTGGCGTTGGAATGGAGTCGAACAAGGGCAAGGTAAGGAAGTGCGCTCTCGCTCTCCATTCGACGAGACCAACTATGGTTGGGCCCTATCGCGCTGGAATACGGCGGCAAAATTGATTTCTCCTACACAATCGGATTGATATCAGTGTTGGTACACTACTTTTGATTATTGATTTTGACGATACATCATCTGTATGATGCAACCAGACATTTGTGACAAGGTTGTCACCGAGGCCGATTGATCGGGTCAGGTATTTTAGTGGGTTGTGATGGATTTTTGACGGGGGTTATCATGGTCTTGGGACGCTCGGCTCATCGTTTCCTTGTTGTAACGACAGGAATTGCAGTCCTGTGCATGTCGGTGACAAACGTTGCCGCTCAGAGCGCTCAAGAATTGAATGCGCGGCTGCAAACACGCAGCGCGGACTATGTCGACACCGTCAATGAAGCGACAACGGCTGGACTATTCACAGGGGCAGCCGTCGGCACAGTCATAGGGAGTGTCGTTTCGCGTAACTCCGGCCTTGGTCCGCTTGCTGGCATGGTGATCGGCGGGGCAGTGGGATCGATTGTGGGAAATATTGCCGGTACTCAAGTAGCAGACCAGAAAGAGGAGTACGCACGCCGCGAAGACAACCTCGACCGCTCGATCGCCCAACTTCGCTCCGGCAACACCAAGCTCGCGTCGCTCGTTGACGTCAGCACGCAGCTCGTGGCCGTTCGCAAGGCCGAGCTCGCGCAATTGAAACAGGCTCCGGATGCATCGGCGCAACGAACTCTTGCTGCCGAATTGGCCACAGAGGTCGCCTCTCTCGACCGGGCTCTGGCGGCGGCGACTAAGACGCGAGATACCTTACGTGCCAATCTTGCCAACTATCAAGGGGACATTAATCCCGCGCTTTCGTCAGAGCTCAACAGAACGACCAAACAAGTATCCGCCTTGCAAGCTCGGCGTAATGAGCTGGCGCGGATGCAGAAGGGGCTGTGACATGCGTTTATCGCGGCCTTTCGCATCGGTGATCGCGATCAGCCTTGTCATTACCACGTCGGCGTTCGCACAGTCTTCTCCCTGTGCGACGGACGACCCGCGGCAAGGCGGCTTTTTCAACGGAATGTGCAATCTTAGCAACGGCGGCTACGAGCGCCGGCTAAGGGCCCGGCAAGACGAGCTGTCGGTACTCGACAAAACCAGGGCCGACCTCGAAAAGAAACTCGCATCCCGCAATCTCGCCCTGCGGAAGCTGGAACAGCGCATCTCCGAGACACACCGTCATGCGCAGGAGCGACGCAATGCCGTTGCCGCGGTCGACGCCGAAATCGCTACCCTAAAGGAGAGGCGGCGCGTGTCCGAGGCTCAATTGGCAGCGATTCAAGCGGACAACGAGCTGCTCTCGCAAGAGCTCGCAAAACACATGGAGCATACGCGCCAGACAGAGCTCGCGTCTCGCGCCATCCAGGATGGCGCCTTGGCGGTCGCCGCTCAGCACACCGTCGAAGATGCGGAGGCGCGCGACCGAAAAGAGGGAGAACAGCTCGACCGCCGGATCAGCGAGATGCGCAAGCTGTTGGCGCGCGCCGCCGCACAAAGCCGGTGAGCCCTTCGTGGGCCTGACTTACCAAGCAATAACGCGCTGATGCCCTATCGAACTCGCCTGCAAGGCGAGTTGGCGTTTGCACGGTTTCAGCAGCCTTTTCACGAACAATCGACAGGAGACGTAGTTTGGCCGACGAACTCACCGAATGGTTGGCGCGCGAAACACGAGCCATCTTGAACAATGAAAATCCTTCCAATCGGTACGCCGCCTCCCCGATCAGTTCTGGGGGATCCGCATCGTCCTTTGAACGACAGATTGCCGACCAACTCGTCGCAGAGGCACTCGAGAACGGGCTGTCCGTCGGAAAGGTCCGGATCGAGGACATCCCGCTCCGAGGAGGCAACACCGCCGATCGGGTGGCGAAGCTGAATCTCAGCCTGCCGTTCGTGTTCAAGATGGACGTGAATTCAAGGAAGCTTGCTGACGAGGGCCGCACCGTTCGTTTGATCAAGACTGACGAGCGCCTCCCCAGCCTGTTCAAAGATGCCTGGCCGAACATCTTCGCCGTCAGATCTGAAGCACCATTCGCCTACCTCATGGAGTACTTTCCGAAGGAGGAAGGTTGGATATCGCTTGAAGACCGGCTTTATCCCGAGCCGTCTGATCTCAAGGCGCGGGACCGAAAGTCCGATTCAGCAGAGGCTGATCCCCAATTTTTTCAATCCGAAGTTCCGCGTTGGATGGCGCGAATCCTGGACGTTCTATTCAGCGGCTGGACTGCATCCGTCGACCAGCGCTCATCGCCGCGACTGGAGGAGGACTATCTTGGGCGAATCGCCAGTCGTCTCGAGAGCGCAGAGGACAAAGACGACAGATTCAGATCGCAACCACTGGAGATCACGAGCCCGGCCGTCGAGCGTTTGGAGCTGAGGCCGTGGCGCGAGTATGTCTCCATTCTCGAGCGCAATCACGACCGGCTCCTCGCAATGACGCCGCCGTTTCGTACTGTTGTTCATGGCGATCCCAACCCGGGGAACTTGTTGCTGAAGATCACGCCGAGCGAAGTTGCAGTCCGGATGATTGACCCGAAGGAATGGTACTGGGGCGATTATCTGTTCGACATCGCCAAGATAACTCACTTTCTGCAAGCGACCGGGCCGGTCGAAAAGCCGGCTCTCGGGTCAACGAGCCCGACGGTTGCGTACAGCAAGACCGCCGCCGGCGGCCGGTTCGAGTACAGCTACGCGACGCCGCTATGGACTGAGAGGGCGGTTTCGATGTGCCTGGAGCGCGTCCGTCAATTCGCAAAGCAGCATGGAGATACGCAGTGGCTGGAGCGCTACGAGCTCGCCATGGCATCGAACCTTCTCGGGCTGCCGATCGGTCGCCTGAATAGCAAGAAGGCACCCCGCGCCGACTCCGCTATGATCTTGTACTGCGAGGGGCTGCTTTGGCTCGACCAGCTCTGTAAGCGCTGGGAAAACGCGTGATGGAGCGGCCCCTCCCGAATATCGCTAGAACAGATATGGAGGAGATCGCCCCCAAGGCGGTCGCGGAGGCTTGGAACTATGCACGCTCGTCTGTCTCCGATGCAGTCGAGAAACATGACCGCAGGGGATTCCGTCTTTTGCAATGGGCTCCGCTGCGCGTAGAGCTCGGCAGCAAGCCCACCGAACTATCACTGGAGCACGAGGCGCGATTGCGCTCGCGTGCCCACGATAGCATCCCGGCGCTCCAGAAGTTCTTGGCTGCAAGAGAAGGCCAGCGGCTTTTCGACGTCCGGAGCGAGGACGACGATCTCGTGGTTCGACGCGTGGAGCGCAAGCCCGGCAGTCAAAGCGTCGATCGATATTGGGACGTCGACGGCGCACTCTCCGGCGGGTGGATCAACAGGATGTTCACCTTTCGAGAGCGAATGAAGACATCGTCCTTCATGACGTGGTCGTCCGACGCTGCGGACGCCCGCGCCCACAATTTGGAGCTGCCACCGACAGCATACGGCAACACGAGCATCGTCGCACGGCTGGAATTCAACTGGCTGGACTCCCTGCAACTCGGATCGCAGGACGTCGATCGGCTATCAGCAACTGGCCAAGGAAGCTCTCGTCATCCTCTGATGATCGCCATGCGAGCCCTGGCGTTGCAGCCGCCCGGAAAATTGGAGCCGGCAATGGAGCATACGACCTTTCGCGAGAAGTACTCGCTACGTACCATTTCCGGGCCGGGCGGCAATGAGCAGGAGCTATTCCAATTGAATATCGACCATATGACCGTTCAGTCACTCAGATCAGGTCATTTTGCGCAGCACCGCGATGTCGACATCGCACCGTCCGTGCTTGTCGACTCGCAGATTTTGTCGCGATTGACGCACATCGCGACCACCTTGTCAGATAGATTTGGTCTCGAGCCTGCATTGGCGACAAAGGCCTGGTGGGGCGCCGCAGCCCTCGGCGAATTGCCGGGACAGTGATCTAAGCCTTCCCAATGCCGGTTAAGCTGAGCACCTCAGCTTTCGCTTCTGGCTATAGTCGTGCCAAGCAGAAGATACCCAACTTCCTATGGCCAAGGCTGCTGCCGATCGTCGACGGCGTCATCGCCAGGTTCGACGGCAGCATTCAGCTCGATGCGCTAGGACTGACTGGCTCACCTCGGTTAGGCGGCGATCGCGAACCGTCGAAGAACGTCTCGCAGCTATCGATCGACACGAACGTCGAAAACGTCCGGTGCTGTGGCGTCCGGGCTGGAAGATCACGGCCTATTGGAACGGAATCGCTCCTTCCTGGATCGCCGAGGCCTCCACCTCGATCGCCCAACTCTCCGGAGGTCGCGGCCGCCTTCATGTCGGCACGGGAAGCTGCCGAGGCAGATTTGCTGCGGCACGCAAAGGGCGATTACAGTCCGTCGGCAGCTGCCACGAAGTTTCCGGAGCCAGCGTTGTTGCCCCTCGACTCTTTTAAATCCTTCGAGGCTTATTCGACTGAGGCCGCCCTGAAGCCGTCGACGGTCAAGCGCTGGCGACCCGTCTTTGAACATCTCGTTTCTCGGTCACGCCGACCTGTCGCGACTGACGAAAGTGCAGGCCATCGCATGGAAAGATGACCTGATTGGAGGAAGACCTCCGCGGTCTCGCCGAACCGTCCGCGACGTCACCTCGCCGCACTCAAGGCAGTCTGCCAATTCTTGGTCGACGAATTGAAACTTCAGGAAAATCCGGTCACCGCGTCATCGTCCGCGGCGTCGTCATCGAAAAGGATGACGACAAAAAAGGCTTCGTGGATGAAGACGCGCTCAAGATTCTGTCCGCAAGTCTCGAGCCGTCTTCAAACAAAATGTCCAGCGAGATGGCAGCAGCTCGTCGATGGGTACCGTGGATCTGCGCCCACACAGGCGCGCGGGTCAACGAACTCACCTCGCTTGAACCATCAGACTTCATCCTGCGCGACGGCTTTCACTGCATCTCGATCAGGGGCGACTTTTCCAAATCGGGTAAGTCAAAGGCAAGCCTCTCTTTTACGACCCCGGTGAGAAGTCGCAAGGCGTCGCGGTCCACTTCGTGTCCTGAGATCGTAATCACCTGACAGTTTGGCCCCGAAAGAACCGGGCCGGACCGCAAGAGTCCGAGCGCCCGATTCCGGTGGTCACGCCGCGTCCGAGCGCGTTTGATGGTGTCGCCAAACGACCAATCGAACCCGAAGGACAACGATCATGACCTCCAAGGACAAGGTAGCACGCCGCAAGCTCTCGCTGCTGGAGCTTGCCACCGATCTGCAGAACGTCAGCCGCGCCTGCAAGGTGATGGGCTGTTCCCGGCAGCAGTTCTACGAGATCCGCCGCAACTTCCAGACCTTCCGCGCCGAAGGCCTGATCAACCAGCTGCCCGGCGCCAGGGGACCACATCCCAACCGGGTCTTGACCGAGATCGACGCCGCCGTGCTCGATCACGCCCTGGTCCATCCCTGCCACGGCGCGGTGCGGGTCGAGCAGGAGCTGCGGCTGAAGGGCCTGCAGGTCTCCGCCGGAGGCGTCCGCGGGGTGTGGCAGCGCCATGGTCTGCTGACCAAGCACGAGCGCCTGCTGCGGCTGGAGAAGACCACTGCCGAGCGCACCATCGAACTGTCCGACGAGCAAATGAGACTGCTCGAACGGTTCTCGCCCGAGTTCCGGGAGCGTCACATCGAGGCTCCGCACACCGGCTCCTTGGTCGCCGTCGACACCTTCTTCGTCGGCGTGCTCAAGGGCGTCGGCAAGGTCTATCTGCAGACCGCGATCGATTGCCATAGCCGCTTCGACTGGGCCTGGCTGTACACCAGCAAGCTGCCGGTCACCGCGGTGCATCTGATGAACTACGACGTGCTGCCGACCTTCGAGGCGCATGACGCCAAGATCGAGACCGCGCTGTCCGACAACGGCCGGGAGTTCTACGGCCGGCCCGACCAGCACCCCTACGAACTGTTCCTGCAGCTCGAGGACATCACCCACCGCACCACACGGGTGAAGCGGCCGCAGTCCAACGGCATCGTCGAGCGCCTGCACCGAACCCTGCTCGACGAGCACTTCCGGGTCGAGGGCCGTCGTACTTGGTTCGAAACGGTCGAAGAGATGCAGACCGTTCTCGATGACTACCTGGTCGGCTACAATCAGCGTCGGCCGCACCAGGGCCGCGGCATGAACGGCCCAACGCCCGCCACTGCCTTCATCGAAGGCCTACCCACGTCACAGCAAAAGAAGGAGGGAAAGAGAGCCGAAAAACAAGCCGTCAAAGTAGCCGCCTGACACCACCCGCTCACCGCGGCACTGTCAGCCGATTACTCAAGCGGACGAACATCGAGCGGCCCGGTGTGTTGTTGACGTCGCCGACCAGCCAGTAGCGGCCCTCGCGGCGACCGTTCGAGAGATAGTGCCGGCACACCGCCTCGGCTTCGCGCGTAAGGCGGCACGCCAGCTCACCGGCATATCCCGCCATGATCGTCATACCGCGCTGTGCCGGGGGCGCCGTCGGCACCGATGCGGGAGGGTTTCCCCGACCGGCGACATGTTCGCCGGCTTCGACCGGACCGCATTGAAGCAGGAGCTGCAAACCACGCGCGGCGCCGCCGATCGCGGCTTCCATCACGAGAGCGGAGACAGTGGAAATGGGCGTGGCCGCTAAGGCAGCAGCAAAGACGAACGCCGGCGTCATCGGAGGAACCTCGGAGAGCAAAATTGGGGACGAACCGTCCGCCACTCTCTTGACCCGGCCGGCCGCCTCTCACTCTCCCGCCGCATCTTGACGAGGTGACAGACAACGCCCAAATTGAACGCATCGGGGCCGCCACCTCATCTTTGTGGCAAGTGCCGCTTGCGACGAGAGCCGCAAGAGCTGAATTGTCTGGCAAAAGGACAGCCGCTGATCGAACCCGCATTTGCGGGCGAGGTCTTCGGCTGCCGGCTCCCGATTACCCCGCTATTTTCAACAAGAGCCGCGGAGACTAGTCGTGGCTCAAATCATTGCCTTTCCAAAAACCACCCTTCGGCCACTCCGCGTTCAAAGCGGAAGCCTTCACTTGGTCCGTGTAGAGATCGTCGACCAGCGACGGCCTCGGCGAACGCGCTGGCTCACCCAATGGGCCATCCAGAACGCAGCTTCGTTCCGGGCACTCAAAGGCTTCACCGATGCTTCGGTGGCGCGCGGTCGCGTCCACCGTTTTTCGGTCAATCGGACTCGTCTGGTGCGCCGATTCGTGGCGGAGATCAGCGAGCTGATCGCGGACGGCCGCGTCATCGTCGAGATCGACGGCAACGTCGTGCAAACGATGGCGCGGCGACGTGCGTGAAGAAAATGTCGGCGGGGTGGCGATAGCCGCCCTGCCAACACATTATTCGGCAGCGACTGGATGGGCTTCGGGATCGTCAGCGCCGTCGCTTGCGATCTCGCCGCCGTCATCGGCGAGACTTTCGGGCGAAGGCGCCGCGTCCCCTGCCGGTTCGGGCGCGCCAGCGGCCGCGTCGAGGCGGAGCGGCTCGGGCAGCCAACCGCTGTCCTCGAGCAGGCGTTCGGCTTCCCGCGCCATGTCGGCTTTCTTCAGGTGGTCGATCAGTTGCGCGGACCGGTCGCCTTTCGCTTCGCGCACTGCGTCCAGAATGCGGGGCTTGGTGATCCGGCCAAGATAATTATCGACCGTCGGTTTCCACCCGCCTGCCGCCATGTCGAGCCCGACCGCACGGGCCAGGAGATCGGCGTGGTCGAGCCGACGACGCAGGCCGTGGGCGGAGACACGGCTGTCGTTGTAGCGGCTGACTGGTTCGAAGAGCGCGTTGACCGCGGATGATGCGCAATGCGCGAACAACGACGCCTGCGCGTTCCCATCGAGTGCGGTAAGAGCATCCCAAAGGCTACTCTCATCCTTGGGCAAGCGAGCGTCCCATTCGTCGTGACGCGCGTCGATCGCCTGTGCCGATGCGCCATCATTCAAGCCGGGAGCCTGAGGCGGGAACGTCGGCGTCCGGATCGCGATCTCCAGACAGCCGCTCGACGATGCGAAACGATAGAAGGTCGCCAGCACGAAGTTGTGCATACCGCCTGGAAGGCAATTGCGGGCTCATTCGCTCAGAGCGTTGCGCCATGCCAGCGTACGATGAGCCGTCAATTCGGTGATGAGCCGATCCGGCAGCGGCTTGTTGGTGTCGTCATCGTCTTCGTCGGCGGGATCGACCGCCCGGCCTCCAACCGTGATGACCGCACGCTGCGGGGAACGACCGGCAGATTGTCCGGCGTCCGTCTGCCCTTCGGCGGTATCAACCTCGAACTCCCGGATCGTCGACTGCGGGCGCTTCATCCTCGGCCGGACGTAACCGCGATCGATCAGCAGTACCCCTTCGGCGTCGATGCTGATGAAAACACCAGCGCGAGTGATGTCGGCCTGATCGTAGCGGAGCGACTGGGCATCGAAGGCGGAACGCGCTGCCTCGATCTCGCCGAGACGCTGATCGATCTCATCGGGCAATTCGTCCGCGTCCTGGTATTCCTGTTCGATCTTGGCGTACTCCGGCATTGAGGGCCGCGAGCGTAGCCTGCGCCTCGGCGGTCAGGTCGACCGGCTCCCCGTCAAGTTTGCGCGGGCCATTGGCGTGGTCATAGGGGAAATCGACCGCCAACGCGCCCCTCTTCCAGCCCTCGGCCGCGATGGTCTCGGCCTCAGCCTTCAACTTGTCGGTGACGAGCCGATCCAGCAGCGGCACGTCCCGAAGCCAGCCGCCGTCGTCATGCTCGAACAGATCGCGCATCACGACACCGCCGGCCTGCTGGTAGGCATCAAGGCCGATGAACTGGGCGCGGCGATCGGATGCCCGCACGGTATTCTTCGTAAACCTCCGGCGGATCTGATACGGCTCGTCGAGCCGGGAACTGCTCACGCTGTCTCAGACCTGCTCCTGGCGCGCATGATCGGCGATGACGGAGAAGGCCATGAGCTGCTCCAGCGTCATGTCGTCGGCGCCGTAGACGTCATGCAGCTTCGGCGACACGGATGCGAGACGCAGCCGCTGCTTGACGATCGCCGGCGTCACGAAGTGCCTTGCGGCGATATCCTCCTCGCTCATGCCGCCCTCGCGCAGGAGCTTGAAGGCACGAAACTGATCGAGCGGGTGCAGGCCAACCCGCTCGTCATTTTCGGCGAGCGAGTCATCCTCGGCGATCCCGTCGTCCCGCATCACGCAAGGCACAGGCTGCGTCCTCGTCATCCGCTTCTGCTTGACCAGGAGCTCAAGCGCGCGGTAGCGCCGCCCGCCCGCCGGCACTTCGAACGTGCCTGTCTCGACGCCGGCGGCATCGACGACCGCCCGGACATTCAGGCTTTGTGCGCCTCGCGATGCTCTCGGCGAGCTGCTCGACCTAGATGCCGGCCTTCACGCGCCGGACGTTGGACTGGCTGAGCACCAGCTTGTTGAGGGGAATATCGCGCGATAGACTGAGCTTGATCTTCTGAACTGCGTTAGCCATGTCGGCTCTCCACGACGGGCGGCCGGAGACTCTCTCTCGACCTCCAACCCGTCACGAAAATCCGCCCCCCTCTCACTCTTGGCCACCGGCAGGGGGCGTCTTTGATGCCCCGTCCGCGCCGGCGGGCAGTATAGTGACGGCGTGAATACTATGGTGTTGGGGGAGACCGTCACATGGAAGGCGATGAAAGCGGCAAGTCAACGCCGCCGGCAGAGTTTGCGTCGTGGCGCAGCTTCTGGGATTTTCAGCGCGAGGTCGCACGCAACTGGCGATATGTCCGCTCGCCTGACGGTCAACGGTTTCTGTCGGCCGTTGCCGCCGGCTGTCACTCGCGTTCAACCGAGATCAAGGCAAGCCGGCGGTTCTACCGCGCACAAGTCGCGCATCACGATGTGCTCGATGAGAATATCGGCGAGGAACTTCCCGGCCCGGCGCTGCCGCAGCGCATGTTTCCGCTCCGCGACCGAGCGACGGAAGGCCGCGTCAATCCGAAAGGGATTCCGTGTCTTTACATGGCAAGCGACAAGCACACCGCCATGGCGGAGGTGCGGCCATGGATCGGCTCATTGGTATCGCTTGCGCTGCTGCAAACGCGAAGGACATTGCGGGTCGTCGACTGCACCGAGGGCCCGGAACGGCATCCGATCTTTATCGAGGGCGAACCCTCGGCGGAGAAGCGGGCCGGGGCGGTTTGGAGTCATATCGCCCGGGCGTTCCGCGAACCGGTTACGCGCGATGACGATGTCGCCAGTTATGCCTCAACGCAGATCATCGCCGAGGTCTTTCGCAACGAGGGATTCGACGGGCTTGCCTATCGCAGCGCGTTCGGCACCGACCAGTTCAATCTCGCCCTGTTCGATCTCGACGCAGCCGAGCTGACCATGTGCTCGCTGCACGAGATCAGGGACGTGGAATTGAAGCACGCCGAGACAGCCAATCCCTATTACGTCGAGCAGGCCAAGGAGGGTGAGACACAGTTAGTCCGGAACGTCATCGTCGGGTTTCGGCCGGTCGATCCGGCCTAGGCGGCAGACGCCACCGCGGCCGGCGCGCCACGATCGTTCGCGAGCGCATAGTCGGCCGCCTTCGATGCCGTACTCGCTGCGCGAATGATCGCACGATTGTCCTCGCGCAGCACCTCCAGCCACGATCCAATGTAATCGGCATGGCGAACCGTGGGCACGATGCCGAGTGACGCACACATGAACGCGCCTGCCATCTCGGCCACCAGTTCTTCGCGGGCGTAAGACTTCGAGCCGAACGAGCCGGCATGGTCACGATCGAGACGGCTCTTGTGACCGGTCCAATGGCCAAGTTCGTGAAACGCCGTGCGGTGCCAGTTGATCGGCTCGAAATAAGCTTGCGGGGGCGGCACCTGCACCAAATCGCCTGAGGGACTATAGAAGGCGCGCGCGCCGCCGATGCGGAAATCCGCCCCCGTCGCCGGGATCAGCCTTTCGGCCTCCGGTTCGATCATGCCGGACGGCGGCGGTGCCGCGGCCTTCGCGACCTCTTCCGGCAGGCCGTCGCATTGATCGGTATTTAAGACCGTGAAGCGCTTGAGGAACGGGATGGCGTGGGCGTCGTCGCCGGTTTCGATAGCGCGCTTCCTCTCGTCGTTCGGCACGAGGCGGTCGGCATAGACGACGGTCGTGCCGCGCTCGCCCTTCCGGACACTGCCGCCGAGACCGAGCGCCTGCAGGAACGTGAGCCAGCTCTGGCCGGAGAAGCCGCGCTCGATCACCGCACCCCACAGGATCAGCAGGTTGATTCCCGAATAGCGGCGCCCGGTCGATGCGTTGTCCGGCATCGCGAGCGGCCCGTTCGCCGCCGCCGTTCGCCATGGCCGGACCCAGGGCACACGGCCTGCCTCCAGCTCGGCAATGATCCTGTCGGTGATTTCCTGATAGAGCCCGGACCGGTCTTTACCGGTGCGGGCGCGAGCGGTGGATCTGGACATCGCGGTTCTCCGCGACGGGCGTCGCGAGCCTCTCTCGCAGCCTGAACCTGTCACCGAGAGCCCTCGGCACTCTCCCTCTCTCGCTGCGCCCCCTCCGAGCATGTGGCCGGTTTCGAGACCGGGAAGGAATCCGCAAGCGCTGCGTCAGGGATGGAAGCCCGCAGGGTGGATACCCGGCATGGCCGGGGCTGCAGCAAAGCCGACAGCCCGGGCCACAGGGCGACGCCGAGGATTTTCGCCGTGTCGGCTCGCCGACGCTGAAATTGGCTCTGCCGATGCACTGTTGCGCTGATTTGAAACCCGGCCAATTTCGATGGCGCTACTCAAAAACCTACCTTAGGCTCTCCAGCAGACCGACATCCCTTCGTATCCGCACAGGATTGATACTTAGAATTCTCGCAGTTGAATTTTGCCAAACGATGGAGGTTCTTTTGCCGAGATATACTGCGCCAGGGTATCCAAGCTGTTACATCGACTGCCCTGCCGGGGGATACGCACTTTACTTGGCGCCACTTGGACCCTGCAGGACGAAGTGCGACCCGTCGACGCTTCAGGACGAGTTGCTGGCTTACATTCGACAGAAGGATTGGAGCGTCCGGTCGTCGGCGACTGTGCGGCGGATCACCCGCGGCCAACTCGGAGATCTGTCGCGCCACCTCAGGCAGGCACCGCCCGGCGGTGGTCAAGCCGACAAAGTGCTGGATGACCTCGAGCAAATCGGCAAGGTTCGGCAGCACGAAGAAATAGACGCAGCATGGGACAACCTGGATGTCGTGGAAGCGTTGGAGCGGCTTAGAGATGCTGCGTCAAACTCTTCGCCCGATGGGGGCGCTATGGTCGCACCGGGGTGAATACGCAAACTGGCTGGCGATTGCACGGCTTCGGTCATCGTTCCTGTCGAAAGCAACGACAGCGCTGTCGCTGACAACATTCGCATTGAGTAACTTCACGAAGCTTTTCGTATTGCTGGACATCGATCCCTGGCGGCTGCGGCTGATCTTCTGCGGCGCCCTGGTCTTTCTGATCGGATATCTGCTCGCGGCATGGCGCAGCCCGCCGGAGTTCAAGACCGCCACGGCACTCGACGAGATCGTATCGCGCATGCTCGTCGTGAGCGACTTCCAGTTTTTCAAGTCGCGTCGATGGCTTGCCACCGTACTGGTTGAGGAGATCGGAACAAATCGCCCTCGCGATTTGCCGCGGGGCTACGAAGATTTCCTGACTGAGCGCATCGCGGAGACCGCCGCGCTTCAGCATTGGGATGAACGGGAAGCCGCGACCTTGTATTATGCTGATTTGAATTTGCGGCAATTTGTCAAACCGCGTTCGCGCTATCTCGCGTTGTTGTTTCTCGGTGCCGGCTGCTTGTTGCTCCTGATACCGACACTCGACAGCATCGTCCGCATTGTCTTTGGTCGGACGGGCGGATAGTGCTCATCTTCCCGGATTCGTTCTCATACGGGATGCCGGAAACAGGCGCGCTACCATGACGGGCCGAAGCGCCACGTCATGGAAGATGATCGCTGTACTGTGCGACGAAGGAGGCCGTCTTGTTGATGGTCGCCGCTTCATTGTATCCGGGCTTGCCGATCGGAAATCCGAGATAGGTGACGGCTGGATCGACATTCGAGTAGAGCGGTATGCGCAAGCAGGCCGCGAAGCCGGCCTTGTTGCAGGCACCGTCTCCCGCCATGACGGTTCTGAACGGAAATGCAGTGTCGACGTGGCCGAAGCCATCGCGTTCGATGAGTTCGTCGGCATCATGTCCGTCGTCCCCCAGGCCGAAATTGGGACCGATCTCATGAGCGAAATGCCACCAGAGCCAGGCCTTCTCGACTGCGATCAGTGAGAGATAGGCTCTCCCGGCCGCCGCTGCCGGACCGGCGGCGAGATCCGCCTTAATGAGGCGAGACCCAGCGCCGCCCAAGGTGTCCCACCCTCCCCGCCATAGCCGGAGACTGTCGAGGTCGGCGGAGGCTTGCTTGCGATGCTTGCCGATCGAGAACTCACCGCCGCTGCTCGTTTTCTTGGCGATCATATCAAGGAGGGGTACCTGAAGATTTGTGTCCATACAGTTCAAGCTGGAGGGATCGCAGCGAAGGTGGGCCAGGACGTGGCTATCTTCGTTAAATTCGTTCCAGGGTTGCGCCTTCACCGTGACCTGCGCCCGAGCACCTGAACTGGCAAAGATGCGGTTTTGCATATGGCCGATGAAAGCAATCTCGTCCTCGATCCGGCGCCCACGCCGCTCCAGCTCGACGGACGCTTTGTCCGTATAGAGGACAAGAATGCTAATGACTTGAGCATTCTGGGCAGATGCCGGCGCCCACTGAGCCGTGGCTGCCAGTAATATAAAGGAGCTGAAGGTCATCAGGTGTCTCAGCATGAGATACTCCATAGAAGCCTTCGACTATCGGCCGCAGGGCGTTACGACGAGCAAGAGTCCGCCTGAAGGCGCGGCAAAGTAGCACAGGCCGACACTCCCGATTGCAATTGCCGTTGCGAGAGCCGACGCCGAGTCATTTTGAACCATGAGTGCGCGCAGACCCATACTGACACACGCGACAAGCTCACGGACTCGCGCTATAGTAGCGACCACATCTGATAATATTCAGGGGGTGGGATGGCCAAGACCGACGAAGATTCGCGGCGTCTCCACCCTCGACTGCGCTGTCTTCGCAACGGCGCTGCACCCGTCAACCTCCTCCGGTCTGATATTACATCGACCGTCGCATCCGCGCCTTCCCTGATGGCGGAATCGATTGGCGTTCCCGCCGATCTCGACCTAAACCTGATACGCGGCGCTCTTCCGATGAGTCCCGCCGAGACGGCGCAAAGGGTACAGCCGAAACCAAAAAAGCGCTCCAAAATGGCCAGCCAGCCGCAGGCCGAGCGCTCTTTCGTCAATGTCTTTGTGGAGGTCTTCCGCGACACCACGGACGACGTCGCCGGTGAGCGCGCAACGCTTGAGCGCATCCGCAAGATGGCTCAACAGGCCAAGAACGAGATCAGCGCGCCGGATCGCGCGATCTTGGGCAACGAAGTTCTGGTCAGGCGAAACTTCGTTTCCGCGACGGTCCCGATTGCATCGCTGACAGAGCTTGAACAGGATCCCGGCATTGCGTTCGTGCATCCTTCGCAGCCTCTCACATTCGAGGAGCCCATTGATCATCCCGGCCTCAGCGACGAGCCTGAGCATCGCCCGATCGGGAACGCCAAGCTGCGCGCCGCCCATGGCGACGGCGCGGGCGTCATCATTGGGCTCATCGACGTCGGCGGGTTCGATTTTGCGCATCCGGATTTCCGCGACGGCGACGGCAAGACGCGTTTCCTTTCCATCTGGGATCAGGGCGGGGATTTCCGCAAACCGCCTTCGGCCAACGGCACGAGCCGGTTCGACTATGGCAGTGAACTGACAAAGGTCCTGATGGACGCCGCACTATCCGCGGAAGCCGCGGGCAAGTTCCCGGCGACCATGATCGAGCAGCAGTCGCAGCGTACTGAAGGGTCGCACGCGACCCATGTCGCCAGTATCGCTGCCGGCAATAGCGGCGTCTGCCCCAAGGCTCAGATCGCCGCCGTGCTGATCTCGGTGCCTACGCTCGACGACCGGATGCAGGAGCGGCGGGCGACCTTCACGGATTCCAGCCGCATCGTTCACGCCGTCGAGCACCTGCTGGAGATCGCGCGCAAGGCGGGCAAGCCGATCTCGATCAATATCAGCCTCGGCACCAATGGCGGCGCCCATGACGGATCGAGCGGCGTCTCCCGCTGGCTTGATGCCTTGCTCTCAGATCCCGGCCGGGCCGTGTCTGTTGCAGCGGGCAATGCCGGCCAGGAAAAAGGCGCGACGGCGGAGGATATCGGGTTCATCACCGGGCGCATTCATTCAAGCGGCCGCATTGCCGCGCGCGGCTTGAGCGTCGACCTCGAATGGACCGTGGTCGGCAACGGCATCGAGGATCTATCGGAGAATGAACTCGAGATCTGGTATGGCGCGCAGGATCGGCTGACGGTGATGCTGAAGCCGCCGGGCGCGGGCTCGGACTGGATTACCGTTCGCCCGCGCGAATATGTCGAAAACCGACGGCTGCCGAGCGGCACCACGATCTCGCTTTATAACGAGCTCTATCATCCGACAAACGGCTGCAACTACGCCGCCGTTTATCTGACACCCAATTTTCAACCTGGCAGTATTCGCGGCGTCGAGGCCGGCATCTGGCGGCTCCGCCTGGTGGGCGACGAGATCCGCAACGGGCGCTTCAATTGCTGGATCGAACGCGACGATCCGGTCGAGATACGTAGCGCAGGCGCGGTTCGACTTTATCGTTTTCCGTCATTCTTCTCGGAGACGAGCAACGTCGACTCGCACTCGATCAGCTCGCTCGCCTGCGGCCATCGCGTCATCGCCGTCGCCAACCTCGATGATGCTCGCCAAAAGATCAATATCTCGAGCAGCCAGGGCCCGACGCGTGACGACAGGATGAAGCCCGACATCGCCGCGGCGGGCACGGACATCGTTGCCGCCAAGGGCTTCAGCGAAGACACCAAGGTTTGGATCGGCAAGACAGGCACCAGCATGGCGAGCCCGTATGTCGCGGGCGTCGTCGGCCTCATGCTTTCGGCGAACAAGGACCTTACGTCTGCGCAATGCTCCGGCATACTGCAACGCACCGCCCGTCCCCTTCCTGGAGCGTCCTATGAATGGCGCAACGATGCGGGGTTCGGCGTGATCGATCCGGCTGCGGCGATCGACGAAGCGCGTACCTTCAACCAACGCGTCGAAGTCTGAGGAGCATGTCATGAAGCTCCGCATCTTCCAATCCGACAAAGGCGACTGCCTGCTGCTGGAAGGCAAGGACGGCGGCCGCATTCTGTGTGACGGCGGCATGACCACCAGCATGCGTACGCATGTTCGCGATGCGCTGGCCGAGCTTCGCGTCGCCGGCGAGAAGCTCGACTATGTCTACATTTCCCACATCGACCAGGATCACATCTCCGGAGTGCTCCAGCTCCTCCAGGACGAACTCGAATGGCGGCTTTTTGAGTTTCATGGCAAGGAGGGCACTCCGATACGTGAGCCAAAGGTCCCGCGCCCCCCTGAAATCGGCGGCATATGGCACAACGGCTTCCGCGATCAGATCGGAAAGAATGCCGGCGATGTGGAAGACCTGCTGGCGGCTGTAGCACCGGCGCTGCTCGCAAGCGCCGTACCGGAGATCGTCGAGCTCGGCGAGGAATTGCAACAAATCGCCGTTTCCATCCCTGAAGCCATCAAGGTCTCGCGATACGCCTCGGCCGAGTTGCTCGGTATCCCTATCAATCAGTTTCCGGGGTCACCCAACAGCCCCAAGCTTTTGATGTACCGGGATGGACAGGAGCCCTTCGATGTCGGTTCGATGCAGCTCACCATCGTCGGCCCAACGAACGATGAGCTGACGCTGCTCCGCGATGGCTGGAACAATTTCCTGCGCGACGTGAAAGGACGTGAGTCGATTAAGAAGCTGCGCGCCGAGATCAAACGCAAGATCGAGGCATTCGGCGCCGAATCCTTCGATTTGCGCGACTGGAACGGCATCGAGGACTACAAAGGCGTCACCACTCCCAACATCGCATCGCTGATGTTCATGGTGGAGGAGAATGGAAAGCGTCTGCTGCTCACCGGCGACTCGCAACGGGATATCATCCTCAAGGGGCTCGAGTTGGCGGGCTTCCTGGAGCCTGGCCATCTTCATGTCGACGTCCTGAAGACCCAGCACCATGCTTCCGAGCACAATTTTGACGCCGAGTTTTGCCGCCAGGTCTCGGCCGATAATTATGTTTTCTGCGGAAACGGCTCGAGCGGAAATCCCGAGCTCTCCGTAATCCAGATGATCTACGACTCGCGGCTGGGACCGAAGGCCAAACGCGCTCTGGCACCCAAGGCCGAGGATCGTCCTTTCAAGTTCTGGTTCAGCACCACGTCCGAAATGCAGGCCGAAGAGAGTCTCCAGCGCCAGACCTTCGAGAAGGTGGAGAAGCTCGTCGAGAAGCTCGTGCAGAAATCTGATGGGCAATTGACCGCCGCTTTCAACAACGACGCCAGCATCGAACTCGCTATCTGACCTAGCCCGGGCCGCCCCTCGTTGGGTACCGCGAAATGGAGAACGCCATGGAATCGATAGAACGCGCGCGCCGCGACCGTGATGCGGTATTCGGCCTAGGGGGAGCAGCGCAGGCCGGGCGGGCGGATCCGGCAACGGCCGCGCCGGACGCTGCCGGGCAAGCCCGCCGACGCCTGTTCACGCCGTTCCTCGCCGAAGATCAGGAACGGGCGGCGACGCTCGCCGAACGGCTGGCCGAGCAAGCCGACGCGCAGCCGGGGCTGAGCGATGCCAAACGACTGGAGCTCGTGATGCGAACGGCGCGCGGCTTCGCCAACCAGTACCGGGCGCGACCTTCCCAAATCTCGCCAGCGCACGGGCCGCGGTGCAGTCACACCTGATCTTCCTGCGCGAACCAAGGGCGCCGTACGTCGACGACGTGGTCCTGCTGCGGGATGTGGCCGACGCCTTCAAGCACCATAAGCTGGATCGTAGGAACGCCACCGTTGACGGCGCCGACGCGATCGTGATGACAGGCACGGGCTGGGGAAAGCTGAGATACGGCCGAAGGCAAGTGGGGCGGCGTCGAGCAGGTCATCGTCGAGCGCAAGGATGGCTCGCAACGCGCGCTGTCGTCCGTGATCCAGAACGTGTTCGACGCCTGGCTGACGCTGCTGGGCCAGCCGCTGCCGCCTATAAACGACTATTGAGATGGAACGCCGCTGACGAGGATACTCACGTCACTCGGCCTTGAATGGTGCGCTCCGAAATGCCGGAAAACAAGTCCTACGTCCCGCCGACGCCTCCCGACATCCGGGAGGAGATCGATATCTTCCGGAAGGAGGAGGAGGCCGCACAGCAGACATTTTTCGCCTACATCGGGATCCGCGATCTTCTCTCCAAGCGCCCAGACGTCCTCGCGGCTGTTAACAGGAATTCGATGTTCTGGCTCACGACCAACCACGCGCTGTTCGTGTCGACGTTCATCTGGCTCGGCCGCATCTTCGATACGAAATCCGCGCACAATGTTGGCCTGCTGCTGAAGGCCGTCGAGCGGAACCTGCCAGAACTCGACCGCGAAGCCCTGCGCAAGCGCAAGGAGGAATTCATCACCCCCGCAGAGGCCGCCGACTACGTAAAGGAGAAGCACGACACCGCAATCGATGACGTCCGCGAACTGCGGAAGCAGGTCCGCGAATGGCGTAAGATCTATGAGCCGGTCTACGGTGAGGTCCGTGACCACCTCGCGCACAACAAAGGCGCCAAGGACGAACTCGAAGCGCTGCTGGCGCGCACCAACATCGGCGAGATGAAGAGCATGTTCGCGTTCCTACACGGGCTCCACGAAGCCCTGATCGAACTTTACCTCAACGGCCGCAACCCGTTGCCACTGCCGGATGTGACGTTCAATCCGCCGCCGGCCAGACCACGCTATCCCGGCGACATGGCATATGCCGAGGCGCAGGCGTCGCTGCTTTCGATGGTCGACGAGTAACTAAACCCTTTTCTTTGAGCTCGTGATTGCGAAGTCAATGAAATGCAAGATCCGCTATTGGCCCTTAGCGAACATCGTCCCGCACTTCACAAACGCCCGCTTTCCGTGTGAAGCAGACCCGCCGACGTTGACGGGGTCGGAGGGTATATATGCCAACACCACCCGGATTAGTAATTCAACCGCGGCGTTGGCCGCGCGCCGCTAGGCTTGGGCAATCCAGTTGTCAAGCGTTCGCTTGAACGGTGACATCATCCGGAAACAGCCTCGACCTCTGCTCCGCCGGGGTCGGGTTCAGATACCTCATCAGCACCGCGACAGTCTTGTGGCCGCTCTGCCGCATCAGCGTCTTGAGATCAGCGCCGCGCGCCGACATGCGGGAAAGGGCTTCGTGCCGAAGATCGTGGATGCGGAGATCCGGACATTGCGCCGTGATACGAATCTCGTTTCGCCACGCGTTCTCGGCAACCCAGGACGAGAACCTGAACACCTTGCTGTCCGCCGGCTCCCGATCAGTCAGGTCCAGCAAGCCGGCGTAGGCACGATCCGAGATCGCCACGTGGCGCGCGCTGCTGTTCTTCGAGTCCGGAATGACGACGAACCCGGGCTCCTGCCGGATCCATGCGCACTCGATCGACATCGCCTCACCGAGGCGCATCCCGGTGTCGAGCAGCAGCGGAAACAGAGCCTTCCACTGCCGGCCCGCCGGGCCGGTTAGACCCGCGATCGCCTCGCTGATGGCCCTCTCCTCGCCCTGCCGCAGCCGTCGTTCACGATGGCCGGAAGGTTGCGGCACGCCGCGCCGGCGCTTCCGGAGCGAGGCGATCGGATTGGAGACGTCGACGGACTTCTCGTGAATCAACCACTCGTACACGGCCGAGACCGTGTTAAGGTTGTTCCGGATCGTCGACGCCGACTTTCCGATCGTCTCGCGCGCGTCGCGGAAGTCGGCAAAATCAGCAACGGTCAGATCCCGAATGCGCTTCTGCGCGAACCCCTCGCGCGCCAGCATCTGCAGCATCGCCGCTTCCTGCGAAGCCCCCTTCTTCTCGGGAGTGACCTTGACGCGGTAGTCGTCGAGCGCTTCGGCGAAGCGCTTCTCCGGCCATCCGAGCGGCCCGTAGGCTTTCGGTTCGAGCCGCGGGTCGCGCCAGTTGCCGAGCTTCATTGCAGCCTCGGTCGCCCGCAGCCAGAGCTTGGCATCGTCCTTTTTCGTAAAGGTCTGGCTGATGGATTTCGAAGCTGCCGGCCCCTGAAAGATGTCCGGCAGGCGCGCCGTCGCGGTCCATTTTTTCCCGCGCTTCAGTAAGCTCGACATGGCGTTTTCCGTCCCACTTTGCAACAATACGACAACAACAACGAAACAATGCCATAAAAACTCAATTTAATCAACAGTTGCAAACCGGTCTTGAAAACCGGCGTGGGTGCGAGCCCACCGTGGGTTCGAATCCCACCCCTTCCGCCATAAACCGTTGATTGGCCCCGCTCCCGCCCTAGGTCGGAGCTTTCGCGACCGGATGTCTAAGCGTATCCGGCCTCCTCGACGGCCGCCCTCAGCATTTGCACCGACATCGGCTCGAACACGTCTCGCAACGGTGGTCTTGTCTTTGCGGATGGCTTAGTTTCTAAAAAAGCCCTGATAGTTCTTGAACATGCTCTGTTGGTTCCTGACCTTGGCTGTTGGTTCTTGACCTCGGCCTGTTGGGTCTTGAACTTTGCCTGTTAGCTCCTGAACCTGGCCTGGCCGGATCTGCCGTCGGCGGACTTGAGGGTCACCATGACGGCGGCGCCCTTTTGGATGTCTTTCTTCGCCTCGCCCTTGAGGGCGTTGTCGGCGGGGACGAGGGGCAGCGTCTCCCGCTCTCCTCCGGACGTCAGCAAGGCGGAGCCGGAGAACCCGTTGTTTGCGATCGGTTTGTTGGACTCGTCGTAGACGTTGAACGAGATCGTACGGCCGGAGGCGACCATCTCGACGTGCACGCCGGCGAGGTCCTGCATTGCGCCTCCATTCGGGCCCTGCTGATGGACATGCTGGGCCAATGCCGGTCCGGCGCACCGCAGCAGCGCGCCGATGACGAACACGATCGTCTTCATTCGATGACTCCTCTGGTCGTTTGACCGGACCTCCCCCCGATCGGCGGCGGCGACTCGCGGCGGAACAGGACGTACAGCGCCGGCAGCACGAGCAGCGTGAGGATGGTCGAGGAGACGATCCCGCCGATCACCACGGTCGCGAGCGGCCGTTGCACCTCGGCGCCGGCGCCGGTGGCGATGGCCATCGGGACGAAGCCCAGCGACGCGACGAGCGCGGTCATCAGCACCGGCCGCAGCCGCGTCAGCGCGCCTTCCCGCACGGCCTCGACGACGCTCTTCCCCTCGCCGCGCAGCCGCTCGATGAAGGACACGATCACCAGGCCGTTGAGCACCGCGACGCCAGACAGCGCGATGAAGCCGATCCCCGCGCTGATCGACATCGGGATCTCGCGCAGCACCAGCGCCGCCACGCCGCCGGTCAGCGCCAGCGGCACCCCGCTGAACACCAGCGCCGCATCGGCGGCCGATCCGAGGCTGATGAACAGCAGCAGGAAGATCAGCGCCAGAGCGACCGGGACGACGATGGTCAGGCGCCGGGTCGCAGAGACGAGTTGCTCGAACTGGCCTCCCCAACCGATCCAGTAGCCCGCCGGCAGCTTCACCTTGTCCGCGACCTGCGTCCGGGCGTCGCCGACGAACGAGCCGAGATCGCGGCCGCGGACGTTCGCGGTCACCACGATACGGCGCTTGCCGTTCTCGCGGCTGATCTGGTTCGGTCCGGGCGCGAGGTCGATGCTGGCCACCGCCGACAGCGGCGTGTAGCGCATCTGGGTCAGCGGCGAGTTGCCGTACGACGCTCGCGTCGCCGCGACGGGCATCTCGACCGCCGGCAGCGGCACCGGCAGGTTCTTCATCGCCTCGACGTCCGCGCGCATCTGTTCCGGCAGGCGGACGACGAGATCGAAGCGCCGGTCGCCCTCGAAGACCAGCCCGGCGTTCTTGCCGCCGATCGCCGTCTCGACCACGCTTTGAACCTCCTGGACGCTCAGCCCGAGACGGGAGAGAGCCGGACGATCGAGCTTCACGGTGAGAACCGGCAACCCCGAGACCTGCTCGGTCTTGACGTCGGCGGCGCCCGCAATCCCGCGCAGCACGGCCTCGACCCGCTCCGCCGTCTGCAACAATTTGTCGAGATCGTCGCCGAAGATCTTGACGCCGACGTCGCTGCGCACGCCCGAGATCAGTTCGTTGAAGCGCATTTGAATCGGCTGTGTCAGTTCGTAGACGTTGCCGGGCAGCGTCTCGGCCTGCTGCTCGATCGCGGCGACAAGATCCGCCTTGCTCCGCTTCGGGTCGGGCCATTCGGCGCGCGGCTTCAGCATGATGATGGTGTCGGCCACGTTCGGCGGCATCGGATCCGTCGCCACCTCGGAGGTGCCGAGCTTGGAGAACACCTCCTTGACTTCGGGGAGCCGCAGCAGCGCCTTCTCCAGCCTGAGCTGCATGTCGACGCCCTGGGTGAGGCTGGTGCCGGGAATGCGCATCGCGTGCATGGCGACGTCGCCTTCATCGAGGCTCGGAATGAACTCGCCGCCCATCCGCGAGGCGACGTAGCCGGTGATCAGCAGGAGTGCGAGTGCGGCGGCGGCGACGGCCCCGCGGAAGCGGATCGACAGCCCGAGCAGCGGCAGATAGAGCCGCCGTGCGCCGCGCATGAAGACGTTCTCCGTCTCCGTCACCCTGCCCGTCACCAGCAGCGCGACCGCCGCCGGCACGAACGTCATCGAGAGGATCGACGCGCCGGCGAGCGCCATCAGCACCGTGAGCGCCATCGGGGTGAACATCTTGCCTTCCACCCCGGTCAGGGTCAGCACCGGCAGGTACACGACCGCGATGATCAGCGTGCCGAGCAGGCTCGGTTTGATGACCTCCCGTGACCCCGCCAGAATGGTCGCGAAGCGTTCGTCGCGGGTGAGCAGGCGTCCCTGCTTCTGCTGCTCGTGGGCCAGCAGCCGCAGGCAGTTCTCGACGATGATGACGGCGCCATCGATGATGATGCCGAAGTCGATGGCGCCGAGGCTCATCAGGTTGGCGCTGACCCTGGTTTCGACCATCCCGGTGATGGTGATCAGCATCGACAGCGGAATCACCAGCGCCGTGGCGATCGCCGCCTTGAAATTCCCGAGGATGAGAAACAGGATCACGATCACCAGCAGCGCGCCTTCGACGAGGTTCTTCTCGACGGTCGCGATGGTCGCATCGACGAGCTTGGTGCGGTCGTACACGACCTTCGCGAAGATGCCGTCCGGAAGCGATTTTCCGATCTCGCCCAGCTTGGCGGAGACGCGTTGCGACACCGTCCGGCTGTTCTCTCCGACGAGCAGCATGGCGGTGCCGAGGACCGTCTCCTTGCCGTCGAGCGTCGCCGCGCCGGTGCGCAGATCGGTCCCGATCTTCACCTCGGCGACGTCGCCGATCCGGACCGGCACCCCGCCGCGCGAGCCGATCACCACGCGTCGAATGTCGTCGACGTCCGCGACCTGCCCCGGCGTGCGGACCAGATATTGTTCGCCGTTGCGCTCGATGTAGCCGGCCCCGACATTGGCGTTGTTGGCCGCGAGCGCCGTCATGACGTCGCGGAAGCCGAGGCGGTACGCCATCAGCTTGCCGGGGTCCGGCAGGACGTGGAACTGCTTCTCGTAGCCGCCGATCGTGTTGATTTCGACCACACCCGGGACGGTGCGGAGCTGCGGCTTGACGATCCAGTCCTGGACGGTGCGCAGGTCGGTCGGCGTCACCGCGGAGCCGTCGGCATTTTTGGCGCCCGGCTCGGCCTCGAGCGCGAACGTGTAGATCTCGCCGAGACCGGTCGAGATCGGCCCCATCGAAATCGCGAGGCCGGTCGGCAACTGATCCTTCACCTGCTGCAGGCGCTCGCTCACCTGCTGGCGGGCGAAGTAGATGTTGGTCCCCTCGTTGAACACGATCGTGACCTGGCTCAGGCCGTAGCGCGATATCGAACGCGTGTAGTGCAGGCTCGGGATGCCGCTCATTCCGGTTTCGACCGGAAAGGTGATGCGCTGTTCGACCTCGAGCGGCGAATAGCCCGCCGCCTCGACGTTGACCTGGACCTGGACGTTGGTGATGTCCGGGACCGCGTCGATCGGCAGGCGCGTGAAATTCCAGGCGCCGAAGGCCGCCACGGCCAGCACGCCGATCATCACGAACCAGCGTTGCCGGATGGAGAAATCGAGGATGGCGTTGATCATCGCGTCACGCTGCTCTTAAGACCGCGGCGATGGTGCGGGGACGGGTCAGTGGTCATGCGACGCCTCGCTCTTGCCGAGTTCCGCCTTGACGACGAAACTGTTGGTGGCGGCGTATCTGTCGCCGTCCATCACCCCGAAGACGATCTCGACGTTCTCGGAATCCCGCGAGCCGATCTCCACATCGCGCGCTTCGAACTTGTCCCCGTTGCGGACGAACACCACGTTGCGGTTGTCCACCGTCTGCAGCGCCGAGCCCTTCACCGCCACCGGCACCCGCTTCGCCGACAGCAACAGCCTGGCCGAGACGAACAACCCGGTGCGAAGGCGCATGCCGTGGTTCGCCACGACGGCCCTGACGAGCGCGCTCTGGGTGTCGGCGCTGCCGACCGGAGAGACGTAGGACAACTCCGCCTTGATCGGCTCGCCGCCGTCGCCGACGTCGATCACGATCGCATCGCCCAGGCGCACGCGCGGCAGGTCGCGCCTGTAGACCGAGAGGTCGACCCAGACCGTCGAGATGTCCGCGACCACGAAGGCGGGCTTCTGCTCGGACGCGTATTCGCCGAGCGAAATCTGTCGGTCGATCACCGTTCCGGAGAACGGCGCACGCACCTCGTAGACGCTCAGGCTCTGATTGCTCTCGATCTTCGCGAGAAGTTCGCCCTTCTCGACGGAATCGCCGATCCGTTTCTTGATCTCGCGGACCACGCCGGGAAACCGCGGCGTCACCTGCACCAGCGCTTCCTGGTTGGGCTGCAGAATGCCGTTGAGGATGATGGAATCGTGCAGCGTCGCGGGCGCCGCCGTCACGATCTCGATTCCCGCAGCGGCGACTTTGGCGTCGGACATCTCGACGACACCCTCAGCGCCGTGCGCCTCGCCGTCATGGTCTTTCTCGTCATGCCCTTTTTCATCATGGCCTTTTTCGTCGTGACCTTTCTCGTCATGCCCCTTCGCGCCGTGCCCGGCATGTTTGCCCGAGGGCACGCCGCCGCTCGGCGCGTTGGCGTAGAGGGCGACCGCTGCGGCCAGAACCGCGACGGCGCCGACGATCATGAGGACAGGTTTCTTCATCTTGCGCTCCCCCGCGCCAGAGCGAACGGATTGCCGACCAGCGCCTCGATGGTGGCGACGGCGACGTGGAAATTCTGCTGGGCTTCCTGTTCGCGCAGCCGCGCCTGCGCGACGCTCGCTTGCGCGTCGAGGACTTCGAGCAGCGAATAGCGCCCCTGCCCGTAGCCGTCGAAGATCGCATCCGAAGCCGCCTGCGACTTCGGGATCGCGGTCTCGCGCAGAACGGCGAGTTCGCGCAGCGATCCCTGCAGCGTGTCGTAGGCACGCCCGGCCACGACGATGAGCATGTTGCGGTTCGCTTTGCGCTCGGCCGCCGTCTTCGCCAGGCTCTCCTGGGCCGACAGGATGTTGCCCCGATTCTGGTCGAACACGGGGATCGGGATCGACACGGACAGCCGCGCAGCGTCGTCGCCGGTCGCGTTGTAGTGGCGCCAGCCCGCCGAGACCGTCACGTCCGGATAGGGCTTGAGCCGCGCCAGAATCAATTGGGCGTTGCGCTGCGCGTAGATCGCCGTCCACCGCACCAGTTGCGGATTGGCGTCGATCGCGGCGACCACCGCCTGGAACGCCGGCGGCCGACCGCTCACATCCAGCCGTCCGGACAAGGTGCCGAACTTCGGCGCGGTGTCGCCCATCAGGATCGCCAGCTCGCGACGCGCGGTGGCGAGCGACGACTTCGTCCGCTCGCGGTCGGCCTTGACGAGGGCCGAGGCGACTTCCGCACGTCCTGTTTCCGCGACCGACGATGCGCCGGCCTCGACGCGGCGCTGCAGCAGCGGCGTGATCCGGTCGATCGAACTGACCTGCTCGTCGAGGATCTGGATCCTCCGCTGCAGGCCGAGCACATTCAGAAACGCGATCGCCGTCTCGCCCAGCACTTCGAGTCTCACCGCCTGCCGCTCGATTCCGGCCTGATCGAGCCCGGCCTGCCCCGCTGCAACGCGCGCCTCGCGCTTGCCCCACAGCTCGAACATCTGGCTGATCTGCAGCGTCGTTTCGGCCGAGCGCGTGCCGCGATAGGCGCCGGACCCGAAGGCGTTGTCCTGTTCGAAC
The DNA here is from genome assembly GCA_016215605.1 of Rhodopseudomonas palustris. Lineage (GTDB taxonomy): Bacteria > Pseudomonadota > Alphaproteobacteria > Rhizobiales > Xanthobacteraceae > Rhodopseudomonas > Rhodopseudomonas palustris_L. The sequence goes on from JACRJB010000052.1 coordinate 133,728, forward strand.
GACACCTCCGGATTGATCAGCGCTCCGGACTGGATGCGTTGTCCGCGCGCGATGCCGATGTCGCGCTCAGCGGCGGTCAGACGTGGGTTGGTCGCGAGCGCGCGCTGCAGCGCCGCCCCCATGGTGAGCGTCTGCGAATGTGCGGCGCCTGCCGGCAGTGCACCTGCGAGCAAGGTCGTCGCGCATGCGAGACGCATGGCGTATGTCGAAAGCATGTGAAGACCTGACGAACGACGGAGTCAGGGCGCGATGCGCCCGGCGATCACGTTCAGGTCAGGAATTTGGGTGGAGGAGAATCGAACCACGCATGATCGTCGGGCGAGAACGATACGACCGACATCGTGATCGAGCTCGGCAGGCCGCCGAGAGCGTCCGCAACCACCGGCGCGGGCATCAGCGCGGGAACGCAGGTCGGGCAATGGTCGCAGAGCGCCAGTTCGGACGGCGATGAATGGTCGTCCGAGGAGTCGGAAACCTGTTCGATGCCAAACGTCGCCGCGACGGCCTGATCGAAGCAGGACATCTGATGCGCGACGCCGACGAACAGGTAGACGAACGCAATCACCATCAACAGGCAGCGGCGCGCGCCGCCTGCCTGTCTCTTCGAAGCACCGATGGGTGTCGAATGGTTCATGCCGTTCGAATAGCAAACCGCTCGCGCGAACACCATCGCAATTCCGTTCACGGCTACGGCTTTCGCCCTCTCATCCGCGACGGATTGCCCCACGATCGCGTGAACCGCGCCACGCGTCGAGCGCCCATTGCTCGAGAGCGTCTCGATGGCGGCGCCGGGCGACGTCGGCCGGGAAGCACGAAGCAACCCTTCGCGCCGAACTGCTCGGTGACGTCGTCGGCGACGCGAGCGCCGGCGATCACGCCGCCGCGGGGCCGAACTGGAACGCGGACATTGGCTTGCCCATCAGGTGGTCCGCATAGATGTTGCGGCCCGGATCGGTCTCCGCCGCGCCGGCGGCGACGAACAGCGGGATCAGATGATCGGGCTCGGGCTGGGCTGCGGCGCTGCCCGGCGCGGACTGCCAGTCCGCGAGGCGCTGCGCGCGCACCGCCTGGTCGGGCTCGGTGACGGCCGCGTTGAGCCAGGCGTCGAACGCCTCGGCCGCCTCGTCGCGGCCGCCGCGCCGCAGGTCGCGCAGATTGTGATAGCTCATGCCGCTGCCGATGATCAGCACGCCTTCGTCGCGCAGCGGCGCCAGCGCCCGGCCGATCGCCAGATGCCGCACGGGATCGAAGCCGGATTGCAGCGACAGCTGCAGGATCGTAATGTCGGCGTCGGGAAACGCCAGCTTCAGCGGAATGAACACGCCGTGGTCGAAGCCGCGATCCTGATTACGCGCCGACGCGATCGCGGCCGCCGCCAACAATTGCTCGACGCGGCCAGCGAGATCGACCGCACCCGGCGCCGGATATTGCAGCTGATAAGTCTCCGGCGGAAAGCCGTAGTAATCGTACAGCAGATGCGGCGCGGCCGGCGCGTAGAGCGTCGGCACCCGCTCGTCCCAATGCGCCGAGATCACCAGCAGTGCAGTCGGCCGCACGCCGACTGCCGCCGACAGGCCCGACAGATGCGCGGCCATGCGATCCCAGGTGCCGGCGGGAAAGAACTGCCCCGGCTGCATGAAGAAGCACGGCCCGCCGCCATGCGGGATGAACAGCGTCGGCAGGCGGGTGGAGGCGCTCATCTCGTGTCCTTTCGGGGCGGCGGCCGCATCAGATCCGATGCCCCTCGACTTAGCCCGCGCCGCGCCGCGCGATTAGCCAGGATAATATGGAAAGATCGTCCCGATTATGGGATAATCGATCGATGAGCATGGATGAGATCAACGTGTTCGTCGAAGTGGTCGACGCGCAGAGTTTCACCCGCGCGGCGCGGCGGCTCGGGCTGCCGACCACGACGGTGAGCGCCAAGCTGGCGCGGCTCGAAGCCCGGCTCGGCGTGACGCTGATCCAGCGCACCACCCGGCAGCTCCACGTCACTCCCGCCGGGCGCGCCTATCATGCGCACTGCGTCCGCGCGCTGGCGGAGATCGCCGAGGGCGAACAGGCGCTCGCCGCCGAAGCCGCCGAGCCGAGCGGCCTGCTGCGCATCACCGCGGCGCCCGACCTCGCCCACAGCCTGCTGGCGCCGCTGGTCGAGCGCTTTCTGCAGCGCCACCCCAAGGCCGGCGTCGAACTCATCGTCACCAACACGACGATGGATCTGATCGCCGCCGGCATCGATCTGGCGGTGCGCGCCGGGCCGCTCGCCGATTCCTCCCTGGTGGTGCGAAGATTTCGTGCGGCGCGGATCGGCCTGTGGGCGTCGCCGGACTATCTGGCGCGCGCCGGAACGCCCATGACCCCGGCCGATCTCGCGCGGCACGCGTTCATCCGCTTCAGCCGGATGGGCGATCGCATCGTGCTGAGCGCCCCGTCAGGCGAAGCCGTCGCATTGCCGGTGACGTCGCGGCTGGCGAGCGACGACCTCGAAAACGTCAGGACCTTCATCGCCCGCGGCAACGGCATCGGGCCGCTGCCCGAATTCGTCGGCCGCGACGCGCGCAATGCGGTGCCGCTGGTTCCGGTGCTGCCGGGCTATGCCAGCGAGCTCGGCGCCGTGCATTTCGTCTATCCGGCGCAGCGCTATGTGCCGAAGACGGTGCGCGCCTTCCTCGACATCGCGACCGAAGGCGGTGATTGACCGGGCCGGTCTTCGGGCACCGCATACTTTCGTCGCAGTCGCCGGATCGACGGATCGCAAGTGCAACGTTGAGCTCTGCCGCCGCGCGACCTAGGGTGGCCTGTTACTGGTGTCCCGACGGTCGGCAATGACAAGAAAATCATTCTCAAACTCAACTCTCGCGCCCTGGCTGCTCGGCGCGACCTTGATGCTGTTCATCGTCATCGCCGCGGCGCTGTTCCTGAATCTGATGCGGCTGCGCGACAGCTTCTCCTGGGTGCAGCACACCAACGACGTGCTGCTGTCGATTTCCGGGATTCAGCGCGCCGTGCTGGAAGCCGAGACCAACGAACGCGGCTATCTGCTCACCGGCATCGACAGCTACAGCGAGAACTATCACCACACCCGGGACGCGCTGGCGTCGCGGCTCGACAGCCTGCGCTCCGTCGTCACCGACAACCCCGACCACGTCGCCCGGGTCGACGAATTGCGGCAGCTGATCGACATGCGGACCGCGCAGCTCGGGCGGGTGATCGAACTCGGGCCGGAACGGATGCGCGAGGCGCTCGACATCCTCGAACAGGCCCGCACCGACCGGTTGACGGAGCGCGTCGAAGCCAGCCTGTCGGCGCTGACCCGGGTCGAACAGGGCCTGCTCGCGGAACGGATGGCGCGGCACGACCGCGAGAGTCTGGCCGCGGCGCTGATCACCGCCTGCCTGCTGATCCTCGCCGTCGCCAGCGCCGCGATCGCCGCGTTCCTGCTCGAGCATCAGCGCGCCGGCGCGCGCCAGCGCGAGGCCGATCAGCGGCTGCAGAGCCTGCAGGCCGAGCTGATGCGGGTGGCGCGGCTCAGCACCATGGGCGAGATGTCGAGCGCGCTGGCGCACGAACTCAACCAGCCGCTCGGCGCCATCACCAACTACGTGCAGGGCTCGCGCCGGCTGGTCGAAGCCAGCAGCCATCCCGACAAGGCGAAGATCGGCGCCGCGCTCGACAAGGCCGCGCAGCAGACGCTGCGCGCCGGCGCGGTGATCCAGCGGCTGCGCGAATTCGTCGGCCGCGGCGAGACCGACAAGACCGTCGAAAGCTTGCGGGCGATCGCCGACGACGCGCTCACCCTCGCCTCTGTCGTCTCCCGCGACCGTCCGGTCGACGTCGCGCTGAAGCTCGATCCGTCGATCGACCGCGTGCTGGTCGATAAGATACAGTTGCAGCAGGTGTTCCTCAATCTGATCCGCAACGCCTTCGAGGCGATGCGCGACCTGCCGGAGCGCAAGCTGTCGATCATCAGCCGCGCCGCCGAGGACGGCATGATCGAGGTCGTGGTCGCCGACACCGGCCCCGGCCTCGATCCGCAGATCGCCGACCGCATGTTTCAGCCGTTCGAAACCACCAAGCCCGAGGGCATGGGCATCGGCCTGTCGATTTCGCAGACCATCATCCAGGCGCATGGCGGCTCGATCACCGCGGAGCCGTCCCCCGGCGGCGGCACGCTGTTCCGGTTCACCCTGCCGCGCGCCGATCCCGGTGGTCACGACACGCGGGGCGCTGCTATTTCGGTGGTGTGAGCAAACAGTCCGGCTGACGCCGAACCCGCCGTTACGTCGCCGGATGCAGCGTCGCCGGCGCCGGCAGCGCGACGCGTTCGGCCAGATGATCGTACAGCCCGGCCAGCGCCCGCGGCGCCGCGGCGCGGCAGGCCGCGAGCGGAGCGGCCGCGGCCGTCGCATCGCCCGCGGCCAGCGCCTCCAGCAGTTCGCGGTGCCGCCGCTGCAGCTCGGCGAATTCCGGCGTCGCCGCGAACGCCTCGTCGCCGGCGAGCGCGTACAGCCGGGTCGGCTTCGACTTGCCTTTCAGCATGATCTCGCCGGCTTCGAGCAGCGCGAGGCCGGGCGCGGCGCGGGCGACGTCTTCGGAGACCAGAAGGTCGGTGCTGAAATTCTTCGACGCGCTTTCGATCCGCGCCGCGACGTTCACGACGTCGCCCATCGCCGAGTAGTTGAAGCGCTTGGCCGAGCCCATATTGCCGACGCAGGCGGCGCCGGTGTTGACGCCGACGCCGATCCGCACCACCGGGTCGGCGACGCCGCGCGCCGCGAAGCCGAACGCGTCGCTGTCGTTGAGCTGCTCGACCACCGCGCGCATCTTCAGCGCGGCGCGGCAGGCTCGCGCGGCGTGCTCGGGCACGTCGACCGGGGCGTTCCAGAACGCCATGATCGAGTCGCCGATGTATTTGTCGATGGTGCCGAGTTCCTCCTGGATCGCGTCGGACAGCGGCGACAGCAGCGTGTTGATGAAATCCACCAGCTCGGTCGCGCTCAGCGTTTCCGAGATCGGCGTGAAGCCGCGCACGTCCATGAACATCACGCTGAGGTCGCGGGTCTCGCCGCCGAGCCGCATCGCGTCGGGCGCCTGTTCCAGCTTCGCCAGCAGCTCCGGCGCGAGATATTGCCCGAACGCCTGGCGGGCGAATTTCTTCTCGCGATCGGACGCCATGTGCAGCACGCGCTCGACCGCGACGTAGGTCGCCAGCGTCGCGAGCGAGGGAAACACCGGATCGATCAGCAGACGGAAATGCGAGAACGCGATCCACGATCCGCCGATCGCGCCGAGAAACACCACGCCGCAGGCGATCAGCGAGAACCGCGCGCCGGCGATCAGCAGCAGCCCCGCCACCAGCGAGCCGAACAGCAGCGTCAGCACGATCTCGAAACCGTCGGCCCAGTCCGGCCGCTCGATGAAATCCTGTGCGATGATCTGCTCGATCATCTGCGCCTGGATCGCGACGCCCGGCACCACCTGGCCGAGCGCCGTCGCGCGCGCGTCGAGAAGCCCTGCGGCGGAGGTGCCGACCAGCACGATCATGCCCTCCAGCCGGTCGCGCATCTCGGCGTCCTTGGCCGGGTCGAGTACGTCCTTGACCGAGACGTAGTGGTCCGGCCGGTCGCGGTTGAAGTACACCCAGGCCTCGCCGTCATGCGTCAGCGGCAGCTTGAACTGGCCGACCCGCATGTCGACCAGCGCGGCGCGGCCGGTGTCGGCGTCGCCGCTGGCGCCGGTGCCGCGCACCACGATGCCCTTCTGGTTCTGCACCACGCGCAGCGCCTCGATCGCCAGACTCGGATAGACCCGCGCGCCGTCCGACATCAGCATCGGCAGCCGCCGCACCACGCCGGACCGGTCGCGCGCCGACAGATTGATCGCGCCGACACCGGCGGCGGCCTCGTCGAGCAGCGGAAGATTGGAGATCGCGCCGCGGAACGGCGGCAGCACGGCGGTCGGCGTGACGCCGACCGCGGCGAGCCCGGCCTTCACCGATGGCCGCGTGGCATTGGCGGTGCGGATCGCGGCGAAGCCGAGCACGGTCGGCGTCTTGCGGATCGCCTGCGCGAAACTGCTATCGTGGTCCGGCAGGCTCTTCAGCAACGCCACGGTGAGATCGCGATCCGGCAGATCGGCGTCACCGAGTTCGGTGGCGAGCCGGCCGGGCGTGGTGCGGTCGGGCTCCGAGAAAATGATGTCGTAGGCGACCACGCCGGCGCCGAGTTCGCCGAGCCGCTTGGTCAGCGCCGCCAGCCTGGTGCGCGGCCACGGCCATTGCCCGAACGCGGCGATCGAGGCCTCGTCGATATCGACGATCCGCACCGGCAGATCGGTGTAGGGCCGCGGCGACAGCCTCTGATAGGCGTCGAAGGCGCGTTCCTTGGTTTCGTTGACGAGCCGCGGATCGTAGGTGCGCAGCGCGGTGAGCGCGATCAGCGTCACCAGCGCCGCCGCGACGGCGCGCATCGATTTGCTGCGCGCCCAGCGGCGCAGCCGCACCCGGCCGCGGAGCAGCGCGCTCCACACCGGATGCGCCGAAGGGTTCAGGCGGCGCATCGCCGGGACTCCCCGCGCAGCCGGCCGCCGCTCGCGTCCGCCCTCTCCCCGCTCGCTTCGCGGCAGCGCAACAACAAGATCACGGCGCGGTCCGGGAACTGGCGCATCGAGGGAACGTTACCTGTTCGTCGACAACACTACGACATTTGCGTCCGGGGCATCAGCGGCCCCGTAGCGATGTTTAGAGAGATCGGCCCTGCGCCGCCACCGCTTTAACCGGCGCGAACCAGCCGGCCCCTAGCATCGGTTCGGTCAGTTTCGCGACATCGGAGGACACGCGATGCGTCGGCTTCATCGGAATTCGCTCCTGGCTCCGCTGGTGCTGCTGGCGGCGTTGCCGCTTGCCGGGGTGACGATCTATGCCGGGATGAGCAGGGCCAGCAGTCATCCGCCGCTGCAACAGATCGCCAATGAAGCGGCGATCGCCGGCGTCCACGCCCTCGCCGCCAGCAACCACCAGACGGCGGCAGGCCGGGCCGCGGTGTCGACCGCCGCCGCCCGGCGGGTGATCGGCGATCGCGTCGCCACGCTGCGCACGGTCACGCCATCGCCGGACGAACTCGTGGTCTCGGTCGAGCTGATCGACCCGGCGACCAGCACCGAGGCTACCGCCACCGCGCGATATGCGCCGCCGAGCATGGGCCTGGCCGAGCAGAAGGCCGCCGCCGTATCGAACCGCGCCGCGCCGCTCGCGCACCGGTTCTGAGCCGGAGCAGCCGTGGCGGCTATTTCATCTTCGCCGCGAAGATGCCGCCGCCGAGATAATTGGTGCCGGTGATCGAGACGCTGCCGCCCATCTCTCCGACCGGACTGGTGGCGCCGCGGAAGAAGCTGCCGGTGAGCGCCATCTGCCGCGCGCCGGTGTCGCCTGCGAGCGAGCCGGCGAAGTTGCGCCGGTCCGACAGGAATTGCACCTGCCCCGCATAGTTGGTGTTGTCGAGTCCGGTCACGGTGACCCGCCCGGTGCGGTTGCCGAAATTCACCGTGTTGGTGAAATCGCCGGCGGCCACGTAGGTGCTGCTCTGGTTTTCGATCGCGGCGACGACATGGCCCGCATAGGTCGCCTGCCCGGTCAGCGGCACTTCGCCGGCGGTGGTCGGCCGGCCGCCGACCCAGAACCCGACGATGGTGTCGTAGTATGAATATTGCGTGCTCTGGCTGGCCCACAGCCCCCAGCGCGTGTAGTCGCACTCGCAGAAATTCGTCGTCGACGAGCCGTGCTCGGTCGCGAAGGCGCGCGCCTGGTCGCGCGTCACGGTGATCATCGCGCCGGTGTGGTTGGTGATCGCCGCGTTGTCGATCTTCGACAGCGGCTTGCCGGTCTTGTCCTGCGCCGCCGCTGCGCCGAAATTGCTGTAGTCGCCATACGCGCTCTGCCCGTCGAGCGACGGGTCGGTCGAGCCGAACTGATAGTTGAACCGGCTCGGCAGGTAGTAGGTGTTCGGGCCGCGGGTGACGTCGCCGTTGAAATTGGCCTGCACCCGGTTGGTGGTGGCGTCGAGCGCGATGGTCGCGGTGCCGGTCGCCGTGCCGGTCGAGTGCCGGCCGTCGTTGCCGTAGTTGCTCAGAACGCTGTGCATCAGGCCGCCGACGAAGCCCTCCAGCGTCAGCGACGGCCGTGCCGCGGCCTGTTGCTGCTCGGTCTGCTGCGCTCCGGCCTGCTGCGTTGCGGCCTGCTGGATCGAGGTCTGGACCGTCTGGTTCAGCGACGCCACCACCGGATTGATCGGCGGGACCGGCGGCGGCTGTGGCGGCGGCGTCAGTGGGCCGGCGACCGAGCCGCCCGGCGTGCCGGTGGCGCGGGCCTCGGCGCGCTGCACGTTGCCGCGCGACGCGGTGCCCTGCCCGGCGCCGCCGGACTGGCCGCTGCCGCTCTGGAACAGCTGGATCTGGCTCAGCACGAAATTCGGCGGCGGCGGACCGGGCGGCGACGGCGGCTGGCCGCTCTGCAGCGAGGTGTATTCGCCGGCCCCGAGCGACACCGTGCCGCCGCTGCCCCTGACCGTCGAAGTGCCGTACCCGGCATAGACGTGATTGGTGCCGATCAGCGCCACGCCGCCGCGGATGCCGACGGTGGCCGACGCGGTCCTGATCTCGGCGTCGCCGGTGTGGCTGATCTGGCCGCCGACGAAGCGCAGTGCGCCCTTGCCGAGCGTCGCCGCCAGCTTGCCGCTGCCGGCGTTCGGATCATAGACGTATTCGTCGATGGTCAGGTCGCTGTTCGGACCGATCGTCATCGACGTCTTGTCGATGAACAGCAACTGCACCGAACCCGCCGAGGTGGTCTGGATCCGCTCCTTGTGGGTGATCGAGGCGCCGATGGTGATCGTGCGCATGTTCGCGGTGGCGTTCGGATTGACCGCCGAGGCCCGGCCGACCTCCTGCGCCAGCGCGCTGGTGGAGAGCATCGCCAGCAACAACGCGGCGAGAGCGCTGCGACCGACGGCTCTGCCCCTCCTCGTCATGGCCGGGCTCGTCCCGGCCATCCACGCCTTCGACGTCGCCGTCGCTGCAAGGCGTGGATGCCCGGCACAAGGCCGGGCATGACGGCGGTGAGTGGCTGACGACCTGATCTCTTGCATCGCCGACCTCCTCAGAAACGCAGCGTCGGGCCGATCGAGGCCGACAGATTGTTGGTGCGATAGTTCGGCAGATTGGAGTCGATCCGGGTGTAGGTCACCTGGGTGCGCAGCCCGATATTGTCGACCAGCTGCGCGTCGAAGATCGCGCCGTAGCGATATTCCTGGTCGCGGCGCACGATCACCGGATCGACGATGAAATTCGGCGCCGCGTAATTGGCCTGGCTGAAGCCGGCGGTCGGCGCGAACACGAAGGCGCGCTGGGCGCCGAACACCGGCAGTACAAATTCGATCGGCAGCGCGACGTCGATCGAATAGCGCTTGTAGCCGTTGTAGTCCGCGATCGCCTTGTTGCTGTCGAAGCCCGCGCGCGTGGTCCAGTGCACGCCGGCCCAGCGGAAATCGGTGAGGATCGCCGCGGTCAGGAGATCGCCGCTCTGGTCGCTGGCGGTCGGGAAGTAGTTCGAGTCGCTGAAGCGGCGGTGCCGGGTCTCGACCACGCCTTCGACGACGCCGAGGCTGCCGAGCGTGGTGCGCGCCGACAGGCCGCCGCCGAGCGCGTTGAAATAGCTGTAGTCGCCGAGCCAGACCTTGTCGCCGATGCCGTAATATTTGAACGACGAGTTCTGGCCGAGGCCGACGCGATGACCGGCGGTGACCTCGATCAGGCCGAGATTGAACTGGCTCAGCGTCATCTGCCGCGAATTCAGGCCCAGAAACGTCGTCTCGATCGCGTCGCCGCGCTGGTTGAGCTTGTAGGCGTAGCTCGCGGCGATGTTCTGGAACGTGTTCCAGTCCGGCTTCTTGCCGAAGCGCGGATCGAGGATCGCCTCCTGGCCGAGCGCGCGCACCTGCAGCCCGTTCGGCCCGATATTGGCGTTGGTCTGGTAGCGCATGCCGGCGTGCATGAACACGCTGTATTCGTAGGTCGCCAGCCGCCGGTCGATCTCGGCCAGATAGGCCATCACCTGGGCACGGATGTCGTCGGGCACGTTGCTGCCCTTGATGGCGTCGAGCAGATAGCCGCGCGCGATCTCGTAGGACGCGAGCTTGAAATACAGCACGCCGAGTTCGAGCTTCACCCGCGGCAGATCGGGATTGAAGAACAGCATCCGCTCCAGCGCGCCGATCGCGGCTTCGTAATCGCCGCGCTCGACCGCCTGATGGGCGAATTTGAAGCTGACGTCGAGATCCGACGGGCGCCGATACATCTCGGCGAACAGCGCGTCGTAGTCCGGCTGCACCGCGGAAACCGGAACGGCGCCGGCTGCGCCCTGCTGCGCCGCGGCTCCCGACACGGCGACGCCGATCGCCGCCAGCCAGCCAAGCATGATTGCTCGAAACGTCACGCAGCACCCCGAAATCAAATGGTCTGTAAACCGATTGCTCGATGTCCGAGCCAATTGGTCGGGATTTTGCGGGCAACGTTCGGGGAGCGGTACCCCTTTTTAGGCGAACCGGCCGCGTTTACCCCCCGTCGTGACTTTTGGGTCACGCCGGGGGCACGGAAATGTCCTGAAATCGAACGAGGTCACATAAAACGCACGGCGATTGGGCAGGCGTGCAGGCTCAATCCAGTCCGCGCTCGGTGCTGAGCCGTACCATCTCGTTGACGAAGATCGCCTTCTGCTTGTCGTCGAGAGTCGCGAACAGCGGCTCGGCGGCGTCGGCGACCGCGCGCTGGTCGGCGCCGCGGTCGTACAGGAACTGCGCCTCGTTGCGCATCTGCTCGACGATGTCGTCGGGCGGATCGCGCTGCGCGCGGGCCTTGCGCAAATTGAGCCGCTCGGCGCCGTGCTGGCCGAGATAGTGCATCGCGCTGGAGAACTGGCCCCAGTGCTTCTCCTGCTCCGGCTTCAGCTTCAATTCGCTCTTGATGCGCTCGATATTGGCGTCGGAATTGGCGACGATCTGCTCGGCGGTGAGTTCCACCGGCGCGGGCGCGGCGGCCGGCGCAGCCTTGCCGCGATTGGCCTTGGCGTCGCGAGCCTCCTGGCGTTTCTGCTTGGCGGATTTCGCCGGCTCGGCCGCCGGCTGCGACGGCTGTTGCGACTGCGCGCCGACCGGCCCGCGCGCAGTGTTGCCGCCGGTGACGCCGGTCAGCACCCCGCCGACAACGCCGACCACGCCGCCGATCGCGCCGCCCAGCACGCCGCCGACCGGCCCCGCCGCCTTGTTGCCGGCCCGCGCGCCCTGCTCCACGCCCTGAACCAGCCCCTGCGCATCGGCAGGGTGTGGCGGCGCGACGACGAGCCATGCCGCGACGGCGGCGATCACGGGAACACAGCGGCGTGGCAAAGCGAGTCCGGGCATTTCAATCTCCGTCGTCCGCGCGGGATGCCGCACGTCTCAGAACTGTATCGGCGCTTCGATTCGGTTGAAAGTCTGGCAGAGTGCGGCGGCGCGATGAAGCCGCCGCGTTCCGGCATGGGAGACGTCCGCCATGATGCCCGCTCTCGTCACCGCGCTGCTGTGGTTCGGCGCGATCGGCTGCGGCCTGATGGCCGGCGTGTATTTCACGTTCTCGGCGTTCGTGATGACGGCGCTGGCGCGGCTGCCGCCGGCGTCCGGCATCGCCGCGATGAACGCGATCAATGCCGACATCGTCCGCTCACTTTTCCTGCCGCTGTTCTTCGGCACCACGCTGGCCGCCGCGGCGCTGGCCGCGCTCGGCGTGCTGCAATGGGGCGAGCCCGGCGCCGCGGCGATGGCCGCCGGCGGCGCGATCTACGTCCTCGGCATGTTCGTCGTGACCGTGGCGCGCAACGTCCCGCTCAACAACGCACTCGCCGCCACCGATCCGGCGAGCGCAGCGGCGGCCGAGCCATGGGCGACGTATGTGCGGGACTGGACGTGGTGGAATCATCTGCGCACGGTGGCCTCGACAGCGGCGTGCGGGTTGTTCGTCGCCGGGCTGATCGGCTTTCGAATATCAAGAGGATTGTAGGGACCGCGTTCGGAGTGCTCACAACAGGCAGCACCTCATGGTGAGGAGGCGCGAAGCGCCGTCTCGAACCATGCGCCGCAGGCACTGCGTTTCCCCATCCTTCGAGACGCCCGGCTTTGCCGGGCTCCTCAGCCTGAGGACTTTGGGCCCTTGGCAAGGGCCAACTCCGCTTCATCAATCGATCAATCGTCCTAAGCCTGCACCACGACCGACAAACGCCCCGCCCGACCCGCCGCTTTCCGGCGCGGCGCGGGCTTCACCGTGACCTGCACGTCTTGCCCGAGCAGAGTCAGAAATTCCATCAATCGTCCGACCGAGATCGAGGTCGGCCGACAGCGCATCAGCGCCGAGACTTGCGGCTGCGTGGTGCCGAGAAGCTTCGCCGCCGCCCCCTGCGTCATGCCGCGCTCGGAGAGAAGTTTGTAGATCTGCACCGTCAGCTTGGCTTTGACCAATTCCTGTTCGGAGTCAGCAAAGCCGAGATCGGCGAACACGTTGCCGCTGCTGATTTCATGAGTCTTCATGGTCGGCCTTCCTGTGCAGCTCTTCAGCAAATTTCAATCGCGATCGGATCAGCTCGATATCTTGATGCGGTGTCGCGATCCCCTGCTTCGACTTCTTCTGGAACACGTGGAGGACGTAGACCGCCGTCGTGAAGCGCACGGTGTAGACCGCGCGGTACGTCCCGCTGCGATCGTCTTCGATCAACTCCAACACGCCAGCGCCGCCGAACCCCTTCAGCACTTTGGCGATCGGTGGCGCGACGCCCATCTGCGCCGCGAACAGAGCCGTCCCGAAGCTCCGGCGAACGCTCTTAGGAAGAGTCTGCATGTCGCGGCGGCTGGATGCGATCCAGACCAAGCGCTTTGGAAGATCGTCGGACACCGCCGCCCTATATAAATAATTGTATAAATGGATTTCAAGTCTGACGATGCAGCAAACGCGCACTCGGATCGGTTGACAAGCCCTCCGTATCGGTTTATATTCCTATTCGTCTCGTTCGCGAGGGGCGCTTCTCGAGGGCGCTTGCGAGGCGGAGCGGGATACGGCGTCCGCGCGCGGGGTTCGCACCCTCGCTCCCGGAGGCTTGGGGTTCCCGTCCGGGCCCACTACGGGGCTCTGCCGCTATCGTCGGCTGGACGCGGGACAGGCGAACGGCGGGAAACCGCCGGGATGGAGCGCCGAGGCGCTCCGGCCACGTCCCCGGAAGAACGGCCCCCTCGCCTAAAACCGCCGGGGTGGCGCGCCGCAAGGCGACGCGCGGTTCGCGATCTTCGCCGCTCGCGCGGGCGAAGGCCGGATCGCGACACTAGTCAACGCCGCGTCTTGCGGCGCGCCGCCGCCCCTCACTTCGGGGGCGGCCCTCCGGGCACAACTCGGGCGCGATGCGCCGCGAGGCTGCGGAGGTGTGGCTGTTTGAAGGTGTAGCAAGACGAAAGCCGTCATGCGCGGGCTTGACCCGCGCATCCATCGCGCGCTTAGCGCGCAACCGAGACGGCCATGAGTCGAAGAGGATGGATTGCCGGGTCAAGCCCGGCAATGACGGGTCGCGAAAAGGCGCGGGCGCGAAATCGCCCTCACGCCACCTTCTTCACGTCCTTGATCTCGGAGAACACGATGCCTTCGGCGCGGTCGCGGGTGTAGCCGAGATAGAATTCGTTCTTGGCCAGATACACCGGATCGCCGTCGACGTCGTCGGCGATCGAGGAGTTGTTGGTGGTGATGAAGCTGTCGAGCTTCTTGCGGTCCTCGGCCGAGATCCAGCGCGCGAGCTGGAATTCGGAGACTTCGAAATCGACCGGCAGCTGATATTCGGCCTCGAGCCGCGCCTTGAGCACGTCGAGCTGCAGCGGGCCGACCACGCCGACCAGCGCCGGCGCGCCGTCGCGCGGGCGGAACACCTGGACGACGCCCTCTTCGGACATCTGCTGCAGCGCTTCCTTCAGCTTCTTGGCCTTCATCGCATCGCCGAGCCGGACGCGGCGGACGATTTCAGGCGCGAAGCTCGGCACGCCGACGAAGGTGACGTCCTCGCCCTCGGTCAGCGTGTCGCCGATCCGCAGCGTGCCGTGATTGGGAATGCCGACGACGTCGCCGGCGAAGGCTTCGTCGGCCACCGAGCGGTCCTGCGCAAAGAAGAATTGCGGCGCCGACAGGCTCATGTTCTTGCCGGTGCGGACCAGCTTGGCCTTCATGCCACGCGTCAGCTTGCCGGAGCAAAGCCTTGCGAAGGCGATGCGGTCGCGATGGTTCGGATCCATGTTCGCTTGGATCTTGAAGACGAAGGCGCTCATCTTCGGCTCGTCGGCCTCGATCTTGCGCAGGTTGCTTTCCTGCGCGCGCGGCGGCGGCGCGTAGCGGCCGAGCCCCTGCAGCAGATCGCCGACACCGAAATTGCGCAGTGCCGAGCCGAAATACACCGGCGTCAGATGACCCTCGCGAAACGCCTCGAGGTCGAACGGCTTGCAGGCCTCGGTGGCGAGTTCCAGCTCTTCCTTGACGGCCGCGACGTCGAGATTGGCGTTGCGCTTGCCGAGATCCTCGATCGCGATCTGCTCGGCCGCGCCGGTCTTGGCGCCGCCGCCTTCCAACAGGCGCACGCCGCCGGTCAGCACGTCGTAGGTGCCGAGGAAGTCGCGGCCGCGCCCGACCGGCCAGGTCATCGGCGTGGTGTCGAGCGCCAGCGTCTTCTCGATCTCGTCGAGAATATCGAAGGTGTCGCGGCTCTCACGGTCCATCTTGTTGATGAAGGTGATGATCGGGATGTCGCGCAGCCGGCAGACCTCGAACAGTTTTCGCGTCCGCGCCTCGATGCCCTTGGCGGCGTCGATCACCATCACCGCCGAGTCGACCGCGGTCAGCGTCCGGTAGGTGTCCTCCGAGAAGTCCTCGTGGCCCGGGGTGTCGAGCAGGTTGAAGACCAGATCCTCGAATTCGAAGGTCATCACCGAAGTGACCACCGAGATGCCGCGGTCGCGCTCGATCTTCATCCAGTCCGACCGGGTGTTGCGGCGCTCGCCCTTGGCCTTGACCTGGCCGGCGAGGTTGATCGCGCCGCCGAACAGCAGCAGCTTTTCGGTCAGCGTGGTCTTGCCGGCGTCGGGATGCGAGATGATCGCGAAGGTGCGCCGCCGCGCCACTTCATGGGCGAGCGAAGACGGGGTCGAGGACGGCGCGTCGGCCGGAGCTGCGATGTCGGACATGGGCTGAGGCTGTGGCAAAGAAAGCGGGCGCAATCAAGGGCGAAGGCTGCGAAGATCAAGCGCTCCGTGCAATTGCCAAGGCGTTGTCGCAGCCTCATATGGGATTGCAGGAGCAGCTTCCAAGCATCTGAATTCTCTGCAGGAGTGAGCCGAATGGCATGGGGTTTGTTGGTCGTCGCCGGGCTGATGGAAGTGGGCTGGGCGATCGGCCTGAAATACACCGAAGGTTTTACCAGGCTGGTGCCCTCGGTGCTGACCGTGGCGGCGATGATCGTCAGCATCGCCCTGCTCGGCCTGGCCCTGAAGACGCTGCCGATCGGCACCGCCTATGCGGTCTGGACCGGGATCGGCGCGGTCGGCACGGCAGCGCTCGGCATCGTGCTGTTCGGCGATCCCGCGACGGCGGCGCGGCTGTCCTGCATCGGCCTGATCGTCGCCGGCATCATCGGGCTGAAGGTGGTGACGTGAGGCCTCAGAACGACGGCAGCAGCCGCGTCGCCCAGTAGGCCAGCGCCGCGACGATCGCCGAGGCCGGGATGGTGATCACCCAGGCATAGACGATCGAGCTCGCCACGTTCCAGCGCACCGCCGACATCCGCCGCGCCGCGCCGACGCCGACGATCGCGCCGGTGATGGTGTGGGTGGTCGACACCGGCACGCCGAGGAAGGTCGCCATGAACAGCGTCGCGGCGCCGCCGGTCTCGGCGCAGAAGCCCTGCATCGGCGTAAGTTTGGTGATCCGCAGCCCCATGGTGCGGACGATCCGCCAGCCGCCCATCAGCGTGCCGAGCGCCATCGCCGCCTGGCACGACAGCACCACCCAGAACGGCACCGAAAACTCGCTGCCGAGATAGCCCTGCGAATACAGCAGGACCGCGATGATGCCCATGGTCTTCTGCGCGTCGTTGCCGCCGTGGCCGAGCGAATACAGCGACGCGGAGGCGAATTGCAGGATGCGGAAGGCGCGGTCGACCGCGAACGGGGTCGAGCGCACCGAGGCCCAGGACACGATCGCGACCAGCACCAGCGCCAGCAGGAACCCGACGACTGGCGACAGCACGATCGCCAGCAGCGCCTTCGACAGTCCGCCCCACACCGCCGCCGACAGTCCGGCCTTGGCGAGGCCGGCGCCGAGCAGCCCGCCGATCAGCGCATGCGACGAACTCGACGGAATCCCGAGCGCCCAGGTGACGATGTTCCAGACGATGGCGCCGACCAATGCGGCGAAGATCACCGAGGAGTCGATCACGCTCGGCTCGATGATGCCGGTGCCTATGGTGTTGGCGACGTGCAGGCCGAACACCAGGAACGCCACGAAATTGAAGAAGGCCGCCCAGAACACGGCGTATTGCGGCCGCAGCACCCGCGTCGAGACGATGGTGGCGATCGAATTGGCGGCGTCGTGCAGGCCGTTCAGAAAGTCGAACAGCAATGCGACGGCGATCAAGCCGACCAGAATGGGCAGTCCGAGCGAAGCGTCCACAATGCGGCCCCTGCCCTAGACTTGCTCGATGACGATGCTGTTGATCTCGTTGGCGACGTCGTCGAACCGGTCGGCGACCTTCTCGAGATGGTCGTAGATTTCGGCGCCGACGATGAAGTCCATGGTGTTGGCGTTGCGATGTTTGAGGAACAGCTCCTTCAGCCCGATGTCGTGCAGATCGTCGACACGGCCCTCGAGCTTGGTGATCTCCTCGGTCATCGCCGTCAGCATCTGCAGATTCGGGCCGATCGACTTCATCAGCGGCAGCGCGCGGCCGACCAGATTGGCGCTCTCGACCAGCAGCGTGCCGATCTCGCGCATCGGCGGTCGAATTCGCGGACCTCGAACAGGATCACCGCCTTGGCGGTCTGCTGCATCTGGTCGATGGCGTCGTCCATCGAGGTGATCAGGTTCTTGATGTCGACGCGGTCGAACGGGGTGATGAAGGTGCGGCGCACCGCGGTCAGCACCTCGCGGGTGATGTTGTCGGCCTCGGCCTCGAAATGGCTGACCCGCTGGCAATGCACCAGGGTCTCGTCGCCTCCCCGCAACATGTCCTGCAGCGCATGCGCGCCCTGGACCACGGTCTCGGTATGCCGGGCGAACAGGTCGAAAAACCTCTCCTCCTTCGGCAGAAAGGCTCGAAAGTAGCGAAGCATTTGGAGTTATCCGATTGACGGGACTGGGCCCGGGCGTCGGCCCGCGTCACAGGAGCGTCATAAATCATTTCGGGCGATGGCAGGCAACCGCCCATTCGCAGAACCCACGGCCGGCCGCTCGCGCCGAGGTTCCCGCAGCAGCCGCGGCAGCGGCGGTGGCCGGCCGGGATGGTCCTGCCGCAGCCCGCGCCCTGATCCGATCATCCACAGAATAGGTGTCGGACAAGGTTGATCGCTTCGCAGTGCAACCGTCGCCGCGGCCGCGCCGCTCGCGAATCAGTTGAACGGGTCGATGTTGATTCGCGCCGGCGCCCGGCGAGTCGCAGCGGTAATCGAGGACAGAACGACGTCCTGTCAACGACGCGCCGAGGAATTTTTTTGAGGACAGAACGAGCCGCCTTCGGGTTCGCCGAGCTACCCGAGTTCTCTACTAACCATCATGACTTAGCAGCGATTGCTGAGGCGGACTGAGAGCTGGTTGAATCGGTCTGCAAAGTGCGTCGCGTATTGAATTTGGTAACGCTCTGTTAGACTCGCGCGGACCTGTCATTTCCAACCGCGGCGCACATCACCGCAGAATTGGGCGGCCATGATTCAACGCGCATTGGGTGTCATTGCGGGCGTCGATCGCAAGACGCTGTCGACCTGCCCGGCCTCGGACAAATTGTGGGCCGCGCATCTCGGCGCCTCGCTCTGCCTGTCCTTCATCGTCGTGCTCGGCGTCTCGTACCACGCCACCGGCTACATGATCGCGAGCGTGTGGACGCGGCTGCTGGTCTCCGGCGTGATCGCGCTGACCGTGCTGATGTTCGACCGCGCGCTGTGCCAGTCGGATTGGTTCTACCAGGGCACGCTCTGGAATACCGCGCCGATCCAGTCGAGCGCCGAAGCCAAGCAAACGGCCTGGCGCTTCGTCCGGGTCGGAATCCGGCTACTGATGTCGTTCGGGCTCGCCTGGGTGATCGCGATGTTCCTCGAACTCGCGATCTTCTCCGGGACCATCAACGAGAAGATCGAAGCCGACCGCGTCGCCGCCAACCAGCCGATCTACAACAAGATCGCGCAATACGAGGCCGGGCTGAACGCCGAGGCCGCGCGCCGCCAGGCCGGGATCGACGCACTGCAGGCGCTGCATCGCGACGCCCTTACCGAAACACCGCCCGCAGAACCCAACCTGCAGACCCGCAACGACGACATCGAGCAGCAGATCAAGGCGCTGGTCGCCCGCGAAGCCGACATCCGCGCCGACATCGGCCAGATCGACCGCACCATCCAGCGCTACATCGCCGACATGAATGCCGAGGAGTTCGGGCTCAAGGCGGCGCCGAACAATTCCGGACGTCCCGGCGCCGGGCCGCGCTACGAATTCGCCAAGAAGCAGAAGGACGCGTTCATCGCCCGCCGCGCCGAGCGCGAGGCCGAGATCGTCCAGCTCCACGCCAAGCGCGACGAACTGCGCGCCGCGCAATCCAAACTCGCCGCCGAGGCGCTGGTGGCGCGCGACCAGGAGCGCTCCGCGATCAAGGCCAAGGCCGATGCCCTGCAGACCCGGATCGATGCCGCACGCGCCGACCTGAAGGCGTTCGAGGCGGACAAGGTCGCCAGCGTCGCCGACTTCCGCAACAAGGCGCTCGCTGAGTCCTACTACCAGGAGAAGAAGGACCGGATCGATCCGCTGACGAGGATCGCCGCCTATCAGGAGCTGAAGAACGATCCCAAGGACGGCGCCACCATGACGCTGTTTTCGTGGATGACGCGCTTGTTCATCATCTTCCTGGAAATCGTTCCGGTGGTTGCGAAAATCTTCTTCTCGCCGCCCAGCGTCTACGCCGCCAAGATCCAGGCCCAGGTGGAGCGCGCCCGGCAGCGGATCGAGAACAATGAAGACCTGGACGACGACAAGCCGGCCGAACCGGCGCCGGCCGCGGCGATGGCTGCGATCACGTTGCCGGCCATGAGCCTCGGCGCCGTCGAAATGAAACAGCCCGCGCCCGCACCCCGCGCCGAACCGCCACGCGCGCCGGCCGACGACCGCCTCGAGCGGTCGCGCCGACCCGACTACGGCCCGCGCGACTACGCGCGCGATCGCGGCGACCGCGACGGCGACCGTCAAGACTTCAATCGTCGCGACTTCGACCGGCGCGACTTCGATCGCCGCGACTATGCCGCGCCGGTCTATGGCCGGGACTATGACGACCGCGATCGTCGCGACCATGACCGTCACGACCGCGACTGGCGCGTCGCCGCGCGCGACGAGCACGAGGGATACGGCCGCCGCGATCTGCGCCGGCGAGACTACGACCGGCGCGATCTCGGACGCCGCGACGAGGATCTGCCGCGGCACGACGTCCCCCGGCATCGCGCCGCGCAGTTCGTCGCCCGCGACTACGCCGCCGCCGAGTTCCTGGCGCCGGAGCACGACGAGCCGGAATTCGACGCCAGCGAGATCGATGTCCGCAACCTGATCATGCCGCGACGGGGCGCGCCGCGCCGCGAGGCGATGCCGCGCGAAGCCGTGGCCCGGGAGAGCTTTGGCGTCCGCAAGGCGGCGCCGGCGGCGCCCGGCATTCCCGAGGCGATCGCCGAACGTCCGGCGCCGCGTCCGATGCCAGCCACAGTCACAGCCACAGCCACAGCCACAGACCCGGACACCAGCGAGCTGGTTCGGCAAATGCTAGCCGAGCCGCAGCCGCCGACGATCGAGGAGCTGCCGCCGATGCCGCTGCGCCCGGCCGCCGCTTTGCGCGCCGCAACGGCGGTCGAAGTCCCGGCGGTGCCGGCCGCCGTCGAGCCCGACGCAACGCCCGAGGCCGAAACGGTGGATCAGAGCACCATCCAGGCCGTCGCCGACAAGGCCCTCGCGCGGGTGGAGCCGGAGACGGCCGTCGAGCCGACCCCGACCGCCCTCGCCGCCGAGCCGACCAGCGCGGCCATCGATCCCGCGCCAGCGCCATCCAGCACCGCGGAGCCTCTGGTCGAGACACCGCCTCCGCCCTTTGAGCTCCCGCCAGCCGCCGGCGCCGAGGAAGATGCTCACTACGCCACCGGCAGCCCGGTGCAGAAGTTCAGCGCCGATGTCGAGAAGCTGATGAGCGAAGCGGTCGAGCTGTCCAAGGCGCGGAAGAAGGTCGCCCGCACCCGCCGTGACCACCCGGTCGACGCCGAGCACGCCGCCGAAGCCGAACTGCCACTCGAGCCGACGCCGCAATACGAGATCTTCCCGAAGGCGTAGGTCGCGCCCGACCCGCTTCAACGGCAAACCGCCGCGCAATGGAAATTGCGCGGCGGTTTTGTATTCGAGGGGGTTGGGACTGGAGCAATTCTGTTTCTGTTGGAATCAGAAATGGCGCGCTGGGACGCTGACCACGGGCAAAACCTCATGGTGAGGAGGCGCGTAGCGCCGTCTCGAACCATGGGCCGCAAGCGATGCGTCGCCCCATCCTTCGAGACGCCCGGCTTCGCCGGGCTCCTCAGGATGAGGATTCAGTGCATCTCGAAAGGCTGTGTCGCGTCAATCAAACGATGAACCGCTCTAACGGGTACGCTACAGCGACCGTTTGAAGTAGTGCCCGATCTCACCGACGATGCCGCGGCGGAAGGTCAGCACGCAGGCGACGAAGATCACTCCCTGGATGACGGTGACCCACTGGCCGAAGCCGGCGAGATATTGCTGCATGGCGATGATCACGAAGGCGCCGACCACCGGGCCGAACACGGTGCCGAGACCGCCGACCAGCGTCATCAGCACGATTTCGCCGGACATCGACCAGTGCACGTCGGTCAGCGAGGCATTCTGCGCCACGAACACTTTCAGCGCGCCGGCGAAGCCAGCCAGCGTGCCGGACAGGATGAAGGCCAGCAGCTTGTACTGGTCGGTCTTGTAGCCGAGCGAGATCGCGCGCGGCTCGTTCTCGCGGATCGCCTTCAGCACCTCGCCGAACGGCGAATTGATGGCGCGGTAGATGATCAGGAAGCCGAGCAGGAAGCCGGCCAGCACCACGAAATACAGCGTCGTGGCGTTCTGCAGGTCGATCACGCCGAACATCTTGCCCTGCGGGATGCCCTGGATGCCGTCCTCGCCGTGGGTGAACGGCGCCTGCAGATAGATGAAGTAGAGCAGCTGCGACAGCGCCAGCGTGATCATCGCGAAGTAGATGCCCTGGCGGCGGATCGCGATCAGCCCTGTGATGACGGAAAGCCCGAGCGCCGCGGCGGTGCCGACGAGGATGCCGAGTTCCGGCGACAGATCCCACACCTTCAGCGCGTGGGCGGTGACGTAGCCCGCGGTGCCGAGGAACATCGCGTGGCCGAACGACAGCAGGCCGCCGTAGCCGATCAGCAGGTTGAAGGCGCAGGCCAGCAGCGCGAAGCACAGCCCCTGCATCACGAAGAACGGGTAGACGCCGGTGAACGGCACGATCGCCAGCACGATCGTCATCAGCGCCAGGGCGATCATCTCGTCGCGCACCGGACGACGCGTCGTCGGGGCCGGAACGGAATTCTGCGTAATCGTGCTCATGTCAGCTTGCCCGTCCCGTCAGGCCCGAGGGTTTGACCAGCAACACCAGCACCATCAGTACGAACACCACGGTGTTGGAAGCCTCGGGGTAGAAATATTTGGTCAGTCCCTCGATCACGCCGAGCGTGAAGCCGGTGATGATCGAGCCCATGATCGAGCCCATGCCGCCGATCACCACCACCGCGAACACCACGATGATCAGGTCGGCGCCCATCAGCGGGCGGACCTGGTTGATCGGCGCCGACAGCACGCCGGCGAGCGCCGCGAGACCGACGCCGAGACCGTAGGTCAGCGTGATCATCCGCGGCACGTTGATGCCGAAGGCACGCACCAGCGTCGGGTTTTCGGTGGCGGCACGCAGATTGGCGCCGAGCCGGGTTCGCTCGATCAGGTACCAGGTCAGCAGGCAGATCACGAGCGAGAACGCCACCACCCAGCCGCGGTAGATCGGCAGGAACATGAAGCCGAGATTCATGCCGCCCTTGAGTTCGTCGGGGATCGCGTAAGGCAGGCCGGACGAGCCGAAATAATTCTGGAACAGGCCCTGGATGATCAGCGCGACGCCGAAGGTCAGCAGCAGCCCGTAGAGATGGTCGAGCCCGGACAGCCATTGCAGCAGCGTGCGTTCCATCAGCATGCCGAACGCACCGACGATCAGCGGCGCCAGGATCAGCGCCCACCAATAGCCGATGCCGAACAGGTTCAGCAGGAAATAGGCGCAGAACGCGCCCATCATGTAGAGCGCGCCGTGCGCGAAGTTGATGATGTTCAGCATGCCGAAGATCACGGCGAGGCCGAGACTCAGCAGCGCGTAGAACGAGCCGTTGATCAGCCCGACCAGAAGCTGTGCCAACAGGGCCTGGATATTGATCGACATAGGGTTGAGCTCTCAGCGAAATGCGATGGGCACGGCGTTCACACGCCGAGATAAGTGTGAAGCTTGTCCATGTTGGCCTCGAGCTCCGCGTTGGCGAAGCCGTCGATGATCTTGCCGTGTTCGACCACGTAATAGCGATCGGCCACCGTCGCGGCGAAACGGAAGTTCTGCTCGACCAGCAGGATGGTGAAGCCTTCCTTCTTGAGCCGCGCGATGGTGTGGCCGATCTGCTGAATGATCACCGGGGCGAGGCCTTCGGTCGGCTCGTCGAGCATCAGGAACCGGGCGCCGGTGCGCAGGATGCGGGCGATCGCCAGCATCTGTTGCTCGCCGCCCGACAGCTTGGTGCCCTGGCTCTTCAGCCGCTCGCGCAGGTTCGGGAACAGTTCGAAGATCTGCTCCAGCGACAGCCCGCCGGGCCGCACCTGCGGCGGCAGCATCAGATTTTCGCGAACGTCGAGGCTGGCGAAGATGCCGCGTTCTTCAGGACAGAACGCGATGCCGCGCTTGGCGATCTTGTCCGACGCCGCACGGCTGATGTCGTGGCCGTCGAAATTGATCGCGCCGGTGCGTTTGCCGATGATCCCCATCACCGACTTCAGCGTGGTGGTCTTGCCGGCGCCGTTGCGGCCGAGCAGCGTCACCACCTCGCCGGTGCGGACCTCGAAGTTCATGCCGTGCAGAATGTGGGACTCGCCGTACCACGCCTGCAGGTCGCGGACGCTGAGCAGCGCCGGGCCGGAAGATGCCGGCGGCGCGGGGCGGTCCAAAGTCGTCGTCTCAGCCATGACCCGCTCCGAGATAGGCTTCCTTGACCCGCTCGTCCTGGGTCAGATCGTTGTAATTGCCTTCCGCCAGCACCTGGCCGCGGGTCAGCACGGTGATGACGTCGGACAGATTGGCGACGACGCTGAGATTATGTTCGACCATCAGGATGGTGTACTTCGCCGAGATCCGCTTGATCAGCGTCGCGATCTTGTCGATGTCCTCGTGGCCCATGCCGGCCATCGGCTCGTCGAGCAGCATCATCTCCGGATCGAGCGCCAGCGTGGTGGCGATCTCCAGCGCGCGCTTGCGGCCGTACGCCATCTCCACCGCCGGGGTGTCGGAGAATTCGCTTAATCCCACGTCGTCCAGCAGTTCCCGCGCCCGATCATTGTAGCGGTCGAGCACGCTCTTGGAGCGCCAGAAATCGAACGAATGGCCGTGCTGGCGCTGCAGCGCGACGCGGACGTTCTCCAGCGCCGTCAGATGCGGAAACACCGCCGAGATCTGGAAAGACCGTACCAGGCCGAGCCGCGCCACGGCGGCCGGCGCCATCGCGGTGATGTCCTGGCCCTTGTAGAGAATCTTGCCGGCCGACGGATGCAGGAACTTGGTGAGCAAATTGAAGCACGTCGTCTTGCCGGCCCCGTTCGGGCCGATCAGCGCGTGGATGTGGCCACGCCGCACCCGCAAATTGACGTCGCGTACCGCAAAAAAGCCCGCAAACTCCTTGGTCAGGCCATGGGTTTCAAGGATGATGTCATCAGCCAAGTAAAACGTCCCCCCTGTCGGTCCGGCGGCTGAGCCGTCACGCGGCCGACTTGTTGTTGCTATCCGGTGCGAGCGCCCTGGCAGACGCGTCCCGACCGGTCATTTCTCGGCGGACTATGCCGCTATTCAGCAGCCGTGCGCAAGATGCAATGCAGGGCCGCGTTTGCGAGTGCCCTAGGTTGTGGATGCGGAAAGGGTCGCCCGTCTCTGACCCCGATGCATCCCGGCGACGTTACCGGAACGCCTCCGCATAAGCCTCGGGTCGAAATCCGACAAGCAGCGTGGCGCCCTTTTCCAGCACCGGACGCTTGATCATCGACGGCTGCGCCAGCATCAGCGCGATCGCCTTGGCCTCGGTCAGCCCCTCTTTGTCGGCGTCGGGCAGTTTTCGGAAGGTGGTGCCGGCGCGATTGAGCAGCGTCTCCCAGCCGGCCTGCTTCGCCCAGCGCGCGAGATGCGTCTTGTCGATGCCCGCCGCCTTGTAATCGTGGAAGTCGTAGGCAACGCCGTGCTCGTCGAGCCAGGCCCGCGCCTTCTTCATGGTGTCGCAGTTCTTGATGCCGAAGATGGTGACGGACAAGGCGGCCTCGCTTGGGTGTTGAGGCCGCATTCAGGCCGGCGCGCGCGGCCGCCGTCAAGCAGCCGATCCGAGGCCGCTGTGGACGAGGCTGCTGCGGACGGCTGCCGCGCCCGTGCGCCGCCATGAGCAGAAGGTCGCAGGCTACATCCGCTTCACTGTCACAGGAGTTACATCGATGCCGCCCAAGAGTGGGCGGTGCGGCCCAGTCGGCCGCCGCAATCCGCGATCAAGTGAGCCCGCTATGCCGACCGAAATCGTTCGTCTGAAACAAAAACTCGACCGGCTGATCGCCGAGATCGAAGCCGACAGCCGGCCGCGCATCGGCGGCTGGGCCGAACGGATCGAACGCCCGGGATTCTCCGCCAGCGCCACCAATCTCGCGCATTATTTGGCGCTGCGCCGGCACGATCTGCGGCCGCTGCAGCGCGCCTTGATGACGCTCGGCCTGTCGTCGCTCGGCCGGTTGGAAAGCCGGGTGATGCCGACGCTGCTCGCCGTCCGCGCCACGCTGGCGGCGATGTGCGGCGAACCCGAGAGCCTGCGGCCGTCGCCGCGGCAATTCTTCGCCGGCGAGCACGACCTCGCTCACCGCAGCGAGGAGCTTTTCGGCGCGCCGTCGAGCGGGCGCGGCACCGCGCTGCTGGTCACCTGCCCAAGCGAGGCCGCCGACGATCCGTCTTTCATGTTGCGGCTCGCCGAGCGCAAGGTCGAGGCGGTGCGGATCAACTGCGCCCACGACGACGCCGCGGCGTGGCAGCGGATGATCAACCATCTGCACGTCGCCGAGGAAGCCACCGGCCACCGGATGAAGAT
Organism: Rhodopseudomonas palustris; assembly: GCA_016215605.1. Lineage (GTDB taxonomy): Bacteria > Pseudomonadota > Alphaproteobacteria > Rhizobiales > Xanthobacteraceae > Rhodopseudomonas > Rhodopseudomonas palustris_L. The sequence goes on from JACRJB010000052.1 coordinate 159,482, forward strand.
CCTGATGGACATCGCCGGCCCGAAGATCCGCACCGGCGCCGCGCGGGCCCCGGAGGGCCGCGAACGCATTCTGACCGGCGACGTGATCGCGATCGTCGCCGAAGGCGCCTTCCACCGCATCGATCTCGGCGAGGATCACTTCGCGATCGAATGCACGCTGAGCGATCCGCTGATCAACAGCGCCGTCGGCGCGCGGGTGTTCGTCGACGACGGCAAGCTCTGCATCCGGATCGAGCGCAAGACGCCGTGGGGCCTGGTCGGGCGCGTCACCTCGACCTCGGACAAGGGCCTGCGGCTGAAGCCGGAGAAAGGCCTCAACTTCCCCGACACGCTGCTCGACATTCCGGCGCTGACCGCCAAGGACCGCGCCGATCTCGATTTCGTCGCCGACCATGCCGACGGCATCGAATTCTCGTTCGTGCAGTCGGTCGCCGATGTCGAGACGCTGCAGACCGCGCTCGCCGAACGCCGGCCCGACGACTGGCGCAAGCTGTCGCTGGTGCTGAAGATCGAAACCCCCGAGGCGGTCGCCAACCTGCCCGACATTCTGGTGCAGGCGGCGGGTCAGCAGCCGACGGCGGTGATGATCGCGCGCGGCGACCTCGCGGTCGAGATCGGCTTCGCGCGCCTCGCCGAGATGCAGGAGGAGATCCTGTGGATCGGCGAAGCCGCACACATCCCGGTGATCTGGGCGACGCAAGTGCTGGAGCAACTGGTCAAGAAGGGCACGCCGTCGCGGGGCGAGATGACCGACGCCGCGATGGCGGCACGCGCCGAATGCGTGATGCTCAACAAGGGCCCCTATCTGTTCAAGGCGATCACCGAACTCGACACCCTGCTCGGCCGGATGGCCGACCATCAGCACAAGAAGACGCCGCAGCTCCGCAAGCTACAAAGTTGGGGATGAGCGCTGATATCAACCTCTGGTTGATTTCTTTGTTCTCTTAATGTTCCATCGCCGTAATGCGCAGTCGTGCACTGTTGCGTGGAGGGGGCGATGGAATTTCGCGGATTTTGGGCGGCGCTGATCGCAGTCCTGGTGCTGGGTGTCGGTCCGGGCGGAGCCGCCGCGCAGACGCCGGTCGACCGGATCGACGCCGCCCTGCAGAACATCACCAGCATCAGCCGCAAGGATCGCGTCGGCTATGCCACGGCCTGGGACGGCAACAAATACGTCCAGTGCCGCCGGTTGCCGACGCGCGAAATGCGCTGCGAGTCCGCCGGCACCGTGTTGCAGCCGTCGCTCGCCCGCGTCCTCAATGCCGAGCGCCAGACCCGCCTCACCGCGCTCGGCTGGGTGCTCGATCCGGCCTTCGGCAACTACGTCCGGCAATTTCCCGCCGACGCGCCGACCGCCGAAATCGCCGGGCACGTGCTCAAAGCCCTGACTGAAGCCTACGATGCCAAAACGGCCGATCTCGAAGTGTCGACCGCATGGGTGGTCGACATCCCCTGCCCGCCCCGCAACGGCCCATCGCAGAATCTCGCCGGCCTCGTCAACGATGCGCAAGCGATGCTGCCGACCGCGGTGATCGCCTGCTCCTACAAGGCGCCGGCGCCGCCGCTAAAGGCGGACACCACCGAGGCGCTGATCGCGCTGTACGGTCCGACCGTGACCGCCGAGATCCAGCGCCTCCGCATCAACGCCACGCGCCAGGTTCATGTCGTGTTCGACAGCGCCATCGGCTACATCCAGTGCATGCCGGAAACACCGCCGGTCGCCTTCTACTGCGAGGCACAATCGGCCGAGAGCTGGCCCGCGCTCAGTGCCGTTCTCAGGCCGGACCGGGTGACGCGACTGACCGCAGCCGGCTACGCAGAGCCCGGGCGCGCGCCGAACTACAGCAAGAGCTATCCAATGACGATGACCGACGCGGCGATCGCGGGCGAGATCCTCACCCTGCTGCACGACGTCTACGGCTACGCCGGATCGACCAAGCTGAAAATCAGGACCGAGTGACGGGCCGCCGCTGCGGCACCGGTGGACGGGCGTCGCGACAGCACGACGCGTGCATCGCACAACTACGCATCATCACAAATTCAACACCGAGCCGCTTCGCCCTCGCACTCCCGACGCGCGGTGTTAGGATCGTCGCAACGAGAACGCAGCATCGCGTCGCAACGACGATCAACGGGAGGACATCATGCTCGACACTGCGCCGAACGGCAAAGTCACGACACTGCTCGCCCTGCTGGATGAAGCGCTGAGCGCCAACAATCCGGATCGCGCGGTCGAGCTGTTTCAGACCGATTGCTACTGGCGCGATCTGATCGCCTTCACCTGGAACATCAAGACGATGGAAGGCAAGGACCAAGTCCGCGACATGCTCGCCGCGCGGCTGGCCGATACCCGTCCCTCGAACTGGCGGATCGCCGAGGGCGAGGACGCCACCGAAGCCGACGGCATCGTCGAGAGCTGGATTCAATTCGACACCGCGGTCGCGCGCGGCTTCGGCCATCTGCGCATGAAGGACGGCCGGATCTGGACGCTGCTCACCACCATGGCGGAGCTGAAAGGGTTCGAGGAGCCGCTCGGCTTCGATCGCCCGATGGGCGCCAAGCACGGCGTCGATCCGACGCGCAAGACCTGGAAAGAGGAGCGCGACGCGGAGGCCGCCGAACTCGGCATCACCCGCCAGCCTTATTGCGTCATCGTCGGCGGCGGCCAGGGCGGCATCGCGCTCGCCGCCCGGCTGCGCCAGCTGAACGTGCCGACCATCATCATCGAGAAGAACGAGCGCCCCGGCGACTCCTGGCGCAAGCGCTACAAGTCGCTCTGCCTGCACGATCCGGTCTGGTACGACCACCTGCCCTATCTGCCGTTCCCGCCGAACTGGCCGGTGTTCGCGCCGAAGGACAAGATCGGCGACTGGCTGGAGATGTACGCCAAAGTGATGGAGCTGAATTTCTGGGGCTCGACGGTGTGCAAGAGCGCCACCTACGACGAAGCCAAACGCGAATGGACCGTCGTGGTCGAACGCAACGGCCAGGAGATCACGCTGAAGCCGAAGCAGTTCGTGCTCGCGACCGGCATGTCGGCCAAGCCCAACATGCCGAGCTTCGAGGGCATGGACGTCTTCAAGGGCGATCAGCACCATTCCTCGCAGCATCCGGGCCCCGACGCCTACAAGGGCAAGAAGGCCGTGGTGATCGGCTCCAACAATTCCGCGCATGACATCTGCGCGGCGCTGTGGGAAGCCGGCGCCGACGTCACCATGGTGCAGCGTTCGTCGACGCATGTGGTGAAGTCGGACTCGCTGATGGAGCTCGGGCTGTCGGCGCTGTATTCCGAACAGGCGGTGAAGAACGGCGTGACCACGGCCAAGGCCGATTTGATCTTCGCCTCGCTGCCCTACAGGATTCTTCACGAATTCCAGATCCCGGTCTACAACGCGATCCGCGAACGCGACGCCGACTTCTACAAGCGGCTGGAAGCCGCCGGCTTCATGCTCGACTACGGCGACGACGATTCCGGCCTGTTCATGAAGTATCTGCGCCGCGGCTCCGGCTACTACATCGATGTCGGCGCCTGCGAGCTGATCGCCGACGGCCGCATCAAGCTGAAGAGCGGCGTCAGCGTCACCCGCCTCACCGAGCATTCGGTGATCCTGAGCGACGGCACCGAGCTGCCGGCCGATCTCGTCGTCTATGCCACCGGCTATGGTTCGATGAACGGTTTCGCCGCCGACCTGATCTCGCAGGACGTCGCCGACAAGGTCGGCAAGGTCTGGGGGCTGGGCTCGAACACCACCAAGGATCCAGGGCCGTGGGAAGGCGAGCAGCGCAACATGTGGAAGCCGACCCAGCAGGAAGGCTTGTGGTTCCACGGCGGCAATCTGCACCAGTCGCGGCACTACTCGCAATTCCTGGCGCTGCAGCTCAAGGCGCGAATGGAGGGCATCCCGACGCCGGTCTACGGGCTGCAGCCGGTGCATCACCCAAATTGAGCACCCACGCGTGGACGGCCCACGCGAGCCGATAGCGCGAAGCTGGGGTCGTTGTTTCCCTCGCCCGGAAATGACGACACCCGCCGCTGTGGACCGAGCTAGAGAACCAACGCCTTATGATCCGTGGCGATCGCCAGCGGCGGCGCCGACGTCACCTCCAGCCCCGTCTCCGTATCGACAGCATCGCCGCAACGCCCGAGATAGCGTTCGCACTGCATCTCGCGATCGTAGCCGAACAGGATGCCAAGCATGAAATCATGCTCGGCCGACAATTCGCACAGCGGACCGCGGACAAAGTGCTGGATCACCTTGACCGCGAGCCTGCTGCCGAACACCACGTTCACCCGATCAGGACACGCCTCGTGGACGTAGTGGGCAATGCCCCGCCCCTGCAGACGCGCGATCACCGGCGCCGCGGCATCGACCGCCATTGTCATCAGCGCCAGCGGCCGCATCCCTTTCGAGAGTTCGTACAGATGATGATTGAAGATCTGCAGCGTCGCGCTGGTCAGATCAGCCGACTGACCCATTCGGTGATCCTCTTCTCCGTCTTGGATGACTGGTTGTCCTGGTCGAGTGGCAGCCCGACGAACTGGCCGTCCCGTTCGGCCCGCGAGCCGGTGTGGTCGTAGCCGGCGGTCGCGGTGAAGCCCACAACGGTCGCGCCCTGCTCGACGACGATGTCGTACAGCACGCCCATCGCATCGACGAAGCAGTCCGGATAACTGACCTGATCGCCGGTGCCGAACAGTGCCACTTTCTTTCCGCTGAGCCGAGCCTGGGTGAGCTTGTCGAGGTGAGCCTCCCAATCGGCCTGAAGATCGCCGGCGCCGTAAGTGGGCGTTCCGAGAATCAGCAAGGTGCAACTCTCAAAATCGGCGACGCTTGCAGCCTTGATATCAATCGCCCGTCCATTGGTGTGTTTCGCGATACGGCTGGCAACCGCTTTGGTGGCTCCTGCATCGGAGCCGAAAATGACGTTCACGCTCATGGATCTCTGGGTGGCTCGAGGAAAATCGAGAGGCCCGCGTTACAATTTGATGTTTCGCGGTTCTCCGTGAAATCGAAGCAGCCGGAGCTTAATGCTCTCGCTCATCACGCCTCAATTTCAAAAATGCGTCTTCTGCGCACATTTTGATCAATCTGTTGCTTTACTAATTCCAAACTAACTCGTTTGAGCGACGCGAAGACGATGAAGGCTTCGGCACAACACAGCCGGATACCGCAGCAGATCGAATACGAACATTCGATCCGCACATCGAAGCTCAACTCTGAAGACGCTCGAAGGGGCGGACGACAAACCGATCCATCACCGCGCTCGCGACGGCGATCTATGCGTGCCTTTGAAGTCTTCCAAGGCACTCGCTCGAGTGCATCACACGCAAGGCACGCCGGTCGACGGCAAACGACGGCCTTCGACAAGCGCCACGTGCACCGACAATCGGCTACGAGCCGTCATCCGCGCGGCGGAGCAGATAGGCATCCATGATCCAGCCCTTCGCCTCGCGGGCTTCGCGCCGGACCCGCTGGATCTCCGCACTCACCTCGGCGAGCTTTCCCGCGATCAGGATCTCGTCGGCCATGCCGAGATAGGCGCCCCAATAGATCGTGATATCGGCCGCGTCGATCTTGGCGAAGGTCTCGTCGCCGTCGAGCATCACCACCAGATCTTCGGTGACCTTCCCCATCGCCGCGAGTTTTCTTCCGGTCGTAATGGTGACGGATTCACCGATCCGGTTGAGCGCAATGCCGTGGCGCGCCGTCAGCACCTGCACGGCGCTGATCCCGGGGATGATCTCGTACGCGACATCCATTCCTTCGGCGCGCAACCGATCCAGGATTCGCAGCGTGCTGTCGTACAGCGCCGGATCGCCCCACACCAGGAACGCCCCGCAACCGTCGTCGGGCAAGGCATCGATCAGAACTCGCCGATAGCGCGCCGCGATCTGCGCGTGCCAGTCGTCGACGGTCTCGCGATAATCGTGGGTCGCTGCGGCGCGCTGCGGAATCTCGATCGTGACGCTGCGATAGTCCGGCTTTGCGATGAACCGCCGGCAGATCTGCTCGCGGATCTCGCGCAGTTCGGCCTTCTCGGCGCCCTTGTCCGGCAGAAACAACACCTGCGCCCGGTTGAGGGCGTCGATGGCCTGGACCGTCATGAAATCCGGGCCGCCGGGACCAATTCCGATCAAGAGAATCTTGCGCATGACTGACTTCACTCGCGCCGTGTCGTCGGCCGAACGGCCGCAACCTTCACGACGACGGAACCGTGCTTCGATGGAAGAAGATGCGGCCACAAAAGCATGGCGCCCTTCCGCACGCAAGCATTGGTCCGATTGACAAGCGCCGCAACGCGGGCCCTAAGACGAATGGAGCATGAGCGCGCGGTCGATTTGGCCATCGATCGGCGACGCCGCGCTGGACGACCGGCGCAATCGATCTGGAGTCGCGTGTGCAGTCGACGTGGGATGTCGTGGTGATCGGAGGCGGCCTCGCCGGGCTGTGCGCGGCGATCGCCGCCCGCCGCGGCGGCGCTTCGGTTCGTCTGCTCGAGAGCGCGCCGCCCGCATTCCGCGGCGGCAACGCGCGCCACGCCCGCAATTTCCGCATCGTCCACGATGCGCCGACACCGCACGTGCCGGACTCGTATCACGCCAGCGAATTCATCGACGAACTCGATCGTGTGACCGCCGGTGAACGCGATCCCGCGCTGGCCGAACGCCTCGCTGGCGAGTCCGAGACGATCGCGCCGTGGCTGATGACCAATGGTGTACATCTGCAGGATCCAGCCGTCGGCATCGTGCCCTACTCCCGCCGCACCGTGTTTCCGCTCGGCGGCGGCAAGGCGATGATCAATGCGCTGTATGCGACGGCTTCCGATTTGGGCGTCACGATCAGCGCCGACAGCGAAGTCGGCACGCTGCGACAGGCCGCGGACGGGTGCTGGCGTGTCTCGCTTGCCGCGGACTCGCCGGGCGGCTCGACGCTCGAAGCGCGCAGCGTCGTGGTCTGCGCAGGCGGCGCCGGCGCCGATCCGGACTGGCTGCGCTCCCATTATGGCGACACCGCCGACGGCTTCATGGTACGCGGCACGGCCTATGCGAACGGCCGGGTGCTGACGGATCTGATTTCGGCCGGCGCCCGCACCGTGGGGGATCCGACCGTGTGCCACATGGTCGCCGTCGATGCTCGCGGCCCGCGCTTCGACGGCGGCATCGCCACCCGGATCACCGCGATCCCCCATGGGATCGTGGTCGACGGCTCGGGCGCGCGCATCGATGCAACCGGCGCAGGCGCGGAGCCGACGCATTACGCCCGCTGGGGTCCTCGGATCGCCGCCTGTGTCGATCAGACGGCCTATCTCATCCTCGACGCTGACGGACTGCAGCGGGCCGCGCCGCAGGCCTTTCCGCCGATCGTCGGAACGACGATCGCCGACCTCGCTGCCGCGCTCGGGCTCGATCCCGCGGCGCTGGCGCACAGCACCGGCGCGTTCAACGCGGCGCTCGCCGCCGGCGCGCGACCGATCGCGACCGCGCCATTCGCCGCGTATCCGATGCGTCCCGGCGTCACGTTCGTGCATTACGGTGTAGCCGTCGATCAGCACATGCGGGTGATCTGGACGGACGGCCGCCGCAACGACAATCTGTTCGCCGCCGGCATGATCATGGCGGCCAATGTGATCGGACGGGGCTATCTGGCCGGGCTCGGGCTCACCCTCGCAGCGGTGTTCGGGCGGCTGGCCGGCGAGGAGGCCGCGCGTCATGTCGTCGGTTGATCTGCCCGCGGACGAATTGACCGCCGAAGCCGAACGCGTGCTGCGGATTTGCACCGCCTGCATGTATTGCGACGGCCTGTGCCCGGTGTTTCCGGCGATCGACAACACCCATCAGTTCAAGCTGAGCGATCTGAACTATCTCGCCAATCTCTGTCACAACTGCAAGGGCTGCTGGTACGCCTGCCAGTACACGCCGCCGCATCCGTTCGCGGTCAATCTGCCGGCCACCCTCGCCGCGGTCCGGCAGCGCTCCTACCGCGACTATCTGTGGCCACGCTGGCTCGGCCGCGCCTTCCGGTCGCCGGCCGTGGGCATCGCCGCGACCGTCGGCTTCGTCGTGCTGGCCACACTCGCCATCGTCCTGATGTGCACTCCACCCGCCGCACTGTTCGGCGCCGACGACCGCGAAGGGGCGTTCTATCGCGTGGTTCCGTGGTCGATCATGGCCGGCGCGGCCGGCGCCTCGCTGCTGTGGGCGATGGCGTGCATCGCTCTGGCGACGGTGCGATTCTGGCGCGACATCGCTCCAGACGTTCCAAAACGTGCGATGCTGCGTGCGGTGGCGCCGGCGCTGCGCGACATCGTCACGCTGCGCCATCTCGGCGGCGGCGGGCCAGGCTGCAACGACGTCGGCGAGCGCACGTCGCAGCAGCGGCGGTGGGCTCACCATGTGATGGTGGCGGGTTTCGCCGGCACCGTGCTGTCGACGGCCACGGCCGCAATCTATCATCACGCGCTCGGCGTGGCAGCGCCCTATCCGCTCACCAGCCTGCCGGTTCTGCTCGGCCTCGTCGGCGGCGTTGCGATGCTGGCGGGAATCGGCGGGCTGCTCGGGCTGGAATTTCGCGCCGACAAGGAGCCGTCCGACCCACGCGAGGTCCGGCTCAATGTCGCTTTCCTGGTCCTGCTCGCGCTCGTCACGCTCAGCGGCGTGGCCGTGCTGGCGCTGCGCGGGACGGCGGCGATGGGGCTGCTGCTGACCGGTCACCTCGGCCTGGTGTTCGGATTTTTCCTCGTGCTGCCGTTCTCGAAGGCCGTTCACGCGCCGTTCCGCGCCGCCGCCCTGCTGCGGGCAGCGGCCGAAAAGGCCGCGGCTCGACCGCGCGGCAAACCCGATCGGGGATGATGCTCGCCGCGCCGGGCGGGCGCGGCTGCTACAGCCGCGCTGCGAAATCAGCTTGATCCAGCTCAAGCGAACGCCGATTTATTGCCCGTCGATGCGGGCTCGGCTCGACGCAAGCTCGATTGACACCCCGCTGTTTTCGGACCAAACATCGAACCGCCGACGGTTCCTGTCTTCGGACGGGACTAAGAGGGAATATCGGAAGTCATCGCCCGCACGCGGGATGATGACGGTGCCGAAGCTGCTCCCGCAACTGTAAACGGCGAGCCACCGCAACACGCCACTGGATCTTCTCCGGGAAGGCTGCGCTGGCGACGACCCGTGAGCCAGGAGACCTGCCGTCGCCTGCTGATTGACGCCATTCCGGGCGGGATGTTCCGGAGTGAAGTTCGGCCGTTCGGAGTGCAGGTCCGTTCGCCGGTTGTGCATCATCGCTTGACGCGATGGTCAACCGACGGACTGCGACGATGACGCTCTCGATTGTTCGCTGCGACGGACCCGACGCCGATGGTCCGCCCGACGCGCCGCCCCTGTCCGCCGATCTTGTCGTGCTCTCGTTCTCCGACGCCGCCCTCGCCCGCTACGCACGGGTCTGGCACGGCACCGGCCAACAGCTGCCGGCGCTGTATCTCGCCAACATCAGCCGGCCATTGCCCCCGCAGGCCTTGCGCGACACCGCCGCCGCCGCGCGCGGCGTGCTCGTGCATCTCCCCGAAGGTCTCGATGATTGGCGCGACGGCATCGAAACCCTGGTCGCCCTCGCCCGCGACCAGCGGATCGCACTCGCCGTCATCGCAGATCAGCCCGACCCGCGGCTCGACGCGCTCAGCAACCTGCCGCGCACGACGCTGCGCCGGCTGGCGTCGCTTTGCCGAGGCAGTGACGACCAGGCCGCGCGCGCGGTGCTGACGCAGTTGTCGCTGGCCGCCGGCCTGACGATCGAGCCCTGGCTGGATCAGGCTGCATCGCCGATTGATTGCGCCGCGCAAGGCGACGGCCATCCCGCCGCAGCCGAACCGATCCGTGGGATGCTGCGATGACTTACACCTACGAGACCGACGGCGCCGCGATCTATCGGCAGTCCTTCGCCATCATTCGGGCAGAAGCGCAGCTCGATCGCTTCGACCGCGACGAAGAGGTCATTGCCGTCCGCATCATTCATGCCAGCGGCATGGTGGAGGTCGCGAGCGACATCGTCTTCACCCCCGGCTTCGTCACGGCCGGCCGTGCGGCGCTGCAGGCCGGCGCGCCGATCCTGTGCGACGCGCGCATGGTCGCCAACGGCGTCACCCGCAAGCGGCTGCCGGCGGACAACGAGGTGATCTGCACGCTGAATGACCCGCGCGTGCCGGCGCTCGCCGCGCAGCTCGGCACCACCCGCTCAGCCGCCGCACTGGAACTGTGGCGCGAGCGGCTCGACGGCGCCGTAGTGGCGATCGGCAACGCGCCGACGGCTCTGTTTCGGCTGCTCGAAATCCTCAGCGAACCCGGCGCGCCACGGCCCGCCGCAATCGTCGGCATTCCGGTCGGCTTCGTCGGCGCGGCGGAGTCGAAGGAGGCGTTGCTCGAAGCCGGGCCCGCCCCCAGCGTCATCGTCCGCGGCCGCCGCGGCGGCAGTGCGATGACGGCGGCGGCCATCAACGCGCTGGCGAGCGAAATCGAATGACCCGGCCGACCGTTTACGGCGTGGGCGTCGGCCCCGGCGATCCGGACCTGATGAGCGTGCGCGCGGCGCGGCTGGTCGGCGCCGCCAAGGTCGTCGCGTATTTCCGCAAGGCCGGCCGGGCCGGCCACGCCCGCACCATCGTCGACGGCCTGCTCGCCGACGGTGTCGTCGAAGAGCCGCTCGACTATCCGGTGACGACCGAAATCCCGCTCGACGATCCGGCCTACGCATCGACCTTGCGCAGCTTCTACGAGGACTGCGTCGCGCGGCTGTCGGCGCATGTCGCGCAAGGCCGTGACGTCGTCGTGCTGTGCGAGGGCGATCCGTTTCTCTACGGCTCGTTCATGCATCTCTACAACCGGCTGGTCGGCCACGTGCCGGTGGTCGTGGTGCCCGGCATCTCCGGCATGGCGGCGTGCTGGACGGCGAGCGGCACGCCGATCACCTATGGCGACGACGTGCTGTGCGTCGTCCCCGCCACGCTGAATGCGACGCGGCTCGCCGAGACGCTGAAGGCCGGCGACGCCATCGTGATCATGAAGCTCGGGCGCAATCTGCCGAAGGTGCGGCGCTCGCTCGAAGCCGCCGGCCTGATCGATCGCGCGGTCTATGTCGAACGCGGCGCGATGGCGGGCGAGACGGTGATGCGGCTCGCCGACAAGGCCGACGATCAGGCGCCGTATTTCTCGATGATTCTGGTCCACGGCCAGGGGCGTCGGCCATGACCGGCTCGGTCGTCGTCGCCGGGCTCGGCCCCGGCTCCCGGGAGCTGATCACGCCGGAGGTCACTGCCGCGCTCGACGCCGCCACCGATCTGGTCGGCTACGCACCCTATGTCGCGCGCGTCACCGCGCGCGACGACGTCCGCCGACACGCGTCCGACAATCGCGAGGAGATCGACCGTGCGTCGTTCGCGCTGCGGCTCGCCGCGGAAGGACGTCACGTCGTCATCGTGTCGTCCGGCGATCCCGGCGTGTTCGCGATGGCGGCAGCTTTGTTCGAGGCGATCGAAGCCGGCGATCCGGCCTGGCGCGATCTCGACATCCGCGTGCTGCCGGGCATCAGCGCGATGTTCGCCGCCGCGGCGCGGATCGGCGCGCCGCTCGGCCATGATTTCTGCGCCATCAACCTCTCGGACAATCTCAAACCATGGGAGACCGTCGAGAAGCGGCTGCGCGCCGCGGCCGAAGCCGACTTCGTCATCGCGCTGTACAATCCGATCTCGAAGGCGCGGCCATGGCAGCTCGGCGGCGCGTTCGAGTTGCTGCGGACGATCCATCCCGTGTCGGTGCCGGTGATGTTCGCGACTGCGGTCAGCGATCCGAAGGAGCGCATCGACGTCGTGCCGCTCGGCGAGGCGCTGCCGAGCCGCGCCGACATGCGCACCGTGGTGATCATCGGCTCGTCGCAGACGCGGTCGATCACGCGCAGCGACGGCGGCAGCTACGTCTACACGCCGCGCTCGCTCAGAGCGTCGTCATGACCGAGCCAGGCCATCACCTCGGCGACGGTCGCGGCCGTGCGCCGCGCCGGCACGGCCGGACGCCGCACCATCACCACCGGCAATCCGAGATCTCGCGCCGCCTCGATCTTGGCCACCGCCGCATCGCCGCCGGCGTTCTTGGCGACGACGATTTCGGTGCGATGGGCCTCGAGCATCGCCCGATCGATGGCCCGATCGAACGGCCCGCGCGCCACGATGACATCGGCCTTCGGCAACGGCAGCGCCGCGCGCGGCGGATCGACCAGCCGGAGCAGATAAGCGTGCTGCGGATGCGCGGCGAACACGTCGAGGTTTTGCCGGCCGATGCCGAGGAAGACACGGCGCGGCTCCGCGCCGAGCGCCAGCGCCGCGGCCGGCAGATCGTCCACCTCGACCCAGCGATCGCCTTCGCAGGCTTGCCACGGCGCGCGCTCCAGTGCGAGCAGCGGCACGCCGGCGACGTCGCAAGCCTCCACCGCGTACCGGCTCATCTGCGCCGCAAACGGGTGCGTCGCGTCGACGACGCGATCGATCCGCTCCGCACGCAAGTAATCGATCAAGCCCTGCACACCACCGAAACCGCCGACGCGCCACGGGATCGGCGGCGGCCTCGGATTGTCGGTGCGGCCGGCGAACGACAGCACGGCATCGAGACGCGCCTCTGCGGCGATCGCGGCCGCAAGCCGCGACGCATCGGCGGTGCCGCCGAGGATCAACAGGCGCAAGCGCTGGGCGGATGGAGACGTCATGACGCCCACCGATGACATGCCGACGCCGTGGCTGTCCATTGTCGGAATCGGCGAGGATGGACTCACGGGCCTGTCCGACAAGGCGCGCGCGCTGCTCGCCGCGGCCGATCTGGTGATCGGCGGCGAGCGCCATCTGGCGATGGTCGCCGCGCTCGGCAAGCAGGCGCTGCCGTGGCGGGTACCGTTCGCCGCCTCGCTCCCGGAGGTGCTGGCGCAGCGTGGCCGCAACGTCGTCGTGCTGTGCTCGGGCGATCCGTTCTGGCACGGCGCGGGTTCGGTGCTCGCCGATCATCTCGCCCCCAACGAATGGACCGCCCTGCCCGCGCCGTCGACGTTTTCCTGGGCGGCCGCCACACTCGGCTGGCGACTGGAAGACGCGGTCGCGCTCGGGCTCCATGCCCAGCCGATCGCGACGCTGCGGCCGCATCTACGCAATGGCGCACGTCTGATCGTTCTGGTGCGCGACGGCGCGGCCGTCGGGCAGATCGCGTCGTATCTCGCAACGTCGGGCTTCGGCACGTCCGATCTCGTCGTGCTGGAGGCGCTCGGCGGACCGCGCGCGCGTGTCCGCCGGACGACGGCGACTAACTACGCGTTCACGGATGTCGCCGCCCCGGTCGCGCTGGGCATCGAGGTGACCGCGCAGCCGGATGCGGCGATCATCCCGCGCACCGGCGGCCTGCCGGATGAGCTGTTCCAGACCGACGGCCAACTCACCAAGCGCGCGATCCGCGCGGTGACGCTGTCGTCGCTGGCGCCGCGCGGCGGCGAATTGCTGTGGGACGTCGGCGCGGGGTCCGGTTCGATCGGCATCGAATGGCTGCTGGCGGCGCGAAGTAATCGCGCCATCGGGATCGAGGCGCGACCGGACCGGCTCGCGACCGCCCGCGCCAATGCCGACGCGCTCGGCGTGCCGCAATTCGACCTCAGGCTCGGCCAAGCCCCCGACGCGCTCGCCGGCCTGCCGACGCCGGACGCGGTGTTCGTCGGCGGCGGCGCCGGACGTCCAGGCGTGCTCGACGCGGTGTGGCAGGCGTTGCCGTCCGGCGGACGGCTGGTGGTCAACGCCGTGACGCTGGAAACCGAGGCTCTGCTGATCGCCTGGCACGGCCGGCACGGCGGCGAGCTGCTGCGACTCGGCGTCGAGCGCGCCGCGCCGGTCGGCGGCCTCACCGCCTGGCGCGCCGCGATCCCGGTGGTGCAATGGAGCGTCCGCAAATGACCCGGGTGGTGATCGGCCTGGGGTTTCGCGCAGCGGCTTCGCAGGCCTCGATCGCCGAAGTGATCGCGGCGGCGCGCAACGCCGCGGCGCCCGCGCAAGCGACGGCGCTCGCCGTTCCGGCAGACAAGGCCACGCATCCGCCGCTGATCGCAGCCGCGACGGCCGCCGCGTTGCCCTGCCGCGCCGTCAGCGACGCCGAACTCCGCCAAGCAGCCGGTCGCGTCGAAACCAACTCGCCCCGCGTCGCACGCGCCCGCGGCGTCGGCAGCGTCTGCGAGGCGGCGGCGCTGGCCGCGGCCGGGCCGGCGGCGCGTCTCGCCGTGCCGCGGCTGATTTCAAACGACCGCCAAGCGACCGCCGCCGTCGCGATCGAGGAGCTCACCCCATGACGGTTCACTTCATCGGCGCCGGCCCCGGCGCGCCCGATCTGATCACCGTGCGCGGCCGGGATCTGATCGCACGCTGCCCGGTGTGCCTCTACGCCGGATCGCTGGTGCCGCGCGAGCTGATCACGCTGTGCCCGCCGGGTGCCCGGGTGATCGATACCGCGCCGCTCGATCTCGATGCCATCACCACCGAATTCATCGCGGCCAACGATGCCGGCCACGACATCGCGCGTCTGCATTCCGGCGACCTGTCGGTGTGGAGCGCGATGGGCGAACAGATCCGCCGGCTCGAAGCCCATGGCATCGCCTACACCGTCACGCCCGGCGTGCCATCCTTCGCAGCGGCCGCGGCGGCGCTCGGGCGCGAACTCACGCTGCCTGAAGTCGCGCAGACCGTGGTGCTGACGCGCACCTCCGGCCGCGCCTCGGCGATGCCGCCGCGCGAAACCCTGGAGGCCTATGCGGCGACCGGCGCGACCCTGGCGATTCATCTGTCGATCCACGTGATCGACAAAGTGGTCGAAAAGCTGCGCCCACACTACGGCGACGACTGCGCGGTGGCGGTGGTGGTTCGCGCCAGCTGGCCGGAGGAACAGATCATTCGTGGCACGCTGGCGACGATCGCCGCGCAGGTGGCGGAGGCCGGCATCGATCGCACCGCGCTGATTCTGGTTGGCCCCTCGCTCGCGGCCACCAGCTTCCGCGAGAGCGCGCTTTACAGCACCGACTACGACCGACGCTATCGCCGCTCCGCGGAGGACGATCGTGCCTGCGACTGATCGCGCCAGCAGCATCGTGCGCCCGCCGGGCCTGATCGTCGCGGCGCCCGCGACCAACAGCGGCAAGACCACCGTGACGTTGGCGCTGCTCGCGGCGCTGCGCCGCCCCGGCCGGGTGATCCAGCCCTACAAATGCGGGCCCGACTACATCGATCCGGCGTTCCACGCCGCCGCGGCCGGCCGCCCGTCCTACAATCTCGACTCGTTCGCATTCACCCGCGGCCGGATCGCCGCCTTGCTCGATGCGGCGAGCGGCGCGGACCTCTGCATCGCCGAAGGCGTGATGGGACTATTCGACGGCGGCAGCCGTATCGGTTCGTGGGGCAATGGCGCGACCGCCGATATCGCTGCGGCCACCGGCTGGCCGGTCGTGCTGGTGATCGATGTCGCCGGCCAGTCGCAATCCGCCGGCGCGCTGGCGCTCGGCTTTTCGACCTATCGCATCGATGTGAAGCTGGCCGGCGTCATCCTGAACAACGTCGCGAGCGCGCGGCACGAAGCGCTGGTGCGCGCCGGCTTCGAGAACCACGCCGTTCCCGTGCTCGGCACGCTCGCGCGGCACGCCGGCCTCGCGATCAAGAACCGCCATCTCGGGTTGGTGCAGGCGCGCGAACATGCGCAGCTCGACGAGCGACTGGAAGCTCTCGCCACACTGGCCGAACAAGGCATCGATCTCGACGCGCTCGAACGCGCCGCCGTGCCGGCGCAATTCGACACCCCGGCGACACCGCGCATCGCGCCGCCCGGCCAGCGCATCGCGCTCGCCAGCGACGACGCTTTCTCCTTCATCTATCCGCATCTGCTCGCGGGCTGGCGCGCCGCCGGCGCCGAGATCGTGCCGTTCTCGCCGCTCGCCGATCAAGGCCCCGACGACAGTTGCGACGCCGCCTGGCTGCCGGGCGGCTATCCCGAATTGCATGCCGGCAAACTCGCCGCAGCGATGCGCTTCAAGTCTGCACTGACGAACTTCGCGCAGACGCGCCCGGTGCACGGCGAATGCGGAGGCTACATGACGCTCGGGGACGGCTTGATCGATGCGGACGGGAATCGCCACGCGATGGTCGGACTGCTCGGCCTCGAAACCGATTTCGCCCAGCGCAAGCTGCATCTGGGCTATCGCCTCGCGACCTTGAAGACCCCCGCCGCCGGCCATCCCGCCGGAGCCGTGCTGCGCGGACACGAGTATCACTACGCCCGCGTGCTCAGCGTCTCCGACGAGCCGCTCGCCGAAATCTGCGACGCTGCGGGCGCGCCGACCAGCGAGACCGGAAGCCGGCGCGGTCATGTCACCGGCACGTTCTTCCACCTGATCGACGCCGCGCAGGAGCTGGCCGCCTGATGCCGAACGCGTCGCCCCCCTCGTTCGCCCCCGGCAGTGTCGCTCTCGTCGGCGCCGGCCCCGGCGACGCCGATCTGCTGACGCTGCGCGCGATCAAGCGCCTGCAGGAGGCCGACGTCGTGCTGTACGACGATCTCGCCGGCGAGGACTTCATGTCCTTCCTCAAGCCCGAGGCCGAACTCGTCGCCGTGGGCAAACGCGCCGGACATCCGTCGCCGCGGCAAGACGAGGTCAGCCGGCTGCTCGTGGCCTATGCCCGACGCGGCAAGCGCGTAGTTCGGCTCAAGGCGGGCGACCCCACGGTGTTCGCGCGATCGGACGAGGAGCTCCGCGCCGCGCGCGGCGCCGGCATCGCGATCGAGATCGTGCCCGGCGTCACCACCGCCACAGCCGCCGCCGCGGCGATCGGGGCCTCGCTGACCAAACGCGGCGTCGCCCGCCGCGTCCAACTCGTCACCGGACACGATGTCGACGGCCGGCTGCCCGGCGATCTCGACATCGCCGCCCTGGCCGATCCCGCCGCCACCACTTGCGTCTATATGGGCAAGGCGACCTTTCCGGCGCTGGTCGAGCGCCTGATCGCCCACGGCATGAGCCCGGCCACGCCGGCTGCGATCGTCGAGAGCCTCGGCTCGCCTGAAACCGCGATCCGCCGCGGCACGATCGCCGAGATCGCCGCCGTGCTCACCACCGATCGGCCGCACGGCGCCTGCATGATCGTCTACGGCCTGGCGCTCGCCGGCTCCTGACAGGTCGATCAGCAGCGCGGCAGCAGTGGCGCTGAACGGCGATCAGCCGAAAATATCGGTGGTCATGCCGATGTACCAGCCCGCCGCCTCGCGCGCCTGTTTGGCGCGCAGCTGCGGGCTTTCGTCGAGCTGCGACGTGTACGGATCGGATGCGACGATCTTGCCGTCCTGCGGCGCATAGCGCGCACCGTTCTTGACCGCGTCGTCCGGCGCGATATCGCTCCAGCAGTGGTTGGTGAAACGGATCGGCATCCGGCGCTCGCCGAGCAGTTCGGCTCGCAGGATCATCGCCGCGCCCTTCGCTTCGTTGTTGGCGGCGAAGCCGGACTTGGGAAATTCACCGCCGATCGCGGAATCGCCGACCACCTGGATCGACGGATCGAGCAGCGAGGTCATGGTCTCGGCATTGACCGGGCAGAAGCCGGAGGCATCGGCGAGGCCGGCGTCGCGGCCGAGCTTGCCGGCGATCTGCGGCGGGATGACGTTGACCAGCGCCGCCTTGTGGGTCTCGAAGTCGGTGGTCACGGTCATCGCCTTGGGATCGACCGCCTTGATGCCGCCGTGGATCGTCGGGTCCTGCCATTCGATCATGCCGGGGTAGTGACGCTCCCAGCCGTCGATGAACAGCGTCTGCATCGCGAAATGATCCTTGGCGTCGAGGATCACGATGCGGGCGTTCTTCACCCCCCTGCTCTTCAACGCATGCGCCATCATCGAGGCGCGCTCGTAGGGCGCCGGCGGGCAGCGATACGGATTCGGCGGCGCGATGATCACGATCAGCGCGCCGTCGGAAAGTGCGTCGAGCTTGCTCTTCAGCAGCTTGAACTGAGCGCCGCCGCGATAGCCGTGCGGCATCGCCTCGGCCGCGGCCTCGGAATAGCCGGGGACGGCGTCCCAGCGGAAATCGATGCCGGGCGACAGCACCAGCCGGTCGTAGTCGAGCCGGGCGCCGCCCGCGGTGCGCACCTGCTTGGCGTCGCGGTCGATCGCGGTGACGCTGTCGAACACCATGCCGACGCCGCGCGCGGCGATCGCCTCGTAGCCGAAACTCAGCGTCTCGAACGGCTTCAATCCGCCGAGATAGAGGTTCGAGGTGAACGGCGTGACGTAGGTGCGGTTGGCCTCGACCAGCGTCACTTCGACGGAGTCGTCGCCGTGACGGAGATACTTCGCCGCGGTCGCACCGCCGGCGCCGCCGCCGACCACCACCACCTTCGGCCGCGCCTTGGCGATCGCAGGACAGGCGAACAGAGCTGTTGTCGCCGCGGCGGCGCCGATGAGGCCGCGACGGCTGATCAGGATCGGTTGGCGCACGTGATGTCTCCGAACGGGAAACGCGAGGCGGCGCGACGCGCCGCCCCGCTGGTGGTCAGGTGAAGATGTCGGCGGTGATGCCGGCATACCAGCCCATGTTTTCTTCGGCGGTCTGGAACCGGAGGCCGGAATCCTCGCCGGTCTTCGACACGAAGCCTTCGACTTCGGCGATGGCGCCGTCCTTCGGCTCGTAGCGGCCGCCGACCTTCACCGTATCGTCCTTCGCCAGCACCGACCAGCAGGTGTTGGCATAACGCGCCGGGAAGGTGCGCGTGCCGGTCAGTTCGCCGCGCACCGCATTCGCCACCACCTTGGCGTGGCTGCTGGCGGCGAATGCCGATTTCGGCATCGCGCCGGCGATCGAGGCGTCGCCGAGGACGTAGATGTTCGGGTCGATCGCGGACTTCATGTTGGTCGCATCGATCGGACAATAGCCGGTCTGGTTGGCGAGGCCGGCGTCGCGCGCGATCTTGCCGGCCATCTGCGCCGGAATGACGTTGACCATCGCCGCCTTGATGGTCTCGAAATCGGTGGTCACCGTCATCGCCGACGGATCGACCGACTTCACGCCACCGTGCATCTTCGGATCCATCCATTCGACCATGCCGGGATAGTGCTTCTGCCAGCCCTCCTGGAACAGCGCCATCTTGGAGAACTTGTCCTTCGGATCGATCACGATGATCTTCGATTTGGTGTGGCCCTTCGCCTTCAGCACCATCGCCATCACCGACACCCGCTCGTAGGGTCCGGGC
Organism: Rhodopseudomonas palustris; assembly: GCA_016215605.1. GTDB lineage: Bacteria > Pseudomonadota > Alphaproteobacteria > Rhizobiales > Xanthobacteraceae > Rhodopseudomonas > Rhodopseudomonas palustris_L. Next base: position 178,769 of record JACRJB010000052.1, read on the forward strand.
GGGCAGCGATACGGATTCGGCGGTGCCAGCATCACGATGGTCGACCCGTCTTCGAGCGCATCGAGCTGCTTCTTCACCAGCAGCGTCTGCGCGCCCGGCTTCCAGCCGTGCGGCATGATCTCGGCGGCGGCTTCGGAATAGCCCGGCACGGAGTCGAATTTGATGTCGATGCCCGGCGCGACCACCAGCCGGTCGTAGTCGACCGTGCTGCCGTCGGCCAGCCGCACCTGCTTCTTGTCACGGTCGATTGCCGCCGCCATCTGGCGGACGTGTTTCACGCCGTAGCCGCCCAGCTTGTAGGGGTGGGTGATCGACTCCATGCTGCGCATGTCGCCGAGGACCAGGTTGGAATGAAAGCAGGTGATGAACTTCTCCAGCGGCTCGACCATGGTGACGTCGATCGCGCCCTGCGAGTCGCGCGCGACGTATTTCGCCACCGTCGCCCCGCCCGGCCCGCCGCCGATCACCACGACGCGCGGCTTGGCCTGCGCACGCAGCACGCCCGGCATCGCGATGAGACTGGCAGCCAGCAGGCCGGTCGAGAATTGGCGTCTGTCGATGGTCATTTCTTCCCCTCCATGGTCGTTGTGAACTCGCGGACGTCCCCCGTCCGGTCTGCGGTGCGCTCTGACTTTTCTTGTTCGAGGCTGCCGAAGTAGCTCGCGAGCGCGGCGATCTCCTCGTCGTTGAATTTGGCGGCGATCGCCCGCATCACTTGGTTGTCGCGAATCTTGCCGCGATATTCGGTGAGCGCTTCGATCAGCTCCGACTCGGCGCGGCCGACGATCGACGGGATGCCGTCGAACCGGCCGCTGAGCTGGTGACAGGTGACGCATTCGCTGGACAGATATTCGCCGAGTTCGCGGTCCCCGGCCGCCCCCGGCCCGGCCGCCAAACACAGCGCCGCGACGGCGACAGCTGCGCGCAGCCCGGCGCGCACCCCGCGCGCCCGGCGCTTCGGCTGCATCGTCCGCTCAGCACGCGGCGACGCCCGGCCTGTCATGGCCATCCTGTGTCCTCCCGAGACGTTTCCTGTCGATCGTCGACGCCGGCTTAATTGCCGGTCTGTTTTGGCGTCAGCACCGGCGCCAGCGCCGCCGCTTTCGCGTCAATCAATGTATGCGTCGCCAGCGCACCGAGCCACATCGCCGCCAGCGCCAGCCATGCGGTCACCGCGAAGATCGAGCCGCCGGTGACGCCGGCACCAACCGCGCATCCTCCGGCCAGCATGCCGCCGAAGCCCATCAGAAACGCTCCGGCCGCATAGCGCCCCATGCTCAGGCCGTCGTGAAAGCCCTGCAGCTTCCACTCCCGGCCGATCAACGCCGCCATCAGCGAACCCGCGAACACGCCCGGCACCAGGCCGATGTCGAAGCCGAGCGGCACCGACGGTGAGTTGATCAGCCCCATCAGCGTGTCGGCCGACGGCCCGGTGAAACTGACGCTCTTGACCGTGGTCGGCTCGAACGCGTGCAGCGACAGCGTGTAGGTCACCAGCCATCCCGCCGTCACCGCCAGCCCGACGCCGAGCGCCGCGATCCCGTTCACGATGCCGATCCGGTTGCGCCATCCCAGCCAGAACGCGACGCCGAGGCCGAACACGCCGAGGCCGATGCCCGCCACCGGCCCGACATGCGCGACCGTGAGCAGATTGCGCGACGCGCCGCCGGGCAGCGTCCACAATTGCGAGAGAAACTCGCGCGCCGGCGACAGCACGCCGCGCAGCGACGCCTGCGCCACGATCGTCAGGATCAGACCGGTCACCAGCGCGCGCAGATTGCCGGTTCCCGACAGCACGAGGAGCCGGCTGGCGCAGCCGCGCGACAGGATCATGCCGGCGCCGAACATCAGCCCGCCGATCACCGCGCCCGACAGGCTGCCGGTGGAAGCCAATTGCCGCGCCTCGGAGACATCGAGCACGCCGGCCGAAATCGCCGCCTGTGTCGCGGCCACCGCCGCCGAGAAGGTCAGCAGCCAGACCGCGAGCTTGGGGCCGAGCGAGCCTTCCGAGAATTCGATCACCGCCGCGCGCAGGCAGAACTTGCTGCGCTCGGCGCACGCACCGAACGCGAGACCGACCGCCAGACCGCCTGCGGTCAACGCGGTGACTTCACCGAAGCGCTCGACGAGTTGATCGATGTTCAAGGATGCTTCCTCCGCGCCCCATTCAGGCGCGCAAGCCTGTGGACATATCAGATTGTGTGTCGATCCTCCGATCGGGCATTGATCTGGCGCAACGCAGCTCGGTTCCGCCGTCGAATCTTCGTATCTGTTACTTCGCCGCACGCGTTCTCCGCGCGTGCGTACTAATCGTCAGTCCACTTTCGGGCCGGCCTTGTCGTCGGGCGTGACGTCGACCGAGATCGCGCGACCGATCACTTTCGGCGCCGGGCCGCAATCCTTCATGCAGGGCGACTTGTTCCAGAACTGCTTCTCGGCGACGTCGCGATCGTCGTCGTAGAAGCCGCCGGCATTCGGCATCTTGACCTTGGCGAGGTTGTCCTGGTTGAGCTCGAAATCCGGATCCTTGATCACGTCGCTCATGCTGAGGATGTATGCCGTCAGCGCGTAGGCCTCGTCGGCGCTGAGCGAGCGCGCATTGCCGAACGGCATGGCGCGGCGGATGTAGTCGTACACCGTGGTGGCGTCGGGCCAGTACGAGCCCACCGTCTTGTCCGGCCGATCCGCCTTCAGCGTGCCGACGCCGCCGGACAGCACCGGATAACGGCCGACGCCTTCGCCGAATTCGCCGTGGCAGGTCGAGCATTTCTCCTGAAACAGCGAATCGCCCTGTTTCGCGGTGCCCTTGCCGGGCGGCAGGCCGACGCCGTCGGGGCGCACGTCGGTGTCCCACGCATGAATTTCGTCGGGCAGTGCCGGCCGGCCGAGGCCGAGCTTCGCCGGTGCCGGCGGCGGCGCGGGCTGGGTCGCCACGGCTTTCGAGGCCTTCGCCGTCGCCTTCTCCGCAATCGCCTGCGTCAGCGGCACGGCGGCGATCGCGACGACGGCGAGACCCGCGATCAGACTAAGCGATCTCGACATTTTCAGTCACTCCATCCGGATGCACGAGCCAGGTCTGGATGCCGTTGTTGTGGTACACCGAATTGACGCCGCGGACCTTGCGCAGCTCGGCCTTGGTCGGCTGCACGTAGCCGGTCTCGTCGATGGCGCGCGACTGCAGCATCAGTTCCTGACCGTTCCAGTCGAAGTCGACGTAGAAGCGCACCATCGACTTGTCCATCACCGGCCCGTCGATCCGCGCCTCGTGCCAGTTGCGTCCGCCGTCCATGGTGACGTCGACGCGCTTGACCGTGCCCCGGCCGGACCACGCGACGCCGCTCAGCACGTTGCGGCCCTTGAATTTCAGCGGCGCCTGCGGCGACGGATTGGTGATCACCGACTTGGCGTCCATCACGAAGGTGTATTTGCGGGCGCGGCCGTCGGGCATCAGATCGGTGTATTTCGAGGTTTCCTCGCGGGCCTGCCACGGCATGTCGCCGGCCTCGATCCGGCGCAGCCATTTCACCCAGAGATTGCCCTGCCACCCCGGGATCACCGCGCGCAGCGGATAGCCGTTCTCCGGGCGTAGCGCCTCGCCGTTCATCGCGAAGGCGATCAGCACGTCGTCGAGCGCCTTCGACACCGGCAGCGAGCGGTTCATGCCGGCCGAGTCCGCGCCTTCCAGCATCAGCCATTTCGCGTTCGGCTTCAGCCCGGCCTGGTCGAGCAGCGTCTTCAGCGTGACGCCGGTGTACATCACGTTGTGGATCATGCCGTGGGTGAACTGGCAGCCGTTGAGCTGCGCGCCGCGCCACTCCATGCCGGAATTCGCGGCGCACTCCAGGAAGTACACCTTGTTGACCCGCGGCATCCGCTTGATGTCGTCCATGGTGAACACCATCGGAGTGTCGACCAGGCCGTTGATCATCAGCCGATGCTGCGCCGGGTCGATCTCGGCGACGCCGCCGTGATGGCGCTCGAAGCACAGGCCGGACGGCGTGATGATGCCGTCGAGCGCATGCAGCGGCGTGAAGTTGACCGAGGATTCCGGCGACGCGGTCAGCCACGACACGTCGCGGCGGATCACGTCCTTCTCGAATTTCGACGGCACGCCATAGGGCTTCTTGTCGACGCCGTCGCCGAGAAAGCGGTTCCAGTCCTGCAGCTCGGTGATCGCCGGATCGGGCTTGGCGCCCTCGCCGGCCTTGGCCGCGATCGGCAGCAGCGCGCCTGCGGCCGAGAGCCCGGCAGCGCCGAGAAAGCGGCGGCGATCGAGGATGTCGGAGGGAGGCTTCTGACTCATGCCGGATTGCCTTTTGCTATCACAATACGTGAATGTGTCGGTCGCGGGTGAACGCACGCGGTCGTCATCTCAGGCGCCCGAAACCTTGACCGCGCTGTTGGGGTCGATCTTCACGGGACCGGCCTGCGCGACGTGCTTGGACAACACCTCCCAGATTGGCGGACCTTCGGTATTCTGGTTGATGCTGGCCCAGCCGGAGACCGTGTACTTCTTCGACGCCTCGATCGGCTTGCCGGTCTTGAGGTGGGTCATGTTCGAGATCCGCGTCCCCATCTCCTTGCTGACGTCGATCGCGTAGCCCATGCCGCCGGTGCGCACCATGTCGCCGCCACCCTGGAAGTACGGGTCGGGATGGAAGATGTTGTCGGCGATGTCTTCGAGCACGTTCTTGAGCTGCTCGCCGGTCATCTCGGTCCGATAACAGTTCGGATAGGTGATCGCGGTGGCGTTGGTGATCGCCTCCCAGGTGATGTTCTCGTCCGGCAGCAGCGTGCCGCCCCAGCGGAAGCCGGGCGACAGCGCGATCTCGGTGTCGCGTTGCTTCAGCATCGCGTCGCAGATCAGGTCGTCGAAGGTGCCGTTGAAATTGCCGCGACGATACAGCAGCGAGTCGGTCTTGCCGACGATTCGGGCGAGATCCTGTGCATATGGCGCGCGCAGCTTGTCGACCAGTTGCGCCATCGCCGGGTCCGGCTTGATGGCGTCGGCGAACACCGGCATCAGCTTGAAGCGGATGTCGGCGACTTTGCGGTCCTTCACCGCGATGTCGAGTCGCGACACGAATTTGCCGTGCGAGCCCGACGCCACCAGGACGGTGTCGCCGACCTTGATCAGGCCCGGCATCGCGTCGTGGGTGTGCGCGGTGAGGATGACGTCGAGCCCCTTGACCCGGCCGGCGAGCTTGCGGTCGACGTCGAAGCCGTTGTGCGACAGCAGCACCACGACCTCGGCGCCCTCGGCGCGCGCGTCGTCGATCTGCTTCTGCATGTCCTCCTCGCGGATGCCGAACTCCCATTTCGGAAACATCCAGCGTGGATTGGCGACCGCGGTGCGCGGCAGCGCCTGCCCGATCACCGCGACCTTGACGCCGCCGCGCTCGAACATCTTGCGCGCCTCGAACACCGGCTCCTGCCATTCGTTGTCGCGGACGTTCTGCGCGAGGAAGGCGAACGGCGCGCTGTCGGCGACCTGCTTGACTCGATCGGCGCCATAGGTGAATTCCCAATGGCCGGTCATCGCGTCGAGCTTCAGCGCAGTCATGACGTCGATCATGTCCTGGCCTTTGGTCTGCAACGAGGTCCAGCTGCCCTGCCAGGCGTCGCCGCCGTCGAGCAGCAGCACCTTGTCGGCGCCGCGCTCGGCACGGACCGCCTCGACCAGCGTGGCGATGCGGTCCATGCCGCCCATCCGCCCGTAGTTGCGGGCGAGCGCGACGAAATCATCCGCGGTGAGCGCGAAGGCGTCCGGCGAGCCGGTGGCGATGTGGAAGTAGTTGCGGAATTCCGCGTCGGTCAGGTGCGGCGGCTTGCCCTTGACCTCGCCGACGCCGAGATTGACCGACGGCTCGCGGAAATGCAGCGGCATCAGCTGGGCGTGGATGTCGGTGATGTGCAGCAGCGTCAGCGTGCCGAGCGGATCGAATTTCAGAATGTCCGCCTGCGTCAGCCGCTGCTGCGCCGCCACTCGCCCGATCGGACCGAGGCCGCCGCCGATCGTCAATGCCGACGCTGCCGCGGTGGCCTGCAGGAATTCCCGCCTCGAGATCATCGTTTCCGTTCCCTTGCCCTCGCCGATGGCGCCCCGCAATCCGCGAGGACCCGATCCGCTCGACTTGATTTCCGGCGCACCTCCGCGGCCCGGGAACGGCGTCGCCCCCGGTCGATGCGGATGAACTCCGGCGCGCCGTCGTTTAGGCGACGGTCAGCTTGTGCTTGGACGTGTAGTTGGAGCCGTCGTCGTCCTTCCAAGTGAAGACGAGCTCGCCGGACTCCGACGCCTTGTAGAAGAACGACTGATACGGATTGGCCGAAATCGCCGGATTCCAGTCGGCCTCGAACACCATCTTGCCGTTGAACTCGGCGACGAAGGTGTTGATGATCTTGCGCGGCACGACCTTGCCGGAGGCGTCCTTGCGCTGACCGGATTCCATTTCATGCGAAATCAGCGTCTTGATTTCGATCAGTTCGCCCGGCTTGGCCTGGGTCGGAACGCGAACGCGGGGGGTCGGAGTAATCGCCATCTGAATGTCCTCGCCTGTCTGTTTGTTGCGTTCGACCGGCCTAGCCGCCGCAGCCGCCGATGGTGACTTTGACGCTGGCCTTGGTCGAATACAGCTTGCCGTCCGACATTTCGGCGATGCAGATGATGTTCTGGGTCTGCGCCAGACGCATCCGGGTCGAGGCCGCGGCCTTGCCGCAGGCTGGCGTGAACTTGTAGCTGACGATGCCCGGCAGCGGGTTGCCGTCGGCGAAGACGTGGACCGCCTTGACGTAGTCGGCGTCGGTCATCGGGCTCTCGACCTCGACATTGACCGGGACGACCAGACCGTTCTCGGCGATTTCCGGAACGTCGAGCTTGATCTTGCCGCTCTCAAATTTCTTGTCGCCGTAGAGCTTCTTGATCTCGGCGTCGACCGCGGCGACATCGGCGAACGACATCCGCGGCGCCAGCAGCGCTGCGAGGCCCGCGATGCCTGCGAGCGCCAGGACGTCGCGGCGACTCGTCTCAACCTTCGTGAAAACCATTGGGCTGTCTCCTCAGGGAGTCTTTCGCATCCCTTGCCTACAGTACCGCTTGACGTTTCCAAGCGCGATCAGTCATGATCCGCAAACATCATTATATTGTTTTTCTTGAATGTAAAGATATCCGGCGAGCGAACGGATGTTTTTAGACCGCACAAGACGGTCGAGGGAGGGAGGCGAGATGAGAACCATCGGGTTATCAATGCTGTTTGCGATTGTGCTGTGCACAATGCCGTTCCGGGCCCAGGCTCAGGATGCCAGCGAGAAAGAAATCGAGCGCTATCGGGCGATGATTTCCGATCCCATGTCGAATCCCGGCTTCCTCGCGGTCGATCGCGGCGAACAGCTTTGGGCGGAGAAGCGCGGGACCAAGAACGTCTCGCTGGAAGGCTGCGATCTCGGTGTCGGCGCCGGCAAACTGGAAGGCGCCTACGCCCAGCTGCCGCGCTACTTCAAGGATGCCGACAAGGTCATGGACCTCGAGCAACGCCTGCTGTGGTGCATGCAGACGATTCAGGGGCTCGATACCAAGGACGTCGTCGCGCGCCGATTCTCCGGCCCGGGCAAGGCGTCCGATATGGAAGATCTCGTCGCCTACATCGCCAACAAGTCGAGCGGCATGAAGATCCAGCCGCAGCTCGGCCATCCCAAGGAGCAGGAGATGGCCACGGTCGGCGAGGAAATGTTCTACCGCCGCGCCGGCGTGATGGACTTCGCCTGCGCCACCTGTCACGGCAGCGAAGGCAAGCGCATTCGGCTGCAGGCGCTGCCGGATTTCGCCAAGCCCGGCAAGGAGCCGCAGGACACGATGGGGTCGTGGCCGACCTACCGCGTGTCGCAGGGCGCGCTGCGCACCATGCAGCACCGGCTGTGGGACTGCTTCCGCCAGCAGCGCTGGCCCGTGCCGGAATACGGCTCGGACGGGATCACCGCACTGACCATGTATCTCAACAAAATGGCACAGGGCGGCGAGATCACCGTGCCCTCGATCAAGCGCTGAGGGAGGACGGATCATGATCAAGATGTCGAAACTGTCGATCCTGACGCTCGCAGTCGGAGGCGCCCTCGCCTGCGGCCCGCTCGTGGCCAGCCAGGCCGCGGACAAATCCGTCCCGCCGCAGAAGGCCGAAGCCGCCAAGGCTGAACCGGTCAAGACCGAGCCTGTCAAGACCGCGGGCGCTGCGCCCGCGCACAAGGTCTCGCCGGAGCTGGTCGACGCCTACATCAAGGCGACGTTCGGCAAGGCGCCGCCGGAATGGCAGGAGCGCATCGTCCCGGACGAGACGATGAAGGAATGCAACGCCGCGCGTGGCGACGTGCCGACCGCCGTCGCCGACAAGATCATCGCACGCGAACTGAAACGCGTGACCTATCCGGCCGACGGCAAGTATCTCGGCAACTGGAAGGAAGGCGCCAAGATCGCCAACAACGGCCGCGGCGGCCAGTTCTCCGACGATGAGAAGACGGTGAACGGCGGAAATTGCTACGCCTGTCACCAGATGGAGCAGGCCGAAGTGTCGTTCGGCACCCTCGGCCCAAGCCTCACGCATTACGGCAAGGACCGCAACTACACCGAGGCCGAAATCAAGCAGGCCTACACCAAGATCTACAACTCGCAGGCGGTGATCGCCTGCTCCAACATGCCGCGATTCGGCACCAACAACTTCCTGACCGAACAGCAGATCAAGGACGTGCTGGCGTTCCTGTTCGATCCGGACTCGCCGGTCAACAAATGATGGCTACACGCTGAAGGATTGGGGGGATACCATGACCCGACAATGGATACCGGCGATCGTGATGATCGCCGGCGTGGCGCTCACTGCCATGCCGGCCGGCGCGCAGGACGCGCTGGTCGTCACCAAATCGCTCAGCCCGGAGCTGGCGCTGGACAGCGCCAAGGCCGCGCTCGCCGAATGCCGCAAGCAGGGCTTTCAGGTCGCGGTCGCGGTGGTCGATCGCACCGGACTGCAGCAGGTGATGCTGCGCGACCGGTTCGCCGGCGCGCATACGCCCACCACCGCGGCCGGCAAGGCCTGGACCGCGGTGTCGTTCAAGACCTCGACGACCGATCTGCAGGCGATCACCAAGCCCGGCATGCCGCAGTCAGGGCTGCGCGATCTGCCCAACGTCGTCGTACTCGGCGGCGGCCTGGTCATCGAAGCCGGCGGCTCGCTGGTCGGCGGCATCGGCGTCTCCGGCGCACCCGGCGGCGACGCCGACGATTCCTGCGCCAAGGCCGGGATCGAAGCGATCAAGGACCGTCTGGAGTTCTGACGCCACCCCGAGTCATTCCGGGGCGCACGCGGTGAAGCCGCGGGCGAACCCGGAATCTCGCAGTTGTCGTGCACGACCCACGCGGGGCCGTGCCGGCTTCAGATTCCGGGTTCGCGAGCTACGCTCGCGCCCCGGAATGACGGCGGACAGGAAGTGCGCTTGCTACACCGGCTTCTTCAGCCAGTCGGTGAACGGCATCGACTGATAGCCCTTCTCGCGCACGTATTTGAACATCGCCAGAAACTCCGGCGGCTCCAGCAGGCCGGGCATCCGCGCCACTTCGCGGTCCTGCGGCTTGCGCGCGCCGAGGCCCTCGCTGCTCTCCGGAAAGAGCTGCACCGTCGGCGTGAAGCGGATGCCGTAGGCCTGCGCGAAGGCCTTCTCGCCGAGCCGGCTGCCGTCGAAATCGGTGACTTCGCGGGCGCCGATGTGATTGAGATGCACGATCTCGAAATTGTCGCGGATGTAGCCCTCGATCACCGGGTCGCTCATGTGGACCTCGTGCATCTTCTTGCAGAACGGGCAGCCCTTCAGGCCCCACAGGATCGCGAAGCGCTTGCCCTTGGCGGTGGCGCCGTCGAGATCCTCCTTGAGTTCGAGGAAACTCTGCAGGTACCAGTCGAGCTGATACAGCCCGTCGTCGCCGAGCACCGGCTTGGCGAGCGCCGGCATTGCCCTGAGACTCAGCGCGCCAACGCCGAGGGTGCCGAGCGCAGCGAGCGCCCGGCGGCGGGACATTGGACGGTCGATCATCGGCACCCTCCCCGTGGTTCGCGCGCTACCCGATCGTTCCGAATGCCGGAAACGTCTCGAGCAGCCATCCGGAAATCTTCGGCATCGCGCCGGTCAGAAACAGAACCCCGGTCAACACCAGGGCCGAGCCCATCACCTTCTCGATGGTCTCCATATGGGCGCGCATCCGCGCCATCAGCTTGATGAATGCGCCGGAGAACAGCGCCGCCAGCAGAAACGGCAGCCCGATCCCGAGCGAGTACGCGCCGAGCAGCGCCGCGCCCCGCGTCGCCGAACCCTCGACGCCGGCAATCAGCAGGATCGTCGCCAGCACCGGGCCGACGCACGGCGTCCAGCCGAACGCGAAGGCGAGCCCGACCACATAGGCGCCGAACCAGCCGACGCCGCGGCCGACGTTCTGGAAGCGCGCCTCGCGAAACAGCAGTCCGATCCGGAACACCCCGAGAAAATGCAGGCCGAGGACGATGATCACCACCCCGGCAATGATACCCAGCGTGTCGAAATGCTCGGTGACGACCTTGCCGACCAGCGAGGCCGAGGCGCCGAGCGCGACGAACACGGTGGAAAAGCCCAGCAAGAACGCCGCCGACGCCCCCACCACCCGCCAGTTCACCAGCTTCGCCGGCTGGTCCGGGGCGCCGCGGGTGAGCTGGTCGAGGCTGACGCCGGCCAGGAAGCACAGATAGGGCGGCACCAGCGGCAGCACGCACGGCGACAGGAACGACAGCACCCCGGCCCCGAAGGCGCCGACGAGCGAGATATTGTAAACCACGGCGGTCCCAGAGCTGGAAGAAACATGCGAATTCGTCTATATGTATCACACCATGGCCCGAAAGCTCCTGAAATCGATGCTGCTCTGCGTCATCCTCGCCGCCGCGGCGCTTGCGCCGGCGGTCGCGCGGGCCGCCGAGCTGTTGATGTTCGAACGCGACGGCTGTGTCTGGTGCGCGCGCTGGGACCGCGACGTCGGTCCGATCTACGACAAGACCGACGAGGCCAAGCTGCTGCCGCTGCGGCGCGTCAATATCGATCGCGACAAGCCGGCGAATCTTGCGCTAGCCTCCCCGGTACGGTTCACGCCGACCTTCGTGGTGATCGACAACGGCCGCGAGGTCGGCCGCATCACCGGCTACATCAATGATGATGCATTCTGGGGACTACTCGGTACCATGGTCGCAAAGCTCCCGCCCCGGCCCACCCCCAACCACACCTGAACCGGTTTCGCGCGCAACCCGAGGCCAATTGAACGCCATGACATCGATCCTCGACCCGGACATCGAGACCGAATTCCGCGACGGCGCGGAATACTCGCCCGAGCTCGACATGCTGATGCGCCGCGCGCGCAAGGCGAGCAACTTTCTCAAGGCGGTGTCGCACGAGAACCGGTTGCTGCTGCTGTGCCTGCTGGCCGAGCGCGAACGCTCGGTGACCGAACTGGAGAACATCCTGTCGCTGCGGCAGTCGGCGGTGTCGCAACAGCTGGCGCGGCTGCGCTACGACGGCATGGTCGACACCAGGCGCGACGGCAAGACCATCTACTATAGTCTCGCCAATGACGATGTCCGTCGCGTGATCTCGGTGATCTATGATATCTTCTGCAGCTCGGCGAGAGGCGGCGAGCAGAAGTAATCCGACCCTCGCCGCAGCGCACAACGCAACTGCGATCGCAGCGGAATTCGTGCGCGCTTACGAGGGAACCTCATGCAGGTCACGTCCGCCTGGCTGCTTGCGCTGACCGGCCTCTGCGTCGGAACGGCGGCCGGCTTTTTCGTGCGGCTGGCGCGGCTGTGCTCGTTCGGCGCGGTCGAAGACGCGCTGATGGGCGGCGATACACGCCGGCTCCGGATCTTCGGCCTCGCGCTCGGCATTGCGATGATCGGCACTCAGGCGCTGGTGATCGGCGGCGCGCTCGACCCGGACCAGACCAACTACACCGCCGCCGCCTTGCCGCTGACCTCGATCCTGATCGGCAGCGTCCTGTTCGGCGTCGGCATGGCGATGGTCGGCACCTGCGGCTTCGGATCGCTGGTGCGGCTCGGCGCCGGCGATCTGCGCAGCTTCGTGGTGATCCTGGTCCTCGGCGGCGCAGCCTACGCGACGCTGCGTGGCGTGTTCTCCGGCTTCCGCATCACCGTACTGGAGCAGTTGTCGGTGGCGATGCCGGACGGCGTCAGCGCCGACCTCGCATCCCTCGGGCGTCACCTGCTCGGCGTCGATCTGCGCGCTGCAATCGCCGCGCTCGGCGGCGGCCTGCTGTGCCTGTTGGCCTTCGGTGACAAGCGGTTGCGACGCACGCCACGGCTGCTGACCGCCGGCGTCGCGCTCGGCGTTCTCACCGTGCTCGGCTGGCTGGCGACGACCAAGCTGCCCGACGAGTTCGCCGGGCCGGCGCATCCGCAAAGCCTGACCTTCGTCTCGGCCATCGGCAAAGCGGTCTATGCCGGCCTGCTGAACGCCGCGAACTTCGCCGATTTCGGTGTCGGCACCGTGTTCGGCGTGGTGCTGGGATCGTTCCTGGCCGCGTGGCGCGCCGACGAATTGCGCTGGGAGGCGTTCGACGACGATCACGAGATGCGCCGTCACCTCGGCGGCGCGGCGCTGATGGGGGTGGGCGGTATCCTGACCGGCGGCTGCACCATCGGCCAGGGCATCACCGCCGGCTCGATGCTGGCACTGTCGTGGCCGATCGCGGTCGGCGGCATGATGCTCGGCGCCCGCATGGGCATCGCGGTGCTGATCGACGGTTCGCCGGCCGAATTGATCCGGCGCCGCTGGAGCAGCCTGCGCGGCTTCTTCCAGCGGCAAGGAAAGGCCTCGCTCAGGGCTTCAGATAGCTCCAGCCGTCTTCCTGCAGTTCCATCAGACGCACAGCGCCGGACGGCACCACCGTCGCCTGCGAAATCACACTGATCGGATGGCCTTCGCGCTTTTCCATGCCGACCTTGGTGTTGTCGCAGGCGGCGAATTTGATGCTGGCGGGGAAGCTCGCTTCGGCGATCTGCTTGATGCGGTCCTTCACCGGTGAGGTGTCGTCGCGCAGCATGTGCAGGCCGGGGCCGTAGGTGACGATCTCGACCTGAACCTCCTCGCCTTTCGCCTTGTAGGCTTCCATGATGTTGGTGGCGTTGTTCAACGCCAGATTCATCACGGCGGCGTCGTTCTGATCGACCTGAATCGCCACGCGATGTGACTTGGCGTCGGCGGCGAGCCCCGGCGCCATGCCGGACGTCAATATTGCGACGGCCGCAACGGCGCTGAACAGCAGCTTCATCGGCATCCTCCCTGACCTTGTAGTTGTGCGGCCAAGCTACCGTTGCGCGGCGCGGCTGTCATCCACGGCACGCGATCGTGATGCAGGCGAATGGTCGATGATGACGTCGCTCAGCGCGCCGCGAGCGCCGCGACCGGCGCCAGCCGCCGAACGCCGAGCGCGGCGCCGGCGACGATCCCGGCCACCGCGATGAAGGACGGCAGAGCCAGCGTCGACAGGCCGGTGAGGCCCTGCCCGATCGAACAGCCATAGGCCATCGCCCCGCCGGAGCCCATCAGCGCCGCGCCGGCGATCGAGCGCAGCATGTGCGGTGCCGAGGTGAAGCCTTCGAGCGCGAAGCGTCCGCTCAGCAGCGCGGTGGCGACACTACCCGCAAGCACCCCCGCGACCAGCGCGACGCCGAACGACAGCGACAGCCCGGTCGAGAACATCGCGTATTGCAGCGTATCGGCCAGCGGCGCGACGAAGCTCAGCGAGGTCACCGGCAGCGGATTGAAATCGTCGGCACCGATCCAGCCGGTGGTGAGCCAGCCCGCGACCACTAGCAGGCCGATGATCAGGCCGGCGGCGATCTGGCCGGGGCTCCTGCGGAAGGCGCGATCGGACAGCGCGAACGCCAGCAGCGCGCCGCTGACCATCAGCGTCGCCGCGATCCGTGCGGCGCTCTCGCCGATCCCGAGCGTGCCGAGCAGTGACGGCATCGAAACGTGGGCCGGCGTCGCCTGGGTCCATTGCAGGAAGGCGAGACGCGCCGGCGCCAGCAGCCCCTTCAGCGTGATCTGCGCGGCGACGGCGATGATGCCGATCACTAGCAGCGACCGCAGATTGCCTTTGCCGAGCAGCACCAGCGCGCGCGACGCGCAGCCATTCGCCAGCACCATGCCGATCCCGAACATCAACCCGCCCAGGAAGATCAGCGGAGCCGAGAACGACGGCTGCAGATACAGCGACTTGCCGAGCTCGACCACACCGAACCCACCGAGCGCCTGCGTGCCGGCGATCGCCACCGCCAGCGCCAGCGCATAGCTGCGCAGCTTGCGGCCATCATCCTTCGTCCAGTAGTCGCGCAGCCCGCTCATCAGGCAGAAGCCGCTGAGCAAGCCGGCCACGCCGAGGCCGGCGCCGATCACAAACCCCAGCACAATCACCAGATCGGGCATCTGCATGTTGGTCTCCTGCCGCCGTGCGGTCGGCGGGTCCGGGGCAGACATATCCACGGCGACGGGAGCGGTAAATAAGTGCCGAAAACTAAGAAGAAACTTGCCCGAAGGCCTCTCGCCGGAGAGTAATTTGCTCTCCTGCTCAGCCGCCACGAGATACCATTCTCCCCCCTCCCGCTCAGTGGAGGTGGCGGCGCGGGTCAGATGGCCTCCAAGGCCCCTGCGCCGCTCGATGGCGGAAATCGGCTGACGCTGATATGGAACGCGTTGATGCCTGCCGCGGGCGCTGGTCGCGCTTGCCGATATCCCGACACAGCGACGGCGCGGGCTGATGGCGACACGCTTCGCACCGGAGACGCCGATGCCCCCGACGGACGGCAAGAGGACTGCCTTGGTCACCGGCGCCAATTCGGGGCTGGGCAAGGCGATCGCCACGGCCTTGGCGGCCGAGGGGACACGCGTCGGCCTCGTCGTTCGCGATCGCGAGCGCGGTGCGACGGCCCTCGCGGAGATCCGTGCCGCCACGGGCAACGACGATCTGCATCTCTTCATCGCTGATCTGTCCGACCAGTCGGCCATCCGCGCGGTTGCGGAGTCGGTGCAGCAGCAGTTTGCGCAGCTGCACCTGCTGATCAACAACGCCGGCACCGCCTTCGCCGAGCGACGGCTGAGCCCACAGGGCATCGAATCCGCGCTGGCGACCAATCACCTCGGCCCGTTTCTGCTCACCAACCTGCTGGTCGATCTGCTCAAAGCCAGCGCGCCAGCGCGGATCGTCAATGTCGGCACACGGATCAATACCGCGATGGATTTCGATGATCTGAACTGGGAGCGCCGGCCTTACGGCATGATGAAGGGCTACGGCCAATCCAAGCTCGGCAATTTGCATTTCACCTTCGAACTGGCGCGGCGGCTGCAGGGCAACGGCGTGACGGTGAACTGCGTATTCCCCGGCGTGTTCAAATCGAACCTGGGCGGCACCGACGGCGCCCAGGGCGCGTTCTTGAAACTGTTCGCCCGGCTGTTCGGCTGGGCGATCCCGTCGCCCGAGCAGGCGGCGCGGCGCGTGCTGTATCTCGCCGACGCGCCGGAGCTGGCGGATGTCAGCGGGCAGTATTTCGGCAATCGCAAATTGATCCCGGCCCCCGCTCAAGCGCTCGACCCGGAGGCGAACCGTCGCCTGTGGCAGATCAGCGAAGCGCTGACCGCTCCGTCCCAAACGGCGGGCTGAGACGGCCGGCCGTCATGCGGCGCTGTCCGCGTCTGCGATCTGCGCCTCACTACGCGCCTTCGCCGATCGCCTGGCAACGATGATCGCCGCCACGGTGCCGACCACCAGCGCACAGGCCGGCCCCATGATGAAGATCGCTCCCATCGCCCCGCCGCCGTCGCGGTCGAACACGCCGAAATAGGTCGTGGCGATGATGTACCCCACGATCGGGACAGCTTCGCCGGCGATCAGGCCGAGGACAAAGGCGACAACGATCCTGAGCGCACGCGGCAAGTTCATCCCTCCGGCCATCCCGCACCGGACTCACTGTAGTCCGTCGCGGCGCCATCGGACAATCAGCTCACCCGGCGGTCATTCGAAACGGCCGCCTTTCTGAATGACTTCGATCTTGTAGCCATCCGGATCGGTCGCGAAGAAGAACGCCGCCAGCGTCGCGCCGTCGTGCTTCAACTCCCGCAGCGGGCCGGCCATCAGGCCTTCGCGTTCGAAGCGTGCATGTTCGGCGGCGAGATCGTCGACCACGACCGCGAGATGGCCGTAGCCGTCGCCGAGCTGATACGGCGCGGTCCGATCGTTGTTCACCGTGAGTTCGAGTTCGAACGGCGACGACGGATGCCGCAGATAGATCAGGGTGAAATCGGCGAATGCCAGTCGATCGGCCGGCTCGAGCCCGAACGCCTTGCGATAGAATTCCAGCGAGCGTGCTTCGTCGAGCACGCGGATCATCGAATGAACCGGCTTGGCCATCGTGTGTGGTCTCCTCATTGCAGTTGATGTTGTGGCCGTGCGAGCGCGGATCCGGCGACCGGCCTGTGCGGTGGGTAGTAAGAAGCGTCAGTCGGACGGCGCGTAGCGGCGAACGCGCGCAATGCGCAGCACCGCCGCGGTCCGACATCGCATCGCAACATCGAAACCTTGGCGTGTGTGCGCTGGATGACAGACTCGTCCTTGCGCAAGCCATCAATAAGTATAGGCTTACCCTGAAGCGGAATTGCGCGCCGCTTGCGTTGGGGAAGTACGCGCGGGATCGATCGTCGTATCGAGGGTGCTCGATGAGCGACGATGCCCGCACCACATGGTTGCGCTCGACCTGATTGCGCTCGCTCGCGGTGCCTCGTGCGACCCATCGACAGTGCGATCAGGAGGCCGAACCCTTTCCTGACGCGCCGAACGCGACGGGCTGCCCGCTGGGGCGCTCGCAAGAACCTGTCGATCAAAGTTGCCTCGCTCGCTGTGCCGAGTGTTGCGACGTCGGGGGAACCGGCATGAACCAGCGCGATGTGCGCGCCGCATGGGAAACATTCGTCGAGCGCGGCGCGCTGGCCAGCGAGCTGCGCGTCTCGGTGGCGAATTCCTGGCAGCGCTCGAAAAAGCATCGCGTCACCATCGACCAGGCGATGGCGCCGCTGGTCGCCGAAGCCGAGTTGTTTCGTCATCGCTGCCAGAACGCCAATCTCCGCCACGCCGCGCGCCGCGCGCTGGAGAACTCGCGGACGTTTCTCAGCGACGCCAATTCGATCATGATCCTCACCGATCCGACCGGACTGATCATCGACACCGAGGGCGACGCGCGGGTGATCGAGGCCGGCCGCAGCGTCCACCTCGAACAAGGCGGTCGCTGGAGCGAGGCCGATATCGGCACCAACGCGATCGGCACCGCGATGGCGGAAGCCAGGCCAGTGCAGATCCACGGCGCCGAACATTTCTGCGCGCAGGTTCAGCGCTGGACCTGCGCGGCGGTTCCGGTGCGCGATCCGGTCGACGACGAGTTGCTCGGCATCGTCGATATTTCCGGGCCGGCCAATACGTTCAATCCGCACAGCCTGGCGTTGGCGGTCAGCGTCGGACAGCAGGTCGAGAGCGTGCTGGCGCGATCGATCAAGGAAGATCACGAGCGGTTGCTGCACCATTTTTTGACGCGGATGTCGATCTGGGCCAACGACGACTGCCTGCTGGTGGATCGCCGCGGCGTGATCCTGCATGCGAGCGAGCGCGCCCTGAAGACGCTGCGCGACCACCACCGCAGCGCCGAGGACGCGCCGACGCGCGTGTTGAAGAAGGTCGACTTCGATCAATGGCCGGCGCGGTTGAAGGAACTGCTGCCGCAGGCGAGCTTCGACCTGGTCGGCAGCGATGCCGGCGGAATCGGCGCCGTCATCGTGCTGCATGCGCGGCGCCGGCCGACGCTGCCGGAGCGCGGGCTGCAGAAACAGGACCTGCCGGTCGAGCGGCGCAGGAGCGTCGAGAAGAACATCGAACCCGGCCGTGCGCTGGTGCCGCGCGGCCTGCGGTTCTGCGACGAGCAGGAGGCGGCTCCGCCGAGCCGTGGCGCCAAGGACTCGGCCAAGGGATCGTCCAACGGATCGCGCAGCTCTCCGGTGGCAGCTTTCATCGCGGCTGATCCGGCCGTGCAAAGCATCGTCCGCCGCGTCGAGACCGCGGCGGCGCGCAAGATGCCGATCCTGATCCGCGGCGAGACCGGCACCGGCAAGGAGCAGCTGGCGCGCCACGCCCATGCCGCGAGCGGCCGCAGCGGCGCCTTCGTCGCGGTGAACTGCGCCGCCCTGCCCGACAGCCTGATCGAGGCCGAACTGTTCGGCTATGCGGAAGGCGCCTTCACCGGAGCGCGACGCGGCGGCGCGACCGGACTGGTGCGCGAGGCGGACGGCGGCACGCTGTTTCTCGACGAGATCGGCGACATGCCGGTGGCGCTGCAGGCGGTGCTGCTGCGGCTGATCGACGACTGGACGGTGCGCCCGGTCGGCGGCGCTCGGACCACGGTCGACATCTTCCTCGTCTCGGCGACCAATGCCGGGCTGGAGAGCGCCGTCGCCGAAGGACGATTCCGCAGCGACCTGCTGTACCGGCTGAACACGCTCGAAGTGACGTTGCCGCGGCTGCGCGAGCGCAGCGACTTCGAGGCGATCGTGCGGCACGTGCTGCGCGGGATCGATCCGGGCTGCGAGATCGGCGCGCAGACCATCGCCGACCTCGCTGCGCGCGCCTGGCCCGGCAACATCCGCGAGTTGCGCAACATCCTGGCGCGGATCGCGCTGGCCTGCAGCGACGGACGCACCGATCCGGCCGCCCTCGCCGAACTGATCGGTCAGGCGCCGCCGCCGAAATCCGGATCGCTGCAGGACATTCATCTGGCCAGCATCCTCGCGGTCCATGCCGAGACCGCCGGCAACGTCAGCGAGACCGCGCGCCGCCTCGGCGTCTCGCGCAACACCGTGTACCGCGCGCTGGGACAGGCGACGCCGCGCTGAGGTTCGCCGCGGTGTAGCGTCCTCTCCCTGCGGGCGGCAGGCGATCGCACATGAAATTTCGAGGGCACCGGAGCCTCCCTTCACCCTCCCCTCGAGGGGGAGGGTCGGCGTCCAGCCCGCGTAGCGGGATGGACGACGGGGTGGGGTGAGCCGCGGGCACGGCGGATGAACTCTTCGCCACCCCACCCCGCTCGCTCCGCGAGCGACCCTCCCCCTCCAGGGGAGGGTCATGCTCGTCGCGACCGTAAACTCTTATAAGCGCTCGACCTCTCCCAGCGCGCAAGGAGAGGTGAATGCCGTGCATCACAACGACGATATCACAACAGCTCCGCGCCGCCGCCGATCGCCGGCCCGGAGGTGGGGTCGTAGTTGTCCGGCTTCTTGGCGATCAGCGTTTGCGTCGTCAGGATCAGCGCCGCGACCGAGCCGGCGTTGCGCACCGCCGAGTAGCTGACCTTGACCGGATCGATGATGCCGGATTTGATCATGTCCACCGTGGCGCCGCTGCGCGCGTCGAAGCCGTAGCCGTTGCTGGCCTTGGCGACCTTGTCGACCGCGGCGGCGCTGTCGCGGCCGCAATTGGCGACGATGCAGGCGAGCGGCTGGCTGAGCGCGCGCTGCATCAGCTCGGCGCCTTGCTTCGCACTCCCCTCCAGCTTGCTAATCAAGCCGTCGAGTTCGGGCGCGACGCGGATCATCGCCACGCCGCCCCCCGGCACCACGCCCTCCTCGATCGCCGCGCGCGTGGCGTTGATCGAATCCTCGATCAGCTGCGCACGACGCTTCTGCTCGACCGGCGTGGCGCCGCCGGCGAGGATCATCGCGGTGCCGCCCGACAGTTTGGCGAGCCGCTCCTGGAATTTGTCGCGCTCGATGTTCTCGGGCGCCGCCTCGTATTGCCGCAGCACCTGCTCGCGCCGCGCTTCGATCTCGTTCGGCTTGCCGTGGCCGGCGGTGATCAGCGTCTTCGACGACGAAATCCTCACCTGTCGCGCCCCGCCGAGATCCTCGAGCTTGGCGCGCTCCAGCGTGCCGCCGAGATCGCGCGAGATCACCCGGCCGCCGGTCGCGACCGCGATGTCTTCCAGCATCGCCTTGCGCCAGTGGCCGTATTCCGGCGGATGGATCGCCGCGACCTTGACGTTGGTCTTCTCGCGCCTCGACAGCAGCATCATGATCACCGGGGGCGCCACTTCCTCGGCGATGATCAGCAGCGGCCGGCCGCTCTTCTCGATCAGCCCGAACACGCCCGCGAGCTGATCGCTGGTCTGGATCTTGTGATCGGTCATCAGGATATATGGCTCGTCGAGCACCACCTGCATCCGCTCCACATCGGTCACCATGTGGTGCGAGAGATAGCCGCGCTCGAACGCCATGCCTTCGACCACTTCCAGCGTGGTCTCGACGGTCGAGCCGAACTCGACCGCGACGATGCCATGGTTGCCGGCGCGCTCGAACGCTTCGGCGACCATCGCGCCGAGCCGCGCATCGTTGACCGCAATGGTGGCGATGGCGCGGATGCCGTTCGGGCCGTCGACCGGCTTCGCCGCCCGCTTCAGCGCCTTGATGGTTTCCTCCACCGCCGCTTCCAACCCTTCGACCAGCTCGACCGCGTTGGCGCCGCCAGCCAGCAGCTTGAGGCCGTGCTGCACCAGGAAATCCGCCAGCACCGTCGCCGTGGTGGTGCCGTCGCCGGCGACCTCGTTGGTCTGCTTGGAGACTTCGCGCAGCACCTGGGCGCCCATGTTTTCGAACGGGCATTCCAGCTCGATCTCGGCGGCGATGCTGACGCCGTCGCGCGACACCAGAGGCGTGCCGATCGGCCGGTCCATCACCGCATTCATGCCCTTCGGGCCCAGCGTGCCGCTGACCGCCTTGGCCAGTTTCGCGACCCCGCGCCCGAGCGCTTCGCGCGCCTGCGCATCATGAAGCATCATCTTCGACATCGTGTTCTTCCTTTGTGGTGCACGCGCTACGCGGACAATTGTGACGTTTGGTCGGCCAGTCCGGTGCGCCGTGGCGTGATCGGCGTCTCGGTATCGAAGCGGACGTGCAGCAGCCCGCGGCACAGCGCGCTGTTGAATTCGGCATTGACGTCGACGCGCCGCAGCGCGCGGACATAAGTGAGCAGGGTCTCGGCGTGCAGCGGATCGCCGTCGGCATCGACGAAGGCGAGCGGCTCGTCCGCGGCCGCCGCCACCGCGCGGCGCTCGAGATAGCGGCCGAGCAACGTCGTACCGGCTTCGTCGAAGCGAAGCTGCGTCAGATCGTCGAACCGCAGCGTCACCAGCGCCTCGGGCCGGTGGCCGGCATCGAGCAGATGCGCCAGCAAGGCGGCCTGCCGGCGCTGGAACGCCTTGAGCAGAAACGTCCGCCGCACCTCGTCGAGATCGCCGTCGGCCTCGTCGCCGAAGGTCTCCTGGAAGGAGAGCCCCTGCGCCAGACCGGCATTGATCTTGTCGGCGTACATGTGCTCGCCCAGCGTGACCTCGACGGCCTCGACCCACGGCAGCTCCAGCACCGCGCGGCGCATGTCGTCCGCCATCAGGAACGAGAAGTTGGCGGCGCACCAATAGGTCGGCAGGCGGAAGCCGATGCGGACGCGATTGTCCGCATCCACCTCGACCGCCGTGACGAATTTCAGATCGGTGACCGGCTCGTCGAGTTCGGGATCGGTCACCGTCTGCAGCCGGGCCCAGATCTGGGCCTGGCGGTCGTCGTTGATCGCGGCCGCCATCGGCTCACTCCGCGGCGTGAGCGGCGGCGAGATGCTGATAACCGCCGATCGCGTCGATCCGCTTCTTCTGCGCCTCGATGTCGATGTCGTAGAGCCGCGCGGCGTTGAGACCGAGAATCTTCTTCTTGGTCTCGAGCGTCAGCACCGAGCCGGTTTCCTTGCTCAGTTCCTCCGGAATCTCGAACGCCATGAACTTGTCGATCAGCCATTTCGGCGTCCAGATGCCGTAATCGCTGCCGTACAGGATCTTGTCGGGGCCGATCCAGAACAGCAGCTCGGCCATCACATGGGCGAAATAGGCCGGGCGGGTGTGGATGAACGGCAGCGCCACGGCGATGCCGCCATAGACGTTGGTCTCCTGGGTGGCGATCCAGCAGAAATCGTCGAGCCGCGGCAGACCGCAATGCTCGACGATGAAGTTCAGATCCTGGAACGAGGTCGCGACGTCGTCGATGTCGCCGACCGCGAAGGAGTCCTTGTTCAGCGGGATGATGGTCGGGCCCTTGTGGACGTGGATGTTCTTGATCCCGAGCTTCTGCGCGGCTTCGAGGAACTTGTAGGAGTCCTTGTCGTCGAGCCGGTACCCCTTGGACTCGCCGCGCCATTCCGCGGTGTAGAGCTTGACGCCCTGCAGCTTGTACTTCTCGGCGTCGGCGTGAAGCTGCTCCAGCCCCTTGTTGCCGTCGCGCGGATCGAACGCCCCGTTGAGGATGAAGCGTTCCGGATGCTTCTTCTTCAGCGCCGAATTGCGCTCCACGGTGTTGAAGCCGTTGTTGTAGAAGTCCGTCAGGTAGGTCGACTGCAGGATCGCCATGTCGTCGTAGCCGCGGACGAACAGGTCGTCGTGCATGGTCTGGGCGTCGTATTTCTCGAACTGCTCCAGCGTCCACTTCTCTTCCGGCGGGCTGAGATTGGCGTGGTAGGCGTAGAAGCACTCGATGAATTGCTTGCCGTGAACGTTCTTCTGGTTGGCGGGGCTGCCGTCCCAGAAATGCGTATGGCCGTCGATCACAAAGATCTCTTCCCCGGATGCGGTTCTGTACATCGCGTTTCTCCCTACCCTGCCACGTTGGGCGATTGATTGATGATCGTTGGTCGTCGAAAGCGGGGCCGGACGCGGTCCGGCCCCGGCCGCGTCAATGCTCGATGTAGGCCAGCGCCTCGGTCATGTCGCCGAAGCACACCACGGTGTCGTCGTCCACCATCACCATCCGGCCGTAATGCGTCGAGGTCGAGATCTCGAACAGATACGGGGTCATCTCGCGGCCGAGCGCCTCGCTGATCTCGCTCATCTTGAACACCAGCTTGCCCTCGCCATCGATCCGGATCATCGCCGGCATGAAGGTGACGGTGACGCCCTTCTTCTGCTCCATCACCTCGGCGATGGCGCGGGCCTCGACGCTGTCGTTCATCGTGACCCCGCATTGGTGCGAGATCGTCTCTTCGAATTTGATGTCCTTCATCGACTTGAAGATGTTCGCAACGGCCTCAGACATTTCGTTCTCCTGAACAGGTGATGACTCTCTCGACAGCTTAATTCGCGCCGGAACCGCGTCGATTCCGGCGCACTCGTCATGAGGCCTGGAGGCCGACCTGCGAGCAGATCGTCTGGATGCGATTGTGCGCGCGTTCTTGTGCCTCGGCGAAGCTCGACACCTTGACGCGGGGCTGCGACCAGATCGGCTGCAGATTGGCCGCGGCCTCCTTGGCGAGGGCGCCGTGATGCGCGATCCAACCGTTGAACAGCTTGACGTTGTGCGCGCCGTGCTCCTTGTCGTGCGTCAGCATGTGGATCAGCTCGACGGTGTTGGCGAGGTTGCGCTCGTAGTCGGCCTCGGCCGCGGCGACCACCGACGGCGTCGCAAAATCGCCCTGCGACGCCGCCATCTGCATGATGAAGCCGCTGCGGAACAGCTCGCCGACCAACGGCTCGAACACCAGGTTGGTCGCCAGATACTGCTCGAGATAGTCGGTCGCGCCCATGATCGCTTCGATCGACTTGCGCGTGCCCTGCCAGATCGGATTCTCCAGCCAGTGCTTCTTGCCGGCGTTGTGGTCGAAGCCCTGAAGGTCGAGGCCGATCTCGCTGAGATACAGCGTCAGATCCTGCGCGAAGCGCAGCTTGTACGACGAGTTGGTCAGCGTCGCGTTGTTGATCATCTGGGTGTAGCCGTAGCGCTGCGCCTGCATCAGCGAGGTGCCGAGCCCGAATTCGGCGTGTTTGTAGGCGCCGAGATGATCCTGCAACACCTTGACCCAGGCGCTGTCGAAGCGCTTCGGTGCGCCGGACTTGCGCGCGTTCTCGATCACGCCCTGGACCATGCCGCAGATCGTCGACTGGCGCTGATAATGCGTGCGCTCCCACTCCTGGTCGACCGCGCGGAACTGATGCCAGTTCGAGCTCAGCGCCTTGGTCCAGGTCTTGGAATAGGTCGGGGTGCCGTCGGGGAACGAGATGATCCAGTCCTGCAGCAGATAGCGCTCCGGATCCGGCTGGACGTCGACCGTCATGTCTTCGTAATGGCTCGCCTTGCGGGCCTTTGGCTCGAAGTAATTGTACTTGCGGCTGTCGGATCCGGCGAAC
The DNA here is from genome assembly GCA_016215605.1 of Rhodopseudomonas palustris. Lineage (GTDB taxonomy): Bacteria > Pseudomonadota > Alphaproteobacteria > Rhizobiales > Xanthobacteraceae > Rhodopseudomonas > Rhodopseudomonas palustris_L. The sequence continues at coordinate 203,092 of JACRJB010000052.1, forward strand.
ACCGCGGAGCCGGCGGCGCCGGATTTCTGGACGGTCTGTGGGCTAGCGCTCATGTTGTCCTCCCTGGGTCGTGATGCTTTGCTTTGCGGTCTCTTTCGGTGACGGCAGCGCCGTCACCGCGTGGCGGGGGTAAATTTGTCGAAATAGATGTGGTCGGGCTCGACATTGGCCATCTGCAGCACCGGCAGCACCGCGTCGATCATCGGCACCGGGCCGCAGGCATAGGCGTCGATCACGCCGGCGAGCGGCTCGGTGCGCAGCCTGCGCTGCACCACCTCGTGGATGAAGCCGGTCTCGCCGTCCCACTGATCGTCCGGCGTGGCGTGCGACAGTGCCGGGATGAATTCGAAGTCGGGCAGCGCCGCGGTCATCGCCTTGATCTCGTCGAGCATGAACAGATCGGCGCGGGTGCGGGCGCCGTAGAAGAACCGCACCGGCCGTTGGTCGCCGCTCTGGACGTGATCCGACAACATCGACCACAACGGCGACATCCCGGAGCCGCCGCCGATCAGCAGCATCGGCCCGCTGCGGTTCTCCCGCCGATAGCAGGTGCCGTACGGCCCCTTCGCGGTCAGCACCGCACCCGGCTGCAGCGCGCCGTCGAGCTGCGACGAGAACGCACCGTTCGGGTATTTCTTGATGATGAAGGACAGATGCGTGCCCTCGACCGGCGCATTGGCCATCGAGAACGCCCGAGTGATTCCAGCTTCGGGCAGCGTCAGATCGACATATTGGCCCGCAAAGAATTTCATCGGCTTGTCGAGCTCGATCTCCAGCAGCCTTATGTCGTGGGTCAGCGCCGTGACTTTGCTGAGCCGCGCGTCGAAGCTCTTCACGGCGATCGCGTGCGACAGCAGTTCCTCGTCGAAGTTCAGCAGTTCGACTTCGATGTCGCTGAAGGCGTGCATCTTGCAGAGCAGCACGTGCTCGGTCTCGCGCTCGTAGTCCGGCAGCGCGAAGGTGGAGTATTTCAGCATCTCGACGTCGCCGCTGAGCACCCGCGACTTGCAGGAGCCGCATTGGCCTTCCTTGCAGCCGTGCATCAGCGCGATGCCCTGGCGGAAGGCGGCGTCGAGAACGGTCTCGCCCTCCTCGACATCCATCTCGATGCCGACGGGTTCGAACCGGACCTTGTAAGTTGTGGTGACGTCGGACATGCTCTTCGACCTGTTGTGATGAGACAGATCGCAACGCGCAGGCGCGTCGCATCGCGAGTGGCGGGTGGCGCGAGGGAGCCGCGGCCTGCGGCCCCCTCGCCCCGGCCGGGCTCAGTTGCAGGGGTTGATGGTGTAGCCCTTGCGATACTCGGCGACCGCGGCGTCGCGCTCGGCGCCGGGCTTCAGCGCGCGGAAGGCCCGCAGCGGGCTGCCGAGCGTGTTGCCGCGGACGTGGTCGAGCGTCCACATGTCCTTCTGCTCGAAGCGCAGATGCGGCTGCGGCACCAGCGTCTTGCCGTCGGAGCGGACGAAGCCGAGATCGACCATGGCGTCGGCGTGATCCCAGCCGTGGTAGCACTCCTCCCACTCGCGGCGTCCGCTGAAGCGGCCCATCGCGGGGGTGGCGCGCCCTTCATACTCGGCGGCGAACGCCACCTTGTGGGTCCAGCGGCAGCCTTCGGAGCAGTAGGTGTAGACCTTGCCGTCGACCTCGTCGCAGCAGAAGTCCTCGCGGATCAGGCACGGCACCATGCAGCTCCAGCAGCGGTGCGGATAGACGTAGCCGACGTCGGCGTTGAACGCGATGTTCTTCTCGCCGGGAACCGACAGCTTCGCGTACCACTTCCAGAAGTCGCCGAACTCGGCGTACCAACCCGGATATTTGTGCTCGAACCACTCGAAGTCCTTCTCGGTCTGGGCCTCGATGCGCCAGAAGTTGAACGACCAGCCGACCGAGAAGAACTGCGCGGTCTTGTGGACGTAGTTCTTCTTGACGATCCGGTCCCAGGCCTCGGCGACGTCGTCGTGGTGGATCTTGATGCCGTACTTCTCGAGCGGCAGCATGTAGGTCCGGTAGTAATCTTCGTAGATCCAGCGGTGCCAGAGCTCCGCATAGGATTCCTTGTTCTTGTCGCGGTTGGTGGTGCCGTATTCGATGAAGGTGCCGATCGCGGCGTCGACGATGGCGTGGTTCTGCCAGAACGCGTATTTCAGGTCGCGCTCGAGCAGCTGATGGTTCGACGGATCGTGGATCATCGCCATCAGCATCGAGTGGCCGTTGCCGATGTGGCGGGATTCGTCGGACTGCACCGACAGGAACACGGTCGGCAGCGCATAGTCGCCGTTGCGGGCGGCTTCCGACGGCATCGCGACGAACAGCGTGTTGGTGAAGGCGGTCTCGGCGACCACCGTCAGATAGATGTTGGCGGCGGTGATGGCGTCACCGGTGAGGAAGCCCTCGGCGAACTGCCGGCCGATCGTGGTGGCGTAGCACTTGCCGAACGCAGCTTCGGTGATGTCGAAGCCGGCCGGATCGATGTAGTTCTCCATGTACCACTTCTTCAGATTCATCTGAATGGTGGAGTGGCGGAACTCGTCGACCATCTGCATGGTGAAGCCGGTACGCAGCTCCTCGCCGGGCGCCAGGCGTCCGACCATCGCCATCGAGCGCGCCGCGGAGATCTCCGGGAACGGGATGATCGCCAGGAACAGCTTCATCCATTCGACCCAGCGCGGCTCGACGTTGCGGAACATGTCGCCGCGCAGCGCGGCGTCGAGCGCACCGTAGACCCGGTTGTCCTTCTCTTCCTGCATCGGGAAGTAGGAGCGCAGCACCTGCTTCATCGGGTCGCGCGGAACCTTGGAGATCTTGTAGTCGGTCGGGAACGTCATCGCCTCCTGGACGTAGCTCGGCGTCCAGCCGAGATCCGACACCCGGTTGGCGGCTTCAGCGGTACTGATGCCCTTCTGGCCCACGATCTTGTTCAGCGTCAGTGTCTCAGACATTTAGGTCTCCCTTGCTGATGGCGTTGAGTGTGTTGCTCGCCTTGTATTCCAGCCTTGCATTGCCGAGCGCCCGTTCGGCCGTTTGCACACGCGTTTCCACTGCGGCTCGCCGGGCGTTCGTCGGGTGGTGCTCCGTCGCCGCTGTCCGATCAGGACGGAGCCGATGATTTCCGCTGCGCCTCGGCGTTCGCAGCGGCGGTTTTGGTGAGGGGCTTGCCCTCGGCAATGAATTTCGCCGTGAGCACCAGCGCGCCCATGGAGAATTCCCTGCCGTGTTTGGCGATCATCGCCTCGGCGATGTCCGCCAGTTGAACGAAGAAGCCGTCCTTCGAGCGGTCCTCCTCGCTCAATTCGATGTCGGGTCCGGGCGTAAAGCCGCTCAAGGCGCCCTTCGCTTGGGCCCGTGTCTGCTGTGTGCTCATCATGCATGTCCCGATCGTTGGTGTTCCGCACTCGACGGACCCGTCTCGAATTCGAGCAGGGCCGCGTTGAGCCATTCGCGCTCGGCCACCAGCCGGGCGTGCTCGGTCTTCAGCATCGCGACCCGCGCGGTGAGCCGCTCGACCTCGGCGGCGGCCTCCGGGCCGGCACCGGGCGGCTCGGCGTCGCGCAGCGCGCAATGCATCTCGATCTCGGCGCCGCCGCGCGCGCTTTCGTTGCGCAGTTGCAGCTCGTTGTTGCGGATGATCGCCTCGATCAGCTTGTGCCGGGCGAGCATCCGCTCGCGCGCCGCCCGCGTCTCCGCGGCCTGCTCGTCGTCGCCGTCGTGGTTCGTCATGTCGCCGATCCCGTGTTGCGGAGGCGGGCGAAACGGCTCGCGATGCGTGGTGATGCGCCGGGTCATCACGGAACCAGCACGGCGCGGCCGTGGATGCGGCCGTGATGCAGATCGTGCAGCGCGTCGTTGGCGGCGCTGAGCTTGTATTCCTTGGTGTGGAGATCGACGAGGCCGCGATCGGCGAGCGCCATCAGTTCGACCAGCTCGGCATAGGTGCCGACCAGATTGCCGACGATGGTCTTCTCGGAGGTGATGAGGTCGATGGTCGGCAGCTCGATCTTGCCGCCGTATCCGACCACATAGTAGTAGCCGTCGTTCGACGTCATCGCCAGGCCCCGGGCGACGGCGTCGCCCTCGCCGACGAAATCGATCACCGCCTCGGCGCCGCGCCCGCCGGTCAGGGCCAGCACGGCTTCGACTTCACCGCCGTCGGCCTTCACCATGTGATGGCCGCCGCAGGTCTTGGCCAGTTCGAGCGACTTGTCGTCGCGATCGACCACGATGATTTCCGCGGCGCACAACGCGGCGAGAACCTGGATGCCGATGTGACCGAGGCCGCCGGCGCCGATCACCGCGACGTATTGGCCCGGCAGCAGATGCCGTGACGCCTTCTTCGCGGCGCGATAGGCGGTGAGGCCGGCGTCGGTGTAGGGCGCGACGTCCTTCGGCGCGAGCGTCTTCGGCAACTTGATCAGCGAGCGCTGCCCGGTGAGCAGATATTGCGCGTAGCCGCCATTGGCGTTGATGCCGGGGAACGCGCTGTCCTGGGCGTGCATGTCGTTGCCGCGCCGGCAGGCCAGGCAGTGCCCGCTGGTGACCAGCGGATGGCAGATCACGCTGTCGCCGACCTTGATGCCCTCGACGCCCGGCCCGATCGCCTCGACCCAGCCGGCGTTTTCGTGACCCATGATGTAAGGCAGATTGACGTCAACCTTGCTGCGCCAGATGCCTTCGACGATGTGCAGATCGGTGCGGCAGACGCCGGCGCCGCCGATCCGCACGATCACGTCGGACGGCCGCGTGATCTTGGGATCCGGAACGTCTTCGTATTTGACGAACTCCTTGGCCGTCAGCGTCTCGTCGAATGCATGCAGAACCGCGGCTTTCATGCGTCCCTCGCTCCCTGATCATTTTTCTTTTTCGTCGCGGTCTGTTTTTTGTTCGATCCGCGATCCGATCGAACTAACAGCAGCAAGAGCTGTGCCAACGGAATAAACGGCTGATGCAATTGAGTTTGCTGCAAGCGCTTCCGGATCGAAGCGATCCGCGCCGGACCACGCGCCGAAGCAAATCTGTTCCGCGGCGGAACAGTCGGTTGCGAAACTGTGAAGTTTGGAATTGTTGTTAGTTAGATTATATTGATAGTTCGACGCTCGCACCGAGAAGCCGGGAACGGCTCGCGCGATCGAGGAAACGCTGAACAGCGCCGTTCGGCCAGGCACGTCCAGGGAGGGACAATCGATGCGAGTTGCGGGTGGCCGGCTCGACAACGCATGGATGACGCTGGAACAGCGCGGCGAGCCGCCGTCGGGATTCCTCTCGGCCGACATCTACGACAGCTGGATGCGCTGCATCGCACTCGGCCTCGACATGCGGCGCCCGCCGCCGCCCGAATTCGTCAGCCCCGCGATGCTGCGCCAGGAACAGCAGCGCTGCTCGCTGGTGCGCGGGCTCGCGCTCGCGGAGATGCACACGCTGCATCAGCAGATCTCCGGCTCGAATTTCATGATCGCCTTCGCCAACGCCGAGGGTCTGCTGCTCGATATCGTCACCGATCGAAGTTTCAGCGACGCCTCGCACGCCGCCTGCATCCAGCCGGGCGCGGTGTGGACCGAACAATGCTGCGACACCAACGGCCTCGGCACCGCGGCGCATCTGAAGCGGCCGATCGCCGTCCATGGCGATCAGCACTTCTTTCCGCGCTACAACAATCTCACCTGCGTCGCGGCGCCGATCTTCGCGCCCGACGGCGAACTCACCGGCATTCTCGACGCGTCGTCGGATTGTCTGTCGCGGCAGTCGCACACCCAGGCGCTGGTCGGGATGGCGGCGACGCAGATCGAGAACGGGCTGTTCCGCGAATATCACCGCGGCAATATCCTGATCGCCTTCCACAATCGCGGCGAGTATCTGCACACGCTGAGCGCCGGGCTGCTCGCGGTCGACGAGGACGGCCAGATCCTCGCCGCCAATCGCGCCGCGCGGGTGTTGCTGCACGGGCTGCCGGCGTCGCCGGGCCGGCGCTTCGGCGATCTGTTCCGCACCGATTTCAGCCGCTTCATCGACGAGGGCCGGCGCACCGAGCGCCAGGGGCTGGAAGACGAGGTCGGCAGCCAGTTCGTCGCGATGATCGAAACCACCCGGCAGTTCGCGATGGTGCGCCCGGTCGCGAGGCCGCGACCCGCGGTGCAGGCCGGCGGCGTCGCCACCGACTTCGTCTCGGCCGATCAGACCATCGCCGCCATCGTGCGCCAGGTCGAGAACGCCGCGATGCGCAAGATGCCGATCCTGGTGCGCGGCGAAACCGGCACCGGCAAGGAACAGCTCGCGCGCCACGCCCATGCGGCGAGCGGGCGCAACGGGCCGTTCGTCCCGGTCAATTGCGCGGCGCTGCCGGAGAGCCTGATCGAGGCGGAGCTGTTCGGCTATTCCGAGGGCGCCTTCACCGGCGCCAAGAAGGGCGGCTCGACCGGCCTGTTCAAGGAGGCCGACGGCGGCACGCTGTTTCTCGACGAGATCGGCGACATGCCGGTGGCGCTGCAGGCGGTGCTGCTGCGGTTCCTCGACGACTTCACGGTGCGCCCGGTCGGCGGCGCCAAGCGTCAGGTCGACGTGCTGCTGGTGTCGGCCACCAACGCCGATCTCGACGAGTCGATCGGCCGCGGGCGGTTTCGCTCCGACCTGCTGTTTCGTCTCAACACGCTGGAAGTGACGTTGCCGCCGCTACGCGAACGCTCGGATTTCGCCGACATCGCGCGTCATCTGATGGCGAAGATCGATCCCTCCGCGGGCCTGACGCAGAGCGCGGTCGACCGGCTCGCCGAACTGGACTGGGACGGCAACATCCGCCAGCTCCGCAACGCGCTGTCGCGGCTGTCGCTGCACGAGCAAGGCGGCCTGATCGACGGCGCCACCGTGGCCGCGGTGCTCGGCGAGCCCCCGCGCAAACGGACCTCGGGCGGAGCGGCGACCGGCGGCGGACTGAAGGACAATCTGCGCGAACTGCAGCGCGCGCAGCTGCTCACCGCCTATGCCGAGGCCGGCAACAACATCAGCAAAGCCGCCCGCCGCCTCGGCGTGTCGCGCAACATGATCTATCGCGCGCTGCGCGGCGAGCCGGACTGATGCCGCACCAGGCGCGAACGCAAATCGAATTCCCGACCACCGAACCGTGAGGACCGCCGTGTTTGAACCACAGAACAAGCTCGAAGCCCTGCTGCAGGCCGCCGCCAAGGATCCGAAGGCCGCGCCGGCGTTCTACCAGGCGCTGCTCGACAGCGAGATCTACATTCTGACGCCGGACGTGCCGATCGCGCCCGGCGAGACGCGGTCGCTGCAACCGCAGGAAAAGGTCAACATCGCGACGGTCGACTTCCAGGGCCTGAAATGGCACCCCGCCTTCACCTCGAAGCCGCGCATCTCCGACTACGTCAAGGAGCCGGAGAGCTGCCTCGGCGCCGTGGCGCGCGATCTGTTCGCGATGCTGCCGCACTCGAACTTCTGGCTGAACCCGCTGTCGGAATGCCAGAAGCCGCTGCCCGCCTCCGAAATCGAGCTCGTCACCAGCGGCAAGATTTTCGACATGGTCGGCAACACGAAAGGCTGACGGACGTCGCGCTCGACGGGGTCGCACCGAAGCGGTGAGCGACGGCTTTGGTTCGCCTCGACCGACAGACCTTCGATGTGCCCCGCGCGAGTCTGTCAGGGCGCGCCGCACGACCTGTCAGTTACCCAGCCGCGGCGGCGTGTTGCGCCGCCATTTCCACATCGGCCGCGCTGACCCGTTGGAACGCAGGCCGCGCGGTGAGCCGTTCGGCGTAGCGGACGAACACATCCCTCTTCGGCACCAGGCCGAACTTCAACGTCCAGTCGAGGGCAATCCCCCACAGCACGTCCGCGGCCGTGAAGCGATCGCCGAACAGATACGGTCCGGTCGCGAGCTGCGCTTCGAGCGCGCCGAGCATGGTGTCGTAGTCCGCATAAGGCGACATCGCGACCGGCCCCGGCTCGCGTTGCATGAACCGGTCGACCACCGCCGGTTCGAACGTCGAGCCGTAATAGGCGATCCACCGCAGATACGGACCGCGCAGCGGATCGTCGAGCGCCGGCGCGAGACCGGCCTGCGGGAACAGGTCGGCCAGATAGATCGTAATCGCGACCTGCTCGGTGACGAGCGCATCGCCGCGGCGGATCGCCGGGACCTTGCCGAGCGGATTGACCGCGAGATAGCCGGGCTGGCGCTGCTCGCCGGCCTTCATGTTCAGCACGTGCAGCTCGTACGGCGCGCCGAGCTCTTCCAGCAGCACGCGCATGCCGGTCGCCCGGGTCTGCGGCGAATAAAACAGGGTCAGTCGGTTCGGATCGGTCACGGCGGTCTCCATCAGCCAGCTTGCGAGGCGACCGTCCTAGCATCCCATACCTGACATCTTGTGTCAGGTATGGTTGAATGACTCATGCGCGCGAGCCGAATGCTGTCGATCCTCACCACCCTGCAGGCCAAGGGCCGCGCCACCGCGCCGGAACTGGCCGAGGCCTGCGAGGTGTCGGTGCGCACGATCTATCGCGACATCGACGCGCTCGCCGCCTCCGGCGTGCCGGTCTATGCCGACCGCGGCGCCGACGGCGGCTATCGGCTGCTCGACGGCTACCGCGTGCGGCTGAACGGCCTGTCGCAAAGCGAAGCCGGCGCGCTGTTCCTCGCCGGCCTGCCCGGCCCCGCCGCCGCGCTTGGGCTCGATGCGGCGATGATCGCCGGCCAGAACAAGCTGATGGCCGCGCTGCCGGCGAATCTGCGCGACGACGCCGCGCGCATGCAGGAGCGCTTCCACCTCGACGCGCCCGGCTGGTTCGGCGAAGCCGACGAGCCAGAGCATCTGCGCGCCATCGCCGGCGCCGTGCTGCGCGGCACCTTCATCGAGATCCGCTACCAGAGCTGGCGCGCGCAGAAGCAGCGCCGCGTCGCGCCGCTCGGCCTCGTGCTGAAAGGCGGCAGCTGGTATCTCGCCGGACAGGTCGACGGCAGCGTCCGCACCTATCGCATCGCCCGCGTGCTCGACTGCACCCCACTCGACGCCCCCTTCCCGCGCCCGCCCGATTTCGATCTCGCCGCCTACTGGCAAAGCGCGACGCTGCGCATGGAAGCCGAACTGCATCCCAACATCGCGACCGTCCGCCTGTCCCCGCTCGGCGTGAAGCTGCTGAACGCGCTGAGCCAACCCTACGTCAGGACACGCACGCAACTCGACGCCGTCGCCGATGCCGACGGCTGGCGCATCGCGAGGATTCCGGTCGGCACCACGTCGTGGCACGCGGCCGCCGAACTGCTGCGGCTCGGGCCGGAAGCGGACGTGCTGGAACCGGCGGAGCTGCGGGCCACGATGGCGGAGATGGTAAGGGCGATGGCGGGGAGATATGGGGCTGTCACGGAGGAGGCCTGAGTGGCGCGGCCGAGCCCCCATACCTCGTCCTTTAACAATTCGCGCAAAGACTCGACCGGCTTCTTGTTGGTGCGTTCCGTCAGGCGCCCGACGTTGTGTCATGACGTGGTCGCCACAGCGACCGCAGAGAAATCTGCCAACTCCCAATTACAACTGGAGTATCTTCCGGATTGCTAGGAACTTAAACCGATGCAATCTAATACTCGCCCGTCAAAAAGAGGACTCCTTAAGACTCCCGCTGGCAATCGGACCACGAAGAATTTCACTAAGACCGCCACGCTCGGATGACGACGCAATCAACAATTGCCGGGCAGCGCGACTTGCCCCCAAGTAAACCCGCGACACATACCGACGTCGAGCTCCTTGACTCAAATATTCTCCAGTCAGGTCAACCTGATCGAGATGAATTAGAAATACAGTATCAAACTGAAGACCTGCAACGTACTCAGGCATACTAAAGACACACCTTGACCTCGCGTAGCGCAATTCCCTCAGGTCTTCCCGCGTCCTCACCGGAACTATCTTATCTTTTGTCCGCCCTGCCTTACAAAAATCATCAAACAACTCGTCATTGATACACAGTACCGCAACTTGACTCCCTCCACCTGCCAACGTTCGCGCAACACTCAAAGCTCGATCAAGCACCGCATCGATCAACTTCACGTTTGTCGAAATCTCGAATGCCACAGGGAAATCGCCGTCTGCCTTTCTTGAATTTCCGGCATAGGTAACAAATTCACCCTCAAGATCAATTGCCGGAAAGGACGCATCTAAATCGCTCAGAAATGCGGCAATCTGCGGTGTGGACCGATGCACTTGCTTCAAATCGACCGGAACCGATTCTCCCACACCCGGATTTCGGAATCGCTCAAGTCCACCTCCGAGTGCAGCATCGTTGGTGCTCTGCTTAAGGTCATACGCCATTATCAAAGGCCAACGCCCCACCCGCTCCGCCCTAGTAGCAAACATATTCTGAAGAATCATTGCTTCCACTCGCGTGAAATAGTGGTACTCGTCCACAAAAATGAGATCGAATCCCCTCATATCGCGCAATTGATTCCACTCGTGCGTAGTCAAGTATCGCCCAAAATCCGCAATCATTTGATCCATACTCAAGAGCCTCTCTTTCCGGAGAGACGCTTGGTACGATTCGTATATTTCTAGGACGGCCCTCCGATCTTCAGAAGACGGCAACAACATTTGCCACCCTTCACGACTACCATTGATGTATTTGTCTGCGGCTGGCGTTCCTTTGCGAACATTCTCTGCATCCAACGAACAGGCAAATTCGTTCATCAACTCCTCGACAAACGGGACACGCTGATCTTTGTCGTTCATGCGGTCCGCAAACTCCGGGCATTCCCGCAACACTCCCAATGCAGTGCGCGGATTTCGACTTACCTCTTCGATCGCATCTTCAATTAGCAAGCGCTGCAGCTCACGGCCATCCCGCCCGTCGAGGGAGAGAGGTTTGAGACCCTTCTTTTCATAGCTCAGCTGCTCTTGAGCAAATTCGTAGAGCGTTCCAACCCACAACTTAGGCCGACCGGCGGCGGTCTTTAGGTCTGTCCATCTAGCAGACTGGTCGAGCGCAAAGAACATTCCACGGACGACTTCATGAGCCAGCGCAGCACTATGGGTTAAAAACGCAAATGTCTTGTCTCCCCCCGCATCCGCGTCCGCATAGAGATCGCGTAGACATTTGACTGCCATTGCTTGCGTCTTTCCGGTCCCTGCGGCGCCGCGGAGCCTTACCGGACGATCATGCGGCTGATCCACAAAGCGAAGCTGCTCGTCGCTTAGCTTTCGGTCATACCACTCCTGCAGTGTACCACTTCCAGTCAACTCGAAACCCAAGGGAGCACTCAGCAAGATTCCAAAATTGCCCACTGCACTCAGAGGCTTCGCTTCCTCCAACAAAGCTTCTAGCAGGCCGTCGACCGCGGCCCGGTATCCCGCAAGATCGATAGCAACGCGATCCAGTGGTTCGGGCGTCTCTGTCACAGCGAACGCGTATAGATTGCCACTTCCCGCAGCAGCCTGATCAAAGTAAATCCTGTGCGGCATCTTTCTATTGAAGGACTCGGCGTAAACCGACAAAAGAGAACCCTCGTGATAGGGCTGCCACGCCACAGGAACGGCTATGTTCCTGTCGAACTGCCTCAATCCCACTCTCATGATACGCTCAAATGCAGCACGAGGCTTCGCCACGCTCTTAAAAATTCCTTTGCTACCTGCCTTTACTACAACAACCCCAGATTCGAGACTCGCACTTGCGGAGAGAAGGTAGACAACACTACCAAGTCTAACCCGCCGCAAACCCTCTGTATTTTGTGGTATGTTGAAATTATCGAACCACGATTCGTCAATTAAGGCTGCATCCAGAATTCCCAGGGCACACCCATCAACTACGAGGAACTCTACAGACATCGTCGCCCTCCAAACATTGGCCTACAGCGATTCGACAAGCAGCTCGGTGGCAACCTCACATGCGAGCTCGAAGTCGGTCGGCATACCTATTCTCGAAAAAAGAAAAGCCAGCTTCTGGGCAACGGAAAATCGAAGCCCGTCGCTGAATCTGCCTATGCGATGGAACGCGTCTGGCCTCCCAAAAATGCGAGCGTCGATTTCCGAACGAAAGAGGTCCGAGGCGTGAATTGTTGAAATTGAGCGAAGAAGAATTACAAAGCCATATCCGCTCGTCATAGGCAGCTCAGGTACAAAGACGAAATCCGGGAAGCCGCGGTCAGGGTCAAAAGCTTCCCTCACCGCGGATTGTTGCGCCTTCGCGTCTCGGCCAAGCAAACTTCAGACCTGCCTCAAATCTGCAAGGCGAGAACCAGACGACCCGTGCCCTAAGGCAAGCCTAATACAGGCAAGCAGCGACAATAGCTTCTGGTCGTCAGACTGCACCGAATTGACAATCGATTCGGGCGTAGTTTCCGCCAACCATTGCTGAAGAGACGCAGCTTCCAAGGGAGCCAAACCTGCGCTTGAGCGGGATATCTTCCCATTAGGGCTTTCACACGCTACGCGAGATTGCCTTTCGATGATCCGCCGCAACTGTTGCGGAGCCCAATGGAGGTCGAGGTATTGCGCCGCCGGCACAATATCTAACAAAGTAAAACTATCACCGGCTTTATTTTGGGCGATATCGCAATCGGCCGTAACAATAAACCCGTACCGTACGGGCGTTTCGCCGATGATGGGGAGACTACGTATTACGTCCCCTTGTCGGATACCTTCATCAACGTCAATTGATAGAATATACTCACCAACCATAACTCAATCCATAATATCATTCACGATTTAAAATCGTGTATCATTGGGTCAATGAAGTTACCTAGAAATAGCCTCACTCCCACTCAATCGTCCCCGGCGGCTTCGACGTCACGTCATACACCACGCGGTTCACGCCCTTCACCTCATTGATAATCCGCGTCGCCGTCGCGCCCAAAAACGCCATCTCGAACGGGTAGTAATCGGCCGTCATGCCGTCGGTCGACGTCACAGCGCGCAGGCCGACGACGTACTCATAGGTCCTTCCGTCGCCCATGACGCCGACGGTCTTGACCGGGAGCAGCACGGCGAACGCCTGCCAGATGACATCGTAGAGGCCGGCTTTGCGGATCTGGTCGATGTAGACGGCGTCGGCGTTGCGCAGGATGTCGAGCTTTTCGGCGGTGATTTCGCCGGGGCAGCGGATGGCGAGGCCGGGGCCCGGGAACGGGTGGCGGCCGACGAAGACGTCGGGCAGGCCGAGCTCGCGGCCGAGCGCCCTCACCTCGTCCTTGAACAGCTCGCGCAGCGGCTCGACCAGCTTCATGTTCATGCGTTCAGGCAGGCCGCCGACATTGTGGTGCGACTTGATCGTCACCGACGGGCCGCCGGTGAACGACACGCTCTCGATCACGTCGGGATACAGTGTGCCCTGCGCCAGATAGTCCGCGCCGCCGACCACCTTGGCCTCGGCGTCGAACACGTCGATGAACAGCTTGCCGATGATCTTGCGCTTCTGCTCCGGATCGGTGACGCCCTTGAGCGCGCCGAGGAAGGTCTCGGACGCGTCGACGTGCACCAGCGGGATGTTGTAGTGGTGACGGAACAGGTCGACGACGGTCTTGGCCTCGTCCTTGCGCAGCATGCCATGGTCGACGAACACGCAGGTCAGCTGATCGCCGATCGCCTCGTGGATCAGCACGGCGGCAACCGCGCTGTCGACGCCGCCGCTGAGGCCGCAGATCACCTTGCCGCTGCCGACCTGGGCGCGGATCTTCTCGATCGCTTCCTCGCGGAAGGCGCGCATCGTCCAGTCGCCGGTCAGCCCCGCGACCTTGCGGACGAAGTTGCGCAGCAGCTTGGCGCCGTCCGGCGTGTGCACCACCTCGGGATGGAACTGCATCGCGTAGAATTTTCGCACGTCATCGGCGATGACGGAAATTGGCGAGCCCGCCGCTTTGGCGACGCCGCGAAAACCCTCGGGCAGCTTGGTGACGCGGTCGCCGTGGCTCATCCAGACGTCGTAGGTGCCGCCCTTCTGCCAGACGCCGTCGAACAGCGCGCAGTCGTCGGTGATCTCGATTCTGGCGCGGCCGAATTCGCGGTGGTGGCCGGCCTCGACGGTGCCGCCGAGCTGCGCCGCCATGGTCTGCTCGCCATAGCAGATGCCGAGCACCGGCACGCCGGCCTGCAGAATCGACATCGGGGCGGCGGGCGCGTTGTCGTCGAGCACCGAGGCCGGACCGCCGGACAGGATCACGGCTTTCGGCTTCATCTCGGCGAAGGCGGCTGCGGCCTTCTGGAACGGCACGATCTCGGAATAGACGCCCTCCTCGCGGACGCGGCGGGCGATCAGCTGGGTGACCTGCGAGCCGAAATCGACGATCAGGATTTTTTCGTGGATCGCGGCGACATGCGGCGAGGTGTCGGCCCCGGACGGGACCACGGAGGCGGAAGGTGTGCTGGGGGCTGTCATGGGCAGCAGATACGCGACCGCAGCCCGGCTCGCAACGGGGAAAAACGCGGCGGCTCACAGGTGCCCCCGACCTCTCCCCATGCACGGCGCAACCTCGCCCCGCGCGCGGGGAGAGGTCGGCCCGGCGGAGCGCAGCGAAGCCGGGTCGGGTGAGGGGGCGCTTCAGCGCGGCCGAGAGTCCGTGCCCGCGGCGCCCCTCACCCCAACCCTCTCCCCGCAAGGGCGGGGCGAGGGAGCGCGCCGTGCTCGGGGCTAGGCTTTGCGCTTCAACACGCTGACGAAAAACCCGTCGGTGCCGGTCTTGCGCGGGGTCATCAGCAGGCCTTCGGGCGAGGTCCGGGTGGCGGCGAGGAAGGCGTCGGCCTTGTCCCACAGCGCGGCGGCAACCTCGGCGGGCGGCACCACGGCGAAGTCCGGATGCCCGGCCGCGAACGCCTTGATCTGCGCGCCGTTTTCCGCCGGCAGCACTGAGCAGGTGACGTAGGCGATGCGGCCGCCCGGCTTCACCAGCCTGGCGGCGCGGGCCAGCACCTCGGCCTGGTCCTTCAGCCGGATCTCCAGCGCGCCGGGGCGGATCCGCCATTTCGCGTCCGGATTGCGCCGCCAGGTGCCAGTGCCGGTGCACGGCGCGTCGACCAGCACCAGATCGGCCGAGGCGTGGATGTCGACCAGCGGGTCGGCCGGCCCCTTCGGGGCGCGGATGTCGCAATTGTGCACGCCGGCGCGCGACAGCCGCTCGTGGATCGGCGCGAGCTGCCGCTTGTCGGCGTCTGTGGCGATCAGCCGGCCCTTGCCCTGCATCATCGCCGCCAGCGCCAGCGTCTTGCCCCCCGCGCCGGCGCAGAGGTCGATCACCTGCTCGCCGGGCCTGGCGGCGGACAGCAGCGTCGCGAGCTGCGAGCCCTCGTCCTGCACCTCGACCGCGCCCTTGATGAAGTCCTGCTCGGCCTGCACGCCGGGATTGCGCGCGTCGGCGCCGAGCTCGATCCGCAGCCCGAGCGGCGACCACGGCGTCTCCTTGGCGCCGAGATGCGCCAGCGAGGCCAGAACCTTGTCCCGCTTGGCCTTCAGGCTGTTGACGCGCAGATCGAGCGGCGCCCGGCTGGCCATCGCGGCGGCCTCGGCGACGCGATCGTCGCCGAACACCTCCGCGAACGCGCCGTCGAGCCATTCCGGATAGTCGCCGGCGATAGGCGGCGGCGCGCCGTCCAGCGTTCGCGTCTTCAGCGCGACGCGTTCGGCGTCGGTCAGCGGCGCAGGCGCGAATCGGCCGCCGTCGCACAGCGCCGCGATCGTCTCCAGATCCATGCCGCGCTCCAGCCTGAGCATGCCGAGCACCCGCGCGCGCGCGGTGTCGTCGTCCATCAGGAACGCGCTGGAGGCGCGCCGGCGCAGCACGTCCCAGACCAGGCCGGCGATCGCCGCGCGGTCACCGGAGCCGGCGTAACGATGCGCCGTGCCCCACTCCTTCAACGCCTTGGCGGCGGGAATGCGCTGGTCGTCGATGGCGGCGATCAGGTCGATGGCGGCGGACAGCCGTGCGGCGGGGGTCATCTCGATCTTTCAAACTTGAACGGGCGCGAGCGATATCAGATCAGCAACAGGATGCGCAGCGCGAAATACAGCCACATCGCGAGCAACACCAGCGCGCCTGCGAACCAGGCCGACGATCGTTGCCCGAGGTCATTGGAACTGACGAAAATACCCGCGTGTGCAAACCGCGTCACCACGAACACCCAGGACAACAACACCAGCACCAGATCGATCCGCCGCAGCGGCAGCCCGATCGCGATCAGCGCATAGAACAGCAACGGCAACTCGAACTGGTTGTTGTAACAATTGCTGACCTTGGTGGCGCGCTCGGGCCAATTCGGCTGCCCCAGCGCGATGTCGCGGATCTTGGTCTCGCGCGAGACCAGCGCGCGCCGCCGCTCCCAGAACATGCCAAGCATCAGCGCGAAGGTCAGCCCGATCAGCACGAAGACCGGCAGCAGTACCATCTGGACCGACATCGCGGACGCCTCCTCTGATTGCCTGCCCCGCTATAGCGACCGCACCTGATCATGACAATCAATCGGCCGGCTTGAACCTCCATGGCTGCATCGGAGACCCACGCCAGACGAGGTTGCGGTCTTCTCCAGCCGAGTAACGATGCAATGTCGGACGTTTGGGCAGATTGGACGGCGATGGCCGAGACCCTGGGCGGGGGCATCGCCGACGCCGTCAGTGCGGCCCTGCGGACGGCCGGCTTTGCCGCCGACGCCCCGGACAGCCCGGCAGGGCTCATCAGTTCGGCCGCGGCCGGCGCCGCCGCAGCGCTCGCGGTCGGCATCGCCCTGTGGCTGTATTTCGGCCGTCACGAACGCACCGCCCGCGACATCGTCAAGCACGGCGCCGCTGCGGTGTTCGCGCTCGGCCTCGCCGCCTTCGTCGCCGACGACATGCGGCACGCGACGCTCGATTATCTCGGCCTCAACGCGTCGAAGCCGGCGGTCGAATTCGAGATCCGGCTGCCGCCGTCGGCGCTCGCCGCGCTCGGCCGCGACGCCCAGATCGAGCTGCATACCGACCGCAACCAGACCATCGCCAAGCTGCAGAGCACCGCCGCGATCGACGACGGCCGCCCGGTGCTGCGCGGCTCGGTGCCGATCGACTTCCGCACCGCCGACCGGCTGGTGATCCTCAACCTGCCCGGCGCGGGCCAGCACCTGTTCAAGCTGCGGCTCGCGGCGAACCCGAGCCGCACCCCGGTGTTCGGCCCGTGGCACCTCGCGGACCGCGTCGGATCGCCGGCGAGGCCCGAGGCCGCACGCGACGACTACGCGATCCGCTATCGCGTGATGTGACGGCCGCGCTTACGCGCGATCCGGCCCGACGCGCACCAGCTGCTTGCCGAAATTGGCGCCCTTGAGCAGGCCGATGAACGCCTCCGGCGCGCTCTCGACGCCGTCGGTGACGAACTCCTTGTACTTCACCTTGCCGTCGCGCACCCATTCCGACATCTCGCGCAGGAACTCCTGGCGGCGGCCGGCGAAATCGCTGACGATGAAGCCGCGGATGTTGAGCCGCTTGGTCAGCACGTGACGCATCAGCGCGGTCGCCCATTTCGGCGTCGGCGGCGCCTCGAAGGCGTTGTACTGCGCGATCAGGCCGCACACCGGCATGCGGGCGAAATTGTTGAACAGCGGAAACACCGCCTCGAACACTTCGCCGCCGACGTTCTCGAAGTAAACGTCGATGCCGTTCGGGCACGCCGCTTTCAGCTTGGCGGCGAGATCCGGGTCGCGGTGATCGATGCAATCGTCGAAGCCGAGCTCGGTCTTGACGTAGTCGCACTTCGCCTTGCCGCCGGCGATGCCGACCGCACGCGCGCCCTTGATCTTGGCGATCTGGCCGACCGCAGAGCCGACCGCGCCGGAGGCCGCGGCGACGACGACGGTCTCGCCTTCCTTCGGCTGACCGATGTCGAGCAGGCCGGTGTAGGCGGTCATGCCGGGCATGCCGAGCACGCCGACCGCGGTCGAGATCGGGCCGAGCGCCGGATCGATCTTGCGCAGCATCTTGGCGTCGGCGATCGCGTGAGTGGCCCAGCCGCTGTGCGCCAGCACGATGTCGCCCTTGGCGAAGCCCGGGCTCTTGCTGTCGATCACTTCGCACACCGTGCCGCCCTCCATCACGCCGCCGACCGGAACCGGCTGCGCGTAGGACGGTCCGTCGCTCATGCGGCCGCGCATATAGGGATCGAGCGACAGCCAGATCGTCCGCAGCAGCACCTGCCCCTCGCCCGGCGTCGGCACGTCGACCTCTTCGAGGCGGAAATTCGCCGCGGTCGGCTCACCGACCGGACGCGAGGCGAGAACGATGCGCTTGACCTTGGACATGGTGTTTCCCTGTTTGTTGTTGGTGGCAGAGTTGTAGGCGACCCGACCGCATTCGCCAACTGCGGCAGTCCGGATGCGTGCCTGCGGATCCGAGGCGCGCACCACCCCTCGTTTGTCATTCCGGGGCGCCGCGAAGCGGCGAGCCCGGAATCCATACTCGCCGGCCTCCCAGCGAAATTACAGCGCTGCAACGCTCGTCTTCAAACGCTATCGCGGTGGTTATGGATTCCGGGTTCGCGAGCTACGCTCGCGCCCCGGAATGACGAACGAGAGTGCGATACGCTTCGCCGCCAAGGAAGCGTTAGTACGCACGAATTGATCACACCCCGCCCGGGTAGTTCGGGCTCTCGCGGGTGATGACGACGTCGTGGACGTGGCTTTCGCGCAGGCCGGCGCCGGTGATGCGGACGAACTCGGCCTTGTCGTGGAACTCGCCGAGGTCCTTGGCGCCGACATAGCCCATCGCGGCGCGCAGGCCGCCGGCGAGCTGATGCACGACGTTGCCGACCGGGCCCTTGTAGGGCACCTGGCCCTCGATGCCTTCGGGGACCAGCTTCAGCGTGTCCTTGATGTCCTGCTGGAAGTAGCGGTCGGCCGAGCCGCGCGCCATCGCGCCGACCGAGCCCATGCCGCGATAGGCCTTGTAGGAGCGGCCCTGCCACAGGAACACTTCGCCCGGCGTCTCGTCGGTGCCGGCGAGCAGCGAGCCGACCATCGCGATGTCGGCGCCGGCGGCGAGCGCCTTGGCGAGGTCGCCGGAATATTTGATGCCGCCGTCGGCGATCACCGGAATGTCGGCCTTCTTCGCCGCCTCGACCGCATCCATGATGGCGGTGAGCTGCGGCACACCGACGCCGGCGACGATCCGGGTGGTGCAGATCGAACCCGGGCCGATGCCGACCTTGATCGCGTCGGCGCCGGAATCGATCAGCGCCTGTGCGCCGTCGCGGGTCGCGATGTTGCCGGCGATCACCTGCACCGCGTTGGAGATCCGCTTGATCCGCGTCACCGCTTCCAGCACCCGCGCGGAATGGCCGTGCGCGGTGTCGACCACGACGAGGTCGACACCGGCCTCGATCAGCCGCTCGGTGCGCTCGAAGCCGCCCTCGCCGACCGTGGTCGCGGCCGCGACCCGCAGCCGGCCCTGCGCGTCCTTGCTGGCGAGCGGATGCGCGACCGCCTTTTCCATGTCCTTGACGGTGATCAGGCCGACGCAACGATACTGATCGTCGACCACCAGCAGCTTCTCGATGCGGTGCTGATGCAGCAGCTTCTTGGCTTCGTCCTGGCTGACGCCCTCGCGCACGGTGACGAGGTTCTCGTGCGTCATCAGCTCCGAGACCTTCTGCGACGGATCGGTGGCGAAACGGACGTCGCGGTTGGTCAGGATGCCGACCAGCTTACCGGGACCGTGGCCCTGCGCGCCGGTGACCACCGGAATGCCGGAGAAGCCGTATTGGTTCATCAGCGCCAGCGCGTCGGCGAGCTTCGCTTCCGGGGCGATCGTCAGCGGATTGACCACCATGCCGGATTCGAACTTCTTGACCTGCCGGACCTGCGCCGCCTGGCCTTCAGGATCGAAATTGCGGTGGATGACGCCGATGCCGCCGGCCTGCGCCATCGCGATCGCCATCCGCGCCTCGGTCACGGTGTCCATCGCCGAAGCGATGATCGGGATATTCAGCGGAATCGCGCGGGTGATCCGGGAGCGGATGTCGACGTCGGACGGCAACACGTCCGACGGGCCGGGCTTCAGCAACACGTCGTCGAACGTGTACGCTTCCTGAAACTGCCGAGATCCGTTCAATGAGGCCATTGCCAACTCCGTTCGGCGGCTGGTCGCCGCGCTGATCCGTCAAGCGACGGGCAATCCGTTCGGCGCGGCAGGTCCAGCGCCGTCGAATCGAGCCCGTCAGTAGGGTTGGCGGTGGTCGATAGCATGCGGATATGACGAATCAAAGGGGCAAAGGCCGCATCCCCGCCCCGCTCGCCAAACATTCCTCACCCAGCCGCGAGCGAGCCTGAAACCACAGGAATATCAGGGATTTCGACAACCGAGTCGCGCGCTGCGCGAAGCACCCGTCGGTCGCTTTCGGACACCGCGGCCAGATCGCCGTCGTCAAAAAAGCCGATCGCCCGGAGCACGAGCCCGGCATCCCTGCCGAACATCTTGCTGAACCCGGCCAGCCCGCGCGGCAGCGAAATGCCGGCCTCCAGCAACGCCGCAATATCGCGATAGTCCTTGGCCTCGGCCCGGTCGAGGATCGCCTTGAGTTTGGTCGCGAGCAGATCTTCAGGCGATGCAACCAGCAAAACGGAATCCGTCGTGCGCAGCGGCGGATTGATCCGGCCAAGCCCCAATCCGCCAAAGAACGAGAGCTTCACCGATCCCGACCGGGCCGCCGCCCTGATCACCAGCGTGTCCCTGGCTTCCTGCAGGATATCGGCCTCGCCCATCGGCGCTAAGGCCGCGGCGATTTCGTCCTTGTCGAGTGAGCGCGACCGGAAGAAATCGAAATCGATCGAGATCCGATGACCGAGATGCAGGGCGACAGCGGTGCCGCCGTAGAGCACGAAGTCCAGATGGCTCAGCGGTGCCAGAGAGCGCCAGATCTGTTGCTGCGGCTCAGGAAGCACCTTCAGCTTCGGCTCAAAGGTCCTCAGCATCGAAAACTCTCTGGGGCGGCGTTTCGGGAATCCGGCGCCCTGTCGCTCGCTGCAGCCGTCCCCGCCAGAACTCCCACGACCGGGGATCGATCCAGCCAGGCGCGGCGCTCAGCATCACCTCGACCAGCACGTCGGGGCCCAGCGTCTGCTCCAGCTCCCGGCCTTCCGCGAAGGTCGCAAAGCTCATCGCCTGCGCCAGGATCCGTGCATCGGACCGCGGCTGGTCACCGATCGGCTCCCACCAGAAATACTTCCGCTCGAGGTCGGACGCGAGGTCGGGCGTAAGGCGGGAAGCGAGGGTCATGCAGCAAATCTAGCACGAATCGACCGCGGCCAGGACTCAAGGCGCGTCGCGAGGCCGCTCAGCGCCGATAGCCCGGCGGCGGGCCGTGCTGGCGGATCGCCTCGACCACCTCGCGGTGCATCCGCTTCTCCCGCTCCATCCGCACCGCGATCAGGGCGTGCAGCGACGGCAACAGCAGCAGCGGATGGAAGATCAGGCCGAGGATCACGCAGACCACCAGCAGCGCCAGATTGAACACGGCCGACAGCGGCTGGCCGTTCAGCAGCAGGCCGAGCGGCGGCAGGAAGGCGGCGAGCAGGTAGATCATCGGCGGGCCTCCGTGGTCGACGAGGTTCCGGCGATGCGATCTGGAACGCGCCGGTCACGTAGGATTTAGGTGCGGGAACGGCGTCCGCAATAGCGGCGGGCCGCCGCGGGTGGTACAGGCGAGCTCCCTTCCCGGCCGACATCCCGCATGACCAAAGAACGACTGATCCCGCTGATCGTGGCTGCTGCGCTGTTCATGGAGAACATGGACGCCACCGTCATCGCCACGTCGCTGCCGGCGATCGCCGCCGATATCGGCACCTCGCCGCTGACGCTGAAGCTGGCGATCACGTCCTATCTGCTGTCGCTCGCGGTGTTCATTCCGGCCTCCGGCTGGACCGCCGACCGGTTCGGCGCGCGCACCGTGTTCTCGGCGGCGATCGCGGTGTTCATGGTCGGCTCGATCGGCTGCGCGCTGTCGCATTCGATCACCGATTTCGTGCTCGCGCGCATCCTGCAGGGGCTCGGCGGCGCGATGATGACTCCGGTCGGGCGGCTGGTGCTGCTGCGCTCGATCGACAAGAGCGCGCTGGTCGGCGCGATGGCGTGGATGACGGTGCCGGCGCTGATCGGGCCGGTGATCGGCCCGCCGCTCGGCGGCTTCATCACCACCTACTTCTCCTGGCACTGGATCTTCCTGATCAACATTCCGATCGGGCTGGCCGGCATCTTCTTCGCGCAGCGCTACATCGATCCGATCCGCAGCGACAATCCGGAGCGGTTCGACCTGTACGGCCTGGTGCTCGCCGGCGTCGGGCTCGCCGGCATCGCCTTCGGCCTGTCGGTCGCGGGGCTCGGTCTGCTGCCCTGGCCGGTGGTCGTCTCCTTGGTCGCGGTCGGCACGATCTCGATGACGCTGTACGTCCTGCACGCCCGCCGCACCGCCTCACCGGTGCTGGATTTCTCGCTGATGCGGCTGACGACGCTGCGCGCCTCGATCCTCGGCGGCTTCCTGTTCCGGCTCGGCATCGGCGCGCTGCCGTTCCTGCTGCCGCTGCTGATGCAGATCGGATTCGGGCTGTCGCCGTTCCAATCCGGCCTCGTCACCTTCGCCTCCTCGGCCGGCGCGATGGGGATGAAGCCGCTGGCGGCGCGGATCATCCGCACCTTCGGCTTCCGCAAGATCATGACCGCCAACGCGCTGGTCAGCTCGCTGTTTCTCGCCGCCTGCGCACTGTTCACGCCGGCGACGCCGCTGCTGCTGATCATGATCATCCTGCTCGTCGGCGGCTTCTTCCGCTCGCTGCAATTCACCGCGATCAACACCGTCGCCTATGCCGAAGTGCAGACCGCGCAGATGAGCCGCGCCACCACGCTGGTCAGCGTCGGCCAGCAGCTGGCGATCTCGGCCGGCGTCGCGGTCGGCGCATTCTCGGTCGAGACCACGATGGCGTGGCGCGCCACCACCACGCTCGGCGCCGACGATTTCGGCCCGGCCTTCCTCGTGGTCGCGGTGATGGCGGCGCTGTCGGCGTATTTCTTCTGGCGGATGCCGGACGATGCCGGTCACGAAATTTCAGGCCGCAAGGCGATCGAGATTTCGAGCAAGAAAGGCGAAGCCGGCGCCGCCGCCAAGACCGCCACTGAGGAAACCCAGACCGCACGCGACCAGCGGTTGTGACGTCTTGCATTGCCGTCCCGCCCGATCAATGCTTCGGGCGGGCTTGAAACAATAGAGTTGCCGTGCGTTTCCTAACACTTCGATATTTCAACGCGGTCGCCAGGCTGGGCTCGATCCGCAAGGCGGCCGACCGGCTGCATGTCGCTCCCTCAGCAGTGAGCCGGCAGATCGCGCAGCTCGAGCACGAACTCGACACGGTCCTGTTCGAGCGCTCCAAAAGCGGCGTTCGGCTGACTGCGGCCGGCGAGGTTCTCGCCCGCCACAGCCACCGGGTGTTTCGCGACATCGACCGCGCCCGCTCCGGCATCGACGACCTGCGCGGACTGCGGCGCGGCGAGGTGAGCCTGTGGGTGATCGAGGGCTTCGTCCGCGGGCTGCTGCCGAGTATCCTGGCCGAATTTCAGATCCGCTATCCGGCCGTCGCCTTCAAGGTGCAGACTGCCTCGACCGACCGGATCATCGAGGCCTTGCTGGAGGACGAAGCCGATATCGGCATCACGTTCAACGCCGCGCGCCGTGCCGAGATCGAGACCATCGCGGAGTTTCCCGAGCCGATCTCCTGCCTGGTCGCGCCCGGCCACAAATACGCAGATCGCAAGCAGCTCACGCTGGAGGAACTCTGCAAGGAGCCGCTGGCGCTACCCGACCACAGCTTCGGCTTGCGGCAATCTTTCGAGCGCACCGTCGCCAAACACAAGCTCGCGCCCAAGATTTTAGTGACCACCAATTCGCTGGAGCTGACCACCACCATGGCGGCGACCGGCCAGTTCATCGCCTTCAAGCCGGCGCTGGCGGTGGTGTCCGACCTCGAGGCCGGCCATCTGCGGGCGATCCCCGTCGCCGACCAGGAACTCGCCTCGGCGCGATCCAGCATAAATGTGCACCGCGACCGGCCGCTCTCCCACGCCGCTCAAGAGTTTCTGAAACTGCTGACCGTGACGATCCGGGCCGCGAAGGAACGCTCTAAATGAGCCACGGGCGTGTTGCCTTTTCCGCATGAACGCATGACAGATTCTCGACTTTTAAGAACGCTGAAGGCTTCCTAGCCTGTACCTGTTCATCGGGGAGCGGCGCACGACGGCTGTCTCCCGGGGTGCTTACCCACGTCCGCGGCAGGCCAGCTCGTCAGGAGCCATCATGACTTCGAAGAAGACCGAAACGACCTCCCTCTCGACGCTCTCGGCTCCCACCCGGCGCAGCCTGTTGCTGGGCACCGGCGCACTGGGACTGGCCGCGGCCTTCCCGATGCCGAGCATCGCGCAGAGCCGGACCAAGGTGATCGTCTCCGAAGCGATCCACATCGCGCTCTACACCCCGCTTTACACCGCGATGCGTAAGGATCTGTTCGCCAAGCAGGGGCTGGACGTCGAGCTCTCCACCGCCGGCGGCATCGCGGTGCCGGTCTCGGTGCTGCTGGCCAATCGCGCGCAATTCGCCCTGACAGGCACCGGGATGTCGGTGAATTCGACGCTCGAAGGCGGCAAGATGAAGGTCATCGCCAAGGTGGCCGGCGGCGTCTCGCTGTTCGCCATCGCCAAGCCCGGCTTGAAGATCAATTCGCTGGCCGACCTCAAGGGCAAGACCATCGCCACGCTGCGCTTCCCGTCCAACACGATTTCCACCCCGACCTATCTGATGCGCAGCATAGGCGGCTTCGATCCGAAGGAAGCCGGCGTCAATTTCCTGGAGCTGCCGCCCGGCGCGCAGGCCGCCGCGGTCAAGGACGGCCGCGCCGATCTCGCCATCGCGTTCGACTGGGACGCCAGCATCGGCGTCACGCAGTTCGGCCTCGAAGTGGTGTACTCGTTCGCCGACATTCTCGGACCGATCGCGTTCTCGTCGGTCTTCGTCACCGAGCCGTATCTGAAGTCCAACGGCGAGACCGTGCAGAAATTCACCAACGCGCTGGCCGACGCGATGAAGCTGCTGCACACCGATCCGAACACGTTCGAGGAGGTCAGCCGGCTGGAATTCCCCAGCGTCGCCCCCGAAGTCGTGAAGCTCGGCGCCAAGAACTTCATGACCACTAAGAACGTGGTGCCGCGCAATCCGATCGTCACCAAGGAAGACTGGGACGCGATCATGAAGCACGAGAGCGGCGCCGGCACGTTGAAGAAGACGCTGCCCTACGAGGAGATGGTCGACACTGCCATCGCCACCAAGGCCGCGGCCGATTTCGGCCTGAAAAGCTGACGACGACAGCAGGAACATCGATGCTAACCATTCCGCAATCGTTGCCGCGCCGCGACAACGCGCTCATGCTGCCGGCCAAGCCGGAAGAGTTTCCGCTGTCGCCCGACGAGACCGCGCTGATCGTGGTCGACATGCAGAACGCCTACGCCTCGCCCGGCGGCTATCTGGACCTCGCCGGCTTCGACGTCAGCGGCGCCAAGCCGGTGATCGCCGCAGTGGCGGAGACGCTGGAGATCTCGCGCAAGCTCGGCTTCACCATCGTGTTCTTCCAGAACGGCTGGGACGCCGCCAAGCAGGAGGCCGGCACCCCGGACTCGCCGAACTGGTGGAAGTCGAACGCGCTGAAGACGATGCGGTCGCGGCCCGATCTCGACGGCAAGCTGATCACCCGCGGCACCTGGGACTACGCGTTGGTCGACAAATTGCAGCCGCTCCCCGGGGAGATCGTGCTGCCGAAGCCACGCTACAGCGGATTCTACGGCACTCAGCTCGACGCCATGCTACGGGCGCGGCGGATCCGCAACCTCGTCGTCGTCGGCGTCGCCACCAATGTCTGCGTCGAATCCACCATCCGTGACGGCTACTTCCTGGAGTACTTCCCGATCATGGTGAAGGACGCCACGCTACAGGCCGGCCCGCCGTCGCTGCAGGAGGCCACCATCTACAACGTCGAGACCTTCTTCGGCTGGACCACCACCACCAGCGAGTTGCGCAGCCTGACCAATCGCTGACACGTTCAGTCCGTCGCACCACACCGTCTTAGCCCAAACCCGAGGAGCCCTGACATGTCGCGCAAACCGATCATTCCCGCCGGTTCTCCCCCGCCGCTGGCGCCGTATTCGCCCGGCGTGCTGGCCGACAACATCCTCTACGTCTCCGGCGTGCTGGCGATGGATGCCGAAGGCAAGACCGTCGGTGTCGGCGACGCCACCGCGCAGACCCGCGCGGTGCTGGAATCGATCAAGAGCATCGTCGAGGCGGCCGGCGGCACGATGGCGGACGTCACGATGAATTCGATCTTCCTCAAGGACCTGTCCGACTACGCCGCCATGAACGTGGTGTACAAGGAGTACTTCCCGAAGGACTTTCCGGCGCGCTACTGCATCCGCGCCGACCTGGTGAAGCCGGAATTCCTGGTCGAGATCTCCTCGATCGCGCATCTAGCGAAGTCGAAATGACGATCGCCGTCCCGGCAAGACAGCGCGGCTCTTTGGTCTCGCCGTGGCTGCTGATCCTGCTCGGGCAGATCGCGCTGACCATCGGCTTCTTCGGACTATGGGAAATCGCGATCCGCGCCCAGTGGCTGCCGGTGTATCTCTACGGTCAGCCGAGCGGCATTGCCGGCAAGTTCGTCACGCTGATCGCCGACGGCTCGCTGATCCAATCGACGCTGGTGA
Source organism: Rhodopseudomonas palustris (assembly GCA_016215605.1). Lineage (GTDB taxonomy): Bacteria > Pseudomonadota > Alphaproteobacteria > Rhizobiales > Xanthobacteraceae > Rhodopseudomonas > Rhodopseudomonas palustris_L. Next base: position 229,813 of record JACRJB010000052.1, read on the forward strand.
CCGGCTTCGAATCGCTGGTCGGCTTCGTGATCGGCTGCTTCTTCGGCAGCGTCGCGGGGCTGGCGCTGTGGCTGACGCCGCGCCTCGCGCTGGTGCTGCGGCCGTTCATCGTCGCTATCAACGGACTGCCGAAGATCGCGCTGGCGCCGCTGATCATCGTCTGGTTCGGCATCGGAATCGAATCCAAAATCGCAGTCGCTGCGATCATCACCTTCATCGTCTCACTGATGACCGCCTTCAGCGGTGCGCAGGAGGTCGATCAGGACCTGATCCGGCTGATGCGCTCGCTGGGAGCAACCCAGCGCCAGACCTTCGTCAAGATCGTCGCCCCGGCAACCATGCCGTGGATCATTTCCGGCCTGCGCCTCAACGTCGGTTTTGCGCTGATCGGCGCGGTGGTGGGCGAATACATCGCCGCCAAGCAGGGGCTGGGCTACCTCGTCTACTACGCCGGCACGCTGTACGACCTCAACGCGGTCTGGGTCGGGCTGTTCGCCCTGATGCTGCTGGCGCTCGTGCTGGACTACGCCGTCACGCTGCTCGAGCGCTGGCTGTCCTGGTGATGATACAACTGCAAGCGAAATGGAGAGTGGGATGCCGCTAGCTCGAGTCAACGGAACCGAGATCGCCTACAGCGTGATGGGAACGGGCGAACCGGTGCTGCTGGTGGCAGGCATCGGCGGTTCTGGCGGCTATTTCAAGCCGAATCTCGACGCCTTCGCCGCCAAGTACCAAGTCGTGCTGCACGATCACCGCGGCACCGGCGGATCGCGGCAGGACCGCATCACCTATTCGGTGCCGCAGATGACCGACGACATGGTCGCGCTGATGGACGAACTCGGCATCGAAGCGGCCCATATCGTCGGCCACTCGACTGGAGCCGCGATGGCCCACGACATGGCGCTGCGCTTTCCGAAGCGGATCAAGAGCGCCGTGCTGTACGCCGGCTGGGCGACCTCCGACGCATATTTCAAGCGCTGCTTCGATGTCCGCAAGGGCGTGCTGCAGCAGAGCGGCGCGCTCGCCTACGTCAAGACGACGCCGCTGTTCCTCAGCCCGCCATGGTGGGTCAGCGCCAATATCGAGAAGCTCGAAGCCGAAGAGCCGGTCGCGGCGGCCGCGCTGGCGCCCACCGACATCATGCTGAGCCGGATCGATGCGATCTGCTCCTACAGCCCGGGCGAGGAATTGCGGAAGATCACCTGCCCGTCGCTGATCACCTGCGCCAAGGACGATCATCTGACGCCGCAGTTCTATTCGCAGCGGATGGCCAAGCTGATGCCGGCCGCCGACACCTTCTATTTCGAGACAGGCGGTCACGCCGTCTCCCAGGTCTTGCCGGATCAGTTCAATACTCTGGTGATATCCTATCTCGACGCGGTGATTGCAGGCAGGAAGTGGCAGTCGCCAGCTCTCAACTATCCGGAGATCGCCTGATGGGAGAAGCGATGGCAGCGGACGGAGACGTTCTGATCGCCAGCGGCGTCGGGATGGTGTTCAACGCCGACAGCGCCAATCCGGTGCGCGCGCTGGGCGATATTTCGTTCGGCTTGCGCAAGAGCGAAGTGCTCGCCATCGTCGGCCCATCGGGCTGCGGCAAGACCACCCTCTTCAACATCATCGCCGGCCTGATCACGCCGAGCCAAGGCAGCGTCTCGGTCAACGGCGTACAGGTGGCCGGCGCCAAGGGCCATGTCGGCTACATGTTGCAGAAGGACATGCTGCTGCCCTGGCGCAGCGTGCTGGACAACGTGACGCTGGGCCTGGAAGTGCGCGGCGTGTCACGCGCAGAATCCGTCGAAATCGCGCACCGACTGATCACGTCCTACGGCCTCGGCGGCTTCGAGAACGCCAAGCCGGCGACGCTGTCCGGCGGCATGCGCCAGCGCGTGGCGTTCATGCGCACACTGGCGTTCGATCCGGACGTGATCCTGCTCGACGAGCCGTTCTCGGCGCTGGACTTCCAGACCCGGCTGCTGCTGCAGGGCGAAGTCCAGCGGATCATCCGTGAGCGTGGCAAGAGCGTGATCCTGGTGACGCACGACATCGGCGAAGCTATTACGATGGCCGACCGCATCGTGGTGATGACCAACCGGCCCGCCACCGTGAAGTGCGTGCACACGATCGAACTGTCGGATTCGGAGCGCGATCCGGTGACGATCCGCACCAATCCGCTGTACAATCAATACTTCAACCAGATCTGGTCGGAGCTGGAAATCCGCCGCGAGATCTGAGCGCGGGTATTGTCTGGGCAGCTCACGCCGCGCCCGGCTCACGGATGACGCATCTTCGAATCGTCATCCTGCTCGCGAATCTCGATCGAGACTGATCTTCTCCGAAGACCGTTACGCATTTTCCGGGATCGCGCTAGCTTCACGCGTCCTCGCCCCGGTCCGTGCCATCGTGGAGCCGCACAGCCAGCCGCAATACGTCGTTGCAGACCGGGCATCGGAAATGCGGCACGTCGAACACCGCATTCGCATGCTCAACCTCGACGAGTTCGCGATCGACGCCACACGCCCTGCACATCGGAGTCGGAATATCCATGGCTCAACCGATTCGCTGAGAAGAAACGGCTGACCGTAAGAGAGTTGGAGTCGTTACCTCTGTAAATTGATACCCAATTCAATATTTTGTGCATGACTCAACTGAAAAGCGTGCGATTGGCTCGCAGCTAAACCACTCTGCCGTCCACAACAGAGCGCGCGGCCAGGCGACCACTATCCAAGCTGAGCCGTCGGCGGCGTGCCGCGGAATCCCATCGCCAGCACGTAGCGCTCCGACGAGTCCTTGCGGCTCGCCGCCGGCTTGACGTGCTTCACGGTGGCGAAGTCGCGTTTCAGCTGATTCATCAGCGTCGCGTCGGCGCCGCTCTGAAACACCTTGGCGACGAAGGTGCCGCCGGGCTTCAGCACTTCGCTGGCGAACTGCGCGGCGCTCTCGACCAGCCCGACGATGCGCAGCTGATCGGTCTTGCGATGCCCGGTGGTGTTGGCCGCCATGTCGCTCATCACCACATCGGCGCCGCCGCCGAGCATCTCGCGCAATCTGTCCGGCGCGGCATTGTCGAGGAAGTCGAGCTGCGCGAAGGTGACGCCGGGGATCTCGCCCATCTCCAGCAGATCGATCGCGATCAGCTTGCCGCGCCCTTCGGCAGAACCGATCCGCTTCGCCGCGACCTGGCTCCAGCCGCCGGGCGCGGCGCCGAGATCGACCACCGCCTGGCCCGACTTGAGGAAATGATACTTGTCGTCGATCTCGGTCAGCTTGTAGGCCGCGCGCGAGCGATAGCCGTCGCGTTTGGCCTGCGCCACATAGGGATCGTTGAGCTGGCGGTCGAGCCACAGCTTCGACGACAGCTTCATCCGGCCGCCGCTCTTGACGGTGACGCGCATTCGCCCGGTGGTGTCTTTGGCCATGGCCCTGCTTGCGGTTGGTGACGAGCGCGTTGCTTAGCAGATGAGCGCGGAAAAACCAGCGGAACCGCTCTCTCCCGTCATTGCGAGCGAAGCGAAGCAATCCAGCAGCTTCGGGGTCGGAGCTGGATTGCTTCGTCGCTTCGCTCCTCGCAATGACGGAGTCGGGACCCAACGTCCCAAGGCTCAAACGGCTCCCAGCACGCCGTCTTCGCGCATCATTTCGACCAGCATCCCCTCGCGCAGGCCGCGATCGGCGACCCGCAGCCGCGTCAGCGGGAACGCCGCGCGGACCGCGTCGAGAATGGCGCAGCCCGCCAGCACCAGATCGGCGCGCTCGGCGCCGATGCAGTGGTTCTGGGCGCGGTCGTGATAGCTCATGCCGCGCAGCCGGTGGATCGTCGCGGTCAGTTCCTCGCCGCTCATCCAGATCCCGTCGACGCGGCGGCGGTCGTAGCGGATCAGATCGAGATACAGCCCGGCCAAGGTCGTCACCGTGCCGGAAGTGCCGAGCAGATGCAGCCCGCCCAAGTCGTCGCCATTGACCGCCGCGAATGGCGCGACGTGCTTGGCGACCTCGTCGATCATCGCCGCGTAGATGTCCGGCGTCACCACCTTGCCGCCGAACTGTTCGGCGAGCGTCACCACGCCGAGCGGGATCGACATCCACGCCTTGATCCGCGGCGGCAGGTCCGGCCGCGCCGGATCGCGCGCGAGCCGCACCAGCTCGCTGGAGCCGCCGCCGATGTCGAACAGGATCGCGCCGCGCCCGGCGGTGTCGACCAGCGGCGAGCAGCCGATCGCGGCGAGCCGCGCCTCGGTCTCGCGGTCGATGATCTCAAGCCGGATGCCGGTGGCCTGCGCGACCGCGTCACAGAACGCGTCGGCATTGACGGCGGCGCGGCACGCCTCGGTCGCGATCAGCCGCAGCCGCTTCGCCTTGCGCTGCTTGATCTTGTCACGGCAGATCGACAGCGCCGAGATCGCCCGCGCGATCGCGGCGTCGCTGATCCGCCCGGTCGCGGACACCCCCTCGCCGAGCCGGATGATGCGCGAGAAGGAATCGACCACGCGAAAGCCGTCGCCGGTCGGCCGGGCGATCAGCAGGCGGCAATTATTCGTGCCGAGGTCGAGCGCAGCATAGACGCCGCCGTGCGGCGCCGTCGATCCGTGCTCGTCCTCAGCGTTCGCATCATTGCCGTGGTGCGTGTCTCCGCCCGGCGCTGGGCCGCTGTGGAGCCGCGTCTCCTGATCCATCAATTCGGTCTTTCGTGGCCGTCCGGCCGACGTCGAGATCACATTCACGGAAAGTTTAGCAGCGCAGGCCCGCGGCGCAACCCACCCGCGCGGCCCGCATGCCGGATCGTGCGTTGTCGTGCCGACGTCGCTGGATTATCTGAAGATCGTTACCATCCTCTCTTTGCCGCGCCGAAACAGCCACTTCACGAGGCTTTTGCGCGCCATCTCACCGCTGGAACGGGCTTCATGCAGGACCGCACATCGAACGCGTCGCTCGACACCGCCATCGCGCTGCAAAAATTCGGCGTCGGACAGCCGGTGCGACGCAAGGAGGACGACACGCTGCTGCGTGGCAAGGGGCGTTATACCGACGATTGCAGCCTGCCCGGCCAGTTTTACGCCGTGATGGTGCGCAGCCCGCATGCCCACGGCGTGATCCGCGGCATCGGCACCGAGGCGGCGCAGGCGATGCCGGGCGTCTGTGCGGTCTACACCGGCGCCGATCTCGCGGCCGCCGGCTACACGCCCTTCACCTGCGGCCTGCCGATGAAGAGCCGCGACGGCACGCCGTTGCTGCAGACCAACCGCCCGGCGCTGGCCACCGACAAGGTGCGCTTCGTCGGCGATCCTGTGGCGTTCGTGGTCGCCAAGACGCTGGCGCAGGCGCGCGACGCCGCCGAGGCGGTCGAGCTCGACATCGAGCCGCTGGATGCGGTCACCGATGCCGACGCGGCGATGCAGCCGGGCGCGCCGCAGCTCTACGACCACATCCCCGCCAACGTCGCGCTGGATTATCACTTCGGCGACACCGACGCGGTGAACGCGGCGTTCGCCTCCGCCGCCCACGTCACCACGCTCGACATCGAGAACACCCGGGTCGCCGCGGTGCCGATGGAGCCGCGCACCGGGCTCGCCACCTACGACAAGCAGAACGGCCGCTACACCATCCAGCTGCCGACCCAGGGCGTCGCCGGCAACCGCGCCACGCTGGCGAAGCTGCTCGGCGTGCCGAACGACAAGGTGCGGGTGCTCACCGGCCAGGTCGGCGGCTCGTTCGGGATGAAGAACATCTCCTATCCCGAATACATCTGCATCCTGCACGCGGCCAAACAGCTCGGCCGGCCGGTGAAATGGACCGACGAGCGCTCGTCGGCGTTCCTCTCCGACAGCCACGGCCGCGGCCAGCAGATCCGCGCCGAACTCGCGCTCGATGCCGACGGCAAATTTCTGGCGATCCGGGTGTCCGGCACCGGCAATCTCGGCGCCTACATCACCGGCGTCGCGCCGCTGCCGCTGTCGCTCAACATCGGCAAGAACATCGGCAGCGTCTATCGCACGCCGCTGCTCGCCGTCGACATCAAATGCGTCGTCACCAACGTCACGTTGATGGGCGCCTATCGCGGCGCCGGGCGGCCCGAGGCGAACTACTTCCTGGAGCGGCTGATCGACCGCGCCGCCGACCAGATCGGCATCGACCGCCTCGCCCTGCGCAAGCGCAACTTCATCAAGCCGGCGCAAATGCCGTTCACGGCCTGCTCCGGCGTCACCTACGATTGCGGCGACTTCGCCGGCGTGTTCGCGCAGGCGCTGGAGCTGTCCGACTACGCCGGCTTCGCCAAGCGCAAGAAGGAAAGCCGCAAGCACGGCAGGCTGCGCGGCATCGCGGTCGGCTCCTATCTCGAAGTCACCGCCCCGCCGAGCGCCGAACTCGGCAAAATCGTGTTTGAAGAGGGCGGCACGGTGCGGCTGATCACCGGCACGCTGGACTATGGCCAGGGCCACGCCACGCCGTTCGCGCAGGTGCTGAGCGCGTTTCTCGGCGTGCCGTTCGACGCCGTCAGGCTCGAACAGGGCGACAGCGACATCGTCCACACCGGCAACGGCACCGGCGGCTCGCGCTCGATCACCGCCAGCGGCCAGGCGATCGTCGAAGCCTCCGCGCAGGTGATCGCCAAGGGCAAGGCCGCGGCCGCGCATCTGCTGGAAACCGCCGAAGCCGACATCGAATTCGCCGATGGCCGCTTCACCGTCGCCGGCACCGACCGCAGCATCGGCATCATGGAGCTGGCGCAGCAACTGCGCGACGCTAAGCTGCCCGACGGCGTGCCGTCGTCGCTCGACGTCGATCACACGGCCAAGGGCGTGCCGTCCGCCTTCCCGAACGGCTGCCACGTCGCCGAAGTCGAGATCGATCCCGACACCGGCGTCACCCGCGTGGTGCGCTACACCGCCGTCAACGATTTCGGCGTGGTGGTCAATCCGATGATCGTCGCGGGCCAGCTGCACGGCGGCGTCGCGCAAGGCATCGGCCAGGCGTTGATGGAGAAAGTCAGCTACGATTCCAGCGGACAGCCGATCACCGGCTCGCTGCAGGACTACGCCCTGCCCCGCGCCGAGGACATCCCGTCGATGACCGTCGGCGACCACCCGGTGCCGGCGACCACCAACCCGCTCGGCACCAAGGGCTGCGGCGAAGCCGGCTGCGCCGGCTCGCTGGCGAGCGTCGTCAACGCGGTGCTCGACGCGCTGAAAGACCTCGGCGTCACCACGCTCGACATGCCGCTGACCTCGGAAAAGGTCTGGCGCGCGATCCGGGATGCGAAGCAGAGCGCGGCGGCGTGAGGCGAAGCGCGTGCTGAGTGACGCTACGGTCGGCAGCTTTGGCGTGCCGCTCCTCCCCCAAAAACACCGTCATGCGCGGGCTTGACCCGCGCATCCATCGCGTGCGTAGCGCGCCTGCATCATGCGAAGAGGATGGATCGCCGGGCCTTCGCCGCGCCGAAGGGGCTTCGGCCCCGCAGGCGGGTCGAGCCCGGCGATGACGTTTGTGAGTGTTACGTAGCGCGCGGGCGCCTCTTCCCCTCTCCCCTTGTGGGAGAGGGTGCCTGAGCGAAGCGAAGGCGGGTGAGGGGTTGCGGCGCGAGCCCCTCACCCGGCTCGGCTGCGCTACGCGCAGCTTCGCCACCCTCTCCCACAAGGGGAGAGGGTTAGGTGGCTATTCCGCCTTCACCAGCGGGCAGCCGCCGTCCTTGAGCGGTCGGAACGCCTGGTCGCCGGGGACTTCGGCCAGCACCTTGTAGTAGTCCCACGGCGCCTTCGATTCTTCGGGCTTCTTGACCTCGAACAGGAACATCGAGTGCACCATGCGGCCGTCCTCGCGCAGGAAGCCGTTGTCGGTGAAGGCGTCGCGGACCGGGGTCTCACGCATCTTCGCCAGCACCGTCTTGGTGTCCTTGCTGTTGGCCGCCTTCACCGCCTTGAGATAGTGCAGCGTCGCGCTGTAGGTCGCGGCCTGGTTCATCGTCGGCATCCGCTTCATCCGGTCGAAGAACTTCTTGCCGAACGCGCGGGTGCGGTCGTTGAGGTCCCAGTAATACGCCTCGGTGATGATCAGCCCGTTCGCCATCTTCAAGCCGAGGCTGTGGATGTCGGAGATGAACATCACGATGCCGGCGAGCTTCTGGCCGCCGGCGACGATGCCGAATTCGCTCGCCTGCTTGATGGTGTTGATGGTGTCGCCGCCGCCATTGGCCATGCCGATGATCTTGGCCTTGGACGATTGCGCCTGCAGCAGGAACGACGAGAAGTCGGCGTTGTTCAAGGGATGCCGCGCGCTGCCGACGATCTTGCCGCCGGCCGCCTTGACCACCTCGCCGGTGTCGCGCTCGATCGAATGGCCGAACAGATAGTCCGCGGTGATGAAGAACCAGGTGTCGCCGCCGTTCTTGACGATCGCCGAGCCCACCGTGTGCGCGTTCGAGTAGGTGTCGTAGGTCCAGTGCGCGGTGTAGGGCGAGCACGACTTGCCGGTGATGTCCGAGGACGCCGCGTCGGTGACGATCATGATCTTCTCGAACCGCTTCGACATCTCCATCGCGGCGAGCGCAGTGGCCGAGGTCGGCAGATCGACGATCATGTCGACGCCTTCGTTCTCGTACCATTTGCGCGCCAACGACGCGGCGATGTCCGGCTTGTTCTGGACGTCGGCGCTGATGAATTCGATCGGCTGGCCGAACATCGTGCCGCCCATCTCCTCGATCGCCATCTTGGCGGCTTCGACATTGCCGGCGCCGCCGATGTCGGAATACACCGACTGGAAGTCGCCGAGCAGGCCGATCTTGAGCGGGCTCTGTTGCTGCGCGTCGGCGGCCCCGCCGAGCAGCAGCGGCGCAGCCAGCATCGCGGCCGCCGCTGCGTGTTGAATCAGTTTCATGTTTCCTCCGGAAGATTTTTTGATTTGTTGGTTCGGCCTTGTCGCCGGCCTCGCGCGTCGTGCTGTGCTGGCCCTCCCCTCGTCGTCGGATCCCGTCGAACTCATTCTCGCCGCTCGCTCCCGCAAGGCGAGAGGGGCAGAACGTCGCACGTCGGCGAAACCGTCCGCGCCGCGGAATAAGCGTGAACTAAGCGGCGGCCTGCTGCCGCGGTGCGAAGATCGCGACGTGATGGCAATGCGCCACCGGCGTGGTGCCGTTGGCGACGATCAGCGCGTCGAACTCGGCGAAGCGATGGCCCTTCTTGTCGTAGTTGGCCGTCACCTTGGCGCGCGCGGTGAGCACGTCGTCGCCGCTCGCCGCGGCCAGCAGCTGCATGGTCGAGCCGACATGAATCCACGGCCCGAGCACGACATTGTCGACCAGCACCCGGTTCATGATCCGCTGCAGCGTGCCGGGATGGACGAGGTTGTTGTCCAGATACAGCGGTTCGGTCTCGCGGATCTCGTCGAGATAGCCGCGCAGCTTGTCGCCGCCCCAGCGCACCGGCGCGGTGCCGAACCATTGCCCTTGCGGGAACGAGCCCGCGCCGACCGGCGGCCGGTCAGCGACCACGGCCGTCTCCGGATAGGCGGCGAGATCGACCGCAGGCGGCCGCGCCGGCAGTGACGCGCTGCCGGTGGCGCACAGCTCGCCGCGGCTCTCGACGCTGAGTGTGACGCCGTCGCCCTGCTCCTGGCCGGTGACGCTGGCAATCTCGCCGTCATAGACCGGCTTGACGAATCGCGCCACGATCAGCCCGCGCTCCAGGAAGTCGCGGCCCCAGCGTGCGACCGGCAGGTGCATCATGTAGGCCATCACCTCGACGCCGGGGACCAGCCCGCCGGAGAAACCGAAGCGCCGCGCCACGGTGTCGTCGTGCATCTTGTTTTCGGACTGTTTGGCGGTGTTGAAGGCGCTGATGCGCCAGGGCGCGAGGGCTGCGGCCATGGATTCTCCCGGTTTGTTCGATCTTGTTGGCGATCGTGCCCGGCGATGCTACGCCAGCGCCGCAGCGGGCGTAAAGCGCCCTCGCCCAACTCCACACGAGAGCGAATGACCGAGACCGCGCCCACCCGCATCTATGTCGACGCCGACGCCTGTCCGGTGAAGGACGAGATCTACAAGGTCGCGGAGCGCCACGGCCTGCCGGTCAGCGTCGTCGCCGGCTCGTTCATCCGCGTGCCGGCGCATCCGCTGATCGAGCGGATCGCGGCCGGTTCCGGCATGGATGCGGCCGACGACTGGATCGCCGAGCGGGTCCAGCCCGGCGATATCGTGGTCACCGCCGACGTCCCGCTGGCGAGCCGCTGCGTCAAGGCCGGCGCCGAGGTGCTGGCGCCGAACGGCAAGCCGTTTTCCGAAGCCTCGATCGGCATGACGCTGGCGGTGCGCAATCTGATGACCGATCTACGCTCCTCCGGCGAAATCACCGGCGGCCCGCGCGGCTTCACCCCGCGCGACCGCTCGGCGTTTCTCGCCGCACTCGACACCACGATCCGCCGGATCGCACGCCGCCGCCCCTCGCCGCCGGCGCAACCACAGACCTGATGGACCAATAATGGCCCCGCCGCTGATTCAACTCAAAGACATCGCGCTGACCTTCGGCGGCGCGCCGCTGTTCGACGGCGTCGAACTCAGCGTCTCGGCCGGCGACCGGCTGTGCCTGATCGGCCGCAACGGCTCCGGCAAGTCGACGCTGCTGAAGATCGTCGCCGGCCTGATCGAGTCCGATCGCGGCAGCCGCTTCGTGCAGCCCGGCGCCACCATCCGCTATCTGCCGCAAGAGCCGGATTTCGACGGCTTCAAGACCACGCTGGCCTATGTCGAAGCCGGCCTCGCGCCCGGCGACGAGCACTATCAGGCGACATATCTGTTGGAACAACTCGGCCTGCACGGCGACGAGGATCCGTCGAATCTGTCCGGCGGCGAAGCGCGCCGCGCCGCGCTGGCGCGGATGCTGGCGCCCGATCCGGACATCCTGTTGATCGACGAGCCGACCAACCATCTCGACCTCACCACGATCGAATGGCTGGAAAGCGATCTGGCGCAACGCCGCAGCGCGATCGTGATGATCAGCCACGACCGTCGCTTCCTCGGCAATCTGTCGCGCTCGACCGCCTGGCTCGACCGCGGCGTGATCCGCCAGATCGACCGCGGCTTCTCGCAATTCGAATCCTGGCGCGACGAGGTGCTGGCCGAGGAAGAGCGCGATCAGCACAAGCTCGACCGCAAGATCGTCGCCGAGGAGCACTGGCTGCGCTACGGCGTCTCCGGTCGCCGCAAGCGCAACGTCAAGCGCCTCGCCGGCCTGCACGAGCTGCGCGCCTCGCGCCGCGACTATCGCGGGCCGACCGGCAGCGCCAATCTCGCGGCAGCCGAGGCCGACAAATCCGGCAAGCTGGTGATCGAGGCGAAGGGCATCGCCAAGGCGTGGGGCGATCGGCCGATCGTCGACAATTTCTCGATCCGCATCAACCGCGGCGACCGCATCGGCATCGTCGGCCCCAACGGCGCCGGCAAGACCACGCTGATCAGCATCCTGACCGGCGCGCTGCCGCCCGATAGCGGCAGCATCCGGCTCGGTACCAATCTGGAAGTCGCCACGCTCGATCAGCACCGCGACAGCCTCGACGCCAAGACCTCGCTCGCCGAAGCGCTGACCGGCGGCCGCGGCGATCAGGTGATGGTCGGCGGCAAGCCGCGCCACGTCATCGGCTACATGAAGGACTTCCTGTTCAAGCAGGAGCAGGCCCGCACTCCGCTCGAGGCGCTGTCCGGCGGCGAACGCGGCCGGCTGATGCTGGCCCGCGCGCTGGCGAAGCCGTCGAACCTGTTGGTGCTCGACGAGCCGACCAACGATCTCGATCTCGAAACCCTCGACGTGCTCGAAGAGATGCTCGGCGATTACGAGGGCACCGTCATCCTGATCAGCCACGACCGCGACTTCCTCGACCGCGTCGTCACCTCGGTGATCGCGCCCGAGGGCGACGGCCGCTGGACCGAATATGCCGGCGGTTACTCCGACATGCTGGCGCAGCGCGGCGCCGACCTCAGCCGCGCCCCGGCCGCAAAGGCCGCGAACGAAGCGAGCGCTGCCAAGTCCGCAGCCCCTGCCGCGCCGGCGTCCGCGCCGAAGCGCAAGATGAGCTTCAACGACAAACACGCGCTGGAGACGCTGCCCAAGACCATCGCCAAGCTGGAAGCCGAGATCGCCAAGCTGCAGGCCGAGCTCGACGACCCGCAACTCTACGCCAAGGACCGCGCGAAATTCGACAAGCTCTCCGCCGCGATGGCCAAGGCGCACGACGACCACCAGGCCGCCGAGCACCGCTGGCTCGAACTCGAAATGCTGCGCGAAGAGATCGAGAGCGCGTGAGGCGCTGCTCTGCCCTACTCTGTAAGCTGCGCTCGCTACATGCTCACAGCGTTGCACCCCACTCTGTCGTCATGGCCGGGCTTGACCCGGCCATCCATGCCAACGGGCAAGGCCGTGCTTGTTTTCGTGGATGCCCGGGTCAAGCCCGGGCATGACGTGGTACCAAGTTGCGAAGCCGCAAACCGACATCGGAGCCCGCCCATGACCACATCCCTCGCCGCCAAGATCGCCCGCGACATCGGCACGCCGGCGCTGGTGATCGACATGGACCGGGTCGAGCGCAACATCGCGCGCATTCAGGCGCTGTGCGATGCGGCCGGCGTCGCTAACCGGCCGCATATCAAAACTCACAAATCGTCGCTCCTCGCCAAGATGCAGATCGAAGCCGGCGCCAAGGGCATCACCTGCCAGAAGCTCGGCGAAGCCGAAGTGATGGCGGAGGCCGGCATCGACGACATCCTGATCAGCTACAATCTGCTCGGCGACGAGAAGATGGCGCGGCTCGGCGCGCTGCACGAGCGCGTCGAGATGACCGTCGCCGCCGACAACGAGGTGGTGATCGCCGGCCTGCCGCAGGCTGCCGCGCGCGCCGGGCGTCCGCTCGGCGTCGTGGTCGAATGCGACACCGGCCGCCAGCGTGCCGGCGTCGAGACGCCGGGCGAAGCGATCGCGTTGGCGCGCGCCATCGCCGCCTCGGACGGCCTCGTGTTCAAGGGCTTCATGCTGTACCCGACCGAAGACGGCTGGCCGCGCGCGCAGCGCTTCTTCGACGAGGCGCTGGCCGGCGTTCGCGCCCACGGCCTCGACGCCGCGATGGTCTCGACCGGCGGCTCGCCGAATCTGAAGAATCTCGGCCAACTCAAAGGCGCCACCGAACATCGCCCGGGCACCAACATCTACAACGACCGCATGCAGGTCGCCGCCGGCGTCGCCACGTGGGACGACTGCGCGCTCAACGTCTATTCCACCGTCGTCAGCCGCGCCGGCCCGGAGCGCGGCATCCTCGACGCCGGCTCCAAGACGCTGACCTCCGACCCCGGCGGCGGCCTCGACGGCTACGGCCTGATCCTCGACCACCCCGAAGCCCGTATCGCCAAATTCGCCGAGGAACACGGCTTCCTCGATTTGTCCCGCAGCAACTCGCGCCCGAACGTCGGCGATGTGGTGCGGATCGTGCCGAACCACGTCTGCGTCGTCGTCAACATGGTCGACGAAGTAGTGATGGTACGCGGCGAGGAGATCCTGGGATTGCTGCCGGTGGCGGCGCGGGGGAAACTGAAGTAACAACTCAAGACGCCGCATTCCCTCAGCGTTCGTCATTCCGGGGCGCGCAGCGAAGCTGCGCGAGCCCGGAATCCATACGCCGCAGCGTTGGCGGTGGAGCACGGCGTCGGTTGCGCTGTGCTTGAACGAGAGGCCAGGGGTTATGGATTCCGGGTTCACGCTTCGCGTGCCCCGGAATGACGAAAGACAGGGCGATGTGTTAGCGCCGACCGCCACCCTCGCGTCCGTCATTGCGAGCGAAGCGAAGCAATCCAGCAGCGCCGAGCACGAAGCTGGATTGCTTCGTCGCGGAGCCTGCACTCGGACGGCGCAAAGCGCCGATCCGGGTGCTCCTCGCAATGACGGAGTTATCGCCCCAGATACTTCGCTGCCCCGCGCCCCGCCGCCAACCCCGTCGCGAAGCACGCGGTCAGCAGATAGCCGCCGGTCGGCGCTTCCCAGTCGAGCATCTCGCCGGCCGCAAACACGCCGGGCAGCTTGCGCAGCATGTAGCTGTCATCGATCTCATCGAGCGCAATGCCGCCGGCGGTCGAAATCGCCCGCGCCATCGGCGCGATGCCGGTGAGACGCAGCGGCACCGCATTGATTAGCGCCGCCAGCTCCGCCGGAGCCATCGCGGCCAACGACAGGCCCTGGCGGTGCGCGGCTTCTTGCAGCAGCCCGATGCCCGCCGGCGGCAGCCCCGCCGCCTTGCGCAAATACGTCGACAGCGATTGCTTGCCCTTCGGCTTGCCGAGCCGCGCCGCCAATTCGTCGGCGGACAGATCCGGCCGCAGCGCGATCGTCAGCGTCGCCGCGCCATCCGTAAGGATCGCGTCGCGCAGGCTGGCCGACAGCGCGTAGACCGCGCCGCCTTCGAGGCCGCCTTTGGTGACGATCGCCTCGCCGCGCACGCTGCGCCCGGCGAACGCCAGCGCGATGTTCTTCAGCGGCGCGCCCTGATATTTGGCGATGAACACCTCCGACCACGCCGTGGTGAAGCCGCAATTCGCCGGCAGCAGCGGCGCGATGGCGACGCCTTGCGCGGCGAGCACGTGGGTCCAATGGCCGTCGGAGCCGAGCTTCGGCCAGCTCGCGCCGCCGAGCGCCAGCACCGTGGCCCGCGCCGCGATCGCGTGCACGCCGTCGAACGTGTCGAACAGCAGGCGGCCGCCATCGTCCCAACCGGTCCAGCGATGCCGAAGCTGCAGCCGCACGCCCTGCCCGTCGAGCCGGCGCAGCCAGGCGCGCAGCAGCGGCGACGCCTTCATCGCCACCGGAAACACCCGGCCGCTGGAGCCGACGAAGGTCGGCTGCCCGAGCTCGTCGGCCCAGGCGCGCAACGCGGCGGGCGGAAACGCCTCGATCGCCGGTGTCAGCCGTGCCTGCGCGGCGCCGTAGCGCTGCAGGAATTCCGGCAGCGGCTCGCTGTGGGTGAGATTGAGTCCGCCGCGGCCGGCGAGCAGGAATTTCCGCGCCGCCGACGACATGCCGTCGAACACGGCGACGCGCGCGCCGCCCTGCGCCAGCGTCTCCGCGGCCATCAGCCCGGCCGGCCCGGCGCCGATCACGGCGGCGTCGATGTCGATGAGGTCAGCCACGGCGGCTGTCTGTGTTGCGGATCATCCGACGCTTATACACGAACCGGGACGGACGCAGAGATTCCGGGTTCGCCCTACGGGCGCCCCGGAATGACTCGTGGAGAGGATATCGTCCTCTCGTTCGTCATTCCGGGGCGCGAGCGAAGCTCGCGAGCCCGGAATCCATACTCTTTGGACTCGCGTCGAGGGCCAGGTGCTCGACGGTCGTGCTCCACCGCAAGTACAGGGGGTATGGATTCCGGGTTCACGCTGCGCGTGCCCCGGAATGACTCGTGGAGAGGGTGCCGCTTTTTCTCCCGCCACGGCTCGTGGAGCCCTAGGCCCCAAACACGTCATTCCGGGGCGCTCGCGTCAGCGAGCGAACCCGGAATCCCGCAAAGTTCTGCGACTCAGAGCTTCCGGGTTCGCGCGGCGCCTGTCATCGGGCCGGCCAAAGGCCGGACCCGATGGCGCGCCACGGAGTGACCCGAGCCTACATCTTGATCCCGAGCCGCGCCGCGGCTTGCGCCACGTATTTCTGCGTCTGCTGGAAGGCGCCTTCGAGCGCCTGGGCCTTGGAGTCGTCGGTGATCTCGGCGAAGTGCGCGGCGATCCCGTCGGGGGTCCATTCGGACTCCGGCAGGTTGATGCCTTCGGTCTCGATGATCTTGATCTGCGCGAACGAACCAGCGCCGGCGCCGAGGGTGGTGCGGGTCGGGGCGTTCTCGCTGAGCAGGAACAGTACCGCGGGCGTGATCGCCTCCGGCTTCATCAGTTGCAGCGCCTGCGGCGGCAGCAGTTCTTCGGTCATGCGGGTGGCGGCGGTCGGCGACACGGTGTTGACGCGGATGTCGGTCTTGCGGCCTTCCTGCGCCAGCACGTTCATCAGCCCGACGATGCCGGCCTTCGCCGCGCCGTAATTGGCCTGGCCGAAATTGCCGAACATGCCGGACGACGACGTCGTCAGCACGATGCGGCCGTAGTTGCGCTCCTTCATGCCGTCCCACACCGCCTTGCAGCAGTAGAACGTGCCGGCCAGATGCACGTCGATCACCTTCTGGAAATCGGAGAGCTCCATCTTGCCGAACGACTTGTCGCGCAGGATGCCGGCATTGGCGACCAAGAGATCGACGCTGCCCCATTCCTTGGTCGCCTTGGCGACCATCGCCTGGACCTGTTCGTAGTTGGAGACGTCGGCGCCGTCGGCCATCGCGGTGCCGCCGGCCTTCTTGATCTCCTCGACCACGGTCTCGGCGGCGGTCATCGAACCGCCGGTGCCGTCGCGCGCGCCGCCGAAATCGTTGACCACGACCTTGGCGCCGAGCGCCGCGAGGCCGAGCGCGTGCGCGCGCCCCAGACCATTGCCCGCGCCGGTGACGATAGCGACGCGTCCGTCGAACCTGATAGCCATGTGTTTGCTTCCCCGGATTACTGTTCGAAGTAGATCAGGCCGAGCCAATCGGCGACCAGCGCCGAACGCTTCTCGCCTTCGATCTCGACATTGACGCTGGTGCGCGACAACAATTCGCCCGGCTTGCGCCAAGTGGCTTCCGCCAGCATGAACCGACCGCGCACGCGCATGCCGGCCTTCACCGGCGAGATGAAGCGCAACCGGTCGAAGCCGTAATTGACGCCCATGGTGACGCCCTTGATCTTCGGCATCGCCTCGTAGCTGAACACGCTGAGCATCGACAGCGTCAGGAAACCGTGCGCGATCGTCGAACCGAACGGCGTGTCGCGCGCGCGTTCCGGATCGACGTGGATGTACTGCCAGTCCTCGGTGCAATCGGCGAAGGTGTCGATCCGTTTCTGATCGAGCACGTGCCATTCCGACACCCCGATTTCGGTGCCGACCATCTTCATATACGCGTCGCGTTCGACTTCAGCGCTCATTCGTCCCTCGTGTTTTGCGCTGCATTCCACATTGCGAAACGCAGGCCAAGCGAAATCTTCGCCGGGCCGCCTCGTGCATTCCGTGTCACGGCAGCAATGCGACCCGGCCGATCGCCTTGCGCTCGATCAGCAGCCGCATGCCGCTCGCCCATTGCGCGAGCGGAAATCGGTGCGACACGTTCGGGCGCAGCACGCCTTTGGCGGCGAGATCGAGCAGCGCGGCGGTACGCTGCTCGCCGAGCGCGGGATCGCGCCGCACCGCCTCGCCGGCGCGGACGCCGATCACGCTGGCGCCCTTCATCAGGATCAGATTGGTGCGCGCGAGCCCGATGCCGCCGGTGAAGCCGACGACCAGCAGCCGTGCGCCCCAATTGATGCAGCGGACGCTGTCCTCGAAGATCGCTCCGCCGACCGGATCGAACACCACGTCGGCGCCGCGGCCGCCGGTGATGCGCTTGACCGCGTCGCGAAACGGCTCGGCGCTGTAGAGAATGCCGTGATCGGCGCCGCGCGCACGTGCGACGGCGAGCTTCTCCTCGGAGGACGCCGCCGCGATCACGGTGGCGCCGAGATGCTTGCCGAGCTCCACCGCGGCGAGCCCGACGCCGCCGCCGGCGCCATGCACCAGCAGCACCTCGCCGGTCTGCAGATGCCCGCGATCGACCAGCCCGTGCCACGCGGTGCCGTGGCCGGCGAGAAACGTCGCGGCCTCGGCGTAGTCGAACGTTGGTGGCATCGGCGTCAGTTGCGAGGCCGCCAACGCGACTTCCTCCGCATAGGCGCCGAACCGCAGCTTGACGATCACCTTGTCGCCGGCCTTGACCTCGGTGACGCCGTCGCCGATCTCGATCACGTCGCCGGCCGCCTCGACGCCGGGAATGAACGGCAGTTCGGGCTTGAGCTGATACTCGCCGGCGCACATCAGGATGTCGGGAAAGTTGATCCCCGCGGCGCGGATCGCGACCCGCGCCTCGCCCGGCCGCAACGCCTTGCGTTCGATTTCCTCCAGCCGCAGCGCCTCGGGCGGACCGAGTTCGCGGCACACCACCGCCTTCGCCATCAGGCAGCGCTCGCTTTGCGGCGCGCCAGCGCCTCGCGCACCAGCGGCAACCGGTCGTTGCCGAAATACATGTCGGTTTTGTCGACGAAGATCGTCGGCGAGCCGAAGCCGCCGCGCGCCATCACCTCGTCGGTGTTGGCCTTGAGCTGATCCTTGATTGCGGGTTCGGCGATCGCGGCGAAGAACGCGTCCGGATCGAGGCCGACGCTCTGGCAGATCTCGTGCAGCACCGCGTCCATCGAGATGTCGAGGTCGCGGCCCCAATACGCTTCGAACACCGCGGTCGCGAACGGCACCATCTTGTCCGGCGCATCGCGCAGCAGCCACAGGCAGCCGCGCATCGCCTTGACGCTGTTCACCGGAAACACCCGCGGCGGCATCTTGATGTCCAGCCCGGCGGAGCGCGCCCAATCGGACAGATCCTTCAGCGTGTAGCGCGCCTTCAGCGGCACCGGCGTCTTGCGCGATTCGTACACGCTGGGATTGACCGAATTGAAGATGCCGCCGACCAGGATCGGCCGCCAGGTGATGTCCTCGCCCATCTCCTTGGCGAGCGGCTGGATGTTGTGGAAGGCGAGATAGGTCCAGGGACTGGAGCAGTCGAAGAACACTTCGAGCATCGCGGGTGTTTCCTTTTGTTGTTTGTTACTTGCTGTCTCTCAACTTGTCATTCCGGGGGCGCGCGCAGCGCGAACCCGGAATCCATACCCCCTGTCCTATCGTTCAGGCAAAGCGCAACGGCCGCCCTGCTCCACCGCCGACGCTGCGGCGTATGGATTCCGGGCTCGCGCGGCTTCGCCGCGCGCCCCGGAATGACGAACGCGGATGCTGTATAGGTGGCGCTCACTGCTGCTGCGCGCCCTGCGCGGCGGCGTCCGCATGGGCCGGCTTGTCGACGCCGAACAGCAGCTTGCGCGCCTGCTCATCCATCGGCTTCCTGTCCTCCTTGCCGAGCGCGAGGCCGGCCTGCAGCTTCGGCCGGGCGCGGAGCGCCGCGTACCAGCGCTTGACGTTCGGAAACTCGTCCAGCGTCAGCCCCTGCGCCTTGTGGGTCATGATCCATGGAAAGCAGGCGATGTCGGCGATCGAGTAGTCGCCGGCGATGTAGTCGCGGCCGGCGAGCCGGGCGTCGAGCACGCCGTACAGGCGCTTGGCCTCGCGGCTGTAGCGGTCGATCGCGTAGGCGATCTTCTCGGGCGCGTACAGCAGGAAGTGGCCGTTCTGGCCGAGCATCGGCCCCAGCCCCGCCATCTGCCACATCAGCCACTGCATCACCTCGAACCGCGGCCGCGCCGCGCTCGGCATCAGCTTGCCGGCCTTTTCCGCCAGATAGATCAGGATCGCGCCGCTCTCGAACACGCTCAGCGGCGCGCCGCCATCGGCGGGCGCGTGGTCGACGATCGCCGGCATCCGGCCGTTGGGGCTGAGCGCGAGAAATTCCGGCTTCAACTGGTCGCCGCGGCCGAGCTGCATCGGCACCACCTTGTAAGGCAGGCCGCACTCCTCCAGCATGATCGAGATCTTCCAGCCGTTCGGCGTCGGCGCGTAATACAGCTCGATCATGCGGCCCCCTTCGCGGGTTGATTTTTGCCCATCCTAGCCCGCCGCCGCCGGGCTTGTCACCTCGGTGCCGGCCCCCTATCCGCCGCGCGGCGAACATGGCAGAGAAAGCCGCAACGACACGCCCCAGGGAGAAGCCCGATGCTGTTTCCGACCACGATTGCCGGCTCGCTGCCGAAGCCGGAATGGCTGGCCGAACCCAACAAGCTGTGGGCGCCGTGGAAATCGTCCGGGGCGGAACTCGCCCGGGCCCAGCGCGACGCCACGATCCTGGCGCTGAAGCTGCAGGAGGATTCCGGCGTCGACATCGTCACCGAGGGCGAGCAGGCGCGGCAGCATTTCGTCCACGGCTTTCTCGAAGCGGTCGAGGGCATCGATTTCGCCCACAAGGTCGAGATGGGTATCCGCAACGATCGCTACAAAGCGATGGTGCCGCAGGTGGTGGCGCCGCTGCGGCTGAAGGGCCGCGTCCACGAAGCCGAGGCGCTGGTCGCGCGCGCCCATACCCGTCACAAGATCAAGTTCACCCTGCCCGGACCGATGACGATCATCGACACCATCGCCGACAAGTATTACGGCGACCGCGTCAAGATGGCATTCGCCTTCGCCGAGCTGCTCAATCAGGAAGCCAAGGCGTTGCAGGCCGACGGCATCGACATGATCCAGTTCGACGAGCCGGCGTTCAATGTCTACATGACCGAGGCCGCCGATTGGGGCGTCAAGGCGCTGGAGCGCGCCGCCGAAGGGCTGACCTGCGCCACCGCCGTGCACATCTGCTACGGCTACGGCATCAAGGCCAATACCGACTGGAAGGAAACGCTCGGCGCGGAGTGGCGGCAATACGAGGACATCTTCCCGGCGATCGACAAGAGCGCGATCCAGCAGGTCGCGGTCGAGTGCCGCAACTCGAAGGTGCCGCTGGAATTGCTGTCGCTCTTGAAGGGCAAGATCGTCCAGGCCGGCGTCATCGACGTCGCCAGCGACCAGGTCGAAACCGCCGACGACGTCTGCGCCACGATCGAGGCGGTGATGAAACACGTGCCGAAGAGCAACATCGTCGCGACGACGAATTGCGGCATGGCCCCGATGCGCCGCGACATCGCGGAAGCCAAACTGGCGGCGCTGGGCAAGGGCGCGGAGTTGGCGCGGCAACGGTTCGGGTAGTTGGCGCCTATGATGATCAACCTCACGTTCGTCATTCCGGGGCGCGCATAGCGCGAACCCGGAATCCATACGCCCTGTCTTCGTTACTTGTTCGCCGTATCGGCCGCGGTGCGCCACCACGCACACAGGGATTATGGATTCCGGGTCTGCGCCCTGCGGGCGCATCCCGGAATGACGTTGTTAGTTGGTGCGTGAGCTCGGATGCAATGAGGGTGCGTAGCCCGCCGCAAGAGCCCGCAGCGTCGAGGGCGGCGTAACAACAAGCACATCGTCCAGCACACGATCGACCGGCCGATAGCCGTCGAACGACCAGCACAACGGCCGACCCGCGACGATAAGATAGCAGGCGGAATCAGCGACAGCGCCCCCGCCGCACGCCGCCACCATCGCCCCATCGGGCAATTCCCTCACCGCGCACGGCAGCGGATGCAGCCGCTTGGCCCGGCCGTCGAGCCGTTCGCGATGCAGCGTCGCGTCGATCTCCTTCGCACTGACGCGGGCGCGCCCGTTGCCTTTCGCCCACGCCGCAGCGAAAGCAATCGCGTCGTCACGGCGGCAGTAGTAGCAAGGCCGATGCCCGGCCGCGAGCGCTGTCGCTTCATCCAGGAAGAACAGCTCGGTCCAGCTCCGCGTCGCCATCACGTCGCGGCGGCGGTCACGGAAGTCGCAGACGCAGGTAATCCACGCCGGACTCGACCAGCGCCTCCGCAGCAGCGTCCGCGTCGCCGGGTCGTGTATGATGCCGCGGTTGCCGGTGAACAGCCCGCGGCTCGCCACCGCGACGATGTCGCCGAACGGCGTGACGCGGTTCTGCAGCGGCATGGTTCCTCCTCCGTCATTGCGAGCGAAGCGAAGCAATCCTGAGGCCCCGTGCCCCGCGCTGGATTGCTTCGTCGCTTCGCTCCTCGCAATGACGACGCGGAGCTACGCCGCCCCGTCCTTCAGCGGCGGCTGGAAGCTCAGGCCGGTGTCCCACGGAAAGAAGATCCAGGTGTCCTGCGACACTTCGGTGATGAAGGTGTCGACCAGCGGCCTGCCCTTGGGCTTGGCGTAGACCGTGGCGAAATGCGCGTCCGGCAGCATGTCGCGGACCAGCCGCATGGTGGCGCCGGTGTCGGCGAGGTCGTCGACGATCAGCAATCCCTTGCCGGTGCCGCCGCCGAGCGCGGCGGTGGGTTCGGAAATGCCCTTCAGCAAGTTCAGCTCGCCCTGCTGGTCGTGGGCGTAGCTCGCCACGCAGACCGTGTCGATCACCCGCAGCCCGAGTTCGCGCGCGACGATCGCCGCCGGCACCAGCCCGCCGCGGGTGATCGCGATCACCGCGTGAAACGGACCGACCTCGTTCAGCCGCCAGGTCAGCGCCCGGCAGTCGCGGTGAAACTGATCCCAGGAGACCGGAAACGGCCGCCGTTCCGTCAAGCCGGCTTCCCCGCCGCTGCCCATGCCTTGTCTGTCCCTATCCGGCGAATCACCGCGGTCGCGGTGCCGGTCGCCACCACCCTGTCGTTCTGCAGCAATTCGCCGCTGAGCTGGCAGACCTCACGGCCCCGCAATAGCACGCGGCCGACGCCTTTCAACGGACCGACCCGTGCCGGGCGGTGGAATTGCACGTTGAGGCTGACGGTGGGGGCGAATTCGTCGGCATCGAGGGTCGCGACCAGCGCCGGCCCCATGGTGTCGTCGAGCATCGCGGCGAGAAAGCCGCCCTGGACGTGGCCGGCGAGATTGAGAAACGCCGGCGTCGCCTCGAACTTCACTTCGATGCTGCCGCAATCGGGGACCACGCGGAGAAATTCGATCCCCAGGGTCTTGGCGCAGGGCGGTGGGGGCAAGCGTCCGTCCGCGATCTTCCAGAACACCGAGTCACTGTCCATGCTCCCTCCGCTTGAAAATTCATTTGGTCAAATGCAATTCCGCCAACATCTGCTTCACGGCGCTCAGCGCCTGCTGCAATTTCTCAGGGTCGCGCGACCGCACCACCAGATTGGTGTTCGGCTTGCGCTCCTCGTCGAGGAACGGGTAGCTGCCGATCATCGTGTCGGGATGCGCCGCGGCGATCGCCCGCAGCGGCCCGCCGATGTCGCCTTCGCGCGCATCGGCCTTGACCGATTCCGACAGCATCTTCACTCCGGACTTCAATTTCGGCGCGACGATGTCCATCATCGCCTGCATGATCGACGGCACCCCGGCCATCACGATCACATTGCCGATCTTGAAGCCCGGCGCGATGATCGTCGCGCTCTGGATCAGCTCGGCGCCGTCCGGGATGCGCGCCATCCGCAGCCGCGCCTCGTTCAGCTCGGCCTCGGAGAACCGCTCGCGGAACCGCGCCACCACCTCCGGGTGATAGCCGATGCCGACGCCGAACGCCTTGGCGACGCAGTCGGCGGTGATGTCGTCGTGGGTCGGGCCGATGCCGCCGGTGGTGAACACATAGGTGTAGCGGCCGCGCAGCGCGTCCAGCGCCTCGATGATGGCGTCCTCGTCGTCGGCGACCACCCGCACTTCGCGCAGGTCGATGGCGATATTGGTGAGGTATTCGGCGATGAAGCCGATGTTCTTGTCCTTGGTGCGGCCGGACAGGATCTCGTCGCCGATCACCAGGATACCCGCCGTGACGATGTCGCTCATGACTTTCCTTGTCCCTCCCGGCCTGTGACCGGCCGCCCGACTGACCAGCTGGCGCTCAATTATGCAGCGCCCCGCCCGTTTTTCGGGCAGCATACTGGACCAGCCCCATAAATCGGTCCACTCCATCCATATCGCGATGGCCCGGGCCTTGCTACCATCGTGTTCCGTGCTGCACTCTGGTGCAAACACCTCTGGAATCAGTTTGGCTACATGGCAGTTGCGTTCGATGAGATGAATGGTCCCGGCGGCGAGGTTCGCCAGGCCTATCAGGAATTATCCCGCTGGCTGAGCGAGACGCCGCCCGAGGCCCTCACCCATCGGCGCCAGGAAGCCGAGCTGCTGTTCCGCCGCATCGGCATCACCTTCGCGGTCTATGGCGACGCCGAGGCCCAGGAGCGGCTGATTCCGTTCGACGTTATCCCCCGTATTCTGTCGGGGCGCGAATGGGCGCTGATGGAACTCGGGCTGAAGCAGCGGGTCCGCGCGCTGAACATGTTTCTGCGCGACATCTATCACGGCCGCGACATTCTGCGCGCCGGCATCATTCCCGACGACCTGATCTTCCAGAACCCGGTGTTCCGGCCGGAGATGAACGGCCAGGCGGTGCCGCA
Organism: Rhodopseudomonas palustris; assembly: GCA_016215605.1. GTDB lineage: Bacteria > Pseudomonadota > Alphaproteobacteria > Rhizobiales > Xanthobacteraceae > Rhodopseudomonas > Rhodopseudomonas palustris_L. The sequence goes on from JACRJB010000052.1 coordinate 253,859, forward strand.
CGACGTCTACGTCCACATCGCCGGGATCGACATCGTCCGGGTCGACGACGAGAACTTCTACGTGCTCGAGGACAACGCCCGGACCCCGTCCGGCGTGTCCTACATGCTGGAAAACCGCGAAGTCATGATGCGGCTGTTTCCGGACCTGTTCGCCCGCCACCGCATCGCGCCGGTCGAGCGCTATGCCGACGAACTGCTGACCGCGCTGCGCTCGGTCGCGCCGGCGCATTCGTCGTCGGAACCGACCGTCGCGCTGATGACCCCCGGCGTCTACAACTCGGCCTATTACGAGCACTCGTTCCTCGCCGACAAGCTCGGTGTCGAGCTGGTCGAGGGCCGCGATCTCGTCGTCAAGAACGACGAAGTGTTCATGCGCACCACCGAAGGGCTGAAGCGGGTCGACGTGATCTATCGCCGCGTCGACGACGACTTCCTCGATCCGCTGACCTTCCGGCCGGATTCCGCGCTCGGTGTCCCGGGACTGATGTCGGCCTACCGCGCCGGCAACGTCACGCTGGCCAATGCGGTCGGCACCGGCATCGCCGACGACAAGGCGGTGTACAGCTACATGCCGGACATCGTGAAGTTCTATCTCGGCGAGGAGCCGATTCTGAAGAACGTCCCGACCTGGCGCTGCCGCGAACCGGGCGACCTCGCTTACGTGCTCGATCACCTGAGCGAACTCGTCGTCAAGGAAGTGCACGGCTCCGGCGGCTACGGCATGCTGATCGGCCCGGCCGCCACCAAGGCGACGATCGAGGCGTTCCGCGACAAGCTGAAGCGCGAGCCCGAGGGCTTCATCGCCAAGCCGACGCTGGCGCTGTCGACCTGCCCGACCTGCACCGACGCCGGCCTCGCCCCGCGCCATGTCGACCTGCGCCCGTTCGTACTGACCGGCCGCGACCGCGTCACCATCGTCCCCGGCGGCCTGACCCGCGTCGCGCTGAAGGAAGGCTCGCTGGTGGTCAATTCCAGCCAGGGCGGCGGCACCAAAGACACGTGGATCCTGGATGAGTAGCTCTTCCTCACACCCATCCCCACACTTTGCCCTCATCCTGAGGAGCGCGCCGACGGCGCGCGTCTCGAAGGATGTGCGCCACCAACCCCATGGTTCGAGACGCCCGCCGTGCCGGCGGGCTCCTCACCATGAGGGACTGTGCGCGCAGCGCCTGCGAACGCTCCTCCCCTCCCCCTTGCGGGGAGGGGTCGGGGGTGGGGGTCCACAACGGGAGCCTCACCTCGTGTCACCCCCCACCCAGACCCTCCCCCGCAAGGGGGGAGGGAGAACGCCGCCCCCGAGTTCGCGCCATGCTCTCCCGCACCGCTGAAAACCTGTTCTGGCTCGCCCGCTACGTCGAACGCGCGGAGTATCTGGCGCGGACGATCGACGCGACGCTGCGCGTCACCGCTTTGCCGAACACCTATTCGGGCCAGGGCAACGAGTGGGACTCGGCGCTGCTCACCGCCGGCGTCGCCGGCAGCTTCTACAACCACTACGACGAGGCCAACGAGGCCAACGTCGTCGAATATCTGTCGTTCGCGCCGACCAATCCGTCGTCGATCCGCAACTGCATCGAAGCGGCGCGGCTGAATGCGCGCTCGGTCCGCACCGCGCTGACCGGCGAGATGTGGGCGACCATCAACAGCGCCTGGATCGAGCTGCAGGAAAACTGGAGCAAGGGCGCCAAGACCCGCGAGCAGCTCACCGCCTTCCTGCGCTTCGTGCAGGAGACCTCGCTGCGGTTCGACGGCTCGGCGTATCGCACCATGCTGCGCAACGATGCCTATTGGTTCTCGCGGCTCGGCGTGCATCTCGAACGCGCCGACAACACCGCGCGGATTCTCGACGTCAAATATCATCTGCTGCTGCCAGAGCAGGAGCACGTTGGCGGCCCGCTCGATTACTATCAATGGTCGTCGATCCTGCGCTCGGTGTCGGCGCTGACCGCCTATCACTGGGTGTATCGCCAGACGCTGAAGCCGTGGCTGATCGCCGACCTGCTGATCCTCAACGATTCGCTGCCGCGCTCGCTGGCCTCCTGCTACGGCAATCTGGTGCGCAACCTCGACCAGATCGGCGTCGCCTATGGCCGCCAGGGCCCGGCGCAGCGCCATGCCCGCGGCATCCGCAACCGGCTGGAGCATTCCGACATGGAAGACATCTTCCAGCGCGGCGTGCACGAGTTCATCCAGGAATTTCTCGCCGACAACAGCCGCCTCGGCGAGATCGTCGCCAAGCAATATCTGATCTAAAGCATGCCTGCTGCACGCGAATCACGGTTTGCGCGCGGCTTTGCGCGGGTCGCAAAAATGCGCGAACAACGGCGATTGACCGAACGCGATCGCACCCGAGCCTGATATAGTCCGCCGCGCCTCCGCGCCGCGACGATCCGGAATGCCGAACCATGCGCCTGCGAATTTCCCACACCACGACCTATCGCTACGAGCCCGCCGCCACCGGCGTGATCCAGGTGCTGCGGCTGACGCCGGGCAGCCATGACGGCCAATACGTCGCCGACTGGCAGATCGACGTCTCGGCCGACACCAAGCTCGACATGCATCACGACGCGTTCGGCAACGTCACCCACGTGCTGACGATCGGCGCCACCGAGGATCTCACCATCACCGCCGAGGGGCTGATCGAGACCAACGACACCGGCGGGGTGATGCGCGGCACCGACGAGCGGTTTCCGCCGCAACTGTTCCTGCGCTCGACCGACCTGACCGAGCCGAGCCCGGCGATGGCGACCTTCACCCGCGAGATCGGCGGCGCCGAGGGCGACGCCATCAGCTTCCTGCACGCGCTGATGACGCGGCTCAACGACCACATGACGTTCGACAGCGATCCCACCCATTCCGGCACCACGGCGGCGGAAGCGTTCACGCTGCGCCGCGGCGTCTGCCAGGACTACGCGCATGTGTTCATCGCCTGCGCGCGCGCCGGCGGCATCCCGGCCCGGTTCGTCTCCGGCCATTTCCTGCGTGCCGACGGCGAGGTGCATCAGCAGGCCGGCCACGCCTGGGCCGAGGCCTATGTGCCGTCGCTCGGCTGGGTCGGGTTCGATCCCGCCAACGCCATCTGCTCGACCGACGCCCACGCCCGCGTTGCGATCGGGCTGGATTATCTCGGCGCCGCACCGGTGCGCGGCACGCGCTATGGCGGCGGGCTGGAGACGCTGACGGTCGCCGTCAAGGTCGATCAGGCAGGCCGGCAATTCCAGTCGCAGTAGCGTCACCGGCGCCGCGCAGACTGCGGCAATCGGACGGTGTTGCAAGACTTCCGGAGGGGCTGGACGGGGCCGGTCAAATGACTAGTGTCCGCAGGCCCCGATCCAAGCTGGATCGGCCGGCTTTCCCTTTCAGACGACTTGGTTCGAGGACGAGATGACCTATTGCTGCGGAGTGCTGGTTCAGGACGGCCTGGTGATGGTGGCCGACACCCGGACCAATGCCGGGCTCGACAACATCTCGACGTTCCGCAAGCTGCACGTCTTCAACCGCCCCGGCGACCGCATCATGGCGATCGCCAGCGCCGGCAATCTGTCGATCAGCCAGTCGGTGCTTTCCACGCTGACCGAAGGTCTCGTCGACGAAGAGACCGGCGAGCGCGAGACGCTGCTGAATGCGCCGACGATGTTTCAGGCGGCGCAGCGCATCGGCCGCGTCATCCGTCACGTCAACGCCACCGAGGCGCAGGCGCTGAAGGCCGAGGAGATCAACTACGAGGTGTCGTTCCTGTTCGGCGGCCAGATCAAGGGCGAGCGGATGCGCCTGTTCATGATCTACCCGGCCGGCAATTTCATCGAATGCACCATCGACACGCCGTACTTGCAGATCGGCGAGCACAAATACGGCAAGCCGGTGCTCGACCGCGCGATCACCTACGACGTCGAACTGTACGAGGCGCTGAAGACCAGCCTGATCTCGATGGATTCGACGATGCGCTCCAATCTCGGCGTCGGCCTGCCGATCGACGTGCTGGTGGTGCGCACCGACGTCTGCGACGCCGACCTCAACCACCGCATCGAAGCCGGCGAGCCGTATTTCCACGACCTCCGCTCGCGCTGGTCCGCCGCCCTCCGCGCCGCCCACAAGAACATCCCGCGGCCGCCTTATAAGGACGCGAAGTAATTTGTACTGCGATTTCGCGCGTAAACTTATGCACGAACGCCGTCTCGCCTTGCCGCGTCCCATCGGCGTTTGCAAACCCTCTCCCCGTCATTCCGGGGCGCGCGCAGCGCGAACCCGGAATCCATACCCCCTGGACTCGCGTGAACATCCGGCGTCGCAGCCTCGTGGATCATCGCGACGCTAGGGGTTATGGATTCCGGGCCTGCGCCCTGCGGGCGCATCCCGGAATGACGAACTCAAATTCCTCATGTGATTCCGTATACGATGATGAGCGAACCGCCGCATTCGTCTAACACTCCACGGGCCGCGTCCTCCCCGCGCTGGCGCCCGATGACCACCGCCGATCTGCCTGCGGTCAATGCCATCGCCGCAGAAGTTCACGCCGCATATCCGGAAGACCCGGCGGTGTTCGCCGAGCGGCTGAGGTTGCATCCGGCGGGCTGCTACGTGCTCGACGGCGTCCAGGGCGTGGCCGGCTACGTCGTCAGCCACCCGTGGCGCAGCACCGTGCCGCCGGCGCTGAACAGCCTGCTCGGCGCGATCCCCTCGCCCGCCTCGACCTATTACATCCACGACATCGCGTTGCTGCCCGCGGCGCGCCGCGGCGGCGCGGCGGCGGCCATTCTCGCGACGCTGATGCGGCATGCGGCGACGCTCGCCGACAACATCTCGCTTGTCGCGATCGGCGGACCGGTGCAGTTCTGGCAGCGTCAGGGCTTTACGATCGTGTCCGATCCGAAGCTCGCTGCGAAACTGAGAAGCTACGATTCCGACGCGTGCTACATGGCCCGCGAACTCACCGCGACGTAACGACAAAACACGGGATGGAAACGAGATGGCCAACGCCACCAACAAGATCGCAATCGTCACCGGCGCCGGCACCGGCGTCGGCCGCGCCGCCTCACTGGCGCTGATGCAGATCGGCTTCACCGTCGTACTCGCCGGCCGCCGGCTCGAACTGCTGCAGGAGACCCAGAAGCTCGGCGCCGGCATCGGCGACAGCCTGCCGGTGCAGGCCGACATGGCCGACCCGGCCTCGATCGCCGCGCTGTTCGACAAGACGGTCGCGAGCTACGGCCGGCTCGATCTGCTGTTCAACAACGCCGGCATGGGCGCGCCGCCGGTGCCGTTCGAGGATCTGACGCTGGCGCAATGGCAGGCGGTGGTCGACACCAACCTCACCGCGCCGTTCCTGTGCACCCAGCACGCCTTCCGGATCATGAAGGACCAGACCCCGCGCGGCGGCCGCATCATCAACAACGGCTCGATCTCGGCGCATGCGCCGCGGCCGTTCTCCGCCGCCTACACCTCGACCAAGCACGCCATCACCGGCCTGACCAAGTCGTCCAATCTCGACGGCCGCGCCTACGACATCGCGGTCGGCCAGATCGACATCGGCAACGCCGCCACCCCGATGACCGATCGCATGGTCAATGGCCCCGGCGTGCTGCAACCGGACGGCACCAGCAAGCAGGAGCCGCGGATGGACGCCAAGGCCGTCGGCGACGCGGTGGCCTACATGGCCGGCCTGCCGCTCGACGCCAACGTGCTGTTCATGACGGTGATGGCCACCAAGATGCCGTTCGTCGGCCGCGGCTGAGACGGCCGCCCGCCGCGCGACCCGCTGCGGCGTTTAGGGTTGCTTCCGCTGGCCCGGACGGGCCAGCATGCCGGCATTGATCCATTCATGGCCGAACGGCGCCGGAGCGATCCGGCACCGATCTCGGAGTGCGCGATGACCACGTCCGCTCCGCCGTCCGCCAAGGCCGAACGATTGCACGCGCTCGACGCGGTGCGCGGCTTCGCACTCTTGCTCGGCATCTTCTATCACGCCGCGATTTCGTTTCTGCCGTTCGCGCCGCAAATCTGGATCGTCGCCGACAACCATCCGAGCGAGACGCTGTCGATCTTCGTGTTCGCGTCGCACAGCTTCCGGATGACGACGTTCTTCCTGATCGCCGGTTTCTTCGCGCATCTGAGCTATCACCGGCTCGGCGCTGCCGGTTTCATCCGCGATCGCGCCCGGCGGATCGCGCTGCCGCTGGTGGTCGGCTGGCCGATCGTCACCCTCGCGTTCGGAGTGATCGTCGCGACGTCGGCATTGGTCGCCAATCAAGGCCGTCTGCCGTCTCCGCCGGCGCCATCCGCCGTGGTGTCGCAGCTGTCGTTGGCGCATCTGTGGTTCCTCTACGTCCTGCTCGAGCTCTATGCGGTGACGCTGCTGCTGCGCGCCGTCATGGCGGCGGTCGACCGGACCGGACGAGTCGAGGCCGGCATCGACCGCATCATGACGACTGTGGCGTCGAGCCGGCTGGCGCCGTTCGCGCTGGCGCTTCCGGCCGCCGCGGCGCTGCTGGCCGATCCCGATTGGACGACCTGGCCGAACATCCGCACGCCCGAGCATTTGATCACCAATCTGCAGGCCTGGGTCGCCTATGGCGTCGCCTTCGGCTTCGGCTTCTTGCTGCACCGGCAGCCGCGGCTGATCTGGAGCCTGCAACCGCGTTGGCCGTTGAACATGGCGCTCGCGATCGTCTCGATCGCCGCGTGCTTTGGTCTGATGGATGTTTCGTCCGGCGTCGATGCGAACCTGCTCCGCCTCGCCCGCGCGCTCTGCTACGCGATCGCCGGATGGTCGGCCACCCTCGCCATCATCGGCGCGGCGCTGCGCTTCCTGTCCGGCGCCAGCGCCACGCGACGCTACATCGCCGACGCGTCGTACTGGCTGTACATTGTCCACATGCCGATCGTCATCGCCTTGCAGCTCGCGTTGGCAAGGCTGGATTGGCCGTGGCCGGCGAAGTATGCGGCCATCGTCTCGATCACGTTGGCCATCGGCTTCGTCAGCTATCAGACGCTGGTGCGCTACGGCCGGATCGGTGCCGTGCTGAATGGCCCGCGAAGCCGGCAGAAGCAAACGCCGCAGCACGTCGCGCGCGCTGAACCGGTGTGACGGGCGCCACCTCCGCAAAGCCGCGACCGCGCGCCGCCGGCCCATCCCCCAGAACTCTGCCCCATTCGTGCCGGTACCGGGTTGACGACCGGGCCGCCGGCGTTTATCCATCAATCCATCAATCGATGGAATGATGGATGAAGCCCGGCACCAAATGCCCGGAGACGGATCGGCACGAGCACCCGCCTCGCGCCTTCCCCGATCTGCCGCGGCGCGCCGAGACCGAGACCGCGGCGCAGATGTTCGAAGCCCTCGGCGACCCCGCCCGGCTCCGGCTGCTGTTCCGGCTGACTCACGACGAGATCTGCGTCTCGGAGCTGGCGGACCTCGACGGCGAACAACTGACCACCGTCTCGGGCCGCCTGAAATCGCTGTACGCCGCGCGCCTGGTCAAGCGCCGGCGCCAGGGCAAGCACGTCTACTACTCGATTGCCGACGACCACGTCCTGCAGATGATCAACGGCGCGATCGCTCACGCCGCGGAGCGACCGCACGGGCCCCACGATACCGACGACTGACGGAGAACCCACAATGACGACCTGCAACCAAAGCCACCACGCCCACCACGACCATCAGCACGGCCCGGCCTGCGGCCACACCGCCGTCAAGCACGAGGGCCACGTCGACTATCTGCACGACGGCCATCTGCACCACATGCACGGCGATCACGTCGACGAGCACGTCATCGCCGTCAGCAGCACCAATCCGGTCAAATGCACGCCGGAGACCGCCTGCGCCGGCCACACCCACGGCCCCGGCTGCGGCCACGAAGCGGTGCCGCACGGCGACCACGTCGACTATCTGGTGAACGGCCGCCTGCATCATCCGCACAGCGGCCATTGCGACGATCACGGCCCGATCGAGCTCGCCTGATCCGCCGCACCTCCGTGCCGGACACGTTCCGGCACGGTTTGATTACCAACTGATCACATAGCTGCCGGTGTAAGGACCGCCTCCGGGCAGCACGTTCTTGGTGCCGGTGAGCTGCTGCAGTGCCGGAATGTTCGCCGTCGTCTTGGTGCCGGAGCCGCTCCAGCCGATGCCGTCGAACCGGACGTCGAACACGTTGGTGGTCTGCACCAGATTGGGGTCGTCGATCCCGGAGATCGTCATCCGCCCCTGCTGCGCGGCCTCGAGTTCGGCCTCGTACCCGGCGATGACGTTCTTCCAGCCGTCGCTTTCCGGCAGCGATCCGCTGGCGAGGCCATCCTTCATCCGCGCGATCGCATCCGGATAGCTGTCGATCACGGTCTTGACGTGGCTGGCGAGCGCGTCGTCCAGCGTCTTCGGCTGGAAATCGTACAGGCTCTGCAGGCCTTCGACGACATGATAGATGTTCTGCTCGGCGGCGCTCAGCTTCGACGGATCGAAGTCCTTCGGCGGCGGCAAGGTCGCGATCTTGCCGTCACGCACCAGCGCGCGGACCTGATCGTCGACGACGCCACGCGCCGCATTGGCGAAGGTCGGCGACTGCGCCATGGCCTTGATCAGCGCCTCGGGCCCGCTGCCCTGCGACAGCGTGCCCTTCGCCGAATAGGTCGTCAGCGTGGAAGACGAGCCGGCCTTGCCGCCGAAGACGTCCGCGGCGGCGGTTCGATCCGGGCGGCCCGGCGACGACGTGCTACGCGATAGAATCCGCAGCGCGGCGAGATCGGATTGAGCTGAGACGGCGCTCCCAATTCGCATCATCGACCTCTTTCACATTCTGGTGCAGTGTGGCGCCGGCGGGATTAACGCGATGCTAAGGTTCTTTGGTTGTTTCCGATTTTTTCTTCAGGAATTGGCATGAAGATACCACTTGTTGATAGTTTTAAGCCGTTGCGCCGGACGGCGGCCATCGCCGCGCTGCTGCTGATCGCCATCGCCACCCCGTCGCGCGCCGAGGACAGCGCCGAGACTCTGCGCCTCGCGCCCGGTGAAGCCGCGAGCTTCGCCATCAAGGAAAACCCCTCGACCGGCTATCGTTGGCATCTCGATCCGACTGAAAGCCGCAATCTCGATCTGGTCGACATCTCCGACGCCGGTTTCACCGATGCCGGCGGCAAGCCGCTGATCGGCGCGCCCGGTCAGCGGCATTTCCGCGTCACCGCCCGCAAGGCGGGCACCGCGAGCATCGTGCTCGACTATCTGCGCGACTGGGAGAACGTGCCGCCGGCGAGCCGCCACACCGTGACGGTCGAGATCGCGCCGCGATGATTTGATCCTCACATCCCCCGGCATCCACGAAGCCGCAAGCAAGACCGTGGATGGCAGGGACAAGCCCGGCCATGGCGGACTTCCTGCAAGCGCCTGCGCGGCGTCAATCCTGCCCGGTGCGGATGAACTCGCCGACCGCCGGATCACGCCGCAGCTCCGCGAGATCGTCCGCTCCCGGCAGTTGCGGCTTGTCGCGCGCGGCGTTGACGACGCAGAGGAAGCCGAGACAATCGCCGCTATCCGCGCGAAACTGGTGCCACGACATTGGCGGGATGAAGACGAGATCGCCGGCCGCGACCGCATCGATGCGCGTGCCGACCAGGCAATGCCCCTTGCCGCGATGGATCATCACCGCATGCACATGCGCATGCCGCTCCAGTGTCGAGTAGCCGCCCTCGTCCACTTCGAAGTAGCGCCACTCGCAGGCGAGGTTCGGATCGGCGAACAGCACCTGCCGCGTCACGTCGCAGAACGGCGCGTCGCCGGTCTGCTTGTACTGCATCGGTTCGACGCCGTCCCAGCGTCCCGGCGTCGTCTGTTTCCGCACGCCGGGCTGCTCGCCCTTGATCTCGTCATTGGCCATGGGCTGCGACCTCCGCAACGAACTGCGCCGCCTGCTCCGTGAGACGCTCGCGCGCGGCGAGCAGGCTGCCGCCGATCAGCAGCATCACGTCGGCGCCGTAGAATGACAACAGCTCGGGGACGCGATCGATCGCGATGCCGCCCGCCGGCACCGGCAGGCACGGCTTCAGCCCGCCCCAGGGCTCACGCGCCGCCGCCGCGAGGGCGCGGCACGTATCCGGCGTGTAGGCGAACCGCCCGCCATGATGCGGAAACACCGTGGCGTCGGCGCCGAACAGCCGGAACAGTTTGCCGAGCAGCAGCGGCGGCGCGATCGTCGTCGCGCCGGACATCGCCGGATGCGCCAGCACCACCAGCCCCTCCGCCTCGCGCACTAGCGCGTGGAAATTCGACAGCCCCACGATCATCGGCATCATCATCAGCGCAGCAATGCCCTCACCCCGAATGAGATCGAGCTGGCGACGCATGGTATCGAGCGAGCCGGTGACGTGCGGCGCATACAGCGTGCGCCGTCCGCTCGACTCATTGGCGGCCCGCACCGCGCGGCCGACCGCGGCGATCCGCGCCGCGAACGGACTGTAGGCCTGATCGGCGATGCCGTGATCGTCCTTGATCAAATCGACGCCGCCCTCGGCCAGCCGCCGCGCAATCAAAGCCAGCGCCTCGGGCGACAGTCCCTGCGGCTTCAGCGCCGAGGCCGTCAGCGCCCGCCCCTGCACGCCGGTCAGCGCGCGGACGCCGCCAAGGCCGAGCTTCGGACCGCCGAACGCGTCGAGATAGGACGGCGGCAGTTCGACATCGACCAGCGCGACGTCGGGCTGGATCGACGCATTGCCGAACAGCATGTTGAGCAATTGCCCGGGCTCGGCCGGCGCGGTCGCCGCCGCCAGCGCGATCCGCACCGCGTAGCGGCCGTCCGCAATCTGATCGATCCGCGCCACCCGGCCGAGCACGGCGTTGCGCACCCAGGGATCGCTGATCGCATCGAGCGGGCATTCGACGCTCTGCTCGATCGCCAGCCCCTGCGCGCGGTCGGCGATCCGCGCGGGTTCGCTGCTCGGATGATAGGTCGCGATGATTCGGTCGTTGGCCATCCGCTGCCGTCCCGCCGCGCCCCGTTGGCGCGACGGCCTCTGTAGCACAGCCGTCATGACAGCGCGGCGATGGCTATTCCAGCCGCTCGACCTTCCGCAGCGTCGGAAACAGCCGCATCCACAGCAGCGCGACCAGCACGGTTCCGACGCCGCCGAGCACCGCCGCCGGCATCGCCCCGAACAGCGCCGCGGTGACGCCGCTCTCGAACTGGCCGAGCTGGTTGGAGGCGTTGATGAACAGGAAGTTCACCGCGCCGACCCGGCCGCGCATGTTGTCCGGGGTGGCGAGCTGCACCAGCGAGAACCGGATCACCACGCTGACGGTATCGGCAGCGCCCATGATCACCAGCGCCGCCACCGACAGCCACAGCCACCACGACAGCGCGAACACGATGGTGGCGACGCCGAACACGATGACCGCCTGGAACATCCGTAGCCCGACCCGGCGTTCGATCGACCAGCGCGCCAGCACGATGGTCATCGCCAGCGCGCCGATCGCCGGCGCGGCGCGCAGCAGGCCGAGGCCCCACGGCCCGGTGTGCAGGATGTCGCGGGCATAGATCGGCAGCAGCGCGGTCGCGCCGCCGAGCAGCACCGCGAACAGATCGAGCGAGATGGTGCCGAGGATCGCCGGATTGGAACGGACGAAGCGCAGGCCGGAATACAGATCGTCGATCTCGCTCGACGGCTCCACCGCCACCGGCCGCGTCACCGCCACCAGCGGCATCAGCACGCTGCCCGCGAGCCAGAACGCCGCCATCATCACATAGGGCAAGCCGGGCGCGAACGCGTAGGCGAAGCCGCCGAGCGCCGGCCCGGTGATCATCGCCAGCTGGGCGAAGCCGGTCGAAGTCGCGGTCGCCCGCTGCAGCGTCCCGTCCGGCACCACCGATGGCAGCAGCGCCGCCATCGCCGGGCTTTCGAACGAGGTGGCGATGCCGACCACGGTCATCGCGATGAAGATCTGCGAGACCGTCAGCCAGCCGCCATAGGTGCCGGCGGCGAGAAACACCGCGGTCAGCCCCTCGGCGATCTGGCAGAGCTGCACCACCCGCTTGCGGTCGAAGCGGTCGACGGCGTGGCCGGCGACGAACACCAGCAGCGCGGTCGGGATGAACTGCACCAGCCCGATCATGCCGAGTGCGAACGCGCTCGAGGTCATGTCGTAGACCTGCCAGCCCACCGCCACCGCCCCGATCTGGCTGGCGAAGCGCGACAGCGTCCGCGCGCCGAGATAGATCGCGAAGCCGCGCTGGCGCAGCAGCGAGCCGGAAGCGGCGGATGCGGTCATCGGAGTTGGGACGCAGACGCCGGCGGGCGCCTCGAACTGACGGTCATTTGCGAAGGGATGGCCCGCAGCGCGCCGGCGGTCAACCGGCGCGGCTGCACGCCAGCCTTGTCCGGAAGGCGCAATTGCTCCGCGCCGTCGCATCGGCATAATGCCGCGGGGGACTGATGCTGCAACTGCAATCCGGTTTTGGAATTTTCGCACTGCTGATGCTCGCCTGGGCGTTCGGCGAACATCGTGACCGCGTCTCGCTGCGGCAGATCGCGGTCGGGCTGGCGGTGACGCTGGCCACCGCGGCGCTGATGCTGAAGCTGCCGGGCGCCGCGCACGCGTTCGGCGTGATCAACGACGCCGTCGGGGTGATCGGCGCGGCGACCCGCGCCGGCACCTCGTTCGCGTTCGGCTATCTCGGCGGCGGCGCGGCGCCGTTCGACATCAAGGCGCCGGGCGCGGATTTCATCCTCGCCTTCCAGGCGCTGCCGGTGGTGCTGGTGATGAGCGTGCTCACCACGCTCTTGTTCTACTGGAAGATCCTGCCGCCGATCGTGCACGGCATGTCGTGGATTTTGGAGCGCACGCTCGGCGTCGGCGGTGCGGTCGGATTGTCGACCGCCGCCAATGTGTTTCTCGGCATGGTCGAGGCGCCGCTGTTCATCCGGCCGTATCTGGCGCAGCTCACCCGCAGCGAATTGTTTCTGGTGATGACCGGCGGCATGGCCGGCATCGCCGGCACCGTGCTGGTGCTGTACGCCACCCTGCTCGCGCCGCATCTGCCCGACGCCGCCGCGCATTTCGTCATCGCCTCGGTGCTGGGCGCGCCGTCGGCGATCCTGGTCAGTCTGATCATGGTGCCGGAGACCGAGCCGCGCGCCACCGGCGGCGCGCTCGCCGATCCGGAGCGGATCGCGGTCAGCAGCATGGACGCCGTGGTCAAAGGCACCGCCGCCGGACTCGAACTGCTGCTCAACATCGTCGCGATGCTGATCGTGCTGGTGGCGCTGGTGTATCTCGCCAACGCTGTGCTCGGGCTGTTGCCGAATATCGGCGGCGCGCCGATCTCGCTGCAGCGGATGCTCGGCTATGCGATGGCCCCGGTGTGCTGGCTGCTCGGCCTGCCGTGGCCGCAGGCGGCCACCGCCGGCTCGCTGATGGGCATCAAGACCATGCTCAACGAACTGATCGCCTATGTCGAACTGTCGAAGCTGCCGGAGGGCGCACTCGATCCGCGCTCGCGGCTGATCATGCTGTATGCGATGTGCGGCTTCGCCAATTTCGGCAGCCTCGGCATCATGCTCGGCGGCCTCACCGCGATGGCGCCGGAGCGTCGCGAAGAGATCGCCTCGCTCGGGCTGAAATCGATCGTCTCCGGCACGCTCACCACCTGCCTGATGGGCGCGGTGGTCGGCGTGCTGACGTAGCGCCGCTCGGTCGCTGCGGCGACTAGAGCCGCTCTGCTTTTCTTGAAATCAGAGCTGAATATCAGTAACTTCCGCCACATGCACAACCTCATGGTGAGGAGGCGCGCAGCGCCGTCTCGAACCATGGGCCACAGAGAATGCGCTTCCCCATCCTTCGAGACGCCCGGCTTCGCCGGGCTCCTCAGGATGAGGATTCAGTGCCTGCGGAATGGTCGATCGTTTCAATCAAGCGATGAAGCGCTCTAACCGAGCAGGCGGATCGCGGAGCCGCGGCCCGCGGAGTCCGGCGCCGGTGCCGCATTGGCGTCGGCGAGGCGCCGCATCATCGCCCCGGCGCGCCGCGCGCTGTAGTCGAGCAGCCAGAGTTCGAAGGCCGCCGGCGTCAGCGCCGGGGCGTAGAGGAATCCCTGGACGATGTCGCAACCGAGTTCGGACAGCAGCGCGAATTGCCCTTCGGTCTCGACGCCTTCGGCGATCACGCTGAGCTGCAGGCTCTGGCCGACGCGCACCACCGCGGTCACGACCGCGCGTTCGCTGGAATCGTGCTCGATGTTGCGCATGAAGCCGCGGTCGATCTTCAATTCGCGGATCGGCAGCTGCGCCAGCCGGCTCAGGCTCGAATAGCCGGTGCCGAAATCGTCGAGCGACAATCCCACGCCGAGCCGGCGCAGCGCGTTCATCGTTTCGATCGCGAGCGAGCGCTCCTTCTGCACCACGCCCTCGGTCACTTCGAGCATCAGCACATTGGCCGGCAGCTGAAACTCGGCGAGAACATCGGCGACCAAAGCGGCGAGATTCGGGTTCTGGAAGTTGATCGGCGACAGGTTGATCGACACGCAGGGAACATCCAGCCCCTGATCGCGCCACACCGCCATCTGCCGGCAGGCGGCGCGGATCGACCACAGCGCGATCTGCTCGATCAGGCCGCACTCCTCCGCGAGCGGAATGAACTTCGCCGGCGACACCGCGCCGAGTACCGGGTCGTTCCAGCGCGCCAGGGCCTCGACGCCGTGGATCGCGCCGTCGCAGGTCCTGATCTGCGGCTGATAGTACAGCTCCAGCGCATCGCGCGCGATCGCGTTGCGCAGCGCCGCGCTGTAGGCCATCCGTTCCTGCGCGGCGCTGTTCATGTCCTGGCTGAAGAACCGGTGGGTCGAACGCCCCGCCCGCTTGGCCTGATACATCGCCGTATCGGCCTGCCGGATCAGCGTGTCGATGTCGGTCGCGTTGTCGGGATACAGGCTGATGCCGACGCTGGCGGACATCGGCACCTGTCGCGATCCGATCCGCAGCGGGATCGTCAGCGCGTTGGCGATCCGCGACGCCACCAGCCCGGCTTCGGTCGCGTCGCGCCCCGGCATCACGATCACGAATTCGTCGCCGCCGAGCCGCCCGAGCATGTCGCCGGGTTGGATCTGTTCGCGCAGACGCTGTGCGAACTCGACGAGAAATTCGTCGCCGGCCGAATGGCCGAGCGTGTCGTTGACGTCCTTGAAATTGTCGACGTCGAGAAACGCCAGCGCGACGTGATCGTCCGCGCCGCAGGCCCCGGTCGCCTGCGCGATCAGGTCGCGCAGCCGCGCGCGGTTCGGCAGGCCGGTCAGCATGTCGTAATAGGCCAGCCGCGCGATCTGGGCGCGCGCTTCCTTGCGCTCGATCGCCAGCGCGCCGAGATGCACGCAGGCCTCGACGATCCGCTCGTGCCAGCGGCTCGGCGCACGGCATTCGCGGAAGTAGAAGGCGAAGGTTCCGATCACGCGGCCGTCCTTGGCCTTGATCGGCGACGACCAGCAGGCGCGCAGTCCGGCGGCGAGCGGCAGCGCCTTGAAGGGCTGCCAGCGCGGATCGTCGTCGAGGTCGATCGACAACACCGGCTTGCCGTAATAGGCCGCGGTCCCGCAGGAGCCGATCTCAGGACCGATCGCGACCCCGTCCAGCGCGCGCGAATACGCTTCTGGAAGGCTCGGGCCGCCGAGCGGATGAACCAGCCCGCCGGAGTCGATGTGCAGCAGCGACGACACCACGTCGGGCGCGATCTTCTCGACGAAGCGGCACATCCGGTCGGCGATCTCGGTGATCGGCATCTCATCGGCCAGCGCGCCGAGCGTCAGTTGCTGCAGCGTGCGCAACTGCACGGTTTCCGAAATATCGGTCAGCAGCGCGAAGCCGTGATTGAGTTCGCCGCGCCCGTTGCGCAGCGCCTTGACGTCGGCGGACACCCAGATCTCTCCGCCGTGCTTATCGTAGAGCAGGATCTCTTCCTCGCCGCCCTCGTCCTCGCCCATCCAGCAGCCGAGGCTCGCCAGCGTCTCGCGATCGGTGTGCCGGCCCGCAAGCAGCGGCCCCGGCCGCTCGCCCTTCGCCTCCTCCGGCGTGTAACCGAACATCCGCGTGAAACCGGCATTGGTGTAGATGATCGTCTCGTCGCGATCGGTGACCACCACGGCACGGTTGGTGCGATCGGCGATCGACGTCAGCAGCGCCATTCCTTCGCGCCGCTCGACGTCCCGGGTGACGTCCCGGACGAAGGCGATGGTGCAGCCGCTGCAGCCGAACTGAACGTGCGAGACCGACACCGCGGCGCGGATCTGGCTGCCGTCCTTGCGGTCGATGCTGATTTCGGAGCCGCCCTCGTCGGCCGATGGATCGGCTGCCGCCGCCGCGGGCGCCGCTTCCCGCGCGCCGAGGTCGTCGAGCCCCAGCGAACCGACGTCGCAACCGAGCACCTCGGCGCGGTCGCGCCCCCAGATCGATTCCGCCGCGCCGTTGAAGTAACGCACGTGACGATCGGAATCCACGATCACGACGGCGTCGTTGGCCCGCTCGAGCGCGGCGAGCCGGACGGCCGGATCTTCCGCTGCGAACTCGTCGTCTGTGCCCATCGCCCAGCCCTGGAGCCTGTGGATTCTACGAGGCCATCCGATCAGATGGCGACTTTCTGTCGAACTACATATTAGCTCAAAGAGTGAGGAAAGGGTTGTTCCATTCGGCCCCTCGCGCCGGAGCGTGATCATCCTTACGAATCCGTTGCCGGCCTTCCAAGCAAATGTGGTCATCGCGCCGACCCGGACGGGCGCGGCCGCGCGGCGCCCGGTTGCGGCGTCGCGAGACGGCGCTGATGCGCCACAGCCCGGTCTCACAGGCGATCGCAGCCGCCCCCCGACGCGATGCGCCCGCGTCCGCGATTGTCGCAACGACGTCTCGGTTCGCGTCACACAGTAATTTTGCGAAACAGAGCCGCGCAGCGCGACTTCCCGCCGCTCCGCCGACGATTCGATAAATTGCTGTCCGACAGCGACAAGTTGCACGTCTGCGCGACTCCGCGTCGCTTCTTGGTTTCTCCGCAATGCTACCCTCACTCTGCGACCACGAGCTGAGTGCCGCGACCGCGAGGGTCTCTTCGCAATCGATCAACCGTCGGAGTCGGATGCGGGAGATCGGATTGCTACTCAAGTCACTGCGGCATCACGCGCGTCCACTCGGGCGGCGCAAACTACTCGCCGGATCGACCGCCGCGCCGGCCATCGCCGTCAGGCCCAGCCTCAATGGTCCTTCCGGTTGGTCGCCACCCGGCCGGGTTATCGACAATGGCGAGAGGGACGACGACGCGTTCTCCGGATTCGCGCGGTCCGGACTACGCGATCGTGGTGTCCGATGAGACACCGCGCGTTGTCCAGGTCCGGTTTGTTTCGTCTCAATGATCATCGCGCGGCGCCCGAACTAGGCTTGGACGTCCGCTTACTCCGCCAGGCGATCAGCATGAACGATCGGGACGCAACGGATTCGCCGCGCGCCGTCGCGGAGCACGACCGCGTGCGCCCGGTCGGTCTGCCGAGTTGGTCGGCCGGACTGATCGCATGGGCTGCGAGCGCCGCCATCGCGTTCCGGTCGAGCTTGTTGTCCGGGTTCGATCTCGTCTCCGGCAATGTCGGCGACGGCCGGCTGATCGCCTATCTGCACGAGCATCTGTACGCGGCGCTGCGCGGCCGGGCCGAGCTGCTGTCGCCGTCGTTCTATTTTCCGCAGCGAAACGTACTCGGCTACACCGACGCGTTCCTGCTCGACGCGCTGCCCTACTCCGCCCTGCGCGTAGTCGGGCTCGATCCGTTTCTCGCCGCGCAGGCGCTCGCGATCGCCTTGTCGCTCGCCTGCTTCGGCGCAACTCTGGTGATCTGCCGCCGCTACCTGCGGCTGACTCCGGCGCTCGCGGTCGGCGCCGCCGTGCTGATCACCTTCCCGAACAATCTGATGTTCAAGACCGCGGAAGCGCATCCGAATTTCTTTGCGCTGTACGACGTACCCTGCATCGTGCTGCTGGCGCTGTGGGCGATCGAGGCGTTTCCGCGCCCGACGCGCTGGTCGCTCGCCCGCGCCGGCATCGCCGGCCTGTTGTACGGGCTGCTGTTCGCGACCTCGTTCTACGTCGCCTGGCTGTTCGCGCTGACGCTGCTGTTCGGCCTCGGTACGATCGCGCTGATGCGCCGAGGCGAGACGCTCGCGCTGCTCAGACAGCATCCAAGGCCGTGCGGCGCGCTGGCCGCCGCCGCGGCGGCGGGTTTCGTCATCGGCATCGTGCCGCTGCTGATGATCTATCTGCCGGCGCTGCAGCAGCAGTCCGGCCGGTCGTTCCGCGACTACATCAGCTTCGCGCCGTTTCCCAAGGATCTGCTCAACGTCGGCACCTCGAATGGGGCGTGGGGCTGGCTGGTCGACCGGTCGCTCGGCGACGTCCCCCACGAACGCGCCCTCGCCGTCACCCCGGTGATGACCGCGTGCCTGCTGATCCTGCTGGTACGGCTGCGCCGCATCGCCGGGCCGGCGGTGCGCACGCCGTGGCCCGTGGTGTTCGGCGCCGCCTGCGCCGCGGTGTGGGCGCTGTCGTGGCTCGCGACGATGCGGATCGGAACGTTCAGCCCGTTCTGGCTGGCCTATCATATCATCCCGGGCAGCGTCGCAATCCGGGCCGGCGGACGGATCCAGCTGCTGGTGAATCTGTGGGTGGTGCTCGGTCTCGCGGTGCTGCTGCAGCACTGGATCGACACCACCGCGAGCGGCCGGCGACGCGCCCGGCAGGTGATCGCGGGACTCGTCGTCGCCGTCTGCCTCGCCGAACAGATCAGCCTGCAGCCCGCCAACCTGCCGCGGCACGCCGAGCTGGAGCGGCTCGCCGCGGTGCCGCCGCCGCCGGCGGCGTGCCGGGCGTTCGTGGTCGACGCCGGACGGCCGCCGCACGACGCATTGCGGAACTGGGACGCGATGTGGATCTCGATGCGGGTCGGCCTGCCGACGATCAACGGCGACTCCGGATGGACGCCGCCCGGCTGGCGCCTCAACGACGCCGACATCCGCTACGACGAGGCGGTGCTGGCGTGGATCACTCACACCGGCCTGACGCAGCAGCTCTGCCTGTATCAGCGCGACACCCGGCGCTGGTCGCTGCTCGATTTCGAAGCGCCCGCGCCTCCACCGACGTCGCCGGCCCTGCAGCCGACCGCGCGGGCGGGTCCGCAGATCGACTGAGGCCGAGTACCCGCCTTGTTGTCGGCAAAACTATTCAAGGTCCACGCTTCAGCGGCAGCCCCGCAGCCCCCGCTTCGAGCGGCCCGACAAAATGATCTTGGATCCATCGAGGTACTTCGCCGGTGACGTTCAAACAGAAGCCTGCATCGATCCGTCGCAATTCCGCGACGGGCCGCAGTCCAAACCGCCGCGTCGCCGGAGTTGATGCGGAGCTCGGTCGCAGGAATCTGCTGTTGTCGAACAGCACGGTCCGATCAGCAATCAGCGCGGCCGGTACCAACAGCTCGAGGGTGCGCGCATAGCGTGACCGCACGCGATCTTCCGGAACATCGTGACCGCCGAGCCTGACGCGCTGCGCCACGCGTTTCACATTGAGTGCGGCATCGGAGGTGCAGACGAACAACAGCGTGACGTCATATCCGGAAGCTGCCGCACGTCTCATCAAATCGAGCTTGCTGGGGTGAGACATCACGGTCTCGAACGTGAAATTCTGGCGTGATTGCAGACAGGCTTCTCGCCGCTCATCGGCAATATCCTGAGCTGCGCGTGAGCGAGCCGGCTCGCTCAAATCGAGCGTGGCAGCGATTTGATCCGGATTGATGTAGACGCCGAAATCGACGCCCGCGCTCGACAGATAGTTGGTGAGCGTGCTCTTGCCCGAGCCGTTCGGCCCGGCCACCACCATCATGAATGGCCGGCCGCTCACACCTCAGATCAGCGACGACGCCCGGCCACTTTCTTCCGGGATCGCTCCCGATCCGTCGAGCCGCCGGATTCGACGATCGGTCCGTCGGTCTGCTCTGTGCCGCTCACCGTCACGCCGGCCGCATAGGCCCGGTCGGCGGCCTGCTGCGCTGCTGCAGCGCCTGCTTCCGCAAGCTCGGCGAACGTCAGATCGACTGCACGCTTCATCGCTGCGCCTCCGGCACGCGTTCAACTCCCGCAATCTAGGCGCGCGCGGGGACGATCGCCAGCCTCAATGCAGCCGGAACACGCCGTCGATGGCGCGCAGTTCGGCTGGTTTGATCAGCTTGGAGTGTGCCACGGTGACGGAGAACAGCGGTCCCTCGAGTTCCTTCTCCCAGAACGACAGAAAATCCTTGAGCGCCGGGAAATGCGGGAACAGGTCGTAGTTCTGCCAAGTGTAGCTCTGCAGCAGCCAGTTGCGATCCGGCCGGCGGTACAGAATTTCCGCCGTCGTCAAACCGTAGCCGAGCACCTGTTTCCTGAAGTCTTCAGAGACTGCACCTTGTCCGTCCATGCCAACCTCCTGGGGTAGAGCGCATTCAGCAAAAGTGGTGTCCGGCTTGCGGGATCGATGTGCTCTACGGCCTGTCCTGACTGCCCGCCGGGTTCCGGTGTCCACTTCAGCCGGCGGGGCTGCTGCAATTGTGACGTCACCAAGTAACCTATCTCAAGCCCAAAAGTTTAACGTTGTGTGTAAAAAGTCAGCGTTAGCAGCGACTTAGGACAAGTGCTAGCAGCAGCGCCGGTTAATGGCCGGGGCCGGCGCGGCGCTCGCGCGCGTTAAGCCTGGTGCGCGGAATTGGCAGAAGTTCCCCCCGAGTGCCAATTTTTCTGCTATCCACCCTTGTCTCCCCACAGGTGCTGGATTATCTCCTCAATGTCGGCTTGGCACTCGTCGGGCTCGACTGCCAATTTGCAGAAATTCTGAAAACTGTTCAGAAACTTAGGAGGACTTGCATGAATTTCCGTCCGCTTCACGACCGCGTCGTGGTCAAGCGCATCGACGCCGAAGAGAAGACCGCTGGCGGTATCATCATTCCTGACTCGGCCAAGGAAAAGCCCTCGCAGGGCGAAATCGTCGCCGTCGGCCCGGGTGGCCGCGACGAAGCCGGCAAGCTGATCCCGATCGACCTCAAGGTCGGCGACCGGGTGCTGTTCGGCAAGTGGTCGGGCACCGAAGTCAAGATCGACGGCAAAGAGCTGCTGATCATGAAGGAAAGCGACATCATGGGCGTCATCACCGACGTCGCGCCCGCCAAGAAGAAGGCGGCCTGAGTCGCGCTTCGGCCCTCACCCTGAGGAGCGCCCGAAGGGCGCGTCTCGAAGGGTGAACCACAAACAGCAACATCTCATCCTTCGAGACGCCCCGGCTTCGCTCTGCGAGCTACGCCGCGGCTCCTCAGGATGAGGGCCAACCAATCAATCAGGGAAACCTCATATGTCCGCTAAAGAAGTCAAATTCGGCGTCGACGCCCGCGACCGCATGCTGCGCGGCGTGGACATTCTCGCCAATGCCGTGAAGGTCACGCTCGGCCCGAAGGGCCGCAACGTCGTGCTCGACAAGTCGTTCGGCGCTCCGCGTATCACCAAGGACGGCGTCACCGTCGCCAAGGAGATCGAGCTCGAGGACAAGTTCGAGAACATGGGCGCGCAGATGGTGCGCGAAGTGGCCAGCAAGTCGGCCGACGCCGCCGGTGACGGCACCACCACCGCGACCGTGCTGGCCCAGGCGATCGTCCGCGAAGGCGGCAAGGCCGTCGCCGCCGGCATGAACCCGATGGATCTGAAGCGCGGCATCGACCTCGCGGTCGAAGCGGTCGTCGCGGATCTCGTCAAGAACTCCAAGAAGGTCACCTCGAACGAGGAGATCGCCCAGGTCGGCACGATTTCGGCCAATGGCGACGTCGAGATCGGCAAGTTCCTGTCGGACGCGATGAAGAAGGTCGGCAACGAGGGTGTCATCACCGTCGAGGAAGCCAAGTCGCTCGAAACCGAACTCGACGTCGTCGAGGGC